>CAZMFQ010000001.1:0-152103 GCA_964565645.1 uncultured Eubacteriales bacterium
CCGACGTGACCCCTGCGGCTCATTCCACCGATCCGAGCGCCACACTCTCGGCCACGCTTGACGGTGCCGCGTTCACCCTCGGTGAGACGGTTTCTGCCGAAGGCACCTACACGCTCGTGGTCACCGCGACCGACCCGGCAGGAAACACCGCGACCGACTCTGTCACCTTCACCATCGACAGAACCGCTCCCGATGTGAGCATCACCGGGGTCTCCGACGGCGGCAGCTATGTGGACACCGCTACAGCGAACGCCACGACCACGGATCCGACTGCGGTGATCACCGCCACACTCGATGGGGAGCCCTTCGTTCTCGGCACCACCATAAGTGTTCCAGGGACCTACACGCTGACGGTCATCGCGACCGATCCAGCAGGCAACACCGCGACCAAGACGGTCACCTTCACTGTGACCTCCACAGACACCACCGCACCTGACGTCGTCATCGACACGCCCTCAGACGGGTTTGTGACCAGCGCCGACGTGACCCCTGCGGCTCACTCAACCGATCCGAGCGCCACGCTTTCAGCCACTCTCGACGGCGCCCCGTTCACGCTTGGTGACACCGTCACGGCCGAAGGTACCTACACGCTCGTCGTGACAGCTACCGACCCTGCCGGCAACTCCGCCACGGACACTGTCACGTTCACCATCGACAAGACCGCGCCCGATCTCAGTGTGGGTGGCGTGGTCGAGGGTGGAACGTACCCCGGGTCAGCTACGCCGACGGCCACGACCACGGATCCGACTGCAGTGATCACTGCGACACTCGATGGCGAGCCCTTCGTGCTCGGCACCACCATCACGGAGCCTGGAACCTACACGCTCGTGGTCACGGCCACCGACCCGACGGGCAACTTCACCACACGTACCGTCACGTTCACCATCACGGAGATCGTGCAGCCACCGCTCGAGACCCCGCTCAAACTCACCGCTACCGCTGTAGAGCGCGCGATCGACGTGACGTGGTCTCCTGTGGCCAACCCGCTTCTCACGGGATACCGGCTCTACCGTTCGACATCGGCAGCGGGACCGTTCACATCGATTGCGACGATCCAGTCGCCGACCACGGAGTACCATGACACGGCCGTGCTTTCGAACACCACCTACTACTACCGCGTGGTCGCGTTCGGCAACAACGTTGCGGACAGCGACCCCTCCAACATCGATGACGCGATCATCAAGCCTGCAGTTGAACGCCTCTGGGGCGAGAACCGTCTGAAGACGGCCATCGACATCTCCTACGAGGTGTTCCCCGGGTCCGACGTGGTCATCATTGCCACCAGCAGGAACTTCGCCGACGCACTTTCGGCCTCAGGTCTTGCGGGTTCGTATCGGGCTCCGCTCTTGCTCACCGAGGTGCACAGTCTCGATCCTGCCACACAAGCCGAGATCCAGAGGCTCGGCGCCCACAAGGCGATCATCGTCGGCGGGACTGCGGCGGTCGGCGCCGAAGTGGAGAACACCTTGCGATCCGGCATGCATCTGACGGTGCAGCGTTTCGGTGGAGCGTCTCGCTATGAGACGTCGGTTGCCATAGCGCAGGAGATCCAGGCTCACGAGAGCGTGATGGGCAGGCCGTTCTCCAAGCAGGTCTTCCTGGCGCGAGGCGACAACTTCCCGGATGCGTTGTCCGTTTCCCCGCTTGCATACACCCTGAAAGCACCCATCCTGCTGACCAAGCCGACCGTCCTGCCTGCCGCGGTCAAGAGCTACGTCACCGGCCGAGGATTCTCATCGCAGCTTGTCGCAGGTGGCACATCTGCGGTCAGTGATGCTGTGGCGGCCGAGCTTGCTGCAGCAGGGAAGATGTCCTCCGTGCGCAAGGGCGGGGCCAACCGCTACGTCACGAGCGCGATGATCGCCGGATACGGCGTCTCCAAGGGTTGGGGGACCTGGTCCGCCATCGGTATCGCCACCGGCACGAACTTCCCTGACGCGCTTACCGGCGGGGTCGCCATGGGCGAGCTCGTAGGCGTCCTCATGGTGACGACCCCGGACACGTTGCATCCCGACATCAGGCAGCAGATCGTGGATCACCAACACGAGATATTCGACGCCGAGCTCTTCGGCGGGACTGCGGCACTGAGCGCGAATGTGGAGAGACAGGTCGCTGACCTGTTGAAATAGGGCGCCACTTGAACTGCGAGGGCCTCTCCGAAAGGGGAGGCCCTCTGCATTACGCCTCGGTGACGAACGACGTCCCGGCGGTCAGGGGGACGCATCTGTGGCACAATATGGGCCTGAGATGATCGTTCCGCGGAATCACCGCGTACCTGCCGAGGAGAACCCCTCATGACTGAACCGCGCTTCGGGCGCCTGCTCACCGCGATGGTGACGCCGTTCACGCCGGACCTTGACCTCGACCTGCCCAGGGCGGCCGCGCTCGCGAATCGGATCCTGGATCAGGGAAGCGACGGCCTCATCGTGTGCGGGACGACCGGAGAGTCTCCCACTGTCTTCTATCCGCAGAAGATGGACCTCTTCCGCGCCGTGATCGATGCGGTCGGCGGGCGCAAGCCTCTCATCGCGAATGTCGGCGACAACTGCACCGCCGACTCGGTGGAGTTCGCCAAGGAGGTCGTCGCCCTGGGTGTCGACGGCATCATGGCGGTCGTCCCGTACTACAACAAGCCTCCGCAGGAGGGAATGTATCGGCACTTCCGTGCCATCGCCGAAGCCGTAGACGTCCCGGTGGTGCTGTACAACATCCCCGGCCGATGCGTCGTGAACATGGAGCCGGATACCATCCTGCGTCTCGCTCACGACTGTGAGAACATCGTGGCGCTCAAGCAGGCGACGCCGGACCTGTCTCAGACTGCGGCAGTGATCGCTGACGCTCCTGAGGGCTTCGAGGTCTTCTCCGGAGACGACGAGCTGACTCTGCCCATGATGGGCCTCGGCGGCACCGGCGTGATCTCGACCATCGGCAACGTCGCGTCAGACCGGATGCGCGAGTTGGTCTATGCGCAGGCCGAGGGCGACCACACGCGGGCACTCCGCGTCCATCTCGAGCTCCTGCCGATGATGAAGACCCTGTTCATCACCTCCAATCCGATCATGGTCAAGAAGGCCCTCGAGTTCGTCGGATTCCCCGTGGGCGGCGTGCGATTGCCGCTCGTGGACGCTGATGCGGCTCAGTCGGCCGAGCTCGAGCACGTCATGCGGCACACGGGCCTGTTGCCCTTCTGAGCTGCATGAACATCGATGGATTCGTCGCGTGTCAGCGCGGCGTCGTATCGTCACACAGCATGCCGAGGAACGGCGTGCGCGAACCAAAGGAGCATCACACCAGCACATGACAGACAAGAAGAAGCGCCTTCGCGTCATCCCGCTCGGCGGGCTTGACGAGATAGGCAAGAACATGACCGTCGTCGAGTACGGGGACGACATGGTCATCATCGACGCGGGCATCATGTTCCCGGACGAGGATCATCCCGGCGTCGATCTGATCCTGCCTGACTACACCTATGTCACCAAGCGCAAGGACCGGCTCCGCGGGATCATCATCACCCACGGCCACGAAGACCACACCGGGGCGCTGCCATACCTGCTCAAGGAATTGGACATCAAGGTGCCGATCCTCGGCACGAAGCTCACTCTCGGTCTGATCCAGGGCAAACTCGAGGAGCACGGCATCAAGAAGGCCAAGCTCCGCGAGATCCGGGCCGGCGCCCATGTGAACCTCGGCAACTTCGGGTTCGACTTCATGGCCGTCAACCACTCGATCCCTGACGGCGTGGCCGTGCTCGTCCGCACACCGGTCGGCAACATCCTGCACACCGGGGACTTCAAGCTCGATCAGACGCCCATCGACGGTCGCCTGACCGATTACCAGGAACTTGCGAAGGCGGGCAAGTCCGGCGTACTGCTCCTCATGAGCGACTCCACCAACGCGGAGTCGGCCGGCATCACGCGTTCGGAGGCAGCTGTCGGACCTGCACTCAAGTCCATCATGGCAGCCGCTGAACAGCGCGTGATCGTAGCATCCTTCTCCAGCCACATCCATCGTCTCCAGCAGGTCTGCGATGCTGCTGTAGGGTGCGGGCGCAAGGTGGTAGTCACTGGCCGCTCGATGATCAACAACACCAAGATCGCGCGCCAACTCGGGTACCTCGTGATCGACGATGACGACATCATCGATGCCTACGAGATGGGCAATCTCCCGCCCGAGAAGGTCTGCGTGCTGTCGACTGGCAGCCAGGGCGAGCCTCTATCAGCGCTCGCCCGTATGGCAAACGGCGATCATCGGGCCGTCCAGATCGAGGAGGGCGACACCGTGATCATCTCGGCGACACCGGTCCCGGGCAACGAGAAGGCCGTCTCCCGCGTCATCAACCGCCTGGCCAAAGCCGGCGCTCATGTGAAGCACAAAGGCTCAGCCGACGTCCATGTCTCAGGACATGCGGCCGCCGAGGAGCTGAAACTGATGCTCAACCTCATCAAGCCCCGCTACTTCATGCCCGTGCACGGCGAGACCCGCCATCTCCAGGCACACTGCGAGTTGGCCCAGTCTGTGGGCATGGACCGTCGCGACATCTTCATCATGGACAATGGTGATTGTCTTGAGTTCGACGAGCGCGGGGCTCGCCTCGCTGCGCATGTCGAGAGCGGGGTCGTGTATGTCGACGGGCTCTCGGTCGGCGAGCTTGGCAAAGTCGTGTTGCGGGACCGCCAGTTGCTCGCCCGTGACGGGATAGCGACCATCGTCATCGCCATCGACGCGCAGACGGGCAAGCCGATCGGCGAGCCCGAGCTCGTCATGCGGGGCGTCACCGCCGGCGAGAGCGACGAGCTTTTCGACGAGGCACGCGCACGGATCTCCAAGACCCTCGCAAAGACCGCCAAAGAAGGCGCAACCGATCAGCATGTGGTCAGCAATGCGGTTCGTGAATCGCTCTCGCAGTTCCTGTGGGAGCAGGTACGCCGCCGCCCGATGATCATTCCTGTAGTGATGGAGGTCTGAGTTGACCGAGGTCCTTCGAGCTTTGGTGCTCGGCGTCGTCCAGGGCTTCGCCGAGTTCCTTCCAATATCGTCCTCTGGTCACCTCAGATTGCTGCAGGAACTCTTCGGCTGGAACGAGTTCGGTGTGGCGTTCGACGTCATGCTGCATATCGCGACGCTCCTGGCCGTGGCGATCTACTTCCGCGCGGACCTGTTGAACATGCTCATAGCCGTACTCTCGAAGGATCCTGCGCGAAGTGCCGACAGGAGGCTGGCGTGGCTCGTGATCGTCGCCACGATCCCCACCGGGCTGATCGGCGTGCTCGGCAACGACTGGTTCGAAACCGTGGCGATGGTGTACGTCGGAGTAGCCTTCCTGCTGACCGCGGCGTTCCTGACCGCAGCTGACAGGCTCTCTCGTCTCGCCCTGCATGCGGCCGATGGTCTGACCTTCTGGCAATCCGTGTTGGTCGGGGTGGCACAGGGTGTGGCGATCATGCCGGGGATCTCACGTTCCGGCGCCACGATGTCCGCTGGCCTGGGTCTGGGTCTCGATCGCGAGCAGGCGGCTCGATTCTCGTTCCTGCTGTCGTTCCCGATCATTCTGTTGGCGGGTGCCAAGAAGGGCCTGGACGTTCTGACGGGCCAGGCGGCCCTACCGCCTGTGGCCGTGAGTGTCGTCGGGTTCCTCGCCGCGGCCGTGACCGGATACATCGCAATCGCCGGGCTCATGCGCTTCCTTCGCAAGCACACCTTCCTTCCGTTCGCTGTATACACATTCGTCCTGGGCTGCGCCGTGATAATCTGGCAGCTGGCGGGCTAAGCACCTTTCGAGAGGGATCGATGGCCACCAACGGCAAGAAGTCAACGACGCGATCGAAGGGCCGCTCCTCGGCAGGTGGACGCGGTGGGGGCAAGCACGCTCCTGCACCGGTGCTGGACCAGGACGCGCGCAACGACATAGTCGGAGTCTCTCTCTCAGCTGCGGCTATCGCGATCGCCATCGCGCTTCTCTCGGAACGCACCGGAGCCATCGGCAAGGTCGTCGCGGGACTCCTTCGCAGCGCGGTCGGCGTGGGGGCGTACATCGTGCCTGTGCT
Source organism: uncultured Eubacteriales bacterium (assembly GCA_964565645.1). GTDB lineage: Bacteria > Actinomycetota > Coriobacteriia > Anaerosomatales > JAHIQC01 > JAHIQC01. The sequence goes on from CAZMFQ010000001.1 coordinate 6,045, forward strand.
GCTCCTGCTGTGGGGAGTGAGCTTCTTCGTCCGCGCGTTCGCCATATCCGAGCGCCGCGTCGGAGCCGGGCTCGGCGTCATTCTGCTCTCGATCATCTCGATGTCGGCGGTCAACGTCGCGCCTGCCGAGGAGTGGACGACGGTCACCGTCCAGACACACGGTGGCTATGTCGGCGGAGCGGTCGCCTGGGCCCTGCGCTCGTTGACCGGGACCACCATCTCGTTCGTGATCCTCGTCGCGCTGATGCTCATCGGGTTCGTCATCACCGGTCTCTCCATATCAGGCGTTGTCGAGTGGGTCACCGGTCTGGTGACGCCAGATGCCGACGAGGAGTCGTCGCGCGTCACTCGCTCGCGAGCGCCGCGTACGTTGCCTCTTACCGATGTCGACGGCGTCGATGTGCCTGAGATCGCGCGCTCGGAGCCTGCGTCGAGACGGCGCCAGAGGACGCCGGCGGACGATCCCGAGGCCCGCCGCAAGACGCTTCCCACACCCGGCGCAGTCGCTCCGCGTGCGCTGGAAGGGTTCGAGTTGCCGCCGACCAGCATGCTCAAGCGCACCTCCGAGGCCGCGTCACGACACCGCGCGTCCGACAAGGAACTCAAGCAGACGGCGACACTCATCGAAGAGACGCTCGCCACGTTCGACGTGCCCGCCCGTGTGGTCGACTGGGTGCCCGGCCCGACGGTGACCATGTTCGAGCTCGAGTTGCCCCGTGGCGTGAAGGTCAATCGGGTCACCACCCTGGCAGACGACCTCGCGTTGTCTTTGGCTGCGCCCACCGTGCGGATCCTCGCCCCGATCCCGGGCAAGTCGCTTGTCGGCATCGAGGTCCCGAACGATACCCGCAGCACGGTCACATTGGGCGATGTCCTCTCTACGACGAGCCAGACCGACGGCGGACCGCTTCAGCTCGCCATCGGCAAGGACGTCTCGGGTGACAACGTCATCGCCGACCTCGCGTCGATGCCACACCTGCTCATCGCAGGCTCGACGGGAACCGGTAAGTCCGTGTGCATCAACGCATTGCTCATGAGCATCCTCATGAGAGCCACTCCTGCCGAGGTCCGGCTCATCCTCATCGATCCGAAGCGGATCGAGCTCTCGCTCTACAACGGGGTGCCGCACCTCTACGTCCCGGTCGTCACCGAGGCGAAGGAGGCCGCGAGCGCGTTGGCCTGGGCAGTGAGTGAGATGGAGCGCAGGCTCCGGCTGCTCCAGAAGGCAGGGGCGCGCAACATCGGCATGTACAACACCATGGTGCACGACGGCAAGCTCGAAGACGGCAATGAAGCCCTGCCGTACCTCGTGATTGTGATCGACGAACTCGCGGACCTCATGATGGTCGCGGCCAAGGAGGTCGAGGACTCGATCTGCCGCATCGCCCAGCTCGCCCGCGCCGCAGGCATCCACCTCATCGTGGCGACCCAGCGACCGAGCACCGACATCATCACCGGACTCATCAAGACCAACATCACGAACCGGATCGCGTTCGCGGTAGGGAGCAGCATCGACTCGCGGGTCATCCTCGACCAACCGGGGGCCGAGAAGCTCATAGGTCTCGGTGACATGCTGTTCTCGATCCCCGCGTGGCCCAAGCCCAAGCGTATCCAGGGCGCGTTCGTCTCGGAGGCAGAGACCTCTGCGGTCGTGGACCATCTCAAACTCCAGGCCGAGCCGGAGTACCACGAGGAGATCCTGCACCTCAAGGTCTCATCCGTAGGCGGGGGAGTGGATACCGGCGAGGATGACGACCCGCTGCTCTGGGAGGCGGCGGACATCGCTGTGACGAGCGGCATCGGGTCGACATCGCTGCTTCAGCGGCGCCTGAAGGTCGGCTACGCACGTGCGGGCCGTATCATGGACATGCTCGAGGCCAAGGGTGTGGTCGGGCCGCCGGATGGCAGCAAGCCGCGCGAGGTGCTCGTCGACATCGAGGACCTCGAGGCGCTCAAGGGTTTCGAGCGCCAGGACAGGCTCGAGGAGGGGGAGTAGATGGCTGAGACCCTCGGTGCCACATTCTCTTCGGCCCGGCGGAAGCTCGGGCGCTCTCTCTCTGAGGCTGAGGCTGCAACGCGCATCCGAACCAAGATGCTCGAGGCGCTCGAACGCGGCGACTGGGACGTGCTCCCTAACGCCGCGTATGTGCGCGGATACATCATCAGCTACGCGAAGTTCCTGGAGCTGGATCCGGCGCCGCTCCTCCAGATGTACTCCGAGGAGACGGGGCATCTGACCAACCGCGATCGCATGCGTCTCCCGGAACAGGTCGTGCCGTCGCGTGACCGGGTCCATCACATCCCATGGAGAGCGGCCGCTGCGATCGCAGGTGTCACGGCTCTGATCGCGCTGGTCATATGGGGTATCGGCCGCTTCGCCGGAGAGCCGGACAAGCTCCCGCCGGTTCCGAACACCCCGGAGACGACCTCGTCGGCAGTGCCGACCGGGACCACCCAGCCCACCGTGGAGCCGACGTCTTCCGTCGAACCCACTGAGACTCCGGCGGCGGGCGAGCCGTTCAAGTTGCGCGTCGACGTCACGGCTGACGGCGCATCATGGCTCCGCGTGACGGTCGACGGGCTCAAAGCGTACGAGGGCACCCTGGCGGGCGGTCAGACCAAGGAGTGGGACGTGCAGGGCGAAGCCGTGGTGCGCGTAGGCAAACCGTCCGCGGTGACGGTCTACCGCAACGGCGAGAAGCTTGAGATCCCACGCGCCACCGAGACGCCCCAGATGACGATCACCGCGACCGACCCGGCGCCCGCCGGAGCGTCGCAGTAGCGGCAGTGTACGTGGTCGGTGAATCCGGCCACCGAGAGGAAGGCGGGCCAGATGGCCAAGGACCAGAGTTTCGATGTCGTCTCCGAAGTCGACATGCAGGAAGTGGACAACGCGGTACAGCAGGCCGCCAAGGAGCTCGTGCAGCGCTACGACCTCAAGGACACCGGCTCGACGATCACACTGGACAAGCACGCTGCCACCGTCACCATCGCCACACCGAGCGATTTCGTGTGCAAGCAGGTGATCGACGTCCTCAACACCAAGCTCGTCAGGCGCGAGATCGACCTCAAGGCGCTGTCATGGGGCGCGGTCGAGTCCGCGAGCGGGGGGACCGTACGCGTCTCCGGTCGCATCATCAACGGTATCGAAGCGGATCTCGCCAAGCGCATCAACAAGGACATCAAGGACCAGAAGTACAAGGTCAAGGTGCAGATCGAAGGCGAGAAGCTGCGCGTCTCCTCGGCAAGTCGTGATGCGCTGCAGGAAGTCATCGCCTTCCTCCGTCAGCAGGACTACGGCATCCCCCTGCAGTTCACGAATTACCGGTAGCGGAGTGGCGCCTGAGAGCATGACCGGCGTCAGCCTGCCGAAGATCGGGTTCGTGACGCTCGGATGTCCCAAGAACGAGGTCGACTCGGACCGCATGAAGGCACTTGTCCTCCGGGCCGGTCTCACGGTGGCCGACGACCCGGCTGACGCTGACATCATCGTCCTCAACACCTGCGGGTTCATACGGGATGCGGTCGAGGAGGGTGTCGAGGTCGCGTTCGACCTCGTGCAGTGGCGCGACGAATCACCCGGTCGTCGTCTCGTGATCGCCGGGTGTATGGTCAGCCGCTACGGGGCTGAGCTTCAGGCCTCGCTCACAGAGGCCGACGCGTTCGTCTCGGTGGCCGACGAGCCGCGGATCGCCCAGCTCCTGCTCGCGATCGCGGGGATCGGACCGGACGACCCGTCCGCACCCATGGCCCCGTCAGATCAGACGCCCGCTCGAACAGCGGTGGAGGCCCCCTCGGCGTACCTTCAGATCTCCGACGGCTGCTTCCGCTCCTGTGCATACTGCACGATCCCTGCGATCCGCGGCCCCTACCGCTCCAGGCCGCTTCCTGAGCTTCTCGACGAGGCCCGCTTCCTGGTCGCCAGCGGCGCGCGGGAGCTCGTCCTCATTGGGCAGGACACGTCCGCATGGGGACGCGACCTTCCCGGAACCGAGACGCTCGCCGACGTGGTCCGCGCGATCGCACGCGTAGAAGGGCTGTCATGGCTTCGGATCATGTACGTCCAGCCGGACGGCGTGACCGATAAGCTCCTGTCCGTGATGGCCGAGGAGCCGACCGTCTGCGCGTACCTCGACATCCCGTTGCAGCATGCGAGCCGAGACGTTCTCCGGGCCATGCGTCGATCGGGTTCCGCCGAGGAGTTCCTCGGCATGCTCGACCGGATCCGCTCCCACCTGCCCGATATCGCGCTCCGGACCAGTCTGATCGCCGGTTTCCCTGGGGAGAACGACTCCGATGTCAGGCAGCTGCTGGCGTTCATCGATGCTGCCGGCTTCGAGTACGTCGGCGTGTTCCCGTACTCGCCCGAGGCGGGGACCGAGGCCGCTTCGATGCCGGGGCTGCCGGCGAAGCGGACACGCGTCTCCCGGGCCCAGCGGCTTCGGGATGCCGCTGATGCCGTCGGCATCGCTCATGCGGAGGCGTTGGTCGGGAAGGAACTCGAGGTGCTTGTCGAGGGTGTGGACGAGGAGGGTGTCACTGTGGGACGCTGGCGCGGCCAGGCGCCCGAGGTCGACGGTGTGGTGCTCCTCGACAGAGATCTCGAGGCGGGTTCGTTGGTCATGGCCCGCGTGGTGGATTCACTCGGATACGATCTCGTGGCGGAGGTACTCTAGCAGCATGGCAGGCATCCCGATGAACTGGGCCAATCGCGTCACGATACTGCGGATCGTGTTCATCCCGGTCGTCGTGGTCGTCCTGCTCGCGCGGCTTCCAAACTGGGGCCCATGGTGGGCGGCTGTGTTGTTCACCCTCCTTGCCGCGACTGACGCCGTGGACGGCTACCTGGCGCGTTCGCGCAACGAGGTCACGAACTTCGGGAAGCTTCTCGACCCGCTTGCGGACAAGCTCCTTGTCACCGCCGCCCTCGTCTCTCTCGTTGAACTCGGGGGGCTTCCGGCCTGGGCCGCCATCATCATCATCGCGCGGGAGTTCATCGTCACGGGGCTTCGCATGGTGGCTGTGGCCGAAGGGCAGGTCATCGCAGCAGGCTCGTTCGGCAAGATCAAGACCGTCCTCCAGATCATCGCGATCGTCATGTTCATCGTGAAGGACTCGACGCCGGTCATGGATCTCGGCACGACGCTTTCCGGCACGTTCAATATCTTGAGCTGGGCGGTCATGGCTCTTGCGCTGATCGCGACGGTCTACTCCATGATCGACTACTTCTATCATGCGCGGGACGTCATCCAGGTGGCCGAGCCTGAGGGCGCCGGGCATCAGGAGTCCTGATGCCGTCATGAGACCCACCTCCGCGGTACTCACAGTCGGCACCGAGATAACGTCCGGCCTGCGTCTGGACACCAACACCCGTGAGATCGCGACTGCGCTCGCGTCCTCAGGGTACGAGACGCTGGAGACCGTGAGCCTGCCAGACGATCTCGAACTCGTCGCAGAGACCATGAAGCGCCTGTGTGGGCTGTATGACCTCGTGGTCTGCACGGGCGGTCTCGGCCCGACGCACGACGACGTCACGCGTGACGCCGCGGCATTGGCCCTGGGCCTCGCGATGGCCGAGGACCCGGCGGTGGTCTCCACGCTCGCCATGTGGGTCGGCCGGCACCGGGACGCCGCAGCCGCCGCTCAGGTGATGCGTCAGGCGCTCGTACTCCAGGGCGCGACGGTCCTGCCTGCTGTGGTGGGCACGGCGCCGGGCCAGGATATCCCGACACCGCGGGGAGGTCGCCTCGTCCTGCTTCCCGGCCCTCCGGCCGAGATGCGGCCGTTGCTCGAGTCCGTGCTCGCCGAGGACTCCGACCGCGCCGCCACCCGTGAGATCGCGTGTGTGGGGATCTCCGAATCGGATGCCCAGGTCAGGGCCGAGCGCGTTCTTGCGGATCACCCGGGCGTCAGGCTCGCCCTGCTCGCCTCGCCCGGAGACGTCCACGTCGTCCTGATCGACGACGGGGCCGGGGACGAGGGGCTCATGAAGGCTATAGCCGCGGTGGAACGCGCTCTCGAACCGTTCTGGTACAGCGACGACGGCTCGAGTCTCGCTGAGATGGTCCTCCGCAGGGCGACCGAGCGGGGGTTGCGTCTGGGCACCGCCGAGTCCTGCACGGGCGGACTCGTCTCAGCCGCGCTCACGTCGGTCCCCGGTTCCTCGGCCACGTTCCTTGGCGGAGTGGTGGCCTACGACAACCAGGTCAAGATGTCCCTCCTCGGTCTCCCGGCGGGTCTTCTCGCGCAGTACGGGGCGGTGAGCGAGGAGACGGCGCGGGCGATGGCCGAAGGCGCGCGGACAGCGCTCGGATGCGACCTTGCGGTGTCGGTGACCGGCATCGCGGGACCCGACGGCGGGACCGCTGACAAACCGGTCGGCACAATATGGTTCGGTATCTGTGATGCTGCCGGTTCCCGTGCCGAGATGCGGCACTTGCCCGGACACCGTGACGGCATCCGGACCCGAGCGACCATGACAGCACTCGACCTGCTCCTCAAGAGGATGGCGGAATAGCATGAGGGTCTTCATCGGACTTGAACTGAACGAGACGTGGCGTGCGGCACTGGCCGCGGGCAGGGACCTCATCTGCGCCCGGGAGCCCGGGTGGGCCGAGGAGAAGTGGGTCCCCGCGGAGAATCTGCACGTGACGCTCAAGTTCATGGGGGACATAGCCGACGAGTCGGTCGGCTTCCTTGGCCCGGACCTCTCCGAGGCGCTCGGCGCCATGAGACGGTTCGAACTGCCTTTGCACCGCGCGTTGCTGCCCTCGCCCGAGGCGAGCCGGGCATCCATGCTCTGGACCACACTGCGCGACCCCGACGGCACGGCTCTCGAGCTGCTCTCCGCGATCGAGGACGTTGCATCGTCTTACGGCGTGGTACCGGAGTCACGGCACTTCCATCCGCACATCACGCTCGTACGCGCACGCACACCGCGTGCCATCACCACGGTCGACGCCGCCGCTGATGCCATCGAAGGTGCTCTGGGTTCGGAGCGTTCGATGTCAGTCCCCTCGGTTACCGTGTTCAGGAGCACGTTGACCAAGTACCGGCCTCTCTACGAACGCCTCGCCACTGTCGATCTCGCCGATTGACATCGAACAGGTGTTCGTATAGGGTCGAGGTGACCCGAGGGGTCTCCCGGTGAAGCGAAGGAGCTATGGGCGGCATGGATGCTGACAAGACCAAGATCCTGGATGTGACCAAGGACCAGATCGAGCGCAAGTTCGGTAAGGGCTCGCTGATGAAGCTGGGCGAGCACGCGGCAGGCGTGAAGGTCTCCGTGATCCCGACCGGATCACTCGCGCTCGACGCAGCTCTTGGAGTGGGCGGTGTCCCGCGCGGACGCATCGTGGAGATCTACGGCCCGGAGTCGAGCGGTAAGACGACGCTTGCGCTGCAGATCATCGCCGAAGCGCAAGCGCTCGGCGGCGTAGCGGCGTTCATCGACGCCGAACACGCGCTCGATCCGACCTACGCTGCTGCACTCGGGGTGGACGTCGACGAGATACTGATATCGCAGCCGGACACCGGTGAGCAGGGTCTTGAGATCTGCGACATGCTCGTCAGGAGCGGTGCGATAGACGTGATCGTCATCGACTCGGTCGCCGCACTGGTACCTCGCGCGGAGATCGAGGGGGAGATGGGCGACACAGTCGTGGGACTCCAGGCCCGTCTGATGAGCCAGGCGCTGCGTAAGCTCGCGGGCTCACTGAGCAAGTCGAACACGACGCTCATCTTCATCAACCAGCTTCGCGAGAAGATCGGCGTGATGTTCGGCAGTCCCGAGACCACCACGGGTGGCCGCGCTCTCAAGTTCTTCTCCACGGTGCGCATCGATGTCCGCAGGATCGACTCGATCAAGCAGGGGACCGATATCGTGGGCAACCGGGTCCGCGCCAAGGTAGTCAAGAACAAGGTCGCCCCGCCGTTCCGGCAGGCGGAGTTCGATCTCATGTACGGTCAAGGCATCTCCAAGGAAGGAAACCTCCTGGACCTCGGGGTCGAGGAGGCCGTGATCTCCAAGTCGGGCGCGTGGTACACGTACGGCGAAGAACGGCTCGGCCAGGGACGCGAAGCGGCCAAGGACTTCCTGCGGGAGAACATCGCTCTGCGCGACGAGGTGGAGCGCAAGATCCGTGAGGCGCTTGGTCTGATCAAGCCGCTCACCGAGCCGATCGCCGCAGAGGACGAAGTGGCCGCGGTCGGTCCCGGAGAGTAGCGTGACCTTGCTCGCTATCAGCGAACCGTATCGCGGTTCGCGTGTACGGGTACTTGATTTCGACGACGGCACAAGACGCACCACATCTTCGGATGTGGTGCGTCTTCTCGCACTGGAGCCTGGTGAGTACCCGGACGCTCGGGCGATCCTGGATCAGATCGACGAGTATGAACCCGAGGCCGCCCGCGAGCGGGCTCTGAGGCTCATCAACTACCGCGAACGGTCACGCAGGGAGATAGTCGACAAGCTTCTCGCAGACGGCTACTCCCAGGCACTGGCGGACTTGGTAGCGGATCGGATGGTCGAACTGCAGTTCGTCGATGACAGACGGTATGCGGAAAGCATCGTCCGATCCAAGCGCTCAGCCGGCTGGGGCACGCGCCGCATCGAGCGTGCACTCGCTGACGCCGGGGTGGACGAGGAGACGGTCTCCGATGTCTCCGCACAACCCGAGGGATCGGAGTACGAGCGTGCCCTGAGAGAGGCGCGCAAGAAGCCGGCGAGAGACGCCCGGGACGTTCAGCGTGTGGCAGCACGGCTTGCACGAAAGGGCTTCGGATTCGAGATCGCGTTCAGTGCCGCGAGGGCGTCGTTGGCCCCGGATGACGATGCTTCAGACGCCTGCGAGCCCTTCAGTTCCACTTGACGCTCCGAGTCCCTGAGACGTACCATAACCTCGGCAAATGTGAATCTCCGCCGCGTTGATGAGCCACGGCTCCGGCGGTTCGTGTAGCGATATCCAACCGAGAAGTGCTTGACCGGGCCCTTGAGCCCGGCGAACGCGTATACGGATACCGGACTCACAACGAGGCTCGAATCACATCTGCCGGGCGCGAATGCGTCCCGGCTTTCTGCATTTCAGGGCACGTCACACTCGATATCGGCACATGAACATCGGACGGAACCAGTCCGGAAGGAGGCACGCCGCAGATGACCGCCGCACTCGTAGTCGCAGCATTGGTCGTCGGCGCTGTCCTCGGCTTCGTACTCAATCGCCTTGTGATCAAGGGACGCTCCGCGCGCGCAGCGGAAGACGCCACACGAGTCGTACAAGAAGCCGAGAAGCAGGCCGAAACGCTCAAGAAAGAGGCCATGATCGAGGCCAAGGACCAGATCTTCCGCATGAAGCAGGAAGCAGAGGTCGAGGCCAAGGAGCGTCGCAAGGAGATCACCGCGCTCGAGACGCGACTCGCCCAGCGCGAGGAGAGCATCGATCGCCGTGCGGAGTCCCAGGACAAGCGCGAGCACCAGTTGTCCTCCATGCAGGGCCAGATCACCAAGCGCGAGAAGGAACTCGAGCAGATGATCGAGGACGAGCGCGAGCGCCTCGAGCGCCTGGCCGGCATGACCGCCGATGAGGCCAAGGCCGTCCTCATGAACCGCATCCAGGACGACGTGAAGCATGAGTCCGCAGCCTACATCCGCGAGGCCGAGGCTCGTGCACGCGAGGAGGCGGACAAGAAGGCCCGCAACATCGTGGGCATCGCCATCCAACGCGTCGCCGCCGACCACACCGCCGAGTCGACGGTCAGTGTCGTCCACATCCCCAGTGACGACATGAAGGGCCGCATCATCGGACGCGAAGGCCGCAATATCCGCGCGTTCGAGCAGCTCACCGGCATCAACCTCATCATCGACGACACCCCCGAGGCCGTCATCCTCTCGAGCTTCGACCCGGTCCGTCGTGAGATCGGCCGTATCACCCTCGAATCACTCATAGCGGATGGCCGCATCCACCCGGCCCGCATCGAGGAGATGTTCAACAAGGCCGAGACCCAGGTCATGCAGCAGGTCCAGGAGGCCGGCGAACAGGCCGCCTTCGACAGTGGAATCCACGGGCTCCACTCCGAGATCATCCGCACCCTCGGTCGCCTCAAGTACCGCACCAGCTACGGCCAGAACGTCCTGAAGCACTCTCTCGAGGTTGCTCATCTCGCCGGCGTCATGGCTTCGGAGCTCGGCGTAGACGTCAAACTGTGCACCCGCGCAGGCCTCCTTCACGACCTCGGCAAGGCGATCGACCACGAGGTCGAAGGCCCGCATGCCGTCATCGGAGCCGATCTTGCGCGCCGCATGAACGAACCCAAGCCGGTGCTCCACTGCATCGAGGCACACCATGCCGACGTGGAGCCCACGACGGTGGAGGCGGTTCTGGTCCAGGCCGCCGATGCGATCTCCGCCGCCCGTCCGGGTGCGCGCCGTGAGACCCTCGAGAGCTACATCAAGCGTCTCGAGAAGCTTGAGGCGGTCGCCGAGAGTCACTCCGGCGTCGAGAAGTGCTACGCGATGCAGGCCGGGCGCGAGATCCGCGTCATGGTCAAGCCCGATCAGATCAAGGATGCCGATGCGGTGGTCCTTGCGCGCGACATCGCCAAGCAGATCGAAGAGGAGCTCGAGTATCCCGGACAGATCAAGGTCATGGTCATCCGGGAGAGCCGCGCCGTGGACTACGCCAAGTAGTCCGGCCCGCCTGTTCTGTGGAACATCGACGGACCGCCTTCGTGGCGGTCCGTCTTGCGTCACCGTCCTGCACGCACCCCTCGGACTCTGTAGACTGGACGACATGGCTGCTGACAAGGATTCGCTGATAGACCTCGTCTCATCCGTCTCTGGTGAGGCATTCCTCAAGGTCGAGGAGAACCTCGGCGACGGCTTCGTGCGCCTGCGCGTATCAGAAGCTGAGCGGCGCCAGGCCAAGCACGATATCCGGTCGTTCGAGGATGTCGTCGTCGAGATGCTCCGCAACGCGCGCGATGCGCATGCCCAGAGGATCTTCGTCGCGACCACACGCGATGGCGACGACCGCTATCTTGCGATGATCGACGACGGTGTCGGGATCCCCGAAGGCATGCAGGAGCGGGTCTTCGAGCCCCGTGTCACCTCCAAGCTCGAGACCATGGTCATGGACCGCTGGGGCGTGCATGGCCGAGGAATGGCGCTGTTCAGCGTCAAATCGAACGTGACCAAGGTCGCGGTCGTCTCCTCGGGCACCCACAAAGGCGCCGCGATAGGTGTCCTGGCCGACGTCACTCAGCTCGGCGAGCGCGCGGACCAGTCGTCCTGGCCCGCGCTCGAGCGCGACGACGCCGGAATGCTCAAGGTCGTGCGTGGTCCCCACAACATCGTCCGCCGCGTCCTCGAGTTCGCATGCGAGCATCCCGAGGTCGATGTCTACCTCGGCTCGCCGGCCGAGGTCCTCGCCACACTGCACTTCACCTCTCGCGACAGCCTCGACACGTCGGACCTGCTCTTCTGTGACGACGTCGAGCGGCTTCCCGTGTGGCAGCGACCGGGAGCGGCCTCCGACGCGGCCGATCTCGTCGAGATCGGCGAGTCCATCGGACTGGCGGTCTCCGAGCGTACCGCGCATCGCATCCTCGCCACCGAGGTCGTGCGTCTGGAGCCTGTGATCGCGCTGGCCACTGCCGACGAGGAACCCGTGAAGGCCCCAGGCCCGGACATCTACAAGGACCGGCGAGGACTCAAGATCCATCATGCCGATATGACTGAGTTCAGACGTGAAGTGACGGCAGCGTTCGACCGTCTGGCCGAACGCTACTACGTCCACCTCAGGGGAGAGCCGAAAGTGAGCGTCGGCCGGGACGGCATCACCGTGAGGTTCCACATCGACAAGGAGGACTAGCGCGCGCGCCATTGCGCTATACTGATTCTCCGCCTTGCGTGACGCGAGGCACAGGACACCAGATCGCACCATGTTCGCACCAGGATCACAGCCGTCGCCCCGCGCGACACGCAGCAGAGACACCGCACCGGAGGCAGCAGTGGAAGTTCTCAAGGTATCCAGCAAGTCCAACCCCAACTCCGTCGCCGGCGCTCTTGCCGGCATCGTGCGGGAACAAGGCGCCGTCGAGGTCCAGACCGTGGGCGCGGGCGCCCTGAACCAGGCCATCAAGGCCATCGCGATAGCACGCGGGTTCCTTGCTCCCTCCGGGCTCGAGCTCACGTGCATCCCCGCGTTCGCGGACATCACGATCAATGGCGAGGAGCGCACAGCCATTAGGCTGCTCGTCGAGCCTCGCGACATGCGTCACTAGCGACCCGCACGGAGGCGCTATGCGCTTCGATCTCCATCTGCATACCACCGCGTCCGACGGACATCTGACTCCGCTGCAGTTGATCGACCGCGCGGCTGAGCTCGGTCTGGACGCGATGGCGGTCACCGATCACGACAGCGTCGAGGCCGTCGCGGAGATCTGCGCCCTGGGCGCCGCACGCGGGATCACGGTCGTCCCCGGTGTGGAACTGTCCGCCTCCCACGACGGCCGCGACATCCACATCCTCGGCTACTTCGTCGAACCCTCCGACAGCGTCCTGCTCGCCCGGCTCAGGCTGCTACGTGAGGCGCGCATGGAACGCGCTCGGGCGATGGTCGATGCACTCGCGGCCGAAGGGTACATGGTCCCGCTCGACGAGGTCCTCGATCTCGCCGACGGCGGTGCGGTGGGCAGGTCCCACCTGGCGCGTGCGCTCGTCGCCCGCGGTCATGCACAGGACGTCGCTGACGCCTTTCAGCGTCTGATAGGGCGGGGAAGGCCGTTCTACGTCCCAAAACCCGTCTCAAGCCCTCTGGAGGTCCTCCAGACGGTTCGTGATGCCGGAGGTGTAGCCGTGCTCGCGCATCCGGGCGTCACGCGGGTCGACGAGCTCATCCCCGGGCTCATCGCGTCCGGTCTGCGCGGTCTGGAGGCCTACCACGGCGAGCACTCCGCTTCTGACCGGCTCCGGTACGCGTCGATGGCCGAAGAGTCCGGCCTTCTCGTCACCGGAGGCTCCGATTACCACGGTCCCAGTTCGCCGGGCGTGGACATGGGCGCGGTCGAGATGCCGGACGAGGTCCTGGTACGCCTTCTCGAGGCCGGCCGAGCCTGTGGCCGCATCCCCTAGGTGGTACACTCGTCGGCCTATGGAGACCATGACCCCAGCGACGTTCGAGGTCCGCACCTTCGGATGTCAGATGAACAAGCACGACTCCGAGCGCGTCACGGGCATGCTGCTCGCCGCCGGACTACGTCCTGCCGAAGATGACGAACCGGCGGATATCTACGTGTTCATGACCTGCTGTGTCCGTGAGAACGCCGACGAGCGTCTGCGCGGGCAGGTCGCTTCTCTCAAGGCGCTCAAGACGGGCGGGCGTCCCGACACGCTGATCGCGGTCGGCGGCTGTATAGGCCAGCGCGACGGTGAGACCCTCCTGCGCTCGCTTCCGCACGTCGACGTGGTCTTCGGCACCCACAACATCGGCCGGCTTCCGGCACTCCTTGCAGCGGCCGAGGAATCGCGGCTCCCGATCGTCGAGGTCATCGAAGGTGCCACCGAGTTCACGAGCGACCTCCCCTCGAGCCGTGAGCACGCCTGGCATGCGTGGGTTCCCATCACCGTGGGCTGTGACAACTTCTGCACGTACTGCATCGTTCCGTACGTTCGCGGGCGGGAACACTCGCGGCCGCTTCAGGAGATCGTCGACGAGTGCCGCTCACTCGTTGCGGACGGCGTCCTCGAACTCACGCTCCTCGGCCAGAACGTGAACAGCTACGGGCGGGACATCTACGGGGAGCCGAGGTTCGCCGAGGTGCTGCGGCAGGTGGCCGCGACCGGCGTGCGGCGCATCAGGTTCGCGACGAGCCACCCCAAGGACCTCTCCGAAGAGACCATCGCGGTGATGGCGGAGACGCCCGAGGTCTGCAAGTACCTGCACCTGCCGGTGCAGTCTGGCTCAGACCGCATACTGACGGCGATGAACCGCCACTACACGCAGGAATCGTACCTCGCGCTCGTGGACAGGCTGTACGCCGCCATCCCCGGACTGGCGTTGTCCACGGACATCATCGTCGGCTTTCCCGGTGAGACAGAGGAGGACTTCCTCGCGACCCTCGATGTGGTCCGCGCAGCCCGGTATGACCAGAGCTTCACCTTCATCTATTCGCCGCGCGAGGGCACCCCCGCCGCCACCATGGACGGCCAGGTCCCGCGGGAGGTCTCCCAGGAGCGGTTCGACCGGCTCGTCGAGGCGGTCCACGCGGGTGTGCTCGAGAACAACGTCAAGCTCGTCGGCACCACGCAGAGCGTGCTGTTCGAAGGAACCTCGAAGCGCGACGAGCTCATGCTCACGGGGCGGACCGACGGCAACAAGGTCGTGCACGTACCGGTTCCCGAAGGCACGACCGCCCGGGAACTGGCCGGCACGTTCGCCGATGTGGAGATCGAAGAAGCACAGACCTGGTTCCTTTCGGGCCGCATCGCGGGTACGTACTAGGACAGTCCTTCGTGCGGACAAGCACGATCACGTTTCCTGCCGGAGGTGGCTTCGATGGATCCGCATGTGTTCGGCATCATGGCGCCGCATCCGCCCATCATGGTCGAGGAGGTCGGCGGACGGCGTGCAGCGGTCACCCGACTCTCGTCAGAGGCCATGCACGAGGCCGCAGGACTCCTTGAGCGCTGGGATCCCGACACGGTGGTCATCATCTCCCCGCACGCGCCGGCTGTCGCCGATGCGTTCGTCGTCGAGACCGCTGCGTTCGTCGAGGGCGACCTCGCTCAGTTCGGCGCGCCGCAGGTCCGACTCGGGTATCAGGGTGATTCCGAGCTCGGAGAGGCGCTCGTGTGCGGTCTCGGAGAGCGAGGAGTGCCCGCGCTCGATCGCGCACGCACCGCGTCGCTGCGTTCCGGGTGGCTCGACCACGGGGTCGTCGTCCCCATGAGCTTCCTCGACCGCACCGGACGCTGGCCGCTACTCGTGATCTCGCTCTCGTGGCTGCCGTATCACGACCATCTCATACTCGGGGAGGAGCTCGTGCGAGCGGCGGAGCTCCTCGGCAGACGCATCGCGTTCGTCGCGAGCGGGGATTGCAGCCACCGCCTGACCAAGGACGCGCCCGCGGGATACGATCCGATCGCCGAGGAGTTCGACGCGACGCTCGTGTCGCTCATCGGAGCTTCGGACTTCGCGGGCCTGACCGATCTGGACCCGGCCTTCGTGGACAGGGCGGGGGAGTGCGGACTGCGCTCCTTCATCACCATGGGTGCGGTCGCCGCACCCGCCACCGCCCGCGTGCTGGCCTACGAGGGCCCATGGGGCGTCGGCTACCTGACGGCGGTCGTCAACGAGCAGCTTCTCGATGGCCCCGGCGCGGGGGCTGAACCGACCAGCGGGGCGACCCCGGATCGCGGGTTGAAGCACGGAGCGGCCGGTTCCCCGGAGAGTGAGATAGTCGCGCTCGCCCGGAGCACCATCGAGAGCTACCTTGCGACCGGACGCGTGCCGGGCTCGCCGACACTCGCGGACCCCGCGCTTCCCGGCAGGGCGGGCGCTTTCGTGTCCCTGCACCGCGCCGGCATGCTCCGAGGCTGCATCGGTACGATCGCACCCACCGAGCCTTCGCTTGCTCAGGAAGTGGTACGCAACGCTGTCCAGGCCGCTACGGAGGACCCGAGGTTCCCGCCGATGACATCCGACGAACTGGCTGACCTCGAGATATCGGTCGACGTCCTCCACACCGCCGAAGACTGCGAGTTCCAAGACCTCGACCCCTCCGAGTACGGCTGCATAGTGAGCTCGGGGTGGAAGCGGGGCCTTCTGCTTCCCGACCTCGAGGGCGTCGAGACCCCCGAGCAGCAGGTGGAGATCTCGTGCCGCAAGGCGGGGATCGCTCCAGGCGAGCGCCTCTTGCTCCAGCGCTTCAAGGTCGACCGGTATGTCTGAGCTTCAGGTACACGCTCAGGTCGTTGCGGTCGTAGGACCGACCGCGGTCGGGAAGAGCCGGCTGGCCGAGGACCTCGCGGTCCTGACGGGCGGCGAGATCGTCAGCGCCGACTCGATGCAGGTCTATCGCGGGATGGACATCGGGACCGCGAAGACACCCGTGCAGGAGCGCCGCGTCCCGTACCACTGTGTCGATCTCGTCGACCCCGGCCAGGAGTACAGCGCCGCCCTGTATCAAAGGGATGCACGCCAGGCCATAGACTCCATACGCGCTCGCGGCGCCGTCCCCTTGCTCGTCGGCGGGACCGGACTGTATGTCCGCGCGGCACTCGATTCGATGGAGTTCCCTGCCGGTGACCTGTCCACACCGCTTCGCACCTCGCTCGAACAAGAGGCGGAGCGCATCGGGGGGCCGGCGATGCATGCCAAGCTCGCCGCGCTCGATCCGGACGCCGCTGCGCTCATCCACGTCAACAACATCCGCCGCGTGATCAGGGCGATCGAGATGGTGCACGAGGGGACGAGTTACGCCTCACAGGCCCAGGATTTCGCCCACAGGGAGCCGTACTACGAAGCCAGGTTCCTCGGCATGGCTCTACCTCGGCTCGAGCTTTACGAGCGCATCGGCCGAAGGGTCGACCTGATGCTGGAGCAAGGGCTCCTCGACGAGATCGAAGGTCTGCTCGCGTCGGGATACTCAGACGCCCTCACCTCGTCACAGGCGATCGGATACAAGGAGTTCCTGCCGGTCATCAGGGGGGAGGTCCCGATCGCCGAGGCCACCGAGACCGTGAAGCAGGCGACGCGCAGGTACGCCAAGCGGCAGCTCACGTGGTTCCGCGCCGACGACCGGGTCAGCTGGATCGACGTCACCGACCTGTCACCGGCAGAGGCGCTTTCGCGAGCATCCGACCTGCTAGAATCGGGTGAACCCGCACCGTACCCGTTCGGCGCGGGGGAGTAGGGAAGGGACCCTGAGGATGGACATCCGCTTCACCAAGATGCACGGGCTCGGCAACGACTTCGTGTTCATCGAAGACCTCGCCGAGGAGTATGAGTTCTCGCCCGAGGCTGTCGCATGGTTCTGCGACCGCAACTTCGGCATCGGTGGCGACGGACTGATCCTCGTCAGGCCCGCGACGACTCCCGATGCCGAGTTCTTCATGCTGTACTACAACTCGGACGGCTCGACAGCCGAGATGTGCGGCAACGGCGTGCGCTGCTTCGCCAAGTACGTCGTCGACGCGGGACTCGTGCCCGCCGATTCCGACTCAGTACGCGTTGAGACACTCGGGGGCATCAAACCCATCACGTTCACCCGCGACTACGACGGGAACATGGACATGGCCACGGTGGACATGGGCGTGCCCGTGCTCGCGGCTGCCGAGATCCCGACCACGCTCACCGGCGAGCAGGTCTTCGAGTGCCCGATCGACACGGAGTACGGCACGTTCGAGATCACCGCGGTCTCGATGGGCAACCCCCACGCGATCATCTGGGTGGACGATGTGGAGACCGCACCGGTGGACACCGTGGGGCCGGCCATCGAGAACCATCCCGCGTTCCCGAACAAGACGAACGTGGAGTTCGCACAGTACGTGGGTGACGACACCATCCTGCTGCGCGTTTGGGAGCGCGGAGTGGGCGAGACGCTCGCGTGCGGCACCGGTGCGTGCGCGACCCTCGTCGCGGCGACCCTGGCGTGCTATGTCGGCCGAAGTGCGAGCATCGAGCTGCCCGGCGGGGAGCTCCTCATCCGATGGGACGAGGACGGCCATGTGTACATGACCGGACCGGCCACGGAGGTCTTCGTCGGCGTGCTGAACATCGATGAGGACGACGCGGGATAGCCTCGCGCCGAACACCGCGCCGGATGCCGCCTTCACGAGGGCGGGTCAAGTGGTACCATGTTCCGAATCCGTGCCCGCCGAGGAGCCGCTTCGCGATTCCTCGGCAGATCGATACGAGCCGTTGCCACGCTGAAGGGATACCGCCGTGAGGACCGCCGACCGCATGTCCAACTTGCCGCCGTACCTGTTCGCCGAGATCGACCGCAAGAAGGAGGCGCTGGTTGCACGGGGAGTGGATGTCATCTCCCTGGGTATCGGCGATCCCGACATGCCGACGCCGCAGCGCATAGTGGACGCGATGGCCAAGGCCATCGAGAACCCCAAGAACCACCAGTACCCCGCCTATGCAGGCAGCAAGCCCTACCGTGAGGCGTGCGCCGAGTGGATGCATCGCCGTTTCGACGTCGAGCTCGATCCGGCCACCGAGATCGTGGCGCTCATCGGCAGCAAAGAGGGTATCGCGCACCTGTTCCCCGCCTTCATCAACGTGGGCGATTACACATTGGTGCCCGGCGTCGGCTATCCGGTCTACACGACTGGTGGCGTGCTCATCGGCGGCGAGACCCACTACATGCACATGGGCGACGACAACGACTGGCTGGCCGACTTCGAATCGACTCCGGCCGACGTACTCGCCAAGGCCCGGATGATGTTCCTGAGCTATCCGAACAACCCCTCCGCCGTCGCAGCGCCCGTCGAGTACTTCGATCGCGCGATCGCGTTCGCAAAGGAGCACGACCTGCTTCTCGTGCACGACAACGCGTACTCTGAGATCGGCTTCGACGGCTACCGTCCACCGAGCATCCTGCAGCGCCCGGGCGCGCGCGACGTCGCCATCGAGCTCTTCAGCTGCTCGAAGGCCTACAACATGACCGGATGGCGTATCGCGTTCGCCGCCGGCAACGCCGAGGCCATCAAGGCGCTCGGCACCGTCAAGAGCAACATCGACTCGGGGGCCTTCACCGCCATCCAGGACGCCGCCATCGAGGCCATGCTCGGCCCGCAGGACGACGTCATCGAGATGTCCGCCATCTATCAGCGCCGCCGCGACATGGTCATGGATGCCTTGGGAGCCATCGGGCTCTCTGCGCGCGTCTCGCAGGGCACGATCTATGTCTGGGCCAAGATCCCCGAGGGCTACACCTCGGCCGAGTACGCCGGGATGGTTCTCGAGAAGGCCGGCGTGATCGTCCCTGCGGGTAGCGCCTACGGCCCCGACGGCGAGGGCTACATCCGCATCTCGCTCGCGACGCCGGATCACCGTCTGGCGGAGGCGCTCGAGCGGATCAAACAAGAGCTCTAGTCACCCAAGGAGGCCGCGCCTTGAAGCGCGCGCAGTTCGAGCTGGATGGACTACAGGACGAGCATCGCGACCGTGCGGTGCTCGTCGGCGTTGACCATGCACGTCACGAGTGGCCGCTTGAGGAATCTCTGGCGGAGCTCGAGCGGCTGGTCGACACTGCGGGCTGCGACGTCGTCGCGACCGTCACACAACGGCTGGACAGGCCGCACTCGCGTTCGTTCATCGGTCCGGGCAAGGCCGAGGAGGTCGCCCGCGTCGCCAAGGAGCTCCATGCGGACGTCGTCGTGTTCGACGACGACCTGTCGCCATCGCAGCAGGTCAACCTCGAGGACATGATCCCGGATGTCCGGGTCCTCGACCGTACCGCGCTGATCCTGGACATCTTCGCCAAACACGCGGAGAGTCGCGAAGGGAAGCTGCAGGTCGAGCTCGCACGGCTGGATTACGTGCTTCCGCGGCTGCGCGGCATGTGGGGTCACCTCGAGGCCGAACGCTTGGGTGGAGGTCGAGGCGCTCGTTTCGGCGCCGGTGAGTCCCAGCTGGAGGTCGACAGACGCCTGACCAGGCGACGGATCTCCGATCTGCGCAAGGAGCTCAAGCAGGTCTCCGCCAACAGGCAGGTCCAGCGTCATGCCAGGGCCGCCTCAGGGGTGTTTCGTGCGTCGTTGGTCGGCTACACGAACGCCGGCAAGTCGACCCTGCTCAACGCCCTCACCGGCGCGGGCGTGCTCGCCCAGGACCAGCTGTTCGCGACGCTCGACTCCACAACGCGCAAGATGGAACTGCCCGAGGGCAGGGAGATCACGCTCACCGACACCGTCGGGTTCATCAACAAGCTCCCGCATGGCCTGGTGGAAGCATTCAAGTCAACACTGGACGAGGTCAGGGAAGCGGACCTTCTCATCCACCTGGTGGACGGGTCTCACCCTCAGGCGGAGGCTCAGGCGACGGCAGTCGATGTCGTTCTGCACGAGATCGATGCGCATCGCAAGCCGCGCCTGCTCGTGGTGAACAAGTCCGACGCCATGACCGCCGAGGACCGCGCAGCGCTCCTGCGGCGACATCCGGACTCCGTGCTGATCTCCGCAAAGACCGGCGACGGGCTCGATGATCTTCTCCATCGCATCGCACGCGAAGCGGCCCGGGGAAGCAGGCTCATGACGGTGCTTGTGCCCTATACCCGCGGTGACGTCGTCCGGCTGGCGCATGATCGCACCCAGGTGGTCGCGGAGCACCACACCGGCGAAGGCACGAGCCTCATCATCAGCGTACCCGCAGAACTCGTCAGCCGATTCAGCGAGTTCGAGCAGAACGGCGAGGATCTCTAGCCGATCCGCCTGAACAGGGCGACGACCTTGCCGAGGATCGTGACGTCTCGTGCGTAGATGGGCTCCAGCGCGCTGTTGCGCGGCTGCAGCCTGATGCGGTCCGCCTCGCGGTAGTAGGCCTTGACGGTTGCTTCAGGCTCGCCCCCGGACGACTCATCGGCGACCATCGCGACGACGATCTCTCCATTGGAGGCCGTGCTCTCCTGGCGGACCACGACGAAGTCGCCATCGAGGATGCCGGCCTCGATCATCGAGTCTCCCCGCACCCGCAGGATGAACGTCGACTCGTCGGCCATCTCGGCGGGGAGCGGCATGGTCGACTCGATGTTCTCCGCCGCAAGGATAGGGGAACCCGCGGCGACCTGGCCCACGAGCGGGACCGCGCGGACCTGGCCGTAGTCGACAGCCCTGTCGGTGTCCCGGTAGTCGAAGACCTCGAGTGCGCGCGGCTTGCTCGGGTCGCGCTTGATGTATCCCTTGGCTTCGAGCGCCGCCAGGTGTGAGTGGACCGTCGAGGATGACGACAGCCCGATCGCCTCACCGATCTCGCGGACCGACGGGGGATAGCCGCACCGGTGTATCTCGGCGCGTACGAAATCGAGGATCTGCTGTTGTCTCTTGGTGAGTTCCCGCGAGTAGGTCATCGCGACCTCCCTGGAGGCGAAAGTATGTTCGTACGAGTCTAGCCCAATCCGAGCTGACGTGGCAAACAGGCGTTCGATTGGTCTGCGTATGGTGGCTGTGCACTCGTGTTTGACACCGAACATACGTTCGCATTACGATACATACGAACAGGTGTTCGGTCGGCAATCGGAATCGTGTCAGACCCTCCGGTTAGTGTGTGGCTACAGACGCGGAGGGATGGAGGTCGGAGATGCATAAGATGATCAGTCGACATGGGCGGGCCGGCAGCACGGGGTTCGGCGAAAGAGAACGTCGCCACGGTATGGGAAGCCCACGAGGGCTCTCGCTGCTGGAACTGGCGCTCTTCGCGCTCCTCGTCGCCGGGATCGCGTTCGCCGTGTACCGAGCGGTCGCCCCTGCACCGGCCATCGAGTTCTCCACCGTGGTTCGCGTGGAGGCCGATCAGACCCTGTGGGATATCGCCTCCCAGCATCGGCTCCCGGGAACCACCACAGCACAGACGGTCGACGCCATCCGGGTGGCGAACGGCATGGAAGGATCGGCGCTTCGCGTCGGTCAGCCCCTGGTCGTGCCGGAGGATCCCGAGGCGCTGACCGCGATGGCATCCCGCTAGGTTCAGATACTTCAGATTCCCGCCAATACCTCGTTGTAACCCCATATCTTGTGTGCTAACTTCGGATGCAGCCTAGATATAGGGGTGGAGGCCATGCGCTGTCCTTTCTGCGGTCATGATGAGACCAAGGTCGTCGACTCTCGCGTCTCCGAGTCGCAGGACGCTATCCGCAGGCGTCGCGAGTGCCTCAAGTGCGAGCAGCGCTTCACGACGTATGAGCGTCGGGAAGAGATGCCTCTCATGGTGGTCAAGCGCGACGGCTCGATGGAGCCCTTCGACCGCGGCAAGATCATGCGAGGTCTTGTAGTGGCGACCGCAAAGCGCAACGTCTCGACCGAGAAGCTTGAAGCGCTCATCGACGACGTCGAGGCCGAATTGCACAACACCTTCCGGTACGAGATCCCGGCCAAGGCGCTCGGCGATATGGTCATCGCGCGCCTCAGGGACTTGGACAAGGTCGCATACATCAGGTTCGCGTCCGTATACAAGTCATTCCAGGACCTCGATGAGTTCTACACCGAGCTGAAAGACCTCAAGTAGCCACATGCAATCGTGACGAGTCCGGCGCGGACCGAGGTGTCACGGGGAGAGCGGGGAGTGCATCACATGGTCATGGAGCGAGCGGTCAATGTCATCAAGCCGACAGGCGGCAAAGGTATAGCCGACGCGACCGATATCGCCCTACTGGTCTCCACGAACTCGCGGCAGGAGATCGATTCGTGGAACCGCCTCAAGATCGTCGATTCACTGGTGAAGGAGGCGAACCTGGCTCCGGCTGTGGCCGAGGAGATCGCTGACGCCGTAGAGGACCGGATTGACCGGACCAACCTCATGACCGTCACTACGGCCATCATTCGCGAGATGGTAGACCTCGAACTCCTTGAGCGTGGCATGACCTTGGCCCACAAGAAGCACAGCCACCTCGGCCTTCCGATGTGGGACGTCGAGCAGATCATCACCAACGCCAACAAGGAGAACAGCAACACCACGCACAACCCTGAGTCGATCAACCTCACCATCGCGGAAACGATCCTCAAGGAATTCGCGCTACGGCGGGTGTTCTCCGAGGACGTTGCGGAAGCGCACTATGTCGGTGACGTCCATCTGCACGACCTCGGATTCATCATCCGTCCCTACTGCGGTGGCCACTCGCTCGAGTACATCAAGAAGTTCGGGCTCAACCTCCCCAACATCACCAGCGTGAGCAAGCCCGCCAAGCATGCCGAGGTCCTGATCGGCCACATGGTGAAGATGGCTTCCGCGCTCCAGGCGCACTACGCGGGCGCGGTCGGGTGGGAGGCCGTCAACGTCTTCTTCGCCCCGTACCTGGTGGGAAAGACCCCTGACGAGATCGACCAGCTCGCACAGATGCTGATATTCGAGTTCAACCAGTTGGCCGGCGCCCGGGGCAGCCAGGTCGTCTTCACCGACTTCAACCTGTACTTCAACGTGCCCAGGCACTTCGCCGACACCCCGGCCATCGGCCCCGGCGGGGTATACACCGGCAAGACCTACAAGGATTACGAGGCTGAGGCTCAGGCCTTCCTCAGGGCCATGTTCAATGTCTACATGCGCGGCGACGCCCACGGCAAGACCTTCGTGTTCCCCAAGCCGTTACTGCACATCAACGACGACTTCTTCCGTACGCCGGGTCATGAGGAGTTCTTCGATCAGGCGTGCGATGTCGCGAGCAGACAGGGGATCACCTATTTCGTCTTCGACCGCGGTGACGAGGTGACCGTGTCCCAGTGCTGCCGGCTCAAACTGAAGTTGAGCCAAGAGCAGCTCGGTGAGACCGTGACTCCCGAGAAGATGCGGTTCTCGGCCCTCCAGAACGTGACGATCAACCTGCCGCGCATCGCCTACAAGGCGCAGGGCAGCGATCAGGCGCTGTTCATGGAGCTGAACAAGTCCCTTGAGATCGTCGCGAAAGCACACGTTCAGAAGCTCGCGTTCATCCAGGAGTTGTTCGATCTCGGTTCCGAAGGTCCGCTCGGCCTGCTCACCCAGGAACTCGACGGCGAGCCCTACCTCAAGATGGACCGCCTGACCTATCTCGCCGGCCTGATCGGCCTGAACGAGCTCGTCCAGGTGCATACAGGCCAGCAGCTTCACGAATCCGCCGACGCGCTGCGCTTCGGACTCAAGGTCATAAGCGCCATGAACCTGAAGTGCAAGGAGCTCTCAGAGCGCTACGGGATCAACATGGTTCTCGAGGAGAGCCCTGCGGAGTCTGCCGGATACCGTCTCGCGAAGCTCGACATGAAGTACTGGCCGCTTCAGACCGCTGCGGTCGTCAAGGGCGATGTGACCAGCGGGAACTACTACTACACCAACTCGGTCCACATCGCGGTAGACGCGGACGTCGACTACATAGAGCGGGTCGAGAAGCAGTCAAGGTTCCATCCCCTGATCGAGGCCGGAGCGATCGTCCACGTATGGCTCGGGGAGAACCAGCCCGATCCCGGGGCCATCAGGTCTTTCGTCGAGAAGACCTTCCGCCAGACCCAGTGTTCTCAGATCGCGTTCAGCCCTGAGTTCACGGTGTGTGAGAGTTGCCAGCGTACGTCGCGCGGCCTTACGACCCAGTGCCCCCTGTGCGGTTCCATGGATGTCTATGGCGTCACGAGGATCGTGGGCTACTTCTCCAAGATCCAGACATGGAACCGCTCGAAGGTCGGCGAGTTGTACGAGCGCGTGCGTACCGACCTGTCGGAGCAGCCCGGGCAGACGCCTTGTGCGGACCCCGCAGCGTGACCGTCGAGACACAGAGAGCCGAGGAGACGCAGGTGAACGTCAAGCTGTTCGTGAAGGACGATTGTCCCCGGTGTCCTGCGGCGAAGCAGGCGCTTGATGGCATCGAGGGAGTGACGGTCTTCAACGTCGACGATATCGACGGCCTGGCGGAGGCGTCCTTCTACGGGATCCTCGCAACACCATCCGCGCTCGTCTGCGACGCTGACGGAAACGAGATCGAGTCGTGGCGTGGCGTGGTTCCCGACAGACTCCGTGTGCGCGACCTGCTCGCACAGTAGCGGTGGACATCCCCGGAACACAGTCCCTCCACACCAGGGCGCCGTCTGCGCCCAGTGAGCGCATCGCCGGCTTCAATCCCGCTGGAATGCTCGACTGGCCGGGGCGCGTGGCGGTAACGGTCTTCGTGACCGGATGCGCGTACAACTGCCCGTTCTGCCACAATCCGGGCCTGAAGCGCGCCACGAAGGATCCCGAGCAGTTCAGCGCAGTGCACGAGTACATCCAGATGCGCAGACCCTGGATCGACGGAGTCGTCATCACAGGTGGGGAGCCCACCGAGGATCCCGGGCTCATCGGTCTCGCAGAGTACTTCAGGCAGCAGGAGGTCCCCGTCAAACTCGACACCAACGGGTCCAACCCTGAGGTGCTCAGGACCGTTCTGAGCCGCGGCCTTGTCCAGCAGGTCGCGATGGACGTGAAGGCCACACCCGCTCGATACCCGGAGGCTACTGGCTGTGCCGATGCCGCTGAGACGACGCGGCGGTCGATGGAGTTGCTCGTGGACAGTGGTGTGTCCCATGAGTTCCGGACAACGGCATATCCGGGCGTCGTGGAGGTCGACGACCTTCCGGAGATAGCTGCCTCGATCAGGGGTGCCCAGAGCTATGTGATACAGCAGTTCAGACCCGACAGGACTCTCGACCCGAGAGCCGCCTCGGTGAGGCCACATCATCCTGATGCGCTGCGGCAGGCACGCGATGCGTGTGACCTGGTCGTCCCCACCACCCTACGAGGAGTCTGAATTGGACCTTCGCATAAAGCGCCTGGACCCGGGGTTGCCGCTGCCGCGCTACGCGCACGAAGGTGACGCGGGAATGGATCTCTATGCCGCGCACGACGTCGTACTCGAGCCTTTCCAGCGATCTCTGGTTCCCACCGGCATCGCCGTTGCGATCCCGGTCGGCTTCGCGGGCTTCGTTCAGCCGAGGAGCGGGCTGGCCATCAAGCAAGGGCTCAGCTTGGTCAACACTCCCGGTCTCATAGACAGTCACTACCGTGGCGAGATCAAGGTGATCGCCATCAACCTCGACCCTGCCGAGCCTATCGAGATCAAGCGGGGCGACAAGCTCGCGCAGTTCGTGATCCAGCCTGTTGCCTACGCCGACCTGGTTGAGGTCGTCGAGCTCGATGAGACTCTGAGGGGGGAGGGGGGCTTTGGCAGCACAGGCGTCTAGGTCGCCCCGTGTCCGGGTCGGCGCCCTGATCGTGCATGAAGGCCGTGTCGTACTCGTTCGACATCGCCTCGGCGCCTCGACGTATCACCTTCTGCCTGGGGGCGGTGTGGAGTTCGGCGAAACGCTCTCCACGGCGCTGCACCGCGAGGTCTTTGAGGAGACCGGGCTCGAATGCGAGATCGGTCGCCCTCTGATCATCAACGACACCATAGCCCCCACAGGCGAGCGCCACGTCGTGAATCTCACGTTCGCGGCGACCATCACAGGAGGCAGCGTGACCGATCATCCGGGAGACCCGCGTGTCGAAGCGGTCGACCACTTCACTCCCCGGGAGTTGCGCGATCTGGATCTCAGGCCGCCGATCGCCGAGGAGATCATCGAGGCCCTCCGACTCGGTTCTGGTTGGCCATGCACGTATGTCGGAAGTGTGTTCACCGCTGGTACATAGCGGTCTGCATTACATAAGTGAGTCTGGGCAGCGAGAACAGGAGGGCAGGGAGCCGCAACGGGCTGGGCGACCCGATCATCAAAGGGACGACTGACGGGAAGGGACACATGGAACACTTCTTCAAGTTCAAAGAGCGCGGAACGGATCTGAAGACCGAGGTCATCGCTGGTATAGCCACCTTCATGACCATGGCATATATCGTCTTCGTGAACCCCGGCATCCTGTCTGCGGCCGGCGTGCCGTTCGCAGGAGCTGCGACTGCCACCGCTATCGGTGCGGCGTTGATGTGCATCTGCATGGGTCTTGTAAGTAACAGGCCGTTCGCGCTGGCATCGGGCATGGGCCTGAACGCCGTCGTGACCTTCTCGGTCATCGGCTTCCAGCAGGCGAACGTTCCTTGGCAGGTGGGCATGTCGGTCATCTTCGTCGAGGGCCTCATTATTCTGGTGCTCGTTCTCACCGGCCTCAGAGAAGCGGTGATGAACGCGATACCCCTCGATCTCAAGCGCGCGATCGGGGTGGGTATCGGGCTGTTCATCACTCTTATCGGCCTCAACGAGGGAGGCTTCATCCAGCCGAACTCCGCAACGCTCATCAGCCTCGGAGACTTCACTCAGCCCTACGTGTGGGTTGCGGTCATCGGTCTGCTCGCGATCCTCATGTTCATGGCGCTCAAGATCAAGGGCGACATCCTCTGGGGCATTCTCGTCGCCACTGTGGCCGCGCTGATCTTCGGAGTGACCAAACTCCCCGAGACGCTTGTGGCCGCGCCTGACTTCTCGACCTTCCTGGCGCCTTTCCAGACTCCAGAGGGCACGAGCACGATCGCTCTCGCACAGATCTTCACCCCGGCACTGCTTCTGATGGTCTTCGCGATCATGCTCACGGACTTCTTCGACACCATGGGCACGGTCATCAGCGTGGGCGAGCAGGCCGGCTTCCTGGAGAAGGACGGCTCCGTACCCGGCATCCGGAACATCCTGACCGTCGACTCGATCGCGGCCAGTGTCGGCGGCCTGTTCGGCGCAAGCTCGATCACGACCTACATCGAGTCCGCAGCGGGAGTGGCTGAGGGCGGGCGCACCGGCCTGACCGCGATCGTGACCGGCGTCTTCTTCGCGATCGCCGCGTTCTTCGCGCCGCTCGTCGGGATGATCGGCGGGGGCTTCGACATCGGTAACGCTGCGCACTTCGGCCAGATGGCCGGAGCCGGATTCACTGTTCCCGATGGCTCCTATTACATGTATCCGATCACCGCCGGCGCACTCATCGTCGTCGGCTTCCTCATGATGCGGACGGTCCGCGAGATCCCCTGGACCGACCTCGAGGAGGCGTTCCCCGCGTTTCTCACGATCGTCGGGATCCCGCTGACGTACAACATCAGCTACGGCATAGGGTTCGGCTTCATCAGCTATGTGCTGATCAAGGTCTTCCACGGCAAGGCCGGCCAGATCCACCCCCTCATGTGGATCGTATCGGCTGCGTTCGTGGTCACGTTCATCCTGCCGGCGATCCAGGCGCTGTTCGCCTAGTTCGCCCATCAGTCCCAAGAAGGAGGAGTAGGTGGCACAGCACAGAGAGATCCAGACAGACGAAAAGCTACCGATTCTGCAGGCGCTGCCCCTCGCATTCCAGCACCTGATGGCGATGTTCGGCGCAACGGTGCTGGTTCCGCTGCTGACCGGGCTCGACCCCTCGGTCGCCATCATGACATCGGGCGCGGGCACGATCCTGTACCTGATCCTTGTGAAGGGTAAGATCCCGAGCTACCTCGGCTCGTCGTTCGCCTTCATCGGTCCGATCATCGCCGTTGCGACCACGAAGGGGATTCCCGAGGCACTCGGTGGCCTGGTGGTGGCAGGCCTCATCTACGTCGTGGTCGCTCTTCTGATCAAGGCGTTCGGCACCGGATGGCTCAACCGCGTCCTGCCTCCGGCGCTCGTCGGCGCAGTGGTCATCGTCATCGGTCTCGGCCTCGCCGGGGTCGCAGTCGGTATGGCCACCAAGGGAGCGGGGACTGAGTTCGCACTCAACAACCTCCTGCTCGCCCTTGTCACGCTCGGCGCGGCTATCGCGTTCGCGAGCTACTTCAAGGGCTTCCTGTCGACCATCCCGATCCTGCTCGGGATCATCGTCGGCTATGTGGTCGCCATTCCGATGGGCATGGTTGACTTCCAGCCTGTACTGGATGCTGCGTGGCTCGGTCTGCCGACACTCACGTATCCGAAGTTCGACCTGGGCGCCATCCTGATAATCGCACCGGTAGCCTTCGTGGTCATAATCGAGCACATCGGCCACCTCCTCGTCGTCAACGAGATCGTCGGCAAGGACTTCACGCCGCTTCTGCCTGAGTCGCTCATGGGCGACGGTCTGGCGACGGCGCTCTCGGCTGCGGTGGGAGGTACGCCGTCCACCACGTACGCCGAGAACATCGGCGTCATGGCGGTCACGAAGGTCTACGCCACGCAGGTGTTCTGGTACGCAGGCGGACTGGCCTTCTTCATCGGTGGCTTCGTTCCCAAGCTCAAGTTCGTCATCCAGTCGATCCCGGTTCCCGTCATGGGTGGCATATCGCTGTTGCTGTTCGGCCTTATCGCGAGTTCCGGGCTGCGGATGCTCGTCGAGAGCGGTATCGACTACGGCCACAGCCGCAACCTGATCCTCTCGAGTGTGGTCCTCGTGGTCGGTATCGGCATGGAGGCGACGGGCACGACCATCCCGCTCGGAGACTACGTGCTGCCGGGCATGGCGACGGCAACGCTGCTCGGGATCATTCTGAACCTTTTCCTGCCGAGCGAGAGTAAGGGGCTGGCAGTGGATGCCCCTGACTTCTCCGGAGAGTTGCAGGCTGAGGCGGCAGGCGGCGAGTAGCCGCCACATCGTTCGAAGACGCCCGTCGGTCTCGGTAACGGAACGACCGGACCCGCATGGGCGCGATCGATAGGCCGGCCCCGGGCTGTGGACGACACAGTCCGGGGCCGCAGCCATCAAGGAGGTGCATAGTGCGCAACAAGTGGACACGTCTCGCGTGCGTGATCGGTCTATGCCTGACACTCAGCCCGTACATGAGTGGCTGCTCCGGCAGCGCGAAGACCACTCAGCCCGAGGCGACATCGACTGCGGACCCCGTGACGGACTACATGACGGAACCTCCCAAGAAGGCCGACGACGCCGCCGACAAGGCGAATGACGCCACCCAGAAGACGCAGGACGCAATCGACGCAGCTGGCCAGGAGTAGCTGAGCACCGAGGTTGAAGTCCCTCGCCAAGCACGTGCGCATGTCGGATAATGCATCTTATGTTAACAAAGTGATTCGACGCGTCGCCCCTTCTCCATCTACAACGGGGTGCGTGTGTGATGAATACCCGCCACATGATGTGCAGCGGGAAGGCCTACCCGAAGAACCGTGACTCGAACTCTGAGCGCGTGAGCTCGTCGAGGTCCTCAGAGATGCCCTCAAGCGCCGTGTAGGCCTCGGCGTTCGACTCGTACAGCGCGATCACATGAACCGTCTCGTCGTCCGTGGCGACTGCCTCGACCGCATAGCTCTCGACATCTCCGAGGTGCTGCCTCGGCGGCTCGCGGTACAGGATGTCGTCTCGCCACTCCAGGTCGGGCTCGTCGGGTTCCGCGACCCGAGTGACCCGGAGGCGATAGAAGTCACTTGCAGCCCCTATGATGCGCGCCACGAGTCCACCGCCTACTTCTCGACCTTGGTGTACTGACTGCTCGATGATACGTAGCCGATCTTGCCGGCCGAGTCCTTGACCTTCAACCATCCGCTCTCCTCGGCCAGAAGTGACAACTTCTCGCCGGCGTCGAGTCCGCGGATGAGCTCAGACTCACGTGAGGCCGCTACGCGGAAGTTCAGGCCGTCGACCACAACGGTGACGGTGCCGATACTCGGTGTCGTGGATGTTGCTCCCCCGCTCCCCTTTGGCTGCTCGCCGGAAGGGGCCTGGGTCGCCTCGGCGGTCTTGGTGGTCTCCGCGCTCGAATCGGGTGCATCGCCGTTCTTGGCGTTCTTGTACGCACCGAGGTAACTCATCACAAGGACGATGATGATGACAAGGACCACGATGCCGGCCGCGGCGCGCACTGTCTTGGTGAGGGTGATCATATGTACAGGCCTCCGCCGTAGACGGTCGGGTCTTCGATTCTGTATTCCTCGCACATCGACTTCAGTACCAGCGCGGCAGACCCGACCTGCTCGGCGACTTTCGCAAGATCGATGGCTGCCAGTTCGACCAGCGCGGTGTCGGGGTCGGTGTCTTCCCGGATGCGTCCTGACTCGTCAGCGATGACGTGCGCCGCATCGGCGAGCGCCGTGGCGAGCGGGATCACGTCCTCCGGAAGGGGCATGTGGTCGAGTTCGTCACGCAGCAGGCGCATGCGCTGCTCGACCTCGGCGAGCGCGACCCTGTCGACCGACCCCGGGTCGGCAGCGAACTCGAGCAAAGCCTCGTCCGACTCCTCCACCAGGTGTTTCATCACCGCTTCGAGACCGCGACGAGCCGCCTCAAGTGCCTCCTGCTTGGGGACCATGGACGACACGAGCCTGCGGGCCACCGAGTAGCGCACGTACCTGAACAGGAAGTACCCGCCTACGGCGAGCACCACCACAGAAACGCCGATGACAGCCCAGACCCAGGTCTGCACTCCGGAGACATCAGGCACTCCGCAAGCCACCCTTCACGCAAATGGGACGGCTAGCAGCCTTCCCGTTGATCGAGGACCTTCTTCGCCTTGCCGGCCGTGCGCTCGATGCTGCCGGGTTCGACGAGGGTCACCTTCACGTTGAGGCCGAGAACCGCGTGGAGCCGCTCCGACACATGCCTGGTGAACGCGACCATATCCGCCATGATATCCGAAAACACCTCTTCGGCGACCTCGATACGCAGCTCGATGTCGTCCAGGCCGTGCTTTCGGCCCAGCACGATCAGATAGTGCGGGCGCACGCCCTCGATCTTGAACAGGACGTCCTCGATCTGGCTCGGGAACACGTTGACTCCACGGATGATGAGCATGTCGTCGGTCCGCTGACGCACCTTCTCCATCCTAGCCAGCGTCCTGCCGCACTCGCAGGGACGATAGTCGAGTCTGGTGATGTCGTGGGTGCGGTACCGCAGGACCGGGAACGCCTCCTTGGTGAGCGGGGTGATCACCAGCTCCCCTTCCGATTCCTCAGGCAGCGGTTCGCCGGTCGCCGGGTCGACGATCTCGCACAGGAAGTGATCCTCATTGATGTGCAGGCCGCACTGGCACTCGCACTCCCCCGAGACACCGGGGCCCATGACCTCCGACAGACCGTAGTTGTCAGTGGCTCGGATGTGGAGCTTCTCCTCGATCTCACGCCGTGCGGCATCGGAGCAGGGTTCGGCGCCGAACAGACCCAGGCGCAGAGGCAGCGCCGAGAAGTCCACGCCCATCTTCTCCCCTACCTCGGCTATGTAGAGCGCGTACGAGGGCGTGGAAACCAGCACGGTCGTACCGAAGTCCTGCATCATCATGATGTGCCGCTCGGTGTTGCCCGCACTCGCGGGGATCATGGTGGCACCGGTACGCTCCAGGCCGTAGTGCATTCCGAAGCCGCCGGTGAACATGCCGTACCCGAACGCCATCTGCGCCAGGTCGGTATGCATGACACCGGCAGCGCTCGCGATGCGGGCGGTCAGTTCGGTCCAGGTCGCCAGGTCCCCTTTGGTGTAGCCCACGACGATCGGCTTACCGGTGGTGCCGGAGCTCGAATGGATCCGCACCACGTCGTCCAACGGCACCGCGAACAGTCCGAACGGATAGGTGTCGCGCATCGTCTGCTTGTCGGTGAACGGAAGTCTGCGCACATCATCGAGGCTGCGGATGTCCCGCGGCTTCAGCCCCTGCTCGTCGAACAGGTCGCGATAGTGGTCCACCCGTTCGTAGACCCATGCGACCGTCGCCTGAAGTCTTCTGAGCTGGATCTCGCGCAGCGACTCGCGGTCCATCGACTCATATTCCGTGTTCCAGATCGGCATGTGCCCTCCCCCTACTCGGGATCGGCGGTCGGTGCGCCGCCGAGGTAGATGAGCCGTACATCGTCGTTGGCGAGCAGTTCCGCCGAGGAACCGGACATGACCACCTCGCCGGTCCGCATCACGTATCCCCTGTCGGCGTGCTTGAGCGCCAGTCGCGCATCCTGCTCGACCAGCAGGATCGTCAGCCCGTCGGCGCGCAGGACGTCGAGCGCCGAGAAGATCTCCGCGATGACCTTGGGTGCCAGCCCCAAGGAAGGTTCGTCCAACAGGAGCAGGCGCGGACGCGCCATGAGCGCACGCGCGACGGCGAGCATCTGCTGTTCGCCGCCCGAGAGCGTGGCGGCGGACTGGGTATCGCGCTGGGCAAGCACGGGGAAGAGCTCTCTGACGCGTTCGAGGTCCTCCCGCCGGTCCTCGGTCCGTGGGCGCGAGTACGCGCCGAGGTCCAGGTTCTCGGCCACCGTCATCGAACCGAAGAGGAGTCGCCCCTCGGGCACGAGCGCCATGCCGCGGCGCACTACCTTCTCAGGCCCCAGTCCCGTGATCGGTTCGCCTTCGAGGACGACCTCGCCCGCCGTCGGCGTCACAAGGCCGACGATCGTCTTGAGCAGCGTGGACTTCCCCGCACCGTTGCTGCCGATGACCGTCACGAGCTCACCCTTGGCGACCTCTAGATCGATACCCCTAAGCACGTTCACATGGCCGTAGCCCGCCGACAGCCCTCGGACGGAGAGGATGGGCGTCGGGTGGCCGGCATCCAGGTCGCTAGAGCTCATCGACATCCTCCTCTCCGAGATAGGCCTTGATGACCTCGGGATCCTTCTGTATCAGCCGAGGAGGCCCCTCGGCGATCTTGCGCCCGCGGTCCAGCACGACGATCTCGTCCGACACTTCCATGACCAGGCCCATATCGTGCTCGACGACCACGATCGTCGCCCCGCGATCACGGATCCGGCCGAGGGCCTCGCCGAGCGAGGCCGTCTCGGTGTTGTTCAGGCCAGCGGCTGGTTCATCCAGGAGGAGCAGCTTCGGCGCCGTAGCGAGCGCCCTTGCGATCTCGAGGAGCCTGCGTAGGCCATGCGGCATGTCCGCAGCGTGGGAGTCGGCCCATTCCTCGAGTCCGACCAGACGCAACAGACGGTCGGACTCCTCGGCGGCCAGACGATCCGCCTTACGGGCAGCAGGCAGTCTCAGGGCCGCAGGAACGAAGCCCGAGCCGGCCCGCGCATGCGTGCCGATCATCACGTTCTCCCGCGCCGTCATCTCCTCGAACAACTGCGTGTTCTGGAATGTCCGGGCGACACCGGCCTTGACCACCTTATCGGGTCGCATGCCCAGGAGTTCCATCCCGTCGAACCTCACCGATCCGCCGTCCGGACGGTCGAAGCCGCTCAGGGCGTTGAACAACGTGGACTTACCGGCCCCGTTGGGCCCGATGACCGCCTTGATCTGGCCCTCATGGACGTCGAACGAGACGGAATCGACCGCCGTGAGCCCACCAAAACGCCGCGTCACATCTCTGATGGCGAGCAGGCTCACGAGCGTTCACCTCGCCTCGTGCCGATCGCGCGCATCGCGCCGGCAACGCCGCCCGGCAGAAACAGCATCACCAGGATGATCACCAGACCGTAGAAGTCGGCCTCCCACTCCTGGATGACTGCCATCACCTCACGCGGCAGACCCGGAAGCACCGCATCCGCGTACGGGATGAGCGTGAGCAGGGCGGCCGCGACAAGCGGCCCCGCCAACGAGCGCGTGCCTCCGAGTACCGCCATGGCGACGAGGATCACCGAAAGGTGCAGAGAGAACGTCGACGGGGAGATGAACCCGACCGCCGAGGCATACAGGGAACCCGCGACACCGGCAAGCACGGCCGAGAGAGTGAACACCCTGACCTTCAAGCCCGTGATGCTCACACCTGAGGCCATCGTGCCGAGTTCCGAACCGTGCAGCGCAAGCATGGAGCGCCCGGGGCGCCCGACCACGATGTTGTAGCTGAGGAGGACCGCGATGCCCACCGCGCCCCAGACCAGCCAGAAGTTGAGCTGCGGTGAATCGAACGTGAACGAGCCGATCGAGGCGTACGGGATGCCTGAGAGCCCGTCGGGCCCACCCGTGACGGCCTTGGCTTCGACGAAGGCGATGCGCATGATCTCGCCGAAGCCGAGCGTGGCCATCGCGAGATAGTGCCCCTTGAGCCGTAGCGAGGGCAAAGCAAGGAGCACCCCGCCCAGGGCCGTGACCAGCACCGCCGTCGCAAGACCGGCAAGCCATGGCCACTCGAGGGTCTTCGTGACCCATGCCGAAGAGTACGCGCCGAGGCCGAAGAACGCTGCATGGCCCAGGGAGACTTGTCCCGCGTACCCGAACAACAGCGCGAGTCCGAGCACGATCATCGCGTTGATCCCGACGAAGGTCAGCACCTTCAGGACGTAGCGCGAGTCAGAGCCGGTGAGGACGAGAGGCATCGCAGCGACCGCGAGCGCCACGATCGCCACCAAGGCCCTGCGCCATACGCGGGAGACGAAGGACATCAGACCTTCTCCCTCCCCCCTCTGCCCAGGAGTCCCTGGGGACGCACGAACAGCACCAACAGCAGGACGACGAGTGAGATCGCGTCCTTGTACGTGGAGCTGAGGAACGCGATGGACATACTCTCGATGAGGCCGAGCACCAATCCGCCGACCACCGCGCCGATCGGGTTGCCCAATCCGCCAAGGATCGCGGCGGCGAAGCCCTTGATGCCGAACGACGAACCCACGTTGAACGCGGTCTGCGTGAGCGGCGTGGTCGCCACGCCCGCCAACCCGCCGAGCGCCGCCGAGAGGGCGAACGAGATGGTGACCAGGCGCTTTGGATCCACCCCGACCAGGCGAGCGGCCGCGCGATCGATGGAGCACGCACGCATCGCTCGCCCGAGCCGCGTCCCGGAGTACAGGAGCGAGAGCAGCGCCACGGCAATCGCCGTCAGGCCGAAGACCCAGACCGACTGGCGCTCCAGCGTGGCACCCAACACGTGAAGCGATGGACCCGCGGTGAACGGCGGAAGCGAGCGTTCGTTGGGGCCGAACAGGTGGCGCGCCAGATTGGAGATGAGGAGCGAACCGCCGATCGTGATGATGATCAGAGCGAGTGGGTCCCCATCCTTGCGAGGCCTGATCGCAAGCAGTTCGAACGCGACGCCGATGGCCGCTGTTCCGAGGATGCCTGCAAGCGCGGCGAGCGGAAGAGGCAGACCGAGCGTCGAGTACGCCCAGACCGAGAGCATGCCGCCCAGCATGACGAACTCGCCCTGCGCGAAGTTGATCACGCCGGTCGACGCGTACACGATAGTGAAACCGAGCGCCACGAGCGCGTATATGGACCCGTTCTTGAGCCCTGCGAGAGCGAACTGTAGCAGCTCGGGAGCGCCCACGTGCTACTTTGCCTCCGCCAGTGTCCAGGCACCAGAGTCGATGCGATACATCACGAGGTCCTTCTCGGAAAGACCGTTATGGTCGTCAGCCGTGTAGGTGAACGTTCCGCCGATGCCCACAAGACCGGATGTGCCCTCGATCTCGTCCCTCAGTGCGGCCGGGTCGATATCACCATCGGGCATGCGAGAGAGCGCGTCGGCGACGATGTGCACCGCATCGTAGGCGTGCCCGGCGAAGATGTCCGGTGCGACGCCGTAGGCCGCGGTGTATCGGTCGATGAAGTCGGTCGCGACCTTGTATGCCTCGGTGTCGGTCCCGTAGGACTCGGGGAGCAAGATGTTGCCTGCAGCGAACTCGAAGCCCTCGGCAGCCGCGCCAGCGCCCTCGATGAGCTCCTTGCGGGCGTTGCCCGGCGTGCCGACGATGAGCCCGCTCGTGTTCGGTAGGCCGCCACGATCCTCGGCCATCTTGTCCCTGAGCTCCAGATCAGCAGCGTTCTTGAGGATGGTTGCGGCTTCACTCCCCGCCGACCAGACCCACAGCGCTTGAGTATCGCTCGCCGCGATCTTGGTCAGTTGTGCGGTCATGTCGGTGTCCCCTGCGTTGAAGACCTCTTCGGCAACCACCGAGATGCCGAACTTGGATGCCTGAGCCTTGGTGACAGCCAGACCGTCCTTGCCGTAGCCGCCGGAATCACTGAGGATCGCGAGCTTGGTCACGCCGTCGTCCTTGAGTCGCTGCAACGTGAACGGAACGACGACCCTGTTCGGCCAGGGTGTCTGGAAGACCCACGGGCTGAACTCATCGGTGATGACGCTTCCTCCGGCCATCGAGACCTGAGGCACCTGGGCGCGCTCGATGTCACCGCCCATGCCCATCGTCTGGCCGGTACCCGTGGCTCCGATGACGGCCACGACACCCTCCTGGTCGACGAGTTTGGCCACGGCAGCCTGTGCCGCAGCCGCGTCCGTGCCGTCGTCTTCGTAGACCATCTCGATCGGGCGTCCGCCGATCCCGCCGGCCTCGTTGATCTTGGCGACCTCAAGCTCGATCGCGTTCTTCTCAGGAGTCCCGAGCCCGGCATAGGTGCCGGAGAGCGAGAGGACCGCGCCGATCCTGATGGGCTCTCCCCCACTCGCGGCAGACTCAGACCTCGTTGCGTCTTTGCTCGTGCACCCTGTGACGAGCATGGCTGCGACGATGAGAACCGCGGCAAGTACGCGCGCTATCCGATACGTCATTCCGATCATCCCCCGATCATGTCCCGTGAGATGGAGAGGGCGGCCGGATGACCGGCCGCCCTCCTGCCCCCCAAACCTACTCGGCGAGAACCCACTCGCCGTTCTTGACTTCGTACATCACGAGGTCGTCCTCGGTCATACCGTTGTGGTCGGTGGCAGAGTACGTGAACACACCACCGATACCCACGAACCCGTCGGTCGCCTCGATGGCGTCCCGAAGGTCGGCAGGGGTGAAGCCCTCGTCGAGCGTCTTCATGGCGTTGACGGTGATATGGAGCGCGTCGTACGCGTGGCCCGCGAAGGTGTCGGGCGCCTTGCCGTAGGCCTCCGTGTAGCGGTCGATGAAGTCGGTGGCGACCTTGTAGCTCTCACTGTCGGCGCCGTAGGACTCGGGCAACAGGATCTTGCCTGCCGCGAAGCGGAAGCCCTCGGCTGCGTCACCGGCGCCCTCGATGAACTCCTTGCGGGCGTTTCCATGGGTGCCATAGAGCGGGATGGTCATCCCGAGGTCCTTCAGGTTCTTGGCGATTATGGCAGCTTCCTTGCCGGCGGTGACCATGATGACCGCTTCGGCGCCGGAGGCTTTGATCTTGGTGAGTTGAGCACTCATGTCGGCGTCACCGGGATTGAAGGCCTCGTCGGCGACGACCGTGATGCCCGCCGCGCCTGCCTTGTCCTTGACCACACCGGCGCCGTCCTTGCCGAAGCCACCGGAGTCCGCGATGAGTCCGATCTTGGTGATGCCCTTGTCCTTCATGTATGCCAGTTCATACGGGACCACCAGGGAGTTGCTCCACGGCGTCTGGAACACGAGCGGATCGAAGCTTGCGGTGACCGCCGTGCCACCCGCAGGCGAGATCTGCGGGATCCCCGCACGGTCGATCTCCTGGCGCATCGCCATGGTCGCGCCGGTACCGGTCGCGCCGATGATCGCGATGACGCCTTCCTTGTCGATCAGACGTGTCGTAGCGGCCACCGCCGTGTCTGGGTCGGTCGCGTCGTCTTCATACACGATCTCGATCGGGTGGCCGTTGACGCCGCCTTCCTCGTTGATCTTCGCGACTTCCATCTCGAGCGTGTTTCGCTCGGGCTCACCGAGGCCGGCATAGGTACCGGTCTCCGAGAGGACCGCCCCTATGACATAGGGGTCCTTGGTCTCGGTCGTGGTGTCGGTCGTGGTCTTCTCCGTACCCGAACCGCATCCCGCGAGCGGGAGTGCGAGCAACAGGAACGCGAGAAGGACCGCGACCAGTCTGTGCGTGCGTGTGGTCATGTCCTACCTCCCAGTTCGCTCCGACGTGCCGTATCCATCTCCGGCCGTCCCGAGCCGGTGTAGCGATACCGGGAGTGCCCGCTCCCGGCCCCCAAGCCTGCGGCACAGCAGCACAAGCAGCCGTGCCTTACGCGCGTGCGATCTCCTCGTGCGGAACAAGCCGGACCGGCTGATCCTTGAGGAGCGCAAGCGCACGATCCACATCGCCCACGTTGATGACGACATACGTGGAGATGAGAGAGTAGACGTATTCGATGTTGACACCCGCGTCGGACACGATCTTGAGGACGCTTGCAAGGCCGCCGGGCTTGTCCGGCAGATCGATGCAGATGACGTCGTTCTCCTTCACCGTGAACCCGGCCTGCCGCAGCGCCGCCATCCCCTTGGCCGGATCGTCAACGACCAGGCGCAGGATCCCGTACTCAGCGGTATCGGAGACCGAGAACCCCCGGATGTTCACATCCGCCTCGCCGAGGATGTCGGTCACCTCGCTTACGCGACCCGCCTTGTTCTCGATGAACACCGAGAGCTGCTGGACCTTCATCGCATGCACTCCCCTTCGATACACGCCTTGCGTCCCAGATCGAAAGCACGGAGATTGACATCCACCGACTTGGGCGGAACCCGGCCGGAGATCACTTCCTTCCAGAGGTCCTCGGTGAATTCGAGACCTGTCGACAGTGCGCCGAGGAGCACCACATTGGCCGATTTCGGGCTGCCGGCCTCGCAGGCCAGTTCCTCGGCGTCAAGGAACACCGCGCCTTCGTTCTGGAGCACGCCTTCTAGACCCTCAGCGGGAGGAACGGCGCCGATGAGAACGGGCATAGGCTCGATCACCCTGGAGTTGACGAGAAGGCGTCCCCCCGGGCGTACATAGGGCAGCGCGCGGGCCGCCTCGGTGAGCTCGAACGCGACGAGGTGGTCGGCCATGCCGGGATCGACGATCGGTGAGTGGACGACCTCGCCGAAGCGGACGGTCGTGTCCACCGACCCACCCCGCTGCGCCATCCCATGGACCTCGGACAGCTTGACCGAGAGCCCGCTGGCCGCGGCCACTTTGGCCAGCACGTCAGCGGCAAGGATCGTTCCTTGACCACCGACTCCCGCGAGCATGACGGTGACGGTCATCAGACGCCTCCGATCTCGCAGGACTCGCCGACCGGGACGATAGCGTCGAAGCGGCAGACCTGCACACAGTCGCCGCAGCCGACGCACACGGTGATGTCGATCTGGGCGTGCCCGCCCTCGGTCTTGGCGATCGCCGGACACCCGAGCTTGATGCACGCCCCGCAGGCGTTGCAGGCGTCCGAGTCCACCCCGAACGGCTGCTCCTTCTCCTTGATGAGGAGCGCGCAGGGCGAGCGGAAGACCACGACCGACAACTCCTCGGCGGCGACCTCTTCACGCAGCACACGATCGACTTCGGCGAGGTCATGCGGGTCCACCGTCACGACACGGTCGACGCCCATAGATGCGCAGAGTCCCTCGATGTCGATCTCTCGGCTCTGAGTGCCCATGAGCGTACGGCCCATCATGGGGTTGCCCTGATGTCCGGTCATCGCGGTGATGCGGTTGTCCAAGATGAGCACGGTGCCTGCTCCATCGTTGTACGCTATGTGTGCCAGTCCGGTGATGCCGGAGTGCGCGAACGTGGAATCGCCGATGACCGCGACGACGGGAGCGTCCTGTCCGCCTCGCCCCGCGAGGCGCATCCCGTGCGCCATGCCTATGCCCGCCCCCATGCATACACACGAGTCCATGGCGGAAAGGGGCGGCAGGGCGCCAAGCGTGTAGCAGCCGATGTCGCCTGTGACGATCGCGCGCATCTTTCGGAGCGCGTGAAAGACCGGCCTGTGCGGACATCCGGGGCACATGAGCGGCGGCCTGGGAGGCAGTCCCTCGATCGGGGCGCGAACGGCCGGAGGTTCAGCCCCGAACGCGGCCGCGACCTTTCCGGGAGACAACTCGCCAGCGACGGGAAGCGGCACTTCCATGACGTCGATGCCGAGCGCTCGGAGCCTCGTCTTGAGGTAGGGATCGGCTTCTTCGACGACCGCCAGGCTCGAGACGCTCGAAGCGAACTCAAGAAGACCGGCCTCATCGAGCGGGTAGGACATGGCGACCTTATACACGCTCGCATCAGGCAGTGCGTCGCGAACGTACTGATAACACACGCCGGACGTCACGATACCCAAGGAATCCGAGCGGAGTTCGACGCGATCCAGACCCTCGGCGCGGTTCCACTCGGCGACAGCCGCGATACG
Source organism: uncultured Eubacteriales bacterium (assembly GCA_964565645.1). Lineage (GTDB taxonomy): Bacteria > Actinomycetota > Coriobacteriia > Anaerosomatales > JAHIQC01 > JAHIQC01. The sequence continues at coordinate 46,599 of CAZMFQ010000001.1, forward strand.
CTGGTCGAGTGAGTCACGCTTACGCCGGGCGTTCGCCGGGAGCATGACCCACTTGCCGGAATCCTTCACGAACGCCCGAAGCGGAACATCCGCGCGATCCCCGGTCGCTACGCTGCTCTTGGAATGCGAGATCCTCGTGGTCGAGCGGATCATCACAGGCAGGTCGAACGTCTCAGAGAGGTCGAAGGCCAGCCGAGTGTACTCAAGGGCCTCAGCGGAGTCCGCCGGCTCGAGGACCGGGATGCGTGCGAACGGTCCCCAGTTCCGCGAGTCCTGCTCGTTCTGAGACGAATGCATCCCGGGGTCATCAGCTGCAAGAATGACGACGCCGCCGGTCACGCCCGTGTAGACCAGAGTGAACAAGGGGTCGGCCGCCACATTGACGCCCACGTGCTTCATGGTGGCGAGCACGCGCGCTCCGCCCATACTCACACCGGCGGCGACTTCGAGGGCGACCTTCTCGTTGGGCGCCCATTCACAGTGCACGCCGGGCAGCTTCGCGAGGTTCTCGAGCGTCTCCGTGGAGGGGGTCCCGGGGTAGCCGACCCCGATGCGGACGCCCGCCTCCCACGCTCCGCGGGCGACAGCCTCGTTACCTGAAAGCAGTGTGCCTGACACGCGTCCCCTTCCCGTGTTGCATCTGCATCCGCGCATGGTCGACCCACGCGTGAATTGGACGAATGATACCACAGCGATTGGCGGAAAATCGCAGGTCGCCCCGCGAGCGGTATGCACAAGAACGTGTACGGAGGGCATCCGCAAGCATTGGGCCTAGTAGCGCACGGCTCCGACGTAATCGGCCTTGGATGCGATACGGTCTGTCAGCGAGGACACCGTCACGAGCTGGCCGGTCGCGGGCGCATGCACGTAGTTGCCGTCGCCGACGTAGATCCCGACGTGATGCACACGGTTGGCGTCTCCGTCGTATCCAAAGAACACAAGGTCACCGGGGGTGAGTACGTCGAGCCGGTCGGCAGGTATGTACGAACCCGACTTGAACTGCGAACGACTCGTCCGGGGGATCGTGATGCCGATCTGACGGTAGCTGTATTGTGTGAGCCCCGAGCAATCGAAGCCTGACGGGGTCGTCCCTCCCCACTGGTACGCGACCTTGCCGACGAACTGCAGCGCGACCGCGACCACTTCCGGGTGTCCGGGCCCAAGCTCCCCGACCTGAGAGGGAGGCCGGTTCTGATTCCCCGCCGCGGCTCTCGCCGCAGCCGCTGCGGCTGCGCGGGCACGCTCCTCGGCAAGGCGTTCCTGACGAGCCTGTTCCTCGGCGATGAGGCGGCTGACCTCCTTGTTGAGGCCGGCTACGAAGGCGGACTGATCGGCCAGTGCCGATTCGACCTTCGACTTGGCAGAGTCCGCGAGCTGTCTGAGGGCGACCTGGTCGGATTCGCGTCGGAGGAGTGTCTCCTCGGCGAGGCGCACCTTCTCACGCGCATCCTTGACCTCGGCCACCAGGTCCGCGTCGCTGAGACTCACGCGACGGAGCAGATCCATGCGCGTCAGGAAGTCCTGGAAGGAGGTCGTGTCGAGCAGCACTTCGATGATGCCGACGTTGCCAGTGCGGTAGATGCCTGCGGCACGCGTCTGGAGGCGGTCCTTTGCGGCTGCAAGGTCCTTGTCGGCCACAGCCAGCTGCGCGCGCGTCTTCTCGATCTCGAGTCGTGTCTGCTCGAGGTCCTCGGTCGCGGCAGCGTATTCCTCGGAACGCAGTTCCAGCTGGGCCTGGAGGTCGTCGAGTTTGTCCTGGGCCGCGGATGCCTCAGCGCGTTTGGCTTCGATCTGCGCGTTGGTCGCGGGCACCGAGTACGCGGGCGGCGCCGCGAACGCTGCCGCCAGGAGAGCACACAGGAACACGCGCCCGATATGAGGTGTGCGTGGATGCACGGAGCCTCCTGCTGCGTCTGGTTCTGCGTTCGAGACAACGGCGTTCATGCGCTGTTCCTGCACCAAGATGGTAGCACAGGTGGCCACCATGGGGCCCCCTGGACAGCACGAAGGCCGCCCGTGGGCGGCCTTCGGAACGGCCATGCTGAAGCGTCAGTCCACGTGGATGAGAGAGACAATCCTCGGGTCTCCGAGCTTCTCGCGCCCGTGCAGGAAGTCCAGTTCCAGAAGGAAGGCGAAACCGGCAACCTTGGCGCCCATCTTCTCCACAAGAGCGGCCTTGGCAGCCGCGGTACCACCCGTTGCGAGCACATCGTCGATGATCACGACGACGTCCTCAGGACCGAACGCGTCGGTGTGCACCTCCAGAGTGTCCGTGCCGTACTCGAGCTCATACTCGTGCGAGGTGGTCGTCCAGGGAAGCTTCCCCGGCTTTCGCGCCGGCACGAACCCGGCGCCGAGCCTGTACGCCAGCGCCCCACCGAAGATGAAGCCGCGAGCCTCGGCACCCATCACCTTGGTCACACCGCAGTCGGCGTACTCGTCGGCGATGGTGTCGATGGCCGAGCGGAAACCTTCCGGGCTCGCCAGAAGTGGTGTGATGTCCTTGAAGACGATACCTTCCTTGGGAAAGTCAGGTATGTCACGTATCAGGCTGTCGAGGTTCACGTCGTGATCCTTTCGTAAGCGGTTGTCGCCGTCAGGTAGCGTAGCGGTTTCGGGGATTCGGTGCGACTCCTGACTACATGTTGGCCATGAGCGCTTCCAGCTGCTGCGCGGTACCGAGGACAACCAGACGGTCGCCGGTGCACAACGTGGTCTCCGAAGAGGGGTTCGTGTTGATCGCCCCGTCAGAGGACTGGACCGCGAGGATGTAGGCGCCGGTGATATCCCGTACGCGTGCGTCCTTGATGGACTTGCCCTGGAACGCGCAGGAGCCGCGCACCTCGACCTCCTGGAGGCGGAACTCCACACCGTCGCCGTGGGTGATGAGGTCCAGATAGTCGGACACGACCGGATGAAGGACCATGGTGGCCATGCGTCGGCCGCCGATCACATTGGGCGTCATGACCCGGTCCGCGCCGGCCCGGCGCAGCTTTGGTTCGGCCGACTCGTGACTTGAGCGGGCGACGATGAACAGGTCCGTGCTCATGGCACGCGCGCTGAAGGTCACGTAGAGGTTGTCCGAGTCGGTATCCAGGGCGGTGATGAGGCTCTTGGCCCGCGTGACCCCCGCTCGCTCGAGGACCTCCTCGTCCGTGGCATCCCCGTCCAGGGCGAGCCATCCCTCGCCCTTCGCCAGTTCGAGAGCATCCGGATCGCGATCGATGACCACGAACGGCGCGCCCTCCTCGGCGAACAGCCGTGCCACCGACTGACCGACCCGGCCGAGACCCGCGACGATATGGTGTCCGGCGAGGCGCTCGATCCCTGTCTGCATACGGCGTCCTTCCACGAGATCCTTGAGATGCCCCTCCACGACGAAGTCGATGAAGGTGCCCAGTGCGAACAGCATGGCGCCGAATCCGATGAGGATCAGGGCCATGGTGAATGCGCGACCTGCGTCACCGAGCGGGATGGTCTCGGCGAAACCGACGGTACCAACGGTGATCACGGTCATGTACAGCGCGTCGAACAGGCTCGCGCCCGAGATGATCATGTAGCCGACGGTACCGATGACCAGCACCGCGAGAAGGGCGAGCGCGGCCATGACGAGGCGGCGCAACATCAGGACAGGGCCTCCTCGCGCAGTTCGGCGATGTACGGCAGATTCCGGTATCTGCCCCTGACATCCAAACCGTAGCCCACGAGGAAGCGATCTGGGACGCTGAAGCCTCGATACGCGACGGGGATGTCGACGATGCGCATGACGTCCTTGTCGATGAGGGTGCAGACCTCGAGCGAGGCGGGACCTCTCGATGCAAGATTCCTGAGGATGTAGTTCAAGGTGAGACCGGTGTCGATGATGTCCTCGACGATCAGGACGTTGCGGCCCGCCACCGCCTCATCGAGGTCCTTGGTGATGCGCACGCTGCCAGGCGAGCCTCCGAAGTAGGAGGAGACCGCCATGAAGTCGAAGGCGAGCGGCAGTTCGATGCGACGACACAGATCGGCCAGAAAGAACAGTCCGCCCTTGAGGACGGTCACCAACAGCAGATCCCTGCCGCGATAGTCCTGCGTGATCGCCGCAGCCAGTTCAGCGGTGCGTACCGAGATCTGCTCGCGGGTGAGGATGGTCTTTCCCGCGACCCCAGCCGGGATCGGGACCTCGGGCATCACGAGTCACCGACCTCGGGATCGCCGGGCACCAGTCCCCCGCCCTCCTTGTGGGGCTGGGGCTGTACCCCGAGCCCGTACTTGAGGAGCAGGTTCCTGAAGTCCTTCTGATAGAAGATCTTGATCCGCACGTCGGGATAGAGCTCCTTGAGCCGTCTGACCTTGCGATTCTTCTTGGTGACGAGCTTCTGGCTCATCGTGGTCAGTTCGATATAGAGCCCCATGTCCGGCAGATAGAAGTCCGGGGAGAACGAGGCGATCACATTGCCGTTCGCATCCCATTCGATGGGGAATGTGTCCGGCTCATACGCCCAGCGGATGCCGTAGAACTCGAGGATCTCAGCCGCGACGCGCTCGCTCGGGTGCGCGAACTCGATCTCATCCAGCGGTGGATGGGAGTACGTCGCCCCTTCCGTGTCGGAGAAGTCTGCCATGGGGCGCTAGATGACGTCGTCGAATACTCGACCAAGCGCCCGGCGCAGAAGATGCGAAGAGAGCTGCTCTGTGAGACCGGTCAGTTCACCGAGCGTCTCGCCGAGCTTCTGGCGCGTCTCAGGCGTGCGGTGCCGGAACGCGGGCATGATTATCTGCGAGAAGAACGCGGACTCTCTCTCCGCGAAGGTCTCATACATCCGGAGGTGTCGAGGTTCCACGCCGAAGCGACGCATGTCCCAGCAGACATGCGCGATCTGTACGTCGTTGCGTGTGAGCTCCTTGCCATGGGCCCCGTCCACAAGGGTGACGAGCCCGAACTCCTGAAGTTCGGTGATGAATGATGACGGCAACCCAAGAGCCGTCGGCACGTCCTCCAACGGAACCGTGTCGGCGTCATCCAGCGTCAACGGCGTCTGCTCGGGTGCACCGGGGGTCTGCCTGAGCTCGGGCGGCAACTTCCCTTTGTCGAAATCGGAGAGCTTCTCCTTGATGACGGCCAGGGGCAGGAAGTTCTCACGCTGCAACCTGAGTATCAGCTCCACGCGGCTGATATCCGTGGACGTGAACTTCCGATAGCCACCCGGCGTGCGCTCCGGAGAGATCAGACCCTCTTCTTCGAGGAAGCGGATCTTGGATATCGAGAGGTCGGGATAGGCGCCTTGCAGCCTCTCGACCACCTCACCGATGGTCACATAGTCCCTGCCGGCCACGTCTCGGATCACTCGCCCTTTCCGGCTAGGTAGACCATCTTGAAGGTCCCTATCTGGACGACGTCGCCGTCGGCGAGGATCGCCTTGTCGACACACACCCCGTTCACGTAGGTGCCGTTGAGCGAGCCGGAATCGACGATCGAGACCTCGGATCCTGCGCGTTGCAGGTCGGCATGCCGGCGCGAGACCGTGACATCGTTCAGAAAGATGTCGGCACCCGGGTCACGCCCGAGTGACAGGCTCTGTCGGTCGACGTAGAAGCGCTCACCCACGTCCGGTCCCTTGCGAACGACAAGCACGGGCCCCTCGGCACCTACAGGGTCAGAGCGCAGTTCTGATTCCTCCACAACGACCGGCGCGAAGGACTGGGTGGTCTCGCTCAGATGCGCACCGCACCCGGCGCACGTGCCGTCGGTCCCGTCCACAGGCATACCGCATGTCGGACACTTGGTCATCATCGACTCCTTTGGGGAGATCGAACGCGAGTCAGTCCTTGAAACCGAATTCCTGCGACCGGAACGACGCGGCGATCTGTTCCTCAAGCGCGCCGACGACCTCGGGGTTCGAGAGAACCCGCTCGAGCCTCTCTTCGCTCAGCCGGTTCTTGACGTAGGGATCCTGCAGGGTCTCGCTCAGTTTGCGGCCGTTGTGCACCTCGCGGATGACGTACTCCACGACGCGCTCCTCGACGGCGTCAGCGGCCAGATCGTCCAAGAATCCCTTGAGGTTGTCGCTGATCGACACGTTTGCTCCTCCTCGTTCGGTTCGCCGTCGTGCGGCTTGTCAGTCGTCGTCTTCGGGGGCGTCGCCGATGGTGACATCGTAGCGAGAGCCCCCACGAAGGTCGCTCGCGAGGATCTCGATGAGGCGGTCGACGTCACCGCCGGAGATCACGTCCTCACCGGCTTCGCGTTCATCCTTGAGGCGTCTCACGAGTTCGGCACGCAGGATGTCGATCTTGCCGTGAAGCACCCGGCGCTGATACGAGATCCTCTGCTCCTCCTCGTGCAATTCGTTCAGGAGAGCCCTGAGATCCTCGTTGGACTTGCCTCCGAGATTCAGCAAGGCGTCGTCGAACCGCTCGCTACCCTCACTCATCGCCCCTCCGATCGTGTGTCGCGCATCGCGCGCGCCGCTTCGGATTGTATCAGACGGGCCCACCTTTCAGGGCTCGACCTTGACTATACCTATACCCACTGACACCGAGACGTCAGAGGATGCGGAGTGCCGGGCGGAGCTCCTCGGCAAGTGACTTCTCCCCCACGGTGAAGGAACCGATCTGGCAGGTCACGCCCCATACGTCGCGCATGGCGGCAAGCAGCGCCTCGGTGATCTCGTCGTCTGCCGGCAGCCGCTCGGCGCAGTCGGCGAAGGTGGCCGTCCCGCTCGCGAGGGCCTCCCGGGCTTCACGGGCCAACCGAAACACGGCGGCCTCACGTTCCAGATCCCGCGTACGCGTGAACGAACCATGCTGCAGGACCGTGTCCTGGTGCCACACCTGCGCACTGCCTGAGAGTTTGGCGACGCCGATCGAGAGGTCGGCGTGCGACGCGTGCAGGTAGCAGGAAGCGGAGGCCGCATCGCCCCGAGGCCGGGCGGTCAGATCGGCGTCCACCCCGAGCGTCCGGTAGGCCCCGACCAGAGCCGCACTGAGATGACGATAGGAAGCGGCGACGCCGCGCGGTACCCCGTCGCCGATACCCGCGACGAACGAGTACGTCAGCTCGTCGTCGTGCAACACGCCTCTCCCCCCGGTGAAGCGTCGCACGACGTCGACCCCGCGTGCTCGGCATTCGCCCAGATCGACCGTGTCGGCCGCCTGGAACCGTCCGATCGTCACGCTCGGACGCGTCCAGCCGTACAGCCGAAGAGTCGGCGGCGAGTCGCCGGCGGCATGCGCCAACTGGACGGCACGGTCCAGGGCCATGTTGAGGTCCCCATCGACCGGGCCGTCCAGGATCACGCGCCATACCTGCGACACGACGCGGGCTCAGTCCTGCGCGCGCACGAAGCGAAGCACGGGTTCGCGTGCAGCCCGGGCCTCATCGAGACGTCGGACGGGCGTAGTGTACGGTGCACCCTTCACGGTCTCAGGATCGCTCGAACACTCCTCGGCGATAGCTAGCATCGCCGCGACGAACGCGTCGAGCGCGTCGAGCGGCTCCGTCTCGGTGGGCTCGATCATGAGCGCTTCTTCGACAAGCAGTGGGAAGTAGACCGTCGGCGGGTGGAAGCCGTAGTCAAGCAGGCGTTTGGCTATGTCGAGCGTCCGGACACCGGACTCCCGCTTCTGGCGGGTGCCGGATAGCACGAACTCGTGCATGCACGTCCGGTCATACGGCAGGTCGAACGCGCCCTTGAGCTTCTGCCGCAGGTAGTTCGCCGAGATCACGGCCTGCTCGCTCACCTCGCGCAGTCCCGAGCCGCCGAGTGCCCGGACGTAGGCATAGGCGCGGACCAGGACGCCGAAGTTGCCCATGAAGGTTCGGACGCGGCCGATGGACTCGGCCGGTGCCCGCATCAAGAAGGTGTCACCCTCCCTGACCGCAAGCGGACCGGGAAGGTAGGGCGCGAGTTCCGCGGAGACGCAGACCGGGCCCGAGCCCGGACCTCCGCCCCCGTGCGGGGTCGAGAAGGTCTTGTGAAGGTTGATGTGCATGGCGTCGAAGCCCATGTCACCGGGGCGCGAGATGCCCATGATCGCGTTCAGATTGGCGCCGTCACAGTACGCGAGCGCCCCGACCGCATGGACCGCTTCCGTGATCTCGAGGATGCGGGGGTCGAAGAGCCCCAGGGTGTTGGGGTTCGTGAGCATGAACGCCGCAACGTCGGTATCGAGCGCCTCGCGAAGCGCATCGACGTCCACGAAGCCGTCAGGGCCGCTTGCGATGGTGACCGTCTCGTACCCGCACATCGTGACGGTCGCGGGATTGGTGCCATGGGCCGTCTCAGGTATCACGACCTTGGTCCGCGCGTTGCCGCGAGCCGTGTGATAGGCGCGGAAGCACATGAGCGCCGTGAGTTCGCCGTGGGCACCCGCCGCCGGCTGAAGCGTGACTCCGGGCAGGCCCGAGATCTCGCCCAGTGCCGTCTGCAGGCCCCACATCAGCTCGAGCGCACCCTGCACCGTCTCAGCGGGCTGATAGGGATGGAGTCCGGAGAAGCCGGGATACCGTGAGGCGTCCTCGTTGACCCTCGGGTTGTACTTCATCGTGCAGCTGCCAAGGGGGTAGCTGCCCGAGTCCACCCCGAAGTTCATGCTGGCCAGATGCGTGTAGTGGCGCGCGATCTCGACCTCGCTCACGTCAGGCAGATCCAGCTCGACAGTGCGGGCACGACCGCCGAGAACTATGCCCAGGTCGATCGGCGGTACATCGAGAGCGGGCGCCCCGGCGCAGCTCGCACCCTTGGAGCCGTTCTCGAAGATGGTCTTGCGCGGGCCCCGGTGTGGGGCACTGTGAGGTGTGTGTGCGAGTTCCTTCGTCACAGCCCTGCCACCTCCTCGGCGAACGCATCGAGCTCTGCACGCGTGCGACGCTCGGTGACGGCGAACAGGACCGTCCGGTCCCAGTCGCTCTGGGCCATGCCTTCCGGCGCGGCGGCGTGAAGCGTCGCCGGGCGCACGCCGGCGATGAAGCCGCGCTCGAGCATAGCGGCCTGCATCACGGCGGGATCACCATCCCAGACCAGTGCGAACTCGTATCCGAACGCGCCGTCGCCGAGTCTGCGGAACCTGCCTGTGCGTTCGAGCGAATCGTGCAGGTAGTGAGCCTTGGCGACGCACGCGGTGGCGGTGGCGACGAGTCCCTCGCGACCGAGCGCGGCGATGTGGACTCCTGCGGCCAGCGCGTCCAACGCATGGTTGCTGCAGATGTTGCTCGTGGCCTTCTCGCGACGGATGTGTTGCTCGCGGGTCGAGAGCGTCAGAACGTAGGCGGTGTTGCCGTCGGTATCGACCGTCTGACCGACCAGGCGACCGGGCATCTGGCGCACATGGGCCTGGCGGCACGCGAAGAAGCCGAGCCCGGGTCCCCCGAAGGACATGGGGTTGCCGAAGGGCTGACCCTCCCCGACCACGATGTCGGCGCCAAAGGCCGAAGGCGGCTCCACCACTCCCAGCAGCATCGGGTTGGCTCCAGCGACGAGCAGTGCTCCCGCATCGTGGGCGACCGTGGCGGCCTGCGAGAGGTCCTCGAGCACCCCGAGGAAGGACGGCGACGTGAGCATGAGCGCCGCGACGTCACCTTGGTCGAGCAGGGCGCGGGCCGCGGCCATGTCCGTCGCGCCCTCAGGCGTCGATGGGACCTGCACGATCTCGAGCGTGCCCGCCGAAGCGTAGGTCTCAAGCGTCTGCAACCACTCCGGATGGACCGCCGAGGAGACTGCGACCTTGTGCTTGCGCGTCACGCGCGCCGCCATCAACGCGGCCTCGACGAAGGCGGTGGCTCCGTCGTACATGCTGGCGTTGGCGACCTCCATGCCTGTCAGCATGCAGATCATCGACTGGAACTCGAAGATCGCCTGCAGCGTGCCCTGACTGACCTCGGGCTGATACGGCGTATAGGCCGTGAAGAACTCAGGCTTGCGCACCATGTGGTCGACGATCGACGGGACGTAATGGTCGTAGCAGCCGGCACCCGCCAGGCACACGAGTTCGGTCGCCGGAGCGTTGGCGCGGGAAAGACCGCCGAGGTGGTCTACGAGCTCCATCTCGCTCATGCCCTCCGGAAGATCCAGGGGTCGCGAGAGAAGCGCTCCCGCCGGGACATCCGCGAACAACTCCTCGGCGGTCGAGAAGCCAGCAGCGCGAAGCATGGCCTCGCGCTGCTCACAAGAGATCGGTATGTAGCGCATCGTGTGGGTTGCGCCTGCCTACTCGTTGATGAAGGACTCGTACTCCGCCGAGGACATGAGTGCATCCAGCTCGGAGCTGTCGGACATCTTGACCTTGATCATCCAGCCTTCGCCGTACGCATCGGCATTGACGGTCTCAGGCGCGTCCGCAAGCGCATCGTTGACCTCGAGGATCTCGCCGGAGAGCGGCGAGTAAAGCTCGGAGACCGACTTGACCGACTCGATCTCGCCGAAGGTCTCGTCCGCGGTCACATCATCGCCGGCGGAAGGCAGGTCGACGTAGACGACCTCACCGAGCTGGTCCTGAGCGAAATCTGAGATGCCGATGACGGCGACGTCGCCGTCGACACGGACCCACTCGTGCTCCTTGTGGTACTTCAGATCGCTGGGATACATCGCGTGCAGCGCTCCTTTCAGGCCTTTCCGGCCGACAACGAGGTCTCTTTGATGAACGGTGCCTTGGTCACGATCGCCTCGGCGACCTTCTTGCGTATCGCGATCTGGAGAACGGTACCGGGTTCTGAGAGTGACGCCGGAACGTAGGCCATCGCGATGCCGGTCGACAGGGTCGGAGAGAACGTGCCGCTTGCCACCTTACCCACCTCGGTGCCGTCATGCAACACAGGGAAATCATGCCGAGGAATGCCGTCCGAGACGGTCATGGCCACAAGCTTGCGGGCCGGGCCTGCGGCACGGATCGCGGCGATCGCTTCGTGGCCGACATACCCGGTCTTGTCCTTGGGGACGACCCAGCCAAGACCGGCGGAGATCGGGTCCACTCCCCTGTCGATGTCGTTGCCGTGCAACGGATAGCCCATCTCGAGGCGCAACGTGTCGCGCGCGCCGAGTCCGCACGGTCTCACCTGCGGAAACGACAGCAGGGCCCGCCACAGCGCCTGCGCTTTGGACACGTGGCTGAGGATCTCGACCCCGTCCTCGCCGGTATAGCCGGTCCGGGCCACCAGCACGGGCACTGAGTCGAGCATGGCCTCGACGATAGTGAACCGCGCCGGCGGTTCGAAGTCGGGCCCCGCAAGCTCTTCGATGATCGACAGGGCGGCCGGGCCCTGCAGCGCGATGAGGGCGGTGCGCTCCGACTCATCCACCAGCTCGACCGCCCCCGGAACGGCGCCGCCGCCGGAGGTGAGGGTCGTGTTCTCGGGCGCATGGGCCACGAGCCACTCCCAGTCGACCGCGTGGTTACCCGCATTCGCGATGATCAGGTACTCGAGGTCACCCGTGTGGTAGACGATCAGGTCGTCGATGATGCCGCCCGAGTCGTCGCACATGAGGGTGTACTGGGCCGTACCGAGCTCCGAGATCCTGTTGAGATCGTTGGTGAGCAGGCTCTGCAGGAAATCGAAGGCTCCGAAACCGAACACCCGGAACTCGGCCATGTGACCGACGTCGAAGACGCCTGCCGAGGAACGGACGGCCTGGTGCTCGTCGATGATCCCGGAGTACTGGACCGGCATCTCCCATCCCGCGAACGGGACCATGCGGGCACCAAGGGCCAGATGCTCGTCGTAAAGCGATGTTCGATGCAGTCCACTCATGACGTTTCCTTTCAGTTCTGCTCAGCCGCCCGTGATGCTGCGCCAGCCGCGGACGATGCCGATCCATATCCGTTCGAAGAAGCCCGGTCGCTCCACGTCGGTTCCGGCGACCAGAGGAACCTGTGCCAGGAGGCGATCCCCCTGCGCCAGGGTGAGGGTGCCGACCTTCTGGCCTCTTGCCACAGGGGCCTCGACGCCCCGATACAGGTCGACCTTGCGCGTGATCTCGCCATCAAGATCGAACACGGGCGCCTTGACGGCGTCGGCGACGACGGCATCAACGGAAGTGTCGAGGTAGTCCGTGACCGGAACGGCACCCAGCGTCTCCTCAGCGGAGGCTATGTATCGCGACGCATAGTGCTGGAACCCCCAGTCGAGGAGAGCCTCGGCCTGATCGAATCGCGACTGCTCGGAGCGAGCGCCCAGAACCACCGCGTACAACTCGATATCGCGCCTCTTGGCAGAAGCCACAAGGCAGTATCCGGCGTCATTGGTCCAGCCGGTCTTGACCCCGTTCGCACCGATGTAGGAGCCGATGAGCAGATTCGAGGTCTCCAGCTCCCTCGCCGGGCCCTGTCCGTCCAGATCGACACTCGGCAGTCCGACGATCCTGCGGAACTCGTCGTTCCTCATCGCGTATCTGGCCAACACAGCGAGGTCCCGTGCGCTCGTATGGTGTCCCTTCGCGTCCAGTCCATGTGGGTTCGCGTAATGGGTGGAGGTCAGGCCCAGTTCCTCCGCCTTGGCGTTCATCATGTCGACGAAGCCCGCTTCCGTTCCGCCGACCCTGATGGCGAGCGCCTCTGCGGCGTCGTTTCCGGACTTCACGAGCATGCCTTCGAGCAGGGTTCGAACGGTGAACACGTCGCCCGTCTTGATGCCTGCCACCGACTCACCGACACGACCTGCGGACGCCGATACCGCGACCGTGTCGTCAAGCGAGGTGTTCTCCAGTACCACGACAGCGGTCATGATCTTGGTCGTAGAGGCCATGGCCCGAGCGACGTCAGCGTCACGCGACCACAGTTCCCTACCGTCGCCGGTGGACAGGATCCCGGCCTTGAGCACCACATCGGGCGCCGCCGCAGCCACCGCGCTCGGCGCGGAAGAGACCTCGTAGTCCCCGACCCTGTCAGCGGCGGAGAGCGGAGCGGGACAGACGCCCAAGAGCGAGACCGCGAGGGCCACGACAAGCGATCTGAGAACGAGTCCACGTGCGATCCGGGCGTGACCTGGCATAAGAGCGATACCGTTTCAGGAAGTCGGGCGAGTTGTGCAAGAATGGGCGTGGTCAGTGAACCACAGACCCGCCCACAGTGCTAGGAGTGCGTGATGCACCCATCATACTCGCGAGAAGACGGGTACACGCTAGCTGAACTGATGGTCATCGTCTTCATCCTCTCGGCTCTCGTGGCCATCGCCCTGTCGACGTACGCGTACACGACCGGCCGGACCCGCAGGCTCACCTGCGAGACGAACCGGCGTCACCTCGATACGGCCGCAGCCATATATGAGGGAGCGAACGGGGCGCCCCCGATCGAGATCGAAGACCTGGCGCCGTACGTGACGAACATCGACTACGTGAAGATCTGTCCGGGCGACCGGACGACCGAACTGCGTTATGACGAGGACCTCGAGAGAGTGGTCTGTGACTTCCACGAGTGAAGCCGTTGAGGAGGGCTCGATGAAGTACTCGCGATTCGAAGCGCTTGTGTCGGGGGTCGGCGCCGCTGCGATACTCGGTGCGCTCGCCTTGTCCGCACAGGGCGCCCTGGTCATCGAAGAAGTGGTCGCGCAAGTGCTTCTGCTGTTCGTTCTCCTGGCGGCGGTCCACTGGGGTCGCAACGGCGGGTTCATCGCGGCTATCGTCGCCTCACTGATCTATGTGTTCGCAAGGATCCCCTTGGTGGCCGAGCAAGGGGCGCTCTCATGGGACGTGGCTTCGCTCGTACTCGTTCGCGTGCTCTCATACGGGCTCATCGGGATCGTCGGCGGCGAACTGTGCAGCAGGATCCGCTACATCTTTGCCAGGCTCGAGGACTCCAGCAGCGTCGACGAGTGGAGTCAGGTGTTCAACCAGCGCTTCATCGCGCGAGCGCTTGAGAGCGCAGCAGGGCAGTTCACCAGATACCAGACTCCGTTCTCAGTGGTGATCCTGGGCATCTCAGACGCACTGTTCACCGACCTTCGTGCCGCTAAGCAACGGTCCATGGTCCGTGGCGTGGCAAGCCACATCAGAAGCGACATCCGGCTTGTCGACGAGGCCGGACGCCTCGATGACGGCCGATTTCTCGTGGTTCTGCCTCACACACCACTGAGCGGCGCGCTCGTCGTCTCGGACCGCCTGCACCGCGGCGTGTGCAACGTCCTCGGTGCACGGGAGGACTCCGTTGACGTGAAGGTCCTCGGCGCTCCGGAGAACACCGAGGACCTGTTGGAACTCAAGCGGTTGCTCACACTCCAGGCCGAAGGGGCTCAGAGCACCTCGTCCTGAACGTAGAGCCGCTCGGGCGCGATCACATTGACGCCCGCCACTGTGAGCGCGTCGTCCGCCGCCGGATCATCGACCTTGAAGATGTCGACCGCTGCCGCACGACCGGGCTCCACGAACGCGTACGCGTACTCCACGTTGATGCTCGCACGACCGAGCACGTCGAGGACATCAGCAAGCCCACCGGGCGTGTCGGGGATCTCGACCGCGAGCACCTTGGTGAGCGATACCCCGAAGCCGGCATCGTCGAGCACCGCCTTGGCCGCGAACGGTCTGTCGCAGATGATACGGACCACGCCGAACTCAGCGGTGTCGGCGACCATCAGGGCGCGCAGATTGATGCCCGCGTCCGCAAGCGTGCGCGTCAGTCGGGCAAGATGCCCCGGGCTGTTCTCAAGAAACACCGAGACCTGATCGATCATGATGTCACGCCCCTCCCTGCTCGGCCCGAAGGTCCAGCACTCGCTTTGCCTTGCCTTCCGAGCGGGCGATCGACTTGGGCTCCACCAGCTTGACCGCGATGGACACCGCCAGCGCCGATTCGATCTCGGCCCGGACACGACGCTGCAACGACTCGAGCTCGCGGATCTCGTCGAAATCGGTATCCGGGGCGACCTCCACATGGACCTCGACGGTATCCATGGACCCACGTTTGCCGAGGATGACCTGGTAATGCGGAGCCACACCTGCGATACCGGTCAGCACCTGTTCGATCTGGCTCGGGAACACGTTCACGCCGCGGACGATGATCATGTCGTCACTGCGACCGGTCACCCGCTCCATTCGACGCGTCGTGCGGCCGCACGCGCACTCACCCGGGATGATGCGTGAGATGTCGCGCGTCCTGTAGCGGATCACAGGGATGCCTTCCTTCGTCAGAGTGGTGAACACCACTTCACCGTACTGGCCGTCGGGCACCGGCTGGAGGGTCTCCTCATCAACGATCTCGATCAGGAAATGGTCCTCGTTGACGTGAAGGCCGTGCTGCTCACTGCACTCGGCGGCGACGCCGGGTCCGAGGATCTCGGACAGGCCATAGATGTCGATGGCCTTGACGCCGAGCATCTCCTCGATCTGGAGACGCATGTTCTCACTCCAGGGTTCAGCGCCGAAGATGCCCGCCCGCAGCGACGTCGCGGAGAGATCGACGCCCATCTCCTGCGCCGTCTCGGCGATGAGCACCGCGTACGAAGGCGTGCAAGCGAGAATCGTCGTGCCGAAGTCCTTGAGCACCTGGACCTGGCGTTTGGTGTTCCCACCGGAGATCGGAACGGTGAGACAGCCCAACCGCTCGGAACCGTAGTGCACGCCGAGACCGCCGGTGAACAGACCATAGCCGTAGGTGACCTGGACGATGTCATCAGGTGTCCCGCCGGCCGATGCGATGGTTCTGGCCATCAGGTCTGCCCAGTTGTCGATGTCGTTGCGGGTGTATCCGACCACAGTGATCTGGCCGGTCGTGCCAGAGGACGAGTGCACGCGAACGATATCCCTCAAAGGTGCGGCGAACAGGTTGAACGGGTAGGCCGCCCTCATGTCGTCCTTCAGGGTGAACGGGAACTCCGCAAGGTCCGCAAGCGATTGGATATCCGGCTTGACCCCGGCCTCGTCGAACGAACTGCGGTAGTGGGGCACGTTGTCGTACACCCGTTGCAGCACATTCCGGAGTCGGTCGAGCTGCAGGGCCTCGAGCTCGCTCCTCGGCATGGCCTCATACTGCGGTTGGTACATCCCCTCACCCCTTCTGACTATCGGATCACGGCGTGGCCGTCGGCGTGGTGCCGGGGACCGGTGCGGTCCCGACGAGTACGACCTCTTCCTTGGGCTTGTAGACGGACTTGAACGTGTCCTCCCGGATGACCGTCCCGCCCTTCTTGACGGTACGCTTGACCACGATGGTGCGACCGTCAACACCGGAGTCCTCGACGGTGCGCTTGCCAAGAGCAAGCGTCGGATCGGGCGTCTCCTTGACCGGATGCGGCTTGACGTCGGTCCACGAACCGGTGCTGGCGGTCACCTCATATCCCGGATCCGTGCCATACAGGCTGATCGTGAGAGACGAGTTCGAGTATCCCGTGGCGAGCAGAACCCAGTTCGGAGTGTCGTTCTTGAACTTCAGGTCCGGACCGCCCCAGGAGACGGTGGCGTCACGTCCCTTGGGGTAGTGAGAGATGTAGAACGAATGGTTCTTGCGTTCGACGATGGGCAGGCCGGACTCGAAGACCGAGTTGAACACGGTGGTGCCCACCTGGCATATCCCTCCGCCGAGCTGGGGCACGAGCTTGCCGTTCACGATCGCAGGAGCCTCCTGGTAGCCCTTGGCGGCGGTTCGCGGACCGACCGCACCATTGAATGAGAAGGTTCCGCCGGGAGGGATGAGGGTACCGTCGATGGCATCGGCCAGGGTGTGGATGTTGTTCACCCGCGGCTTGTTGCCCGAGTCGTACGTCGTCGTGTATGTGGAGATGCGCTCCTTGATGCCCATCCCCTTCGCGTCCTCGGTCGTGATCTCGGGCTCCACACGCTGAGTACGCAGTGCGACCGTCCGGGCGGCGTCGCCCTTGAGGACGATGGTCAGCTCGTTGGCGAGAGAGGTGATGTCCGGACCCACCCCGTCCTGATGCGGCACGATGCTCACCGTGCCGCCGGACGCTTTGAACGACGCGTTGACAGCGGGCTTTCCCGCGCTGCCGACCTTCGCGGTGACGCTCGCAGACGCGAGCTCCGAGGAAACGTAGGCTTCGAGGATCTCCGTACCGGACTCGAGTCGGGCGCTGGCGGGCGCGGGTGTCGCATCCGCGGATGCGGTCGACTCCTCGGCGTCACCCGCGATGCGGAATGCGAGCCATGTGGCGATCTGCTCCGGGGTGAACTCCCACGTGGACGTCTCGTAGGTGACGCTCGCCGGACCCGAGAGCATCTTCTTCGCCTCCTCGAGAGCTGGCGCGGCGCCTTCATCGGTGACCCGGACCGGGGCCAGTTCGGCATGCGCCGTCACCGCCTTGTCCTCGGCGATGAGCGCCGCCAGAACCTGTTTCTCGAGCTTGGCCGCGTCGACCTTCCGGCCGAGCTTGGCCGAGGAGATCGAAGGCGTGGTGCCGCTGATGACGACCGTCGCGTCCACCGGGGCCCGATCGATCTCGCTGGTCACCTTCATGAGTGAGGCAGCGGTGGCCGAGTCGTCCGCCGAGACGGGGACGTCCACCTTCGCGGGGCTGAACCAGGCGGAAGCGCGGGCGGCGAACCTCTCGACGAACGTTCCCTGCCGCCCGACGGCGTAGGCCGACTTCGCGGCCTCCGTGGTCTCAGGCGAAGCATCGAGCTCCTCGGCGGTGATGGTCCATGTGGTGGTCTCGAACGAGACCGTGACCGGAGTCGCCATGCGGCCGGGCAACGTCTCGGAGAGCTTGGCGCTCGCTTCCTCGGTGGTCATGCCGCCGATCTCGACACCTGACGCCACCACGCCCGGATGGATGCGACCGGCGCTTGCGGCCAGATCGACCCCGCACAGGATCAGGAACAGCGTCATGAGCGCGACCGGCGCAAAGACGCTCCAGCGCTTCCAGGTGGGCCACGCCCCGAGCGAGGCCCTCACGCCCGACAACCCTGATGGCTTCCTGTTGCTGCGTCTGTCGAGGGCCCTGGAGCGCCACGACTCAAGAGCGGCGTCGTCCAGCTCCTCGGCAGGGTCGGTCTGTTCGATATCGGTCACATGCACTCCCTGGTCGGGTCAGATGCCGCCGTCAAAGACCGACGGGTCGGCTCTTGGCAACTCGAGCGAATCGCGTGCCTCTATCGTCACGGCGACTCCCGGAAACGTCGAAAGGGTCGACTTGAGGCCCCCGGGCAAGGCCAGGGACTGCTCAAGATCGGACGGATCCCCCACAGCGAGCAGCTCATATGCGCCGGACAGGGTCCTGCCGTCGAGCGTGACCGAGCCGTCGCCGCCGGAGAAGCCCGAATTCGCGACGACGCGCATGCCGTTGACCGCGATGGCCTCGGCGCCGCCGGCTCTCAACTCGTTGACGAGTGCGACGAAGTCCTGCGGAAGCAGCACGCGTTCGGGGTCGCTGACGGAAACGGCGATGCCGGGTCCGCTGACCGCCGTCATGCCCGCCATGGCGCGAATGCCGGACAGTTCCTTTGCGGCATCGTTCAGGACCTCTCCGCGGTCCTTCCCCTCCCGCTCGGCGTCGAGAACACGCACCTCCATGCGCATCACGTCGTTGCGGAGAACCGCGTTCTGGGTCGTCAGGTCCTCGATGATCAGCGCCAGGTTCTGGTCGCTCTGCTGGTCGAGACTGGAGGTGTAGGTGGCGTTGCCCCGCCACTGCGCAACAAGCAGGAACCCGACGAGCAGGATCGCGGCGGAGAGACTGGCCGTCAGTCTTGCCTCGTTGAAGCTACGCTCCACAGCACGCTCAGACGCTTGGATGGCGCGGAGGGACTCATCGCGCAGATGGATGAGAGTGTGCCTGGCACGGGGTGCGGGAGAACCCATCACTCCCACCCCCTTCTCTGGAAGAGAAGTCGCCGCACGATCCCGAGGTTGTCAAAGAGCCGGATGCCGAAGGCGACAACGGCAGCGAGATAGAGCTCCCTCACGCCGATGCGGTCACCCAGGAACACAATGAACGCCGCAAGCAGGGTGTTCGTGAGAAATCCGAAGACGAACACCCGGTCGTCGAAGGTGTGCTCCAGAGAAGCACGGATACCTCCCAGGACCGAATCGAAAGCGGCAAGCACCGCGACACCGACATACGTCAACCAGGTCGCAGGGATCGTGATGTCCGTCAGAAGCCCAAGGGCGATCCCGAGCGCGAGTGCGAGCAGCAGGACCATCATCGATCCCCACCCTCGGCGAGGGCGAACACCGGACGCATACTGCCTTCGTAGGCGGCCACCGACAGATCGTCGGCGGGGGTCACACTGACCTGGAGGCCGAACTGGGCACGATATGCCTCCATGATCAGTTCAGTGCTGTGATCGGCGTCCAAAGCGGCACGCAGCGCCACGGGGTCCCCTATCGCTCGGATGGTATAGGGTGCACCCAGTCTCACCGAGTTCACGAGGATGGTCGTGCCGGCGCAACGGATCGGAGTGCTGGCAACGACTCTCTCGCCGTTGACGTCCACAGCTCTGGCACCCCCGGCGAACAGGGCGTTCACGAACGCGGAGATATCCGAGTCATGGATGAGGTAGTCGTTGGGATCCGAGCCGGCAGGAACGTCCACGCCGTCCCCGAGCGTCACGGTCACACCCGATCCGGTGACCACGCTGAGTCCCGCCGCCTGATGTACGGCGTCCAACTCCCGAGTGAACGATTCGCTGACGCCGGCATCGATGGCGGCCTGATGGTCATAGCCGTCCATGCGCACACGCAACTCACTGAGGCGTGTCTTGAGATCGTCGCGCTGCATCTCAAGGTCCCGGACAACGTCAGCGAGGTCGCTGGCTCGCTCGGGGCGCACCTCTGCCATGCCACGTGCCGTGTTGAACGCAAGCGCGGCGAGGAAGCCGAGTATACAGACGACCGTGACCAAAGCCACGGAGTAGGATGTGCGCTGCATGGGAACCGGATTCTCGAACTGTGTCTTGGGAGCGGATTATAGCAGGTAGAACGCCCAATCGTAAGTCGAGCGAACCCATTTGCGGGCGCCGTTACCGAGGCGTTGCCGCTTCCTCGACCACACGTGTCCAGAACTCCGCGAGCTCCGCGGCCTTCTTGTCGTCGGTCCCTTCCGCCCACAGCGTGACGAGAGGATCTGTCGCATGCGGCAGTACCAGCGCCCACCCACCGTCGACGCGGACCTTGACCCCCTCCGTCATGTCAGTCTCCATACCCGAAGACGCCTCCGTGACGGCGCGCATCACGGCGCCCTTACGATCCAGAGGACATGGCAGGTCCGTGGTGAGCAGATGGAACTCCGGCAGTTCATCTACGACCTGATCCAATGACCGCTTGTCCGTGGCCAGCATGCGCGCCAGCATCCCAAGCGCCATGACGCCATCGTATGAGGCGAGGAACTCGGCGAAGATGTAGCCGCCCGTCGTCGAGCCCGCGAACCCGATCTCGCCGGAGAGTGCGAGGGCCGCAAGCGACCGACGCGACCGTCCCGGCCGGAGCACCGTATGTCCGCTCCCGCCACAGATCGTCTCGACCGCCTGCGACGCCGCCAGCGGCACCGCGATCGGCAGGCCTGTGGGATCGGTGCGACACCACAGGTCGACCATCGCATGAAGCGCCGTGTCGCCATCGAGGACCCGCCCAGAAGGCGTCATGATGGTGACGTGTTCCGCGCTCGGACCCATCTTCATACCGAAATCGGCTCCGAACAGCTCGATCCCATGCCGGATCTCGGAGTAGTCGGGCAACTCGACGGCGGCTGAGGCGATGGTCCGCTCGGCGTCGGAGAAGGGATTGAGCGAGAGCAGATTGACGTGCCAACCAGCGACGACCTGCGGCACGATAACGGACCCGACGCCGTTCGAGAGATCCACCACCGCCTTGATCCAGGATTCATCCAGCTGACGGCGTTCCAACGCGTAGGCGAGCCCCGCTGTGTAGTACTCCATCGCCCGAGGCGGGTAGATGATGTCCCCCACCTCATCGAGGAAGGCGCGGCGGAACTCCCCCCGGAAGTACAGGCGCTCAAGGCGCTTCTCGTCCCAAGGCGCGATATCCAACCCGGTCTTGTCGTAGCAGTGGATCTCCACTATCTGGGGATCATCCGCGGACGCGCGCACGTGCATGCCCGCAACGCACCGTGTGTCGTGGGTCGTGAACCGGTTCACCGCGGGCGAGGCGACCCGCAGGTCCCTCACGTTGCATCCGGCGGAGTTCAGACCGGCGACCACCGCCCGCTTGATCATCCGGGACGCCCGACTCGCGTCGCGGGAGCACACGACATGCGAGCCCTTGGGCAGCATGGAGCCGAAGGCCTGAGCGACCCGCAAGGCGAGTTCCGGTGTGATGTCGATGCCCACGAGTCCCGATATCCCTCGCTCGCCGAACAGGCTGCGGACACCGGTGCTCTGCCAGATGAGCGACTCGGATACGACGGCGGAGGACTCTACCCGCTTGTATGGATAGACCTGCACATCGGGCTGGATGGTCGCGCCTTGGCCGATCATCACCTCGTCCCCGATGACCGCGCCCATCTCCACACGCGCACGTGCGCGAACGTCGACTCTCCTGCACAGGACAGCGCCGGAGACGTCCGAGTTCCTGCCGATGAAGCTGTCACCCCAGACGACGGAATGGCTGACCGACGCGTTCATGCCGACAACGACGTTGTCTCCGAGCACGGTGTAGTCGCCTATGCGTGCGCCGGCCCGGATGGTCACGTTCCGACCGATTACCACGCCCGTTCCGATCTCGGCGGTCGGATCGACCTGCGAACCCTCGCCGACCCACAGACCCTCCCTTGCGGAGACCCCCGGCGTGAACACCATCGCCTTGCCGTCCAGGATGTCGCGATGCACCTGCATGTAGGAATCCACACCGCCGACATCGCACCAGTAGCCGTCCACCGGGCACCCGTAGAGTTCGAACCCCTGCTCCATGAGCAGGGGGAAGAGCTCGGACGAGAAGTCGAACGGGCGGTCCGTCGGGATGTGGTCGAAGACGACCGGGTCCATCACGTAGATTCCCGTGTTGATCGTGTCAGAGAAGACCTGGCCCCACGTGGGCTTCTCCAAGAAGCGATCGACCTTGCCGTCTTCATCCGTGATGACGACGCCGAAATCCAGGGGGTCGGGAACGGACTTCAGCGCGATGGTCACGGGACCACCCTTTGATCGGTGGAACTCGATGACCTCGGTCAGATCTATGTCGGTCAGTGCATCACCGGAGATCACCACGAACGAATCGTCACCGATCAGGTCCTGGGCGTTCTTCACCGAACCGGCCGTGCCGAGGGGAACGTCCTCCATGGCGTACCGGAGACTCATCCCCCACTCGTCCCCGGACCCGAAGTAGTCCTCGATGACCTGGGGCATGAAGGCCAGAGTCGCGACGACCTCGTCGATCCCATGGTGCTTCACGAGGCCGAGGATGTGTTCCATCACGGGTTGGTTGACGATGGGGACCATGGGCTTCGGTCGCTGACTGGTGAGGGGCCTGAGCCTGGTCCCCTCTCCGCCGGCCATGATCACTGCCTTCATCGTATCCCCCTAGGCGGAACGGGCGGTGCTGATCATCGAATGGGCACGGCGCGTGTAGTCGATCGCGGTGATGACCGACAGGGCCGTGCCGATGTATACGAGCCCGGTACCGGGCACGCACCGTACACCCGCGACCGTCACGGGCGACAGGCCCAGGATCAGAAGCGAGAAGCCGGCGAGAAGGAGCGCGGTGGTCGTCTTGCCCGCGAACGTCACCGGCATGCGCATGTGGTGTCGTTCCAGGCGCCACGCGCCGTAGAGCATCCAAAGGTCACGCGCGAGAAGAAGGAGAACGAGCCATCCGGGGATACGCTCGACGATATACAGGCCGACGACCCCGGACGCCAACAACAATCGGTCGACCAAGGGGTCGATCGCCTTGCCGATCGCGGTGACCGTACCGGTCCTTCGGGCGATCTGACCGTCCAGCCAGTCAGTCGACGCCGCGCCCGCATACAGCGCGAACGCCGCAACGTCGGAGTGACCGTTGATGAGGACGGCGAATGCAAAAGGAACCAAGACCAGCCTCAACACGGTGACTATGTTGGCTACCGTCCACACATCATGCGAGTGGTCCTGTGCCCCAGGGGTTGCCGATTCACTCGACTCATCTACCACCAGTTCTTCCTCCGAAAATAGACGGACATCGCCAAAGCGATAGCTGCCATGCCGCCACACACGGCCCAGAACGACCAGAGCGACCCGACCGGCGGCCACATGCCGCGTACGACGTTCATTCCGTAGATACCCGAGATGAGCGTCAGAGGCATGAATATCGTCGCGACGACCGTCAGGGCCTTCATGATCTCGTTCATGCGGTTCGACTGTGCGGACAGGTATATGTCCATTACCGCCGCCGCGACCTCGCGATAGGTCTCGATGGAATCCTCCACCCGCGCCAGATGGTCCCCGATGTCCTGGAAATAGCGATATGCGGCCTCGCTCAGGACGTCACGCTCTCTGGCCAGTGACCTGAGCAGATCCCTCTCCGGACCCACGATGCGTCTCAGCGCGACGAGTTGCCTGCGGATCGTGTACAACTTCGCGAGTTCGCTGCGCCGCGGCTCGCCGAGCATAGAGTCCTCTACGTCGTCCAGGTCGTCGCCGAGCTTATCAACGACAGGAAGCACCGAATCGACCATGTGGTCGATGATCGCGTGCAGCAACCAGTCCTGGCCCCGAGACATGATGCGCGCGGCCTCGGCAGCCGCCGCATCGATCGCTTTGAGCGGCTCGTAGTGGACCGTGATCAGATAGCCGTCGCCCATGAACACGTCGATCTCACGTGTGCGCAACTCCCCCGCCTCGCCGTAGAAGGGCGTCAACCACACGAGAAAGAAGGTGGGGCCGTCAGCATCGATCTTCGGCCGCAACTGCGGATGGATCGAGTCCTCGATCGCGAGCGGATGGAGACCGTAGCGCCGTTCGAGTTCCCGCATCGTTTCCTCGTCGGGATGCAGGACGTCGATCCAGCACCACTCGATCGCCTGGTTGGCACAGGCGTCAGCCATCCCGCCGGTCTGAAGACCACGCGTGCGGTGAAGTGAACGTACGATGACCTCGGACACGTCATCCCCCCATACTCACGAGCCGCAGTCCCTGCTCATCCGAGTGTCGCATGTCGCCGAGGAGAACAGAAGCGCAGTCTCCCGCCGAGATGGTGCAGAGCGTCCGAAGCCGGAGCTGATGGGCGGGCACGTGCGCGATGCACCCGGAACGCGAAACGGGGCCCGTCGGGGCCCCGTTCTCATATGCTGGTCGGGCTGACAGGATTTGAACCTGCGACCCCTTGACCCCCAGTCAAGTGCGCTACCAAACTGCGCCACAGCCC
Source organism: uncultured Eubacteriales bacterium (assembly GCA_964565645.1). Lineage (GTDB taxonomy): Bacteria > Actinomycetota > Coriobacteriia > Anaerosomatales > JAHIQC01 > JAHIQC01. Next base: position 70,815 of record CAZMFQ010000001.1, read on the forward strand.
GTTCACGCCGCAAGCGGCAAGGCAGTATCTTACGGCTCGGTCGGCTTCGGTTCAAGTGCGCAATGCGCAATTGGTCAGTCCACAGGGCCGCCGGTCATCCCGCCACGGTAGCACAGGACGTTCACGTCCTCGACGGTTATGAGCCCGTCGCCGATCATGGCTGCGAAGACTTCCGCGAGCGCTGTGATCTTGTCCGGCACATCGATGACATGAACCATGAGCGGCAGATCCACCGACATGCGCATCCCGTGTTTGGCGTGCTCGCGGCTGGTCGCACCGAACCCTGTGACGCCCCGCAAAACCGTCGCACCGGCACAACCCGCTATCCTGGCCTGCTCCACCAGGGCCTCGTGCAGCGGCTTGTCGTCGTACATGTCGGCCTCGCCGATATAGACCGAGAGCTTCTTTGCGTTACCGCACAGCATCCGCATTCCCTTCGTCATTCCGCCGGAGTCGGCGGGATACATCATCGAGCAGGAGACGCGCGATCGCCGTCTTCGAGGTCAGCGGGATCTCGCGCTCGCCCGCGGCGTCGACCAGCACGACCCGGTTCGCATCCGAGCCGAAGCCCAGGCCGTCGATGCTCACGTCGTTGGCGACCACGAGATCGAGGTTCTTTGACTCGAGCTTCTCTCTGGCATACCGGACCACGTCGTCGGTCTCCGCGGCAAAGCCGACCAGGATGCGATCGGCCTTGTCCTGCCCCAGCGCGGCCAGGACGTCAGGATTGCGGACCAGCTCGATCGTACTCGGCGCGGCATCCTTCTTGAGCTTGCCCGGCGCGGGAGAAGCAGGCCGGAAATCGGAGACGGCCGCAGTCGCGACGACGACGTCGCATGCGGGGTACGCGGCCTTCGCCGCGTCGAGCATCTCCTGCGCCGTGGTCACACGGACCGTGCGCACCGAGAACGGGTCGGGAAGGTCCGTCGGCCCACTGACCAGTGTGACATCGGCGCCGCGCCGCGCAGCCTCCTCGGCGACCGCGTAGCCCTGCTTGCCGCTGCTCGCGTTACTCAGGAAGCGGACCGCATCGATGGGCTCCCTGGTCGGTCCCGCCGTCACAAGCACATGGACGCCGCGCAGGTCCTTGCTGCGGCCGAGCTCGACAAGCGCCTGCTGCGCGACGGACTCCGGGTCGGCGAGCCGCCCTTCACCCGTGTCGCCGCAGGCGAGCTCCCCGACGCCGGGCTCTACGATGACGGCGCCACGTGAACGCAGCACCCGCAGATTCTCCTGCGTGGCCGGGTTCCGCCACATGTGCGTGTTCATCGCCGGCGCTATGATCAGCGGCGCCTGGGTGGCGAGCACCGTGGTCGTCAGGATGTCGTCGGCACGTCCGCACGCGAGCTTCGCGAGCACGTTGGCGGTGCAGGGCGCGATGAGCATCACATCGGCCTCATCGGCAAGCGAGACATGGTGTACAGCCGAGGAACCGGGGTCGTCCCATAGCGAGGTCGTGACGGGCTCGTCACTCAGGGTGCGGAAGGTGACCGGCCCGACGAACCGCGTCGCAGCTTCGGTCATGACGACCTTGACGCGAACATCGGCTTTGACCAGAGCGCGCACGATCTCGCATGACTTGTATGCGGCGATACAACCCGTAACGCCCAGTACGACGAGAGGCCTCGGATCGCCATCGATATGTTCCGGGGTGGTGTTCATTCGGAGATTATCGCACGCCACGGGACGCTCGGGCACGAACGGGAACAATCCTCCCTGAGACCCGCGCACCTGCGTGGGTGAAGGGAGAGCAGAATGACCCCGCCCCGCAGTGACGATCACGTCGAAGTCCGTATCAGGATCGGCGGTCCTGCCGGCTTCGGCATTAAGGCCGCCGGGCAGTCGCTCGCCCGCGTGTTCGCGCGATCCGGCTACGAGACCTTCGACCTGACCGAGTATCCCTCGCTGATCAAGGGTGGACACAACACCTACCACCTGCGCGTGAGCGACAGGCCGATCCATTCGCATGTTCTCGCCACAGACGTGCTGGTGGCGCTTGACGCTGCGACCTTCGCGCTGCATGCCGAGGAGCTGACCGACGGCGGCGCCGTGATATACGATCCCGCGGATGGCGACCCGGCTCTAGACCCGGCGTTCGACAAAGAGCGGTTCTGCGCCGTGCCCGTCCCCCTCACCGAGATCGTGCGGGAGGTCGGCGGCATCAAGATCATGCGCAACATCGCCGCCCTCGGTGCGGTCCTCGGCCATCTGGGCTTCCCGCTCGACCCTCTCTCCGACTCCATACGCGAGCAGTTCGCCCGCAAAGACCCGTCGGTTGCCGAGCAGAACATCGCAGCTGCGACCCGGGGACACGCACACGCGACCGAGAACGCATGCTCCTTCCCCGTCACGCTCGCGCCTCTGGAAGGCGCTCCCGACAGGATCCTGGTCGACGGCAACGAGGCCATCGGGCTCGGTGCCCTGGCGGCGGGTGTCGGTCTCTACTGTGCGTACCCCATGACTCCGGCGTCGAGCCTGCTCCACTTCATGGCGCGCAACAGCGAGGAGTACGGGGTCGTCGTCAAGCACACCGAGGACGAACTCGCGGCCATGAACATGGTCCTGGGAGGTTCGTTCGGCGGCACGAGGTCGATGTGTGCGACGTCAGGCGGCGGATTCTCGCTCATGGTGGAGGCTTTCGGCTTCGCGGGTGTCAGTGAGTCCGCGTGCGTCGTCGGGCTGTTCACACGGCCGGGACCCGCCACAGGCATGCCCACGTGGACCGAGCAATCGGACCTTCGCTTCGCTCTGCACGCCGCACAGGGTGAGTTCCCAAGGGTGGTGCTTGCACCCGGGGACCATACGGAGGCCTTCGACCTGGCCTGGCAGGCGTTCAACATCGCGGATATCATCCAGACGCCGGTCATCCTTCTGGGTGACTCCTATCTGAGCGACAATCGGCGAACGGTGCCGCCGTTCGACACGGCAGCCGTGTCCGTCGAGCGCGGAGCGATCGTCACACAAGGTGATCTCAGTGCTCACCCCGAGACGCTATCGGACGATGGTCGATATCTGCGCTACAAGGTCGCCTCTGACGGGATCAGCGTACGCGCCATCCCCGGTGTGGACGGCGCCGTGCAGCTCGTGAACTCCTACGAACACGACGAGGCAGGCTACGGCGCACAGGGCGAGGTGGCATCGGTCCGCGTCGAGCAGAACGAGAAGCGGATGCGCAAACTCGACAAGGCGCGCGCCATCGTGCCCCCGCCGCGGTTCTACGGACCAGAGGACTCCGACCTGTCCATCGTGCTCTTCGGGACGACCAAGATGCCGGTGCTCGAGGCGATGACGTGGGCCGAGGCCGAAGGCATGCGCGTGAACGTCATGCAGCTCGTGACGCTCTGGCCCTTTCCCTCCGAGGACGTGTCGCGCTTCCTGTCCTCGGCCCGCACGAGCGCGGTCATCGAAGGCAACCTGACCGGCCAGTTGCAGGGACTCATCCGTCAGGAATGCCTGCGCGACGTCGATCACTGCCTTCGCAGGTATGACGGAAGACCGATCGCACCGGAACAGGTCCTCGCATGGCTCAAGGAGGTCGTCGGCTGATGTCAGAGCCCCTCGAGTTCAACACACGCAACAAGCCCACGTGGTGCCCCGGCTGCGGCAACTACGCCATGTTCGAGGCACTCAAACGCGCGCTCGCGGAACTGGGGTGGAGCAAGTCCGAGTTCGCCATGTTCTGGGGCATAGGCTGTCATGGGAACGGGGCGGACTTCTACGATGTCCAGGGCTTCCACGCACTCCACGGACGTTCCCTCCCGCCCGCCACCGCCTACGCACTGACCCGCCCCGATCAGCACGTGATCGTGGAGATGGGCGACGGCGACGGGTACGGGCTGGGCATGGGACACTTCGTCCACGCGCTCAGACGCAATGTCCGCATGGCCTGCATCACCCACAACAACCAGATCTACGGGCTCACCACCGGTCAAGCCTCCCCCACCACGGACCACCTGATGCGAACGGTCTCGACCCCCGAGGGTGTGCTGGAAGAACCGGTGAACCCGATAGGCATCGCCCTCGCGGAAGGGGCCACGTTCATCGCACGCGGTTTCGCCGGCGACATCCCGCACCTCACGAGCCTCTACGTCCAGGCGCTCCAACACGAGGGGTTCGCGCTCGTCGACGTGTTCCAGCCCTGCGTGACATGGAACAAGCTCAACACGTTCTCGTGGTTCCGTGAGAGGGTCTACAAACTCGAAGAACAGGACTGGGACGACTCTGACCGCACGGCCGCCTTCGACCTGTCGCTGAGCACCTTCCACGAGCTCACGTGCAGCCCGGATACCTGCAAGGTCCCCATCGGGATCTACTATCGCGAGAGCGGTGTTCCGACCTATGAGAGCTCGCTGGAGGCAGCCGGAGTCCCGGGGTTCGTGCACGCTGAGACTCCGCGGGACATCGGTCGGTTGCTGGATCAGTTGCGCTGAAGCAAGGAGTTCGGCTGATTGCGGCCGACGACACGAATGAACGCTTCGGCGAGAAGGGGATCGAACTGCGTACCCATGTTCAGGTCGATCTCCTGCAACGCTGCAGGCGTCGACAACGCCGATCGATACGGCCGGTCCGAGGTCATGGCGTCGAACGCGTCGCATACCGCAAGCAGGCGGGCCTCGAAGGGAATGGCTTCGCCGGCAAGCCTGCCGGGGTAACCGCTTCCGTCCCATCGCTCATGATGGCCGAGGATCCATGGGAGGATCTCGTCGAGGTTCGCGCCGGCGAGGATCCTCTCGCTCAGAGTGGCATGCTGCTGAACCTCGGCGCGCTCTGACGGGGTCAGGGCGCCCGCCTTTCGCAGTATCCGGTCCGCGATCCCGATCTTGCCGATGTCGTGCAGCAGCGCGGCCGTCTCGATCAACTCCACGTGAGTCTCGGACAGCCCAAGGTCCTCGGCAAGCAGGACGGCGAGGCGTGCAACGTTGCGGGAATGGAACTGCGTGGCCGCATCGCGTGCATCGACCGCCGCAGCGAGCGCCTGTACCGTACCGAGTCTCGACTCATGGTGCAGCCGCTCCGCCCGCTCCTTGGGTCCGTGGTCGAAAGGACTCGACGGATCGTACCTGACCAACTGGTCCTTGCCGTGGGTCTTGGCGAAGTACCCCGCACTCTCCGCGCGACGGAGCAGATCGGACCCGTCCAGAGCGTCTTCCGGGAAGACGGCGACCCCTATCGAGGCGCTGAGCCGGTGACCCGCATCCGTGTCGAGCCTCCGGATCGAATCGTGAAGCAGGGCGGCGGTCTGCATCGCGACGTACGCTGTCGTATCGGGCATCAGCAGCGCGAACTCGTCATCCCCGGCGCGATACGCCGTGTCTCCGGGGCGGGCGGTCGACTCGAGTAGACGGGCCACTGACTTGAGCGCCTCGTCACCTGCGCGAGAGCCCGCCCGCGCGTTGAAGGACGCGAAGTTGTCCAGATCCATGACGATCAACGCCACGGGATCGCCGTAGCGCTGCGCCGTGGCTATCTGCTCACTCAGTGAGCCGAGGAACTGCCGTCGGTCGAAGAGCCGTGTGAGCGGGTCGGCGACCGCAAGTTCGCGCAGGTGCGCGTTCTCCTCTACGAGTACCGAGCTCCTGAGAGCAAGCAGGACCGCAAGCCCAACCGCGCAGATGCCGGCGATGCGGTCCGACTGCGCGCCACCGTGAGGCTCCACCGCCAGGTAGCCCAGCACCAACGAGCTGCTCAGAACCACGAACGGGGCCGCCATCGCGAGATTCCTGTGATGGGAACTGCGTAACACCGTGGACGGGCGTATGATCCACTGCTCGTCCGATGAGAGGCGGGATACCGCAGCAGCGAACATGAGATAGTGCCCGACAAGGAACACCTCGGCGAAGCCGATCGCCCAGGGATTGAGTGCGATATAGTCCGCGCGGACCCGGAACAGCGGCCACAACAACAGTCCGACGGAGTAGGTAGCGAAGGACAGGGCAGCGAGGCGCTCCCACGAAGTCCATCGTCGTGCAGCACCACTCAGGATGCCCATTCCCGCGCCCAGCGCGATCACAACGCCGACCACAGGGTACGCGGTAGCCGTCATGATCATCGGCACACTACCCAGAGCCGCCGTGGTGAACAGCGGCGTCACATACGTGATGGCGAACGCCGCGTACAAGACCCCGGCCAGAGACAGTGCGTCGATGCCGTGACGCACGGCCGCTGCACGACCCCAGGCGCCCCTTCTCAACACGAACGCGATGAAGGCGATGAAACAACACGCCGCAGCGAGGTTCAGGGCGTCACCTATCGACGGCATGGGCGGTCCCGCGCCCGCGTATCGATAGAGGTATGCCGCGGCCCATGTCTGCGAGATCATGGTGAGAACATTGATGGCCGTGAGCAAGAGCCAGAAGCGCCGCTCGGCGGCCTCTCCCCGACGATACGCCATCAGACAGGCCACACTCGCCGAGGTGATGACGAGAACGAACACGAATCCGTCCGCATACAGCGCGTAGTCTCCTGCGACGGAGACCAGGACGGGATATCCGACGACGAGAGTCACAAGGCCGAGGAGCAGGAGGAGCGGGCGACCGAGTCGCGAGGCGCGCGAGGGTTCAGAGGCTGTGCCTACGGCGGTCTTCGGCCTGAGTCGGGTTGCCGTGCTCTCGTCAACACCCGTCATGCGTCTCACGATCCCTGAGTGCGTGCTTTGCGCGGTCGAAGAGGCGTTGTGACCGTGGACCGAGTATAAACGACACACAGACGAGCGTCAGGACCGCGTGGTGCTGCTCTGACCCTGCGGCACCGGGACAGCTGCGCCGGGCACACTCGCGACCGCCGATACGAACACCCTCACGAGTTCCGGATCGAACTGGGTACCGGAGCACGATTCGATCTCGTCCAAGGCCCGCTCGGGTGAGCGGGCATCACGATACGGGCGGTCGGACGTCATCGCATCGTACGCATCGCACAGAAGAAGAATCCGCGACTCCAACGGAATACCCGTTCCTGCGAGACCGTCCGGGTAGCCTGAGCCATCCCAGCGCTCGTGATGATGCCGGACCCAAGGCAAAATCTCCGGCAGATCCGTAGAGGAGAGGATCCGCGGGCCGAGGAGCACGTGGTCTTTGACGCGCAGGAACTCCTCGGCGCTCAGTGTGCCCTGCTTCTGGAGTATCGCGTCCGGGACCCCGATCTTGCCCACATCGTGCATGAGCGCCGCGAGTTCAAGAAGTCGGAGGCGATCGGCCTCAAGCTCGAGCGCCTCACCCATCCGAACCGCAAGCACCGCGACGTTCCGAGAGTGGTTCTGTGTCGCCGGATCTCTCGCGTCGACGGCGGACGCCAGCGCCTGGACCGACGAGAGCCTCGATTGGCGCTGGACATGCTCCACCCGCTCGCGGCCCCCTACCGCGGGCACCCGCCCGGCCTCGAACATCGCGGCTCGGTTCTTGCCGCGCTCTTTGGCCCACAGCATCGCGCAGTCAGCGAGGTGGAAGAGGTCCTCCTGGGTGCTCGCGTGTTCCGGGAAGCTTGCCATCCCTGCGGATATGGTGATCCTGCCGGGAATCTCGCCTGTCTCGATCCCGAGGTGGTCCACCAGCCTTTGGGCGAACACATAGGCCTCGGGAGCGGCCATACCCGGCAAGACCACGGCGAACTCGTCGCCGCCGACCCGGGCGACAGCATGGGACTTGCCGGCCATGCCCGCAAGTCCCTCAGCGAAGGAGACCAGCAGGCGGTCGCCCTGTCCGTGGCCGTACAGCGAGTTGTAGTCACCGAAGTCGTCGATATCGATCACGACCAGCGACACATCCTCGCGGAACCGGGCGGCGGCCTCCAACTCGTCGGCAAGGCGATCGTGCAGGTAGCGGTGATTGTAGACACCGGTCAACGGGTCGGTGATGGACTGGTGGAACAGAGTGCCGTGCTCCATGGCAAGCAGCGAACTGCGCAGGAGCACCAGGACCATCAACAGGACCGCAACGGCTCCGTAGATGATGCTCCAGGACCCGTCCCCACGAGCGAGGTATGCAGCCACGGCCGCGACCGCCGTGGCGGCGATGGCCGACAGCGGGAACGCGACGGAGACCCATCGGCGCTTCCCCAGCGTCAACGGCGGCAGTGGCCGTGGGAACCACTGGTCGCTCTCCGTCAGCCGATACACGCTCGCCATGACGAGCACGTAGTGCCCCGATAGTTGAAGCAGGTCCAGAACGCTTCGGGCGTCGTTGCGGGACCCCTCCATCGCGGAGGCGTACCACAACGGCCAGGCCGCGACACCCGCGAGGTAGACGGCCATGGCGAGCACCACGAGCTTCTCCCACGAGCGCCACTTGACCACCTTCAGTCCGGCGACGTTGACCACGACCCCGAGTAACTGCAGGACGGCAACGACCGGATACGCCGCGCCCACGAGGATCTCCCAAACGGCACCCGCTGTCGGCTCCATGACCGGTCGCGCGTAGAACTCCAGGGCGATGACATACAGCACCAGCGCCGATACGAGGATGTCGATGAGATACCGAAGACGCGCGGTCACCGTGGCAGATGCGAGCTGCGTCATCGAGGCCAGCGCGCCGAGGAACGCCACAGCCGCGACCAGATGGAGCGGCTGGAACGGGAAGGCTATACGCGGCGGGCCGAGCGGATCCCGGAAGATCAGCCACCACGCGAGTGCGAGCTCGGAGAGGAACAACGCCGCGTTCGCAGTCGCCAGCAGGTACCAGAACCGTCGCTCGAGGTCGCGGGAACGGCTGCCGCACACAAGGCAGAGCACGACGGAGATGAACACGGGAAGGCCATAGGAGACAAGCGCGAGAAGCGCGTCGGTGATATAGGGCCAGGGCCGTCCGGTGGAGGTCCAGTACGCGAACAGGAACACCGGAAGGAGCGCCCAGCCGAGCACGCGCGCACGACGGGCGGTCGGAACGACGGATCCGCTGACGTCGCTGTTGGAACTCGGCACCTTCCCTCCCCCCTCCGCTTCAGGCGGCCCTGAAACGAATCCGAGCACCGATTGTCGCAGTATAGCGCAGGACCCCGCCTGAGCAGGGTCCTTGACAGAGCGCGGAACGGGAGGGCGTCAGATCAGGCCCAGCCGCTTTCCGGCGACGTCGAAAGCGTCAAGCACCTGAGCGATGTCTTCCTCGGTGTGCGTCGCCATGAGGCATGTCCGTAGACGGTCCATCCCGCGCGGTACGGCCGGATGGACTATCGGACACACGAACACGCCCTGGTCGAACAGCAGACGCGTGAGGTCCATGGTCTTTCCCTCGTCGCCCACGAGCACCGGAACGACGCATGTGGTCGAGTCCATGGTGTCCCACCCCTGGGCCTTGAGGCCCTTCGTGTAGAGCGCCGAGATCCGATGGAGCTCGGCGACACGCTCCGGCTCATCCTCTATGACGTCGAATGCGGTCATGGCCGCGGCGGTCTGCGCCGGCGGGAGCGCGGCGGAGAAGATGAACGGGCGGGACATGTGCCTCTGGTAATCCACGATGTCACGCGAAGCGGCGAGATAGCCGCCGATGGAAGGGATCGACTTGGAGAGCGTGCCCATCTTCAGGTCGATCACGCCGTGCATGTCGAAGTGCTCTTCGATGCCGTGACCGGTCGCACCCAACGAACCGATCGAATGGGCCTCGTCGACCATGAGCCGCGCACCGTACGTCCGGCAGAGCTCGACCGTCTTGGGCAGGTCCATGACGTCGCCATCCATGGAGAACACGGAGTCGGCCACGACAAGGACGGTGTTGTACTCGCCCTGGGCGGCCTTGAGCAGCTTCTCCAGATGCGCCATGTCGTTATGGCGGTACGTCTTCCATTTGGCGCCGGACAGCAGCGCTCCGTCGACGATCGAGGCGTGATCGAGCTTGTCCATGAGGATGAGGTCGCCCGGGCCCGTAAGACCCGTGATGATCGCCACGTTGGTCACATAGCCGCTCGAATAGACGCACGCGTCCTCGCGACCGGTGAACGACGCGATACGCGCCTCCAGCTTCTCATGGAGGTCACTCGTTCCGGTCAGCAGGCGGACGCCGCCCGCGCCCGATCCGTACTCCGTGACGGCGTTGCGCGCGGCCTCGTCGATGCGCGGATGGCCGATGAGCCCGAGGTAGCTGTAGCTCGCGAGCATGACCATGTCCCTGCCGTCCTCCATCGTGACACGATGGTTGACCGGGCCGACGGTCGGCTGAAGATAGAAGTACCTGTCGGCCGCCTCGAGTCCGGCCCGACGCTCGAGGAACGCGGAAACGCGTGCGGTGATGCCGTCACTGAGCGTGCTCGTACGCTCGATGGTGTCCATACGGGTGTCCCCTCCGTGTCCTGGTCGCCCGGGCCGATGCCACGGACGATGATGCTCAGGCAGTTGTACACAACTTTGTGTACACGGTACCCGAAGCGGCCCCGCTTTGCCAGCCGGACGGCGATCCTCAGAGTCCCCCGGGCGTGCGTTCCTCAAGCAGTCCCGACCCGATGGCGCTCCTGAACGCGTCGTCAGGGATGGTGGTATCCCAGTTGCCCGTGACCTTCGCGAACCCGTAGATCGCAAGCCACAGACCGACCACGAGAATCGGCCAGACCCACGCTGCGATGCGGATGCCGGCAGGGCCCCGCGCTTGCAGGCACTCCTCGGCAGGACAGACCTTCACGCAGTCCATGCATCCGTCGCATTCGGCGGCTCGGACACCGTCGGCGCTCTCCACATCCACGAACGCGTGGCAGACCTCGTTGCAGCGGTGACAATGGATGCAGGCACCCTCGTCCCGGCGCACGATGCAAGGCGATGCCATCCCAAGCAGGCTGTACCACCCGCCCAGGGGACACAACCAGCGGCACCAGACCGGACCGAGCATCATCGAGAGCACGAAGGCGAACAGGAAGACGACCACGAATACGGGGTTCGCGAACCCCTGGACTATCTTGACGTCCGCGATCCACATGTACGGGTACTCGCGGAATCCGACCGCCTCCGCGAGCGGGACGGCCAGAAGGAACACGAGGATCAGCGAGGCGATGAGGTAGCGGAACGCCCTGCCTGCGATGTCCAGCCAACGCGGCAGGCGCAGATTGTGTCCGCCGAGGAGACGACGCCCGATCAGCGCGGCGCTTTCCCAGACCGTGCCCAGCGGGCATATCCAGCCGCAGAACCCGCGCTTGAAGAGCAAGGATGTGGCGATCGCACCGAGGATGATCACGAGCCCCGCGGGCAGCATCACGTCCCAGCCGCCTCCCTTCACCCATGCGAAGAAGCTCGTGAAGTGGCCCACCGGGAGAAGCCCGGCGACAGCCTCGGGACGATGGACATACGGGCCGAGTCCGCGTGCCCAGCGAACGTACGCCATCAGTCGCCACACAGCGAGCAGGAAGAACGCAAGGAACGCCCAGCGCACCGTCATACGCGCCGTCAGGAACTGGCGAATCCGCAGGACTCGGTCTGACATCCGGCCTATCCGATCTGTCGTGGTCGGTTCACATCCCGGTGCCGGCCGGTAGGAACACAAGGTTCCTCGGCGGGTCATGGTAGCACTCCGACCGAACGCGGCGTGCCGTCACACACAACCTCCATAGACTCCCGGCCCACGAGCTCGCTAGATCGCCGCCCGCAGGACCTCTCGTCGGGGTATCATCGTGAGCGAGGCCCGCCTGCCGAAAGGACACCTGATGCCTGCCGTGCTCATGGTCATCGCACCCGAGATGTTCCGCGACGAAGAGTACGAGCATCCCAGAGAGGTCTTCGAGCGACGCGGCGCCGACGTCACCGTGGCGAGCATCGAGCCCGGCATGTGCAAGGGACGCTTCGGACTCACAGCCACTGCGGATATCGCACTCAGCGACGCGGCCCCCGAACAGTTCGACGCGGTCGCGTTCGTCGGTGGCGCCGGGGCGTCCGTGTTCTTCGACGACCCCGTTGCACACACGCTCGCCACCACCATGTATGCCGCCGGCAAGGTGGTCTCGGCGATCTGCGTCGCGCCCACCATCCTTGCCAACGCCGGCCTTCTCAAAGGCCGCAAGGCGACGAGCTTTCCCAGCCAGGAGGATGTCCTGCGGGCCGCCGGAGCGCTCTACACGGGCAATCCGGTGCAGACCGACGGACGCATCGTCACCGCCAACGGTCCGGAGGCCGCGTACGGCTTCGGTGAGGCCGTGGCCGATGCCATGGGCCTCGCATCAGTCTGACGATTCGGAGGATCGGCCATGAAGATGTATCGCTGTAGGATCTGCGGCGAGACCTATCTGGGCTCGGAGCCACCTAGCCACTGCCCGTTCTGCGGGGCGCACCGTGAGTTCATGGTCGACGCACCCGAGTACCCGAACGACATCAACCTGGTGGATATCACCGAGGTCGAGCGCAACGACCTGCTCGCCGCGATCGATCTCGAGCACTCGAACACCCGGTTCTACCTCGCGATGGCGACCCACCGCGACGACCCGACGCTCTCCTCGGCGTACAAGCGCCTTGCGAAGGTCGAGGCCGAGCATTGCTCGCTGTTCTGCAAACTCGCAGCGGTGGTCAAGCCGGCCGACCTGCTGGAACCCGGCGAGGCGTCTGATGACTGGTGCGAGAGCATCGCCGAGTCCCGCGCACGCGAGGAGCGCGCCTCGGCATTCTACGCCGAGGTCATGGGCCGGGCCACGAACGAGCGCATCCGGGAGGTCTTCTCAGCGGTGAGCGCCGTGGAAGCGGACCACATCGTGCTCGACGCTCTGGCAGCATCCATGGCGGGCTGCGACTGAGTATCCGTGCTCAGATCTCCTGTCGCCTGAACCACACGACCGCACACACGAGCGTCACGCAGACCACGAACACAGCGCTCGCAAGCGGCCAGGCCAGTTCGACGTGTTCGCCCATGAGCAGCGAACCCGTCGCTGCCGGCAACCCGGCCGGGCTGTAGCGGACGGCGGGCCCCCACAGCGACAGCACGCTCATCAGGAAGAACGCTCCGAGCCCGGCCCCGCCGGCTGCAAGCGATTTGAGTCCCGAGGAGAACAGCGTCATAAGCGCGAGCAGCAGCAACGCGTAGGCGAGCCACGCTCCTGTGGAACTCGCCAGCCGCGCGACCGGCGCCTCCCCGAACGTCGCGTAGGTGACGCCCCAGCATGCCAGCCCGCCCAGTATCGTGAACACCACGAGCAGCAGCGCGTTGGACACGAACTTGGTCAGCACGAACGCCGCTCGCGAGACAGGCTTGGTCAACACGAGGATCGCGGTGCCGGACGCCCGCTCCCCCGCGATCATGCCCCCTGCGGTGAGAAGCAGTGCGAACACCACGATCTGCTGGAGGTTCTTGATCCACTGAGCGTACGCGTCGACGTACGTGGGGTCCGGGATGATGATCTGCACCCCCGACTGCCCTTGTGTGACGCTCTCGAGAAGTGCAGGCGTCATAAGGGCGAGCACCGGCGACGAGACCGCAAAGAACAGCAGCAGACCGGGAACGACCCATATCCGCCAGGTTCTCAGGATCTCGGTGAACTCCTTGCCGAGGAACCGAACTGCGCCTCTCATCGCGCGCCACCCTTCACCAGATCGACGAAGACCTCCTCGAGGCCGACCTCTCCGCCCTCGAACCTCCTCAGCACGAGCCCGCGTCGCGCCACCATCGCGGGGAGTTCCCTGCCGGCGGCTGTCGGGTCCGTGACGGTGACGGAGAAGCCTCCGTCGGCCGAACGCTCCAGCGCCGTGACCCAAGGACTGCGTGCCAGTTCCTCGGCGAACCCGCCGTCGGCGTCATCCACATCGACGAGCAGCTTGTGCGTGCCATAGCGGGCCTTGAGCTCCTCGATCGGCGCCTGGGTGAGCACCCTGCCGTGGTCGAGGATCGCGACACGGTCGCAGACCCGCTCGACGTCGGCGAGTATGTGGGTCGAGAAGAACACGGTCGTCCGCCCCCCGAGCGACGCGATCATGTCGAGGACCTCCTTGCGACCCAAGGGGTCCAAAGCGCTCGTCGGCTCGTCGAGCAGCAACAGCCGCGGCGCGTTCACGAGCGCCTGCGCGACGCCCAGGCGCTGCTTCATCCCGCGCGAGTAGCCGCCCACGCGGGTCCGGACCTCGGACAGGCCGGCGAGGCGCAGGAGCACCTTGACCCGGTCGTCCAGGGTCTTGCCGGTGATGCCGAACAGGCCACCGGTGAACCTGAGGAACTCCTCGGCGGTCATCCAAGGATAGAAGCCGGGCACGTCCGGCAGGAAGCCTATGGAGTCGCGGGTCGCAGCGTCACGGACGTCGCGCCCGAAGATGCGCACCGAACCCGATGTTGCGTCCGCGAGACCGGTCATGATGCGCAGCGTCGTGGTCTTGCCGGCTCCGTTCGGGCCAAGGAAACCGAACACAGAGCCTTCCGGGACCGTGATGTCGACCCCGTCGAGGGCGCGGGCGGAGCCGTAGACCTTCGTCAGTCCGCGGATGTCGATCGCGGGCGCGATCGCGGTCGCGTCGTCCGAAGGCGTCGGCCGCATCGTCGAACCCGGCGTCATCGTGCGTCACCGGGCCCGTACAGTGTGTCGACAGCGTCACGTGCCACTTCGTCGCCGAGCGTCTGTGACGGAGCGTCCACAGCGGGTGCCGGCTTGCGGCCGACGGCGAAATACACGATCGCGCCGATGAGGTTGACCAAGAGCGCGATCGCTATCCAGAGGGCCTTGGGACCGTTGATGCGGTCAGCAGGCCTGCGCACGATATCGACGACGGCGTACACCTCGAGCGAGATCTGGAACACGACGTAGAGCGCGAGGGCGATCTGCGCCCACGTGGGAAGTGCGGTCAGCTGGTCCATAGAGTCCTCCTTGAACGTGCGTCCCTCTCCGGGACGCGAGGGGTCATTGCGCCGAGCGTCTCAGGTCAGCGCTCCAGGATTCGCGTCGGTCGATCCGTGCGAGCCATACCAGGATCAGGAACGGGACAGAACAACCTCCGAGGATCAACAGGGGCGACACCCAGAACGGCGGCTGCACTACAGGCCACGCCAGCGTATAGGCGAACAGGCCACCGGCCAGTCCGGCGAATAGCCCGGCGAAAGCGGCGACGAGCGCCCTGACCGGACGCGAGCGTCGCGTGACGAAGCTGATGAGCGCCCAGATCGTCGGAACGACTCCCATCGCGAGCAGGAAGCCGAGCGCCTGCGAGGAGGGAGCGAACCGGTCGGCCTGGCCGTCGATGCCCCAGTGGACAGGGAGCTCGGCGGGAAGGCCGCTCGCCATCAATGCCCACGCGCCTGACATCGCGGCGCACAGCAGCACAGGGACCGCGAGCGCAAGGTAGAGCCGACCCTCGGGGACATGCGTGAAGGGCTCGTCCTGATCGTCGGGGCGGATCAGTCCGAGGCGCACCGCCAGGGCGCCGAAGTTGAGGTCCCACCCCATCCCCCACATGCGCGGGGTGAACAACGTGGGGTCCTGGGGGTTCCACCATCGCGTGCGTATGCGCTCCGAAGTGGGCATGCGAACGTCATAGGGTATCCCGAGCAGGGTGCCTGCGCCCGGGCCATCACCGTCTGTACGCACGCCCGGCGCATCCCTCTTCGGCTGTCCGCCGCCTCGCAACTCGGCGCACATCGCCGCAGCGTACTCGTCGGCCGGGCCAAGCCCGGCAAGCAGCACGTCGGCGTCTTCTTCCGATGAGTCGGGGTCGAGCCCGTCAAGAACATACGCACGGGTCTCCTCCAGCACATCCGCAGCGATCTCCGCGGAGACCTCACAGAACCCGGCCTCGAGCGTGGCAAGATAGCGCTCCACCACTGCGCGAACCTCGGGGCGCACATCCGACAGGCTAGCGATCGGCATCGAGTGTCACCGCCCCCAACACATCGTCAACGCCGCGTGAGACGCTTTGCCACGCATCGGCCATCCCCCGAAGTTCGGTCACACCTTTGCTCGTGAGGTCGTAGTACTTGCGCGGCGGACCGACCGGGGACTCGCGCCATACCGAGTCGATCAGGCCGGCCTTCTTGAGTCGCGACAGAAGCGGATAGATGGTCCCCGCGCTGATGGCCAGCTCCGGGCGTCCACCGAGTTCGGTGACGATCTCGGAGCCATACATCTCCCCACGCGCGAGCATCGCGAGGATGACGACCTCGACGACACCCTTTCGGATCTGCGATATCCAGGCTTCCTGCTCGCGTGACACGTCCGCTCCAATGGTACGCACGTCGGTTCGGCTACATGGTACCGCATGGTAGCGTGTGTTGCAAGGTACCGTGTACGAACGCTTACCGGTTCATCGCACCCGTTCCGGATCAGTCGCCCAGGACCCCGAGTACGGCTGCCAGATCCAGCTGTGCTGACGGAAGGACCGCGCGTCGCGCGGCAACCGGATCAAGCCGGCCGTCCGAGACCAGACCGCCCAGGCGCGCCAGGGTGTCGATCGTCGAGACCCGGAAACAACACCTGCTCGCCCGCGCAAGGATCGCGCCGACCATGGTGTCGGCCTGCTCCCGCGTCTGGGTCACGATCAGCGCCTCACGGACCCCTACCCCGCCGACGAACGTCCCCTCCAGCTTCGCGAGCATGTCCGCGGCACCGGCGGCCGTGAGCAGACCCGTGACGACCCGGACGACGATCTGCTCGTCTTGCGGAGAGCGCCACGCGCCTTCGGGCAGGACCGTATAGCCGAGGATCGTCGCAAGTATCTCGGTCTCGCGCCTCAACTCGGTACGGACAAGCGCCTCAGCCGCGTCTTTCGGGGTGACCGGTGCGATGAGTACCTCCGGGACGGCCTCGGCCACCTCGGCGCGCAACCTGCGGACGTCCGCCGGATCCCCCGAGCGCTGGGAGGGCGATGCGCACTGCTCTGTCTGGGCCCGAAGCGCCGCCGCGACCGCCGGATTCGATACCGTGATCTCGACACCCAGGGCATCTATGACGGTGGGCTCGTCCTCGCCGGGCGAAGGCGGCATCGTGAACGTGTCCTGGTCGCGGGTCGACATCTCATCCCTTCGGCTCATCGGACGAACATCCCCAACATCCTACCGCACATTCCTCCCGAGGCCCCGCACGCAATCACGGGCCTACCGTTCGTCGAATCGAACATACGGGTGCTTGTTGCACGGTGATGACTCTGGTAGTTTTAACTCCCGCTCTCGCGGGACCATGGTGGGGAAACGGTCCATGGTTGATAGCCACAGGGTGGCGAGAACCCGCTGGACTTGATCAAGGAAGCCCCGGCGCCGTGTATTCGACGGCCGGGGCTTTCCCTTTCACCAAACGGCTCCGAGCGTGGATGCGTCGCACCCGGATCGGTTCCTAGAGCGCCTTCACAAGGTTCGCCATCTCGATGGCAGCCATGGCCGCATCCCAGCCCTTGTTCCCCGCCTTGGTCCCCGCCCGCTCGACAGCCTGCTCGATCGAGTCGGCGGTGATGATGCCGAACATGACCGGCACGCCGGAGTCGAGAGACGCCTTTGCGATGCCCTTGCTGGCCTCCGCTGAGACGAACTCGAAGTGCGGCGTACCGCCGCGGATGATCACGCCGAGCGCGATGATCGCGTCGTAGCGGCCTGAATCGGCCATCTTCTTTGCCACGAGCGGAATCTCGAACGCACCCGGGACCCAGGCCACGTCGACGTCATCGGAGGACACGCCGTGCCGGGTGAGGGCATCGAGCGCTCCACCATGCAACCGGGTGCTCAGCAGTTCATTGAAGCGGCTTATGACGATACCGATCTTCAGGCCGCTCCCGATCAGGTTGCCTTCGAATGTGCTCATGGTCTCTCCTCCGTGGTCTCGACGCCGTCCAGCACGAGCCGGTGCGCCATCTTGTCCTTCTTCGTTCTCAGGTACTCGATGTTCTGGGGGCACGCCGGCACCTCGAGCGGAACCTGCTCGCTCACCGTGAGCCCGTAAGCCTCAAGGCCGACGATCTTGGTGGGATTGTTGGTCAGCAGCCGCATGCTCGACAGACCCAGATCGGCGAGGATCTGAGCACCGATGCCGTAATCGCGCAGATCGGGTGCGAACCCGAGCGCGACGTTCGCCTCGACGGTGTCGGCGCCCTGTTCCTGGAGTTCATAGGCCTTGAGCTTGTTCGCCAGCCCGATGCCGCGTCCTTCATGGCCGACGATGTAGAGGACGACGCCCTCGCCCTGGGCCTGGACGCGACGCATGGCCTCCTCGAGCTGCGCGCCGCAATCGCAGCGCAGCGAATGGAAGACATCGCCGGTGAGACACTCGGAGTGCACCCGGACCAAGACATCCTGCTTACCGGCGACGTCGCCGGCCACGAGAGCCATGTGAGTGGCGCCATCGACCTTGGACGTGTAGCCGTGCGCGACGAACTCGCCGAAGAGGGTGGGCATCCGGACCGTCGACGTCCGCTCGACCAGGATCTCGTTGCGCCTGCGGTAGCGGATGAGGTCGGCAACGGTGATCATCTTGAGACCGAATCTGGCCGCGACCTGCTCGAGCTGCGGACGACGCGCCATCGTCCCGTCCTCGTTCATGATCTCGCAGATCACTCCCGCAGGATACAGTCCGGCGAGGCGCGCAAGATCGACGGCCGCCTCGGTGTGGCCGGCCCGCTCCAACACCCCGCCGGGCCGTGCGCGCAGCGGGAACACGTGGCCCGGCTGCGAGATGTCCTCGGGACGGCTCGCAGGGTCGATCGCGGCGAGCACGGTCGTCGCCCGGTCCTCGGCGGATATGCCCGTCGAGATGCGGCCCTTGGCCCCTATGGATACATGGAAGGCGGTCCCCTGTTCCGAGGTGTTGTGGCCCGTCATCGGGGGTATGTGCAGTTCTTCGAGTCGCTCAGCGGTCATCGGCATGCATATCAGACCGCGACCGTTGGTCGCCATGAAGTTGATCGCCGCAGCATCGACCTTCTCCGCGGCCATGACGAGGTCGCCCTCGTTCTCGCGATCCTCGTCATCGACGACCACGAGCATGCGACCGGCTGCTATCTCGGCGATCGCCTCATCGATCGTGGCGAAGGTGGTGTCCGCCTGCGCGCTCACACGCTCACCGTCCGTCCGCGAACTCGCGGAGCAGGTCCGAGAGCCCCCTGCGGGGAGCGCCTTTGGCGCCTTCGTCCTCGACACCCATGTACTGACCGACGAACCGGCGTACGTACTTGGCCATGGTGTCCACTTCGATGTTCACGTCCGAGCCGATCGCCTTGTCCTTGAGTGTCGTGGACTCCTCGGTATGCGGTATCACGGCGGCCGCGAAACTGTCGTCTCTGATGTCGGCGACGGTCAGCGAGATGCCGTCGATGGCGACAGACCCCTTCGGCACGATGAACTCCATGAGCGCCTCGGGGACCTGGAACTGGTAGATCGTCGAGTTGCCGGCCGCCTGGCGCATCACGAGCCGCGCGACTCCGTCGATGTGGCCCGTGACGAGGTGTCCGCCCAGTCTGTCGGACAGGCGGAGTGCGCGTTCGAGGTTCACCTTCGCGCCCTGCCTGAGGCCCCCGAGTGTGGTGCGGCTCGCTGTCTCCTCACTGACGTCGGCGATGAACGCACCTCGGATGAACTTGACGACGGTCAGGCATGCGCCGTCAACCGCGATGGAGTCACCGATGGCCATGTCGCGCCCGAACTCCGGCGCGTAGACCTCGAGGCGGATGCCGCCCGACGCACGCTCGACACGCGTGATGATGCCTTCGGACTCGATCAAACCGGTGAACATCTCTACTCCCTGTCAATCTCCGGACGCGCGCTGGCGTCGACTGCCGATAGCGGTCTCCATACGGTGACCGCGTCATCCCCGATCACTCCTGCCTCCACAGCCATCATCCTGCGTTCAAGCTGAGCGCTCACGGCATCGTCTGGGCCCCCGGGTGGATCGAACAGCGCAGGCGCTCCCGTCCCGAAGACCCCACCGGCATGCACGAGTGTGAGCTCGTCGATCAGGCCGGAGTCCCAAAGGGCGGTGAACAAACCGGGCCCGGCTTCGACCAGTACCCTCCTGATGCCCAGGGTGTCCAAAGCAGCGAACGCGGATGTCAGTCCGGCCGCGGGTTCCCCCTCGATATCGTATCGCACGAAGCTGACCCCGGCTGGTACCTGAGCGGACGCCGGAGCCAGTGCGAACGTCTCGCCGAGACCATCATGGAACAAGCCGACATCCGGCACCGCGGTACGCGCAAGTACGATACGAACCGGTTGGTGCTGTGCCGGCGCGCCCGTCTCGAGATCGCGGACCGTCAGCGCCGGGTCGTCGATGCGCGCGGTCGCAGCGCCCACCATCACGGCATCCGCGGCCGAGCGCAGACGCATGGTAAGAGCAAGCGATTCGGGGCCGCTGACCCGGGATCTCACACCGGCACGTGCGGTGGGACGCGCGTCGAGGGACAGTGCGGTCTTCACGTGCACGTAGGGCCGAGCGCGCCGCAGATGATGCAACCAGGCTTCGTTCTGTTCCAGGAAGGGCGCACGATCCTCGGCGAAGCGGACCTCGATCCCCGCTGCGCGCAGCTCCTTGGCGCCGCCGGAGGCTTGTGAGCTCGGATCCGGCATGCCGATCACGACGGAAGCGACATCGGCGTCAATCAACGCCTCCGAGCACGGCGGGGTGCGTCCGTAGTGGGTACAGGGCTCGAGGGTCACATAGGCGGTCGCTCCACGCGCGGAGTCGCCCGCATCAGAGAGTGCGACAACCTCGGCGTGCGGACCGCCGGCCTTGGCATGGAAGCCCTCACCGACGACGCGATCCCGACGGACGATCACGCACCCGACCATGGGATTGGGAGACGTCGTGCCCCGTCCGCGCTCCGCGAGTTCATAGGCGCGCGCAAGGAACGGGTCCTCGATACGCGCAGCGACATCGGTGAACAGACGCATGGTCTGTATCGACCTTCCTTCTCCCATCCGGACTATACCGTCGGCTCCGGAATCTCACCGGATCGGCCCCTTTCGGGGTTCGCGGGCTTTCACCGCCGGTGGGGAATCTCACCCCGCCCTGAAGAAAGTGCAGGCAGAAGCATAGCACACAGTGCCGGCTGGTGGCGGGACCCCGCATACAAGCGTGACTCTCAGCGCTACTCGTCCCGCCTGCGACGCCAGCGCCGGAACACGATGGAGAGGAAGAACGTGAAGCCGACCCCCGCGGAGCATACGAGCGTGAACGCTGCGATCGCACGCAACCACCACGGCAGTGGGGTTCCCGCGAGCAACCACGAGAACCCGAGCACGAACGCCGAGACGACGAGCGCGAACGCCAGCCGGTCCGCGGCCTCTTCAAGGCGTGCCATCAGCGGGTCGAACCCGCTCGGACGCACCGTCATTCGCAGATCGCCGTCCGCGACGCGCTTGAGCGCCCTTGTGGCCGTATCCGGGAGTCGTTGGAGCGCCTTCATGGACCTTCTGAACGAGCCGAGGAACCCGGCCGTCAGCGTGGTCGGACTGACCTGCTCCTCGATGATCCTGCGCGCGAAGGGACTCACCGACTCGACGAAGTGGAAACTCGGGTCTATCGCTGTGCCCAGGCCCTGAATGGTGGCGAGGGTGGTCAACAGGAGGGCGAACTCGGAGTCCAGCGTCAGTCCCCTTCGGCCGATCAGCGACATCACCTCGACCACGAGCTGTCGCGTGTCCACCTCGTGCAGGCGAAGATCATAGTACTTGTCAATGAGTTTGCCGACGTCGCGCTTGAGTCCGATGGCGTCGACATCGGCGTTACTGCGGCTGACTTCGAGCAGGATGTCCCCGGCGAGCTCGGAGTCCTTCTCGACGATCGCTGCGAGCAACTCCCCGACCTGGGTCTTGGCCTCACGCGTGAGATGCCCGGCCCGACCGAAGTCAGTGAAAGCCACCCTGCCGTCATCCATGGCGAACAGATTGCCGGGGTGCGGGTCCGCATGGTAGAAGCCGTGGATGAATATCTGCTCGTAGTAGCAGGTGATCCCACGGCGTGCGATCTCGACCCGGTCCATCCCGGCCTCATCGATCGCATCAAGCCTGTTGAAGGGGATGCCGGTCACCCGCTCAAGCGTCAGGACCGAGGGCGCCGTGAACTCCCAGTAGACCCGCGGGAAGAACACCGTCGGGTCCTCGGCGAACATGATACGCAGCCGCTCGGCGTTCTCGGCCTCATTGAGGTAATCGCACTCCATACGCAGGACGCGCGCGAACTCGTCCACCAGTCCGACGACGTCGTAGCGACGACCCAGGTCCGTCCGCCCATGAATGCGACGTGCCTGGGTTCGCAGGATGTCCAGGTCCGCTTCAATGGTCGCACGGATATCGGGGCGCTGGACCTTGACCGCGACTTCGGTGCCGTCGTGAAGGACTGCCAGATGTACCTGACCGATGCTCGCGGCGGCAGCCGGCACATCGTCGATCTCCAGGAACAACTCCTCGAGCGGCCGGTCGAAGGCGGCCTCGATTGTGGCTTTCGCCTCAACGAAGTCAAAGGGTTCCATCTCATCTTGGAGTCTGGCGAGTTCGTCAGCATAGGATCCGGGAATGAGATCGCGCCGCACGGAGAGCATCTGCCCGATCTTTGCGAAGGTGGGTCCCAATCGCTCGACGGTGCGCCTGACACGTTGCTCGGGTGTCAGACCGTCATCCCGCTGCGGGATCCTCTCGCCTGCGAGCGGGCGTCTCGGGGCCTTGAGTCCGAATTGACCCAAGACGCTGCCAAAGCCTTCCTCGGCCAATACGCCGACGATACGCCGATATCGCTGTGTTCGAGAGATCGAGTTCAAGTGCTGCCCTTCGACCGTGTCGCGGACCTCTTCACATGTATATCTCCCCCATCACGTGGCGCAGACCCCTGTCCTGAGTGATAGTCTGTTCGGGTCACACCACCGACCAGAGGTCATCGGAACATGCGAACCAGGTTGATCGTGATTGCCCTCGCCCTTCTCGGGCTCCTGTCTCTACCTGCGGTAGCCAACGCCGCATACGTCGACTTCTTCGTCTGGAACGCCACCCAGGAGTCGATCCTGTCGGAGATGACCACACATCCCGCGGCCATCGAAGTCGACGGGATCATCTACATCGCCTACCAGTCTCAGACCTTCGACTCCTACATCGTGTCGTGGGATTCGACCACTGACGAGTGGGACGGTCCCTATCGTATCGGCATCTCCACGATCGGTGCCGACGCGCACGGCGCCCCCGCGCTCTTCGTCGATGACACAGGCCGCATCCACGCTCTGTTCGGTGCGCACAACAGCCCCCTCAAGCATTCTCAGACAAGGCTGCCCGGAAGCATCCGCTCGTGGGAGGCCCTGGCCGACGTGGCCCCGCAGGCCACCTACCCCCAGATCAGCCGCATGAGCGACGGCAGGATGGTCTTGTTCAACAGGTCATCCCTGGCCAACTGGGTCATCCGGGAATCCGAGCCTGATGAGACCACGTTCGGCAGCGAGCAGATCGTGCTCGCCGGAGAGTCGGACGCTTGGTGGTATGCCAACTCGCGTCTGATCGACGACAAGCTCCTCGTCGCCTTCGCGCGCGTCGATCCCTACGAGTACCGGACCGGGGACTTCTCTCGGCACGACATCTTCTTCGCCCAAAGACTGCCTGACGGAACATGGACGAATGCGGCGGGTGCACCGCTGGAGACTCCGCTCACCCGCGAGTCGGCGGAAGCCTCGTGCGTCGTGTTCGACTCAGGCTACGGATTGACCAACGAGGTCACCGGCGGCGCCGATACGAGCGGGACGCCGTGCGCGATGTATGTCACCGGACGGACTTCGGGGGCAGATCGCTTCACATGGAAGTTCGACCGATGGGATGGAACCCAGTGGCGCTCGGCAGAGGTGACGACCACGGACCATCACTTCGACTCGGGCAGTTTCAGATCCTTGGGACCGGGCAGGTTCGAGGCGGTCCTGGTCGCCGGTAGCAGCAACGCCAACCTCTCCCCCGCCGGTGATATGCGCGGTCGAGGAGGAACCATCTACAGATTCACCTCTGAGGACTCCGGAGCAACGTGGAGCGTGGCCGACGATTCGGTGTCACCGACAGAGCCCGGCTCCTACTTCAGCAACCCGGTCTTCGTCGACGGCGGATCGACCGGTGCGTCGCGTGTCGTCTTCACCGATTGGTCCAACGACATCACGGACCACTTCCGGCGACTCTTCCTGTGGAGCGATGGCAGTCTGGTTCCCAGGGAGGTGACGCCCGGGATCACCCGCCTTCCCGGAGCCAACCGGGTCGCCACTGCAGTGAGCATCTCCAGAGAGGCGTTCCCCATGTCGGCGAGCACCATAGTGCTGGCCACGGCAACCGACTTTCCCGACGCGCTCACCGGCGCACCACTGGCTGCGGCCGAGAGGGCCCCCTTGCTTCTGACCGCCCCGGACAGACTGTCTTCGGAAGTCTCCGAGGAGATCCGCAGGCTCCAGCCGACCACGGCCATCGTCCTTGGCGGCCATGCTGCCATCTCGGCGAACGTCGAGGACGACCTCAAGGCGTTGGGGATCCGTACGGTGGACCGCGTCTGGGGAGCAAGCAGATTCGAGACTGCTTTGGCCGTCTCGCGTCGGCTGTACGCAGGACCGAACTCCACGCATGTAGCAGCGGTAGTGTCCGGTCGCTCATGGCCCGATGCCTGTGTGACAGGACCTCTGGCGGCCGGATTGGCGTGCCCCATCATCCTTACTGATGGTAGCTCTCTGCCGTCGGCTTCCCGCCAGATAATCGACGAATGGCACATCTGGTCTACCATCGTCGTGGGTGGAGCAGGCGTGGTCCCCGATTCCGTCACGACCGTGTTGCCCTCGCCGATGAGGATCGGTGGTGCCAATCGGTTCGAGACGTCCGCAATGGTTGCGCGATACGCCTGCGAGGTCCAACTCCTTCCGCACCGCTTCGTCCTCGCCTCCGGACGGACATTCCCTGACGCTCTCGCATCCTCGACTCTGGCGGCCCGCATCCGGGGCCCCATCCTGCTCACGGACCCTCAGTCCCTGCCTGTCCCGGTGGCGGAGTACGTGGATGAGGTGGCCGACGAGGTCGTTTCCGCGTACGTGGCCGGGGGTACCAACGCCGTAAGCGACGCAACGATCGAGGACCTCGACCGGAGGCTCAACCCCAAGTAGTCGCGGTCGTTAGGAGATGTTCGCCATGTCAGCGTCCGGCTCGCGAGACGAACACGGGACGACAGGATCGGGGACGGTGCGGTCATTGCCACGCACCCGCATGGGCCGGGCGTCGATGTGGTTGGGAGCCTTCTTCGTGGTCGGCTTCGGGATCAACACCGTCGTCTTCATGCCGATCTCGCTCGCCTTCCCCGATGCGTCCTGGAGGATCTGGTTCCTTCCAGCATGGGGTATCGTGCTCATGGCTTCGGGAGTCGCTGCGGCGATCACCGCGGTGCTTGCGATCGTGAAGTCCAAGGAGCGCTCCTGGGTCGTGTGGGCCACGCTCGCGCCTGGTGCGTTCGCGATCCTGTTCCTACTGGGAGAGTTCCTCCTCCCCCACTAGGTCGAAAGACGCTTCTGGAATCGGCCAGCGGTTCGGCGCTGATCCGTATGTGGAGTAGTCGTGTCCGCGCTTATCGCGGACGGATACCTACCTGCCAACTGAATGTGGGCGCTGCGGTGTCCGACACAAGCCGGGCACGAACCCGGGTCGCGCTGGTCGGCGTGAACGCAACCTGCCGCATGCCGTGCGAGTACGTCCGGCCCCCACCCAGCTGAGACCAGCGCGTGCCGTTCCAGGCATCGAAGCAGACCATGGCCCCGGACACTGGCGCACCCGCCTTGGTCGTGACTCGTGCGGTCAGAACCACGGGCGTGCCCCGCTTTGGCGTCGTCGTATTGGCCGTCAGAGCGCAGTTCGTCGTGAGCGAGGTGCTTCGCACCGAGGATTCGTGACCCTCCCAGTTCTCACTCCAGTACACGGCATTGCCGCTGAGTGCGAATCCGGTCAGCCAGGTGTATCCACTCGTCACCTGTCGGCCGATCTCATAGGAGCCGCTCAGGACCGAGGGCGTGCCCGTCTGCTGCCGTACCCCGATGGTCTTTCCGCGTCCATACCACGTGTCGTTCATGCCTTCACGCCAGCCGGCTTCGGTCATCGTCCCGATCCTGTCGGCGCTGGTCCTTACGGATTGCGCCGCTCCCAGCGCAACCGTGGTCGGATTCGACGCGGATAGATCGCTCCCCTCGAGCGGGGAGTTCCTGAACCAGTCATAGCCAAGGGGCAGGGTCTCGATCGCGGGCATCAACCAGGCAGCCCAGCGGTCATTGCCCGTGATCGCCGAGGTGGCCGGCCGCCCTAGCGCCGGCCCCTCCCCGATCACGGTGTCTGTGTCCTCCCCCAGACGACGTAGCCTGATGAGCATCGAGTCGCCCTGATAGTCGGTCCACGTCAGGTAGTCCCTGCCGACCGCGGGCGCAGCCTGCACGCCGTCGGCATTGACCGCCTGAGACAATATCCGCGTGGTGCAGTCGAACGTCCAGATATCCGGGTCGCCGTCTCTACTCGAGACGAACGCGATGGTGTCGTAGCCGGCGGATGGCTGCGATCCATATCCCAGACTGGTCACGGCGCCGGTCTGAGTGT
Organism: uncultured Eubacteriales bacterium; assembly: GCA_964565645.1. Classification (GTDB taxonomy): domain Bacteria; phylum Actinomycetota; class Coriobacteriia; order Anaerosomatales; family JAHIQC01; genus JAHIQC01. The sequence goes on from CAZMFQ010000001.1 coordinate 97,226, forward strand.
TGCGTGCCTCGATGACGGTTCCGGAGGCCGTGGCTCTACCAAACACCAGGTAGGGCGCTCCGTCACACAAGGCGGCGCCGCTGTTGGACTGACCCAGCCACACGCGCGCGCCCGTTGATATCCTCTGGATGTACATGTTGACGACACTTCCAGAGGTACTTGTCTGAGTGATGAGAAAGTCGCGGTTCACATCCACGACGGCCGCGGACCCCGGCTCATACGTCATCCCGGAATCGATGGCATACACTGAGGGCGTCCCGCCGAGAACGCTCGCGACCAACAGCGCCAACGCAACGACGACAGATCGGACTGATGTGACACGCATCTTCTTTCCCCCTTGTGCACGACTACACCTCGCAGTTCGAACCCGCGCGGCGTCTCGGTCCCCCCGAGTCGATCGGGCAGATCATATATCACCCAACGGGCCGGTTGGTGGTTCTGTCGGGCAGAACTTGCAGGTCGGCTGCCTCGATGGTTCCCGAAGACGCACCGATATCCACTCGCGAAAGGGTGGTCCCGCATGTTGGCTGCCGTATTCCGTTCGATGTTCGCGATCGCGAAGTCACACTCGGGTCGCTAGGCGTTCCGACCCGACTTGATGCGGTAGAGGACATGGCGCCTGAGCGGATGCCCCGGAGCCAGCGCGGGGTGATCGAAATCGTCGGCCGGGTCGCGTGTCATACCCAGTCGCTCCATCACACGCGCCGAACGCACGTTGGACGGCACTGTGAAAGAAACGACCTCCTTGAGCCCGAGATTGTCGAAGCCGTAGGCGAGTGCCGCTCGGGCGGCCTCTGTGGCGTAACCCTTGTCCCATCGATCACGCGCAAGCCTCCAACCGACTTCGACGGCCGGAGTGAACGGGGCTTCAAATCCCACTCGCATCAAGCCGCAGGCCCCTATGAAGGGCGCGTCGCCGACGACTTCGATGGCCCAGGGCCCGTAGCCATGCTCACTGAAGTGGGCCTCGATCCGGTCGACAAGCATGTCGCTCTCCTCGGTGGTCAACATCGCCGGGAAGTAGCGCATGACATCCGGGTCGTCGTTCATCGCCGCGAAAGCCGTGCGGTCAGAATCGCGCCAAGGCCGTAGGATGAGCCGCTCCGTGTGCAGAGTCGGTATCAACGGACTCAGCGGCCGCGAGTGTAGCTCGGCTTTGGTACACGGGTGCCGAGTTGACGCCAGTCTGTCTCGCGCACCTCGACGTGGTAGTGCTTCGCTGCCTTGCGTATGTTCTCGAAGGCAAGCTCTCGCTCATCGTCTGACACGCCGTCGAAGGACCTGAAGTCGGCGATCGCCTCGCGGACGTACCCGGCGCTCGTAAGCGGGACCTTGCGCTGCGCGGGAAACGCGAACGCCGAGTCAGGAAGCGCGCGCTCCTTCGCCTCCGAAAGCTTGCCGTGAGTGTCACGCGGTCGCCATGTCGTTGTCCGTGCCATGTTGAAGCCTCGTTCCTGGTATGTGTGTGGACGCCATCCGCATGGGCGCCGTCATGGACAGGGTGTAGATACCCCATCGCGCAGGACTCAAGGGATGTGGTCAGACCGACGGAGCTCCGTCAGGCTGGATCGCGCTCTCCCCCGCAGTACGGATCGCGTTCATCGCCGCGACCGGGTCTTCGGCACCATATACAGCGCTACCCGCCACGAAACAGCGGGCGCCAGCAGCAGCCACGAGCGGAGCGGTGGTCACATCTATGCCACCATCGATCTGGATGAGCGGGCTGACACCCTCCTCGGCGCACATGCCCACGAGAGTGCGGCACTTGTCGACGATCCGCGGGATGAACGCCTGCCCGCCAAAGCCGGGGTTCACGCTCATGAGCAGGACCATGTCGGCCATCACGAGGACATCGCGAACCGTCTCGACGGGCGTGCCGGGATTGAGCGAGACCCCGGCCTTCGCTCCGGCTGCACGGATCGACTGGAGCACACGGTGCAGGTGATCACAGGCCTCGACGTGCACGGTCACCCAATCCGCCCCCGCATCCAGATACCACTGCACGGTCCAGTCGGCGTTATCGATCATGAGATGCACGTCGAGAGGCGTGTCCGTGACGCGCTTGAGGGCCTTGACGATGGGCGGGCCGATGGTGAGGTTCGGTACGAAGTGGCCGTCCATGACATCGACGTGGATGAAGTCCGCGCCGCCGTCAGCGATCATACGGACGTCATCGCCGAGCTTGGCGAAATCCGCCGAGAGGATCGACGGTGCCATAAGGATACGGTCAGACATGCGCGCTCCCCTGCATCACCCGGACGTTCACGGACAGCGTAACGCAAAGACCGGATGCGCGCCGAACGCGACCGGCGAACGAGCCTGACGGTCGGCGTAGAACCTCAGTCCTCGACGAGACCCATGCCGTGCCACTCGTCCCGGGCCTCGCGACCCATGAGCGCGTCAGTCGCATCCGAGAGCGGTGCGCCCTCGTGCAGGATGCCGCGCACCTGCCGCGTTATCGGCAACTCGACGCCTTCTCGCTTGGCGAGCTCGTCGACAGACACACAACTGAAGGCGCCCTCGGCGATCATGTGCATCTCGGCTTCGTAGCTTGCAACGGTGCCACCGCGGGCCACGTGCTCCCCCAGCCCCCTGTTGCGGCTGTGGCGGGATGTGCAGGTCGCAATGAGGTCGCCCACGCCGGCCAGGCCCATGTAGGTGAGCGGGTTCGCGCCGAGATGGCTGCCGAGCCGTGCCATCTCAGCCAGGCCGCGGGTCATCAGCGTCGCCTTGGTGTTGTCGCCGTAGCCAAGACCGTCGGACATCCCGGCGGCCACAGCGATGACGTTCTTGGCGGCCCCGCACAGCTCGACACCCACGACATCGGGGTTGGTGTACACGCGGAACGAACGGGTCATGAACGCGTCCTGGAACAGACGACCGACGTTCTCCTCGTACGAGGCGACGACCGTCGCGGACGGGACGCCCTTGCTTACTTCCTCTGCATGGTTCGGCCCGGAGAGACCGGCGATGCGCTCACGGCCGCCCAGCACGTCCTCGAGCACCTCAGTCATGAGCATGAAGGTGCCGTTCTCGACACCCTTGGACAGGATCACGATCGGGACCGTGGAGCCGAGGTACGGACGCATGGCCTCTGCGGTCGAGCGGACACCGATGCTCGGGGTCACCATCACGACCGCTTCCGCCCCCGCAACGGCCCGGTCGATCTCGGGTGTCGCCGTGACAGAGGGCGGAAGCACGATGTCTTTGAGGTAGAGCGGGTTGTGACGGGTCTCGTTCACGCCCTCGGCGATCTCGGGCTCACGCGCCCAAAGACCGACGTCATGGCCCTTGTTGCCCAGGAGCCACGAGACCGCGGTGCCCCACGAGCCCGCTCCGATGACAGCGACGCGCATTATGAGTCCTCCTCGGCGGATATGTCGGTGGAAGCCGGATCCTCCGGGGTGACGACCGTGATATCGGTCGGCTCCTCGGCTGCCGGACGCTTGAAAGCCAGTTTAGACTCTTCGCCGCGATACAGGCGCACCATGTTGGTCCGGTGCCGCCACAGGACCGTCGCCGCGATCAGGAACCCGGCGAGAACGACAGCGGGGCGGTCTCGGTAGAAGGATACACACACGATCGGATACAGGATCGCGGCGCAGATCGAACCGAGTGACACGTATCGCGTGGCGAGCGATACGCCGACCAGCGTGAAGAACAGGAACGGCCACGCGAGCGGGGTGATGAACAGCAACGCGCCCGCGGCTGTGGCGACACCCTTGCCGCCACGGAAGCGGATGTAGGGTGAGTACGAATGGCCGGCGACCGCCGCCATCGCGGCGACGATGAGCAGCCAGTCCCGCTGCAGCGGGACGAACTCCGCGGGCGTGAGCAGCGCAGCGAGCCCGACCGCGGCCGATCCTTTGGCGATGTCCAGGACGGCGACCGCAAGGCCAGCCTTCCAGCCCAACACCCGGTAGACGTTCGTCGCACCGAGGTTGCCAGAACCCTCTTGCCGCAGGTCGACCTTGTAGAAGGCCTTGCCCACGATCAGAGCGAACGGTACCGCTCCGACGAGATACGAACCGATGAGTATGAGGATGACCCTGAGAGCCAACTCCACGTGAGCGTCAGTCCTTCTTCTTGAACTTGATGGTGATCGGCGTGCCGGTCAGGTCGAACGCGTCCCGCATGCGGTTCTCGAGATAGCGCTTGAACTGGTCCGAGGCCAGCTTGGGATGGTTCGCGAAGAACGTGAACCCGGGAGGGTTCTGGTGGGTCTGTGTCACGTAGTTGACCCGAAGCGTCATGGCGCCCTTGCTCACGGTGTGTCCGAAATCGCGCAGTTCGGTCAGGAGCTTGTTGAGCGCGCTCGTGGGGATGACCTTGGTGTACGCGCGGTAGCAGGTGTCGATGGTGTCGTAGACACGGTGGACACGCTGACCGGTGAGCGCGCTCACGCGGATGACCGGCGCGTAGTCGACGAAGCCGAGCTTCTCCTGACGCTGGTACTTGAGTTCCTCGCGCTGCTCTTCGTCGTTGATGAGGTCCCATTTGTTCATGACTATGGCCAGGCCGCAGCCACGCTCCTCGGCGAATCGGGCGATGCGCTGGTCCTGATCGGTGACGCCGATGGTCGAGTCGATGATGAGCAGGGCGACATCGGCATTGTCGATCGCGCGCATGGCACGCACGAAGCCGTAGTACTCGACGTCCTCGTCGATCTGCGACTTGCGGCGAAGGCCGGCGGTGTCCACGAAGCGGTACAGGCGCCCCTCGTGCTCCACGGTCGCGTCGAGCGTGTCGCGTGTGGTACCCGCGACGTCGGAGACGATGGCGCGCTCCCTCCCGATGAGGCGGTTGAGCATCGAGGACTTGCCCGCGTTCGGTCGACCTATGATCGCGACGCTGATCGCGTCGGTCTCGGCGTGCGGCTCCTGTGCAGGAAGCGCCTCCACCAGGGCGTCGAGCAGGTCGCCGGTGCCGTGGCCGTGCGTGGCCGAGACCGGCCAGGGCTCGCCGAGGCCGAGCGACCAGAACTCGTGGACGGCCGAATCGTCGTTGGGGGTGTCGGACTTGTTGACCACGAGGAAGATCGGCTTCTCCACCCGCTTGAGAAGCCGGGCGACCTGGACGTCCTCGTCCATGACGCCGGTCTTGCCGTCGACAAGGACGACGATGACGTCGGCCTCCTCGGCCGCAACCAGTGCCTGGGACTTGATCGACTCCGCGAACGGGTCGTCCGCGGCGTGCTCGATGCCGCCGGTGTCGATGAGCATGAAGTCGCGCCCGTTCCAGTCCGCGTGGTGATAGCTGCGGTCACGGGTCACCCCACGCTGCTCGTGGACGATGGCGTCGGCGGTCTGTGCTATGCGATTGACGAGCGTGGACTTGCCCACGTTGGGGCGACCCACGACTGCGACGATGGGCAGCGCCATCGCGCTCACCTCTTCTTGTCTGAGTCGGATGCGGCGGCGAGAAGGCCCTGGAGCAGTCCGCCGGCGTCACAGGATACCAGACGGATGTCCGCACCGCTGCGCTCGCGCATCTGGGAGAGCGTCATGTCGTCGAGGGTCAGGCCGTCGGCGTTGAGTACAACGTCGGGCAGGAGGTAGACCCCTTCGTGGGGATGCTTCTCGATGGCCTCGACGATGTCGATGCCCGTGAGCAGGCCGGTGACGCTCACGTTCCCGCCGAAGAAGCGGTTGCCGACGGCGAGAAGCCGCACCCGACCGACTCCTTCGCAGGCCTGCAGCGCTCCTGCGAGCGTGGTCGCCGCCATCACGCCGGTGATGAGCGTGACGGACTCGGCCTCGGCCGGAAGTGCGGCCAGCGCCTCCCCGATCCGCTCGCGGGAGTCCATCACGTCGTCGACGAAGCTGCGAACGAGCCCGATACCGTTCTCGTACTGGGGGTAGTCGTCGTACCACTCGGTCTTGGGGAACGGGGCCCGGGCATTGAGATAGAACTCGTCGGCCAGGTGTACCCAGGTCACGCCGTCGCGCTCGCGCATCGCGAACTGCCAGCGCTGGACCTGCTCGATGACCATGGCGGCGGCGATCCGGTCCTCGTAACCCTCGGTGAACGTCAGCTGGTGGCGCGTATAGCCGAGCGGCACGACACCCACGCTCGCAACGCACTCACGCTCTGCGAGCCACGTGAGCGTGCGGTCGAGCTCCTCGGCGTCGTTGACACCGGGCACGAGCACGATCTGGACGTGCAGGTCGATCCCGGACTCGAGCAGCTGGTCGAACCGCTCGAGCGCGCGGTCCTCATGCGCGCACACGAGCCTTGCCCGGACCTCCGGGTCGACCGCGTGCAACGAGACATACAGCGGCGAGAGGTGCTGCTCGCCGATGCGTGTCACGTCGGCGTCCGAGAGATTGGTGAGCGAGATGAAGTTGCCCTGAATGAAGCTCAAGCGGAAATCGTCGTCCCGCAGGTAGAGCGCGGGACGCAGCCCCGGGGGCAACTGGGCCATGAAGCAGAAGGCACACGCGTTGCGGCACGTGCGAACGCGGTCGAACAGCGCGTCGGAGAACCCGATCCCCCAGCCCTCGCCGCTCTCGCGCGTGATGAGCACATCGACCGGGGCGGCCTCTGCACCATCGGCCTCCGTGCGGAGGACCGACAACGAGGCCTCGGGGCCGTCCGCGTACCACTGCCAGTCGATCACGTCGGCGATCGGCACCCCGTCGACCGCTACGATCCGGTCGCCCGCGACGATGCCCGCACGCTGCGCCGGTGAGCCGGACTCCACCGATTCGACGCGCCCTCCTGAACCGGCGGGGACGTCCGATCCGTAGACCGCGTTGCGTGTGGCCGAGGAGTCCATCCCTACCCCATCGCCTCGACGGCCGCGATGACACCCTGCATCTGTTTGTCGGGAGTCGACGCACCCGCGGTCACACCCACCGAGGCCGCATCCGCGAACCACGCCGGGTCGAGCTCCTCGGCGGTCTCCACATGATGCGTGCGAGGATTGACCGCGGAGCAGATCTCCACGAGGCGCGTGGTGTTGCCGGAGTTGTGCCCGCCCACGACCACGACGACGTCCACCTGACGCGCGAGTTCCTCGGCTGAGAGCTGGCGCTGAACGGTGGCGGAGCAGATGGTGTTGAACACGCGCAGCTCGCGCACGCGCGGGAGCACGGCGTCGACCACCTCGGCGAGGCGCGAGGCGGACTGCGTGGTCTGCACCACGATGCCGACGCGCTTGGAAGGCAGCCGCTCCGGCAGCTCCGCGGCCGACTGCACCACGAGCACCTCGCCGCCGGCGTGCGCCATGATGCCCTCGACCTCAGGGTGGTCGGCCTCGCCGACGATGATGACGGCGTACCCGCCGTGACGCAGCTCCTCGGCGGCCTCGTGCGCCTTGCTCACGTGCGGACAGGTGGCGTCGACGACGTCGAGGCCCTTCTCGCGCGCACGGGCGATGATCGTGGGATCGACGCCGTGGCTGCGGATGACGAGGATGCCGTCGTCGGCCTCCTCGAGGCAGCCGGCCACCTCGACGCCGGCCTCGCGCAGATCGGCGACCGCTTGGGGATTGTGGATGAGCGGTCCGAGCGTGTGCACCGAACTGCCGCGCGCGGCGGCCTCCTCGGCCATCTTGAGAGCACGCTCCACGCCGTAGCAGACGCCCGCGTGACGGGCCACCTCGACTCGCATCCGCACTCCCTTCCTAGCCCTGCGCGGGACCGGACGCACCGGACCGCGCCGCGTCGAGCTCCGCGGCGATGCGCCGCATGACCTCGGCAGTGAGCATCTCCATACGCGCCTTGCGATCACCGACGGCCTCGTCGATGTCCGCGAATGCGATGGGCTCGCCATAGCGGATCGTGATCCTGACCAGACGCGGGAACCGCGCACCCTTGGGCATGATGCGGTCCGTGCCTGCGATCCCGACCGGCACCAGCGGCACCCCCGCACGCATCGCGATGAACGCGGCGCCCTGCTGGCCCTCGCCCATCCCCTCGCGCTTGCGGGTCCCTTCGGGGAATATGCCCACGAGTTCACCGCGCTTGAGCAACTCGGTCGCCGAGGAGATCGCGGCGCGGTCAGCCTCGCCCCTGCGCACGGGAAACGCCCACAGCCGCGGCAGGCCCCATGCGATCAGGCCACGCTCGAACAGCTCGCTCTTGGCCATGAAATGGCACTGCCGAGGAGCCGCGCACCACAGCAACGCCGGGTCCGCGTAGGAGACATGGTTGCCGGCGAGTATCGCGCCAGTGGCGGGGATGTTCTCCTCGCCGATGATGCGCACCCGGAACAACGCGAGCAGCAGCTTGCCGGCCGTCGCCCGGATCAGACGCGCCATTCGAAATGTCCTGGGGTCGGCAAGCACCTCAGGGGCGCTCATCGGGCGGCCTCGACCATCGCGGCGATGGCGTCGACCACTCCGGTGATGTCCAGATCGGTGGTGTCGAGGACCCGAGCGTCCGATGCCGCGGCCAGCGGAGCTGCTTTGCGGGTGCTGTCGGCGGTGTCACGTGCCGCCATGGCGTCCTGGACCTCGTCCCGGCCGACATGCACGCCGCGATCGTAGAGTTCGGCATGTCGCCTGCGCGCGCGCTCCTCCGGGCTCGCGGTCAGGTAGACCTTGAGTTCGGCGTCGGGGAACACGACGGTGCCGATGTCACGGCCCTCGGCAACCAGGTCGCCTGAGCCGATCTGGGCCCTCTGACGCTCGACCATGGCCTCGCGGACGCGCGGCAGTCGTGCGACGGCACTCACCGCGGCATCTACCTCGGGGGCTCGGATGGCGGCCGAGACGTCCTCACCGTCGAACAGGATACGGGAAGCTATGGCGGAGTCACCATCATGGACGAACTCGATGTACGCGTCTCGAGCGATACCGGTGACGCCGACCTCGTCGTCGGGATCGATGCCGCGGCGCAAAGCGGCCAAGGCCACCGCACGGTACATGGCGCCGGTATCGAGATAGTGAAAGCCCAGCCGCTCGGCGAGGAGCTTGGCGACGGTTGACTTGCCGGAGCCCGCAGGCCCGTCGACTGCGACGATCATCCGCATCCTTTGCGTCCGTGAGTACGTGGCGCCGTACGCGCTTGGAACACGCGAAACGTCGGCGTCAAGCATGATACCGCGAGAGCGGCCCGCACGGGCTCACGGGGTGGCGAGCGTCGCCATATCGTGGCCGAACCGCGGATAACTGACCTCGACCGCCTCGAAGCCCTCGATCTCAAACGGTGTATCAGACACGAGCCCGGCCACGGCCCAGGCCATGGCAAGGCGATGATCGTGCAAGGCGGGAAGCACGAGTCCGTCACGCGGCGTGAACGGCTGACCCGCACGTCCGGTGATCTCCAGGGTATCGCCGACCACGCGCGTCGCGACCCCCAGTGCCCCGAGCGCATCCACGATGGCCTGAAGGCGGTCGGACTCCTTGACGCGCAGTTCCCCGACACCCTCGAAACGCGTCACACCCTCGGCCTGAGCCGCCGCGACCGCAAGGATCGGGATCTCGTCGATGAGCGCGGGGACCTCGTGCGGCGTGACCACCGTGCCTCTCAGCGCGCCCGCCGCCCGCACCGTGATGGCGCCGGCGGGCTCGGTCGCGGTGTGATCCTCGGCGTCGATCTCAAGATCCGCGCCCATGCGCTCCAGAACCAGCAGGAAGCCTGTGCGGGTCGGGTTGAGGCCCACATGCTCGAGTACGACCTCGCTGCCGGGTACAAGACACGCTGCGACCGCGGGAAACGCCGCCGAGGAGGGGTCCGCGGGCACGTCGATCGCAGCTGCAGTCGGAACCGCGGGCCCCTCGACCCAGGCGACATTGCGCGCCTCGTCGACGCCGACCTCGACGCCGAACCGCGGAAGCATCCGTTCGGTGTGGTCGCGGCTTGGGGCAGGCTCCGTGACCTCGGTTCGCCCGACCGCGCGCAGCCCGGCCAACAGCACCGCGGACTTCACCTGCGCGCTTGCGACCGGGCTCTGATACTCGATGGCCCGCAGCGAGCCCGAGGCGGCTCCGTGCACGGTCATCGGGAGATGCCCGTCGGTGGTCTCGAAACTCGCGCCCATCCGAGTGAGCGGCTCGCTGATGCGCGCCATGGGCCGCCCGGAGAGGGACGCGTCGCCGATGAGCGTGACGCTCACGGGCCATCCTGCCAGTACTCCCGCGAGCAGCCGCGTCGTGGTTCCCGAGTTCCCGCAGTCGACAGGAGCGGCGGCGGCGGCCGGACCGCGCTCTCCCCATCCTGTCACCGTGCCCGCGAGGGAGCCGTCGGTGCCTGCGCCCAGCTCACATGTCGCCCCCAGCGCGCTCACGGCGGCGATCGTGGAGCGGACATCGGCGCTGTCGAGCACGCCGGCCAGGTTCGAGACGCCCTCGGCCATCGCCGCGAACAGCACCGCCCGGTGCGACATCGACTTGTCTCCGGGGACTCGCGAGCGCCCCGACAGCGGTCCGGTCGCGTGCGCGGTCTGGTATCTCATGCTCCCCTACCCTTCGAGCGAACGCAGGCGCGGCTCGAAACCACGTGTCTCGAGGTCACGCACCAGCTGAGTATGGTCGCCCTCGTCGGTCAGGACCAGGACGAGCACCGCCGAGGACTCCGACTGGTGGTCGATCTCGATCGCCTCGATGTTGCAGCCGGCACGCCCGACCGAGGAGGTCACCTCCGCGACGATCCCGGGGCGGTCGATCATCGGTATGAGCAGCTCCCAAAGGGCCGACGTCGCAGGGACCCACTGGCTCGGCAGTGCGCGCCTGACATCGGCAGCACGCTCGAGCCAGTCGCGGATGGCGTCGGCGTCGCGCTCCCTGACCCGCTGCGCGAACTCGCCGAGGACGTCTCTGAGCTCCTCGATGCCCTGGGAGAGCGCATCAGCGTTGTCCAGGCAGATCCCCGTCCACAGATCGGGCGAGCCTGCGGCGATGCGCGTCGTGTCCTTGAAGCCACCGGCGGCGAGCCTGAGCAGTTCATCGCCTTCTCCGGCATGCGCCTTGGCAAGGTCGACGAGCGCGCTCGCCGTCACGTGCGGAACGTGGCTGATGATCGCCACTGCACGATCATGCTCGGCCGGCTCCACCGTGATCACCCGAGCTCCGAGCGAGCTTATGAACGTGTGGAGACGACGGAACGCTTCGGGGTGGGTCGAGTCCGTGGGCGTGAGTATGTAGTACGCACCGTCGAACAGGTCGGGCCTGGCCGCCTGCACCCCGGAGAGCTCGGAGCCGGCCATCGGATGGCCGCCCACGAACATCGCGCCGCTTCCGAGCACGCGCGATGCGGCGTCGAGCACACCTGACTTGGTCGAGGCGACGTCGGTGACCAGACCGCGGTAGCCCGCCGAGGAGAGCCGCTCGAGCCATTCCTCGGCGTAGGAAGCGGGAGTCGCCAAAACGACGAGTTCGATGTCGCCCGAAGGCCCGAAGCGGCCGGAGGCGAGCAGGTCGTCGGGAGCGAGCGCTACGTCGACGATCCCGTTCTTGAGCGCGTACGCAAGCGCCTCGGCGTCGGTGTCGATGCCCAGGACCAGCGGCGGCGCATCGAGGCGCTTGGCTGCGGCGGCCAGCGAGCCTCCGATGAGGCCGACGCCGATGATCGCTATGGAGCGAAACGGCATGGCTACTCCCAGCCCAGATGGCCGCCGGTCAGTTCGATCAGAGGTGCTACGCCATCCATCAGTGACGCGAACTCCTCGGGACGCAGCGACTGCGGGCCGTCGCACTTGGCGTGCTCGGGATCGGGATGGACCTCCACCATCAGGCCGTCCGCCCCGGCCACGATTCCCGCGCGCGACATGACCGCGACCAGATCGCGACGGCCGGTCGCATGCGAGGGATCGACGATCACCGGAAGGTGCGTGAGCGACTTGAGCGCGGCGACGGCCGCCAGGTCGAGGGTGTTGCGGGTGTAGGTCTCGAACGTCCGGATGCCCCGCTCGCACAGGATCAGGTCGCGGTTGCCGCCCTTCAGGACATACTCGGCGGCCGAAAGGACCTCTTCGATGGTGGCGGAGAGCCCGCGCTTGAGCAGCACCGGCTTTCCCATGGTGCCGAGCTCGTCGAGCATCATGAAGTTCTGCATGTTGCGTGCGCCGACCTGCAGGACGTCCGCATACTGGGCGACAGTCTCCGCGTCGCGTACGTCGAGCACCTCGGTGACGATCGGCAGCCCGGTCTCGTCGCCGGCCGCTCGCAGGAGCTTCAGGCCCTCGACACCCATGCCCTGGAACGCGTACGGGCTGGTACGCGGCTTGTACGCCCCGCCGCGCAGGACCGTGGCGCCCGCGTCGCGACACGCACGGGCGACGGTCATCATCTGATCCTCGGACTCGATGGAGCACGGCCCGGCCATCACGCCGACCGCTCCCCCGCCGATCGACGAGTGTTCTCCGAGCCTGACCACCGTGTCCTCAGGCTGGAAATCGCGCGAGACGAGCTTGTAGGGCTTCAGGACGCGGATGACTTCCTCGACCCCGGGCAGGCCATGAAGTTCGAGCGAGTAGACGGTCTCCCGGTCGCCGATGACGCCGATGATGGTCTTGACCTCGCCACCGGAGAGGTGCGCCTGTGCACCGACCTCCTCGAGCAGGTCTACGACGTGTCGGATCTCAGCCTGGGACGCGTGGTCCCGCATGATGACGAGCATGTTCCTTCACTCCTTCGCATGTCACACGGCTTCGCCGTCTGCCGAGGAGTGGCTAGAACGTACCCAGCTTCCCGGCGACGGCCTCGAATGCGGCGATGGTGGCCTCCGTGTCCTCGGGAGTCCCGACGCCGAGCCGAAGCGCCGGAGCCGTCCCGAAGTCGCGGACGATCACGCCCTCCTCAAGAAGGGCCTGGAACACTTCGACCGGCTTCTCCGTCATGAAGTAGACGAAGTTCGTTTCCGACGGCACGTACTCGATGCCGAGCCGGTCGAAGCACGCATACAGGTAGGTCTTCTGCTCTTGATTCTCCTGCTTGCGACGCTCGACCTCGTCCTCCTCGGCCAGCGAATAGAACGCACCGATCTGAGCGACGGTGTTGACGTTGAACGGCTCGCGCAGCTTGTCGACGGCGACGCGCAGAGGCTCGGGCACGATGCCGTAGCCGATCCTGCAGCCGGCGAGCGAGTAGATCTTGGAGAAGGTCCGCAGCGCCGCGAGCGGGCGGACGCCGTCGAAGTAGTCCAAGGCGTTCGGGTACATCGGGTCGGTCACGAACTCGAAGTAGGCCTCGTCGACGACCACGAGCACGTGGTCGGGGACCGCCTCGAGGAACCGCTCGAACGCGAGCTTGTGATAGATGCTGCCGGTCGGGTTGTTGGGGTTGCACAGGAACAGCAGGCGCGTCTTGTCGGTGACGGCCGCGAGCATGGCGTCGAGGTCGTGGACCTGGTCCTCGGTGAGCGGGACCTTCACGGCGGTGGCCCCGAACATCTGCGTGACCATGGGATAGACGACGAAGCTCGGCCACGCGAACACGACCTCGTCGCCGGGGCGTAGCACGGCCTGGGCGATGAGCCGGATCAGTTCGTTGGAGCCGTTGCCGATGACGAGGTTCTCGGTCTTGATGCCGAGTTTCTCGCACAAGGCGCCACGCAGGGCGCGCGCACCGCCGTCAGGGTAGCGGTTCGAGTGCTTGATGACCGCCTTCATGGCGCGGCGAGCGGACTTGACCGGTCCCGCAGGATGCTCGTTGGAGGAGAGCTTCAGGATCCGGTCCTTGCCGCTGCGCTCCCTGACCTCGCTCACTCGCAGGCCCGGTGCGTAGGGCACCATCCCGTCAAGCTCCGGTCGTATGAGCGCGTCCCAGTCCACCGAATCCTCCAGCGTGTGCGCGACCTGTCGGCCGCTCGTTTGGGTTGCCGAGGATTGTCGCAGGTCGCGCAGGCACGAGCAAGGGCGAAGACGGGCACATCCTCGCAGCCGCGATGCGGGTGCGCGCTAGCCGAGACTACCGAACCGCTGGACCTGCACGAACCCGTCGACGATCCGATACTCCAGATAGGCGGCGTTCTGGATGTGGAACGACCAGATCGACGAGAGCGGCAGGGCGAGCAGGTTGGGCACGGTCGAGCGGAAGACCCCGCCATGGGTGACTATCGCCACCCGGGTGTGGTCTGCGGCGAGCGCCGCGTCCAGCGCCCGTGCCGTGCGATCGAAGATGTCGCGCCTCGATTCCCCGCCGGGGGCCACCGGCGCATCCTCGGACTTGAAGTCGAAGCGTACGCCCCGCTCCTGCGTCTCCGCATAGGTGAGTCCCTCCGCCTGTCCGAAGTCTAGCTCCAGCAGGCGGTCGTCGAACACCGGCTCGAGACCGAGGCTCGCCGCGGCGCTCTCGGCCACGGTGCGGCAGCGTCTGAGCGGGCTCGAGCGGATCTCATCGGGGGCGAAGCGTACGATCTCCTCGGCCAGAAGCGCAGCTTGCAGGATGCCGCGCTCGGTGTAGGGCGAGTCCCCCCTGCCGACCCAGCGTCCCGAGACGTTGGCCTCGGTCTCCGGATGCCGGAGTATGAGCAGACGGCGCTCGTGCATCACCACGTCACCACCAAGGCCGCGGCGACCAGGAGCACGGTCTCGGTCGAAAGCACGCTCGCCCCGAGAACGTCACCGGTGATGCCGCCGAAGCGCAGTGAGATCAGATGCGGTATCGCGGCTGCGGCGGCGAACCCGAAACCGGCCCAGACCCAGCCCGCGGGCCCGTGCTCGAGCCCCATCGAGGCAGCGGCCACCGCCAGAGCCAGCGACGCCACGAGTATCCCGGGGAATGTCGGACGTCCGGCTATCGTCGACCCCAGGCCGCCCGGACGCGCAGGCGCCCCGAGCCAGGCGCCGAACGTGGCCGCCATCCGGCCGAAGACGGGTGCCGCGAACAGCGCGATGCCGAAGCCGACCCTGCCGATGAGCGCCGATACCGATGCGACCTGTGCGACGGCCACCAGGGTCACGGCCGTCGCGCCGAACGCGCCGATGCTGCTGTCCGCCATGATCTCGAGCCGTCTCGCGGGGTCGTGACCGCCCCACCAGGCGTCCGCGACGTCGGCGAGCCCGTCCCAGTGAAGGAATCGCGTCGCAGCCGCCCAGCCGGCGATCACCACGACCGCCAGCACCCCCGATGCCCTGCGATGGAAGCCGCCATCGGACCACGCGACACTCGCCGCATTGGTAGCGACCAGGAGCCCAAGGGCCGCTCCGCCAAGGAACAAGCCGACCCACGGGAACCACGCGGCGACACGCGGCGACGGCGCGCGGTCGGCTCCGGCGGCGACCGGCAGAAGCGTCATGAGTCCGAACGCGTCGCGTATGTCGCGAGAGACGCCCATCAGTCCCCGGAACCCGAGACGCCGGCCTCTGCGAACGTGGCCATGCCGGAGAGCATGCTGCAGGCCGCATCGACGATGCCCATCGCCAGCGCCGCGCCAGAGCCCTCACCCAGACGCATGTCCAGCTCCAGGACCGGTGCGAGCCCGAGAGCATCGAGCACCACCGCGTGGCCGGGCTCGACCGAGAGATGCGAGGGGAAGACGTAGTCGATACAGACCGGGCACATACGCACGGCGGCGAGCGCGGCGGCGCCTGAGATGTAGCCGTCTGTGATGACGCAGACGCCCTGCTCGGCGGCGCCGATCACGACGCCGGCGAGTGCCGCGATCTCAAGGCCGCCGACAGCGGCGAGTGTGCCGAGCGCGTCGGCGCGAGGATTCCCGTCCGCCGGCACGCTGTTGATCTCGAGCGCCCGCGCCACCACCTGCGCCTTGTGCGCGACTCCGGCATCGTCCAGGCCGGTACCGCGGCCGACCACCAGCGCCGGCTCCGTACCGGTGTACGCGGCGGTCAGAGCGGCGGCTGCCGTGGTGTTGCCGATGCCCATCTCTCCGGTCGCCAGGAGCTCGTAGCCCTCCTCGACTGCATCGCGCGCTGCCATCACACCAACCAGGACGGCCTGAGCCGCCTGGCTCCGGGTCATCGCAGGTCCCTGGGCCATGTTGGCCGTGCCATCGGCGACCTTCTGTATGCGAACGCCCGCAAGATGCGAGACATCGCTCGCAACCCCGACGTCGTAGAGCCGGATGTCGGCGCCGACACTTCGCGCGATCTGGTTGATCGCAGCGCCGCCGGCCACGAAGTTCGCCATCATCTGCCACGTGACGTCCTGCGGGAACGGCGAGACGCCCTCAGCAACGACCCCGTGATCGCCTGCGGCCAGGATAACGGCCTTCTTCGCGACCGAGGGATGGTCGGTCCCCTGCACGCGCGCGACCCGCGCGGCGATCTCTTCGAGCCTGCCGAGCGAGCGCGGCGGCTTCGTGAGCTGGTCCAGACGCTGCCAGGCAGCCTCCTCGGCAGCGGGCTCGGTCGGGCGAAGCCCGCCGATCAGGTCTCCAAGCGCGGCTTCGTAGGTCATTCGCAGCCTTTCGGTCGTGGCCAGCTCGCCCTTCGGGGCAGGGCCGTCAGTTCGATGCAGCGCCCCGCGACCACCAGGTAGGCGGCGTCGGAGCGATCGACGAGAGACCTGTTCGCGCGACCGAGCACGTCGCGGAACACGCGTCCCGATTCATACGCCGGAACGATACCCTCCCCGACCTCGTTCGTGACGACGATCGTGTGGTCCCAGCGCCTCAGGATCCATCCGATGATGGCCGCGAAGCGCTTCTCCACCTCTGCCTCATAGCCGGGAAGCACCGGATCGGCGACTGTCGTCTGAGACGCAGGCATGCCGGGGCCGCCCATGGCCGCATACGTCTCCCCCATCACGAGCGACAGGAGGGTCCCCAGACAGTCGAGCACGAGCACGCCGTCACCCACCCGCTCGGTCCATTCGACCGAGTCGACGGCCTCCACGGTGGCGAACCGCGCAGGCCTGTCGGCCTTGTGCCGCTCGATGCGTCGGGCCATCTCCGGATCGTCGCACGGCTGGCCGAACGCGACGACGGTGACGTCGTGAGCGCACTCCTCGGCCATTGCCTGGGCGATCCCCGACTTGCCGCAGCGCGCGCCGCCTGTGAGCACCACGAGCGCCATCAGCACACCTCCGGCGCATCGGCGGAGTCCTCCGGGGACACCGCCGGCTCGTGTCGCACGGAACGCTTGAGCGCATCCACCTCGGCGACCGAGAGCTCCCGTGTACTCCCCCGCTCCATACCGCCGAGGAACAGCGGACCGAAACTCGTGCGCTCAAGGGCGATCACCGGATGCGATATCGCGGAGAACATCCGCTTGACCTGGCGTTTGCGCCCTTCCGAGATGCTGATCTCCACTGTCGAACTCTCGGGGCCGGCCGCAAGCATCCTGACATCCGCGGGCCGGCAACGCCCGTCATCGAGTTCGATGCCGCGCCGAAGACGATCGAGGTCCTGCTCCGAGGGCGTGCCGTCCACGGTGGCCCTGTAGGTCTTTGACACGTGGTACCGGGGGTGCAGCAACTGGTGAGAGAGCTCCCCGTCGGTCGTGAACAGCAGCAGGCCCGTCGTGTCGCGATCGAGGCGGCCGACCGGGAACAGGCCCGGTATCGGAGGGACCAGATCGCGCACCGTCGGGCGCCCCTGCGGATCGTCCATGGTGGTCACGTACCCCGACGGCTTGTCGAGCACGAGATAGACCG
Organism: uncultured Eubacteriales bacterium; assembly: GCA_964565645.1. GTDB lineage: Bacteria > Actinomycetota > Coriobacteriia > Anaerosomatales > JAHIQC01 > JAHIQC01. Next base: position 114,726 of record CAZMFQ010000001.1, read on the forward strand.
GCCCGTTGTCGAGCGCCACGTTCTCGCCGTCCACGGTGACAACATCGACCGCGGGATCCACCTTGGTCCCGAGCTCAGTGGTGATGACGCCGTTGACCGCGACGCGGCCGGCGGTCATGAGGTTCTCGGCGCCGCGTCGCGACGCGACACCCGAGCGCGCCAGGAACTTCTGCAGGCGCATCGGGACGATCCGTTCGGCCGAGGAGTCGTGCGGGCTGTCGGTCTCGGCTGACACTCAGTCGTCCTCGCCGCTTCCGTCCCCGGGATCGTCGACGGAATCCGGCGACGCATCGGCGCCGACCGGCATCTCGGCCTTGTCGGTCACGTAGTCCTCGGGATCGAACTCGCGCACGTCATCGTCGCCGGCGTCGGACGCGAGCGCGCTCGTGTCGTCGCTCGAGTCCTCGGCGAGCATCGAGCCGTCGAGAGCGCCAAGACGCTCGCGGATCGCGCGCTCCGTCTGGGGGTCCGGCATGAACTCATCGAGCGGCGGTAGCTCCGAAAGGTCGCGCAGCCCGAACTTCTCAAGGAACGTACGCGTGGTCCCGTAGATGATGGCGTTGCCCTGGTTGCGGTCGCGGCCGACCTCGCGCACGAGGCCCTTGTCCACGAGCGAGCTGATGACACCCTCGGAGTTCACGCCGCGCACGGCGTTGACGCCCGCGCGCGTGACCGGCTGATGGTACGCGATGACGGCGAGCGCCTCGAGCGCCGCCTGGGAGAGGCGCCGGGTGTCCCACGACAGGACGTAGGTCTCGATCTGCTCGTGGTAGGCAGGGTGGGTGTAGAGCCTCCAGCCGCCCGCGACCTCTCGCAGCTGGAAACCGCGCTCGTCGCGCTGGTACTCCTCGGCGATCGACGTCAGTGTGGTCGCGACCTTGGTCTCGGACTCGTCGAGCACCTTCGCGATGCGCGCGGTGCTCACCGGCTCGTCGCTCACGAACAACATGGCCTCGATGGCACCGCGAAGACTGGCGGGGGTCTCCATCACGCCTCCTCCTCGATCTCGATCGGCCCTTCGGCCGCAGCAGGGTCCAACAGGGTGACGATGATGTCGCCAAAGATCTGATCCTGTCTGAGCGACGCGATCTTGCGCTTGTAGAGCTCGAGTATCGAAAGGAACGTCACCACGACGAGCTCGGGATCGTACTGATCGCCGAGGAGCTGCGAGAAGGTCACCGTGTTCTCACGCACGAGCCTCCGCGCGACACTCTCGGCGTGCAGCTCGAGTGAGATCGGCATGCTCGCCACGTGTTCGGCCTCGAGAAGGAACACCTCGCGACGATGCAGGAGGTCGGCGCAGACCACCGCGAGCCCGTGCAGCGTCACTCCCTCGAGGTAGTCCGGCATGAGCTGGAGGTAGCCCTCCTCGATGCCCGCCTGCCGGGGATGCATACGGCTTTCGGACTCCATGCGCGCCGCGATCTCGAGCGCGAGGTTCTTGAACTGTTTGTAGGCGAGCAGCCGCGCGACAAGGATCTCGCGGGCGTCTTCGGGAGAGAGGTCGTCGAGCTCGTCGCCGACGTAGACCTGCTCCTCGTTGGGGAGCAGCGAGGCGGCCTTGATCTCGAGCAGGGTCGCCGCGACCAGCAGGAAGTCGCTCGCAACGTCGAGGTCGAGCTCCTTCATGCGATCGACATAGGTCAGGTACTGGTCGGTTATCTCGCAGATGGAGATCGAGTTCACATCGAGTTTCTGCCGCGAGACGAGGTGCAGCAGCAAGTCGAACGGTCCCTCGAAGCCCGCCGCTCGGACCTTGTACGCCATCGGAGCGACCTACTCCGCGTCGAGGAAGGACGGGTGGGATTCGTCGGCTGCGGCGTTCGCGTCGCGGCGCTCGATGCCGGCAGACAGCTCCGTGCGCGGATCGAGCCCGATGAGCTCACGGCACGTGGCGACCACGCCACTCGTGACCGGGCGCGCCTTGGCAGCGCCGCCGGCGAGAACCTCGGCCGCGAAACCGGGGATCGCGGCGAGCTCGGCGCGGCGCTCGCGGAACGGTGCAAGATAGGCGACGAGATCGTCAGCGAGTTTGCGCTTGTGCGCCACGCATCCGCACTCGGCAGAGCGGCAGCACGCGTCCCACTCGGCGATCTCGTCAGCGGGCGCGATGAGCTTGTGGACCTGGTGCAACGGGCAGATGCCCGGATCGCCCGGATCGGTCTTGAGTTTGCGCGCGGGATCGGTCATGAAGCTCATGACCTTGGCGCGGATCTCGTCCTCGGAATCCGAGATGAAGATCGCGTTGCCGTAGGACTTGGACATCTTGCGTCCGTCGGTGCCGGGTACCCGGGCGCCCTCGGTGGCGATGATGGCCTTGGGCTCGCGCAGGAACTCGCCGTAGGTGTTGTTGAAACGCCGGACGATCTCGCGCGTCAGCTCGAGGTGCGGAAGCTGGTCCTCGCCCACCGGGACGGCATCGGCGAGCACGATGGCGATGTCGGCCGCCTGGAGCGCCGGGTAAAGAAAGAAGCCGACGTTGCCCAGGTCCTTCGTGGTGATCTGCGCGCGCTGTTCCTTGTAGCTCGGGGTGCGCTCGAGCCATGGCATCGGCAGCACCATCGAGAAGAACAGCATGAGCTCCGCCACCTCGGGCACGTCGCTCTGGCGGTAGATGGTGCACTTCTCCGGATCGAGCCCGGCGGCGCACCAGTCGAGCACCATGTCCTCTGTCGAGGAGGCGATACCGCTCGGATCGGCCCAGTCGCTCGTGAGCGCGTGGTAATCGGCGATGAAGTAGTACGCGTCGTAGTCGTGCTGCATCGCGAGCATGTTCTGGAGGTTGCCGAACCAGTGCCCGAGGTGCAGTTTGCCGGTGGGACGGTACCCGGTCAGGACGCGTTGCTTGCTCATGCGGCGGTTGGCTCCTCGGATGCGCGGAAGGGGTGCGGTCGTGTCTTGAGATTGTAGCGCAAGCGTCCCCGCCGAGGAGAGGCGCATCGAACACCTGGCGTCGGCGATTCGGTGGGGTCTACCCGCCGACGAGCAGACGCATCAGCGGCTCGACGGTGTACTTGAAGTAGACGCTGATGGGATCGAACCCAAGGAATCGCGGGGCCAGCCATAGCAACCCGAAGAGGATCACGAAGCCGTACTGCTCGAACTTCGCATACGTGACCATGGCACGATCGCTCAGGAACAGGGGAAGCACCCGCGACCCGTCCAACGGGGGCAGTGGTATCAGATTGAAGAACATGAGCGACAGGTTCATCAGGCAGAAGAAGTAGATGGCGATCATCACCAGTTCGACGTACGGGATCGCGGGAGCGCCCATGAACGCCATGACACGGATGATCACGCCGGAGACCACCGCGAGAGCCAGGTTGGAGGCCGGACCCGCGATGCCGGTGAGGAAGAGACCCCTTCGGTAGTCCTTGAAGCGATTCGGGTTGATAGGCACCGGCTTGGCATAGCCGAACCCGAACCCGAACGCGGCGACCATCAGCAGAGGCAGCAGGATCGTTCCCCATGGATCGATGTGCTTGAGGGGATTGAGGGTCAGTCGCCCCCGATCCTTCGCGGTCGTATCCCCAAGCAGATACGCGACATACCCGTGTGAGACCTCGTGGATCACGATCGCGGGAAGAAGCAGGACGAACATCATCGCGCGCTGCAGCAACATGTCCGTCGTCAACGGGTACTACCTTTCATCAAGATTCGCACGAGCCACGAGGCGCGCCAGGTTCGCCAGTTCCGCTTCGCGACCGACCGCGCGGCCATCGAGCCGGGCGTCGAGCGCAGCCGCCAGTATACCCGAGTATGCCGGTGACGGCGGCACGCCCATCGCCTTGAGGTCCTCGCCGTCGACAGCGGGTTTGATCCGGGAGACCACCTCGAGGAAGCGCTCGACCCGCGCTCGAACGCTCGATCCACCGACTGCCCAAAGGTAGATGAGCGACTCGTCCGGTAGGCCGGCGAGGATGTGGTGCAGGCGCGAGTCGCGCATCTTGCGGCCGTCCGCAAGGGCCCTCAGAGCCGCGGGACAACGGTCGGCCACAGCAACGGCGGGCTCGCCGTACTCGCGCCCGAACCGCAGGTGCCGCAGCCAGTGCTCCGCCTGCGAACGATCGGCGCCGTGCGCGAGAGCCGCGACCAGCGTCACCCTGCGGCGCACAGGGCGCCTGAACATCGGTCCCAGGCGAGTGAACGCCCGCTCGACGCGATAGAGCGAATCGATGACCTCATCGGCCCGGGCACCCTCGTAGAGCACCACGCCGAGGACACCGAGGTCGCGCATGCGCTCAAAGACCGCTGCCGGCGACTCTTCGTCGATGATGTCGAGCATCTCCTCGCGTATCCGCGCGCCGGAGACCTCGTCGAGCATGTTCATCTCGACGGCACGCCGTGCGAGCGCCTCCGACTGGGCGTCCATCGCGAAGCCGTACCGCGACTCGAAGCGTGCCCCCCGCAGAACCCTGGTCGGGTCCTCGACGAACGAGAGCGCATGCAAGACGCGCAGCGTCCCGCGCTCGAGGTCACGCAGGCCGAAGAAGGGATCGGCGATCTGACCGAAACACCCGGCGTCGATGCACGCCGCCATGGCGTTGACCGTGAAGTCACGTCGGAAGAGGTCCTGCCTCAGGCCGGAGCGCTCGACGGTCGGCAACGCGCCGGGCCTCGCGTAGTACTCGGTCCGCGCGCTCGCGATGTCCGCATGCAGGGTGCGTGAGAACACGAGTACCGCCGTCCCGAAGCGACGATGCACCTTCACGCGCGCGCCGAGGCGCGCAGCCGCCAGCTCTGCGAACGCGATCGCGTCCCCCTCGACCACGATGTCGAGGTCGAGGTTTCTGCGCCCGAGCAGCATGTCGCGGACGAACCCACCGACCACGTGTGCTCGGAGCCCCTGCTCCTCGGCGAGCGACCCGAGACCGTGCAACGCCTCGATCACCTCCTGTGGGAGCAGGGTCTCCACGGAGGCCATGAACCGACGCGTGGATTCGGCGGCGACCTGCGGCAGCCCGCGGTCGAGATACTCATGGCCGTGCTCGGCGGCCAGCACGTCCTTGCGTGTCACGATGCCGAGGATGCGCTCGCCCTCCATGACAGGCACCCGGCCGATGCCGGCCTGGGCAAGCAGGCGCTCGAGCGCGATGAGGTCCATCTCCGGCGGGACGGTGACGGGCTCCCGGTTCATGAAGCCGCGGACCGGCGCGTGGTCCAGCCCGTGGCGTGTGGCCTTGTCGACGTCCTTGCGCGTGACGAGCCCGACGAGCACACCGTCGTCGGTGACCGGCAGGCCGCCGTGTCCCCAGCGCGACATGCGTTCCCCAGCCTCCCGCATGCTCTCGTCGGGGCCGATCGTCCGGACCGGGCTCGACATCAGGTCTGCGGCGCGCAGTGGGGCGCGCACCACGTCCACAAGCGCCTCACGCAACCGCACGAGCGCGTCGGCCAGTCCAAGTTCGCGGAATCCCGCAGAAGCGGCCTGGGCGTGCCCGCCGCCGCCCAGACGCGTCATGACCGCGCCCACATCGACCTCGTGCATCCGCGAACGCGCGACGATCTGGAGCCGCTGCGGCATCGCGACGAGCGCGATCGCGACACGGAATCCCATGTCCTCGACGATGTAGTGCGTGAGCACGCTCGCCGAGTCCACGTACTCGTCGCGGGTGGCCGTGCACACGGCGATCTGCTGGCCGTTCACGTCCCAGGTCTCGAGCGAAGCCGTGAGCTCGGCGAGGAGCTCCTGCTGCTCGGCATCGAGCGTTCGGGTCAGGAACTGGTTCAGGACCTCCAGGTCCGCCCCCGCAGCCATGAGGAACGCCGCGGCATCGGCGTCGTAAGCGGTCGCTCCCGGATACGTGAGCGAGCCGGTGTCCTCGTGAATGCCCAGGAGCAGCACACTCGCCTCCAGAGGCGTCAGCGCGATGCCGCGCTCGCGGATCTCGTGCACGAGGATCGAGGTCGTCGACCCCACGTCGAGCGACCGGTCGTCGATGCCGGCAAGATCCCCCTCAGCCGGCGGATGGTGATCGTAGACGATGATCTCGACACCCGGCGCGAGCGCCACGTCACGGAACTCGCCGATCCGATCGGGGTCGCGGGTGTCGACCATGATCAGGCTCGTCACCGACGAGAGGTCGAGCCCTTTGAGGTCCACGAACGAAAGGAAGTCCTGGTGCAGGTTGTGGAACGCCCGCACGTTGGTGTTCTGCGTGCCGAGGAACACTCCCCTGGCGCCCGGGAACAACTTCGTCGCCGCAACGGTCGCGGCATATGCGTCGAAGTCGGGGTTCGCGTGTCCGACGACCAGTTGCACGCCCTACCCCCCTACAGCTCGTGGAAGAGCGGCGGCGGCATGACCCTCTCGGCTCCGATATGCACCGAGCCGAGGAGTCGCTCCCGGCCCGCTTCGAGCAGTGCTTCGGTGGCGGCATACATCGTCGCGATGCGATCCCCGGGCGCCACAGCGTCGCCCACACGCACGTCCAGAACGAGCCCTGCGCCCAGGTCGATCTCGTCGTCCTTGGTGGCCCTCCCGGCGCCAAGAAGCATCGCCGCGCGGCCGACGCCCTCCGTGTCGAAGCCGGTGACATAGCCGGCCGACTCCGCCCTGACCTCAGTCGTCAAAGCGGCGAGGTACAACCTCGACGTGTCATCGACGACGTTCGGGTCTCCGCCCTGCGCGGCTATCCACGCGCGCGCCTTGTCGAGTGCAGCGCCCGACGCGACAGCCTCCGCGAGCATCGCGCGCGCGGCGGTCTCGTCCGGCGCAACCCCGCCGAGCACGAGCATCTTCGCGCCGAACACGTGGCAGAGCTCGGTGAGCTCCGCCGGACCCTCGCCGCGCAGTGTCTCGATCGCCTCGATGACTTCGAGAGAGTTGCCGACGGCCATACCGAGCGGCTGGTCCATGTCACTCATCACGCAGACGACCTCGCGACCGAGCGCGCGGCCGACGCGCGTCAGCTCCTCGGCGAGAAGACGGGCCTCGGATTCGGTCTTCATGAACGCGCCGGAACCGACCTTGACGTCGAGCACGATCGCATCCGCACCGCCCGCGATCTTCTTGGAGATGATGCTGCCGACTATGAGCGGGATGCTCGGCACCGTCGCCGTGACGTCCCTGAGCGCGTACATCTTCTTGTCGGCGGGGTCGATGTCGGCGGATTGCGCCATCACCGCGACCCCGACCTCGCGGACCTGGGACAGGAACTCCTCGGGGGCCAGTTCGATCCGCATCCCCGGGATCGCCTCGAGCTTGTCGAGCGTGCCACCGGTGTGCCCCAGCCCGCGGCCGGACATCTTGGCCACGGGCACGCCGCACGCCGCCACGAGCGGCGCCAGCACCAGCGTGGTGGTGTCGGCGACACCGCCGGTGGAGTGCTTGTCCACTTTGACGCCGGGGATCGACGAGAGGTCGAGCGTCTCGCCGGAACGCACCATCGCGTCGGTCAGCGCGACGGTCTCCTCGGCGTCCAGACCGTTCAGGAACGCGGCCATGAGCCACGCGGCCATCTGGTACTCGGGCATCTCGCCCCGTGAATAGCCGAGGACTATGCGGTCGATCTGATCGCGCGTGTGCGTCACGCCATCGCGCTTGATCTCAATGAGTTCCTCGAAGGTCATGGGGCCCATGGACAGCTCCGCCCTACCCTGCGCGCACGTCGGACAGGAACGAGGCCCCGCGTCCGCACCTGCCGGCGATGCCGTAGAAGTCCAGAACGGTCTCGCCGATGTCGGAGAAGCTGGAGCGGATCCCGAGATCCCGCCCGGACTCGACACCCTTGACGCACGCGATCAGCGGCGTGTACTCGCGACTGTGATCGGTGGAGTCGGTCGTGGGGTCACAACCGTGATCGGCTGTGAGTATGAACAGGTCCCCGGGGATCATGGCGTCGAGAAGTTCCGGCATACGCGCGTCGACCGCCTCAAGGCCGGCTGCGTATCCCCGAACGTCATTGCGGTGGCCCCAGACCATGTCGAAGTCGACCAGGTTCGCGAAGACGAAGCCGTTGTCGGAGTCATCGGCCACGCGCCTGACAAGGTTGTCGAAGCCGTGCATGTTGTTCTCCGAGTGCGGTGACTCACAGATGCCGCGCCACGCGAAGATCTCGCCGATCTTGCCGATGCCGTAGGTCAGGACCCCGATCTCGGCCAACCGGTCGAGCACCGTGGGTTCGAACGGCGCGACGGCGAAGTCGCGGCGTCGATGCGTGCGCGTGTAGGTCCCGTGCTCGTCCGGCCCGATGAAGGGGCGTGCGATAACGCGACCGACGGCATGCTCGCCGACGAGCATCTCGCGAGCGATGACGCATATCTCATAGAGACGATCGATAGGGATGATCTCCTCATGAGCCGCGATCTGGAACACGCTGTCCGCGCTGGTGTAGACGATCGGCTTGCCGGTCGCGACGTGCTCGTCACCGAGGTCCTGGATGATGACCGTCCCACTCTCGGGATAGTTGCCGAGCCAACCCAGTCCGGTACGACGCGTGAACTCATCCATGACCTCGGGCGGGAATCCCTCGGGATAGGTCGGGAACGCGTGAGTCAGGTGGAGACCCATCATCTCCCAGTGCCCGGTCGTGGTGTCTTTGCCAGGCGACTCCTCGGCGTTCCTGCCCCAGGACGCACTCGGCACGCTCACCGGATGGACCCCCTGGATGTCGGTGATGTTGCCCAGCCCCATAGCGCCGAGATTGGGCATATGGAGGCCCCCCACCGCCGACGCGGTATGGGAGAGTGTGTTGCTGCCTTCGTCCCCGTACTCGGCCGCGTCCGGAAGCGCACCGGCTCCTACGCTGTCGAGCACGAGCACGACGGCGCGGGGCGCGCGTGCTGACATGCTCAGATCACCACCCTGTCTATCTCCTCCAGAGAGGTGATACCCGCGGCCACCTTGTCCAATGCATCCTGGCGCATGGGGACCATGCCATTCGCAAGGGCGATCGCGCGCAGCTTCTCCGCCGGGGCATGATCGAGGAACGCGGCCGTGATGGCCTCGTCGACCACCATGACCTCGAAGACGCCGATACGGCCCTTGTAGCCGGAGTTGCCACAGTGCTCGCAACCCGTCGGACCGTAGACGGTCACGTTCTTGGCCGCCGAGGCGGTGAATCCCGCAGCGACCAGCCTGGAGCCGGGGACCTTGAGCTTCTGGCGGCACTCTGGGCACAGCTTGCGCACGAGGCGCTGGGCGACCACGCCGACGAGGCTCGATGAGGTGACGTACGGGGGCACCCCCATGTCGTTCAGGCGGGTGAGCGCGCCGGGGGCGTCGTTCGTGTGAACCGAGGAGAGGACAAGATGCCCCGTCAGAGCGGCCCTCACCGCGATCTCGGCCGTCTCCGGGTCCCTGATCTCCCCGACCATGACCACGTCGGGATCGGAACGAAGGATCGTGCGCAGTCCGGCCGCGAACGTGAGACCGATCTTGAAGTTGACGGCCATCTGCGTGATGCCGGCCATCTGATACTCGATGGGATCCTCGACCGTGATGATCTTGCGGGTGGTCTCGTTGAGGAGCTGCAGCGCGCCGTAGAGCGTGGTCGACTTGCCCGAGCCCGTCGGACCGGCGATGAACAACGCTCCGTAGGGCTTGGAGATCATGTCCTTGACAGCGCGCAGGTTGGCATCGGTCAGGCCGATGTCTTCGATGGAGCGGAACGCCAGTTCGCTGTTGAGTATCCGCAGCGTGAGCGCCTCGCCGTTGGGGGTGGGCAGGCTCGCAACACGGATGTCGACCGGACGATCGTCCACGCGCAGAGCGATACGGCCGTCCTGCGGCCTACGGCGCTCGGCGATGTCCATCTCGGCCATGATCTTGATGCGGCTCGTGACTCCCGGCTTTGCGGCGACGGGCAACTCCATGACCTCGTTCATGACGCCGTCGATGCGATACCGGACCACGAAACGCTTGGTGTCGGGCTCTATGTGTATGTCGCTGGCGCCCGCGCGCACGGCCTCGCGGATCAACTGGTTCACGAGCCGTACGATCGGCACGTCCTCACTGCCGATGGGCGCGGTGAACTCCTCGTCCTCCTCGGACAACTCCTCGACAGACTCGACGATGTCCTGGAACGCGTCAGAGGACGCGATGTACTTGTCTATCGCGTGGAACAGTTGTGAACCGGCGACGACCACCGGACGCACGCGCATACCCGTACGCATCTCGACGTCGTCGATGGCCTCGATATCCAGAGGGTTGGACATCGCGAGCAGAAGCTTGCCGCCTTCGAAACCGATCGGAAGGATCTGGCGTTGTCGCGCCATACGCTCTGGCAACAGAGCCGTGGCGGCATGGTCGACGGGGTATGTCGTGAGGATGACGTGCTCGTAGCCCTTCTGCCCCGCGAGCGCAGCGGCCAACTGGTCCTCGGTGACGACCAGATTGCGGACCAGCACCTCGCCGAGCTTCCCCCCGTCACGTGCCTGGATCGCGAGCGCCTCGGTAAGGTCATCGTCGCTGATCAGTCCGGCGTCCACGAGCAGGTCGCCAAGACGCTCACGAGAGTAGTCCACGTGTCACTCCTGCCCTGTCGAGTGGTCGAGCCATCCGAGATACAACGCGCTAGACACGTCCCTTTGCCGCACCCACGGCCCACTCGAGAATCAGGAACGCGGCGATACTGACGGCGAAGTCGACGTCGAAGACCCCGCCGTAGGGGGTCTTGATAGGGGCGATACCCGTAGGTATGGAAATCATATCCGCCAGCCTCACGACCGCCTCGCCCCAGGTCTGAGAAGCGAGGGCCCCAAAGAACGAGATGACGAGCGCAGCCGTGACGAGCACTGCGAGAACGATCAGGAGATCCATGACGATGTGGAAGATGATGCGAGTCGGATTGCGTGCCACCGGTACCTCCCATGCCATAACAGTACTCAAAGCATTATGGAGGTAGTCTCAGCGGGGCGCCAGAACGCGCGGCGACGGGATCGTGGATCCGGCGTCGCGATCAGCGCAGGGAGTCGGAGATGATCCGCCCGATCATCTTCTCGGCGACCTCGGATCCCGAAGGGTGGACTCCGGCGACGAGGACGCGTGCGTGCTCGACGCGCTCCTCGCGGGTGTCCGGGAGCGTGGCGCAGACCGCCTGCACCTTCTGGATGAGTTCGGGGCTGACCGACCCTGCCCTGGCCCGGTCGATGTCGGCGACGTGCACGCCTTCTGATGTCTGCAGGTACCTGACTGCGAGTCGGACCTGCTCTTCCGAGATAATCATGTCCTAGTGGATATCGGCCGATGCTCAGGCCGACTTAACGCGAGACATGTGAAGATTCGGAAACGGCCTGAGAAATGGGGGAGCCCCAAGGCCGGCACCTTGAGGCTCAGGGGTAAGGGGTTGCATTCGCATGCAACTCTTGATGCAAGTATAGCGCGGTCACCGCAGGATGCAAGAGGTTTGTGAAGGGATTCTCTTGCATTTCCAGCGTGTTTCCAACCGGTACCGGAAGTCGCGATTTCAGGCGACCCCGACCGCTCAGGCGAGTTGAAAGAAGCGGAAGACGGGCTCGAGTCCGGTCACCAGCGGAACCGTGCCGATCAGCAGCAGTGCGAGCGCGATGACCGCGATGACCGTCGACGCCGCTCGGTCGGTGCCCGGCTCCGACTCCCCGTCGAGCCCGGACGGCCCTTCGGGTGTCGGCAGAACGTCGGCGGGGACCTCGTCGAAGAACATGCTGCGCATGACTGCGCCGTAGTAGCCGAAGGAGATCACCGAACCGATGAGTGCGACCAGGACCGGCCACTCGAGGCCCGCCCCTACGGCGATCCTGAAGACATAGAGCTTGCCCCAGAAGCCCGCTGTGAGAGGGATGCCGGTGAGCGACAACATGACGATGGCGGTCGACACACCCAGGACCGGATGCTCGCGGCCGATGCCGGCCATGCCGGCGGTGCTGCCGTCCCACGCGGGCCTGAGGCGCTGAACGACCTGCGCGACCAGGAACGCCGCCACCGCCGCCAACCCGTAGACCGCGATCAGATACATGAGCGCCTGCATGAGGGTGGTCGCCGCGTCGCGCGTCAGAGATCCGGCGGCAAGACCCACGAACGCGTAGCCGACCTGAGCGACCCCGGAGTAACCGAGCATCCTCAGGTACGAGCGCTGTCGCAGTCCGACCAGATTGCCCGCGAGTATCGATCCGACCGCGAGGGCGCCGAAGATGATGGTGTGGTTCAGAGCGGGAACCGCCTTGACCGCGGAGCTCTCGATAGTCAGCGCCGAGAAGATGATCAGGCCGAGGACCGCACCTATCTTGGGCGCGCTCGACATGAACGCGCCGCCTGCGGGAGGCGCCGTCTCGAATACATCCGGCGCCCAACTGTGGAACGGGAAGGCTCCGAGCTTGAACGCGTATGCCGAGATGACGAAGACCGCGGCGATCGTCGAGGCCATTCCGAACTCCGGCACGCCCGCCCCGATGGTGCCGAGGTCGGTACTCCCACCGGTGACGCCGACGTGGATGGCGAGCCCTGCCAGGAACAGGCCCGTTGCCACCGCGCCCTGGATCACGTACTTCATGCCGGCCTCGGAGGCTCGCGGAGTACGCGCGGCGACCACGATCGCGTAGCAGCACACCGCGATGGTCTCCAACGCGATGAGCGAGAACAGGATGTCGAGCGAGCTCGCGAGCATCATGGAGGCGGCGGCGGCGATAGCCACCAGCGCGCTCACCCCGCCGCCGCCCGGACGCCGTGAGAGATCGGCCGAACCGCCGATGACAGACAATGCGGCGACCAGTGCGATCGTCGACCACACCGCGGCGATCCCGGCGTTGGCGATCATCACGTCTGCGGCAAGTATCCGCTCGGCGCCCGAGAGCCACACCGAGAGACCGGCGGCCACCAGCAGCCCGAACGCAGATGAGCGCACCGCCCAACGCCGTCCGGAGAACGCGTCAGCGAGCATCGCTGCGACGCCGGCGAGCACACACACGAGGATAGGAGACAGGGCCAGCAACTGTGCCGTCTGTGCGTCGCTCATCAGGCCCCTCCCCTCCCGATCACGATCGCGAGCGCCTGTACAGCCCTCGCGGAGACGTCGAGCACTATCTTGGGCCACACACCGAGCGCGACGATGGACAGCGCGAGCATCCCCGCAGGGATCCACTCACGCCATGAGAGGTCGGAGATGCCCGAGAACTCCTCGGCTATCGGACCATGGGCGACCTCGCGCACCGCGCGAAGGTTGTACGCCGCGGCGAGCACAAGGCCGAGGGTGCCGGGCAGGATCCACCAGCCCCAGGCCTGCCAGGACTCGAGGATGGCCAGGAACTCGCCCGGGAAGCCGGAGAGTCCCGGAAGACCGAGACTCGCCAACGCGGCGAACGTGAACACCGTCGCCCACGCGGGGACGACCTTGCCCAACCCGCCGAACCTGGCGATCTCGCGGGTGTGTGTGCGCTCATAGAGCTGCCCGACGAGCAGGAACATCAGTCCGGCGACCACTCCGTGGCTCACCATGACGAGCACCGCCGCGCCGAGTGCGGCCGGCGTGCCCACCGACAGTGCAAGCACCACGAAGCCCATGTGCGAGACCGAACTGTACGCCACGAGGCGCTTGAGGTCGCTCTGTGCGAGCGCCATCGCCGCGCCGTAGACGATGCCGAGGATGCCGAGCACCGCGAACAGGGTGCGAGATCCGGGCGCCTGCCACTCGATCGGGCAGATGGGCAGCGCGATGCGCATGAGGCCGTATCCGCCCATCTTGAGCAGGACGCCGGCAAGCAGGATGGAGCCGGCCGTGGGCGCCTCGACGTGCGCGTCGGGCAGCCAGGTGTGGAGCGGAACGACGGGGATCTTCACGAACATCCCGATCAGCAGAAGCGGGAACACGATCCTGCTCGGGACCCCCGACGCCGCCGCGGAAAGGTCGGTCATCGTCGCGGCACCCGTCGACACATATGCTACGAGCAGGCCGATGAGCATCAGAACGCTGCCGGTGAACGTGTAGATGAAGAACTTCATCGCGGCGTGCTTGCGGTTCTCATGGCCCCAGATGCCGATGAGGAAGAACATCGGTATCAGCACGGCCTCCCAGAACACGTAGAACAAGAACACGTTCTCGGCGAGGAACACGCCCATCACCGCGGCGACCAGGAACGCGAGCATCGCATGATGGGCAGCGGGGCGGTCTTGTATCGCCCAGGACGCGAGGACCGCGACCACGCCCAGGAAGGCCGTCAGAGCCACGAGCGGCGCGGACAGCCCGTCGAGCGTGAGCAGCCACAATCCCCCGTCGCCGCCCGCTGCGCCGGTGATGATCTCTCCCGAGAACGCGCCCGATCCGAGCAGGGACGCGACGACACCGCATGTCGCGAGCATGCCGAGGAGCGCCACCACTCGGGCGCGGCGACCGGAGAAAGCCGCGAGGAGCGCGGCCACAGCCGGCACGATGATGAGCAGGTCGACCTGGAACACGCTACCTCCCCCCTCCGAACCAATTCAGGAACCCGAACCAGTCTCCCCATCTGGGTCCCAGAAGCGTCAGGACGAACAGAACCACCATCCCCGCACCCATGAGGGCCGTGTACCACTGGGCATCGCCGTACTGGACCTTGCGCAACCCCGAACCGGTCGCGTTCGCGATCTTGGCCACGCCCTCGACGGCGCCGTCGATCACGACGCGGTCGAGGTAGCGGTACATCGCGCCGCAGACGGCGACCGTGGGAGCAACCACGACGCGTGACACGAAAGCGTCGAAGCCGTAAGCGGAGCGCAAGATCGGCCACAGCGCACCCGCGCGACCCTCCATGGCGACCTCCGAGGCGGCTCCGTCGCGATAGGCGAACCAACCGCCCGTGATCCCCAGGAGGGCGACCGCGACAGAGACCGCGGCGATCATGGGATCGAGTGACTCGCCGTGCTCCCCGAGCAGGCGCGCGATCGGCTCTGCCGCGAAGCCCAGGAGTGCGGCCAGAGCCGCAAGGGCTACGAGCGGACCGCGCATGCTCCACCCGCCCTCGTGGGCGTGATGGTGGCCGCGATACGAGCCGAAGAATGTCAGCCGCGTCGCGCGGGTGATGTAGAAGGCCGTCAGCAGGCTCGCCAACAGGAGAGCGACCGCCGCCAGCGGTTGTACCTCCCAGACCGAGCGCACGACCTCGTCTTTGGAGAAGAAGCCGGAAAGCGGCGGCACGCCCGCGAGCGCCGCGGCACCGATGAACCAGGTGATCGCGGTGTACGGCATCAGCCTGAGCAGGCCGCCCATCTCGCGCATGTCCTGCGTCTCGGTGCCGTGGATGACACTGCCCGATCCCAGAAAGAGCAGCGCCTTGAACGCGGCGTGCGTCACCAGGTGGAACATCGCGACCGCCCACGCACCGGCGCCGAGCGCGGCGAACATGAACCCGAGTTGGCTGATCGTCGAGTACGCAAGGACCTTCTTGATGTCGGTCTGGGCGAGCGCGACCGTCGCGGCGGCAAGAGCCGTGAACGCTCCGATCGCGAGGACCACCCCACGCGCAGCAGGTGCGGCCTCGAACAGCGGCCAGGTGCGCGCGACGAGGAACACACCGGCGGCCACCATCGTCGCGGCGTGGATCAGCGCGGAGACCGGCGTCGGGCCCTCCATGGCGTCCGGAAGCCAGATGTGAAGGGGGAACTGCGCGGACTTGCCCGCGGCGCCCACGAACAACAGCAGGGCCGCGGTGGTCACGGTCGCGGCGCTCAGCCCCTCGACGCCCGCCGGGAAGAGCTCCCTGTAGCCAAGGGTCCCGGCACCGGCCCACAGCAACGCGATCCCGAGCAGCAGCCCGATATCGCCGACGCGTGTCGTCAGGAAGGCCTTCACGGCCGCTTTCGACGCGCTTGGCTTGGTGAACCAGAATCCGATGAGCAGATAACTGCACGCGCCGACGAGCTCCCAGCCCAGGAACAGTCCGAGCAGTCCGTCCGCGATCACGAGCAGACTCATGGAGCCCGTGAACAGCGAGAGCAGTGCGAAATACCGGTTGAAGCCCTCGTCCTCGGCCATATAGCCGATCGAGAAGAGCATCACCATGGTCGCCACGAAGCCGACCACGAGCAGCATGAGTGCTGTCATGCCGTCGACCGCGAACCCGAGGTCCAATCCCGGCACCGTGCCGGACGAAAGCCACGCGGTACGAGCGCCGGCTATCCAGGTCCCGGTCTCCGCGCCCGTCTCGAACCAGCGCAGAGCGGCAGCGACACCGATGCCGAACACGGCGAGCGGCGAGAGCAGCGAGGGCAACGCTACGAGCTTGCCGAACCGGCGGCCGAACAAGGCGACGAGCGCGGCCATGCCGAACGGCACCGCGACCGCCAGCCACGCGAGGTCGACGAAGGTCTGCGCCATCAGCCCTTCACCTCCGTGATGCCGTCGACGCGCGAGGTGCGCATCGTGCGGGCCACGTTGATAAGGATCGCGAGTCCCACGGCCGCCTCGGCCGCTGCCACGACGATGATCAGGACACCTGCGGCCGAAAGCGCGCCCGGCTCAAGCCGCGAACCGGTGCCCGCCGTCATCGAACTCGCAAGGCCGACGAGCAGGACCGTGGCGCCTCCGAGCATGACCTCGACGCTCGCGAGGATGCCGATGATGTCGCGTCGGGACAGGACACCGTACAACCCGAGGGCGAACAGCGCGGATGCGAGGATCACGAACGTCACTCGCGCTCACCCCCAGCGATGACCACGGCCGCCACGAGGGCGGCAAGCAGGAGCAGGCCTGCTGCCTCGAAATGCGGCAGGTACCTGCCGAGGAGTTGCGCGGAGACGTCGGCCGTCGAAGACGGCACAGGCGCCTCGGTCATCTTGGGCCATACCGACCGCAGGGAGAACACCATGATGAGGAACACCGAGACCGCGACCGTGATCACGTCGATGTCGTGCCGGGATTCGAGCGCGGGATCGCCTCCTTCGGTGCGGTGCACGAGCATGATCGCGAACAGCACCAGGACAAGAACGCCTCCCACGTATACGAAGACCTGCGAGACCGCGAGGAACGTCTGGCCGAAGTACAGGAACCACCCGGCGACTGCGAGCAGGAACGCTCCCAGGCCAAGCGCCATGCGGCTCACATCCCGCGAGAACACGACCGCCACCGCGCCGGCCAGGGAGCCGGCCGCCAGCAGCCAGAACACGATCTGGGAACTCGTGGTCATCGCGTCTCCAGCTCCTCGGCGACCGGATGCTCTCCGTCTTGCCCGGTGGCACGGGTGGGCTCGGGCGAGCGGAGCATCTCGTCGTTGTCGAACAGCATCAGGTCACGGTGATAGAAGGAAAGCTCGTACTGCTTCGTGTGGCACAGAGCGTCGGTCGGGCACTGCTCGGCGCACAGACCGCAGAAGCAGCACTTGGAGAGATCCAGCTCGTACAGCGCCAGCCTGCGCTCACCAGGATCGTCTATGCGCTCGACCTGGATGGCGTAGTCGGGGCACGTCCGGGCGCAGAAGGTGCATCCGACACAGACCTCCGACTGGCACCGCAAGCAGCG
The DNA here is from genome assembly GCA_964565645.1 of uncultured Eubacteriales bacterium. GTDB lineage: Bacteria > Actinomycetota > Coriobacteriia > Anaerosomatales > JAHIQC01 > JAHIQC01. The sequence goes on from CAZMFQ010000001.1 coordinate 132,131, forward strand.
AGCGGCCTCGTTGAGCCCCTCGAGGTGCGTCATCCCGAGTTCGACCTGCCGGAAGTCACTCGCACGTTCCTCGGCGCGGGCCATCGGCATGTCGATGCGCTTGCGGGCCTCCTCGACTCCCTCGAGCGTGGCCTTCTGGTACTTGGCGTAGACCGGTACCGGCCGAGGAGTACGCTCCGCCGAGATGCTCTGACCCTGAAGGTAGCGGTGGACCGAGGTCGCGGCCTCGTGTCCGGTCGCGATCGAGCCGATCGCCGAACCCGGCCCCGTGACGACCTCGCCGCACGCGAACACCCCGGGCACATCGGTCGTGAACAAGGTGCCGTCCACCGGCAACAGACCGCGGTCGGTGAGCACGATGTCCGTGCCGGCGACCACCGGGGCGAGGATCGAGTACTGACCCACCGCGAAGACCACGACGTCTACGTCGATGTCGGTGTAGTTCTCTCCGAACTGCGGCGAGAAGCGTCCGGAGGCGTCGAACACGGAGAGGCACTCGCGCATCCTCATGCCCACGACCTTGCCGTCGCGCTCCAGGACCTCCTCGGGACCGAGCGAGCACATGGCGATGACGCCCTCGTCGAGGGCCTCCTCGATCTCCCACGGATGGCACGGCATCTCCTGGTCACCCTCAAGACACGCCAGGCGCACCTCTGTGGCGCCGGTCCGCAACGCGCAGCGCGCGACGTCGACCGCGACGTTGCCTCCGCCGATGACGAGCACACGCTTCCCCTTGACCCCCGCGTCGCCCTTCCAGTTGGCGGCCTTGAGGAAGTCGAGAGCGCCGCGCACGCCTTCGGCGGTGTGACCGGGTACCGGCAGTATCCGACTCTCATGGAGGCCGACGGCCATCAGCACCGCGTCGTACTCGCCGATGAGATGGTCGAGGGGCACGTCCTTGCCGATCTCGATACCGCACCGCAGATCGAGGCCGAGAGCCACAAGATCGTCGATCTCACCGTGGAGCACCTCACGAGGGAGACGGTAGCTCGGCACGCCCGAATACAGCGCTCCGCCGGGCTTCTCCTCCTTCTCGTACATGGTCACCTTGTAGCCGAGGCTCATGAGGTCGAACGCGGCGGCCAGGCCGCTCGGGCCTGAGCCGATGACGCCGACCGTCTTGTCACTCGTCACCGGCATGGGCTGAAGGTCGGGCTTGTCCTTCTGGTAGGCCTCGTACGCGATGCGGTGAAGTGGCCGGATGGCCACCGGCTCGTCGTAGTAGTTGCGACGGCATGCGCTCTCGCACGGATGATGGCAGATGCGGCCAAGCACGCCGGGCATGATGTTGCGGGTGCGCACGAGTTCGTAGGCCTCGTGGTGCCGGTCCTCGGCGATGAAGAAGTTCTGCCCTCGGGCATCCACGTTGGCGGGGCAGTTCCCCACGCACGGCGCAAGACGCTCCTTGGCGTAGAGGTCCTCTATGGTGGCGTTGTACTCGACAGAAGGCCCGCGCAGGATGGGGATCTCATCGCGGCCGATCGCGCCGCGAAGCACGAGCGCCCCGCGCCAGCGCGGCGTCATCTCGAGTTTGACACTCGGGTACCGAAGGGTCTTTGCCGCGGGCACGGCACGCCCGGCGGTGATCCGGATGCCGGTGAGCAGTGACTTCCAGCGCTCCACGAAGCCGGCGAAGCCGGGCGTGAACTCGTCGGACACGTTCACGGAGATCGGCACCGCATCGCGTCCGGTCGGACCGGCCGGCACACCGTTCTGCTTGCCGATGGGCTCTACAGCCATGCGATCACCACCCCGACGACAAGGACCTGCGCGAGCGCCATGGGCGTGAGCACCTTCCACGCTGTGTTCATGAGCTGGTCTGCACGCATGCGCGGGAACGTCCACTTGACCCAGATCATCGCGGTGATGAGCAGAATGGTCTCGGCCACGAACAGCAGGACGCCGAACGCGCCGGGAAGCACCCTCCAGCCGCCCAGGAAGAACGCAGCCCCGAACAGCGACGCGGCGACCACGCCCCCGTACTCGGACATCATGAAGATCGCCCAGCGGATACCCGAATAGTCGGCGAAGTAGCCCGCGACAAGCTCGCTCTCTGCCTCCGGGATGTCGAACGGCCCGCGGTTGACCTCCGCGATGGACGCGATGAAGTACACGAGGAAGCCGACGAGGTTCAGCGGCAGGATCCACCAGAACCGCCACTCGCTCATGACATCGAGCGGCCTGAGGGAGCCGGCGAGCATGACGAGCGCGAGAACGGTGAGGCTCCTTGGCAACTCGTAGCTGATCATCTGCGCGGCCCCGCGAAGGCCGCCGAGCGTGGCGTAGGTGTTGCGGCTCGACCAGCCGGCGACAAGGATCCCGATCACCGACATGCCGGGAACCGCAAGGAAGAAGAGCATCCCGACCGAGGTGTCCAGCGGCGCGAAGCCTGCGGCGTACGGGATGACCGCGAACGACATCGCGATCGGCACGAAGACCAGGAAGGGCGCCATCCTGAACAGGCGCGTGTCCGCCCGCCGAGGAGTGATGTCCTCCTTGAACATGAGCTTGAGCGTGTCCGCAAGCGTCTGGAAGAGGCCGACCGGGCCTGTGGACTGCGGACCGAGCCGCATCTGGATGCGCGCTGCCACCTTGCGCTCCCACCACACTCCCAGGAGAGCGGCCAGTGCGATCAGGATGCCCGCAGCGAGCCCCCAGACAAGCCCTCCGACGTATCCGTGCATCAGGCCGCTCATCGGTCACACTCCCCGAACACGGGGTCGAGCGAGCCGAGGATGACCACGAGGTCCGACATCGTGTAGCCGACGGCGAGTTCACCCAACAGTGCGAGGTTGCAGAACGCCGGGGACCGGAACTTCACACGGTACGGACGGGGTGAGCCGTCGGAGACGATGTAGACGCCGAGGGACCCTCGCGCGGACTCGATGTGGTCGTACGCCTCGCCGGGGCGCGGCGTGAGCAAGCGCGGGTAGCCTTCGGCCTTATGCGAGCCGCCGGGCATCTGGGCGATGGCCTGCTCGATGATGCTCGCCGACTCGTAGCACTCGAAGAGGCGACAGCGCGCGCGATCGTAGGCGTCGCCGTTGCTGCCCACAGGCACGTCGAAGTCGAAGCGCGGGTAGACCGAGTAGGGGTCGTGCTTGCGAAGGTCCCAGTTGACGCCCGAGCCGCGCGCCGTCGGGCCTGACGCACCCCAGGCGACCGCGTCCTCGGCAGACAGGACTCCTACCCCCTTGAGGCGCCCCTTGGCGATCACGTTGCCAAAGAACAGACGGTCCATCTCCGAGAGCTTGGCGCGCAGCCCCTTGAGATACTCCGAGAGCGAATCGGTCCAGCCCTCGGGCAGGTCGAAGCTCACGCCGCCGGGCCTCACATAGTTGTAGGTCAGGCGCGCTCCGCACAGCTCCTCGAAGAGCTCGACGATCCGTTCACGGACGTCGAACGCGTAGATGAACATCGTGAACGCACCGGTGTCAGCCGAGGAGGACCCGAGTGCCATCATGTGGCTCGCGATCCGCTGCATCTCGCACACGATGACGCGGATGTACTCCGCCCGCTCCGGTACGCGGATCCCGGCAAGCCGCTCCACCGCGCGGCAGTACGCCCAGTTCGCGTACATGCTCCCGACGTAATCGAGACGATCCGTGAGCGGCACGACCTGCAGATAGGTGCGGTTCTCGCACATCTTCTCCACGCCACGGTGCAGGTAGCCGATGACCGGTTCGGCCTTGGTGACGATCTCACCGTCGAGGTGGACGATCACGCGGCACACGCCGTGAGTGGACGGGTGGGACGGGCCGACGTTGACCACGAGCTCCTCGACCACCAGGCCGTCCTCGGTCTCGACCGGCGTGCGGCTCTCGACCTCCATGCTCATTCGTCCACCCCCTCTCCGCAGTCGCGCTCTAGATGTAGTCAGGCCTCTTGATGATGCGTTCGTCGTGGTAGTCCTTGCGCAGCGGATGTCCGACCCAGCTCTCAGGAAGGAGGATCCTGCGCAGGTCGGGATGGCCGTCGAACTCGATGCCAAACAGGTCGAAGACCTCCCGCTCCTGCCAAAGCGCAGCGGGCCAGAGCGGGACGAGTGAGCGGACCCTGGCGACCTGGCGCGGGACCTGGCACTTGAGGAATATCCCGGTCGACATGGAGCGGGATGTCAGGCGGTAGACCATCTCGAAGTGCTCACCGCGGTCGACGGCCGTGACCATACCGAGACGGTCGAACCCGAGCGCTTTGAGGTCCTCGGCGGCCGTGTACACGCGCTCGCATCCGACGAGCAGGACACCGTCCCCGAACTCGATGGAGAACAACGGACACAGGTCCGGATACTCCGAACACAGGTGCTCTCGAAGCTGCTCGATGTTCACTTGGCGTCCCCCGATCCGGGGCGCGTGAAGCTGACGTCACCGGTCGTCGGCAGCGTCATCTCGCGCTCGTGGACCACCCCGGGTGCGATCGACTCGGTGGCGATCTTCTCCCGCAGCATGAACACGGCATCCTGGAGCGCTTCAGGCCGAGGAGGACACCCGGCGATATAGACATCTACGGGGAGGAACTCGTCGATGCCCCGTATGACCGAGTACGTGTCGTAGTAGAAGATGCCACCCGACACCGTGCAGTTCCCCATGGCGATGACCCACTTGGGGTCGGGCATCTGCTCATAGAGCCTGCGCACCGCGGGCATCATCTTGCGGGTGATCGTGCCGGCCACCACCATGACATCGGTGTGACGGGGATCGGGGCGCGGGAACGTGCCATGCCGGTCGAAATCGAACTTGTTGAACGAGCCCGCGATCAGCTCCATCGCGCAGCATGCGGTGCCCATCGGCATCGCCCACAGCGACTTTCCGCGCGACCAGTCCATCACAGCGTCCAGAGACGTGAGGATGATGCTGCCCTGCGAGCGATCGAGGCTCTCGCCCAGCTTGTCGACTAGCGCCATTCGAGCGCCCCCTTGCGCCAGGCGTACGCAAGACCAAGTGCAAGGAAGGCCACGAAGAGTCCCACCTCGACGATCGCCGCAAGATGCCCGCGCAACGCAGGGGCCATGGCGAACAGAAGGACGGCCTCGGCATCGAATAGGACGAAGATGATCGCGATGGTCGAGAACCGGAGGTTGACCGCGGCCCGGGGCGATCCCGCCTGGTCCATGCCGCACTCGTACGGCTCGACCTTCTCGGCGGTGGGATTGCGAGGCGACAGAAGGGCGTTCAGGCCGAAGACGAGCATGATGAACGCCACACCGGACGTGACGAGTCCGAGGACGAACCATACGCTCTGGGCCGATACTCCCTGCATCAGATCCCCCTGCCTCGTCAGTCTCGCAGCTTGTAACAATGAGTTACAAAGTGCGGCCGGTTAGACGATCCGGCAGTGCACCCCCGAGTCAATGAGAACTCTCTCATGCCGTTCGGGTTAGAGCATTTCTAGCGTATCGACGCGAGATTGTAAATATTGTTACAAACTTTCGTGGTCCCACGAGTGCGCATTTCTACTTCTCGGGGACGATTCCTGCCTCGATGCGTTCGACTTCCTCCGCTGCGGCCATCCACTCGCGCTCCGCTGCTGCGAGCGCCGGTTTGACCTGCGCGTACTCGGCCATCGCCGAATCGAACGCGAGTTTGTCCGCATAGAACTCCGGATCCCCCAGGAGCCGCACGAGCTCGTCGTGCCGCTCTTGCAGCTCGGCAACCGCGCGCTCGCTCTTTTCGAGGCGGATCCTGAGGTCCTTGGTCGCCCGGTAGGCCTGATTGCGGGCCTCGGCCTCGGCGCGCTTCTGCTCCTTGGTCTTGGGCCCCACTGCAGTGGACGCCGCGCCCTCACCGGCGGACGGCGTTCGAGAGCCGGATCCACCGCGGGTATCCCCGGAGTCTCGCGCGGCCCCGGCGTGCGGCGAGGCCGGGCCGCCCGTCGTGGACTGTCCGTCCATGAGCGAGCGTTTGTAGAGGTAGTAGTCGTAGTCGCCCGGATAGACCGTGATCGCCCCGTCGCGCACCTCGACGATCTTGTTGGCGACGGCGCGGATCAGGTGCCTGTCGTGCGTGATGAGCGCGAGAGTCCCCTCGTAGCGAAGAAGCGCCTGCTCGAGCACGTCGCTCGACGCGATGTCGAGGTGGTTCGTGGGCTCATCGAGGCATAGGAACGGAGCAGGCTTCACGAGCATCTTGGCAAGCGCGAGGCGGCACCTCTCCCCTCCCGAAAGCACGCTGACCTTCTTGTCGACCGCGTCACCCGCGAACAGGAACGCCCCGAGCAGCGAGCGGACCTCCGACTGCGTCCAGCCCCCGGCAGCCGTGTCCAGTTCGCCGAAGACCGTCTTGCGCACGTCGAGCGCCTCCAGCTGGTGCTGGGCGAAGTACGCGACCTCGACGTTCGTGCCGAGACGACGCGAACCGGCGTCGGTCTCGAGCACTCCGGCGAGCATCTTGAGCAGCGTCGACTTGCCGGCCCCGTTGGGACCTACGAGCGCGACCTTGTCGCCCCGGTACAGTGAGAGCGCGATATCTTCGTAGACGACGTTGTCGCCGTATGCCTTGCTCACCCCGTCGAGAGCGATGACCAGATCGCCCGTGCGCACCGGCTGGGGGAACGCGAACCTGACCTGTTTGCGACCCTCCGGAAGCTCCACCATCTCGGCTTTGATCTTCTCGATCCGCCTCATCCGGTCCTGTGCGGCCTTCGCCTTGGTGTTCTTGTAGCGGAAGCGATCGACGAACACCTGCATGTGCGCTATGTCGCGCTCCTGAGCAGCGCGTTTGACCCGCATCTGCTCGAGAGCGAGTTCGCGGGCCTTCTCGAACGAGTCGTAATCGCCCACGTATGAGGTGATGCCTCCATGGTCGATCTCGGCGACATGGTCGACGATGCCGTTCATGAACGCCCGGTCGTGGCTGACGAGCACGATCGCGCCCTCGTAGGTCCGCAGGAACCCCTCGAGCCATGTGACCGATTCGAGGTCGAGATGGTTGGTCGGCTCGTCGAGCAGAAGGATGTCCGGCTTGCCGAGGAGCAGCTTGGCGAGCGCGAGCCGCATGAGCCAACCACCCGAGAACTCGTCCACTCCTCGGGTCAGGTCCTTCTCCTTGAACCCGAGTCCGAACAGCACGGCCCGCGCGTCGGCCTCGATGGAGTAGCCGCCCGCGTGCTCGAATCGGTCGCGGAGCCTGCCGTACTCGGCGAGAAGGCGCTCCTGTTCGGGACCCTCCTCGGCGGCGGACAACTCATGCTCGAGCATGGTGATGCGATGCGTCATGTCCGTCAGTTCCTCGGCGGAGGCAAGGGCCTCCTGGAGTACCGTCCTGTCGTGCATCTCGATGGCCTCTTGGCGCAGATAGCCGATGACCGCGCCCTTGGCGAAGCTCACCGTCCCCTCGTCCGCGCTCTGCTGCCCCGCGATGATTTCGAGCAGTGTCGTCTTGCCCGCGCCGTTGGGCCCCACGAGCGCCAAACGGTCGCGCGCCCCGACGCGCAGGCAGACCTCGGCGAACAGCACGCGTTCGCCGAACGTTTTCGTCACTCTGTCCACGGAGATAATCACAGCGTGTCAGTCTAGCAGGGAGGTCACTGTGACGGCGAAGGGTTCTGTGTTCGTTATCGGCTCCGGTGCCGCCGGCCAGGGGGCCGCGCGTGCGCTCGCACGCTCGGGATGGGATGTCACCATCGCCGATCACGGCAAGATCGGAGGAACCTGTCTGTGGCACGGCTGCATGCCGAAGAAGGCCCTGTACCATGCGGCCCGACTGCGTCGCGAGGACGCCGCCGCCGAGACGTTCGGCCTCGGCGTGTGCTCGCCGGAGTACGACTGGCAGGCCGTGCTCGCGTGGAAATGGCACGCTCAGGAGACCTATGCCGGTGATCAGGAGGCCATCCTGGCTGACGCCGGAGCGAAGCTGGTGAAAGCCACGGCCGTGTTCGTCTCCCCTGATGAGATCGAATGCGACGGTGTCACCTACCGCCCGGACCACGTGGTGGTGGCGACCGGCTCGCACAGTGTGGTCCCCGACATACCGGGCGTAGAACTCGCCGACCTCAGTGATGACGCGCTCGGCTACCCGGACCCGCCTTCGTCGCTACTCATCGTCGGAGCCGGCTTCATCGGCATGGAGTTCGCCGCGATCTACTCCGCGTTCGGCACGCGCGTGACCGTCGTGAGTTCGGCTCCTCGGCCACTCGAGATGCTCGACGAGGACACGAGCAAGGTGGCGGTGACGCGGCTGGCCCGCGCCGGCGTGCATTTCCTCAGCGGGTGCAGGCTCACGGCGCTGGAGGGCTCTCGGGGCTCGATCGCCGCGCATCTGCAGTACGAAGGCGAGGAGCGCGTCGTGCACGCGGAACGTGTGCTCATGGCCGTCGGCCGGCAACCGGCTCTCGAGGGCCTGCGACTCGAGTCGGCCGCGGTGGAGACGGACGCGCACGGACGCGTGGTGGTGGATGCGCATCTGCGGACGACCAACCCCCGGGTATGGGTCGCGGGTGACGCCTCGGGCGGACTCATGCAGACCCCGGTGGCATCCTACGAAGGCAGGACGATCGCCTCGTCGATCGACTCGGGCACGCCCGTGAAGGTCGACTGTTCGGCCGTGCCGACCTGCTGCTTCACCGACCCGCAGCTCGCCCAGGTAGGAATGACGGAGCATGCTGCCGCAGCGGCCGGGATCGCGTATCACGTAGGAACGATGAGCTTCGACGCGCTGGGAGCCGCAGTCGTGGACGACGAGCGCGACGGCCTCGTGAAGCTACTGTTCTCCTCGGCGGACGACAGGCTCATCGGTGCGCACATCGCGGGACCTACCGCGAGCGACCTCATCTGGTCGATGGCGCTCGCCCTGCGCTGCGAAGCGACATCGGCGACGCTGCGCTCCGTGCCGGGGATCCATCCCGCGTATTGCGAGGCGCTACCGTGGGCGGCGTACTGATGACCCGCCCGGCGCGCGACCCAGCGTCGACCGCTGTACGACCGCCACAGGAGGCCCGAGATGTGCTCTGACAGACCCTCGCCGGACGCCTTCGTGGCGAATCTCAAGCTCGACATGCCGCTGGGCCGCAAAGTGAGGCTCGTGCTGCGCAACACGGGCTACAAGATCATCCGGCTGCAGAACTGCTGCGGGCATCCCGGGGAACCAGGCTGTTGAAAGTGAGTGTCGCGGCCGTGTGCCGCGCCTAGCGCTCCAGCGCAGTCTCCGCACGTGCGCGCACGTCCTCGGACAACGCGCTCTCCCCGCCGAGGAAACGCAGCTCGCCGATCAGGTAGCGGTTCTCGCGAAGCGTGTCGAAGGCGGAAACGCCCAGCGTTTTGGGGTCTGTGAGCAGCGTGACGGAGGCCGAGCGGCCCTGCAGCGGGCCACCGGCGATGGCGTCCGGGAACGAAAGCCCCGTCGTGAGCGCCACGCCGTCCCAGAACATCCCGCCCGATTCCACGCCCCAGCGCGCCGTTGCGAGCGAGGTCTCGTAGCGAGTGCCCCCCGAGATGCGCAGGGGCACAGAGCCGATAGTCGACGCGATCTGACTCGCGACATCGTCGCTCACTGCGCGCGATCCGCCGAGGATGACCGCTTCGTGGACTCCGCCGGCCACGAGCGAGCGGCGCAGCTCATTGGAGATGACCGATCCCGGCGCCGTGAGATAGACAGGCATCCCCTTGGCAGCCGCTATCCCGGAGGCGCTCAGGGCGTCGGGGAAGTCTGCGCCTGTGGCGATGAAGGCCCGTCCGCGGAACGAATCTGCCTGCAGCCCGATCGAGCGGTCGGCAAGCGCGATCGCGGTGGCATAGCGGTCGGCACCCGAGATCCTCTCGACCGCATCGACGCCGGGAACATCGGCACAGGTCGTCGCCACAGCGTCATCGACGGCACGTGGACCACCGACGATGATCACGCGGTCGGCTCCGAGCCGGACCATCTCGGCTGCGACAGAACTCGGAAGACGATCCTGCTGCGTCAGAAGGATGGGTGCATCCAACGCTCCGGCCAGGCTCGCGGCGCCGAGCGCGTCGGGCCAGTTGAACGCGGTAGAGAGCACGACCGTGCGATACCCGTCCGGATCGGGGTCGAGCGTTTGCGGAAAGGCCCGCCGTGACGCCTCGACCGCTGTGGTGATGCGGTCGTAGCCTTGGACCGGCGTCACCCTGAGTGCGGAATCCGTGGTGACCAGGACGGGAGCGGACTCCTCGGCAAGACCACCGAGGCCGTCGAGTGCCCGAGCGGTCACCGTGTGCGCGCCGGGCCGGGTGATCGTGAACGGAGTGTGGTACTGGACGAACTCACCGTCATCGAGCGAGTAGACGAGCGCATCGATGCCGGAGCCGCTATGGTCGGTCGCGACGATGGTGACGTTCTGTGAGCCGTGGGAGCCCGGGCCGGGGCTCGGCGTGATCGAGATGGTCGGCGCCGCGGCAGCGTAGGCGGCGACAGGCCACAGGACCAGCGCGATGAGCGCGCACAGCTGCAGAACGCGCGAACGCCGACGGACAGGTCTCACACGGGCTCCATCTGATCGTGGTGTGCCGCTCAGCGCATCACCATGCCTGATATGCGGCGCTCTCACGATACCACTGCCAGGCGTTCCATTGCGGCTTGAGCGTCTCCGCGTCATCGGAAAAGAACAGCCCCGACGAACCTGTGATACTCAGTGCGTCGATCGCCCAGCCGGCACCGTTGGTAAGCGTGTCCGCCATGTTGTACCTGAAGCGGATCCGTGTCTCACGACCGGCATAGGCCGACAGATCATATGTTGCGTCACCCCATGAAGCCGGCGAGTTGCCCGTGAGCTGGTCTCTCGACACGCCGAAGACCGTACCGGTGAGCATCGTCCAGCTGCGCCCCTGGTCGACCGAGACCTCCACGCATCCGGTAGCCTCGTTGCCGGTGAGGAACTGCCATCTCGTCTTGAACGCAAGCTGCGCCGAGCTCGGCAGCGTACCGGCGTCGAGCTCCAGCGTGCGGGTCTCGGCGATGCTCTGCCACTGGCCTGCCAGGCTATACCACATGCGCTGGCCTTCGTAGGCGGTCCAGGAAGCACCGACATACGACTGATGGCAGGCGGCGTTGCAGTCCTGCCACTGTCGCGCGCTCCAGCCGTGCTCGGGATCGGTACCGTCGTAGTAGTATGCGCCGATCTCTGCGTCACGATAGTCGAGCAGGTAGCGGGTGTTGTTGTGGTGCGCCGCACCGGTCGACACGGTGTCGACGTAGCGCGGCACGGCATAGGTCACGATGGCGTACGCCTGAGTCACGCGGACGTTGGGGGTCGCATCCGATGTGTAGACACCTATCGCCTGCAGGCCGGCAGGGTCGTTCGGATCGGTGATCTGAGCGACGGTCCAGGGCTGACCGGTCTTGGGATTGGTCGCGAACACGTAGTTGCGGAGCACGTATGCCGTGGTAGCGTTCGTGGGCGTCGGCTGGTCGTAGTACTGGCCGCCCACCCTGATCGCGGCACCGGCGTTGCACGGGGTGCCAGTGCCGGAGACGTAGCGGATCCGGTAGTACACCGTCACGTTGGTGATCGTGCTCGATTGCGGGAACGACGCGGGGGGCGTGAACCCGAACGTCGCACGCCCCGGAGTCGTGAGGTTCACGTACGTTGTGTCCGCGTCGCCGGCGGCAGAGGTCTCCGCGACCTTGTCCCAGCGCGTGGCCGGAGTTGCGGGAAACGCCGTCACACCTGCTGTCTGAGTGTCGTCTGACGCCGGGTACAGGTTCTCCTTGGCCGTGTAGCCCGCCACGCCGCTGTCGTCATGGCAGGTCTTGCATTCACGTGCCGGAGTGCGGCCGGGAGCATGACAGGGGTCGCAGCCTTCGGCGGCCATCCCCGAGTGCAGGACAGCGAGATTGCTGATGTCGTGGCAGCCGGTCTGGTACTGGGCGGGGGTGTCGCTGCAACCCTTCCCTCCGTTGGAGGCGCGGATCGCGGCGTCCGTTCCCTCGTGAGAGGCAGGATGCCTCCCCATGGCGCTGTGGCATCCCGAGCACGCGGGCGCGATCGAATCGGGGACGTCCCTGAAGACACGAACGGCATCGACCACGAAGAACGTCGCACGCGCCTCCGGGTTCTTGCGCTCGAGCGGGCGGATCTTGACGGTGTGCTCGCCCGGCCACAGCCGGTCGGAACTGTACAGGATGGCCTGACGCTGGGTGGTGGGAGCATACGCGTTCAGGGTCGCGACCACGCTGCCGTCGAGTTCGAGCTCTGCAAGGCCGCGGTAGGGATCCTTGTCGCTCACCAGTTCGAATCGCGACCCGTCGAACGTGACGCTCATCTCGGAGCCCAGCGTACCGGCGAAACTCATGCGGGAGCCGGTGTAGAGGTTGTTCGCCCTCAGACGCCATGTGCCCGTGGTCTTGACCGCGGCACTCGAACCGGACGGATCGTCCGGATTCTGGCCGGGACCGTAGTTGTAGTCCTCGACCTGGCCCGGGTAGTCGGCCTTGGTGCCGTCCAGGTCATGACACTCGTCGATCGAGCAGGCATTGGTGTCCGGCACAGCGGTCCGCATGGACTGGTCCCCCGCGACCACGCCGTAGGAGACTACGCCCGTCCAGGTGCCGCGCGCGGGGAACTGCGCGCTTCCTACCTGGCTGTGACCGGAGTGAGAGGCATCCACGACGCCGGTGTGACATGCGTTGCAGGCAGCAGCCTCATGGCAACTCGAGCAGACGCTCGAGGCGGTCGATACGCCGGCCGGCCAGCGGCGCGTCGAGTGGATGATGTGCAGAAGCGATGCGGGAGTCGACTTGGATGCCGAGGAAGCGAACGACGCCCCGGAGATCGGGTCGATGTAGGCGGGAATGGCGGTCGTCAGTGAGTCGCCCCACGCGGGATGGCATGCGGCTCCGCAGTTGGAGCCGCGCTGATGATACGGATGGGTGCCGACGAGTCCGTTCGAATGACACGTCTTGCAGGCGGAGTCGCGGTCGACATCCTCGACCGCCATCAACTTTGGAGTACCGGGCGACCCGTCGGCGCTCATGGGGCCGTCGAAGGCGGGAGCGGCTCCGGAAGCGGGCGGATTCTCGTGGCAGCCCAGACACCCGTCGTTCTCAACCGCGGAGGCGGCGCTCCCGACCAAGGCGACCGTGATGAACACGACGGCGATCAGGCCCACACGCAGGCCGGTGCACACTCTTCGCATGTTCGAACTCCCACCCTTTGAAGACGCCGCCCCGAGCCCCACGATCGCGTCTCTGCCCATGCCGCACCCGCGGCCCGACCACCCCTCGGCACACGCCCCATGCCTGTTGCGGGGAAATGCGACTCATACGCTAGCAGACCGTCCGTCGCATTCGTGTGACCGATGTCACAGTGTCGGGAATCGGCCACCGCAGAGAGAACGATGCCCCTCCGGGAATCCCGAAGGGGCATCGATACATTCATGGTGGGCGATGTAGGATTTGAACCTACGACTTCTTCCGTGTGAAGGAAGCGCTCTCCCCCTGAGCTAATCGCCCGCATTGCCGAGATGCGGCGAGGGATATTCTAGCACGCATTCGCAGGCGCGCCAGAGGGGTTCTGATCGCAGCCTATGCCCGGGAATGCCATGCCCACGCATGCGCGATCATGGTCTCAAGATCAGGGTAAGCGGGCTCCCAACCCAGTTCCGTACGCGCGAGCGCAGACGAGGCCACCAGCACGGCCGGGTCGCCGGGCCTGCGCGGGCCTATCACGACATCCACGTCTGTCCCGGTGACCGCGGCACACGCGCGGACGACCTGCAGGTTGGAGAATCCGTCACCGCTCCCAAGGTTGTAGACCGCCGAGGACCCTCCGGTATGCAGGCTCTCGAGGCCGAGCCGGTGGGCCTGGGCGAGATCGCATACGTGGATATAGTCGCGAACGCACGTGCCGTCCGGCGTCGGATAGTCGTCGCCGAAGACCTCGAAGCGCGAGACGCCGGATCGGATCGAACCGAGTATCCGGGGGATGATGTGCGTCTCAGGCTCGTGCGCCTCGCCCAACGATCCGTCCTGCCATGCGCCGGCCACGTTGAAGTACCTGAACCGGATCGACCGGATGCCGAAAGACTCCTCGGCAAGGGAAAGGAGCTGCTCGAAGCCCAGCTTGGAGAGCCCGTAGGCGTTGATCGGCCGCGTGGGAGCGGTCTCCGCGATCGGTACCGATTCAGGCTCCCCGTAGACCGCGGCCGTCGAGGAGAACACCAGCGACCGCACGCCGAGTTCCGCCATCACCTCGAGCATCACCGCAGGCTGGGCGAGATTCGCGTCCATGTACATCCCGGGATGCGCCTGAGACTCTCCCACCTCGATGAGTCCGGCCAGGTGCATCACGGCGTCGCAGCCCTCGAGCGCCGTACGGACCGCCTCGCGATCACCCACCTCGCCGACGATCAGCCGCGCACGCGGATCCACGGCGTCCTTGTGCCCGCGCAACAGCGAGTCGAGAACTGCGACCTCATGTCCGGCGTCGAGGAGATGCCTCGTCGTGACCGAGCCTATGTAGCCGGCGCCGCCAGTGACGAGAGTGCGCATCTCAGTACGCACCTTTGGCGAACAGCACGGCAGGTATGGTGCGGAGCAGGAGAGAGATGTCCAGACCCACCGACCAGTTCTCTATATAGAAGATGTCGAGGCGCACCATTTCGTCGAAGGTCAGACTCGAGCGGCCCGAGACCTGCCAAAGGCCGGTCATACCCGGAACGACCTCAAGCCTGCGCCAGTCGCGCTCGGTGTACTGGGCGACCTCCTGCGGCAATGGCGGGCGCGGTCCTACAAGGGACATCTCGCCCTTCAGGACATTGAGAAGCTGTGGGAACTCGTCGACGGAGAACTTCCGCATCCACTTGCCCACCGGCGTGATGCGCGGATCGTCCTTCATCTTGAACAGGGGGCCTGAGGCCTGGTTGGCCGCCTGAAGCTCGGCGAGTCGCGCGTCGGCGTCGATCACCATGGAGCGGAACTTGAGCATGCCGAACCGCTCCCCGCCCCTTCCGACACGCTGCTGGCGATAGAACACAGGCCCGGGAGTGAGCTTGATAAGGCCCATGACGACAAGCCATACCGGCATGCCGAGGAGAACGATGCTCGAGGCGACGAGGATGTCGAACGTACGCTTGACCAGCAGATTCGCGCGAGACAGCGAAACGCCTTTGATGGTGATGAGCGGTACGCCGCCGATCTCACGGACAAGGACCCTGCTCGACAGCACCTCGAAGAGCCCCGACGAGATATGGATCTCGACTCCTGAGTCCCGGAGTTCCTCGACCATGCGCGCGAGCACATCGTGCTCGAACGCCGTCGACGCGATGACCACCGTATCGATGCCGTGGCTCTCGACGATCTGTCTGAGTTCGCGGGCCATCCCGAGGCACGGGACCTCGTCGGAACACCAGTCCAGGGACAGGCGCTCAGCGGAGGTCGAGGCGAGACAGCCCACGGGCACCAACCCTTCGGCACGAGATGCCTTGAGGATGCGGATGATGTCCGAGGACTCGGCGTTCGAGCCGACCACGAGGGTCGGACGAAGCCAGTTGCCCCGTAGATGATTGAGCCGCTGCACGAGCTTCTGGATACTGCGACCCCCGAGAACCAGCAGCGTCGCGAACAGCCAGAACAGGAGTGTCCACGCACGCGACAGCCCGGGAAGTTTGAGGACGTACGTCACGAGGATCAGTGCGACCACGCCCAGTGCGAGCCCTCGCGCCACCCGGGACAGCTCCCCGGAGCCCCATGAGAGACGCTCGAGGTCGTACAGACCCTCGGTCCAGAGCATGAGTATCCAGATGGGCGTGAGGAGCAGGCCCATCTCCAGGAACATCACGTCGGTGGTGACGTTCTCGAACGAGACGGTCGCGAAAAGATCACCGAAGCGCACCACGGTGGCGATGCAGAGTGCGGCGATGATCAGTGCGGCATCCGACACGAGAAGGGTGATACGCGCTGACGCCCTGGTGCGTGAGCGGCGGGGTACTCCCGAACGCAGCGAATCCCTTGCGACTGTCACATATCCCCCTGAAGATAGTTTGCGAGTCCGTGTACATCCGCAGAGCACCACAGAGCGTCACAATCATACAGCAGGCAGGCTGGAATGATGCTACTTGCCGGTGCCCGAAACGGCAGATGCCGCCCGTCCGAAATATGTGAGGAATCTCACAGTTCACACTAATGCCAAGCAGGGATTCGGACGACAAACCACATAGACGCGCACTGCGTCTATTCTTTGTTGCTTGCACGTGTTTGCGGACCGGGATTCCGCAGATCCTAGGAGGACATCGGTGGCGATTCGCATGAGGGTTTCGAGAGGGCTCAGGCTGACAGGATTGATGGCTGCGGCCTGCGCACTCGCACTTGTCGGAGTATCGTCCTCGGTTGCCGTTCCGCCACCGTCGACCGCCGACACCTATGCGTTCTCCATGTACCTTGCGTCCGGTCGTGGCGGCTATCCCGAGAGCCTCGCCATCGACGTCGACGGAACCCTCGTGATCACCGAGTCCGACGCACTGCAATACCCCGAAGTATCGGCGCTCAGCCAGGTCTCGCGGTTCTCGGACGCACAGCCTTCGACTCCCACCACGACCTACGGGACTGTCGGCACGGGCACAGACCCCGTGGAGTTCTACTGGCCCGGACACGTGGACGTGGACATGAATGGACGGATCATCGTCGCCGACACCGGCAACATGAGGGTTGTCGTTCTGGACGCCGATGGCGCATACGTCACATCATTCGACGGGTCCGACAGCGGAATGGGCGCGTTCAGCTACCCGATGGGCCTCGTGGCCGACGCGATGGGCAACATCTACGTCTCAGACACGGGCACCGGTCGCGTCATGGAGTTCGACTCCTCAGGGAGCTTCCTGCGAGAGTGGGAACTGCCGCTTGGCGGCGCCGCCGACGGCATGGCGATGGGACCGGGCGGCGTTCTGTGGGTCACTGACCTCCAGAACAGCCTCGTATTCAAGTACGACGTGTCCGGGGTCGGTACCCCCACGCTTCTCGATACCATCGACTCCTGGATCAAGACCGGTGGAATCACCGACTACTTCCAGTTCCCGCAGGGTATCGACGTCGACGCCTGGGGCACCCTGTACGTCGCCGATACCGGCCTGTCCCGCATCGTCCGCCTCGCAAGCGATGGCACGTGGCTGCAGACGATCGGCTCCGCCGGTTCCACCGCAGGCAAGTTCCAGCTTCCCGAGGACGTACGGGTCGCCAGCAACGGCGATCTCTATGTAGCAGACTCCGGCAACGACCGGATCCAGAAGCTGACGTTCACAAGCGGCAACCCGGATCACACTCCTCCGACGACCACATCGAACGTGCCTGCCGAGTGGAAGCAGCCTCCGTTCAGCGTCACGCTGAACCCCACCGACGCGGACAGTGCCATCGCGTGGACGCGCTACTCCTCGAACGGGACCACCCCTACCACCGACTACACCGGGTCCTTCAGCGTGTCCGCCGAAGGCACCAACACGATCAAGTTCCACTCCTCGGACGTCTGCGACAACGTCGAGACGATCAAGAGCGCGGACCTGCGTCTTGACGGTACCGCGCCGCACACCTCGAGCAATGCACAGAGTGTGTATATCGGTTCGGCGACCATCGATCTGACCCCGGACGATCCGCTGTCTGGCGTCAAGGAGACATGGTGGCAGCTCAACAGCGGCGAGTGGACGCTGGGCGACTCGATCACGGTGTCCGTTGTCAACTACAACCACACACTCAAGTACTTTTCCGTCGACAACGCCGGCAACATCGAGGCCGAACACTCAGTCCAGTTCCTCATCGAACCCTACGACGGTGACCCGCCATTCACGGTCTGGCAGAACAAGCCCGCAGGGTGGGTGAACCACTCGGTTGAGGTCACGCTGACCGCGTACGACATGATCACCGGCGTGGCCAGCACGTGGTATTCGATCGACGGCTCGTTCCCGTCGCTTCCCTACTCGAATTCCTTCTGGATCACGACCGAGGGCATCAAGGACGTCAAGTACTACTCGATCGACCGGCGAGGAAACATCGAGGACGTGAACATCGATCAGGCGAGAATCGACCTGACAAAGCCGCACACGCTCGAGGACGCCGCTGAGTGGTACTACGACTCCGCCGACTTCACACTCACCGGCACCGACCCTCTCAGCAATGGAGTAGCCTCAGGCCCCTACCTCACGTACTACCGACTCCAGAAGGACACTGCGCCCTTCGGCGACTGGACGGTCGGCACCAGCATCCTGCTCAACGAACGTGCGTACTGGACGGTCGAGTACTACACCGTGGACGTGGCGGGCAACATCGAGAATACCCACCATATCCACGTCTGGGTACGCGCGCGCGATGAGATACCGCCGGTCACGACCTCGAACATCACCAATGAGACGTGGCAGAACGTGCCATCGGTCACCGTTACGATGACCGCTGAGGACAATGACGGTGGAACCGGGGTCGCCAACACGTACTACACGATCAACGGTGGCGCGACCAACACCTACGCCGGCCCGTTCTCGGTGACCGGCGAGGGCGTCAACACAATCACGTACTGGTCCGTCGATAACAACAACAACATCGAGACTTCGACCACCAAGTACATCCGGCTGGACAGGGTCGCGCCCACCACCACGAGCGACAACGCTCTCGTGTATCCCACTCAGGCCACGATCACACTGACCCCCACCGATGCCGGTGTGGGTATGGGCACCACGAAATACTCCATCGACAATGGCGCGTACCAGACCGGGACCAGCGTCTTCATCAACACGTGGGGTCAACACACCATCAAGTACTACTCAGTAGACGCGCTGGGCAATACCGAGTCAGTCAAGACCGAGAACGTCCGCATCCGGCTCGCCACCGTGACATACCAGCAGGACAACACCAATATCGTGCTACGTGGTGAGTGGAGCACCGTTTCAGGCACCGGTAGCGCCGGGTCGCACGCATGGGTGGATGCGACCGACACCAGAGCCTACGTGCGATTCTATGGCGAACGCATCAGGTACTACAGCACCACCGCACCCGAGTACGGCCGGGCGAACATCTACCTGGATGGAGTCCTCAAGACGCAGGTTGACGGCTACGCGGCCACAGCTGCGTACGAGCAACTGCTTTGGGATTCCGGCGACCTGACCAAGGACTACCACACCCTCCGGATCGTATGGACCGGGCAGAAGAGTTCCGGCGCCACGGCGACGCGTATCGGGGCGGATCGGTTCGATATCGATGGCAACATCGAGCTCATGCCCGATACCCTGGCTCCGGTCTCCATCGACAACGTGTCACACGAGTGGCAGCACAGCGATGTGATCGTGACGCTGTCCGCGACCGACGACATCACCGGGGTCCAGGGCATCTACTACACGACCGATGGCTCCATGCCCGACCTGACCGACGTCTACACGGGCCCCTTCGCTGTGTCGACCGAGGGGACGACGAATGTGACCTACTACGCGGTCGACAAGCGCGGCAACGTCGAACCGCCCAAGATCGCTCAAGTCCAAATCGATGACACTGCGCCGACAACGGGCGACGATGCCCCGTCCGGCTGGGTGAATGGCCCGGTCTCGGTCACTCTCACTCCTGTCGACGGGATCTACTCCGGAGTGGCCTCAACTCACTGGACTCTCAATGGCGGCCCGGAACAGTCAGGGGACGTTGTGCCCGTCAGTTCCGAAGGCACCAATACGATCGAGTATTGGTCGGTCGACGTCGTAGGTAACCGTGAGGCCACCCAGACGGCACGTGTCTACATCGATGACACAGGCACAGACACCTCCTCGGACATCTCAGAGGCGTGGCAGAACGGTCCTGTGAGCGTCACGCTTTCCGAAGACGCCGCAGACGGGCTTGCACCGGTCAGCACCCTCTACCGTCTCAACGGATCGGAGGCGGTCACCTACACCGCCCCGTTCGCGGTATCGGCTGAAGGCACCAACACCGTCGAGTACTGGTCGGCCGATGCTGCGGGCAACACCGAGGCGCACACGAGCAAGATGGTCCGCATCGATGACACGGGCACAGACACCTCCTCGGACATCTCAGAGGCGTGGCAGAACGGTCCTGTGAGCG
>CAZMFQ010000001.1:152203-153296 GCA_964565645.1 uncultured Eubacteriales bacterium
ACCGTCTCAACGGATCGGAGGCGGTCACCTACACCGCCCCGTTCGCGGTATCGGCAGAAGGCACCAACACCGTCGAGTACTGGTCTGTCGACGCGGCGGGCAACACCGAGGTGCACACGAGCAAGATGGTGCGCATCGATGACGCGGCACCCATGACCACAGCCAGCGGCCCGATCGATTGGGTGAAGGGCCCGGCATCGGTGACCCTTTCGGCAACCGACGGCCTCTCTGGCGTAGCCACCACCCGCTATCGCCTCGACGGTGGCACGGTGACGACCTACACCGCTCCGATCCCGCTCTCCAAGGAGGGCACGACGACCGTCGAGTACTGGTCTGTCGACGTTGCGGGCAACGTCGAGGAGACCAAGTCCACGACCGTGCGTATCGACGACACAGCCCCAACGACGACAAGCAATGCGCTGCCGAGCTATCTCAACAGCGCTGCAATCACGCTCGTCCCCCACGACACCCTATCTGGCGTTGCCTCCACCAGTTGGCGATTGGATGGCGGGACCTGGCAAACCGGGACCTCCGTCTCGGTCTCACCAGCACCGGGAAGGCACACGCTTGAGTTCAAATCCACCGATGTTGTGGGTAACGCTGCGAATGCTAGCTCCGTTTCGTTCGCGATTCTCGGCCGCACTGAGCAAGTTGACCCTCGCATGCTGTTCTTCGGCAGCAAATGGACCACCTATAGTGCCGCCAACCGATCCGGCGGGAGTTGGAATCAGGCATCTGCCTCTCCGGCATCTGCGTGGATAGCGTTCCGGGGAACCGAGTTCGACCTCATTTCCTCGAAGCTGCCGAATGCCGGAATCATGCGGGTGACGCTTGATGGCGGCGCGCCGATCGACGTTGACCTGTACTCTGCGGGCTACTATCACCAGCAGAAGGTCCTTCATCGCGACTCATTGACCGACGCCACACATGTGCTCCAGGTCGACTACACCGGTACTAAGAATCCCCTCTCCACTGGTGCGCTCATCGGCGTCGACGCCATCGATGTCGCTGGTCAGGTCATCGAGGTTCGCTCCTTGGTCGACACCGTCGCACCCGTGACGGTCGATGACGCACCTGAAGGCTGGCAGACCTC
>CAZMFQ010000001.1:153396-372695 GCA_964565645.1 uncultured Eubacteriales bacterium
AAGTCCACGACCGTGCGTATCGACACCGTCGCACCCGTGACGGTCGATGACGCACGAATCCGCTATGACGGTCCTGCCACGATCACCCTGTCGGCATCAGACCCGGTCTCGGGACTCGAGAGCGTCACTTGGCGGCTCGATGGTGGAGCATGGCAGAGCGGACTGACCGCTACGACCTCGACGCCGGGCTCGCACCGACTCGAGTTCTTCGCCACGGACCAAGCCGGCAACCCCTCAGATGTCCTCGCCCGCGACTTCACGTTGTACGCGCGGACCGAGCAGACCGACTCGCGAATCGGCTTCAAGGGCGTGTGGACTCCCTATACCAGCGCATCACGTTCAGGCGGCTCCTACACATACAGCTCCACACTCGGTTCGGTTGCCTACATCGCCTTCGACGGCACGGCCGTGGATCTCGTGGCGTCCAAACTCCCCACCATGGGCATCGTCCGAGTGACTCTCGATCAGGGAGCCCCGGTAGAGGTCGACCTGTACTCTGCGGGCTACTACCATCAGCAACGCGTCTACTCTTCAGGGAACCTCACTCCCGGGATCCATACGCTCAAACTCGAGTACAGCGGCCTCAAGAACCCCTCGGCCTCGGCCACCACGATCAACTTCGACGCTCTCGATATCGCCGGCACACTCGTGGGCGCATGGCCCGTGTTCGACACGACGGCACCCATGACCACAGCCAGCGGCCCGATCGATTGGGTGAAGGGCCCGGCATCGGTGACCCTTTCGGCAACCGACGGCCTCTCTGGCGTAGCCACCACCCGCTATCGCCTCGACGGTGGCACGGTGACGACCTACACCGCTCCGATCCCGCTCTCCAAGGAGGGCACGACGACCGTCGAGTACTGGTCTGTCGACGTTGCGGGCAACGTCGAGGAGACCAAGTCCACGACCGTGCGTATCGACGACACAGCCCCAACGACGACAAGCAATGCGCTGCCGAGCTATCTCAACAGCGCTGCAATCACGCTCGTCCCCCACGACACCCTATCTGGCGTTGCCTCCACCAGTTGGCGATTGGATGGCGGGACCTGGCAAACCGGGACCTCCGTCTCGGTTGCAACCGGCGGGGTCCACGATCTTGAGTTCCGGAGCACCGACAATGCGGGCAACGCCGAGACGGTGACAGTCGTGCAGTTTACGGTCACCTTGCGTTACGAGCAGTCAGACCCCAACATCGGGTGGACCGGTTCGTGGACGGGCCTCTCGAGTGCCAATCGCTCGGGTGGCTCATACCTCTACACTTCGTCGGTGGGGTCAGCATCATCCATCGTATTCACCGGTACCGGGCTTGATGTCATTTCCTCGAAGCTGCCGAATGCCGGAATCATGCGGGTGACGCTTGATGGCGGCACGCCGACCGAAGTCGATCTGTACTCTCCGGGCTACTATCACCAGCAGAAGGTACTGTCGCTGACAGGGCTCACGAATTCCGTGCACACTCTCAAGATCGAATGCACTGGATTGAAGAATCCCCTGTCTTCCGGGACCCAAGTGAACCTGGATGCGCTCGATGCCTCCGCACGTCTCTCACTCTGGACCCAGCGCTATGAGCAGACGGTCACGAACATTGCATATGAGGGCCTCTGGATCTCCGCGGAAAGCGCCGCTCACTCTGCTGGTGCCTACGTCTACACTTACGCCCCCGGCGCGGCAGTGAACATCGCGTTCAGTGGAACCGCTGTCAAGTGGATCGCCCCAAAGGGCACCATATACGGCAAAGCACAGGTGTCAGTCGACGGCGGTGCGCCGGTAGAGATCGACCTGTACGCTGCAAAGTACGCCGCCGCGCAGGAAGTGTGGTCTGCAACAGGACTCCCCCAGGGGTCCCATACCGTTCGCATCGTCAGCACAGGCACAAAGAACGCCCTGAGCACGAACGCGTACGTCGGCTTTGATGCAATGGATGTGTGCGGCATGTCCACACAGGCTACACCGCCACCGGCGATCGGCGACCTCTACGAACAGACCGACACAAGAATCGTCTACGACGGGCAATGGACAACCGCATCCCACGCCAGCTACTCCGGCGGCTCATACAAGTACACGTATGCTCCCGGTGCAGCTATCAATGTCGCCTTTGACGGCACCGACATCACCTGGATCGCCCCCAAGGGAACCATCTACGGCAAGGCCGAAGTCACCCTGGACAACGAGCCACCAGTGGTGGTGGATCTGTATGCGGCGGCCTTCTTGCCGCAGAGTCAAGTCTGGAGCGCTCGGGGGCTATCCCCGGGCAGTCATACAGTCAGAATCGTGTACACAGGCCTGAAGAACGCCTCAGCCACAGCCACCAATATCGGCATTGACGCCTTGCGTATCGTCGGCACCCTGAGTCAAGCGTCATCGCCCGACTCCGTGTTGGTGCGCACTGAAGAGACAGATTCCAACGTGGCTCTCGCGGGTTCTTGGGCGTCCTTTGCCTCACCTGCGTTCTCTGGCGGCACCTACCGATACTCATCCGCCGCATCAGCGACCGCAACATTCGGATTCAATGGCACAGGGATACGCTGGCTAGCGCCAGTCGGAACCGTGTACGGGATTGCCCAAGTGTCCATCGATGACGGGCAACCCGTGCTCGTGGACCTCTACAGAAGCGCTTACATTTCTCAGGTGACAGCGTGGTCGGTCAGCGGACTCACACCGGGATATCACACGATACATATCGTGGTCTTGGGACAGAGAAACGCGCTGTCAACGGGCAGCGCTGTGGGATTGGATGCGTTTGATGTAACCCCACTGGAATAGTCCGACATACGAAGCCACCAGTCTACTGACAGCAGTCGCGGGCCGCTCTCTCGATTTCAGAAACATATGTCGGCGCCCAGCAATCCCATGAGTGCTCAGTCAAGGTACGCTGCCTGGCGGCCGCGGCCATGATGCTCAATGTGTCACCCATGCGAGACACTCTCAGAATCGCCTCAGCCCATGACTGAGGATCGCCGGGTACGGCGTAGACGACTTCGTCGTCGCTGAAGAGCGCACGGATCGATGGCAAGTCAGAACAGATCATAGGTATCCCCATGGCCGCATACTCGAATGACTTGGTTGGATACGCAAGCCGGCTGTTCACAGAGTCATGATAGGGCACCAACCCGACATCGACCGACTCCATGAGACGAGGCACATCCTGCGCCGGTTGCTGACCGAGGAAGATCACGCAATCGCCCAAACCCAGACTCGCAACACGCTCTTCGAGTCCAGAGCGAGAATCACCGTCACCAACAACCGTGAGGGTCAAGTCGGCGTACGCGTCCACCGACCGAAGGTGAGCCAGAGCCTCAACAACCGTGTCAACACCGAAACGCTCGGCAACGGTGCCCAGATACCCAAGCCTTAGGGTGCCCGGCATCAACTTCACCTTGCTGCCCTGCGGGAACCTCGACACATCTACGCCGTTCGCAACTACCGTAACCGACAACCCGTCTACCCGCGACTCGATCGTCTCGGCGCACATCGACGTTGGGACGAGAACCGAGTCGGCAAAACGGACAGACCACCGCTCAGCGATCTCGAGTCCTCGCCGCATGGCAGCTCCACCGCCTTTGACGTCGATCAGTTCTGGCATTAGCTCGTGCAGGTCAAGCACAAGCACAGCCCCGACCATCCTCGCTGGCAACCCGGAGAACACGAGCCAATCAGGCATCGACGCAAACTGCACTACGTTTGGTCGCCATGAGATCGCGACAACAGCGCACCAGATGGTCGCCTCAACGCAGAAGGCCAGGTACTCCCAGAAGCGCCTGGCGATACTTGCGGCCTTTCGATGCCCAACCAACGATCGTTGAATACCCGCGCCTTCCCAGTCTCGTTCGGAGGAGCGGCCCCTGGCACAGAAGATCCTGACTTCGTGACCGGCACGCATCAGCGCCAATGCCTGCCGCTGGACACGGTTCTCGCTCCCGGGAAAGTCCTCAAGCACGACCAAGGCGACCTTCAAGTCCCTACCACCCCTCGATATACCTCCAGCACCTGCTCAGCCTCCCTGGAAATATTGAAGCGATCAAGAGCAATGCGCCGGTCAGGCCCATCGGTCCCAAGGACTCTGATCACTTCCTCCGCGATCGCCGAGGGATCAAATGACCTGCTGACCGCGCAGCCGGTCAAACCGAGTGTCTGCTCGGCGATGTCGCCGACTGGAGTACTCACGACCTTGGTGCCACAACACAATGCCTCCTTGCTGACCACAGGCGAACCCTCGGCATCAGACGTGATCACGAGGCAATCTGCCGCAGTAAGCCAGAGAGGTACCTCCGAGGGGTCGAGTCCACTCAAGACAAGTTCCTCAGCGCCGTCGACCAGACTGACCACAGTCCTGAAACGATCGTAGCGCTTGATGCTCTTCTGCGGTGACCCCGGGAATGCCAGAAGAATGCCGTCACGTGGCAGGCCCAGTCGAGCCCTCGCCGTAGCCCTATCCACGCTGGGAAGTGATTCGACCTGAACAGAACACGGGATCACAGTCGTGGGCACAGACCGCGGAACTCGTGCAGCAAGCGAGGGACTGACGACAATGGCGTGGTCAAGGCGTCGCGCAAGCATGGTGGAGATACTGCGCTGCCATGGCACATTCAGGTCGCTGCCATGAAATGTGCAGACTGTCGGAATCGGGATAGGAAATGTCAGCAGCTGCGACAGTCCATAGTGGATGTGGATAAGGTCCGGCCCATAGGCCTCGACCGCACCTCGGACAATATGTCGTCCAAACCAGTAGAGCGAAGTCCTGGCAACGGTGTCAACGTGCACGACCTCGACATCGACGCCGACGCTCTGAAGGGCATGGACCTCCCGCGCGACAAACACGCCCCCGCTGGGCGCCGACGGGGTGGGATACATATTTGTGACTACAAGAACCTTCACCGGTCGACCACACACTCAGTAAGCAGCATCTCGAATCTGGAAACCATAGCGTCAATCGACAGGCTCCTCGACACCCAAGCCCTCGCTTCGGCACCCATGCGGTTGAGCCGCGCACGATCAGACAGCAGATTCTCGAGCACATCCGCCATCGCTTCCAGGTCCGCCTCACCCACAACGATACCGCTCACCCCCGCATCAAGGGTCTCCCTGATGCCCCCAACATCCATTGCGACCACCGGGACTTCGCACGCCTGTGACTCAAGTGAGGCAAGCGGAAACGTCTCCGTGTCGGACACAAGTACAGATGCGTCCATGGCGGAGTACACAGAGGATATGTCAGTGTACGGTCCGGGAATCACGATTCTGGAACCGGCGGTCGAAGCCGCCGCCAGGCTCCGCGTCCGTTCGATCAGCGGTCCGCCACCAACCGCGAGGCCCCATGCTTGGACTCCTTTGGACTCCAGGATTTCGACCAACCGAATGAACCTATCGTGCCGCTTCTCTGCGCGATGGGCAGCCACGATGCCCACCACGGGAGCACTCTCAGGAATCCCCAGACTCTCACGAAAGGCGATTCCCGATTCATTGCATCTGGCAAACAAGCTGGTGTCGACGCCGTTGTGAATGACTTGGATCCTGTGACGAGGGTTTCCCTCGCGCACCAATGCGTCGACCTGGGAGTCCGCGCACGCGACAATGGCGGCAGTGGTGAGGCCAAGAATCTTGTTGCTGAGCACGATCTTGGCGCGACGCGGACGATCGGTCGAGTGCTCTGCAGTGACGACTGGAATCCCGAGCCCACGAGCGGCGAGACGCCCCCAAAGAGTAGCATTGAAGTTCTCACAAATCAGAACGTCGGTTCGATGCCGCCTGAGGGCCATGATCACATCGCTCAGAAGGCGTGGATCCCAACCGCGCACTTGCGACAGTTCCACCGCACTGACACCGCCTGCCGCGATCTCATCGTGATAGTCGGTGATCTTCTTCTCCGCGATCACGAGAACGTCATGACCCCGAGCAGTAAGGCCGGAGGCCAACTGTATGACCTGGCGCTCCATTCCTCCACGAGCGATTGATGCGATCAGTATGGCGACCCTCACGGCAGGCCCCTCCTGATCCTCTCAATCACCTCGACATATGATTCGGCGACAGCCCGCATGGAGAAGTGCTCGGCGGCAATCCGGCGGCACAGGTCACGCATCTCAGATCGATCCGATCTCACTCGTTCGCAAAAGGACCTCAACTCCCCTTCATCTGCATCCAGGGAGATTCCAACACCCCACGCTGCCAGACGATCAGGCCATCGACCCAATGCGGGGCTGATAGCGATCGGCAGCCCGGCGGCAAGATACTCAGCGATCTTGGTGGGGCACGCAACCCAGTTCACCTGCGACACCTCTCGAGGGATGATGCCGAGATCGCACTCTGCCAAGTGCAACATGACAGCGGTCGCATCGAGTGACCGTACTTCGGCCTGCGGACAGATCTCATCACGTCGCTGGAGCGTCGCGCGCGAGACATCCGGGGTATAGACCAGCACGTCCGTCGCATCGGCGATCCGTGCGACGCGCGCCAAGTCCCTGAAGACAAGCTCGGACGACTGATATGCCTGCAATCCACCTGCATAGACGACTCGTAAGCCCGAATGCGGAGGCGACTCGATCGAAGCGAACGCCTCGACACTGCATGGCACAACGCGGACCGGAAGTCCTGATACGTGTGGATACGCGGTCAGCACCCAGTCCAGCATCGCATCCGAGACAGTGCACACGGCATCGGCCGCCATCATGGCGCGCAACTCATCAGCTTGGGCAGAGCGGACCCTAGAGAGGCTGCGGCTGGTCGGATCCATCTCCGCTGACAACCTCTCTTCAGCTACGAGATCCCCACGCACATCGAGCAACACAGGATGGAGGTCCGCATCGGCAACCAGTGCGCCTGCCCTGATTCCGCGCGCATGAATAGCGTCGAGACGATAGCGGGAGGCGAGAGAGCGAATCCGGTTGCCGACACACCACATCCAGAACCGACGGACGCGCATAAGTCCCAGATCAGGCGGCAAGAGCAGCGTGTGGCCTTCGTGTGAGCGCGCCCAATCTCTTGCCTGACGGTAGTGGCGCCAATCAACGACCTGACACACGACTACCCTGCACCCCATCTGCTCCAAAGCACAAAGGGCTCGGCGAGTATTGATCGTATAGCCTGTATCGTCGGCGAGTGACCAGGTGACGACCATCAGGAGCTCGCAAGATGGGGACCCATGCTCACTGGTCAATCTGCGTACACCCCCTACTGCGTCGTCTCGATCGAACAGACACCAAGGCTAGAGCACCCACCAAGACAGCACAGTTGTTCGGATTCAGCACCACGATGTCAACAATCGAGCTCAGCGCATATGCGGTAAGCATCGTGGTGAGTCCTAGGTCCACCCATCGATCATCGTCATCAGCCCATCGTGCATTCTTCGCAGACGATACGACCGATCCCACGAACAAGACGACTAGCAGGGCACCGCCAGCCAATCCGGCTCGAACCCACATGCCGAGATACTGATTATGGATCCATGGTCGCTCGAAGGTGGTGACACCACCCACACCGAGACGAGTGGCCAAAGCGCCGTAGCCGCGACCCCAGCCGATGCCCAGTAGCGGCTGCCTAAGGACTGTGGCCAGCGCCGCAGCAGACTCGTAGCCGCGATCGTCGAGCGCAGCTGTCCGCGCCTCAGGGTCGAATAGGGAACTGAAGCGCTGGACCAAAGGTTGATCCAGGTGGCCGACGTCAACCGCAAGCAATACGACAGACATCGCAACAGCGGCTGCCAGAGCAAGCAAGATGAGACGCTGACGTCTTGTCGACACCAAACCGGAGACCAACATCCCGCCAATGAGACCGACAATCATGTTGCGATTGAAACTGAGCAACATACAGACAACGGTAAGAGGGAGAACAACAAGCGCCCATGATCTCGCCTTGCCCCGCGGCGCCCATATGATACAACTCGCTGCAAAGGAGGCTGCCGCGTAGACAAGATACAGCCCTGGAGGCCGAACCCGAAGGAAGCCAGTAGCAGGGTCGGATCGAACCAGCGCGTCGAATCCTGAGATGACGAAGAGCATGTGCGCGTCACCGACAATGATCTGAACCACAGCAGCAACCGACACGGTCACTGCAAGGATCGAAGCCACGGCCAACACCCGCGCTGTTCCCTCAGGGCGACTGAAGGCGACCACGGCCGGCATGAACGCCAGAAGGTAGAGTAGCGGCCTGAAGCCAAGCAACGCATCTGCAGGAGCAGCGCCACCCGCTATACCGACTGCAACGCCTGTGAGGTTGGCCAAGAACAGGCCACCCAGAACCAGCCATATCCAGTCGAGTTTCAGTTGGGCTGATCGGAATCCGCCGACAAGTTCCGGGAGCGCCGCTGCAACGGCGATCAGAAGGAGTGCCTCTGACAGGTAGACCTCGCCGGGAAGGGCGGCAATGCGAGGCCACGAGTAGACGTTTATGAACCCGGATACCGACACAAGGATGACCGGATAGCCCCAATGCGGGATTCGCGAGAAGAGCACAAGGGCGGCGAGTCCAAGAATAGCCGCGGGCAGCAACATGCGTCCTGTTGCGATCATGGCACCAACCGCCGCAAACGCGGACGAGGTCAAGACAACAAACATGCCCCGAGGAATCCTACTGGTTTCCAATGCCAAGCCCTCTCAAACCGGGCAGCAGGCTACGAATTTGAATGTAGCCCGCCAACAACGCGACAACCAGGAACCCAACGTTCAAGATCGTGAACGGTGCCGCAAGCGTGTCGCCGGCCCAAGCAGCGAGCAGGAACATCACCACCATCAGCCCAGGCCAGCCCAGTCGAAGGTTCAAACGCATCGTGGTCAAGATATTCTTCTCGAAATACCATCGAACGAGTCCTGTGTGGAGCATCCAATACAGGGCGTAGGTGGCCAGCGATCCAAGCGCCACACCATTCAAACCAAGGCCGAGTCTCGCGACCAGGACGATGTCGACCCCCACGTTGAAGAAGATCGCGCAGAGCATCAGGGGGACATTCAGTGCGTGCTTTCCCAGCGCCAGCAACGTAGTGCTCACTCCGAGATTGAGACTCAGAAAGAACATACCTGCAACGTATATCTTGAACGGCGCGATCGAAGGCATGTAGCGCGGAAGGAGCCATTGGATCACCAAGGGTCCGGCGATCCAGGCCACGCAGACGACTGTGGGTAGTAGCGCGGACAGCGCCCTTGCGGGTAGCCATGTATGTGCGGAGATGTCTTCCATCTTGTGCGAGTTCGCGTACGCACGCAGGAGCCGGGGGCCGACCACGTTCGACAGGGACAGCCCCAAGAGCGTGATCAATCCGCCGGCCTGAATGACCAAGGTGTACAGCCCAAGCGCCTCGCGATCAAGGAACCAGAGGATCACGACCTGATCGATGTTCTCTAGATTGAACCCGATGAAGGTCAGAAGGGCCATCGGTACGCCGATCCTGGCGAGTCTAGCGAATCTCCGCGGTTGCAGGCGCGCGAATCCCCTGGGTCTGATCTTGACCCAACCGTAGATGCACGCGATGAAACACGACACGACGACTCCCACTGTCACGCCGACCGGTCCGGCCACCAAGGCACCCAGCAATCCGAAGAACAGGTTGCCTAGTGCGAACACGGATGGTATCCAGGCAGCGACCACGAAGTCGCTGTACCCCTTCGCCACGGTCTGCAAGACCAGAACCACGCCTGAGATCAGCGCTGCAACGGCAGACAAACAGAGTACCCACTTCAGCTCAAGTGGTTCACTGGCGCCCAGAGGTGAGAGAACCCACAGGATGGTCAACGCGACAACGACCAAGCCGGATACGACTCGACCCACAAGTCCGTACCAGATCCAGCCCTGTGCGGAACTCACATCTCCGCGACCCAGATCCATGGGTATCTCGCGATTCAATCCTTGGGTGACCCCAAAGTCCGCGTAAGCAGCGTAGCTCAGAAGCAGATTGCCGGTACTGACCACGCCCATTCTCGCGGGCCCCAGAAGTGCCGCAAGTGCAAAACCCCTCACCACACGTACGGCCATCGAGAAGTAGTTGCCTGCCGCCTGAGCACTGATGTCACGAATGAACCGTGACGCAGGTGATTCAGACACTCTCATCCTAGAGTAGCGGCCAACGACTCAAGCAGTCCCCACCCGAAGTACCCATCAAGGAGGTAGGCGACGACTGCGACCACCGCCAGAATAATCAGGAAGCCTAGGACGCCTGCCAGAATGCGTCCAGTGAACGCCGCCGCCCTGCGGCCAGCCGACATCTCCGGCACCCAATCCCCCTCGGGGGCAGCAGCCGTGGCCTTTCCCGCGCCCTTGGCCGATCGCTTCGCCTGCGCGTAGCTCGGCGTGCCGTAGTAGCTGGAGTAGTAGTAGTAGCCACCAGCGTGGTACCCGTACCCATACCCGTACCCACCGGGCTTGGTCTCGTCATACCCCCAGACAGCCACACCGATGAGGTGCGAGCCCACCTTGTCGAGCAGCTCAACCGCCTTCTTGGCGGCCTCTCGAGTGGACTTCCCTGCCTGCATGACCTGGAGCACACCATCGGCCCACCTGGCGACGGCCGCCGGATCCGCCACAGCAAGCAGCGGCGGGGAGTCGATGATCACCCAGTCCGCCCATTCCTCAAGCTCCTCGACGAGAGCCTGCATCTTCGCGGACCCAAGCAACTCGCTCGGATTGGGTGGCATCTTGCCGGCAGTGAGGATCAGTAGCGTATCCTCCCCCGGACGCTGCAGAGCAGCCTTCAGCGAATGCGACCCCAACAAGACATCGGACAGGCCGATGATGTTGTTCACCTGGAAGAACTGCTCGGTCGTTGGCCTTCGGAAGTCGCATGAGACCAGCACGACCTTCTTGCCGGCCTGCGAGAGCGACGCGGCCAGGTTGGCCGCGACGGTGGACTTGCCCTCGGCCGGTGCGGCCGAGGTCACGAGCAAGGTCTTGATCTGGTGCTCGAAGTTGATGAAGTCGAGTGAGTTACGCAGGACGCGGTACGACTCGGCGACCGAAGAACCCGGGGACTCCACGATGGCCAAGCGGCGCTTCACGCCCTTCTCCATCTTCTCCA
Source organism: uncultured Eubacteriales bacterium (assembly GCA_964565645.1). Classification (GTDB taxonomy): domain Bacteria; phylum Actinomycetota; class Coriobacteriia; order Anaerosomatales; family JAHIQC01; genus JAHIQC01. The sequence goes on from CAZMFQ010000001.1 coordinate 164,393, forward strand.
TGGGAATCGTGCCGAGGACGGGAACCCCGAAGACCTTCTCCGCCATCTCGTTGGACTTGATCGTGTTGTCCAGGTACTCGTAGAGGAAGGCCATGCTGAGTCCGAGGATGAGACCGACCGCAATCCCCAAGACCCCGTTGCGCAATGGGCTGGGCGCCACGGCATCGTCAACCACCACTGCAGGGCTCACGACGCGCCCGGAGCCCACCTCCAACTGCTCGTTGATGCGCAGCTGCTCGAGCTTTTCGGCCAGTGTGGTGTAGGACCCGGTGAGTAGCTGCAACTCCGCCTGGAGCTCCTCGCTCTTGCCTTCGGAGCTGATCCGCTTCCCGAGTTCGATGATCTGGTCCTGAGCGTCGTTCAGACGCGTCTCGACCTCATCGGCGGCGGCGCGCAGACTCTCGCGTTTGGTCTCCTGCGACCAGGAGACGTACTCCTCGGCCATGGTGTTGGCGATGTCGGCCGCCATCTGAGGATCGCCCGCTCTCGCCGTGATCCGGACCACGTTGGTCTGCCCCACCGCGGCGACCTCGACCCGTTTCAGCAGCGCCTCCGGCGTCGTCTCCAGACCGAGCTTGCGCACGGTGTTCTCGGCCAGGGGACGGAGCTGCATGAGTTGTACCTGAGTCTGAAGACCGCGCTCCGGCTGGCTCGAGATCTCAGGCAGGACACTGCCAAAGAGCGCGGCCGCGCTGTCCTTCTCGGAGACGAGGACCCGCGCTTCGCCCTGATAGACCTTGGGTTGTACGAATGACACAGCAAGGGCCGTGACCGCTACGATCACGACCGCCTGAATGATGACCCACCTGCGTGCAGAGATTACGTTAAGGTAGTCGCGAAGCTCCACACGCTGCCCCTTACTTGAGTTCGAACCTCGTCAGGAACCAGTACTTCTTCCCGCTCTCCGTCTTGCTGATGAGCACGAAGCGAGCGGCCTTGCGATCGAGGCTGCCGCCCTGAAGTGTGACGTTGACCGTGGCCGTACCGGCGCCCTTGGAGACACCATCGACGCGCGCGCTCTTGAACCCGCCTTCGACCAGGCCTTCTTCGATCAGGAGCTGGCAATCGGGGTCCGCCTGCTGCTCGGTGATCGTGTTGACCACGCCCGAGTCTACGGTGCGGGGCTTGGTGACGGCCGCGCTGCCTCCCCCTGCGGTGATACTCGAGAAGTACCAGAGTCCGTCGGTGTTCACCAATGTCATGGTGCCCGAGACGGGCGAACTGGACTTGTACGATACCGACAAGGGGATGTTCGCCTTGGCTGAGGACGCTGCGGGGCTTCCGATGGCGACCGAGCTCACCTCGCCGTCGACGAGGCGGATCAACTGCGCCTGCGACTGCAGCTGCTCGCGATACATAGCCGCCTGAGCTGCCGAGATCGGGATGCTGGCGCCCGGGGCCGGACCGGACACGCCGTCAGCGTCGTCCGCGTCGCCATCGCCTGCGCCGACCGTTGTGGTCGCCGAGGAGCTGCCGGTCGCATCCGTGGATGCACCGGGCGTCGCCGTCGCGTCATCGGAATCGCCGTCGCCCGGTTTGATGGTGGGCCCGGGGTCGTTCGCGACCACGCCGGTCCCGCCGAAGTCGAGACCGATGAGCTCGGTCACCGCGTCGATCCCGCCGGCCCACACGATGGCCGCGGCGAAAGCGCCGACCGCGATCACGACCAGGGCGAACGCCAGGATGACGCCGCGAGAGCGCGGCTTGGGCTTAACTGTGGCTTCAGTCATCTGCTGTCCCCGTGTGGTGCGGATACGACTACAACTACAGGGTGTTCATCGGCAGAACACACGTCAGGATGAATAATAGCACGTCAGACGGCAGGGAGTCAGTCGACGCGGGCACCTCAACCAGCGTGGCGCTCGTCGTATCCGTCTCGATTGGACTCCCACCACTCGACCGTTCTCCGCAGACCCTCGTCGAACTCCGTCTCGGCCTCGAATCCGAAGAACTCACGAGCACGCGTCACATCCAGTTTCCGCCGTGGCTGCCCGTTGGGTTTGGTGGTATCCCAGACGATCTCGCCGGTGAATCCGACATGCTTGGCGATGAGTTCCGCGAGCTCACGCATGGTGATCTCCCAGCCCGCACCAAGATTCACAGGCTCGGCGCCGTCGTAGCGCTCAGCAGCGAGCACGATCGCCCGCGCACAGTCCTCGACGTACAGGAACTCCCGCGTGGGCGAGCCGTCGCCCCAGAGCGTCACATCCACGCCCGCGTCCCGCGCGGCGATCATCTTGCGGATCATCGCGGGGATGACGTGGCTCGACTCGAGATCGAAGTTGTCACGAGGTCCGTAGAGGTTGACGGGCAGCAGGAAGATCCCGTCGAAGCCGTACTGCTGGCGGTACGCCTGGCACTGCACGAGCATCATCTTCTTGGCCAGGCCGTACGGAGCGTTGGTCTCCTCGGGATACCCGTTCCACAGATCCTCCTCGCGAAACGGGATCGGGGCGAACTTCGGGTACGCGCAGATCGTGCCGAGCGCCACGAACTTGGAGACGCCGGCGAGCCGGGCCTGCTCGATGAGCTGGATGCCCATCATTGCGTTGTCGTAGAAGTAGCGGCCGGGGTTCGCCATGTTGGCCCCGATCCCGCCCACGACGGCGGCGAGATGGATCACGACGTCAGGTCGTGCGATCTCATACAGGCGCACCACGTCCTCGTGCCTGACAAGGTCGAACTCGGGCTGCCGAGGAACGAACACGTCGACGGCACCCTGTCGCTCGAGTTCCTCAAGAACGAAGGAGCCGAGGAACCCCCCGCCACCGGTCACGCACACCCGTTTGTCGGCCCAGAACGTCACGCGGACCCCCTACGAGCCCTCACGGGCCCAGTCGTCTTCGATACGCACGATATCGTCCTCGCCCAGATACTCGCCGACCTGGACCTCGATCACCTTGAGCGGCACCTTGCCGCAGTTCTCGATGCGATGGACCGCGCCGGTCGGTATGTGGATGCTCTCGTTGACGTGCACCTCCACCACCTCGTTGTCGCGGGTGACCGATGCGGTCCCGGCGACGACGATCCAGTGCTCCGAGCGGTGATGGTGGCGCTGCAGGCTCGGCTTGGCGCCAGGCTTGATCTCGAGCAACTTGATCTGGAATCCGGGACCTGAGAGCAGGCTCGTCCACGAGCCCCAGGGCCGAAGGCTCACCTTGGGTTTGACGACCTCATCGGCCCCCGCGGCCTTGAGCGCATCGAACACGAGACGCACGTCCTGTGCGCGGCTCTTTGGCAGCACGAGGGTCGCGTCGGCGGTGTCCACGACGATCGCGTCCTGGAGCCCGAGCGTGGCCACGAGCCGGTCGGTGGAGAACACCGTCGTGTTGTGGCTGTCGACGTCCACTCCCCTGCCCTCACGCACGTTGCCGTGCTCGTCCGGCACCGCGACCGCATCCAGCGCCAGCAGTGAGCCCACATCGCTCCACTCGAGCGCCACGGGGATGACAGCGACGCGCTTGGAGCGCTCCATGACCGCCACGTCGATCGAGACGCTCTGCAGCGCGCCGAAACGCGCACGCGCCTCATCGGCGTCGAGCGATCCGTTCTCGCGCTCCTCGGCGAGCCAACGCGCCGTCTCGGCCACGCGGGCGACCTCTCCGCCGGCGGCGAGCATCTCGTCGAGCACCGTCGTGGCGCCCATCACGAAGATGCCCGCGTTCCAGTAGTAGCCCCCAGCGGCGAGGAACTCCTCGGCGTGCTCGAGATCGGGCTTCTCGACGAACTCGGCGGCCGCATAGGGGACCACTGAGCCGCCGAGGTACTCCTCGAGCTCCTGGCCGGCGCGGATGTAGCCGTAGCCGGTCTCAGGCCGTGTCGCGGTGATCCCGATGGTCACGAGGTAGCCGTCCTCGGCGAGCCGGATCCCGCGTTCGATGCAATCGGCCCACAACTCGCCCGCCTGCAACAGGTGGTCGGACGGCAGGACGATCATGACGGCGTCGGGGTCGCGGCGCTCGAGCACCGCCGCCGCAAAGGCGATCGCGGGCGCGGTGTTGCGCGGGACGGGCTCCTGCAGGTACTCGAGCGTGTGCAGCCGCGGGTCGGGTTGTGCGGTGAGATGGTTGCGCAGCTCGTCGAAGAGGCGCTCGTTGGTAACGATGAGCACCCCGTCGTCGGCCACGAACGGGGTGATGCGGTGCACGGCCTGCGCGATGAGCGACTCCTGGCCGAACACCGACAACAGCTGCTTGGGGCTCAACTCGCGCGAGAGCGGCCAGAACCGCTGGCCGCTGCCTCCGGCGAGGATCACCGCACTGACTCGGGACATGCTCCTGCCTTCCATACTCTCAGGATAGCGATTGTACCCTCACTGAGCGTGCGGCGTGTCCGGAAGAATGGTCCGGATCTCGGAGAGGACCGGATCGGCGACGGCCTTCGTGCCACCGAGCGCCCACGCCTGGTCGATACGGAAGTCGAAGGACTTCATGAACGCCGAGGAGCTGGGTCCCAGCACGCTGACCGGACACAGCAGCAACACGCCTCCCGCAGCGCCGGGCAACGCCGCACCCGCGAGCGAATCGGGGAACGTGACCCCCGATGCGACGGCGACATCCTCGGGTGCGGACCAACCCGCGAACACGGCCGTCTCGGCGATGGCGAGCGCGGTGGCGTAGCGGTCGGGGCCGGCGGCACGCGTGAGCGTCCCTCCGGCTGCGACACGCGCGCTCTGCGCGGCGGCGTCGCTGACCGCCACGGTCCCGCCCGCTACCAGGACATCGACCCGCCTACTCGATGCGCCCCTGATCCGCTCTATCGCGGCACTCGTCGACGCCGGCAATGCGTCAGGCACCGTGAGCAGGATGGGCGTGTGTGTCGAGTACGCGATGGGCGAGAGTGCGAGCGCGTCGGGGAAGCCCACTCCCGAGGCGACAAAGACCCGGTCCGGGCGTCGGCCCAGGATGCCGTGGACCCAGTCCGCGACCTCCCCCGCGGTCTCATAGCGGCTCGCTCCGGCGACGCGGACGATGGTGACGCCGGGGACGTAGCGGGCCAGATCGGTCTCGACGGCGTAGCCGACGGCAGCAGACCCTCCCACAACGTAGACCGTACGCGTGCCCATCGCGGCGAGCCTGGTACCCACCGACGCCGGCAGTGAACCCGGCTCGGTGAGCATGATCGGGGCGTCCAGCGCGCCTGCGAGAGCGGACGCGGCCAGACCGTCGGGGAACGAACGTCCGCTGCACAGGACGGCTGTCGCCGAACCCGCGGGATGCGTCCTCTTGGAGACCTCCACGGCCGTCAGGAACCTGTCCGCACCCGACACGCGGGTGGCCGCGGGCGCGGACGGCATCTGCTCCTGGGTGATGCGCACGCGCGCATCACCGGAACCGGTGAACCTGATCACCTCGAGGGCATACAGCCCCGCGGATCCGACAGGCACGTCATAGACGAAGGACTCGTTCGCGCTTCCACCGTCACCCCACGCAAGTGGACGGACGTAGGTGGGAAACACGCTCTGGGTCCCCGGTGCGTACAGATACGCGTCGAAGTCGGCGTCCGCCGGACCCGCGACGTCGATCCGGACGCGACGACCGCCCGCGACATAGAAGCGGAGGATCTCGTTGGCCTGAAGGACGTCCGCAAGTGTGATCGTGGTATCGGTCGGCAATCCGACCGATGTCGCTTCGTCGACGTCCTTGCGGGCACGTTCCTCGGCAGGTGTGATCGACCAGTCCAGGTCGTATGACCCGGCGCCCTGATAGGCGTAGATCTCGAGGTAGTAGGTGCCGGAGATGTCGAGCGGCACGTCGTAGGCGAACTCGCGTGGATACGCGCCCTCGCTGGCATGCGCGATGGCCGTCGCGTCGGCGAGCAGTCCGAGACCCGGCGCATAGAGGTACGCGTCGAAGACACCCGGTGATCCGGCAAGCGAGATGCTCAGCCGCTCTCCCGCAGCCAACTCGACGGCGTACAAGCGGCTCTGGCCCTGCGACACCAACGTCGCGTGTACGGGCGATGCGGTGAGAGGCACGGCGTCGAGGACACTCGTCGCGAGCGGCTGAAGGGTCCCGGCTGCCGGGTCGAGTGAGGCGCTGCGGGTATCGCACCCGCGGCCCTTGAGTACGAGCGGCCCGGGGGTCTCCGGCGAGGCGGCTGTCGCGAGGGATATGTTGCCTGAAAGTACCGCAAACGCGAGGAGCAGGGACGCGAGCCGTCTCTTCACTCCCCCACCGCCTTGCCGGCAGTCGCGGCGAAGAGCGCGAACTCCTCGGGAGTCAGGTCCGTCTCGAGCCACGCGCCCGCATCGGGCGTCGCAGCGATGCGCGCCGCCATCGCCTCGCCGACCTGTACACGAACCGACTCACGCTCCTCGGCATCAAGATACTGGCTGCCGAGGAACAGCGCGGTCACGTCCGCCGGCGTGATCTCGGCGCTGCCTTGCTCGAACGTACGCAAGCGCGTCCCGTCGAACACCTCCATGTGCGCCGGCACCTCGATCGTGATCGGGGCATCTCCCATGAGGCGCGCAAAGCCTTCGGCGTCGACCACGACGTAGGACGGCATGACCTTGGCCGAGCCCGCGACCGCGGATACCACGCCGGCGGGCCCTTCAAAGGTGAACGCGTCGCGCAGTTGCGTGTACGAAGTCCCGGGGATCTCGGCTTCCAGGCGCGGGTCGATGTGCTCGCCAGATGGATCATCGGCCCGGTAGCGGTCGACTATGCGGGGAAGCACGATACCGTCCTCGTCGGGCAGGACCAGCATCAGGACGACATCATCGGGGCCGGCGGTAGCGGAATGCTCAAGACCCCGCCAGAGCAGATAGCCGACCACGACGGCGACGAGGAGAAGGCCGAACAGCACCCCAAGGAGCAGCGACCGACCGAAACCCCCGTGCTGCACTAGTTCCCCCTCAAGAACGTCATGATGCCGTTGGTCATACCCTCTGCGAGTTTATCCTGATAGTGCGGGCTTGCAAGCAACTTATCCTCGACGGGATTGGTCATGAACCCGCACTCCACGGTCACCGCCGGTACCTTGGCCCAGTTGAAGCCGGTCTGGTCCGTCCGGGCCACGGCGCCGCGAGAGACCGCGCCGGTCGATGCGACGACCGCTGCCTGGACTGCGTCAGCCGCTCGCTTACTGTCCGAGGCGATCGGCGCGCTCCACTTGGTCTTGCCCGGATACAGGGTCGATATCCCCGAGACCGCCTGGTCGGTGCTGCCGTCGCAATGGATACGGATGAACAGGTCCGCCTTGGCCTCGTTGGCCGCGATGGCGCGCTCGGAGTTCGATATCGAGACGTCGTTGGTGGCGCGGGTCATCACGACCTTGACGCCCGCCTTCTCAAGACGCGCCTTCAGGTTGTTCGCGATCTGGAGGACGACCTCGTACTCAGGGAGCTTCGTGCCTGTACCCGTGGTGCCTCCCATGACGCGCGCCTTGGTCTCCGTCGCACCCGGCCCGATGGGTTCGGGCTTGAGATCGGACTTGGCCTGGTGCCCGGGATCGATGCACACGACGTACTGCTGCGTCGCCACGGTGGTCGCCATGGTGGTCGCGGGGATACGGAGTTCGACCGTGCTGCCCTGCTCGACCACCTCGCCCGCGGCGGGATTCTGAGCCACGACCACGATCGCCGTCCCGGCGGGAACGATCTGGGAGGTCTCGCGGCGCACCACCGCAAGTCCGGCGGCGGCCAGAACGGCTTCGGCCTCCTCCACGGTCTTGCCTGTGACCTCCGGTACCTGGATGCGCTGACCGGCCGTGGCCGTGGTGGCGACCGACGTGGCGGTGCCCATCTCCGACTCCTCGGCGGAAAGCGCGAGTACCGGCGGCTCGATGGAGGACTTCGCCGATGCGGGACGGGTGAGTTTGAGCGCGTACGCGGCCCCGGCCAGGGCAACGAGAACCACAAGCACCAGCGCCGCGATCAGCACGGTGCGCCGCTGCAGGCCTTGCGTGTCGGACCCTCGTTGATTGCGCGTTCTGCTCATGCCGGCCTTCGTTGGTGGGCCCGGTAGGATTCGAACCTACAACCAAGGGATTATGAGTCCCCTGCTCCACCATTGAGCTACGGGCCCGCTCGCCTCGACATCGGGGCAGACGACAGTGTATCGCATTCGGCGCGCCGCTTCCCGACCGGAATGGTGTAGTCGGGAGCGCATTGTGCCGATACTCCCCATAACGCCCAACCGGCCTCCTGGGGGCTATATGGCTATGCTTGTTCTTGTGGTCGACGACGACCAGGACCTGCTCGAGATGCTTGCCGTCTCCCTGCGCGAACTCGGCGTCGACGTGATCATGGCTCCTGACGCTGAGACCGCTCACGCCATACTCCACGGTTCGCTTCCCGATGCGGTACTGCTCGACATCGCCATGCCCAGGATCAGCGGCTTCGAACTGCTCGCGGAGTGGCGGGGCGCCGGCATCGATACCCCGGTCTTGCTTCACACCGCGTACAACACGGCAGAGGTGCGGGAGCAGGCACTCCACTCCGGCGCCGACGACCTCGTGTTCAAGCCCACCTCGTGCGAAGTCCTCGCTGCCAAGCTCGCGATGGCGATCGATTCCCGCAAGGGCCTGCCGAGCTGAGAATCGCTGTTGCGAGGTGCGCCGCCGTTACGTATAATCCTCGACGCGCCGAAGGGCGCCACGTACTCCTCGGTAGCTCAATCGGCAGAGCATCCGGCTGTTAACCGGAGGGTTGTAGGTTCGAGTCCTACCCGGGGAGCCAGACTCCTCACACGACCGCCTGTCGGCGGTCGTTTCATTTTCCGCCAGAAACCACCGTCGCTGGGGTATCTACCGAGGCGTCACCTGCCTAACCGAGGGGCGCGATCATGCATGTCCTCATCGTGGACGACGACACACGCAACCGGTACCTGCTGCGCACGATATTCGGCGCTGCCGGTCATCGGGTGACGGAAGCCACCGAGGGCGCCGAGGCGCTCGCATCGGCGCGCGAGGACCTACCCGACGTGATCGTGACCGACATCTTGATGCCCGGCATGGACGGATACGCCCTGTGCCGCGAGTGGCGCTCCGATCCGAGCCTTGCGGACATCCCGTTCGCGTTCTTCACCGCGAACTACACCGAGGACGAGGACGCCAGGCTCGCGGACAACCTCGGCGCCGACCTCTACCTGACCAAGCCGTGCGACCCGTCAGTGCTGGTGGAGCGCATCGAAGGTCTTGTCACAGACGTGAGGTCCGGTCAGCCGGTTGCACGCCCCGACTCCGACTCCGACGAGGAGACGCTGCGCGAACACAACGTCCGCCTGCTCCACAAGATGGAGCAGCAACTGGACGACCTCAAGGAAGCGAACCTGCGGCTCTACGGGATGATCAACGGCACCGTCACCGCCATCGCGAAGCTCGTCGAAGCACGCGACCCCTACACCGCCGGCCACCAGGAGCGGGTCTCGACCCTCGCGTTCTCCATCGCGCGCGAGATGGGACTGCCTGAAGACGACTGTGAGGGGATCCGGGTCGCAGGCGTCATCCACGACATCGGCAAGGTCTACGTGCCCTCAGGGATCCTCACGCGGCCCGGCCAGCTCTCCGAACCGGAGTTCGCGATCATCAAGATGCATCCCGACATCGCCTACACGGTACTCTCCGAGATCGAGTTCCCGTGGCCGATCGCCGAGTACGTGCACCAGCACCACGAACGCCTCGACGGCAGCGGCTACCCCAATGGTCTGAGCGCCGAGGAGATACTCCCCGGCTCCCGCGTACTCGCCATCGCGGACGTCGTCGAGGCCATGACCAATCACCGCCCATACAAGCCCGCGGTCGGCATCGACGCGGCGCTCGATGAGATCGAGAAGAACAGCGGCCGCCTCTACGATCCCGAGGCGGCCGCCGCATGCTGTCGTCTGTTCCGCGAGATGGGCTACGAGCTCAGGCCCGACCAACCGCATCCCGGAAGCGCGGTACTCTACTCCAAGTAGTCCTTGAGCCTGCTCGATCGCGAGGGATGCCGCAACTTGCACAGCGTCTTGCTCTCGATCTGCCTGATGCGCTCGCGGGTGACGCCGAATTCGCGTCCGACCTCTTCGAGCGTGCGGGGATGGCCGTCCGTGAGCCCGAAGCGCAACTCGATGACCTTGCGCTCGCGCTCGGACAGGCCGTCCAGGACCTTCGAGAGCTGCTCCTGCAGCATCGAGAAGCTCGCCGCGTCAGGCGGCACTACGGCCTCGCCGTCCTCGATGAAGTCACCGAGCTGGCTGTCCTCTTCCTCGCCGATCGGGGTCTCGAGACTCACCGGCTCCTGGCTGATCTTGAGGATCTCGCGGACACGATCCGCGGTCATCTCCATCTTCTCGCCGATCTCCTCGGGACTGGGCTCACGCCCGAGCTCCTGGAGCAACTGACGCTGGACGCGGATGAGTTTGTTGATCGTCTCGACCATGTGCACCGGGATGCGGATCGTGCGAGCCTGATCGGCGATGGCCCGGGTGATGGCCTGACGGATCCACCACGTCGCGTACGTGGAGAACTTGAAGCCCTTGGTGTAGTCGAACTTCTCGACCGCGCGAATGAGTCCGAGGTTGCCCTCCTGGATGAGGTCGAGGAAGAGCATCCCGCGACCCACATACCGCTTGGCTATGGAGACGACGAGGCGCAGGTTGGCCTCGACGAGCTGCTGCTTGGCATCGAGCCCGACGGCCTCGATGCGACTGAGTCGCCGACGCTCCGCGCGGTCCATGGTCACGCCGCGCTCCTCGGCCTCTTCGAGACGGTCGGTGGCCTCGAGTCCGGCCTCGATCTTCATGGCGAGGTCGATCTCCTGCGCCGCCGTAAGCAGCGGGACCTTGCCGATCTCCTTGAGGTACATGCGGACCGGATCGCCCGTGAGCGGGGCGAGCGCCGAAGCGTCCGAGCGCTTCTTGCTCTTCTTCTTGGTCGCCTTGGCCGGTTTGGGGAGCGGTATCTCGATGTGCTCCTTCTCGGCGCCATCGAGCGTGTCCTCGTCGTCGTCGGAGTCATCGATCACATCGACGCCCACGTCGGCGCCGTCAACGACGGGCTCGTCGATGATCTGGATCCCGGAATCCGCGAAGTGCTTGTAGACGCCCTCGACCTGCTCGTCGGAGAGTTCGAGGTCGCCGAGCGCGCCGGCGATCTCCTCCTCGGTCAGGTTGCCCTTGGCCTTGCCCATCTTGACGAGGAAACTCGTGGCCTCCGGAAGCCCGAGCTGCTCGGTGGGCGCGTCGGGGCTCGCCGAGGCCTTCTTGGCCTTGGGCTCCGGCTTGGCGGCCTTTGCGGCCTTGGGCTCCGGCTTGGCGGCCTTTGCGGCCTTGGGCTCCGGCTTCTTGGCCCCGGCCGCCTTGGCGGCCTTGGGTTCCGGCTTCACTGCCTCGGACGCGGTCGCCTTCGCGACGGCGGCCTTGGCCTTCTTGTTCTCGGACACAGGCTTAGCAGCCACTCTATCCCCACACTTCCTGTTCGTCAGATCCGACCTCTCCGCGACGCGCCCGGTCGAGGGCGAGCGTCAGAGAGGATATCTCCTTGAATAGTTCGTCATACCCGGCCCGTTCCTTGACCGGATCGAGTGCTCTCATGCGAGCTTTACCCTCAATGATTTGACGCTCGAGGGCGAATTCCTTGAGTTTGCTTAACAAATCGTTCGCTGCGGCACGAGCCGCCCCCGGTTCCGGCAGGGACACGAGTTGCGAGTCCAGCAGTTCGGCGGAGTCCTTGTCGGTCTTATGTAATGAGGCGACGATCTCCGCAGCGGGCTGTACTCCCGCCCCTGTCACCACGCCGAGGAGCGCCAACGCGCGAGGGTCTTCGAGCAGACCCGTCTCAAGCAAGTTCCGTGCCCCCGCGCGAAGCTCCGGGTGAGACGCGATGATCCCGACGAGCGCACGCTCGGCGCGCGCTTTGGGTGAGTCGGCCTCGGGCGATGCCGCGACCGCGGTGTCGTCTTGACCGGTAACGGGATCCCCGGTGACGAACGCCGGCCGTGCACTGTCGATCGCGCGGCTCACGGTCTCGTAATCGGTGAGCAGCCGGTCGGCCACTTTGTTGGTGTAGTCCTGCGCCAACAGCGAGCCCTTGACGGTCGCAAGCACCGACGCGACATCGGAGAGCGCGCGGCCACGGCCTTCCGGAGTCGCGAGGTCGTGCCTGGCCATCCTCCGGTCGAGCACGAACTGCATGAGCGGCGTGGCGGTCTCGAGCACGCCTCTCATGGCATCGGCACCGCCTTCCGACACGAAATCGGCGGGGTCCTTCCCCTGAGGCATGACGGCCACGAGCAGGTCTATCGCGGTCGCGCCGGCAGGCGAGATCGCGACATCGATGAACTCGGCGGCACGCTCCGCGGCCCTCAGCCCGGCCTCATCGGCATCGAACAGGTAGACCACCTTGTTGGTGAACCTGCCCAGGAGTTTGACGTGCTGCCTGGTCAGTGAGGTCCCCAGCGTCGCGACCACGTTGCGGATACCGGCCTCATGCAAGGCGATCACATCGGTGTAGCCCTCGACCACGACCGCGGACTTCTCCTTGATGAACTCGTTCTTGGCGAGGTCGACCGCATAAAGGTTCTGCGACTTGTGGAACACCGGTGTCTCGCTCGTATTGAGGTACTTCGGCTCGCCCGAACCCACCACCCTACCGCCGAACCCCACGGTCCGGCCCGAGATGTCGTGGATCGGAAACATGATGCGTGCGAAGAAGCGATCCTTGAGTCGGCCGTCGTCGCCCTTGAACGCGAGATTCGCGGTGACCAGCTCCTCGGCCGTGAAGCCTTGGTCGAGCAGCATACGCACGAGCTCACCGCGCCCGGGAGCGTAGCCGAGCTGCCAGGTCCGCGCGACGTCGATGCCGAACCCGCGGGCCTTGAGATACTCCCGTGCTTTGGCCGCGCCATCATCGCGCGATGAGACGAGATGCTTGTGATAGAACTCCGCGGCTGCGTCGTGCGCCGCCATGATGCGTTCGCGCATACCGCGGGACACGCCCGACTCGCCCGTCTCGACGATCTCGATACGCGCGCGTTCAGCGAGCTGGCGCACCGCGTCGGGGAACTCGAGGTTCTCGCGCTTCATGATGTAGCCGAACGCGTCTCCGCCGGCGCCGCATCCGAAGCAGTGCCAAAGCCCCGTGCCCGGATCGATCTTGAAGCTGGCGGTCTTCTCACCGTGGAAAGGGCAGCAGCCCCAGTAGAGGCGGCCCTTCTGCTTCAGGACGACCGAATCGGAGATGAGGGCGACCACGTCGGTCGCGTCGCGAACGCGCTGTATGTCTTCGTCGGAAATGCGACCCACAGTAGCCCTCCTCCCTCGTCTCCTACCCCATCGCGAGGTATCTCAACGGCCCGGACGCACACGGTGCAGATAACGACGATGCTCCCGGGGCGGCAGGATAGCCGTCCCGGGAGCAATCGCTCGTCGAGCAAGGAGCGCGATAGCGCCCCGTCAGTACCTAGCCGTGCAGCGCCACGAACAGCGGCACAAACACCAGGCTCACCACGGTCATGAGCTTGATGAGGATGTTCATCGAGGGACCGGAGGTGTCCTTGAAGGGGTCACCGACCGTGTCACCGACGACCGCGGCCTTGTGGGCATCGGAGCCCTTGCCGCCGTGCTCGCCCGACTCGATGTACTTCTTGGCGTTGTCCCACGCGCCACCGGCGTTCGCCATGAACACTGCGAGCAGGAACCCGGTCACGAGCGCGCCGGCCAGCAGGCCGGAGAGCATATCGACGCTGAACGCACCCACGACGAGCGGCGCAGCAACGGCGATGGCGCCGGGGACGACCATCTCCTTGAGAGCGGCCTTGGTGGAGATGTCGACACAGGCGGCGTAGTCCGGCTTGCCGGTGCCCTCCATGATGCCGGGGATCTCACGGAACTGACGGCGGACCTCACCGATCATGGAGAAGGCCGCACGACCGACCGCGTTCATGGTGAGCGCGCCGAACAGGAACGGCAGCATGCCGCCCACGAAGAGGCCGACGATGACGTACGGGTTGTCGAGGCTCATGTTGAGCGCGACCCCGCCCGCGATCAGGGACTCCTTGAAGGCCACGAACAGAGCCAGGGCGGTCAGACCGGCCGAACCGATCGCGAAGCCCTTGGCGATGGCGGCGGTGGTGTTGCCGACCGAATCCAGACCATCGGTGATCTTGCGGATCTCGGGGCCCATGTGCGCCATCTCGGCGATACCGCCGGCGTTGTCGGCGACCGGACCGTAGGCGTCGACGCCGACGGTGATGGCCGTGATCGAGAGCATGCCGAGGGCGGCAAGACCGATGCCGTAGATGCCGGATGCCGGGTTGGCGTCGGCGGCGTTACCCATGAGGTAGGAGGCGATGATGCCCGCGCCGACAACCAGGATCGGAAGCGCGGTCGACATCATGCCGGTACCCAGGCCGGCGATGATGTTGGTGGCAGCACCCGTCTCGGAGGACTCGGCGATCTTCTTGACCGGGCTGAAGTGATCCGAGCAGTAGTACTCGGTGATCTTTCCGATCGCGATACCGGCCGCCAGTCCGGCGACCACGGCGCCGAAGTACCAGAGCTTGGCCGACTCGGCACCCGGGCGGGTGGACCAGTGCCAGAACAGGAAGCCCATGGCCGCGACCTCGAGGACCGCGGCGACATAGGTGCCCATGTTGAGAGCGTTGTGCAGGTTCGCGCCTTCCTTCGCACGGACCGCGAACAGTCCGATGATCGACATCACGATGCCGAACGCCGCGATCAGGAGCGGAGCGACGATACCGTACTGCAGGTTGATGCCGCCCACGGAGCCCCAGAGCGAGATCGCGAGCACCATCGGTGCGAGGATCGAGCCAACGAAGCTCTCGAACAGGTCGGCGCCCATACCGGCGACGTCACCGACGTTGTCACCGACGTTGTCGGCGATGACGGCGGGGTTGCGGGGATCGTCCTCGGGGATACCGGCCTCGACCTTGCCGACGAGGTCGGCGCCGACGTCGGCGGCCTTGGTGTAGATGCCGCCGCCGACACGCGCGAACAGTGCGATCGAGCTCGCGCCCATCGCGAAGCCGTTGACGACCTCAGGCTCGGGGGTCTTGCCCAGAAGCAGGAAGATGGCCCACAGCGACAGGCCGCCGAGGCCGAACGAGGCGACCGTGAGACCCATGGTCAGGCCCGAACGGAAAGCGACCTGGAGCGCGCCTGCGACACCCTTCGTGGCGGCCTGTGCCGTACGGGAGTTCGCACGCGTGGCGACATACATGCCGAAGTAACCCGCCGCGGCTGACAGGAACGCGCCCGTCAGGAACGCGACCGCGGTCAGCCAGGGCATCGCGGGAACCACGACGATGATCAAGGCGACCACAGCGGCGAAGATGATCAGGACGCGGTACTCACGCAGCAGGAATGCGAGGGCGCCCTCCTGGGTCGCCTTCGAGATCTCCTGCATCTTCTCGTTGCCCGGATCCTGCTTGAGGACCCAAGAAGCGAGGTAGATGGCGACCGCGATGCCGAGAACGGCGGATGCGGGCGCCAGCCATACAATCCAGTCAGCCATGAACGTGCCTCTCCTTCCACGTGCATACAAGCCGGGGCTAGTGCTTGGGTGATTCTATGTTAAGCACGGTGCCGCGGCAACAAGACGGAAACGATTCTCAGAACATCCAGTTCTTGGGCACGAAGAGCGCGTCGAACTGTTTGAGGGCGAACCTGTCGGTCATCCCGGAGACATAGTCGGTCACGCACTGCGGGACCTCGGCCTCTGAGCGGGGGCGGAACTCGTCGGCAAGCATATCGGGGTGCTCCAGGTAGTACTCGAAGAGCTGCTTGACGATGCCGAAGGCCTTGGGTTCCTCGGCCTTGGCGCGACCTGAGAGGTAGACGTTCTCAAAGAGCCAGGTCCGCAGTTCCATCATCGCGTCCCACACGCGCGGGGACATGGCGATCTCGTCGGCGTCGTCGGAGGTCTGCAGAAGATCCGTGACCATCGTGGTGATGCGCGCCCCGTGATGATGGCCGAGGACCGCGGTGGGGCCTGCTGGCAACGCGGACTCAGAAAGCACTCCCCCACGAATGGCATCGTCGATGTCGTGGTTGATGTAGGCGATCCTATCCGCGATGGCCACGATCTGGCCCTCGAGCGTACGGGCCTTCACGGGCCCCGTGTGGTGCGCGATCCCGTCCCGGACCTCGTCGGTGAGGTTGAGGCCCTTGCCCTCGTACTCGAGCACGTCGACCACACGGAGCGACTGCAGGTTGTGGTGGTAGTGGTCCGGCAGATCCGGGAATCGGTCGCGGATCGCGTCGAAGCACGCCGTGAGGGCGTCCTCCCCTATATGACCGAACGGGGTGTGGCCGAGGTCATGGCCCAGAGCGATCGCCTCGGTGAGGTCCTCGTTGAGGCGGAGCGCGCGCGCGATCGACCGCGCGATCTGAGCGACCTCGAGCGTGTGCGTCAGCCGCGTGCGGTAGTGATCGCCCTCTGGCGCCAGGAAGACCTGCGTCTTGTGTGAAAGGCGCCTAAACGCCTTGCAGTGGATGATCCGGTCTCGGTCCCGCTGGAACTCCGTGCGGTAGGGATCGAGGGCGAGAGGCGTCGCCCGACCGGCGGTCGCGTCGGCGAAGGCCGCGCGCTCGGACAGGCGCGCATGCTCCTCGGCCTCGTACTGTTCTCTGGAGATGATGCTCATGAGATGGACGCGTGCCTCACTGTCGATCGAGAGTCCGAACCGTTCCGTGCGCCGAAGAACCCGCTCACGTAGCGCTCGAGAGCACGAACGCCGCAGCGACGAACAGCCACACAAGCGAGCCTACGGCGCCGAGGACCGCGCCTGCGACCCAGGAGCGTCTGGAACCATACGAGCGGGCGACCTGCACACCCGCGGCGCTGAGTACGAGCATCGCGGGCAGCCACACGATGAACGTGCTCGGCACACCCACAAGCCATGAGAGCAGACCGGAGCCGGGCTGGACGTCTGCGAGCAGCGGTACGACCAATCCGGGTGCGGCCACGACCACGGTCCCGACCGCACAAGCCTGCATCCAGTCGGCCCAGAAGGGTCGTTCCATGCGGGAATGCCCCTGGATAAGGGGTGATCGTGGTGCCTGGAAGAGCTTGGTCCTCCCCATGCACGCCCCCGCTTCCGTCACAGCCCGTGCGGACCCGACGGACCGAGCGGGACGCCCGAAGGCGCCCCGCCCCGTCGACTACCTGTTGTCCGACTTCACCGCCGACTCGGCGAGCTTGGCCTGTGCGGCCGCAAGCCGTGCGAGCGGGATACGGTACGGAGAGCAGGACACGTAGTCCAGGCCGATACCGTAGAAGGTCTTGACGCTCTCGGGGTCGCCCCCGTGCTCACCACAGACGCCCAGCTTGATCTTGGGGTTCGCCGCACGTCCTCCCTTGCAGCCGAGCTCCACCATCTTGGCGACGCCCTCGTCGACCGTCTCGAAGGGGTTGCGCGGCATGACCTTGCGCTCGAGGTAGCGCGGAAGGAACTTCGACTCGATGTCGTCGCGCGAGAACCCGAACGTGGTCTGCGTGAGATCGTTGGTTCCGAACGAGAAGAAGTCGGCCACCAGACCGATCTTGTCGGCCATGATCGCGGCGCGGGGCAGCTCGATCATGGTGCCGATCGGGATGTCGATGTCGACACCGCACTCCGCCTTGACCGCGGCGACGACCGTCTCGGACTCCTTGCGGAGCATCTCGAGCTCCGCGGAGAGCGAGACGAGCGGGATCATGATCTCCGGACGCGGGTTCTTGCCGGCCTTCTTGAGCTGGCAGGCCGCGAGCGTGATCGCGCGGACCTGCATCGCGTAGAGCTCGGGGTGCATGATGCCGAGACGGCAGCCACGAAGCCCGAGCATCGGGTTCATCTCCGCCATCGCGTCGATCTGCGCGAGCAGACGGCGCTTGGGGGCGAGCTCCTCGGCGGAAGCGCCTGCGCACTCGGCCTTCACGATCTCGATCTCGAGCTCGCGCGGCGAGTCGAGGAACTCGTGCAGAGGCGGGTCGAGCAGACGGACGGTGACGGGCAGACCGTCCATCGCCTCGAAGATGCCGAGGTAATCGCCGACCTGAGCCTCAAGCAGCTCGTCGAGGGCGGCGAGACGCGTGGCCTCGTCGTCGGCGAGTACGAACCGCTGGATGATGTCCTTACGCTCGCCGAGGAACATGTGCTCGGTGCGGCACAGGCCGATGCCCGCCGCGCCGAACTTGCGACCGAGCGCCGCGTCGTCGGGGGTGTCCGCGTTGGCGCGCACGCCCATCGTGCGGAACTCGTCTGCCCACGACAGGATCGTATCGAAATCGCCGGAGACCTCGGGCTCGACGAGCGAGACCGCACCCAGGACGACGATACCGGTGGTGCCGTCGATGGAGATGATGTCGCCTTCGTGGAGCTCGACGTCGCTGCCCTCGATCTTGGCGACCTTGGCGACCGCGTCGATTCGAAGCTTCTCGGCGCCGCAGACGCAGGGCTTGCCCATGCCGCGTGCGACGACCGCAGCGTGGCTCGTCTTGCCGCCATGCGAGGTCAGGATGCCCTGGGCGGCGATCATGCCGTGAAGGTCGTCGGGCGTGGTCTCCCAGCGCACGAGGATGACCTTGCGGCCCTCGGCAGCGGCCTCCTCGGCATAGTCAGCGGAGAACACGACCTCGCCCACCGCAGCACCCGGTGAGGCGTTGAGGCCCTTGGCGACGACATCGTAGTCGGCCTTGGCGTCGAACTGCGGGTGGAGGAGCTGGTCGAGCTGCGCGGGGTCGATGCGCAGGACGGCCTCCTCGCGCGTGATCATGCCCTCGGCGACCATGTCGATGGCGATCTTGAGCGCGGCGCGCGCCGTGCGCTTGCCCACTCGCGTCTGCAGCATCCAGAGCTTGCCCTCCTGGATGGTGAACTCGATGTCGCACATGTCGCGGTAGGCCTGCTCGAGGATCTCGAAGACCTTCCACAGCTCGGCGCCCGCCTCGGGCAGCACGTCGGGCAGCTCGGAGATCGGGCGCGTCGCACGGATACCCGCGACGACGTCCTCGCCCTGCGCGTTGGTCAGGAAGTCACCGTAGAACTCCTTGGTGCCGTCCGCGGCGTTGCGGGTGAACCCGACGCCGGTGCCGCTCGTCTCGCCCATGTTGCCGAAGACCATCGACTGCACGTTGACCGCGGTGCCGAGATCGTCGGCGATGCGCTCCATCTTGCGGTAGAGCACGGCGCGGTCGTTCATCCAGCTGCGGAAGACCGCCTCGATGGCGAGCTGGAGCTGCAGCGACGCGTCCTGCGGGAACGCGACCTTGCCGTCGACCGCGAGCGCGGGGAGGTCATCGGCGGAGACGTGCTCCGCGACGACGGCCTTGAAGACGTCGACCATCGAGCGCATGTCCTCGGCGGACAGTTCGGTGTCGTCTTTGACCCCGCGATCGAGCTTGATCTTGGTGATGGCGTTCTCGAACAGATCACCCTCGGCGTCGAGGACGACCTTGGAGAACATCTGGATGAACCTGCGATAGCTGTCCCAGGCGAACCGCTCGTTGCCGGACTTCTCGATGAGCCCCATGACCGAGACGTCGTTGAGTCCCAGGTTGAGAACGGTGTCCATCATGCCCGGCATCGAGAACGGTGAGCCGGAGCGCACCGAGACGAGCAGCGGGTCGTTGGAGTCCCCGAGCTTCTTGCCCATCTTCTCTTCGAGTTCGGCGACGTAGGTCGCGATCTCCTCGGCAAGTCCCGCGGGGAACGCGGGGGGCGTGGAGTTGTAGTACTCCATGCACGCCTGACAACTGATGGTGAACCCTGGGGGCACAGGCAGACCCATGTTGGCCATCTCGGCGAGGTTCGCGCCCTTGCCGCCGAGGATGAACTTCATGTCCTTGTTGCCCTCGGTGCGTCCTCCACCGAAAGCGTACACGCGCTTCACGTCCGACAACTCCTTCTCCCTCACTTGTCCGGGGCCCGGTGACACGCATTCTAACGCACAGCCCGCTTGCGCGGGCGTGTGAGATGACTCAGTCCTGGGTGTTCAAACCACCTTGCACATGCCGGATGATCTCCTGGGCGGCCTCCTCGACTGCGCGCCCCCCTGTGTTGACCACCAGACATCCGATTCGACGCATGACCGCCCGCGCCTCCTCGAGGTCGGCCTCGATCGCTTCCCGCTCCGCATAGCCCGGTACGTAGCCGCCGAGCTCACGCATGCGCTCGGTGCGGATCTCGTGCAGGATCTCGGCGCTCGTCACCAGCCCGAAGACGCGCCGAGGATCGAGTTCGAAGATCTCAGGCGGCGGTGTCACGTTGGGCGCGAGCGGCACGTTGGCGACCCGGTAGCCCTTGAACGCGAGATACATCGCGAGCGGCGTCTTGCTCGAGCGCGACACGCCGACCAGGACGATGTCGGCCTCGGCCAGACCCTCGGGGTTGCGGCCGTCGTCGTGCTTGACGGCGAACTCCATCGCCTCGATGCGATCGAAGTACTCCTGGTCGGTGCGGCGCATGGCGCCTGCCTCACCCGCCGGGCGGTACCCGGTGACGCTCGAGAGCATGTCCACGGCAGGACCGAGAAGGTCGACGCCGTTGATGCCCTCGTCGCACAACCGCTCCATCTCGGCACAGAGCTCGCAGTTGACGAGCGTGTAGAAGAACAGGCAGTAGTTCCCGCAGTGGGACTTGACCATCTCGCGCAGCTGCTCGGGCGTCGTGACCTTGGGCAGCCGCTCGATGCGGAACCGGTCCGGCTCGAACTGCGCCTCGGCCGCACGCGCGACCAGGTCCCCGGTCTCACCGAGCGAGTCCGAGATCACGTGTATCGAGATCGGCGCGGTCCGCGGCATGCGCTACTCCGCGATCTTGGACAGGTCGGCGAAGCGCTCGAACAGCGCGACGAATCGGTTGAGCAGACGGAGCCGGTTCGCGCGCAGCGCTTCGTCGGCATCCATCACGAGGACGCCATCGAAGAACGCGTCGATCGGGGTGCGCAGCGAGGCGAGAACGCCGAGGACCGCCGGGTAGTCGAGCGCGGCGAACGAGAGCTCCGCCGCCTGCTCAGCGGCCACGAGAGCGTCCGCGAGCGCGGCCTCCTCGGCACCCATGATCGAAGTGTCGGTATCGGTCCCGAGTGCGAAGTCCGCGAGGTTGCGGGCCCGTGTGAACGCCGAGGAAAGGTCGGCGAAGACGGCCGGATCGTTATCGCGCGCGTCCTGCAGGGCACGTCCGCGCGCATGCATGTCGGCAGGCGCGAATCGGCCGGTGTGCAGCGCCATGACCGCGTCGACGGTGTCGTAGGCCAGGCCGCGGTCCTTGAGGATCACCGCGAGGCGACCGCGCAGGAACGCCAGTACCGCGTCCCCGGTCTCCGTACGTGAGGCGCTGAGCACCTCGTCGGGATAGCCGTCCAGGGCGGCTGCGACCACCTCGGTCAGATCGTCGAGCGCAAGCCCCCCGTCGAGGATCATCGCCATCACGCCGATAGCACCGCGACGGAGCGCGTAGGGGTCGGCCGAACCGGTCGGCGCCTGCCCGATGGCGAAGATGCCCACCATGGTGTCGATGCGGTCGGCCGTCGCAACGAGCATGCCGGCCTGCGTGGAGGGAACCGCGTCTCCGGCGAAGCGGGGACGGTAGTGCTCGAGGATCGCCGTGGCGACCTGCTCGGTCTCCCCGCCCGCAAGCGCGTAGTAGCGGCCCATGACGCCCTGGAGCACAGGGAACTCGACAACCGCGTGGCTCACGAGGTCGGCTTTCGCGAGGTGCGCCGCACGAACGGCCTCCGCCGCGACGGCCGCGTCGGCTCCGCTCATGGTCGCGAGACGCTCGACCAGCGCCTCGATGCGACGGACCTTCGCGCCGCTCGTGCCGAGCTTCTCCTGGAACGTGATCGTGTCGAGCTGGGCGACCCAGTCCTCCATGTTCACCGCGAGGTCCTCACGGTAGAAGAACGTCGCATCGGCCAGACGGGCGCGGATGACGCGCTCATGACCGGAGACGATGGCCTCCGAGCGCGCCGGATCTCCGTTGTGCACGACGATGAACCCGTTGGAGAGCCCCCCGTCGGGGCCCTCGACCGGGAAGTAGCGCTGATGCTTGGTCATGGCCGTCTCGATGACCTCACGAGGCACCTCGAGGAACTCGGCGTCGAAATGCCCCATCACGACGGTGGGCCACTCGACGAGGTTCACGACCTCGGCGAACGTGTTCTCGGGCACGACCGCGCGCACGCCATGGGTAGCCTCGAGGGCCGCGATGCCCTCGCGTATGATCCGCGCACGCTCCTCGGCGTCATAGACGAACATCCCTGAGCGCGCTGCCGCATCGTAGGACTGCGCCGAGGCGACCGGGACCCTTCGCTCCTGCGCGAGGAAGCGGTGGCCCTGCGTGTAGCGGTCGGCAGCAAGCCCGGCGAAGCTGACCGGGACGACTTCCTCGCCAAAGAGCGCGAGCAGACTGCGGACCGGACGGATGAAGCGCGCGCTGCCCGCGCCCCAGCGCTGGGACTTGGGCCAGGAAAGGCCTTCGGCGAGCGAGGCGAGCAGACCCGGCAGCACTTCGAGCGCAGGCATGCCCTTCTGCTCGACGATCGCGTAGACGTACTCGCCGCCGCCCTCGGACTCACGCACGAGGTCCGCGACGCTCACGCCCTTGCCGCGAGCGAAGCCCTCGGCCGCCTTGGTGGGATTGCCGTCGGCGTCGAACGCGGCCTTGACCGCGGGACCCTTGGCCCTGAGCGTACGGTCCTCCTGGCCCTCGGCCAGACCAGTCACACGCAGAACGAGTCTGCGCGGTGCGCCGAACGTCTCGAGCGTCTCGTAGCCGAGGCGCGCCTCGGCAAGGGCCTTCGCCGCGTCGGTCTTGAGTTGGACGGTCGCATCATAGAGCGGTCGTGACGGGATCTCCTCCACGCCGATCTCGAACAGCAGGTCACGGCTCACGAGGCATCACCGCCTTCCGCAAGCGACGCAGGCTCGGCGGCGGACTCCTCGGCGGAATCGGCGCGAACGCGCGCGACGTACGCCTCACAGCAGGCCTTGGCGAGCGTGCGGACGCGCAGGATGAAGCTCACGCGCTCCGTGACGGCGATGGCGCCCCGGGCATCGAGCAGGTTGAACGCGTGGCTGCACTTGAGCACGTAGTCGTAGGCGGGCAGAACGACGCCGCCGTCCAGCAGGCGCTGACACTCCGCTTCGTAGGTCTCGAAGAGGTTGTAGAGCATCTCGGTGTCGGCGAGCTCGAAGTTGTGCTTGGAGTACTGGCGCTCGTTCTCGAGGAACACGTCGCCGTAGGTGTAGGTCAGACCGTCCGGGCCGACCGACCAGATGATGTCGTAGACGCTGTCCACGCCCTGGATGTACATCGCGAGGCGCTCGAGGCCGTAGGTGATCTCCGCGGGCACAGGACGCGTCTCGAACCCACCGACCTGCTGGAAGTAGGTGAACTGGGTGACCTCCATGCCGTTGAGCCACACCTCCCAGCCCAATCCCCACGCGCCGAGCGTCGGGCTCTCCCAGTCGTCCTCCACAAGGCGCATGTCGTGTTCAGCGGGCTCGATCCCGATGGCGCGAAGGGAGCCGAAGTACAGGTCGAGCACGTCGTCCGGGCTCGGCATGAGGATGACCTGGTACTGGTAGTAGTGCTGCAGGCGGTTGGGGTTCTCGCCGTAGCGACCGTCCGTCGGACGCCGGCTCGGCTGCACATACGCGGTACGCCAGGGCGTCGGGTCGAGCGTGCGCAGCGTGGTCGCAGGATGGAAGGTGCCCGCCCCGACCTCGCTGTCGTAGGGCTGCAGCACCACACAGCCCTGGTCGGCCCAGTAACGCGAAAGCGCCAGGATTATGTCCTGGAAGGTCATTCCCTGCATGTGTTGAGCGCCCCTCTCGGCGTCGAGACAGCCGGCATGCGGCGTAAACGAGCGGTTCACCCGTGCGCGAGCGCGCGAGTACAGGGTAGTTTACACGAACGAAGCGGGGTTTCCCCCTGCAGGGACACGTTCTCAGGCACGCCTGCGTGGTCCGTGTGCGACGTGCTCGCGCAAGACCATCTCGAAGGCCACAGGGTCGGGCGGGCACCCGTGCGGGATGAGCACGTAGGACGAGGTCCCGACATGCAGCAGAAAGTGCTCCATCACAAGCTCCCAGCGCCGGATCGAGCCCCACTCGACGATCCCCTCACGCTCCCCGGACCGGAATATGAGCCCGTCGGGCGCGGTGGTGTAGGTCACCGGCTCGTAGACGGCGCGCTGGGTCGGCGAGCCGCTCGCCCAGTTCGCGTACAACACGACCGTGAGCACCGTGCCGAGCGTCATGACGCCGAGGAGCGTCGCCGTGGCCCTGTCGCCCCTGCCGAGCGCCGAGAAGATGAAGAACGCGGCGATCGGAAGGACCCAGCGCAGCCGCATGAGCGCGACCCGCAGCATCACGGAGCGGTAGCCCTTTTCGGTCAGGCGCGACTCGAAGGTGATCTCGGGCAGTGGGGCGCTTTCCGCTTGTCCGCTCATGTCTCCATCGTCCCGGCGTAGAAGTCGAGCGCCTTCAGGCGCGCCGGTAGATGATACGCCGTGAACGAGCGCAGCAGCGAGAAGCATTCCGCCAGCGCCGCGCCTGCGGGCGGCTCCTCGGCGATCTGACGCATGGTCGAACGCAGCAGCGTGTCGAGGACGTCGCGGGCCTGCTGGGAGAAGGGCACGGCGCTGGGATCCGCCCCACCGCACTCGGGGCACAGAACGCCGCCGGAGCGCAGGGAGAACGTCCGGCCGCCGGTGACCTCCTCGGCGCAGCACGCGCAGGCCATCAGTTCGGGACGGTAGCCCTGCATCGCGAGCGCCTTGGCGAGGAAGCCCGCGACGAGCGCGGGCAGCGTCGCGGTGGGCGCGTCGGCCATGGCGGAGAGCGTGGCCACGGCAAGCCCGAACACGCGCTCCTCGGCCTGCGACTCCTGCGAGGTCTTGTCGAGTACGTCTGCAACCACGGACGCGGCGGTCGAGCGCTCGAAGTCCTCGCGCAGTGCGCTCATGGACTCGACGGTCTCGGCCTCCGTCACCACGTCGAGCGAGCGGCCCGAGTGCAGCAGCAGGTCCACCACACAGAACGGCTCGAGGCGGCCCCCGAACCGCGAGCCGGGCTTGCGCATGCCCTTGGCGACGGCACGGATCTGTCGTCCGTCCTCGGCGAGCAGCGTCACGATGACGTCGGTCTCACCGAGTTTGGTCTTGCGCAGGACGAGCGCCCGGGCGGGGTACGTGGCCACGTCGGGCGCCTACGTGCGCGCTGAGAAGGCCTCGAGGATCTCGAGCCCGCTCGAGGTCCCGATGCGGTTCGCACCCGCGTCGAGCATGGCGAGCGCGGTATCGAGGTCCCGGATGCCGCCGGCCGCCTTGACCCCGATCTCGGGGCCGACGGTATCGCGCATCAGAGCGACGTCTTCGAGGCTCGCGCCACGCGGACCGAAGCCCGTGGAGGTCTTGACGAACGCGGCGCCGGCCTCGACCGCGAGCTTGCAGCCGCGGACGATGTCGGCGGGCTGCAGGTATCCCGTCTCGAGGATCACCTTGAGCAGCGCCGCGCCGCCCGAGGCGCTCTCGACGCTTTGAGCCACCGCCGCCAGATCGTCGCGCACGAAGTGGTCCTCGCCTTCGAGAAGCGCGGCTATGTTGACCACCACGTCGACCTCGACCGCGCCGAGTTCGACGAGATGCCGGGCCTCCTCGGCCTTCGACTCCGTAAGCGCGTAGCCGAGCGGGAACCCGCAGACGGTGCACACGCCGGTGCGCGTGCCCGCGAGACGCTGGGCGGCCACCGGCACGAGGAACGGCGAGACGCACAGCGTCGCGAAGCCGTGGTCTGCGCACGAATCCATCCAGGCCGAGGCCTCAGCGAAGCCCACGGTCGGCTTGAGCAGGGTCTGGTCGAGCGCCGCGGCGAGCGTGATCGCGTCCATGCTAGAGCCCCTCTCCATAGCCGAAGCGCTTGATCTGGCTCGCATCGCGGCGCCAGTCGCGCTTCACCTTCACGTTGAGGTCGAGGTAGACCTTGTTGCCGAGGAGCCGCTCGAGGTCCTTTCGGGCCTCGATGCCCACGCGCTTGATCATCTCGCCGCCCTTGCCGACGATTATCCCCTTCTGGGAGTCACGCTCGACATAGATGACAGCGTAGATCGTCGAGATATCGCGTGCCTCGTGGTATGCGAGCTCCTCGATGGCGACTCCCACCGCGTGAGGCACCTCGTCATGGGTTGTGAGCAAGACCTTCTCCCGGATGAACTCCGCGATCATGACCTCTATCGGCTGATCGGTGGCCATGTCGCGCGGGAAGTAGCGCGGCCCCTGCGGGAGCATCCCCGCGACCGTGTCGATGAAGCCGTCGACGTTG
Organism: uncultured Eubacteriales bacterium; assembly: GCA_964565645.1. Lineage (GTDB taxonomy): Bacteria > Actinomycetota > Coriobacteriia > Anaerosomatales > JAHIQC01 > JAHIQC01. The sequence continues at coordinate 190,643 of CAZMFQ010000001.1, forward strand.
AACCCGTCCTTGGCCGACACGACGACCTCGGCATCGAACGCCGCCATATCGCGCGCGGCCGCCAACTGGGCGGCCGCAGCCTCCTGAGAGACGAGATCGGCCTTCGTGAGGACGAGCACGCGTTTCGCACCCGCCTTTGCGACGTGCTTGGCGACCCACTCGTCTCCTCGGCCGACCTTGTTCGAGGCGTCGATGATGAGGCAGGCGACGTCGACATCGGAAAGCGCCATCAGCGCCGAGCGGTTGAGTTCCTCGCCGAGTGCGTCGATGGGCTTGTGCAGCCCGGGGGTGTCCACGAACACGACCTGGGCGTCGTCGCGGTCCAGAACCGCCCGCAGGCGGTGCCGGGTGGTCTGGGGACGGTCCGAGACGATGGCGACCTTCTCCCCCACCGCCGCGTTGACGAGCGTCGATTTGCCGGCGTTGGGGCGCCCCACCAGGGCGACGAACCCGCTGTGGACCGCCGAGGAATCGCTACCGCCTGGTGACGCGGGCGTCACTTCTCGTCGTCCTGATCCAGGAATCCGCGCACGAAGGCCTCGGGCAGCAGCTCGTCGAGGGTCATGACCATGACCTCGTCGGTACGCCCGCCCATGATGACCCGCATCTCAGGGTCGAACTCGGCCAGGACCTGGCGGCACGCGCCGCACGGGACGGTCGGCGCCTCGGAGTCGCCGACCACGGCGATCGCGGTGATGTCGGTGTGGCCCGCGGCGACCGCGGCCATGATCGCGCCGCGCTCGGCGCACAGGGTCGAGCCGTATGCGGCGTTCTCGACGTTGACTCCCTGGAAGATCTCGCCGTCGGCCGAGTACACGGCCGCACCGACGCGGAAGCCGGAGTACGGCGCGTACGCCTTCTCCTGGGCCTCCCGGGCGAATGCGAGCAGTGCGAGGTCGGGTTGTGTGAGGTTACGCATCATGCCCCTCCTTCGAATCGCGTTGCCCGTCGGGCTCCACGACCAGTCTGCGGATCCTTGTCCCTTCGAGTTCGTCCACGACGAACCTCAGTCCCTCGATACGAACGGAGTCGCCCGGCTCGGGGATACGGCCGAGTTCTTCCATGACCGCACCTCCCACTGTATCCGACTCCGACTCTATCGCGGTACCGAACTGCTCGTTGAGGTCATCGACGGGCAGCCGCGCGTCCACCGAGAAGCGCCCGTCGCCGAGCTCGGTGACGAGCACCTCCTTGAGATCGTACTCATCGAAGATCTCACCGACGATCTCCTCGAGAAGGTCCTCGATCGTCACCAGGCCGGCGGTACCGCCGTACTCGTCGGCGACGATCGCGATATGCGTGCGCGACTGCATCTCGAGCAGCAGTTCGGAGACGGGCTTGGTCTCGGGCACGAAGAACACGCGCCGCGCGATGCTCACCGGTCGCACCTCGTGGTCGCGCGAGTACGCGGCGAGCAGGTCCTTGGCGTACAGGACGCCCCGGATGTCGTCGAGCGTGTCGTGATACACCGGCAGGCGCGAGTAGCCGTGCGCCTCGATGGCGTCGATGGCCTCCTGCGCACTCGCGGTGTCCGCAAGACAGGTCATGTCCGTCCGCGGCACCATGACCTCCCGCACGACCTTCTCGGCGAACTCGCTCACGGCCTCGAGCAGCGCCTCCTCGGTCTCCTCGCGGGCGGTCTGCTCATCGTCATCGGAGAAGGAGCGGTAGTCGTCGTCGTCGACCCAGGGCGACGGAGCGGCCTCGGGCCCGACCGCAAGGCGCATGCCCCACGTCCAGACCGCGCCGAGCAGCTTGGCGGGGCCGTACAGCACGCTCGAGATGCGAAGAGCGAGCGTGGCGAAGCTCAGCGCGACGTCCTCGGGGTTCTGGATCGCGACGGTACGGGGCAGGGCCTCGGCGAGCGAGAAACACGCCACCAGCCCGATCAGCCCGCCGAGGAGCGCGCCCGGGAGCGGGGTGAACTCCGTGTAGTGGACGAATATCCAGCCCACGCACACCGTGACGCCCGCGTACGCGGTTCCGCGGGAGAACGCCGCTGCGGCCCTCAGACGGTACGGGACGGCTCCGATGCGCTCGAGCGCTCGAGCGCCCTTACGGCCGGCCTCAGCAAGCCTCAGGGCCCTGCCCGGTGCGATGAGGTCGAACGCCGATTCCTCGGCGGTCATGAGGGCCGCGAGGGCCAGGAGTAGTACCGAGACGGCGACTGCGACGATCAGCGGCACGTGAGGTGTCCTCCCTTGGGATCCATCACGTCAAGAATACCTGAAAGACCAGGGTCGGGATGAGGAAGCCGACGGCCGCGCCGAGGATGACCTGCGGGATCGTGTGGACCTCGCTCTCGACCCTGCTCTGGGCGACCAGGAAGGCGATGAACATCGCGAGCACGCCCGCCTTGGCGCTCTGGGTCGTGTACGCGATAGCGGCGGCTCCGCCCACCGCGAGCGCCGTGTGACCGGAGGGCCAGCCTCCCTGGAGGAACGTGCCCTCCCTGGTGACCGCCTTCATGGCGATGACCGCAAGGCCCGTGAGCGCAAGCGCGATGACCGTGAGGGTGGCCGAGGACTGGCGCACGACCGAGAAGCCGGTCTGCGCCATGCGCACCGCGCGATCGAAGAACACGATGTAGCCGACAGCGACCGCGTTCAGTGACGCCACGAGCACGGCGCCGGCGGCCACGTCCTTGGCGGTCTTGGCCATGGGGTCGAAGTGCTCGACCATCATGTCGACGGTGGCCTCGATCGCCGTGTTGGCGAGTTCCGCGACCACCACGAACGCGATCGCGAACAGGAGTGCGACCATCTCCCAGCGCGAGACGCCGAACACGATGCCGGAGACCAGCACGACGCCGGCGGCGAGTGCATGGAGGCGCATGTTGCGCTGCGTGCGCAGGGCATAGACGATGCCCTCGATCGCGTAGTTGAAGCTCCAGAGGAGCGAGCGGCTGCGCACCGTGCCGATCACACCTGGTCGGCGTAGGCGGCGAGCAGCGTGCGCTCGCGTTCCTGCATGACAGCGGCAGCCTCATCGTCCTCGTGGTCATACCCGAGCAGGTGCAAGATGCCATGGACGAGCAGCAGGTTGAGCTCCTCCTCGACGGTGTGTCCGTACTCCTCGGCCTGACGCTGCGCGATCACGGGCGCGATGACGACGTCACCGAGCGTGACGGGCTCGTCGCTGTCCACGGGGCACGGGTCGTCGCAGCCGAACGAGAGCACGTCGGTCGGCCCGTCCTTGCCGCGATAGCGGTCGTTGAGCTCGGCCATCTCCTCGATCTCGACGATGGCGATGGAGAGCTCGACGTCGTAGGAGACGTCCTCACGGTCGAGCACGAACGTCGCGAGGGCCTCGAAGGCCGTCAGATCGAGCGGTTCGGGATCACGATGGCTCGTGAGCTGGATGCTGGGCATGTTCCGACCTCCTCGGAGTCGAAGACGGGTACTCGATGCGAGGGTGGTAGACACTCGCGAGCATGCGTGAGTAGACGCCGATGACCGCCTCGATCTGAGCGAGCGTCAGATCGGCGTCGTCGAGCTGGCCGTCGGCCATCTTGCCGTCGACCACCTTGCGCACGGCGGCCTCTATGCGCGTGGAGGACGGCTTCTTGACGGACCGCACAGCGGCCTCCGAGCTGTCCGCGAGCATCACGAGCGCGGCCTCCGGCGTCTGCGGCCGCTGGCCGTCGTAGCGGAAATCGGCCTCGTAGACGGGCCCGTCGGCCTCGGCGGCCTTGTTGTAGAAGTAACTGACGAGCGAGGTCCCATGGTGCTGCCGCACGATATCGACGATCTCGGGGGGCAGATCGTGCTTCTGTGCGAGCTCGATGCCCTCCTTGACGTGTGAGGTGATGATGAGCGCAGACAGCGTCGGGGCCGTCTCGTCATGCGGGTTGGACGCGCCTGCCTGGTTCTCCACGAAGAAGCCCGGACGGCGGATCTTGCCCACGTCGTGGTAGTACGCTCCCACGCGCGCAAGCAGGCGGTTCGCGCCGATGACCTCGGCGGCGGCCTCAGCCAGATTGCCGGTCATGACCGAATGACTGTACGTGCCGGGAGCCTGGGTCATGAGCTGCCTGAGAAGCGGGTGCGAAGGGTTGGCGAGCTCGAGAAGCCTCAGGTCCGTCGTGACGCCGAAGATGTGCTCGAAGAAGGGCAGCAGTCCGTATCCGAGCACCGCCGAGAGCATGCCGCCGATCGCGCCGAACCCGCCGGCCTTCACCGCCTCGTCCAGCGGCATACCGGACGCAAGCGTGCCGATGAAGCCGACGGTGGCCCCGATGCCCACGAGCGCCGATCCGACCCAGAACAGGCGCTTGCGGTCGGTCATGAAAGAGACGCCGACCACGGCCGCGAGCGACCATGCGAGCGTCGCGACAACGGTGTCACCGGTGGCGAAGCCGAGGAGCACCGCGGCGAGCGAGGACAGGACCGCCATGAGCAGTCCCTCGCGGGCGGAGATGAGCAGCGTGGCGAGCATCGCCGCAAGAGGCACCGGAAGCACGTAGATAGAGACATCAGGCCGCCACCACAGCACCAGGCGGGTGACCCAGACCATGCCGACGAACAGCGTGGCCATGATCGCGAGGCTTCGGAAATCGCCCCAGACCTTCGGGTCGTATCTCCATATGAACGAACCGGCTCCGCCGGTCATGATCGCGACAAGTATGACGAGCGCCACGAGCGATGCGGTAGAACCCGACTGATCGAGCAGGCCCAACCGCTTGATGATCTCGAGGTCCTCGGCGGTGACTACCTGGCCCTCGACCACGATGTTCTCGCCGGCCTGGCGCCCCACGACAACAGCCGCGACCTCCTCGCTCGCCGCTTTGCGCGCGGCCTCGGTCGCGACCTCGTCGACCACCAGTGTCGGCCGAAGACCCGTGATCACGACCCCGGCGAGGAGCTTCTGCACCTCGATGGGATAGGGCATACGCGCGGTGCTGACGTTGACACTCTGCGCGGAGTCGACCAGATCCGCCTCGGATACGCGTCCCGCAAGGACCGTCGTGGCGAGCTGGAGCCCGCTCGTGCGGAGCGCCTCAAGGGTCGCGGCGGTCTGAGCGGCGGCGGTGTCGATCAGGTCCTTGTCGAAGTCCGGATACTCCTCGGCCAGCTTCGCGGCGACCTTGGGCGGGACCAGGGCCGGTGTGGCGGTCATCTCGCTCGCCGCTTGCGTGCGCGACTCGATGGTTGCGTCGAAGAACTCCGCGATCCATTCGCGGCTCTCGTCGACGGCGGTCGGCTCGTACCGTACGACCGGCTCGACGGCGGCCGAAGCCGCGTTGCGCAGGGCCTCGGTGGCGGGCTCATCGACGAACTGGACGCTGCGCGGCGCCCTGACCGTTCGCGGCGCGGGCATCCCCTCGGGCAGGTCCAGCGGCGGAGTCTGCACCACGAGAGGGAACGTCACGGCCAACACCATGAGCACCCCGAGCGCGATGCGCTGAGCGAGCGGAGTCGAAAGCGGGCCGGAACTCGGAAGCGCCCGCTTCATCCTGTCGAACAGATCAGCCATCGGCGCGCTCGGCGCGAGCCTCCTCGAAGGCGTGGTAGGCGGTGACGATCCTCTGGACGAGCTTGTGGCGGACCACGTCGGCGGAGCCGAGCTCGATGAACTCGATGTCTTTGACCCCGTCGAGGATGTCGCGGACCTGACGAAGCCCGGATGCCCCCTTGGGAAGGTCGATCTGGGTGATGTCTCCGGTGATGACGACCTTGCTGCCGAACCCCAGGCGCGTGAGGAACATCTTCATCTGCTCGGGACTCGTGTTCTGGGCCTCGTCGAGGATGATGAAGCTGTCATTCAGAGTCCGTCCGCGCATGAACGCGAGCGGGGCCACCTCGATCACTCCGCGGTCCATGAGCTGCTGGGACTTCTCGGGTTCCATCATGTCGAAGAGCGCGTCGTAGAGCGGGCGCAGATACGGGTCGACCTTCTCGTAGAGCGTGCCCGGCAGATAGCCGAGGGACTCGCCGGCCTCGACCGCCGGGCGTGTGAGGATGACGCGGCCGATCTGGCGCTTCTTGAGCGCCTCGACGGCCATCGCCATCGCCAGGTAGGTCTTGCCGGTACCCGCCGGACCGATGCCGAAGGTGACGGTGTTCTTGCGGATCGCGTCGACGTAACGCTTCTGGCCGCCGGTCTTGGGGCGGATGGACTTGCCCTTGTGGGACAGGATCACATCGCTGAACGCCGCGGTCGGCGAACACTCACCGTTACGCAGCATCTCGATCGAGCGCTCGACGGCATCGCGATTGAGTTGCTCCCCGCCCTCGACGAGCGAGATCATCTCGGTGAACAGCGAACTGACGGTCTGCGTCTCATGTGGCTGGCCGAGGATGGTGATCTGATTGCCGCGAACCGCGATATCCGATTCGAACTGGTCCTCGATCAGGCGCAGAAGGTCGTCGCCATGCCCGAGCAGGTCGATCATGTTGAGTTCCGGCGGCACGACGAGCTTGATCTGAGTGGGTTCCAACGTGTGTCCGGCACCTTCCCGGTCGTGTGTACGAGGCTGCGGACACGTGCGTCCGCCTCACAGGATTCTACCACGCAAGGGCCATATTCCCCCGCTTACAGCCTCGCGAGGAGCACCTCGCCCGAACGGCCGACGACGCGCGCGCGGACGATCGCGCCCAGGCTGGCGCCATGGTCGCCGCACGCGATCCGCACCCTGGCGTACTCCCGCGACGTTCCCTCGGCGGAACCGTCCTCGGCCACGCGCTCGACGAGAACCTCCACCACCTGTCCCACGAAGCCCTCGAGCCACGCCTCGCGCATCTCGGCTGCAAGCGCCCGCAGCCGCTCCGCGCGCTGGGCAACGACATCGGGCGGGACCCGGTCCGGCAGGGCCGAAGCGGGCGTGCCGGGCCTGGCCGAATAGCGGAACACGTGGACCTTCGTGAATCCCGCACGGCGGCAGACCTCGAGCGTGCGCGCGTGATCGGCATCGCTCTCTCCCGGGAATCCGACGATCACGTCCGTCGACAGCGAGAGTCCCGGGAGTGCACAGGCCGCCGCCGCGACACGCGCCAGATACTCCTCGGCGGTGTAGGCACGGTTCATGAGTCCGAGGACGCGGTCGGAGCCTGATTGCAGCGGGACGTGCAGGTGCGGACAGAACGCGGAAAGGGATCCGACGGCATCCAGAAAGGCGTCGGTGAGGTCCGGCGGCTCGATGCTCGAGAGGCGCAGCCGTGCGGGGCCGGCCTCCGCAAGCGCGACCAGCAGCTCGGCCAGGTCGGCGCCGGTGCCTTGGTCGCGGTAGCGTCCGACGTTGATGCCCGTGACGACGATCTCCCCCACGCCTGCGTCCGCAAGCGCCCGCACCTCCCGGACAAGTTCGCCGAACGGCTCGGAACGCGGCAGTCCGCGGGCGTCGGGGACGATGCAGTACGAGCAGCGGTTATCGCAGCCGTCCTCGACCTTGAGCATCGCCCTGGAGCGGAAGGCTTCGCCTGCGCGTACGGGTGCGGGCCCGGGGGCCTGGGTCAGGCCGAGGCGCGCGGCTATGAGTCCGGAGACACGCGACTTATCCGGCTCGACCACGACGCGCTCGCCGAGAGCCGCAAGCGCCGCGGGACCGACGGACGCCGCGCACCCGGTCACGACGACCACGGCGTCTTCCGCTGCGCTGAGCGCCTGACGCACGGCCTTGCGGACCTTGCGGTCAGCCTCGCCGGTCACGGTGCAGGTGTTCACGACGATCACCGAGGCGTCGGGTTCCTCGGCGAGTATCGCCCCCTTGCCGAGGAGCTCGGCGAGGATGCGCTCGCTCTCGACGCGATTGACCTTGCATCCGAGGGTGCGCACGGCCACCTTGGGGACGGGTGGCGTCGCTGGGTCGGCGGTCGAAGACCGGGGTGCGCCGGTCGGGGTGGAGGAGCTGGCGAACGACTCAGTCACAGACCCGGCCTCCGAGGCCGCCTGACTCGTAAACGCACAACGCGGCCGAAAGGATACCGGCAGTCTCGGTCCGAAGCACGGTCTCGCCGAGCGAGACCGTGACGGCGCCGACGGCGCGACACGCGGAGACCTCCGCCTCAGTCAGGCCGCCTTCGGGCCCGACGACCATGGCGATCGTCGCGTCGGCACCAAGACGGGCCGCACGAAACGCCTCGGCGATGCCGGGTGCGCCATCGGCGTCCTCCCAGGCCACGAGCGCCAGATCGAACCCGGAGAGGAGCGCGGGCAGCTCTCCGGCGCCGACAGGCTCGACGACGCTCGGCACGAAGGCGCGCTGGGACTGCTTCGCCGCCGCCGCGGCGACACGTCGAAGCCGCTCGGTGCGCTTGACCGCTCGCTCAGCGTCCAGCCTGACGACGCTGCGTGCGAACGCGACGGGCACGATCGCCGCTACACCGATCTCGGTGAGCTTCTCGACCACCAGATCGAGCTTGTCGCCCTTGGCCAGACCCTGGAACAGCGTCACACGCGGCTCGCGGCTCGCGGGCAGTGTCTCGATGACGCGGCCGCTCGCGGCCTCGCGGTCGATGTCCGTCAGCACGACGACCGAGGCACGGCCGTCCGGCTCGACGACCACGACCTCCTGGCCCGCGGCAAGCCGGAGCACGACCGCGGCATGATGCAGGTCGGACGGGCTCAACGGGAGCGCGAGCGGCTCCTCGGCGACACTCGCCTCAAGAGGCGCCGAAAGGAAGAAGCGGTGCCTGGACACGTGCGCCCCCTATCCGGTGAGCCAGTCGCGGAGTTTCTGCATGGGGCTGCGCTTCTCGGGATCGCCGAGGCTCTCGCCGAGCTCGACGAGCAGTTCTTTCTGCCGCTTGGAGAGCTTCTTGGGGACCTCGACCGCCAGATGCACGATCAGGTCGCCCCTGCTCGACCCGCGGACGTGCGGCATCCCCTTGCCGCGCAACCGCACGGTATCGCCGTGCTGCGAGCCGGCGGGGACGGTCACCTCGTTGTCGCCGCCTATGCCGCAGACACTCAGGTCGGCGCCGAGCGCCGCCTGCGCGATCGAGATGGTCGCACGGCAGTGCAGGTCGTCGCCCTCACGGTGCAGGTACTCGTGCGGAGCGACCCGCACCGTCACGATCAGGTCGCCGGCCGCCGCACCGCGTACGCCGGCCTCGCCGAGGCCGCGCAGGCGCAGCTGCATACCGTCGCGCATACCCGCCGGCACGCTCACCTTGACGTGCTCGCGGTCGGGCACGCGGCCCTGACCCTGGCACTCGGGGCACGGGTCGCTGATGATCTGACCGGTCGCCTGGCAGGTCTCGCACGGGCCCATCGTGGACATGGTCCCCAGGAACGTGCGGCGGTAGGTCTGCTTCTGGCCGCTGCCGTTGCACTCGGGGCAGGCCTGAGGGGCCGCGCCGCCTGCCGAGCCGGTGGCCGAGCACTCCTCGCACGGCACGAGACGGTTCAGGACGACTTCCTTCTCGACTCCGGTCGCCGCCTCCTCGAGCGTGATGGTCACGCTCGCAACGATGTCGCGCCCCTCCATGCGGACACGCTGGCCGCCGCCGAACCCGCCGCCGAAGAACACGCTGAACAGGTCCTCCATGCCGAAGCCCGCGAAGATGTCGCCCACATCCCCCACACCGCCCGCTGCGCGCGGGTCGGCGGTGCCGTAGGTGTCGTACATGCGGCGCTTCTCGGGATCGGAGAGCACGTCGTAGGCCTCGTTGATGGCCTTGAACTGCTCCTCGGCGTCTGTAGCGGAGTTCACGTCCGGGTGCGTCTCGCGCGCACGGGCGCGAAAGGCCTTCTTGATCTCGGCCTCGGAAGCGTCTTTCGCGACGCCGAGGATCGCGTAGTAGTCGGCGGTACCGGTTGACACGTGCGTGGTTCCTTTCGAAGCTGCGGGCGATACGGGTGGCGCTCTCCGCGTTCAGGCGGCGGGTGGTTCGTCAGTCAGGCGCAGGCACGGGTCAGCCCAGCGCGTCGGAGAGGTCGTCGGCGACCGAACGCACCGCGGAGATGGTGCGCTGATAGTCCATGCGCGTCGGACCGATCACACCCACGATCCCGTCTGCGTTCGAGGTGCCGTAATTGGTGACCACGAGGCTCATCTCCCCCAGCTCGCTGCGGGTGTTCTCGCTGCCGATGCGGACCGTGAGCCCGTCGGTGCCGATCACCTCCGAGAGCGTGTCGAGCATCGCGAGGCCGTCTTCGAGCAGGCCGAGGAGCGGCCGCAGTCTCGAGGTCTGCGAGAACTCCGGCAACGCGGCGAGCTCGGGCACACCCATGTGATGCACACGGTCGCGGTCGGCCTCGTCGAGACACTCGATGATCTCGTCGAGCACGCCGGCGACGAGCCCGTCGCCCGGCACCGCCGGATCGAGCGCCTCGCGCAGGGGCCTCACGTCGGCGGCGCGCTTGCCGTCGAGCGAGGCGTTGAGGGCCTTCTCGACCTCGGAGAGGCGCTCGGGCGTCGTGGGCTCCGGGAGCTCGACGTGTCGGTTCACGACCTGCCCGCTCTCGGTGATGAGGACCACGAGCGCACGGGACGGCGACATCGACAGCAGGTCGATGCGGCGGATACGCGCGAGCGAGATGGTGGGCGCCAGGACGACGGCCACGTAGTGCGTCAGATGCGAGAGCACCGTCGAGGTGCGGTGCATGAGATCGTCGACCTCGCTCACGAGAGCGAGATGCCTACGGCGCAGCTCCTCGGCATGCAGGGCCTCCGCAGGCTGCTGCGAGCCCAAGAGCTCGTCGACGAACTCGCGGTAGCCGGTGTCGGTCGGGATGCGTCCCGCGGAGACGTGCGGCTGGAAGACGTAGCCGTTCTCCTCTAGCGCGGAGAGTTCGTTGCGGACCGTCGCGGGGCTGCACGTGATGCCGTAGCGGTCCACGAGGTTCTTGGAGCCCACGGGCTGGCCCGTGGTGATGTACTCCTCAACGAGGGCCCTGAGGATGAGGCGCCGCCTGTCAGGAAGCATCGGTCTCTCCATACATCAACGGTCACAAGACAGGTCCGGGCGCCGCACGATGAGGTGCGCCGCGGCTTCGAACCTGCGGTGCTGGCACTCGATTATAGCGAGTGCTAAGCCAAGACGGGAGTCCCCGCGGCGTGCGGTACGCCGAGGAGTGCGCGTCGCGGAGGACGGGGCGCTACTCCCCCGCCCACACCCTGCCGTAGACCTCGTTGCCCAGCAGCCAGCCGCGTTGTGTGGTCCGCCAGCGTTCCTCGGCGGGTCCTGCGCCCCCGAAACGCTCAACGAGGCCCTGGGCGGCGAGGTCTTCCATGACGCTGTCGAGCCGCGCGGCGGTCACGGCGGAGGCGGGCACGCCCCGGACGAGCCTCAGGCCGAGCATCACGTCCTCGCGGGCGGTCTCCTCGGAATCGAGGATCTCGACCTCCACCTCGCCGGTGGTGAGCCAGTCCTCGGCATCGGCGGGGGCGGCGCTGCGCACCCGGGCCGCCCCGGCGTCGAGGTCGGCCTGCGTGAGCATCCCGACCGCGTGCGCGGTCACCGCATCGAGCATCGAGTGGGCGGCGGGCCCGCACGCCATGTACGACCGGCCGGTCCAGTACGAGAGATTGTGGCGAGCCTCGTGGCCCGGTGCCGCGTAGTTGGCGACCTCGTAACGAGGCAGGCCACGCTTGGCGAGCAGCTCCTCGGCAAGCAGCATCATCTCGGCGGCGGCATCGGAGTCGGGTGCGTCCACGAGGCCGGAGTCGCATGCGACCTGCAGCGGCGTGCCCTCCTCGAGGGTGAGCGGGTAGATCGATAGGTGCTTCGCACCGGTCGCAAGCGCCGTCTCGATGCTCTCCGTCCACGAGGCGTTGGTCTGCCCGGGGATGCCGCACATCAGATCGAGCGAGAGTTCGAGTCCGGCATCGGCGATGATCCGCGCCGCCGAGAGCGCCTCGTCGGCCGTGTGGACGCGGCCGAGCATCGCGAGCTCGGTCGGGGCGAAGGACTGGACGCCGAGCGAGACGCGGGTCACTCCGGTCGCAGCGAGCGCCTCGATGAGCAGCTCGGTGACTGAGTCGGGGTTCGCTTCGATGGTGACCTCGGCGCCCGCGCGCAACGGGAAGCGCTCGAGAGCGGCCCGGACCAGCCGGACGGCGCCGCCGGCGATCACCGTCGGCGTGCCACCGCCGAGGTAGACGGTCTCGATGACGCCGGGGAGCGATGCGTTGCCCCAACGGACCAGTTCAGCCTCGATGCCGCGCACGACCATCTCGATGTTGGCGTCCGAGAGCTGGTCGCTCGAGTAGAAGTCGCAGTAGGAGCACTTGGTGCGGCAGAACGGCACGTGGATGTAGAGATGCGCGGGCAGTTGGGGGCCCTGAAACGCTCGTTGGATGTCGAACACGTCCTCCGAGATGCCCATCGGACCTCCGTTGCGCGGGGAGCGCTACTCGTCGACCTTGAGGATCGCCATGAACGCCTCTTGCGGGACCTCGACGCTCCCGACGCTCTTCATGCGCTTCTTCCCCTTCTTCTGCTTCTCCAGCAGCTTGCGCTTGCGCGTGATGTCACCGCCGTAGCACTTGGCGAGGACGTCCTTGCGCTTCGCGCGCACGGTCTCACGGGCGAGCACCTTGGCCCCGATGGCCGCCTGGATCGGCACCTCGAACATCTGCCGGGGGATGATCTCGCGCAGCTTCTCCGTGAGCACCTTGCCACGAGCGTAGGCCTTGTCCTTGTGGACGATGAACGAGAGCGCGTCGACCGCCTTGCCCGCCAGCAGGATGTCGAGCTTGACGAGCTGCGAGGTCCGGTAACCCAGGAACTCGTAGTCGAGGGACGCGTAGCCCTTGGTACGGCTCTTGAGCTGGTCGAAGAAGTCCATGATCAGCTCGGAGAGCGGCATCTCGTAGTGCATGTCCACGGTGGTCTTGGACAGGTACTGCATGTTCTTGAAGGTGGCGCGCCGGCTCTCGGCCAGCTCCATGACCGCGCCCACGAAATCGGGCGGGACGATGATCTGCGCGGTGAGGTACGGTTCCTCGATATGGTCGATGTAGCCCGGCTCCGGCATGTCCTGGGGCGAATGGACCGTGAGCTGCTCGCCGTTGGTCTTGAAGACGTGGAACTCCACGCTCGGCGCGGTCGCGAGCAGGTCCAGGTCGAACTCGCGCTCGAGACGCTCTTTGATGACCTCCATATGAAGCAGGCCGAGGAACCCGACCCGGAACCCGAATCCGAGCGCGTGGCTCGACTCCGGTTCGTAGATGAGCGCGGGGTCGTTGAGTTTGAGCTTGTCGAGAGCGTCGCGCAGTTCGGGATACTGGTCCCCGTCGATCGGGAACAGGCCCGTGAAGACCATGGGCTTGACGTCGCGGTACCCGGGCAACGGCTCCGTGGCGCCGTGCTTGGCGAGCGTGACGGTGTCGCCGACCTTGACGAGACTCGGGTCCTTCAGACCCGTGATGAGGTAGCCGACCTCGCCAACACCGAGTTCGTCGACCGGGAGGTTGGCGGGTCGCCGCACACCGACCTCCTCGACGTCCGTGACCGTGTTGGTGGCCATCAGCCGGACCTTGAGGCCCTTGCTGAGCTTGCCGTCGATGACACGGACCAGCGCGACGACGCCGCGATAGGTGTCGAAGTAGCTGTCGAAGATGAGCGCGGTGAGCGGGGCGTCGGGATCGCCCACGGGCGGCGGCACCCGGCGGACGACGGACTCCAGGGCCTCGCGCACGCCCTCACCGGTCTTGCCGCTGGTGAACACGGCCTCGTCGGCGGGGATCGCAAGGCCCTCCTCGATCTCGTGGCGCACGCGCTCGGGGTCGGCGGCGGGCAGGTCGATCTTGTTGATGATCGGGATGATCTCGAGATGCGCGTTCATGGCCATGAGGGCGTTGGCAACCGTCTGGGCCTCGACGCCCTGAGCGGCATCGACCACGAGAAGACAGCCCTCGCAGGCCTGCAACGAGCGTGAGACCTCGTAGGTGAAGTCGACGTGTCCGGGGGTGTCGATGAGGTTGAGCTGGTAGGTCTGGCCGTCATCGGCGTCGTACATGACGCGGACCGCCTGGGCCTTGATGGTGATGCCGCGCTCCCGCTCGATGTCCATGCTGTCGAGCACCTGCTCGACCATGTCACGGTCCTCGATGGTGTGCGTCAACTGCAGCACCCGATCGGCGAGTGTCGACTTGCCGTGATCGATGTGCGCGATGATGGAGAAGTTCCTGATGTGTGAGGGTTGCGTCATAGCGGCCTATCTTAGCAGGCCGTGTCCGCACGGAGAAGGCGGAATCGAGCAGCGCTCACCGTACGGTCGTCTCGAGCGCCCTGACGGGAATATGGCGCCGCCCCGGGCCGTGTGCTAGTATCGCAGGGTTCGTCCGCACCCCACTGCGACGACGGGCACCAAACGAGTCGGAAGGAACGACTGAACGTGGCCAACATCAAGAGCCAGAAGAAGCGCATTCTCACCAACGAGAGGGCGCGCCTGCGGAACAAGAGCGTCAAGTCCGCTCTCAAGACCGCGATCAAGAAGGTCGACGTCGCCATCGCCGCCGGCGATGCCGATGCCGCGAAGGCCGCCTCGAACGAGGCCTGCCGCATGCTGGACGTCGCCGCGAGCAAGGGCGTCCTGCACAAGAACCAGGCCGCGAACCGCAAGTCCGGTATCGCGAAGCGCGTCAACGCCCTGTAATCACGGCGCAGACGTTCGTGCGGTCAGCCGCACGCGGCCAAGAGCCAACGCTCGAAGACGAGTCGGGGATCCCGGCTCGTTTTCATTTGTGCCTCGCCCGCCGCGGCCGCACGCAGTATGTCCACGAGTTCTCCGGCGGTGAAGCGCTCGGCCTGCCGGATGATGATCTTGGCCTGCCACGGGCTCATCCCGATCGCCTTTGCGAGTGCGTCGGGGCTTCGAGACCCGTTCGGGCGGTCCATGAGCGCCCGAGCCTGCAGGAGTTGGCGCACGTGGCGCAGCGCCATCGCGTGGATGCCATAGATCGACTCCCCTGAACCGACGAGGTCGGCAAGCACCCTGAGCGCTGTCCGCGCGTCGCGGGACCCGAGTGCGTCGAGCATGTCGAACACCGAGGCCGGCGCCGTGGTGGACATGACCTCTTCGATGTCGGCCCGCGAGAGCTTGTCGCGCTCCCCCGTGAACGCCAGCACCTTGTCCATCTCAACCGACAGGCGGCGAAGGTCGTATCCCACGCCTCTCACCAGCACCTCGGCGGCGTCCATACCGATACGCTTGCCCCGTGCCGCGAACATGTCGACCACCACGCGGGGATACTCGCGCTTCGCCGGCGCTTTGTACTCCGCGACCCCGCCGAGTGCGTCGATCGCCTTGTAGATACGTAGGTTCTTGGCCAGCTTCTCGGCGACGAGGACCAACACCGTAGACGGATTGGGGTCGGCGGCGTATTCGGCGAGAAGCCCGAGGTCGGATGCGTTCATCTTGTCGGCATGGCGCAAGACCACGAGCCGCCGGTCGGCCATGAACGGCAGGGTGTTCGCAGCGGCGATGACGTCGTCCGCAGACGCGGAATCTGCCTCGAACACCTGGTAGTTGTACTCCAGATCGCCCGCGTCAGAGAAGCGCTTCTTGAGCCGCTCGATCGCATGCTCGAGGAGGAGGTCCTCGGTACCGTGGATCAGGTAGACGGACTTGAGGTCCGAGAGGTCCGAGCCGGCCATGGGTGCGAGTCAACTCCGTTTCGTGGCGAGGGTGCGGACGCGTGTGGTCCGCGTCCGCGATTGTCGCACACCGCGACATCGCGCCGCCATGTGCGGTCAGCCGGATGTCGCCCCACGAGACCGCCGAGGTGGACCGCGCCGCAGCCGCCTCGGTCGAGACGACGAGACTCCCGCCGCCGATGCCGACGATGATGTCGCCCGCCAGGTCCGTGCGCAGCACGCGGGCTCCTGCGGCCGTCAATTGAGACAACGTCTCGGTATGCGGATGACCGAACCTGTTCCCCTCTCCAACACTCACCAAGGCCAACCTTGGGGACCAGCCGGCCAGCGTCTCGGCGTCCAGGCCGCCGGAGCTGCCGTGATGAGGTACCTTGAGCACCTCGCATGGTGCCCGGGCGACCCCCTCGGCGAATCCGCGCTGCGCCGACTCCTCGGCGTCCCCGGTCAGAACGGCACTGAACCCGCTTGCGTGTGTCACGCGCAGAACGAGGCTCAGGTCGTTGCACTCCAGGCCCTCCGCTCCACCGCCGGGCCACAAAGAGCGCGCCACCCATTCCCCGAACGCGAGTTCCTCGGACTGCCGCATGCAGACGGGCGTCTGCCCCGTAAGCCGCACCGCCAGCCCATCCAGCGCCGCGAACTCCGTCGCCGTCGCGTCCGGAACCACCACCCTACCCACGTGTACGACCCCGACGAGGCCCCCGATCCCGCCGGTGTGGTCCGCATGCGGATGCGTGAGGAACACCGCGTCAAGGTCGCGAATCCGCTGCCGCGCAAGCGCCGCTCGCATCACACTCTCCGAGCCGCCGCAGTCGATGAGGACCGCGTGGGAGGAGTCCCGGACGAGGATGGCGTCACCCTGTCCGACGTCCATGACCACGAGTCTCGCGCTGCCGGGACCGGGCGGTGGCACCGTGCCGAGCGCACACCAGAGCGCGAGCGCGGTAGCAAGCACGGCACGGATCGATGCGACTCGTCGCGGCTGGGGCCAGAAGGCCCAGATCAGGGCACAGCACAGACCGAACAGGGACCCAAGGACAGGCGCGTTCGCGCCGACAGCCACCGCGGCGTGCGGGACCGACGCGAGCAGCGAACTCGTTCTGACGGCGATACCGCACATGGCCGCCGCCGCCCGAAGCCCAAGGCGTCCCACAGCCGGCAGCACTGCGAGCGCCACGGACGACAGGACACCCACGCCGAGTCCGGCGGACACGAACGGCAGCACCAGCACGTTGGCGAGGGGGGCGATGAGCGAGAACATGCTGAACGCCGGAATGGCGACAGGGGCGGTCGATATCTGTGCGACCACGGCCACGCTCATCCATTCCGCCGCGACTCCCGCCCTTCGGCCGGCGAGCGCACGGGCCCACCGCCCTCCCAGCGGGGCGAACATGAGGAGGCCCCCGACCGCCAGGACCGACAGCGCGAACCCGATGTCGAAGGCCTCCGCCGGACAGACGCCGAGGATCAGCACGATCGCGACGCTCAGGGCGGACAGAGCGTCCCCGCGCCGTCCCGCCGATCCCGCGCCGCCAGCCACCACCGCCATCAACAGCGCGCGCAGCGAGGAGACCGGAGAGCCCGCAAGCAGGACGTAGCCGGCAGCGAAGAGCAACACGACAACACTCCTCGGCGTGCGGGGCATGCCGAGACGGGTGAGGATCGCGCCAAGCAGGAACGCAACGATCGACAGGTGCGTGCCGGAGACCGCAAGGACGTGTGATAGCCCTGTGGTACGGAACTCGGCCTCGATCGGCGTCCCCCGCACCCTGCTGCGCTCACCTAGCAGCACCCCCTGCAAGAGCGCGGCCCCGTCACCGTCAAGCTCCTCGACCTCGGCTTTGAGCGCCCGCCGCGCACGGTTGAGCACCCGGCGCGGGCCCTGGGCGACGACCGAGCGGCTGCTCCAGACCCTGACCCGGGCGCTGTCGCCAGTGCGGTGCCTGCGTCGCGCCCACTCGTCGCGACCGCCGCGCAGGTCGGGGGCGCCTCGCACCGTGAGGGACTCTCCCGACAGGACAGGCTCGGGCAACGAGGGCAACGCGAGCGTCACCGTCGCTCCAGCGTGCTGCCCGCTCGTCACGCGGGCCCTCACGGTGTCGCCCGTATCCCCCGCCACCGCATCTGCGATCGCCCGTGCCCTGAACGCGAGGGCCCCCGACCCCATCGCGTCCGATGACGCGTCCACCCGCGCCCAGAACAGCCCGCCGGCGCATGCGCCAAGCAGAAGCCCGCTCAGGAGCAGCGGCAGCGCCGTCGAGCTCCTGTCCCTGCGCGCGAGCACACACAACATGCCGAGGAGCGCCGCTCCGCACCCGATCGCAAGCGACACGCTCGCAGACGGCGCGCACCACGCGACACCCTCCGCGAGTACGCACCCCGTCCACTGCGCGCACGCGAACCACAGAAGTGGCGGCAGCGAGGGACGCGTGACCTCATGGAGTGGGGCGTCACGCCCGCTGTCGCCCTGTTCAGCGAGCAACGATGAGGTCCTTGAGCGCGTCGAAGCGCTTGGGCCCGATGCCGGAGACCCGCATCAGGTCCTCCGGCGCCGTGAACGGCCCGTTGGCCTCGCGGTCACTCACGATCTTGGCGGCTGTCGAGGGTCCCACCCCCGGGAGCGCGTCCAGTTGTTCGGGCGTAGCCGTGTTCAGATCGATCAGGGCGCCCCCCGATCCGCTGCCGGCTGCGGCCGCTACCCCTGCCCCTGCGACACCCTGCACACCCGTACCCGCACCTTGCTGCGCTGATGACCCGGCGGCCCACTCGTCGACATCGGGAACGAGTATCTGCTCGCCGTCCGCCACCTCGCGAGCGAGATTGATCCCCCTCGGCTCCGCCGATCCCAGCAGCCCGCCCGCAGCTGCGACCGCATCCGCCACCCTGGCCCCCGCCGTCAGTTCATACATGCCGGGCGTCCGGACAGCACCCACCACATGCACGAACACCGAGGCCGCAAGCACCGGCGAACTCTCAGCCGAACCGGGCGTGGTCGCGTCTGCGCTCGCTCCAGGCGCCGAGGCCGTCTGCGCCGGTCGCAGGTCGAACCGCTCCCCGGCACGAGGCCACCAGCGCACAGCCGCGGACATGCCAAGCAGCAGACCTACGCTCACGATCACCACGACCGTGCGCGAAGAGACACCTGCGATCCCCGCTCTGCGACGGATCTCGTCGACCACCGAACGGAACCTCTCGGGAAACACGATGCCCCCTCCGTCGCGGACGGAGGGGGCATCCTTCAATCGGATACGATCGGCAAAGGGAGATGGTTCACCGTATACCGTTCATGTGAACCGGGCCTTGACCGTCCCTTACCCTGCCACAGCGATACTGACGATCTTGCCGGCCACGACCACGACCTTCTTGATCTCCTTGCCGGCAACCCATGACTCCACCGTGGAGAGCGCGATGGCCATCACGTCCTCTTCGGCCAGATCGACGGCCACCGAGATCTTGCCGCGGACCTTGCCATTGACCTGCACGACCATCTCGACCTCGTCGACAAGAACAGCCGACGGGTCGTAGACGGGCCATGACGCCAGATGCACGGAGCCAGGTTCGCGCAGGACCTCGCGCCACAGCTCCTCGGCCATGTGCGGCACGTATGGGGCGGCCAGACGCACGAGCGTGGTGGCAAGGTCCCTGAGCAGTGCGAGATCGCGCTGTCCCTCGGCCACGGTGTTGCGGTACTCGTAGGCGGCATTGGTGAGCTCCATGAGCGCCGCGATCGAGGTGTTGAGCTGGAAGCGGGCGATGTCCTCGGTCACCTTGCCGATGACCCGGTGCATCTCGCGATGCAGAGCGCGGGACGCGTCGTCTGCGGCGGCCGCCACACCGCAGCCGGCGGTGACCTCGGCGTTGACGTCGGAGACCAGGCGCCATACGCGGGCGAGCCAGCGGTACATGCCGTCCAGACCCTCGTAGGACCACTCGAGGTCCTTGTCAGGCGGAGCCATGAAGAGGATGTAGGCGCGCAGGGTGTCGGCGCCGTACTTGGCCACCATGTCCTCGGGCGCCACGACGTTGCCCTTGGACTTGCTCATGGTCTCGCCGTCCTTCTTGACCATGCCCTGCGTCAGAAGGTTGGTGAACGGCTCGGCGAACCCTACAAGCCCCATGTCCCTGAACACCTTGGTGAAGAACCTGGAGTACAGGAGGTGCAGGATCGCGTGCTCGATGCCGCCGATGTACTGATCGACCGGCATCCAGTAGTCGGTCTTGGCGGTGTCCCAGATCGCCTCGTCGTTGCGCGCGTCGCAGTAGCGCAGGTAGTACCACGAGGAGCAGGTGAACGTGTCCATCGTGTCGGTCTCGCGACGAGCGGGTCCCCCGCAGGTCGGGCACGTCGTCTCATAGAACTCGGGGTGGTCCGCGAGTGTCTCACCCTTGGTGATGTCCACGTCGCGCGGCAGCTCGACCGGGAGGTCGCGCTCAGGAACCGGCACGAGCCCGCAGGCCGGGCAGTGTATCGCGGGGATGGGGTTGCCCCAGTAGCGCTGACGGCTGATGAGCCAGTCGCGCAACCGGAAGTTGATGCTGAAGCGCCCGGCATCGCGCCCGGCGAGCCACTCGGTCACCGCGCGCATACCCTCGGAGGCCTTGCCGCCCTGCATGCCGGTGAACTCGCCCGACTGCACCATGACTCCCGGACCGTCGTGGGCCTCGGTCCACGGGACGTCCGTGCGCGTCTTGTCCTTGACGCCATCGAGCTCGGCGTAGAGCGCACCATCCTCGGGGACGACCACCGGCGGGATCGGCAGGCCGTACTTGCGGGCGAACTCGAAGTCACGCTGGTCGCCGCTCGGCACCGCCATGACTGCTCCGGTGCCGTAGTCCATGAGCACGTAGTTGCTGACCCAGATCGGGACTTTCTCGCCGTTGACGGGGTTGACCACGTAGCGGCCGGTGAACGCGCCGAGCTTCTCGGCCTCGCCGCTGGCGCGCTGTACGGCGGTCTCACGCTTGGCCTGCTCGACCACCGCGCTGACCGCTGCAGCGTACTCGGTGTCGTGCACCAGTCCGTGCACGAGCGGGTGCTCCGGTGCGAGCAGGAAGAACGAACAGCCAAAGAGCGTGTCCGGGCGCGTGGTGAACACCGTGATCGAGTCGGAGCCCGGCTCGCCGTCCGGACCGCACAGCACGAAGTCGACCTCCGCGCCTTCGGAGCGGCCGATCCAGTTGGCCTGCATGGTCTTGACGCGCTCCGGCCAGCCCGTGAGCGTGTCGAGGTCGTCGAGCAGCTCCTGAGCGTACTCGGTGATCTTGAAGTACCACTGCTCCAGGTCGCGCTTCTCGACGACGCTCTTGCACCGCCAGCAGACGCCGTCGCCAAGGACCTGCTCGTTTGCGAGCACGGTCTTGCAGCTCGGGCACCAGTTGACCGGCGACTTACGGCGTTCGACCAGACCGCGCTCCCAGAACTTCAGGAAGATCCACTGGCCCCAGCGATAGTAGTCGACGTCGGAGGAGATGACCTGCCGGTCCCAGTCATAGCCGAAACCCATGCGGCGGAAGCTCGACTTCTGCTTCTCGATGTTGCCGTAGGTCCACGTGGAGGGGTGGGTGTTGCTCTTGATGGCCGCGTTCTCGGCGGGCAGTCCGAACGCGTCCCAGCCCATCGGGTGCAGCACCGAGTAGCCACGCATCTTGAAGTAGCGCGCGACGACGTCACCGATGGTGTAGTTGCGCACGTGGCCCATGTGGATGTCGCCCGAGGGATACGGGAACATCTCGAGCACGTAGTACTTGGGCTTTTCGGCGTCCTCGTCGACGGCGTACAGACCGTCGGCATCCCAGACCGCCTGCCACTTCTCCTCTATTGCGTGCGGGTCGTACTTCTCGGACACGTGGCCTCCAAGGCGCTTGATCGAAGCATACCCATGCATGATAGCCGAGGAGGTGGCACCACGAAACGCGGGAACGAAAACGCCCGCCGATGAAGTGGCGGGCGTGAGGTGTGCTTTGGTGGAGCCTAGGGGGATCGAACCCCTGACCTTCTGGCTGCCAGCCAGACGCTCTCCCAGCTGAGCTAAGGCCCCACATCTGAGCGCCGCGAAGAGCGGCAAGCGGTAGTATACCAAGCCTTCAGGCTCGGTCAACCCGGAACCCGAGGCAGCCACCGAGGGGGTTCGCAAGCCCTCAGCCCTCTTCGATCACCGGTACGCTCGGGCCCTCGATGGCCGTCTCGAGAACGACGCTCTCCTCGGCGGAGCGGGTGCCCACGAACTCCGCGATCACCATGCCGGCGAGTATCAGCGCCGCCCCGGCGGCGCCACGCACGCCGAGCGCTTCGCCGGCGAGCCAGCCGAACAGACCACCGAACGCGGGCTCGCTGATGAGTATGAGCGCGGTCCTGGCCGGCGGGATGTGGCGCTGAGCGTAGGTCTGCACCGCGAACGCGACCGCCGAGGCGAGCACGCCCGTGATCACGAGCGCCACCCAGACCTCGGAGCCCGACGGCGCCACCAGCGGCCGCTCATACGCAACAGCCATGACGGCACACACCACGGCGGTGACCGCAAGCTGCACGAGCGTCAGCGCGAGCGCGTCGTGACGCTTGCCCGCGCCTCCCAGCACGATCATGTGCGCCGAGTAGGCCACCGCGCACAGAAGCACCCGGGTATCGCCCACGTTCCATCCATGAGCAGAGGCGCCGGACAGGAGCCACAGGCCCGAAACCGCCAGAACGACCCCTGCGCCTGTCGACCACCGCGGCAGCGTGCGCAGCAGCACGGCCTGCATGAGCGGAGTGATCACCACGAACATGCCCGTGATGAAGGCGGCCTTGCTCGCCGTGGTGGCCTGGAGCCCCCATGTCTGGAAGATGTAGCCCAGACACAGGAAGACGCCCGCGACGACGCCCACGGCAACGGTCGGGCGGTCGAGCCGGCGCGCCGCGGCCGGGAAGATCGCCACGAACGCCAGCACGGCTATCGCGAAACGCAAGGCCAGAAACGAGTACAGCGGGTAGGCCGCGACCGCGTCCTTGACCACGATGAAGGTCGCGCCCCACACGGCCGCGACCGCGATCAGCGCCCCCTGGATCCAGTAGCGCCGCAACGTCGCTCTCACAGAGGCTGGTCCCCGACGGCCTCCGGCTCGTCGTCGATGACCGCCATCTTGGGCTGCGCGAGCGGGGCCCTGCCGGTGACGCTTGCGGGCAACGCGAGCCGAGGAGCGTCGCCCCACAGCTTCTCAAGACGGTAGAACTCGCGCTCCTTGGGCTGGAACACGTGCACCACGACATCGACGAAGTCGAGCAGCACCCAGCGCCCTTCGGCTTCGCCCTCGCGGCCGATCGGCTTGAGCCCGCACTTGACGCGGACCTGCTCCTCCACCTCATCGGCTATGGTCTTGACCTGCCGATCGGTGTTGCCGGTGCAGATCACGAAGTAGTCGGTGACCACGAGAAGCTGGGCCACATCGATGGCAACGATGTCCTCGGCCTTCTTGTCGCTCGCGGCCTCCGCCGCGACCAGGGCTATCTCACGCGATTCCAGTTCCATCCCCTTCTTCCTTGCCGTCGCCGCCTTGTGGCGCGCGCCGTCACTTCGCTGGTGCCTTGTAGTCCTTGCCGATGATCACGATGATGTCCGCCACCTGCTGGTCAGCCGGCTTCTGGGAGACCTCGCCGACGCCAAGTGTACGTACGATCCCGTCCGCCGAGGAGGGCGAGCCGTTCTGCACGATGATCTTGGTCTTGTCGTAGCCGAAGTCGTCGGCGTTCTTGGTGTCGACCACGCGGTAGCCCGATCGTATGAGTTGCTGTGCGGCCACCCCGGCGATACCGGGCACACCGGCGCCGTTGTAGACGATGACGCGCGTGATGTCGTCGTCGGCCCCGATATCGACGTTCCACCAGGTCTTGACCAGGTCGGCGATCTCCGCGCGCTGGGGCTCGAAGTAGGTCTGCTCACCGAGGTTGATCGGTTTGACCGGCATGGGCACGAGCGCGACGTTCTCGGTCGGTATCGAGTCGAACGCGTCGGCGAACCGCTTCTTGTCGTCGTCGGAGAGGTTCGTGTCCTTCACCTCGTCCATGACCCCGACGAGGGACTGGGTCTGCAGCGCCGTCTGGTATATCTCGTAGTCGGTGGTGGCATACCACTCGAACGGTACCGAGAAGAAGTTCGCGACCGCGTCGAGCGATACGTCCGCCCCTGCCGGCCACGAGTCGCCGATGCGCTCGAACCCCTGACCCGGGACCTCGATGAACGCTCCGTCGGGAATGGCGATGCCATAGACGGCCTTCTGGTCCCCGGCGATCTTGATCGCCAGGAAGCCGACCGCGCGCCCCTTGTCGTCGAGCCCGATGAGCAGCAGGTTCTCCCGTGCCTTCTCGAGCCTGGCTTCGGGAGAGTCGGCCTTCGCGGCGATGCGCTCGGCGTTCCAGCGTGCGAAGCCGTTGACGGCCAGCGCGCCCACGAACAACACCACGACCAGCGCGACGACCCCGCCCACTCCCCATGCGGCCAGCCACAACGCGGTCTTGGCGCCCCGCTTGGTGCGGTCGGCGGTCTCGGAGATCTTCTCTATCGTCTCGGTGATCTTGATCTCGCGACGCAGCTTCTTGCCGGCCTTCGAGCCGCGCCGGGTCGTGCGCCATCCCGCATCCTCAAGCGGCGAGGCGCCCTTCTTGCGCGAGGCGCGGGAACGTCTGGGGGTCTCCTCGGACTCGCTCACAGGACCCCCCTCTCCACGATCGCGTTCCAGGTCTCCACCGTCGACGGGTGGATGTACGCGCCGCGCTCCAGCAGGTGCGCGAGTGAGACCCGGTATGCCGAGGAGTAGAGCTCGGTCATCGGGACACGCCCGACCATGGCGCGCAGTCCCTCGACTCCGGGATAGGAGCGGCCCGGTTCGATCATGTCAGCCACGTAGATGCACATGTCGAGCTGGGTCATCTCCGGCGCGCCGACCGTGTGACGCTCGACGGCCTCAAGGATGTCTTCTTCGATACCAGGGAACTCCTCCGAAAGCTCCACACGCGCCATTCGCGCGTGCAGGAGATCCGGGACCGTCTCGTCGACCGGGGTGATCTCCCAGCCTCGGGCGCGTGCCGTCTCCAGGAGCACCTCACCGGCAACCTCGCGGCACCAGTCGTGCAGCAACCCCGCGAGATACGCGCTTGTGGTGTCGATCCCGTATCCGATCGCAAGCGCCTCGGCCGTCTCCGCGACGGCGCGACTATGCGCAGCGGAACGCTCCCCGAGACGCTCCGTGATCGCCGCCAGCGCCTGCTCGCGCGAAGGGTTCGGCATCTCAGAACGCCTCACGATACAGGCCGTACTTCTGGATGAACGCGGCGACCGACTCCGGGGTGATATAGCGGATCGGGCGACGCTGCGCGACACGCTCTCGTATGTCCGTCGAGCTGATCGCCAGGGCGGGGACCTCTATGAACTCGATGTCGAGTCCAGCAAGCTCCTCGGCGTGCTCGGAGAGCGCGGCTGAGAGGTCGTAGCCCGGACGCGTCGCCGCGATGAAGGTGCACAGGCCCTTGAATCGGTGCGAGTCCTTCCAGGTGGTGATGTCCCAGACCGCGTCGGCGCCCGTGATGAAGTAGAGCTCCGCCTCAGGTCCATGCTGTTCACGCAGCGCGAGCATCGTATCCACGGTGTAGGTGAGACCCGGCCGGTCGATCTCCATGCGCGAGACCTCGAAATCGGGGTTGGACGCGGTGGCGATCACGGTCATGAGGTAACGGTGCTCCGCGCTGCTCACAACACGATCCGTCTTGCGCGCGGGATGTCCCGTGGGCATGAAGACGACCCGGTCGAGGTTGAACTGAACCAAGGCCTCCTCGGCGGCGACCAGGTGGCCCATGTGCACGGGATCGAAGGTCCCGCCCATTATGCCGAGTCGCGCCTTCGTTCTCACTCCCGTATCTGACCGCTTCCGTATGCGATGAACTTGGTGGATGTCAGAGCGGTGAGACCCATCGGCCCGCGTGCGTGCAGCTTCTGGGTCGAGATCCCGATCTCGGCGCCGAGCCCGAACTCGCCGCCGTCGGTGAAGCGGGTGGACGCGTTCACGTACACGGCGGCCGCGTCGATCTCGTTGAGGAAGCGCTGCGCCGCGAGGTAGTCGTTGGTGACGATGGTCTCCGAGTGCTTGGTGCCGTAAGTGTTGATGTGGCGGATGGCCTCATCCAGCCCGGAGACGACCTTCACCGAGATCTTCAGGTCGAGGTACTCGGTGCCCCAGTCGGCTTCGGTGGCGGGTTCGATGCGCATGACCGCGCCGAGCGAGCGGGTCGCGTCGTCGGCGACGATGGTCACACCGTTGCTCTCGAGCTCCTTGAGAATGGCGGGCAGGACGCGGTCATACACGTCCTCGTCGACCAGCAGCGACTCGGCCGCGTTGCACACGCCGGGGCGCTGGACCTTCGCGTTGATGACGATCCTGCGAGCCATGTCCGCGTCCGCCGAGGAGTGGATGTAGACGTGGCAGTTGCCCACGCCGGTCTCGATGACCGGGACCTTCGCGTTCTCGACGACGCTCTTGATGAGTCCGGCTCCCCCGCGAGGGATCAGGACATCGATGTAGCCGTGAAGGCCCATGAGCTCCTCGGCGGCCTCACGGTCGGTGGACTCCACGATCTGGATGCACCCGTCGGGCATGCCCGCAGCCGTGGCCGCGTTCGCCAGGACACGGGTCAGCGTGATGTTCGAGTTCACGGCCAACGAGCCGCCGCGCAGGATCACGGCGTTGCCCGTCTTGATGCACAGACCGGCTGCATCTGCGGTCACGTTCGGGCGCGCCTCATAGATCATGGCGACGACTCCGAGCGGGACGCGGATCTGCGAGAGGCGGATGCCGTTGGGCATCGTGTAACCCTGCACGACCTCGCCCACGGGGTCGGGGAGCATCGAGAGGGCCTTGAGCGCCTCGGACATCGACTTGAGCCGTGCGGGGTTCAGCTCCAGACGATCGAGCAGTGAGGCCTGGACGTTCTTAGCCTTCGCCTCGTCCATATCGCGACCGTTGGCCGCCAGGATCTCGTCCTGGTTGTGAGTGAGCGCGTGCGACATCGCGAGGAGCGCACGGTTGCGCTGCCCCGTCGAGGTGATCGCGAGCCTGCCTGCGGCCTCACGGGCCTTCTCGGCGAGCATCATCACTTCCGACATCTGACCGACCTTCCTCCCCGAACCACCGGATACGTCTACAACGCTACAGGATGACCAGGTGGTCCCTGTGCACGACTTCCACTCCCGCGACGTGCGGGGCCCTCTCGGCGATCGCCTCGGAGTTCAGGCCCTTGACCAGGTCGAGATCCGCCGAGGAGACCGAGGTGAGCCCACGCGCTATCACGCAACCGTCGCCGTCAGACAATACTATCGCATCGCCGTGGGCGAACGTGCCCTCAACAGAGACCACGCCGGCGGGAAGCAGCGACTTCCCGCGCATCACGAGCGCCTCCTTGGCGCCGGGATCGATGACGATCGTGCCTTTGGGCTTGTGGCCCACCGCGATCCAGAGCTTCTTGGCGCCGATGGATTCCCCGCCGCCCGCAAAGAAGGTGCCGACCGGCTTGCCGGCCGCGGCGTCCACGATCACATCGGGCCTGCGCCCGTCGCACACGACCATGGGGATGCCGGCCTTCATGAGGACTTTGGCGGCCTCAACCTTGGTGAACATGCCGCCCGACCCCATCGCCGAACCCGCGCCGCCGGCAGCGGCGACGACCTGCTCGGTGAGCTCAGCCACGTGCGAAAGGAGTTCTGCCTCAGAGTCGACCCGCGGGTCGGCGGAGTATAACCCCTCGATGTCCGACATGAGCACCACGAGGTCGGCGCCGATCATCACCGCGACGAGCGCGGCGAGCGTGTCGTTGTCGCCGAAGCGGATCTCATCGACCGCCACGGTGTCGTTCTCGTTGACGACGGGGAGCGCTCCGAGCGCCAGGAGCCGGTCGAAGGTGTCCCTGGCGTGAAGGTAGGCCTGCCGGTCCTTGGTGTCGTGACGCGTGAGCAGGACCTGGCCCACGGCGATACCATGCTCGGCGAACAGTTCGGCGTACATGCCGAGGACCTTGACCTGACCCACACTTGCCGAGGCCTGCAACGAGGGCATGTCCTCGGGGCGACGATCTAGACCGAGCGCACGATGACCGGCCGCGATCGCGCCGCTCGTGACGAGCACGGGCTGCCAGCCCTCCGCCCTGAGCGCGGCCATCTGGCGTGCGATGTCGGCCGCGAGCGCACGGTCAAGCCCGCTCTCGGGACATGCGAGTGTCGACGAGCCGATCTTGACGACTATGCGACGCTTGCCCGCCACGTGGACCCCCTACTCCGTCTCGTCCTCAACCTCAACGCCGCCCTCGGGCACATCCTCGGGCTCATCCTCGATATACGCGACCTCTTCGTCGGACGCCAGAGCTCCCTCGAACTCGAACGTGGCTCCCGCGATACAGACCTCGTCGCCGTCGACGGCGCCCGCTTGCTCGAGCGCCTTCTCGACACCGGCCTTGACCAGACGCTTCTGCAGGAACGCGAGCGCCTCCTCGTTGCCGAGCTCGGTCATGATCACCATACGTTCGATGCCCTTGCCGATCACACGCCAGCCGTCGTTCTCGCGGACGACACGGAACTCCCTGTCGTCCGAACGCTGGTGCACGTACCGGGCCTCCACTTCGCGCGCGGCCTGGGCGACGGCACGGGCGCGAAGCTCGTGCACCATGTCGCCAACCCGGAGGATGAGCGCGTCGACGCTCTCGCCCGTGGCGGCCGACACCGCGAAGTAGGGCACCTCACGCTCCTCGGCCAGAAGTGAGAGCTTCTCCGAGGCCTCCTCGGTACCGATGACGTCGCACTTGTTGCCCACCAGTACATAGGGGCGTCGCGCGAGCTCCTCGGCATGCGCCGCGAGCTCGCCCTCGATGACCGCGACGTCTTCGAGCGCGTCACGGTCCTCGTAGCCGCCCGTCAGATCGACGACGTGGATGATGAGCGCGGTGCGTTCGATGTGCCGCAAGAACGCGTGACCGAGGCCCTTACCCTCGCTCGCGCCTTCGATGAGACCCGGGACGTCGGCCACGACGTAGCTGTAGGAACCGGCGCGAACCACACCCAGGTTGGGCGCGAGCGTCGTGAAGGGATAATCCGCGATCTTGGGACGCGCGGCGCTCATCCGGGCGATGAGCGAGGACTTGCCCACGCTCGGGAAGCCCACCAGCGCCGCATCGGCGAGCAGTTTCATCTCGAGAGCGATCCAGCGCTCCTCGGAAGGCTCACCCAGTTCCGCGAACGCGGGTGCGCGTCGCGTCGGCGTGACGAAGTGGATGTTCCCACGGCCGCCGCGGCCGCCGCGCGCGACGATCGCGCGCTCACCCTGACGCGTCAGGTCCGCGAGGAACTCGCCGGTCTCGCCGTCGCGGACCACCGTACCGAGCGGGACCTTCAGGACGAGGTCCTCGCCGTTGGCGCCGTGCAGACGCGATCCCTTGCCATGGATGCCGCGCTGGGCCTTGTAGTGACGCTTGTAGTGATAGTCGAGGAGCGTGGAGACCTCACCGTCCGCCTCGAGGATCACGTCACCGCCGCGGCCGCCGTCTCCTCCGTCGGGCCCGCCTTTGGGAACGTGCGCCTCACGCCGGAACGAGCGGCAGCCCGCACCGCCGTTACCGGCCGTCACGTGGATCTTGGCCTCGTCTACGAACATGTTCTCAACCTTCTCATCACGCTTCGTCGAACTCTGATGCTACGCGAAAGCCCCCCGCCCCGAAATCGGAACGGAGGGCCTTCGGAAGTCACATGTGACGGTGCTCCGGGCTGCTCTCCGCTAGCCCTCGAGCGGTCGGATGTGCACGCGACGCTTGAGGCCACGCGTGAACTCGACGGTGCCGTCGATCTTCGCGAACAGGGTGTCGTCGCCGCCACGGCCGACGTTCTCGCCGGGGTGGAAGTGAGTGCCACGCTGGCGCACGATGATCGAGCCCGCGGTGACGGTCTCGCCGCCGAAGCGCTTCACGCCCAGGCGCTTCGCCTTGGAGTCGCGACCGTTCTTTGTGCTTCCGAGGCCTTTCTTATGTGCCATGAGATGCTACCTACCTATCCGCGTGTCGGGCCGGCTTGGCGCCCGCCACCTACTCGTCGTACTTCTTCGCGTGGACTCCGCAGTACTTGGAGCCTTCCTTGGCATTCTTGGTGCAACGCTCACCATCGGCCTTGATCGCCTCGCACTGTGCGACGGCTGCCTCTGCGGCCGCCTTGGGCTCGGCCTTCTTGGCAGCGGCCTTGGGGGCCTCGGCCTTGGGCTCGGCCTTCTTGGCAGCGGCCTTGGGGGCCTCGGCCTTGGGCTCAGCCTTCTTGGCGGCCTTCTTGGCGCCACCGGTGGTGGCGATATCGGTCACGCGGACCTTGGTGAGGTTCTGGCGATGACCCTTGGTGCGCTTGTAACCCTTGCGCTTCTTGAACTTGAAGATGAGCTGCTTCTCGCCCTTGAAGTGCTCCACGACCTCGACGGTCACGGTAGCAGCGGCCGCATCCGCGCCGACGATGATCTCATCGCCATCGGCAACGAACAGGACGTCCATGGTCACGGACTCGCCAACGGCCGCGTCGAGCTTCTCGACGACCGCAACGGTGCCCTGCTCGACCTTGAGCTGCTTACCGCCGGTAGATACGACAGCGTACATTCGGAAAACCCTCTCACTCGCTGATTGCGCAAGGGAGTATGCTAGCAGGGCGTATGCCCGCAGTCAATCGCGGACGCGCACCCTGCGCAGCCACCCGGCGCGTCACTCGGGCACACGGGGCAGCATGCCCGTCTTTCCCTCGATGAGCACCCTCACCTCGGTCGGCGCACAGTCGCCCTCGGCCACGATCGCGACCTGCTTGCCGGTCTCCGCACGCAGCACCGCCACGACGTTCTGTCCCGGCGCCATGAGCAGCGCATAGGTCTCGGGATGCACGCCGAACAGGTACGCCGCGGACTTGCCTTGCCGCAGGATCTCCCGCATCCGGCGTTCGGCCGCGATCCTCCGGGTGGCCGAGGACAGCGTTCGGCCTTCTCCTCGGCAGCAGGGGCACGGCTCCGTGAGCAGGCCGTACAGGCCGTCGGTCACGTTCTTGCGCGTCATCTCCACCAGTCCGAGCTTGCTGATCTCGGTCACTCGGGTCTTGGTCCGGTCGCGCTCAAGGGCGGAGGTCAGACGCTGCATCACCTCGACTTTGTGGAAATGGTCTTCCATATCGATGAAGTCGATGACGATGATGCCGCCGATGTCGCGCAGGCGCAGTTGGCGCACGACCTCGTCGGCGGCCTCCATGTTGGTCCGAAAGATCGTCTCCTCCAGGTTCTTGCGGCCCACGAACTTACCGGTGTTCACGTCTATCGCGGTGAGCGCCTCGGTCTTGTCGATCGTGATGTGTCCGCCGCTCGAGAGGCTCACCACTCGCCTGAGCGCTGATTCGATGGATGGCTGCAGATCGTACACGTCGAACAGCGGCACCTTGTCGCGGTAGTGCTGCACGCGTCTGACCAACTGCGGCGAGGTCTTCTTGAGGAACGAGGTGACCTTCTCGAACACCGACTTGTCGTCGATCACGAGGCGCTTGAAGTCGTCGGAGAACACGTCCCTCACGAGCCTCAGGGCGACGTCCATCTCCGTGTAGATGACCTCGGGCGCCAGGCCCTCGCGTGCCTGGTGGCTCACGCGCTTCCAGAGCCTGAGCAGGAACTCGAGATCGCTCACCACGTCGCGCTCACCCACGCCGGCCGCGACGGTCCTCACGATCACACCGAGCCCCTCAGGCACGTGCGGCTCGATGATCCGGTGCAGCCGGTCGCGCTCCTCCTGCTCGACCTTGCGCGACACCCCGACGAACTCGGAGAACGGCATGAGCACGAGAAAGCGGCCCGGCAGGGTGATCTCGGTGGTCACGCGCGCTCCCTTGGTGCCCATGGGGTCCTTGAGCACCTGCACCATGATCTGCTGACCGGGTTTGAGCAGCGACTGGATGTCGCGCTTGGGCACGACCTCGAGGCCTTCGGGAGTGACGACCTCATCGACGTAGAGGAACGCGTTCTTCTCCAGGCCGATATCGACGAACGCGGCCTGCATGCCGGGAAGTACGTCCTTGACCCGTCCGAGGTAGACGTTTCCGACCACCGACCTCTTGGGGCGTTCTATATAGAGTTCCACGAGCGCACGGTCTTCAAGAAGTGCCACGCGCGTCTCGTTCGAGTCGTGCGAGATGAGCATCTCGCGCAACGGCTCGCCCATCTTCGGTTCCGCTCCGTCCCTAGATCGGGCGGCGCCAGACATCCTCGGACTCGATGAGAGTGTCGCGCCGCGTCACCGATATCGTGACGCCGTGCGGTTCCGCTGCCAGGAGAGCCTGACCGATGAGCACATCGGGGCGAAGTGAGCCTTCCGGCCCCATCCTGACCGTCATCTCGACGGTGACCCCGCTATCCGACGATCGTACGCACGGCTCCTTCGGGAGACTTCGCGCAAGATCGAAAACCTTGGCCTTGCCTTTGTGCTCTATGGCCAGCCGCCCACCGGAAACGATCCCGTCCAGCGCCGACTGCAACGTCCCCGCGTCCACTCCTTCCCCCGCGACGGACACTTCGTACACCGCTATGGTACACGCTGCCGCAAGGGATGGCTCGTTCATGGCCACATATGCACACTGAACCGGTGCGAGATCGTCCGGTGAAGCCGCCGCAAGGCGCGCGAGCACCTCGGCCGGAGCGACGAACGCGGTGAGCCATATGTCCACGTATTCGCTGAGTCCCGCGCTGCCGGTCGGGAGCGCCGGACCGAACGCCACCTTCATGTGCGGGTTGAAGCCCTGGGTGACCGCATACGGCAGACCGGCGCGGCGCACGGCGCGATCGAGGGCGTGAGAGACCTCAAGATGCGACAGGTAGCGCAGCCGACCGCGCTTCGCGTAGCAGATCCTGCACCTGAACTCACCGGCCGCCACGGGACGCACCCCCCAACACGATGTCCACGCCGAGCCCGGAGTCGCCGCACACGCCGCACGCGGTACACGCGTCGAAGGTGCAGTCGGGGGTCAGGGTGCCCGCCAACGCGCGCTCGTACTCCTTCCACAGGTATGCCGAGGAGACGCCGGCCGAGATGTGCGCCCACGGCAACCGGTCATCGCGCTCGAAGCCCCGGGTGGCGGCGACCCGCAGGTCAAGGCCGCATGCGGCGAACGCCGCTTCCCACAGCTGGAGCGAGAAGTGCTCGGTCCAGGCGTCGAAGCGAGCGCCGGAAAGCCACGCCCGCTCGATCACGTCGCCGACCTCGCGGCCGCCTCGCGCCAATGCGGCCTCGAGCAGCGAGATGTCGGCGTCATGCCACGAGAGGTCGACGCCCTTGCGCGGCATCGCGTCGCGCAGGACCGATTGCCTGCGCCAGACCTCCTCGGTGGGGATCTGGCCCTGCCACTGGAACGGCGTGTCGGCCTTGGGAACCAGGGTCGATACCGACACGCCGACGCGCACGGAACCGCGCTGGTCCGCCGGCGTGGCTTCTCGCGCGGCCGCCATCACCTTGTTCACAAGTGCCCCGATGCCAGCGATGTCCTCGTCGGTCTCGGTCGGCAGTCCGATCATGAAGTAGAGCTTGACGCGACGCCAACCCGACCCGAACGCGGCGCGCACGGTGTCGAGCAGGTCCTGCTCGGTGACGTTCTTGTTGATGACGTCGCGCAGACGCTGGGTACCGGCTTCGGGAGCGAACGTCAGCCCGCTCTTGCGGCCGGCGCCGGCCACCAGCCGTGCGGCCTCGACGCCGAACGCGTCGACCCTCAACGACGGGAGCGAGACGTTGACGCCCGTGCCCTCCAAACGCCGCTTGAGTCTGCGCAGCACCTCGGGGAGTTGCGAGTGGTCGGTGGTCGAGAGCGATGTGAGCGAGACCTCGTCGTAGCCGGTGCACGCGAGCGCGGCCAGAGCGTCACGCACGATGGCATCGGCGCCCCGCTCGCGAACCGGGCGGTAGACCATGCCTGCCTGGCAGAAGCGGCACCCGCGCGAGCATCCGCGCAGGACCTCGACGGCGACGCGGTCGTGCACGACATCCATGAACGGCACAACGGGTCGGGTCGGGGCCACGTCGGACTCGAGCGTCGCCAGGACCCGCTTTCGCACCACGGGCGGCGCGGCGTCGTCGGCCGGTGCACCCACGACGGTGTATCCGCCGGGCATACGCTCCTCGGCATAGAGGGAGGGCACGTAGACGCCTTCGATGCGCGCGAGTCTGCGCAGGACCTCCGCACGTCCGAGCCCGGCCGCTTTGGCCTCGCGATGTGCACGCACGATCTCGGCGGCGGCCTGCTCGCCCTCGCCGATGAGTATCGCATCGAAGAAGGGAGCGACAGGCTCGGGGTTGTACACGCACGGTCCCCCGCCGATCACGAGCGGGTGCGCGTCAGTCCGGTCCGCCGCCCGCAACGGCACGCCTGCCAGATCGAGCGCCTCGAGGATGTTCGAGTACGTGAGCTCGTACGGGAGCGTGATGCCGAACAGGTCGCACTCGGCGACCGGCGTGCAGGTCTCGATGGTGAAGAGCGGCACGTCCTCGCTGCGCATGAGCGCCGCCATGTCGAGCCACGGCAGGTAGACCCGCTCCGCGGCTACGTCCGGGATCGCGTTGAGCACCGAGTAGAGGATGGCAAGGCCCTGGTTCGCCATACCGATCTCGTAGGTATCGGGGTACATGAGCGCGACGCGGTAGCCCGCCTCGGGATTCCTGAGCGCCCCCCACTCCGAATCGATGTAGCGCGCGGGCCGCTCGATGCGATCGAGCAGCGGCGCGACGAGCGGCCAGACGCTAGCCACGATCCGGGGTCTCCCCCGTCTCGGCGGGGCCGAGTACCGACGTCGGCGCAGCGGCCGGAAGCTCGGGCTGCACCTCGGCGGCCGGCAGTGCGGTACCGAGCGCGGTAACGTCCAGACCCGACTCCTCGGCGAGTCTGCGGGCGTCCTTTCGGCTCATCCCGGAGAGCTTGGCGCCGATGCCGCGGCCGTACTCCTTGAGCCGGTCCTCGAGATCCCCGAGGTCGACGCCCTTCTCGAAGTACTTGATCGCCGCATAGCCCATCGCGATCGTACCGCTGTATCCGATACCGCCCTTGATCGCCCATCCGAAGCCGGGGACGAACGCGATGGCTTGACGCGCGATGGTACGGAACACGAACCCGCCACCGACGATCGCGAGCAGTTCCTTCGCACGCTCAGCGCCGAGGTTCTCGCCGTAGGCGGCCGCTATCTGCAGGAGCATCTTGGCCTGGTTGGCGGTCATGATCGGCATGTCGGTGCCCGGTATGAACGCGACGACGCCGATGATGCCGTTCTGCATCGCCGTGTTCTTGACGTGCTCGACCGCGACGGCACGCCGCATGAACGCGTAGTTGTGTGCAAGCGCGAGACGCTTGGCGGGGACCCGCTCTACGAGCCAGTCGCCGAGCTCAAGGTCCACGAGCCGGACCTCGTCCCCGTCCGCGAGCGTGTCGCGGTACGGGTGGTCCAACCGGTCGGCGACCGCCGAGGAGTCCTCCGCGAGCGCGAGCACGACCGTGGGGATCGCGCGCTCACGGGCGGCCTGAAGCGAGTCCGCGATCGCGGCGCC
The DNA here is from genome assembly GCA_964565645.1 of uncultured Eubacteriales bacterium. Classification (GTDB taxonomy): domain Bacteria; phylum Actinomycetota; class Coriobacteriia; order Anaerosomatales; family JAHIQC01; genus JAHIQC01. Next base: position 225,779 of record CAZMFQ010000001.1, read on the forward strand.
GCACGAGCCGACGAGCCCGATCACGGCGTCGGCTGCGGGGTCGACCACGAGTTTCACGCCCGGCTCGGCGACCTCGATGTGCAGATAGGCGTTGGAGGCGTATGCGCGAAACGCGCGCTGCGCCGCCTCGACCAGCCGGTCCGGCGTGTCGATCTCCACGAACAGTGCGATCCGCACCGGCTTCTCACGCTCGGCGTTGATCTGACCCGTGCTCTTCACAAGGTCCATGACATCGACAGGAAGTCGCATGACAGCTCTTCTCCTCGGCAGGTTGCTAGACGCCGGTACGGCGTGCCCACACGCTCAGGAGCATACCCGTAGCGGTGAGGTTGGTGACCATGAACGACGAGCCGAAACTCATGAACGGGAGTGGGATGCCGGTGATCGGCATGAGCCCGATCGTCATCCCGATGTTCTCGAGTATCTGGAACACCCACATGGTGATGATGCCCGCCACGATGAGCGAGCCGAACAGGTCTTTCGATTGTGCCGATATCTCCAGTGCGGTGATGAGCAGGGCAAGATACAAGCCGAGGAGCACCACCGCCCCCAGGAACCCGAGCTCCTCGCCGAGCACCGCGAAGATGAAGTCCGTGTGCCGCTCGGGAAGGAAGTTCAGGTTGCCCTGCGTGCCCGAGCCGAGCCCCTTGCCTGCAAGCCCGCCGGAGCCGATCGCAATCTTGGACTGCGCGAGGTTGTAGCCCGCACCGGTCGGATCGAGCGAGGGATCGATGAAGACGAGCAGGCGGTTCTTCTGGTAGGTCTTGAGCAGGTCCGCCTTGAGGACCACGCCCACCGAAAGCGCACCCAGCAGCAGGAACACGAGGAACCAGCGCGGCTTCATGCCACCGACGAGCAGCATGCCCATGGTGATCGCCACGAACACGAGCCCTGTGCCCAGGTCGGGCTGCAGGAGTATGAGGCCGAGCGGCACCGCCAGGTACGCCATGATGCGCGCGACATCCTTGAACCCGTCGATGCGGCCCTTCATCTGCGAGATCACGATCGCCATGATGAGGATCGTGACGAGCTTCGCGGGTTCGGAGGGCTGGAACAGCCGCACGCCGCCGATGGCGAGCCAGGAGGTAGCGCCCTTTGCCGCATAGCTGAGACCCGGGATCCGCGGGGAGATGATGAGCAGCGCGTCGAGGACCACGAGCGGCCCGAGCCAGCCTTTGAAATCGCGATAGTCGATGACCCATGCGATCGCCATCGGGACGAGCCCGATCACGATCCCGATCAGGTGCCGCTTGAACAGACCGGGACCCGCACTCATGCCGGACGTCGCCGACTGGACCATCACGCTGCCGTACAGCACCAGCAGCGACACGATGACCAGGAGCGGCAGGTTGACCCAGCGCCTGACGGGGTGGACGTGTTCCATCGTCACCTCGACAGGTCCACGGCGCGGACGTGCTCAACGGGCAGGCCGAGGAGCGCCGAGAGTATCTCCCGGGCGGCGGGTCCGGCGACCGAACCGCCGTGTCCGCCCTGCTCGATGGCGACCGCCACCGCATAGCGGGGCTCGCCTGCCGGCGCGTACGCCGCGAACCACGCGTAGTCGTCCTTCTTGGCCACCTGCGCGGTGCCCGTCTTGCCGGCGACCGTGGAGTCGAAGCCCCTGAAGACGGCCTTGGCGGTACCGTCCGTGATGACGTCACGCAGCGCGCCGCGCATCACGGCGAGGTTGGCCTGCGATATCTCAGGCGTGTAGGCGACCTCGGGCTCGCGGACCTTGACCGGTGCGCCCTTGTCGTCGAGCACCTCGCGCAGAACGTGCGGCCTCATGACCTTCCCATTGTTCGCGATGCCCGCGTACACCGACGCCACCTGCAGCGGCGTGGCGAGCATGTCGCCCTGCCCGATGGCGAGGTTGACGGTGTCGCCGGGCAGCCACTTCTGGTACTCGGGATAGTTCTCGTTGAACGTGCGCTTCCACTGCGCGTCGGGCACCCGGCCGGCGGCCTCGCCCGGCAGGTCGATCCCCGTCTTCTTGCCGAATCCGAACTGCTTCGCGAACTTCTGGAGCTTCTCGTCCTTCTGCTTGTAGAACTCGTAGCCGATCTCGTAGAAGACGACGTCGCAACTGTCGACCACGCCCCCGTGGAAGCTGATGTTGCCGTGTCCCGACTTGTCCCAACAGGACTTGGGCCACTGCTCACCCATGGCCGTCCAGCGGCCCTCGCAGTCGTAGACCCTCCACTCCTTGGTCACACCGTACTGCAGGCCCGCCAGGCCGGTCATCGCCTTGAAGGTCGAGGCCGGAGGGTAGAGCCCGGTGATCGCGCGGTTGTTGAGCGGATACTCGCTGTCCTTGGCGGTGAGCTTGTCCCAGTCGGCGTTGGTGATGCCGCCGAGGAACAGTGTGGGATCGTACGTCGGCACGCTGGCCATCGCCAGGACCTCGCCGGTCTTTATGTCGAGTGCGACAGCCGCGCCCGCCTTGGCCTTCGTGAAGTTGTCCTTGTGGGCGTCCTCGAGCGCATGGACGAGCGCCTCCTCGGCCACCTTCTGCACGTTCGAGTCGATGGTCAGCACCACGTCACTGCCCGCGATGGGATCGACTTCCTCGATGATGCGCCGAGGCCGGCCCGTCGCGTCGACCTCGATGCGCCGGTAGCCTTTGTCGCCCTGGAGCGCGGACTCGAACTGCGACTCCGCCCCGGCCTTCCCGACCACATCACCCAACGCGTAGTCGACGAACCCCGGCTCAGCGAGCTGGTCTTCGGATATCTCGCCCGTGTAGCCGAGCACGTGGGCGGCGAGGTTGCCCTGCGGGTACTCGCGCACCGGCACGACCTGGACCTCGACACCCGGGAACTCGCTCTCATGCTCCGCGAGGTAGGCGACCATCTGCTCGGTGGCGTCGATCATCACGACCCGCGGTCGCAGCGCCTGTTCCTTCTGGGAGGAGACCCGCTCCTTGATCTCGGTCGCAGGCATCCCCAGCACGGTCGAGAGCCGCGCGATCAGGTCGTCGTCGGTCTTCGCGGAGGGGGCGACACAGACCGCGAGTGTAGGACGGTTGGTCACGAGCGGGACACCGTTGCGGTCGAGGATGCGCCCACGAGGCGCGTCGAGCGTTATCTCGCGCACGCGGTTGTCCTCGGCCATGGCGGTGTACTCGTCACCCGAGAGCACCTGCATGCTCCACAGGCGCAGGGTGAGTGCGCCGAGCACGAGCAGCACGACCAGCCCGAGTGCGGCGAACCTGCCTTTGAGGTCCTGGCGGAACGTGGGCATATCTCAGACTCCAAATCGCGACGTCCGACCGTGGTCGAAGTCGCACAGGGCGAGCCGGCCTATCCCAGCCGGCGGAATGTCGTCATCTGGCGGTCGGTTCGCAACAAGCGCGCCAAGAAGGGGAACGCCAGTAGAGCCAGGACGCCATTATAGACCGCCGTCGGCAGCATCACGGCTGCAAACGTGCTCCAGAACGGCTGTCCGACGCCCAAGATCGCCAGCACCACCCCGTACGAGAGTTCGGCGAGCAGACTCGCGATCAGCACGACCGTGACAGGCAGACGCCATCCCTCGGCGAACATGTTCGCCGACAGCGACCCGGCGAGATAGCCGACGACCGTGAGCACGAGCGCCGCCGGACCGATCGGACCGGAGCCGAGCAGGTCGAAGAGCACCCCCGCGACGAACCCCGCGCTCGCGCCGGCGGCCGGGCCTTCGGTGAGTGCAAGGGCGACGACCACGAGCAGCATGAAGTTCGGCACGGCCCTGCCAATGGCGATGTTGGGCGCGATGGCCACCTGCATGACGACCGCGACGAACAGCGCGGCGATTGTGGGCAGTGCGCGCCTCATTCGGTGCCTCCGAGTTCGGGTTGCGGGGTCGCGCCGATCAGGACGACGACCTCCTCGATACCCTCGAACCGTGCGGTGGGTCTTACCACGATGCTCGGGTACAGGTCGTTGTCGTTGAGTTCGAACGAGTCCACCTGCCCGATCAACAGCCCCTTGGGATAGACGCCTCCCATGCCGGAGGTGATGACCACGTCGCCCACGGTCACCGTCGACTCGCGACTCACGTACTCCATCGTGAGACGACCTTCGATCGAGCCTCGGACCACACCCTCGGCCCGTGTCGCCTGGATGAGGGCCGCCACGCCGCTGCGCTGATCGGTGATCAGCCGCACCTTGGCTGAGTGCTCGGTCACCTCGACGGTCTGGCCCAGGAGTCCCTCGGGCGCCAGTACCGGCATGCCCGTCTTGACCCCGTCGGCGGTGCCACGATCGATCAGCAACGAGCCTTCCCACGCGCTCGGAGGTCTGCCGATCACCCTGGCGCCGACGCTCTTGAGTTTGGCGGCCTCGATGAAGCCCACGATCTTCTGCAGGCGCTCGTTCTCCAGCCGCGCCTCCTCGAGTTCGGCGATGCTCGCCCGCAGCTCGGTGTTCTGCTGTCTGAGGGCGTCGATCTCCTCACGCGAGACACCCAGCCCGCCGAAGAAGTTGCGAACGGCGAGGACGGGAGTGAACAGCCAGTCGCCGGCAGCGGAGATCGGCGTGACGACCGCCTGCGTGCCGCGGCGAAGGCTGTGGACCGGCCCGGACTCCCCTTCACGGAAGTAGACCGTGGTGATGATGAGCGAGACGACGACCAGCGCGGCGAGTATCACCACACCGTTGCCGCGACGTTCGGAATCAGGCATGCGCATCGGCAAGCGATCAGCTCCGTGGGGCTAGCGGGCCCCGGTGAGGACCTTCTTGAGCGCGTCGATCTCCTCAAGGGCCATGGCGGACCCGTCCACGACGTTCGTGAGCGCGTTCTCGGACACATGTACGGGCATGCCCGTCTCATGCTTCAGTCGTTCGTCGAGGCCGCGCAGCAGCGCGCCGCCGCCAGTGAGGACGATGCCGTACTCCATCAGATCGCTCGCGAGCTCCGGCGGGGTCTGCTCCAGGGTGCTCTTGACCGCGGCGATGATCGCCTGCAGCGGCTCTTCGAGCGCCTCGCGGATCTCCTCGGACTCCATGCTCACGGTACGCGGGAGGCCTGTGAGCAGGTCACGCCCGCGGACCTCGACGTCGACCTCCTCAAGCAGCGGCCACGCACTGCCGATCTCGAACTTGATCTCCTCGGCGGTGCGTTCGCCGATGAGAACGTTGTACGCACGCTTCACGTGGCTGATGACCGCGTCATCGAACTCGTCACCTGCGATCCGGATGGACTGCGCGACCACGATGCCGCCCAGCGAGATGACGGCGACCTCGGTGGTACCACCGCCGATGTCGACGACCATGTTGCCGGTCGGCTCCTGAATCGGCAGCCCGGCGCCGATCGCCGCAGCCATCGGCTCTTCGATGAGGTACGCCTGACGCGCTCCGGCCTGCATCGTGGCCTCGAACACGGCGCGCTTCTCCACCTCGGTGACGCCCGAGGGAACGCACACCACGACACGGGGCTTGGGCTGCCACGGGAACCGCTTTACCCGCGTCTTGTTGATGAAATAGCGGAGCATCGCCTCGGTGACCTCGAAGTCGGCGATGACGCCGTCCTTGAGGGGGCGGATGGCGACGATGCTGCCCGGTGTCCGGCCGAGCATGCGCTTGGCTTCGATGCCGACCGCGAGCACGCGCTTGCTGTCCTTCTCGACCGCGACGACCGAGGGCTCGATGAGCACGATGCCGCGGCCGCGAACGGAGACCAGGGTGTTGGCGGTGCCGAGGTCGACGGCCATGTCGCCACCCCAGGAGTTGAAGAACATATCGATGAGCGACACGGTCGCTGACACTCCTCTCGCGGCCGGAGAGCCGGCCGTTCACGCGTCTGTGGGCCACGAGCGCCCAACGCATAGCAAAACGGCACGGCGGCACGTATGGCCGCCTGCCGCGCGTACGAACGCGACAAGTGTAGCACAGCGACACCCCGTCACGGCTTACGGGACGGCAACATCACGCAGGTAGATGGCATAGACGGCTACATCAGGCCGAGGTCCCTCAGGCTCGAGTGCTCACCGGTGTCGCCGATGACGACGTGGTCGAGCAACTCGATGCCGAGGACATCCCCCGCCTTGACGAGCCTGCGGGTCAGCTGGATGTCCGCGCCGCTCGGTGTGGGGTCCCCGCTCGGGTGGTTGTGGACCACGACGACTGAGGCCGCGGACAGACGCACCGCCTCCTTGAAGAGCTCCCTGGGATGCACGATCGACGCATTGAGGCTACCGACCGAGACCTCGATGACTTTGATGAGGTGGTTGCGTGTACTCAGCGCCAGGGCCCAGAAGTGCTCCCGGTCCGCTCCGCGCAGCTGTGGCCAGCACATCGAGACCACGTCTTCAGGCGTGCTGATGACAGGCCTGCCGTCCCCACGCCAGCATGCCGCGCGCCGGGACATCTCGAGACACGCCAGCACCCGGGCGGCTTTGGCCGGGCCGACACCGGGGACGCATGCGATCTCCTCGGCGGACATGCGCCACAGGCCGTCAGGCGTGACGCAGCGTTCCAGGATGGTACGCCCTGCGGCGTCCGCATTGCCGAGAAGGACGGAGAGAAGTCCCTCGTCGGTGACGGATTCCGGGCACCCACACAGCAGCAACTCACGGGAGGACGTGCTCCCCCCGAGCGGACGAGGCGCCATGCGCCCCACCTCCTCGCTTCAGGCGAACGAAACGTAGCGGGAGGGGATGCGGGAGAGCAGGAGACGGGCGGAGTACCCGATGGCGAGGCCGGAAAGGACACTCGCAGCCAGGGACAGGGGGAAAAGGGCCAGTGGCGCGCCTGAACCGACCAGCACGCATGCGAACAGCACCTGCCCGGCGAGGTGAGCGGCCGAGCCTGCCAGCGACAGCCCCACGACCGAGAAGCGCCCTCCGCCGAAACGGACGAGCGCGGACATCGCGGTCAGGGCCGCCAGTGCGCCGGCGATCGACATCAGTGATGCCGGACCGGCGAGGGCGCCGGTGGCGAGTCCGACGATCAGGACCCTGCCCAGACTCACACGGACTGCGCTCGCGGGGCCGAGAGCGACGAGGGCGACGAGCACCGCGAGGTTGGCGAGACCGAGTCGCATGCCGGGTACAGGCAGCGGAGGCAGGATCGCGCTTTCGAGCAGGCCAAGACACGCGGCAAGGGCCAGCAGCGACGCCTCGAGGGCGAGAACCCATGCCTCAGCGCGAGACCGCATCGAGCCCACCGCCCCTGCTGCTTGTGAGACTCGCCACGACGCCGTTGGGGGCGCACACGATCGGGCGCGAAGGCGTGAGCGATCCCGAACGCACGCATACCTGATCGGGGCAGGAGGACGCGACACACCGGACGACGCCGTCGCGGACCTCGAAGACCACAGCCCCGTCACGACCGGCGACCGTGTAGCGTCCGTCGCGGCCCGGGTCGACGCGTGTGCAGCCCGCAGGACCCTTCAGGAGTACGCCGCGACCCGCACCCGCCGCGGCGGCGAGCGGGACGCTCAAGACGCACACGAGTGTCAGGATGATGAGCAGGATGCGATCCGCGCGTGTCACGCGACAGGCTCCTCCGGCAGCGGATCGGGTGTGAAGCCCTCGACCTTCGGGCCCAGCCCGTCCATGCGCCCCGCCGGGACCGCGGCTCCTCGGCCGGAAAGGTCGATGCATTCCTGCGGGCAGACCGCCACGCAGTTCCCGCACGCGGTGCACTTCTCGTAGTCCACCACAGCAAGCATGTCCACGACGTGTATAGCGTCCGACGGGCACGCCTTCTCGCACTTGCGGCACGCGATACAGCACATGGAGCAGTAGTCCTTGCGCGCCTTGACCTTGTCATGCGAGTTGCATCGCACCACGACCGCGGCGGTGGACGGACCCATCACGAGAAGCCCGGCCTTTCCGCGAGGACATTCGTGGACGCAGACCTCGCACCCCGTGCACAACTCGAGGTCGATCACGGGCAGCCCTCTGTCGTCCATCACGATCGCGCCGAACGGGCATGCGCGCGCGCAATCGCCGTAGCCGAGGCACCCTTGGCCACACGTCAGATCGCCGCCGGACACGCGCACGGCCGCCGTGCACGACGCCACACCGCTGTAGGTGAACGAGCGCTTCGCCGCGCCGCCGCCCCCGCAGTGGCGGATCGAGGCGGTCTCGCTCATCTCGCACTTGGCGACCCCGAGTATCTCGGCGACGGCGTCAGCCACGGTCTGCCCGCCCGCCGTGCAGGTGTTCACCGGCAGCGTCCCGGCCACGATGGCCTCCGCAGCGCCGAAACACGAGGGATTGCCGCACGCCCCGCAGTTCGCGCCGGGAAGCGCAGCCAGCACGTTCTCCACCCGCGCGTCCACTTCGACGTGGAAACGCTTCGCGGCGATCGCGAGAGCGCCTGCGGCGACGATGCCGATCAGACAGAGCGCTCCGACCGCTCGGAGTACGAGCCCGAGATCCAAGATGCCTCCCTACAGTCCGAACAGACCGCTCAACCCGACGTACCCGAGCGAGAGCAGTCCGGCGGTTATGAACGCCATCGGCGTTCCCTTCATGACGCGCGGAACAGGAGCGACATCGAGCCGCTCACGCAGTGCTGCGAACGTGATGAGCGCGAACCCGAATCCGAGTGCGACCCCCACCGTGTAGACGATCGCCTCACCGAAGCCGAAGTTGTACGCGAGGTTCATCTTGAAGAAGCCCGGTTTGGTGGCCTCCGTGGCCGCGGCGAGCACGGCGCAGTTCGTGGTGATGAGCGGCAGGTAGATGCCGAGCGCTCTGTACAGGCCCGGGCTCGCTTTGCGCAGGTACATCTCCACGAACTGCACGAGGGCCGCGATGACGAGGATGAACGCGGGGATGTAGAGGAACTCGCCGACGCCGAGCGGCACCAGCAACCAGTTCCAAAAGACCCAGGTCGCGGTGGATGCGAGGGTCATCACGAACAGGACCGCTCCGGCCATGCCCACCGAGGTCTCCATCGCACTGGAGACCCCGAAGAAGGGGCACAGGCCGATGAACCTGGTGAGCAGGATGTTGTTGATGAGTGCGGCGCCGATGAGCAGCAGCGCGAAGTGCCTGAGGAGCTCCATCTAGCGCCTCCCCTCCTCGACCATGCAATGGAACCGCGTCTCGGTGGTTCGGCCATGCTGCCGACGGTTGTACTCGGCGGCGGCGGCGACCATGAACCCGAAGATGATGAACGCGCCGGGGAACAACAGAACGAGCCCCGGCGGACGATACCACGCAGGCAACTGCAGCAGCTTCGTCCCGAGGAACACGATCTGCCCCGAGCCGATCACCTCACGGATGGTCGCGAGCAGGACGATGGTGATGCTGTACCCGGTGCCCATACCGAGACCGTCGGCGATCGCGAGCGAGACCGGGTTGTGATAGGCGAACGCCTCTGCGCGGCCGAGGATGATGCAGTTGACGACGATAAGCGGGATCCACACGCCGAGGAACTGGTACACCCCCGGCAGGAAGGCATGCATCGTAAGGTCGACGATGGTCACGAACGAAGCGATGACCACGATGAAGATCGGGATGCGGACCTGCTCGGGCACGAAGAAGCGTATGCCCGAGATGATGGCGCTCGAGCACGTGAGAACGAAGATGACCGCAAGGCCCATGAACAGAGCGCCCTCGAACTTGGTCGAGACCGCGAGGGTGGCGCACAACCCGATCATGAGCACGGTGAGGGGGTTGTCGATCGAGAGCCCGCGCTTGAAGGTGGCTATCCACTCGCTCATTGCGACCCCCCTCCTTCCTCGGCAAGGACTTCCGCGTAGACGTACCCGGCCGCCAGAACGCCCTTGCGGATACCGTTCGACGACTTGGTGGCGCCGGAGATCGCGTCGAACGACCTTGCGGCGACGTCGATGTCACCCGCGTCCCAACCGCCGAACTGCTTCATGAACGTCGGCTCGGTGAGCACCTTGGTCCCCAGGCCCGGCGTCTCGTTCATGGTGATAACACTAGCGCCGGTGACTTTCCCATCTCTATCCACGCCGACGACCATCTGGATCGGGCCACCGTAGCCCCTGGGCGCGCAGCGGATGGCCCAGCCGACCGTATCTCCGCCGGTGTTCGCGAGGAACACCCCTGAGACAGGCGTCTCGCCCGCGGCCGCCCGAGCGGCCTGAAGGACCGAGTCATCAACGGGCAGGAACTCCTCGGCGTCGGGCAGCACGGCCGCGAGCGCCTTGCGCTCCGCCGCCTTCTCCTGGGCCGCGATCCTGTCCGCGGTGGCCGCATAGGTCGCCGTGAGGCCGGCGGCGGATACCGCGCACGTGACGAGCACGGACACGACCATGTTCAAGGGTGTGGACGCGGCTCTACGCACTCTTGCGGCCCTCCCATCCGAACGTACGAGGGATCGTGCTGCGATCGATCAGCGGCACCAGCCCGTTCATGAACAGGATCGCCCACGTGGTCGCCTCCGGCGCCGGGCCGAAGAAGCGGGCCACCACATTGATGAGGCCGCATCCGCATCCGAACACGAAGCGCCCGGCGCGTGTCATCGGCGACGTCACATAGTCGGTAGCCATGAAGAAGGCGCCGAGGAGTACCCCGCCGGCCAGCACGTTGAACACCGGGTCCGAACCGAACGCCCACGACAGCAGCGCCACAGTGCCGATGTAGCCGGCCGGGATCCGCCAGTCGATGATGCCTTTGAAGATGAGGACCAGGCCACCCAGGATCAGCAGGGCGGCCGAGACCTCGCCTAGAGAGCCTTCGAGATTGCGAAAGAGCAGCGGGGTCCACTGCGCGTTGAGGTCGAACGCGTATGCACCGGCCGAGGCCCTGTCCGCCGACGCTATCGCGAGCCTCGTCGCCCCGCTGATCGCATCGAACTTGCCGGACCCCGCGACCTCGAGGCCGCGGAACCATCCGCCGGGCACCTGTTGCTCGGCCAGCACGCCCGCCCATGAGATCGTGACGAACGCCCTTCCGACCAGTGCCGGATTGAACAGGTTCCACCCCAGCCCGCCGAAGAGCATCTTGGCCAGGGCTATCGCCACGATGCCGCCCACCATCGCGATCCACCACGGCGTACGCGGCGGCAACGTCAACGCGAGCAGCAACCCGGTGAGCAGGGCGCTTCCGTCACGCAGCGTCTGCGGCTTGCGTGCCATCCGGTTCCAGACCCACTCCGTGCCCACCGAGGAGACGATGCACGACCCGAGGAGCACGAACGCGGGCAGGCCCATGTTCCACGCGGCCCAGATCGCGACGGGCATGAGGGCGCCGACGACCCACAGCATGATGTGCGTGACGTTCTCGCTCGCGGCGATGTGCGAAGGGGACGCGAGCGTGGTCGCGGGCAGTTCGATCTCAGCCGCGAGCACCTGCGGTGCCTCCGTTGCACTCACAGTCTCGCCCCCCTCTCCATCAGACGATGCTTGGCAAGGCGGATCAGTTGGACGAGCGGCCTTCTTGTCGGACACACGAACGAGCAGCAGCCGCACTCGATGCAGTCCAGTGCGTGGAAGCGCTCGGTGCCGTCCCAGTCCGCGCGATTCGCGTATATGCCGATCGAGAACGGCTGCAGGAACATCGGACACGCGTCCGAGCAGCGCCCGCATCGGATACAGGGCTGATCGCCGTTGACGCAGGGAGCCACCTCGTCGGCGGAGAGGGCCACAAGCCCTGAGGTCCCCTTCACGACGGGCATGCCGAGATCGGCCACGCCCGTGCCCGTCATCGGCCCGCCCGCGATCACGCGGCCGACGCCCTCGACGAACCCGGCGGCGTGTGCGACGAGGTCGCGCAGGGGTGTCCCAAGAGGAACAAGGAAGTTGCCCGGCGATGCGACGCGACCGCTCACCGTCACGACTCGCTCCATCATGGGCTTGCGCAAGCGCACCGCATCCGCCACGGCGGCGGCCGTGCCCACATTCTGAACGAGGGCGCCGGTGGACGCCGGCAGCTTGCCGTGAGGGACCTCCTTGCCGAGCACCGCGAGGATCAATTGCTTCTCGGCTCCTTGCGGATAGCGTGTGGGGAGCACCAGCACCTCGACGTCGGCCCCGGCGTGAGCGCGCAGGGCCTCTGCGGCATCGGGTTTGTTGTCCTCGACGCCGATGACGATGCGCTCTGCGCCGACGGTCTCGGCGATGATCCTCGCTCCGGCGACGACCGATTCGGCGGACTCGAGCATGATCCGGTGGTCGCAGGTCAGGTACGGCTCGCACTCGCACCCGTTGAGGATGACGGTGTCGACCGGCATGTCGTGTGGCGGCGTGAGCTTGACGGTCGTCGGGAACGCGGCGCCGCCCAGGCCCACGATCCCGGCGGCGCGCACCATCGCCCGCGGGTCATCGGCCTCCGGGACCTGGACCCAGGCGTCCCAGTCCTGTTCCGGGTCGGGGACGATCTCCACCACGGTCGAGAACGTGCCCGCCAGCAGGCGCATCTGCGCCAGCGCGGCGACCTCACCGCTCACCGGGGTGTGGACCGGCGCGCTCACCATCGCATCCACGTCCGCTATGACCTGGCCACGCTCGACGCGCGCGCCGCGCTCCACGAGCGGCTGGCATGGGGCGCCGAGGTGCTGGCTCACCGGAACATACAGCCGCTCGGGCAGAGGTATCCGCCCTATCTCCCTCGTACACGTCGCCTGCTTGCGATCGGACGGATGGATCCCGCCCTTGAACCCGGACTTCGGCACGCCGTGGCCTTCCTTGATCGGATACGTGCAGGTTTCAGGTCACGTTCTACCAAGTACGACGTATTCCTGCCGCCATCTTCCCACGTGCCCGCAAAGGGCGCGAACGAGCTAGTGGACGGAGCACGACAGGCACGGATCGTACGCCCGCACGAGGCGCTCGATGGCCAGAACGAACTCCTCCCGGGGTAGCTCGACCACGGAGGGCGCGAAGGCCCGCATGTCCGCGTCGAGATTGGCGAGGTTCTGAGCGGTCGGCGTGATGACGTCACCGGCGGTTATGAGCCCGTCGTCGTCGATGGTGTAGCCATGATAGAGAGTGCCTCTCGGCGCCTCGGTCGCTGCGCGGCCGGTACCGGCGGCGATGCGGAACGGAACCGGTTCGACGCTCCCGCCCATCTCAAGGAGCCGTCCGATGTATCCCGCACACCGCTCGGCGGCGTCTATGAGCTCGACGGCCTGGCAGAGGTTGTTCATGAAGGGATTGCGTGATGGAACCGACAGGCCGGTCGCAGCGAGTGCCCTCGCGGCAGCCGGTGTGAGCATGGAGCGTCCGAGATCGATCCTCGGCAGCGCACCGACCATGAACGTCCGCCCGCCCACGGTCGAATGCTTCGCATTGCTGTGACCGACCACGATCTCCTCGATGAACTCCCTGTACTCGCTCACCGGGCGCCTCCACCCCGCGTCCAGTGCTGCGGTCTGGCCGTCGTAGATCGCGTAATCGTCATCGGCGACCAGAGCGAGCATCTCTCCAGCGGTCTCAAACTCGTACTCGTCGAAGGAGCCGAAGAGGTCGACCGTGGCCGCTGCGTCAGCCGCCGCCGCCTGAAGCGCACTCCGGAAGCCCTCGAGCGCCGCCGGCGCGGGCTCGCTGGTGAAGCCGCCGATGACCGCGGTGACGGGATGGACCGGACGGCCGCCGATCAGTGCCGTGAGGTCGTTGCCGAGCTTCTTGATGCGCAGAGCGCGCTCGACGACCTCCGGGTGCGTGTCCGCAAGCGGGAAGACGCTCGGCAGCCCGACGTAGTCCGGCGCGGCGAGGAGATACAGGTGTGTCGCGTGGTTCTGCAGGTAGCTGCCGTAGACCAGCAACTTGCGCATCACCGTGGTGCGCTCAGAGACCTCGACGCCCATCGCGGCCTCAAGGGCCTTGATGGATGTCAGCATGTGGTTCGGGGAGCATATACCGCAGATCCGGCTCGTGATCAGAGGCGCCTCGTCAAAGCGTCTGCCCACCACCATGGATTCGAAGTATCGCGCGGGCTCGATGACATCCATGCGGATGTCGCGCACCTCGCCCGCCTCGACATCGACGGTGATGGTCCCGTGTCCCTCGATACGTGCGACGTGTTCGACAGTGAGAGTGCTCATCGGCTGAATGCCTCCTCGAGGGTGTTGTAGAGACTCGCTCGCGCCATGAGTTCCTCGCGGGTCACACCGCGCTCCGCGAGCAGGAGGAGCGCGGACTCGAGGTTCGCGTCCTCGGCCAGTCCTCGGCAGCCGGTACACGGCCGGCCGAGGGTGATGCACTTCGCATCGCATCCGGTGCGCGTGAGGACGCCGAGGCAGACCTGACCTCGCTCATAGAAGCAGATGTTCTCCTTGGTCTTGCAGACCGCGCACATCGGTTCACGCGGCGTGCGGTCCGACAGGCCCTGAAGGGCCCGAGACAACACGTGCGTGAACTCGGACATGTCGATCGGACAACCCGGCACACGATAGTCGACGTCGATGACCGCGGTGACCGGCATGGGCGTGATCCGTCCGCAGGCGACCGCAGCCCCGTCAGCACCGTAGACGCAACCGTAGTGGTCCTCGAGTTCGCCGGCCGTCGCGAGCGCAGGGATCCCTCCGGTGATGGCGCACGCGCCTATCGCTATCACGGCAGCGGCGGTCGCCCGGACGCGCTTGAGCAGTTCCACGTGCTCCCCCGTCGTCGCCGCTCCCTCGATGATGGCGACGTCGTACTCGGAGGGCATGTGTCCGCTACTCGCGAGCTGCCAGTAGGAGAGCTCGATCCTTCCGAGCACGTCCAGAAGCTCGTTCTCGATGTTCGTCATCTGGACCTGACAGCCGAAATCACTTGCCAGCCCGATGACCACAACGCGCGGCGCCATCTATATCGCCTCCTGCAGGTTCATGGCTTCCCAGTAGTTGAAGACCGGGCCGTCGATGCAGGCGTACTGATGACCCACGCCGCAGTGTCCGCACTTCCCGATGCCGCACTTCATGCGCCGCTCGAAACTCACGTAGATCTTGTCGGCGTCCATGCCCTTCTTGCGCATCTCATCGATGACGAAGCGGTACATGACCGGCGGTCCGCAGATGGCGCCGTAGGTGCTCGCAGGATCCACGTCGATCATCTCGAACAACCGCGTGACCCGGCCCACCTCGTCGTGCCAGGTCTCGTCCGGCTCGTCGACGGTGAGGATGAGTTCGAAATCGTCGCGGTGCTTCCACATGTCGAACTGATACCTGAACAGGATCTCGCTCGGATGCTTCGCGCCATAGAGGATCGTCACCTTGCCGAAGTCGTGACGGTCGTCATGGATGTGGTTGATCAACGACTTCAAAGGCGCGATGCCCAACCCGCCGGCCACGAGCAGCATGTCGTGGCCCTTCATCTCCTGGAACGGGAACCCGCGCCCGAACGGACCGCGCAGACCCACGATGTCACCGCACTGCTTCGCATGCAGCGCGCCGGTCACGTCGCCGGCATTGCGCACACACAGTTCGATGAAGCCCTGTTTGCTGGGCGCCGAGGAGATGGATATGGGCGCCTCACCGACACCGAAGAGCGAGAGTTCCACAAACTGCCCCGAGGAGAACTGGAACGCCTCCCTGACTTCCTCATCGATGATCCGCAGTTCGAAGAGCTTCTCATTGTCCGTCAGATCCATGATCGACGTGATACGCGCCGGCCACGGACGATACGGGTTCGCCTCGAGCCTGGACTTGACCGGCATCATTCGGCGACACCTCCCATCTCGAGCGCGGTGACGACCTCGCGCGGGCTGATCCCGGCAAGACACGCACGGGCACAGCGACCGCAGCCCACACACAACACCCGCTCGAACTTGGACAGGTAGCCCCACTGCTTGTGGTAGTAGCGATACTTGACGCGGCTGGCGCGGGTGTCGCGGAAGTTCTGTCCATGCGCGACCGCAGCGAACTCGGTGAACTGGCATGAGTCCCATGTGCGGACACGCGTCCCCGTCTTGCCGTCGGCCTCTAGCCTGTCGGTCACATCGAAGCAGTAGCACGTCGGGCAGACCATGGAGCACGCACCGCAACTCAGGCACCGCTCACCCAGCCGGTCCCACAGCTCATCGTCGAACTTGGCGTCGAGCAGCAGGGGCAGCTGCGAGGTGTCGAGGTCTTGCGCGAACGACTGCTTGAAGGCGCGTGTGCGTGCCTGGAACGCCGCCGTGTCCTCATCGCTGGCGTCACGGGTCTGCACGAACTCATCAAGGAGTTCCGCACCCTTCACGGAGCGCACCGAGACGAAGTAGCGGTCGCCCAGGTCGGTGAGGAAGATATCGAAGCCCCAGTGGACCTCATCTGTGCCCCAGGCGTTGCAGAAGCACTGATCAGTCGGATCGCACGAGACGCCGACGAGCATCGTGGTCTCGCGCCGGGCCCGGTAGTAGGGATCCTCGTACTCACCCATGAACACGTTATCCATCAGCATGAGCGCGTTGATATCGCAGGGATGCAATCCGAAGATGACACGAGGGGCAGCGTAGACCTCGTCGTCGACGACCTCGTTGTCCGCAACCCGGAAGCGCATCATCTGTTCCTCGGGCGGGAAGAAGAGCTTCTTCGGTGGCAGAAGCGTGGTGTCGTAGTCGAGTCTGAGGTCCTCGGGCCGATCGATACGGTCGAACGTGAAGCGGTCCCCTTTGGCCACCGGTCCGATGACCTCGAACCCTTTGGACAACCCGACCACCAGATCAGGCAAGTGGCCCTTGTCCATGATGCGGAAGAACATGTTTTCCCCTTACTCCCGGCAGAGAAGGACACCGCGGACACCGGCCGCGGGACGTACGTGTGGGTCAGGATACGAAAGAGGCGGGCCAGGCGCCCGCCTCCTCACAGTGTCTACGCTCCGAAGAAGATCTCGATCTCCCGACGGGCGGATTCCGGCGAATCCGAACCATGGACGACGTTGGCATCGACGACCAGTCCGAAATCACCCCGGATCGTGCCCGGCGCAGCGTCACGAGGATTCGTGGCGCCCATGAGCTTGCGGCAGACCATCACGGCCTCGGGACCGGCCAGGACCATCTTCACGACGGGGCCGGAGGTGATGTACTCCACGAGTCCCTCGTAGAACGGCTTGCCCTCATGCTCCGCATAGTTGGCTGCGGCCTGTTCGCGGGTCACCAGGCCCAGCTCGAGGCGCTCGATCTGCAATCCGGTGTCCTCGAACCGCTGGATGATCGGCGCAATCAGCCCTCGCTTGACGGCATCCGGCTTGATCATGATGTACGTACGCTGATCCACGTGATTCCTTTCTTTGCCTGTACGTTGCACGACGCGGCTCACTCGCCGTCGTCGGTAGAACCCCAATCGTTCTCGATCCCGCTGACCTTCCAGCCGACCCCTTCCCGAGAAAGGGTGACCGTATAGCGCAACGGCGCACCGTTGTCCGGAGTGACCGTGACGGCCGCCTTCGAGGTCCTCGCGGAGCGATCGACAGACCCGACCTGGTACTCCTTGATCATCGCCGGGACCTTGGACATCTCCTTCTCGACATCGCCCTTGGGAACGGCGACCCAATAGCCGTCGACGGGTTGTCCTTCGGCACGAGCGCCCAACATTCCTTCAACCGTCATGCTCTGGGTGGGAAACCCGAATCCGGAGAAGTAGGCGGCGGCGAGCACCGAACCCACCAGGAGCACGACCACCACGATCGTCAGGGGCAACTGCCAGGGGTTGCGGTCGGCCTTCCGGGCCTCGCGCTGTTCCCTGCGGGCCGCACGATCCTGGAGCTTGAGGTCTTCATCCGTGGCGGTGAAGAACGCGGAATCGGGAATCTCCCCGAACAGCTCGCCCGTGGACGCAGGGTCGCCGACAGGAGGTGTATACGCCAAGACGGGCGTGTCGTCCGCCGAAGCGTCCGGGATGACCGGCGGGATCTCGCCCGTCTGCCAGCCATCGATGATCTCTCGTTGCGGACTTGCCGCCGCAGCTATGGAGGCTTCATACGCGGCCACAGCCGCCGGCGCGAGTGAGTGACCGTGTAGCTGCGTGGCCTTCTCGAAGGCCTTGACGGCCTCCTTGTGGTCGCCCATGGCATTGAACGCGATCCCCAGGTTCGCAAGGGCCTTGCCACGTCCCGAGTACGTCTCGAAGCCGAGTGCGGCCTTGTATGCCTCGATCGCGTCGCCCGGCCGTTCCATCGCCATGAAGCACAGGCCGAGGTTGTTCAGCGCCTTCCCGGGATCAGGATTGCCCGAATCGAGAGCCGCCTGACGGTACGCCGCGGCGGCCTCCTCATAGCGACCCATCTCCACAAGCGCTCCGGCCATCCCCTGGAGTGCCTTGTGAGGCGTCGGGTAGTCCGGCTCTTCGGAGGCATCGCGATACTCGTCGACGGCCTCCGCGTAGTCCCCGAGCGCGACGTGCGCGGCCGCGAGGTTCGCGAGCACGGCGCCCCGCTTGCCGTACAGCTCGTCGCGCAGAGCGTGGCCGTAGACCGTCACTGCGTCTGCGTGACGGCGCAAGCGCATGAGCGAGTTGCCAGCCATGTGGTACGCGGCGCCATTGCCGTCGTTCCCCCTGCCGGCAGCGGCAAGGAACGTCTTTGCCGCCACGCGATAGTCGCCGGCATCATATGCGGCTTTGGCTTCGGAGAAGCGTGCTTCGTCCAAGAGGTGGCCTTCCGGCTACTGGTCGGCGTTCTCGATGCTGACGGAGGTCATGACATCGCCTGCCGTGATCGCCCTGACGACGTCCATGCCCTCGGTCACCTGACCGAACACGGTGTAGTTGCCGTCGAGGAACGGCTGCGGACCGAGACAGATGTAGAACTGCGAACCGGCCGAGTCGGGATCCTGCGAACGCGCCATGGCCACGGTCCCGTCCAGGTGCTGGCGGGCGTTGAATTCGGCCTTGAGCCTGTAGCCCGGTCCGCCCTTGCCCACCATGGGATCGTCGTTCTTGGACAGCGGATCGCCGCCCTGGACCACGAACCCGGGTTCGACCCGATGGAACTTGGTTCCGTCATAGAAGCCCTTCTGGGCGAGTTCGATGAACGCCGCGACCGTGTTGGGCGCGTCCTGGGCGTAGAACTCGAACTTGATGGTCCCCTTCGAGGTCTCGATGACCGCGACTTCCTTGCCGTTGGGCTTGTACTGGGCCGTATACAAGGTCTCCTCCTGTTGGGTCGTGGGAGCAGGCTGGTCGGCCGCGGCCGGCTCGCTCTGCGCTGTGTCATCGGAGCCCCGGTCGCCGCCGGAGCACCCCTGGAGAACGAACAGCAGTGCCACGAACGCGAGGGTCAGTGCGAGGAGCGGAAGGTTGAGATGACGTCGTGACATCAGGCGGGTCCTCCATGGGGTACGAACTGTGAAAGCACGGCCGCCAGAGCCTGCGGCAGGTTGTCATTCTATCAGTGTGGACTCGCCCTGATAAGGAGTATGCTAGCCGTGTGTCGGCTCCGTCCGCCGCACAATGGGGTGCGGTGGTCACTTGGCGGCTCGACCCGAGGAGGAGATGCACTTGGGAGCACCGAGCACTGACAAGATCCGCAACGTCGTTCTCGTCGGCCACGGCGGTGCGGGAAAGACCTCGCTTGCCGAGGCCATGCTGTATCTGGCCGGCGCGACGAAACGTCTGGGCAGTGTTGACGAGGAGCACTCGACCCTCGACTTCGACCCCGAAGAGATCAAGCGCAAACTAACCATCAACCTCGCGCTTGCACCCGTCGTTCACGACGGCGTGAAGATCAACATCATCGATACCCCCGGATACGCGGACTTCATCGGCGACGCGATCGCAGGTATGGAGGCCGCCGAGATGGCCCTGTTCGTGGTCGACGCAGTCGCCGGCCCCCAGGTCCAGACTCACCGACTCTGGAAGATCGCCGGCGACATGGGCATCGCCCGCGCCGTGTTCATCAACCGCATGGACAAGGAACACGCCGACTTCGACGCCGCGCTCTCCAAGCTCGTCGCCGCGTTCGGGGACCGGGTGGTCCCGGTCCAACTCCCCATGGGTGCCGAGGCCGATTTCAAGGGCGTCGTCGATATCATCAGGATGAAGGCCTACCACCATGAGGCCGATGGCGAGCACATGGATGAGATCCCGGCCGAACTCACCGATGCCGCACAAGCGGCCCGCGACCAGCTGGCGGACAAGACCGCCGAGGCCGATGACGAACTCATGGAGAAGTACCTGGAAGGCGAGCCGCTCACCCAGGACGACCTTGAGAAGCTCCTCGGCCTTGCCATCGCACAGAGCAAGGTCATCCCCGTGTTCGTGGGATCCGCGCTCAAGTTGCAGGGCATCGAGGACCTCATGGATGAGATCGTCACCTTCTTCCCTGAGCCGACGGCGCACGGCCCGATGCACACGGTCGACGGCGCAGAGGTCCCCTTCTCCACCAGTGGCGATCTGAGCGCCCACGTGTTCAAGACCCTTTCGGACCCGTATGTCGGCCGTCTGACCTTCGTCAAAGTCGTCTCCGGCACACTCTCTCCGAACACCGAACTCGTGAACTCGCGCACCACCAAGAAGGAGCGTATCGGACACGTCCTCAAGGCCACGGGCAAAGAGACCGCCGACATCGACGGCGCGCCAGCGGGAGACATCGCGGTGTTGGCGAAACTCGCCGACACGCTCACGAACGACACGCTCTCGGCAAAGGGCGGTGTCACGTTCGACCCCCTGCCCCTGCCGGAACCGCTCTACCCGGTCGCCGTCGTGGCGAAGACCAAGGCGGACGAGGACAAACTCGGCACCGCTCTCAAGAGCATCGTCGACGAGGAACCGTCGCTTCGGATGACCCGCGACGAAGAGACCCATCAGACCGTGATATCGGCCATGGGCGACACCGCGATCGACGTGGTGCTCGCACGGCTTCACGAAAGGTTCCATGTCGAGGCCGAACTCGAGGACCTACGCATCCCCTATCGGGAGACCATCCGCAAGTCCGGACAGGCTCAGGGTCGCCACAAGAAGCAGACCGGCGGTTCCGGCCAGTTCGCGGACTGCTGGCTGCGCCTCGAGCCCAATCCGGGCAAGGGCTACGAGTTCGTGGATGAGATCGTCGGCGGCAAGATCCCGCGCCAGTACATCCCGGCCGTCGACAAGGGAGTCCAGGAGACCATGGTCCACGGCGTTCTTGCCGGGTACCCGATGGTCGACGTGAAGGTCGCCGTGTACGACGGCTCGTATCACGCGGTCGACTCCAACGAGATGGCGTTCCGTACGGCTGCCCGTATAGGCTTCAAGGCAGCCGCGGAGAAGGCCGACATGATCCTCCTCGAGCCGATCGCCACTCTCGAGATCGAGGTGCCGGACGAGTTCGCCGGCGCTGTCATGGGCGACATCAGCTCGATCAGAGGTCGCATACTGGGTATGGACGCTCCGTCCCCCGGCCTTCAGGTCATCAAGGCCCAGGCGCCGTACGCCGAGGTGGTCCACTACTCGCCGCATCTGCGCGCCCTGAGCAGCGGGACCGGAACGTTCACCATCGCGATCGACTCGTATGAGGCCGTCCCGGGCGACGTTCAGAAGCGGATCGTCGAGCAGCATCTCAAGGAGAAGGCCGAAGGCCACTAACCCGGCCTCACCACCCGAATCAAACGGACCCCGGTCGCCCAAGCGGCCGGGGTCCGTCCATATCCGATTGGCGCCCTCTGCAGGATTCGAACCTGCGACCTTCTGCTCCGGAGGCAGACGCTCTATCCTCTGAGCTAAGAGGGCGCGCGGCCGTGCGCCAACGCAGAGTACCATACCCACATGTCGGCCGACAGTACATCCGAGGGAGGCGCCCCGCAGATGACATCCCCCCGCACACTGCTCATCGCGAACCCGGCCGCGAAACACGGCGAGACATCGAAGCTCGTCCCCGTCATCGAACGACTGCTCGTCGACCTCCCCCACGAGCTCGTGATCACGGAGCGCCCCGGCCACGCGACCGAACTGGCCGCCGCCGCGTCGGGGTACGACCTCGTGGTCGCATGTGGAGGTGATGGCACGGTGCATGAGGTTCTCAACGGCCTCATGTCCATCACCGAGGAGTCCCGGCCCGCGCTCGGCGTTCTGCCGACGGGTTCCGGGAACGACACCCGACGCACCCTCGGTGTTTCGACTGACCTGACCAAAGCCGCTCTCGAACTCGTCACCGGCGAACGTAAGAGGTTCGACGTCGGACGATGCAACGGCGTCTACTTCAACAACAGCTTCGCGGCGGGTCTCGATGCCAAGGTCACGGCCAAGGCCGTGGAGTACAAGGTCACCACCAAGCGCTCGGGCCTGTGGCTCTACCTCACCGCCCTGCTGCACGTCCTGTTCAACGATCTGAACAGTTTCAAGATGAACATCGCGTTCGACGATCAGCCACGGGCCCTCCATGACACGCTCATCATCGCGATCACCCAGGGACCCACATACGGTGGTGGGTTCTTCATCACCCCCGATGCGCTCCCCGACGACGGGTTGTTCGATGTGTGCATGATCGACCCGTTCTCGCTTCCCGAGGCGCTCTATCGCCTCCCCTTCCTCATCGTCGGCAGACACACCCGGATGAAGCCGGTGCATATGAGCAGGCACACGCGGATCTCCATCGAGTGCGACGTGCCCATACCCGCGCAGATCGACGGCGAGGTGCTCCTGCAGGACCACTACGAGATCGAGATGCTGCCTGCGGCGATCGAATGCGTCGTGCCGAGGAGCGTCTCGTGAACGGGTGGACCGCCGCGATCGTCGCGCTCTTGGCGAGCTACCTCGTGGGCTCGATACCGTTCGCCTACATCATCGTGCGTGGCGTCACCCGCGAGGACATCACCGAGCACGGAACGGGCAACGTCGGCGCCATGAACGTGCGTCGCTCGACGGGCTCGTGGGGTTGGTTCGTCATCGCGATGCTCTCAGACGCCCTCAAGGGCATCGTGCCCGTCGCGGTCGCGAAGCTCGCCGTGCTCGGCACGGCCGCCGGAGCGGCGATGTTCGCTCAGCCCTGGGGGGTGACTCTGGCCTCGGTCAGCTCTCCCTGGACCGAGAACCCCCTGTTCTTCGTGCCGATGTTCACGGTGGCTGGCGCGGTCCTCGGCCACAACTACTCGATCTGGATGGCCCTCCTGAAGCGTCGCTTCGCGCGCACGGGCAAGGGCCTTGCGACAGGCGGCGGCGCGCTGCTCGCCTACGACTGGCGCTACTTCGTGGCGGTCGTGGTCGTCGGGCTGCTCACGATCGCGATCACGCGCTACATGATGGCCGGCCAGGTCGCGGCCGCGCTGACCCTGCCGGTCGCCGCCTTCGCGCTGGACTCGCCGGACCGGCTCTTCGCCACCGCCATGGGGCTCGTCGTCTACGCGGCACATCACAAGCGGTTCATCGGCATGCTGAGGGGTCGAGAACCGCGACTATACATCAACGACCGGATGGGGCCGCGAGGCTGATGCAACACGAAGGACCGGGCGCGATGCCCGGTCCTTCGTTTCACTCGCCGATCGGGCGAGAGCTACATCGAGATGGCCTCGTTCGGGCAGGCATCCACGCAGATACCGCACTCGGTGCAGTCGTCGGGACGGGCCAGAACGGCGACGTCCTCGAGGTCGTAGCAGCCCTGCGGACACTCGTCCACGCAGATGCCGCAAGCGGTGCAGAGGTTCTTGTCCACTACAGGTACCGACATGTCCCTAGTTCCTTTCCTCACGGCTGCTCGCCGTCAAACGGTGCGGACATGATAGCACGCTCGCAGCGGCAAGCACGCGAGCTCCCGACACGGCACTTCCGGCTCAGCGCACCTTGTCCTGTATCTCAGCGGGGCTCCACAGGCAGAACGGGTAGCTGCGGTCGGTGAACACCTCCGAAGCCGCGGCCTGCGCCTCGAGCGCTTCGAGCCGCTCGCGCAGCTCGAGCTCGAGCGGGCGCAGCATGCTCGTCAGGTCCGCGTTGACCTCGCGGATGCGCGCTCCGAGCGCCTTCTTGTCCTCGCCCGGCTCGCGGATACGCGCGACGAGAGCGGTCTTCTCGGTCACAAGCGCCAGGGCGCGCTCCTGCTCCTCGGCGGAATCGAAATCCACCTGCGGCAGCATGGCGTCCGGGTTGTGCTCGAGTCGGTTGAGTCTCGCCTTGGCCTCAGCGAGCTCCTCGGGCGCCACCATGTGGCCGCCGAGCGGCAGGTAGACCGTCATCGAAGCCACCGCGAAGGGCGGGGCCACGATCCCGAAGAATCGTCGTATCACTCCGTCGGTGACGCGGTCGTAGCGGCCGCCCCCGACGCCGTGGACGAACAGGTCAGCGAGGAACAGACGCGCGTACATCGTCAGAGCGAGCGCCTTGGGGGCGAGCATGGCGTCCGGATCGAGCGGGACGGGCGCGTCGGCTCCGCGGTCACGCACGAACAGCTCTCCCGAGCCCGTCCGCGCCCACACCGTGGTCCGCGCAGAGCCGTGCAGGGCCCAGAGGGGCAGTTCGACCATGTCGCC
Organism: uncultured Eubacteriales bacterium; assembly: GCA_964565645.1. Classification (GTDB taxonomy): domain Bacteria; phylum Actinomycetota; class Coriobacteriia; order Anaerosomatales; family JAHIQC01; genus JAHIQC01. Next base: position 250,023 of record CAZMFQ010000001.1, read on the forward strand.
TTCGCGGTCGAGGTCGGGGAAGGGCTGCGCCGAGGAGCGCGTCTGCGTCGCTTCTCGATACGAGCCGAGTTCGGCGTTGTAGCATGTGGCGAACTCCTCGGCATGCCGGGCCATGTGGTCGACGAAGCGCCTGAAGCTCCGCGTCGAAGACATGAGTGTGACCGGCAACTCGAGGTAGCGCGTGCCCGCACTCGCCTCATAGCGGCGACGCGCGACCGCGAGCAGCTCGCCCAGAGACTCCGCTCGTGTCGCAGCGAAGCGCAGCGCCTCGCAGAACTCGCCGAAGTGGCGCCGCACGGCCGGGGCGGGCAGCGTCTCGAGCATCTGCGCCCCTCCGTCACAGAACGCGTCGATCTCGGACGACGACGGAACGGGCGCGCATGCGAAACAGTCATCGGTGGTGCCGACCGCGAGGTACTGCGTGCACCTGCGCACCTCGGCGCCGAGACACGGCGCGACGAGCGCGACCGTGTCGAAGCCGTCCGAGTCGACGACCAGGTTGATACCCACGGGCGCGGCGCCGGTGACCGCGGCGTCTGAGACGCAACGGTCCACCAGGAAGTTCTTGATCCATACGCCGGGATGGAACAACTCCGGCTGATGGCCCGTGACGATCACGAGGTCGGGTTCCTCATCCGGCAGTGTCGCTTCGATCCCGAACCTCTCGCAGAAGCCGACGGCTGCCACCATCGCCTCGCGGCGAGCGTTCGCCCTGAGTCGCGCCAACGGTTCACCGTCGACCTCGACGGCCCAGAGGCGGGCCTCAGCGGCGCAACGCAGCGCGGCCTCCACCCATGTGTCATACGCGGGCTCGGTGAGCACTTCACCATGGCCTTGCGGGAGTGTCGGGCGGGCCCTGGTCATGCGATCAGACCAGCGAAGCGATGTCGCGGATGCCGATCGGCTCGGCGGAGAAGAACGGCTCGCCCGCCGCCGTGCCGATCCTCGATCCCCAGAAGCGACCGAGGTCCGACATCTGCTCGATGATGCCGGCGTTTCGGGGATTGGCCGTGAACTGCGACTCGTAGCACGCCAGCGCTTCGAGCTTTGCGGCCATCGTCTCAGTGACGTCTGTGACGAACGACGGCTCACGCACGAGGTTCATGTGTACCGCCATGTATCGATACACCCGCGCGGGATAGTGGGGCTCGCCGGCGAGAGAGGTCTTGGTGAGCTTGGCGTAGAAGCGCGCGGCCGCGGCGATCGACGAAGCGGCGACATGGTCCGGATGCGCATCCTCGGCGTACGGTATGAACAACAGCCGAGGAGCGTGCTCTCGCACGACCTCGGCCAGTTCGTTGCGCGCATCGACGGTGTCGAGGAGGTAGCGGTTCGGCTGAGTGAGTGTGATGCGCGTGGCCCCGAGCGCCGCTGCTGCGGCCGCAGCCTCCCGCATCCTCGTCTCACGAGTGCCAAAGGGGGTGGGCTCGCCGTCGGTGAGATCCACGATGCCGACGCGCATGCCCGCGCCCACCATCGAGGCGACCGTCGCGCCCATCCCGATCTCGACGTCGTCGGGGTGCGCGCCGACGCACAACACATCTAGCATGGGAAACCCTCCAAAGCGCGGTTCCAGACCCGCATGTAATAGGCGAACCTGACCTCGGGATCGTCAAGGTCGTGCCCGAAACTGCGATCGTGGTCGAAGTAGATGCGCTCCACGGGCATCTCACTCACGCTCAGTCCCGCCATGTGGGCCTTCGCCCAGAGTTCCAGCGGCATCGCGTATCCGGGCTCGCACAGGTCGATACCGTCGAGCGCCGCGAGCCGGTATGCCTTGAACCCGCAGAACGCATCGGTCAGACCCCAACCCGTGAGGGCGTTGATCTCCTCGGTCACACGCGCATTGATCTCGCGACGGCTGGTGGGCGCCGACCCGAGCTCGGCACTGCCGGGCAGGTACCTGCTGCCCGAGATGATGTCGCCGCCCCGGTCGAGCTCGGCCAGGAACTGCGGGATGTGTGCCGGCTCGTGCTGACCGTCGCAGTCCATGGTCACCACACGTCGGACCTCGCGCGCCCGGGCGATCGCGAACCCCTCAGCCAACGCACGACCGTATCCGAGGTTGATCGGATGCGCGACGACGGTGATGTCATCGCGTCGGGCGAGAACGGCCGTCGTGTCGTCGGTGGACCCGTCATTGACGACGAGCACCTCACCGTCGAAGTGCTCCCTGACGGAGTCGAGTACGCGGTCGACGGACGCCGCCTCGTTGTACACCGGCATCAGAACGATGTCGGACACGGGTCAGGCCTCGACCTGCGGGCCGGGTTCCGGAGCCACTTTGACCTCGAACGAGGTCGTCACTGTCGTCTGAGGACCGAGCATGCCCCGCACGGAACAGTACTTCTCCTCGGACAGTTCGATCGCCCGAGCGACAGCGGAGTCCTTCACTCCGTATCCCGTGACGACGTAGTGGATCCTGATGGCCGAGTAGATCTTGGGGAACTCGTCCTCGCGCTGGTCGGCCTCGATGTGCAGCTCAAGATCCCGCACGTCCTGGCGCTTCTTCTCCAGGATCGAGATGACATCCATCGCGGTACAGCCCGCCAGCGCACTCAGAAAGAGCTCGAGCGGGCGCGCCCCGGTTCCCTCGCCCTTGTACTCGGGTTTGGCGTCCATGACGACGCCGTGACCCGCGCTGTCCCAACCGATGAACTGGCGCGCGCCATTCCAGCGCACGGTGGTGCGGTCCATGGTCAACCTCTCGTTGAGTGGAGTCCTGCCAGGGAGTTCATACCCCGGATCAGATCTTGCGGCCGACCAACTGAGCGAGTTCCCGGGGGTTCTGCGCCTTGCCGATGGCTTCCTCGAACGTGCACTTTCCCGATTGCAGCAGGACTCTCAGATGCTGATCGAGTGTCTGCATGCCGAGATTGCCGCCGCCCTGGATGATGGTGGCCATCTGATGGGTCTTGCCCTCGCGGATCAGGTTCCGGATCGCCGGGATGCCGAGCATGATCTCCATGGCCATGACACGGCTTCGACCGTCGGTGCTGCGCAGCAGGACCTGCGAGAGAACGCCCTCAAGGGTGTTTGAGAGCTGCATACGGACCTGCTGCTGCTGGTGAGGTGGGAAGACGTCGATGATGCGGTCCACGGTCTCCGGCCCGCCCGTCGTATGCAGGGTCGCGAGCACCAGGTGCCCCGTCTCGGCCGCGGTGATCGCCGCGGATATGGTCTCGAGGTCGCGCATCTCGCCGACGAGTATCACGTCGGGGTCCTGACGCAGCACGCGCTTGAGGGCCGCGGCGAAGCTGTGGGTGTCCTCACCGATCTCGCGCTGATTCACATACGCGCGCTTGTTGCGGTGCATGAACTCGATCGGGTCCTCCATCGTGATGATGTGGACAGGGCGTGTGTCGTTGATGTGATCGATCATGGCCGCGAGCGTCGTCGACTTTCCCGAGCCCGTCGGACCTGTGACCAGCACGAGCCCGCGCGGTCGCTCAGAAAGGTACTTCGCCACCTTGGGTAGGGCGAGCTCCTCGAGCGTGGGGATCTTGAGGGGGATGACGCGGAACACCGCACCCATGGAGTTGCGCTGCTGCAGGATGTTCGCGCGGAAGCGCGACACCCCCGGGATGCTGTAGGCGAAGTCGAGTTCCAGCTCCGTCTCGAAGCGTCGGCGCTGCTCCTCGGAGAGCAGGCTCAGAAGCATCTCCTGCGTGTCCCGGGGCATCAGCGGCTTCATGTTCTCGACCGGCACGAGCTCGCCCCTCTGGCGGATGCCGGGAGGGCTGCCGACCGTGATATGCAGGTCGGAGCCGCCGCGCTCGAGCATCAGCCGCAGCAGATCGTCGACGTGGACCCCGCCGCCCGCAGGCGGTGGCCCCTCGGTGATCGTCGGGGCGGGAGCCGGCGCCGGTTGCGAGGCAGCTGCCGGCGCGATCCTGTCCACAGGCTGGGGCACGCCCGTGCCCATAGGGGCCTGCGGCGTGACCGGCTGCGGTAGCCCGTTGCCCATCGGGGCGGCCGCGGAAGCGGGAGACCCCGCTGCCGCAGGCGGCGCGGCCTCAGCCGCACCCGCCGAGGAGTGTACGCCGGCTGCCGCGGGCTCGGGCTGCGGAGATGCCGGACGGCCGAGCATGGTCGCCACCTTCTCGATGATCGCCGCGGGCGAGCCCGCCGAAGACAGGTGCGCTGACGCTCCCGCTTGCCGAGCGCGGAGCGCCGAGGACTCACTGGGCTGCAACGAGAGGACTATGACCGGCACGTCCCCTCCGTCGATACCCTTGATCTGCTGGGTGAGCGAGTAGCCGTCCATGCCCTCGAGCTCCGCGTCGACGATGATGACGTCGGGGCGTTGTGCACCGATCATGCCCAGGGCACGGGGACCGGAGAGCACGCTGTTGACCTCGACGTCCATGCTCATAGCGGACAGACCGCCTTGGATCTGCTCGCCGAGCGTCGCGTCCTCATGGACGATAAGAACCCGCTTGTCAGCCACGAGCGGCTACCTCCCTCATCATGCGACGCACCAGGCCCGGCGCCGCAGAACATGTGCCGTGGACGATTATCGGCATACCACCGGCCTGCCTGTACCACTCCGGCAAGGCCTCTCAAGGTAGTATATGCCGAGACGGGCACCCTTGCAGGACGGTCGTACATGCAGATCAAGGTCGAAAGGCTCGCATACGGTGGAGACGGCGTGGGCCGGCTCGAGGACGGCCGCACCGCGTTCGTGCGCGGGGCGGCGCCGGGCGATCTGGTCGAGGCGCGCATCGAAACAGAGCACTCCCGCTACGCCAACCTCGTCACCGACAGGGTCATCGAGCCCTCACCGGACCGCGTGGAAGCACCCTGTCCCTACTTCGGTGTCTGCGGCGGATGCCAGTGGCAGCACATCGGATACGAGGCCCAGCTTCTGGCCAAGCGCTCCGCGGTCGCGGATGCGCTGCGCCGCATCGGCCACCAGGACGCGCCTGTACAGGAATGTGTCGCTTCAGGACTCGCGTACGGCTATCGCAACAAGATCGAACTCGCCGTCCGGCACGACGTCGGGGGCGGCCTGAGTGTCGGATACACCAGGGCAGGGACCAACGAGATCGTCCGCGTCGACTCGTGCCTGCTCCTGCCCAAGAAGTCGCAGTCACTGCCCAAGGCTCTGGCGGGTTCGCTCAGGTTCCTCAGTGGCACGACCGACCTAGGGTTCGTCCGGGCCGGAGCACGCATCGCCGCATACACGAGGGATGTCGAGATAGCCGTGTGGACGACCCCGGGGCCGTTCCCGCGCAAGATGGCCGCCGACACCCTCGCGCACATCGGCGGTTCCACAGGCGTCGTCCGCGTGCTCACCAAAGGTGATCCCTCCGAGCGCGCGGTCGCCGGAGTCGAAGTCCTGCGAGGCAAGGGTGCGTGGCGGGAGCGGTTCCTCGGCAACGACATGCTCATCTCAGCGCCGTCGTTCTTCCAGGTCAACACCCGGACCGCCGAGGAGCTCGTGCGCGTCGCGATCGAGGCCACGGGCGCCGACGGATCGGACCGTGTGCTCGACCTGTACTCCGGGGCGGGGACGTTCACGCTCCCGCTTGCGCAGATCGCGGGCGAGGTCGTCGCGGTGGAGCAGTCCGGTACCGCTCTTTCCGATCTGCGTCGCAATCTCGAACGGGCGCAGAGTTGGGCGGACGTCATCCCTGGCGATGCTGAACGCGCACTCCCCGACCTGGGCCGCTTCGACATCGCGGTCGTCGACCCTCCACGCACAGGCATGAGGCCGGGTGCGCTCGATGCCCTGGCCGACACAGGCGCCCGCCGGATCGTGTACGTGAGCTGCGATCCGAGCACGCTCGCGCGCGATTGTGACGCCCTCGCGCATAAGGGCTACCGCCTCACGCGCGCGGTGCCGGTCGACCTGTTCCCGCAGACCTACCACGTGGAGACCGTCGCGGTGCTCGACGCGGTGCGAGGCTAGATCAGCCGACCCACCTCGGGGAAGTCGGTGATGTAGACGTCGTGTGGCGCATCGTCGTGCTCGTCGGTGAGGTCACGGCCGGCGTCGTGCATGCCTTCGTGGTCCCCGTCCCCCCACATGGCGCTCTCTGTGACGTCGTAGACGATGCCGCGGTACGCGACGTATGCGGGCTGGCCCGCCTTACCGTTGAATGCTGCGAGTTCGGCGAGAGTCATGTCCTTCATCATGCGCCTCCTTGGCGGCTGTCGGGGTCAGATGCTATGTCCCCGCACCCAAGGCGCGCGTAACGAGGTCTCAGCGTCCAAGCCTCATAAGGACCGTGAGGAACTTGAGGGCGCCGCCCACGCCGGCCGAGATCAGCGCCAACGGGACGAGCCCCGCCGCGCCGCCTTCCATGCCCGCCTTGCTCAGAAGCTGCTCGTAGCCGATCGCGATCTGCTGTGGCTTGCCGTCCACATCCAAGGTGACGGTAGTCGCCGAGGAACCGACCTCGACACCCTCGAGTTGGTCCACCATGTCTTCGGCCATCTCAGCGCCCGAGACGGTAGAGACCTTGCGCGACAGGAGTTCCGTACCCCCCTGATCGAGGGCGAAGGCGGCGGTCGGGACAACGAGCAGCACGATCCACGCCGCGATGATGATGTACAGGATCTTCGCCTTCACCGGACCCACCGTCCCCTGGCTGTACGAGCCTCACATCCATTACTTCGGCAGATGCGGGCAGACGCTGGGTGACGACAGTCACGTAACGAGGCTGTTCCGATGACGAACGGTGCCGTTCATCACTCGCAAGCAACCGTTTGTCTCATCGGCGGTCACAGAAGCGGGGCTACTCGCCTTCGAGCCGCTCCCGGAGCTTGATGAGGTCGACCACGATCTTGCGACCCTTGGTCGCAAGCGCGCCGTCCTTGGCGAGGTTGGAGATGATACGGCTCGCGGTCTCGCGGGAGGTGCCCGCCAGCGTCGCGATGTCGTAGTGGGTGAGCCCTTGGATCACCGGGACGCCACGGGTCTCGTATGACGCGGTGGCCACGTTGAGGAGCACGCGCATCACGCGATGCGTCGCGTCGTGGAAGGCCATGTCCTCCAGCCGCGCGATGGTGTGCCGCAGTCGGCGCGAGAGGGTCGCGATAAGCGAAAGGGCGAGCCGCGGGTTGATCTGGATGGCCGCCGACAAGTCCTTCGCGTCAAGGCTGAACAGCTCGACCTCGGTCACCGCGATGACGTCGGCGGAGCGCGGCTCAGCGTCCACGAGGCTCATCTCACCGAAATGCGCGGGTGCCTCGAGGTAGTTCAGAGCCAGCTCCTTGCCGTCCGGCGAAGCGAGCGAGACCTTGACGCGGCCGGAGACGAGCAGATACATCGAGGAACCGAGCTCGTTCTGGTTCACGATGAAGGCGCCCTTGGGATAGCGGCGCAACTGGACCATGTCGGCGAACGTGTCGAGGTCGGCCTCCGACATGTCCGAGAACATGGGAATGCTCCGCAGTTTGGCTACGGACGCGTCCTTGAGTGCTGATGTGGTTTCCATACGGATGATATCGGCCCCCACGATTTGTGACTTGAGCCACAATCTAGCGGTTCACGTCACAACGTGACAGTGGGACTCACAGACCGCCCGACGAACGGTATGGAACGGGCGGCCCCTCCGGGACCGCCCATCCTCACACACAGCTTGTGACTCAGCCGCTCACGCCTACGATGTTGCGGCGACCTTCTCGTTGCGCACGTAGTCGATGAACGTCGGAACGAGATACGGGATCAGCTCGGGCAGGTACGTGGGCATGAGCGAATCCATGGTCTTGGGAAGCAGGTCGGGCATCAACTCGGCCATGTCCTCGGGCATGACGCCGATGTAGTCCTCGACCGCAGCGATGAGGTCCGGCATGACCTTGCCCAGGATACCCGGCGCCATCATGGGGAACATCGCCGGCATCATCTTCTCCATCATGCTCAGACCGCCGGGCACATGCTTCATGCCGCGCATCATCGGCGCCATCCCCGCAGGCATGGCGTTCATCATCTGCGGGTACACGCGCTCCATGAGCTTGGCCATCTGCTCGGGCTCCATCAGGAAGATGAACTTCTCGAAATAGCCCCAGTAGTACATGGCCTGGTCCGTCGATTCCGGGATGTCGTAGCCCGCGGCCTGCGCGACGATGCGTGAAAGGTCGTCGACCTTGAGACCCATGTCGTTCTTGATGTTGCTGTCTCGCAACTGGACCTGGCAGCACGGACAGAGCGCCACGACGGTGTCGGCCTCGATGTCGACCGCCTCCTGGAGGCGATGCTTGCCGAGGATCGGCGCCACAGGTGCCTCACCGATCAGGGTCAGCACCGAACCGCAGCAGTAGCCTTCTTCGCGGTTGTGCTCCATCTCGACGTAATCCACGCCCGGGATCGCCTTGAGCATGTCCCTGGGCGGCTCGTAGAGACCCTGAGCCCGACCGGCGTGACAGGAGTCGTGGAACGTCAGTCGTCCCTCGATCGGGTTCTTGAGCTCGAGCCGGCCGTCGCCGAGAGCCTCACTGACCAGCTCCGAGTAGTGCTTGACCTCGAACTCATAGGGCTCTCCCCTGTCGGCGGCGATGTTGGCGTACATCTCCTTCCAGACAAGGGCGCACGCGGGGCACGATGTGACGATCGTCTTGGCGCCGCGGGCGCGGGCCTCGGCGACGTTGTGCTCGTAGATGGTCTCGAACATGTCCCACTTGCCTGAGACCTTCATCGGTATGCCGCAACACGCCTCATCCGTCCCCATGTAGCCGATGTCGTATCCGGCATCGGTCAGCAGACGGACGCTGGCCTCGGCGACGTCGGTCTCCACGAAGCTTGCGGTGCAGCCTGCGAAGTAGAGGATGTCGGCCTTCTTGTCCCAGCCGCCGTTCTCGTCCGTGAGCTTGGGTTTGATGTCCTCGGGCACCCAGTTCGCCCGGTTCTCGCGCTTGCCGGCCCAGATGTCGAGTTCGCTCTCGAGCGAGGCCTTGATCATCTCGAACGGCGGGAACGTGCCGCGCTCCTCCTCGTTGATGAGCTTGCCGCGCATCTCCATCCAGTTGTGCTCGATCGGGAGCTGCAACTGGCAGCGGGTGTTGCACACCTCGCATGTGGTGCAGACCAGGAAGGTATCCACAGCGGTGCGGTCGAACTTCTCACGACCCTCCATGACCTCGCGCAGGTACGCGTACTTGCCGCGCGGGGAATGCGACTCCCAGCCGCGGCCGGAGTACTGCTCGCACGTCGGGACGCAGTAGCCGCACCGTGCGCATGCGTAGGCCATGAACGCGACATCGCCCGGGATCCCGCGAACGTCCTTGGTCAGATCCCCGGGGCCCTGAGGGGGCTTCGCGGCGTTGGCCACCGGACGCACGACCGGCTCCATCGCCGCCGCCATACCCATGATCGCATCGATGAGCCCACTGCCGAGGACCTTGTTCGGATTCATGATCCCGCGCGGGTCGACCTTGGCCTTGTATGCCTTCAGGTCCGCTACGCGCTTCTTGCCCAGCACACTGTCCGCTTCGCGACGGAAGTACAGACCCGTGGAGTACGCCGATCCGCCGTGGGCCTTCGCGATCTTGATGACCGAGAGCGAGAGCGCGAAGGCCAGGTTGAAAGCGAGCGAACGCTCGTCGTGCGGGATGAACCCGAGCAGGACGACCTTGTCGCCTTTGGCGTGCATCCCCTCGAGGATGAACGGCTGCTTGATCTTGTCGGCGATCTCGCCGAGGACCGCGGGCATCTGGTCCAGCGGCACGACGACCTCGGTCGGCACGAGCGACGGGCCGACGCGCTTCAGGCGCATCGGCGCGAAGCGCACCTCCCACTCATGTTCGGCCGCCTCAGGCCCCAGGTCGGTACCGCCCGCCTCTGCCACGATCGCCGCAAGAGCAGTGTCGATTGCCGCGCGACGCGACTCGGGGTACGCGATGACCGCGATATAGGCCTCGGGCAGGACCGGCTCGACGTGCTGGTGCTCCATCTCCCACGGGTGTCCGTGGCGATGCGGAAGCTGCTTCTTGAGCCGGAGAGACTCCGGGTTCAGGAACGTGATTGACCAGATCGGGAGCCTCTGCGTGGAGATGGCGGTCAGCGCGGAGCCCAAAGACGCCGCATCCGCGAACGCGATCGCACGGTGTACCTCGGGCTCGTGGGGCCTGACGCGGATGGTCAACTCGGTGATGATCCCCGTGATACCCTCCGCGTCCGCGATATGGGACTGCAGCTCATCGCCTTCGAAGGTCCTGACCTCGCCGCTGGGCAGGACGACCCGCGCCGAGACCACGTTCTCCTTGATCGTCCCGTACTCGTACGAACCGAAGCCGGCGCCGCCCTGAGCGAGCCACCCCGCCGCACCCGAGCTGGGCGTCGATGACGGATACAACCGCAGGGCCAGGCCGTCCTTCTCAAGTTCGCGCTGGATGTTCTCCCAGATGGCCGAGGCCTGCACGGTCACGGTCATGGCCTTGGGATCCACCTTGAGCACACGCTGCATCCCGGACAGATCGAGCACGACCGAGCCGTCGGCGGGAAGCACGCCGCCATACCCCGAGGTGGCCCAGCCGCGGGGAACCAACTTGAGGCCCTCCCGTGACGCGAGGCGGACGACGCCTATGACTTCGTCCTCGGTAAGGGGCCGCACCACCGCGCCGGCGATACCTGCCGGCACGAAGGGCTTCACCAACTTGGGCATCGCCCCGATGTCGAACGAGTACATCTTGCGTTCGGTGCGGTTCGTGCGAACACGGTCTCCGACGATCTCCCGCAGTTGTGCCTCAACGCTCGCTGTGACGGCTGCCATCTTGGCTCTTCCTTTCCGGCATTACTTGTGAATCGATTCTCCAGGCATCTCGCGGCTTATGCCCAGGGGGGTATAAGCCGGTTCTCATGCAGGATACCCCCCTCGGTATCTGTCGTCAACATTCGTTCAGGAATGGGCGAGCGTGCCCGCTGCCCGCAGCGTGGTAGAATCGCGTCCGCCCACCTGTCGTACCTACCCGCGGAGGTCGATGTGCTCGAAGCCGTGCTGTTCGATCTGGATGGAACGCTGCTTGAGATAGACATAGAGGCGTTCATCCGCGTGTACTTCGGCAGACTCAGCGAAACGCTGACGGCGGTGTTCGACGACGGCGATTCCCTCGAGCTCGCGATGCGCGCGATCTCTGAGGCGACCGGCGCGACGATGCGTCCGCATCCGGGCCTGACCAACGCCCAGGTCTTCTACAGCGATTTCGCCCGGCGCACGGGGGTCGACCTGCTCGATCACAAGGACCTGATCGACACGTTCTACCGTGACGTCTTCCCGAGTCTCGGGCGGGACCTGGGCCCGATGCCGGGGGCCCGCGAGGCGTTCGACACCGCGCGGGAGCATGGCCTCAAGGTCGCCGTGGCGACCAACCCGATCTTCCCGAGACAGGCCATACTCCACCGCCTCGCATGGGCCGGCTTCGATGCCGAGGAGCCGGACATCGTGACGGACTTCGAGACCATGTGCGCGACCAAACCGCTCCCGGCGTACTTCCGCCAGACCGCCGAACTCCTGGGCGTCTCCCCTACGGCGTGCCTGATGGTGGGCGATGACCGGATGCTGGACCTTGCAGCGGCAGACGTCGGCATGCGCACGTTCCATGTGAGCGAAGAGCGCGACTCCTCGGCGGATTACGCGGGGACGATGCGAGACGTGGCGTCGCTCATCGGGAGGCTGTGCGCGCCGGAAGCCTAGGCCCGTCTGCGCCGGATGAGAGCGACCCAGGCACCGTCGAGGCGCTGATCGTAGAAGTACTCGAAGCGGCCCTTGGTCTCTTTCCGCAGGTCAAGCTGGTACCCGAGACCTGCGGGCTCGTGGTCGCAGATCACGACGAGGCTGTCATCGGCATCCATCTCGAGCATCTTGTCGACGATGGTGAAGACCATGGGCCGCCGCAGTCCGGGATTGAAGCCCCGCACGTCCAGCACCAGTCCGTTCGGTGATCCTGAGACCAACGCTCCCCCGCTCGAGGTCGAAAGCAGTCCGCACGTCAGGAGAGTTCGCTACGATCCGCCGTCTTCCTCGTTTTCGTACTGGTCGGCAAGCGCCAGTCCCGCGCAGTCGGCCGTATCGTGGGGGGCCATCTCAGTTCTGTCGCCGTCGCATTGCGAACGCAGGGCATCAGCTTCCGCCTCGTCGGGGACGGCTGCCGGGCCCAACGGCGTGTCCGGTGCCGTGTCGTCTTGGTGATCCTCGTACATGTCGCCACTCCTCGGCTGTCTCGTGGCGGCGTACCTGCCCGCCAAGGGGTGTGTTCCCGCACCACCGGGTTCATAGCGGGAACACGGGGGGATATGTAGAATGTGTAACACGACAGGTCGGTCTGCCTGCTGGCTTGTCGTTCAGGGTTGAATCCGATCGCGGATAGCCGACCATGAGGGGACAATGAACAGCGTGTCGAGATGCTGCGCGATGCCGGTCGCGCTCTGTGATTCACGATGCCGCGCGCACTTCGGCGTGTTGCCGTCGACCCTCGATACCTTCCGACGCCGGAGCACTCCCGGCGGCTGAGCCTCCCTTGCGCCGGCGTGCCCGGCGCGCACATCCCGACCTCAGACGGCACGACGCGTGATTGACGCACGCCCGAAGCCGCTTCAGGTGTCTCGTTTCACGGACTCATGCGGAAGGAGGATGCCGGGAAGAACCACCTACTAGACGGGCCCGGCGATTGCCTGGAAGCACTGTCCGTGCCCGTCGCCCCGCAAGCGTTCGTACAGTCACGTTACCTAGCAAGGAGGTGTATGGCATGGCGCATGAGGACCACGACGCGTTCTACTCGAAGCTGGAGCTTAGAGGTGTGACGCGTCGCGATTTCCTCAAGTTCTGCGGTTCGGTCGCGGCGATGATCGGCTTGTCCGAGACCGCGATACCGCAGATCGCCGCGGCGGTCGAGAAGGGTGCCAAGCTCGCTCCGGCGCTGTGGATCAACGGTGGGGCCTGTACAGGCTGCACCGAGTCCATGGCCCAGGCAGACTACCCTGACGTCGCTACGATCGTCCTCGAGCTGCTCTCGTTCGACTACTTCGAGACGATCATGATGGCCCAAGGCGAGGACGCCGAAAAGGCGAAGGCCGCGGTCATCGAAAAGGGCGGCTACGTATGCGTCTACGAGGGAACGGTCATGACCGGCTGGGACGGAAACGCCCTGCGCGTCGCCGGCAAGCCACAGACCGAGGAACTCCCCGACCTGTTCAAGAACGCTGCGGCGATCCTCGCCGTCGGTTCCTGCGCGGTCGACGGCGGCTGGGTCGCCGCTCGCCCGAACCCTGCCGAGGGTATCGGCGTCCAGCAGTTCTGCAAGGACAACGGCATCACGACCCCCGTCATCAACCTGCCCACCTGTCCCGTCAACCCCGAGTGGGTCGTGGCGATGGTCGTGGACGTCCTGCTCCTGGGCGGACTCGAGGACCTCAGCAGGTTCAACCTCGACGACTTCGGTCGTCCGAAGCTCATCTTCGGTGAGTCGATCCACGACAACTGCCCGCGTCGCGGACACTTCGAGAACGGTGAGTTCGTCTACGAGTTCGGCTCTCCCGAAGAGGCCAAGAACTACTGCCTGTACGCCGTCGGCTGCAAGGGTCCGCAGACCTTCACCAACTGCCCGATCGTGCGCTGGAACAAGCGTGCGAGCTGGTGTGTGGAGTCCGGCGCCCCCTGCATCGGCTGCGGTTCCGCCGATCCGCTCAAGCCTGGTGGCAACTGGGTCGACGTCGGTGCCCCGTTCCTCAACCGCCACAAGGACATCCGCATCGGCGACATGCTCACGCAGCCGCCGGTAGTCGGTGCCGTGGTCGGAGCCGCCGCCGTCGCCGCTCTCGCGGTCCACGGTGTCGGCATGAAGGCCACCGGACGCATGGACGGCGGCGCTCCCTACGAGGAGATGAAGGAACACGATCGCAAGAAGGGAGGCGGTAAGTAGTGGCACGCACAGTGATCGACCCGTTGACCCGGATCGAGGGTCACCTGCGCGTCGAGGTCGAAGTCGACGGCGGCGAAGTAAAGGATGCCTGGGTATCGGGCACCCTGTATCGCGGCATGGAAACGGTGCTCCAGGGCCGCCGCCCGCAGGACGCGTTCTTCATCTCGCAGCGCATATGCGGCGTGTGCCCGATCTCTCACGGTCACGCCTCCACCATGTCGGCCGAGGCTGCCATGGGGGTCCAGATCCCCGACGGCGCCCGCCTCGTCCGCAACATCATCGAGGGTGCTCAGTACCTGCACAGCCACATCCTGTGGTTCTACACCCTCGGCGCACTCGACTACGTAAGCCCGCTCAAGGCCCTCTCCGCCAACATCGCCGACACGTACGCCCTGGCGCAGGCCGCCGGGACGCGTGTCGCCGACTTCGGCGCCGTGGCCAAGCGTCTGGCCGCGTTCGTCGAGAACGGCCAGCTCTCGATCTTCACCAACGGCTGGCTCGAGCACCCCGAGTTCGCCCAGGACATGCCGGCCGAACTCCATCTGATCGCGGTCGCGCACTACCTCGAGGCTCTCGAGATGCAGGGCGAGGCAACCGCCATCATCGCGATCATGGGCGGCAAGTTCCCGCACTACATGACCTCCGTCAACGGCGGGACGACCTTCGTTCCCACCGAGGAGAAGCTCGACGACGTGATGTATCGTCTCCTGAAGGTCAACGCCTTCGTGCGCGAGGCCCTCATCCCCGACACCCTGGCGATCGCACCGTTCTACAAGGCGGCGCTCGGGTTCGGCGGCGGCGGCGGCAACTTCCTGTCGTGGGGCGTGTTCAACGACCCGAGCTTCGAGGCCAACAACCGCTATCTGCCCGCAGGATTCTCGCAGGGCGCCTCGCTTAAGATCGAGGATGCGGATGTCGAGAAGGTCGTCGAGTACACGGGAAGCTCATGGTACAAGTCGCCGACGGGCCTCAAGCCCGCACAGGGCGAGACCGTGGCGGACTTCACCGAGTACGACACCGCCAACAAGTACTCCTGGGGCAAGGCCGTTCGCTACAACGAACTGCCGGCCGAGGTCGGCCCGCTCTCCCGCATGGTGGTCGCATACCTCCGTGGCGTGAAGCCGGTCCAGACGCTCATCGACTCGACCCTCGAGAAGCTCGGCGCCGCAGGCAAGCCCGAGGTGCTCGTCTCGCTCCTCGGTCGTGTCGCTGCCCGCAACCTCGAGGCCGCGTACGTTGCAGATCTCACGGAGCAGTTCCTCAACGAGCTCGTCGAGGCGATCAAGGGCGGCGGGGACCTCAAGTTCTTCCAGCCCCATGATGTCGTCGACGGCGAAGGCTACGGTCTGTGGGAGGCCCCTCGCGGTTCGGTGGCGCACTTCATGACCGTCAAGGGCGGCCGCATCGACCGCTACAACGTCGTAGCGCCGACCACGTGGGACATCGCTCCCCGTGACGACAAGGGCGTCCGCGGCCCCATGGAGGAGGCCCTTATCGGCACCCCTGTGGCCGAGGTCGAGCGCCCGATGAACGTCGTCCGCGTCGCTCGCAGCTTCGATCCTTGAATCGGTTGCGCGGTTCACGTGATTGAACCGAAAACCGGCAAGGAATCGTTCATCCACACCAAGCCGATGGGGGTGAAGTGAGATGTCGCACCCCGCACACTACCGTGAGGCGCACCCGATCGTGTTCGTCCTCACTCACTGGATCAACCTCATCGCGATGATCTGTCTGGCGTTCTCGGGCTTCTACATCCACTACCCGTTCTTCGCAGGGTTCATGGGTGTCGCCCGCGGCATGCACTTCTTCTTCATGTACGTGCTCGTCATCAACCTCACGTTCCGCATCCTCGCGTCGTTCTTCGTCAAGGACGCCGTGATGCTCGGTACCCGTGAGCAGGACACGGACATCAAGAACTGGCTGCCGCAGGCGGCCAACCGCCACCAGCTCATCCCGTGGATCAAGTACTACCTGTTCCTGAAGAAGGACCACCCGCTGGGTGCCAAGTACGGCGTTCTGCAGAAGATCGCCTACATCGCGACGATCCCGCTCACGTACCTCATGGCGTACACGGGCTTCGCGATCTACGCCCCCACCGCAGGCTGGAGCTTCTTCCACGCAGGCACCTTGTTCGTGGGCGGACCGATGAGCATGCGCATCGTGCACTACTTCATGATGTGGGTCTTCATCGTCTTCACCGCCATCCACGCCTATCTGGCCAATGTCGAGGGCTTCGAGCCCTCGGGCCTGATCTTCGCGTGGAAGGAGTCGGAGGGCATCCACTTCGACCCCAAGTCCGGCAAGGTCACCGGCGGCGGCCACTAGTCGCACACCGGATGTTTGCAGGCGAGGGCCTCGGGAAACCGGGGCCCTCGTTGCGTCCGGGCGCAGGAATCGGGTGCTAGTATGACGAAGTAGTCATGCGGAGAGGTCCTCGGGGACAGCCGCCGGTCATTCCGGCAAGACCACAGGGGGCGCAGGCGGATGCCTGCGAGGGGTCTGGGGCGATGGTCACCGAGAACTCGTTGGACCTCGCCGGTATCCGGCGTACCGTCCAAGCGAGCAGAAAAGAGACCTCGATGCTTTCCGAGCGTGCGATCACCGCCGCCCTGCGTGTCCTCAATCGCAGCTATCTGGCGCAACGCCCCATCAGTGATGACACGCTGCCCGCTCCCACCCCCGGCAACGGCTACGTCCTGTACGCTCACGTACCCTTCTGTGAGCGCCTCTGTCTGTACTGCTCGTTCAACCGCTTCCTGTTCAGCGAGCAGCGGGCGCGCGAGTACTTCAAGCACCTGCGCACCGAGATGCGCATGGTCGCCGACCTCGGCTACGAGTTCCCGTCGCTCTATATCGGCGGCGGCACGCCGACCATCCTGCTCGACGAGCTGTGCGAGACCATCGATCTGGCCAAGTCCCTGTTCGATATCCGCGAGGTCTCGAGCGAGACGAGCCCGAACCACCTCGGTCCGGAGCTCGTCGACGCATTGGCCGGGCGCGTGGACAGGCTCTCGGTGGGCGTCCAGAGCTTCGACGAGGGGCTGCTGCGCCAGATGGACCGCTACGAGAAGTACGGAGACGGCGACACGCTCCTCGGCCGGATCTCATCGGTGGCCGGCAAGTTCCACTCGCTCAACGTGGACATGATCTTCAACTTCCCCTCGCAGACCCCCGAGATCCTGCGCCGGGACATCGGTCTGCTCAAGGAGACCGGCTGCAACCAGACCACGTTCTACCCGCTCATGGCCTCTCCCAAGAGCAGGGCCGAGATGGCCAAGGCGGTCGGGCACATCGACTACGCGCGTGAGGCGGTCTACTACCGCATCGTGGCCGAGGAGCTCTCCGACACCTTCGTTCCGACAAGCGCGTGGACCTACTCGCGCGACGCAGGGGACATGATCGACGAGTACATCGTCGACTTCCCCGAGTATGTAGGCATCGGTTCCGGAGCGCTGTCGTTCCTCGGCGGTCGGATCTGGGGCAACACCTTCTCGCTCAACGAATACGGCGCCCGGATCTCGTCGGGCCGGATGTCTGTGGCCAAACGGGGCGAACCCTACAGGCGCAAGGCCCTCATGCGCTACCGGTTCGTGACCGACCTGTTCGGGCTGCGCCTGGACAAGAAGCGCTTCCAGCGCGATTTCGGCGTCCCGGTGGAACGCGGACTCTGGGCCGAGATCGCGTTCATGAAGGCCGCAGGCGGTATAGCCAAAGACGACGCGGAGGAACTGGTCCTGAGCGAGAAGGGCCGCTACCTGCTCATGGTCATGATGCGCGAGACGCTCGCGACCTCGAACGACTATCGCGACAAAGCCAGAGACGCGCTCCCCGTCGAGGAGAAGATGTTGCTTCTCGAAGGTACGCAGTGCTGCGAGGAGATCGGTGTACCGGAGCTGGCGGCCGGCTAGGCGCCCAGCGCGGGCAACTCGAATCCGACACTCGCGCCTTGGCCTGGTTCGCTCTCGGCGAACACCCGACCGTGATGGTCCTCGATGACGCGCTTTGCGATCGCGAGTCCGATGCCCGCTCCCCCCGTGTCGGCGGTCCGGGCGGCGTCGGCCCTGTAGAACCGCTCGAACACGTAGGGCAGGTCTTCGGCGGGTATGCCTTCCCCGGTGTCCCGCACACTGACCGAGATGACGTCGCCCGCGGATTCGAGGACCACCGTGATGCTCCCCAAACGGGTGTGTCGCACGGCGTTGGAGAGCAGATTGCGCACGACGGAGGCGAGACGCAGTTCGTCGCCGACGACGTGAGACCGGGGCGATCGGGCGTCGATCGTCAGTGTCACATTCGGCGACATCAGCGGCGCGAGCCTCGCCACCTCCTGCGCGACCAGAGTGTTCAGATCCAGCTCCTGCATCACATACGGCATCCCGCCCGACTCGACCACCGAGAGGGTCTGGAGGTCGTCGACCAGCCGCGAGAGATGCCCCACATCGGCCACCAGAGAGTCCGCGCGTGCGGTATCCATGGCGATCACTCCCTCGCTGACACCCTCGAGTTGAGCGCGCAATGCGGCGATCGGGTTCCGCAGTTCGTGCGCGACATCGGCTACGAGGCGTCGTCGCAACAGCTCGGCCTCGGAGAGGGAGTCGGCCATCTCGTTGAACGCATCAGCGAGCTCGCCGATCTCTCGCGGACCGTCGGGCGCGACGCGCTCCTGCAGGTCTCCGTCCGCGAAACGCTGGGCGCTCGCGGTCAGCAGCAGGAGCGGCCGGGAGACGCGGCGTGCCAGAAGATACGCGGCCACCGCCGCGATGACGATGGCGACGAGCGCGGCGATCCATATGCTGCGATCGACGTTGCCGATGAAGGTCTGCTCCGCGGCGCCGAGGATCCTGCGACCCATGCCGCGCCCCGGCCCGGTCGGCGCCGGAAGCCCGTCCAGGTATGCGGTGAAGGTCCGGTTGAGCGCCCGACGGATGAACACGCCGGCGAGCAGGACCGAGCTCAGGGCGACGAGCAGTATGGACACGAACACCTGGAGGACGAGCGGGGTCCGTGGCCCTCTTTCCGATCCCGCGCTCATGCGGTCTCGACCTTGTAGCCGACGCCGAACACCGTCCGCACGAACCGTGGCGACTTGGGGTCGTCGCCCAGCTTGCGCCTGAGGTTCTTGACGTGCGCGTCAACGGTGCGCTCATACCCCTCGAACGCGTCGCCGCTCACGATCTCGAGCAGCTGCAGTCGGCTGTAGACCCGACCCGGATGCGCTGCCAGAGAGTACAAGAGGTCGAACTCGGTGCGGGTGAGGTCGACCGGTTGCGCATCGACGGTGACCGTCCGCTTGGACGGATCCATCTCAAGACCGTCCAGCGAGATCGTCGCCTGCGCATCGGAGCCGGAGTCCCGGCACGAGCGGCGCAGCACCGCCTTGACGCGTGCGATGACCTCCCGCGGAGAGAACGGCTTCGTGATGTAGTCGTCAGCGCCCACCTCGAGCCCGATGAGCCGATCGATCTCCTCGACGCGCGCGGTCACGAGGATGACGGGGAGGTCCCATTCCTTCTGGAACCGGCGCGTGAGTTCGATGCCGTCGATACCGGGCAGCATCACGTCGAGCAGCGCGAGGTCGGGCCTGTGGGATCGGGCGGCAGCGAGAGCAGCCTCGCCATCAGGTGCCGTGTCCACGTCGTAGCCCTCGGCCTGCAGATACGCGGCCAGCACCTCAACGATCTTCGCATTGTCGTCGACGACCAGTATCCTGCGGGGCACATCAATCTCCTTCACTGCCAACCGTATGCTGTCATCGCGGGATGAAGAACCTGTGAAGGACGCACGTCAGGGTCGTGAACGTCTCCCGGACAGGCGGGCTGCGCAGATACTCACCCGCCGAGGAGTTCCCGTGCGGCCCTCGCGATTCCCGCCGTGTCCAGCCCCGCCGCCGCGTAGAGGTCCACGGCCGCACCGCTCGAACGGTACCCAGTGACGCCCAGGTGCCTCAGATCCGCCCGAAGCGGCTGCCCGGACGCCCAGCGGGCGACCGAAGCGCCGAGGCCGCTGTGCACGCCATGGTCTTCGACGGTGAGCACGCGCCCGGTCCCGTACGCCCGCCGCATGGCGTCGTCATCGAGTTCGAGTGGACAGGCCACGATGCCCACGGCCACGGACGCCCCCTCCTCGGCAAGCAGATCGGCAGCGCTGACGGCCGCGCCTGAGGGGGTGCCCGAAACCAGGATGCACGCGTCGGTGCCCTCCCGGGCCCACGCGATCTCACCGTAGGTGAACGGCGCTCCTGGGGTGAAGAGGGGTCCGCCGTCGGTGCCGGTGATGACATCGAGTTTGCTGCGTCCCATCGCGACGCAGACGTTGCCCTGCATTGCCGCGGCCGCGCGCACCGCCGCGTCCGTCTGGTTCGGATCTGCCGGCACGATCACCTTCCATCCGAAGAACGAGCCGAACGCGCCGACATAATCGAGACACTGGTGGGTCTTGCCGTCCTCGCCTACGTCAAGACCGCAATGTGTGAGCACGAGCTTGAGGCCTGCTCCGTTGATGTCGTTCAAGCGCTGCTGGTTGTAGACCTCGTCACACCCGAACACACCGAAGTCCGCCCAGAACGTGAGGACGCCGCATGTCGACAGAGCGCCCGCTACCGTGGCGGCGTTGTGCTCCCCCACTCCGCACTCCACGAAGCTCTCGGGAAACGCCGCTGCGAACGCATCGGTCTTGACCGAGACCGCCAGGTCGCAATCGAGGACCGCGACAGGCAGACCGGCGTTGGCCTCGGCGATCGACAGCAGAGCGGCGCCCCACGCTGAACGGTTGTCCGTCCTCGTCCCGGCGTCGTAGATGCGGGGTTCACCCTCGTCGAGCACGACCGCGGGCGTCCTGTGCTCGACCGGTTCGACGGTACACGCCGAGGAACGGCCGGCGCGCGCCGCTTCGAGCCGCGGTGCGATGCCGAGCTCGGCCATCGCGCGAGCGTATTCCTCGGCGTCAAGAGCCCTACCGTGGAACTCGGGATCGCCCTCCATGAACGAGACGCCCTTGCCGATCACGGTCCGACAGATGATGCACACCGGCGCTGCGGACTCGGTCTGGGCGTCACGGACGGCATCATGGATCGCACTGATGTCGTGCCCATCGATCTCGACCACCCTCCAGCCGTCGGCCGCGAAGTCCTTCGCCACGTCCACGGGCATCACGTCGCTCGTCCTGCCCGAGATCTGGATGCCATTGAGATCCACAAGCACCGTCAGGTCGACGAGCCCCTCCTTGACCGCGAGACGGCGGGCCTCGGCGACCTGCCCCTTGTTCTGCTCGCCGTCACTCATCACCACATAGGTGTGCCAGGAATGGCCCGTCATGCGAGCCCCGAGCGCCATACCCACGCCTGCGGACAGTCCCTGGCCGAGATTGCCCGTGCTCCACTCGACTCCGGGCACCGCCCGTTCCACATGTCCCTCGAACACGCTGCCAGCCTGGCGGAAGTGCGCTTCGAACTGGTCGGCGTCAAAGAAGCCGGCGCCCGCAAGGGCGGCGTACACGCCCGGCGACGTGTGTCCGTGGCTGACCACGATGCGGTCGCGCGAGGGCCACAGGGGCTCGTCGGGCCTGATACGTGCGCATGAGAACAGCGTCGTGTATATCTCTATCGATGACATCGAGCCGCCGGGATGCCCTGAGGCGGCGACCGATGTCGCGGTGAGTATAGACCCGCGCGCGGCACGAGCGCGGCGTCGCAGCTCCTCGGCGAGTGGACCCTCGAGCGGCGCGGTGAACCCCAGGTTGAACATCGATGCCCCCGTCTCAGGCATTGCGGTGGGCGGTCGGCAGTGCGACCGTATCAGAAGCGGCCCGAAGGGCCGACTCCTGCTCCTTAGTAGTTGTTCCCGAACAGAGGACCCGAACATGCATCAGGCCCGGACGATAGCCAGGACCGCAGCCGCAGGCGCCGGCGAGTTGATCGCCTCGCGCCGCCGCGTGACCGGCGACGTGCGCTCCAAGAGCTCCGCCACCGATCTGGTCACCGCGACGGACATCGATGCCGGCGTGCGTGCGGTGGAGCTGATCCTGGCTGCGGATCCGAACGCTCGCTTCATCATCGAAGAAGAGGAGGTGTTCGGGCTCACCGATGCGCAGCGCGGATCGCTCGATTCCGGTCCGGCATGGGTCATCGATCCTCTGGACGGCACGACCTCATACGTGCACGACTTCCCCTGCTTCTCCGTCTCCATCGCCTACCTCGAGGACGGCGTGCCCGTCGCCGGGGCCGTGCACAACGTACCGCTCGCGCAGACCGTCTCAGCCTCGCTCGGCGAGGGGGCTGACGCCGACGGCACCCCCGTCACCTGCGGATACGCGGATTCGCTCGGTTCCGCGCTCCTGGTCACCGGGTTCCCCTACGACCGCGGCGCGCTCCTCGACACCCAGCTCGCGATCCTCACGGCGTTTCTGCGCTCCCCCGTCCACGGCATCCGCAGAGACGGATCCGCCGCTGTCGACCTGTGTCATGTCGCACTCGGCCGAGCCGACGGCTTCTGGGAGTTCGGGCTCAAGCCCTGGGACATGGCCGCCGGCGTGCTGATCTGCAGCGAGGCCGGAGCGCGCGTGACCGGTATCGTCGGAGAGCAGTGGAGCACCGCGTCCACCGGCGTCATCGCCGCGAACCCGGTGCTCCACGAACAGATGCTCCGCGTGGTGCTCGAGCACTCCGAAGGCTAGTAGACGCGCTTCTCCTCGGCGGAGTCCTCGGAAAGCTCGATCCCCCACTCGTTGACGATCTTGGTGACGCCGCGCTCGCCGCTCTCGATGCAGTTGGGGATGCCCACGCCACGGTACGAACCGCCGGCGAGCGCGAAACCCGGGATGGCCGAGGAACGCGATTCGATGAGCTCCACGCGCCCGATATGGCCCATGGTGTACTGCGGCATACCGAGGTGCCATCGATACACGCGCGAGAACAGCGGCTCGCCCGTAATGCCGAGGATGTCGCGCATCTCGGCAAGGACGATGGCGGCGAGCTCCTCGTCAGACTTCTCCATGATCGCCTGGTTCTGCGGACCGCCGATGAACCCGCGCATCAACACCTTGCCCTCGGGAGCACGGCCCGGCCACTTGGTGGACGAGTACGTCGCCGCAAGCAGAGCGCGGTTCTCCACCTGCGGGCACAGGACTCCGAACGCGTTCATGTCGATGCCGATCTCCTCGGCACGAAAGCCGATCGAGACGGTCGCGGAACTGGACGCGGGAATCTCGGCCAGCGCGTCGGCGATCTCGGGGTCGACCGCACGCACGAGCGGCTCGGCGGCCCACGACTCGGTCGCGATCAGCACCGCGTCACCCTCGACGACGGCGCCGTCGGCAAGCGTCACACGCCATGTCTCCCCGTCGCGGGCGATCGAGGCGACCGTGACGCCGGTGCGGATGTCGTCACGCCCCGCGGCGTCGGCCATCGCGTCGGTCAGCCGCTTCATGCCGCCCACGAACGAGGTGAAGAAGGTCTTGGGCTTGTCGCCGGGCTTGGGCGGGTACTTCTTGCGCATCTCCTCGACCTTCTTGCGCGCCGCGAGGAACCCGCGGAGCATGCTGCCGTACTTCTGCTCCATCTCGAGCAGGTTCGGGAACGTCGCCGCCAGCGACATCTGCTCCGGGTCCGAGGCGTGCACCCCTCCCACGAGCGGTTCGGCCAGACGGTCGAGGCACTCGCGTCCCATGCGGCGCACGATGAAGTCCTCGAGCGTCTCGTCGTTGAACTCGCCCTCGGCGAGCTTCTTCTTCGGGACGAACAGGTCCATGCCCATGCGGATCTTGCCGGGCCAGGAGAACAGGCCCGTGGTCGCGAACGGCATGAACTTGGTCGGCGCGAACATCATCACGCCGTCGGGCATCTCGAACAGTCGCCCGCGCGAGAGGATCAGCGTCTTCTTGCGCGACTCGTCGCTCGGCAACTCGTCGTCGAACACCCCGGCGCCCTTGGCGATGCGGTGTACGGCCGGCTTGCTCGTCAGGAAGCAGTCCGGGCCGCCGTCGATGACGAACTCCGCGCCCGGCCGGCCGTCCCACTCGTCGGCGACGGTCTCGCTGGCGATCTTGCCGCCCACCCGCGCGTCCTTCTCAAGGAGCGTGAACGTCACGTCATGCCCCTCCTGAGCGGCGCGCCTGACCTTGTACGCTGCGCCGAGCCCCGCGGCCCCGCCACCGATGATGATGATCCTTCGCATGCGATTCCTTCTGTCGTGTCGTCGCGCCGGGGCGCCCTGCTAGTAGACCCGCTTCTCCTCGGCCGAATCCTCGGCCAGGTGGATATCCCATTCGCCGAGGAGCTTGCTTGCGGCCCGCTCCCCGCTTTCGAGGCAGTTGGGCACGCCCACGCCCCTGAACCCGCCGCCGGCAAGCGCCAGACCCGCGGTCTCGTTCACAAGCGCCTCGATCGCCTCGACCCGGTCGAGATGCCCGAGGGTGTACTGCGGCATGCCCCGGTCCCAGCGGTACACGCGCGCGAACACCGGCTCGGCGCCCTTGCGCACACCGAGCAGCTTCTCCAGTTGCTCGCGGACGATGCGGACGATCTCATCGTCGGCGAGCCTCAGGATGTCCTGGTTGTGCGGACCACCTACGAATGCGCGCATCATGACGCGTCCCTCGGGCGTCTTGCCCGGCCACTTCGATGAGACGAGGCTGATCCCCGTGACCGGCTGGCGCTCGATCCTTGGTGACAGGATACCGTGCCAGCGCTGATCGAACGGGCAGTCCTCGGCCTTGTAGGCGATGGGCACGGTCGCCGAGGAACCGCTCGGGATCGTCGCAAGAAGCTCCGCGATCTGCGGTGCGCATGTGCGGACGATGGACTCGGCAGCCCAGACCTCCGTGGCGACGATGACAGCATCGCCCTCCAGGCGCTCTCCATCGGCAAGCTCGACGACCCAACTGCCGTGCGGGGTCCGCGAGATCGTTCGCGCCTCGGCGCCCGTCCTGATCGACTCCCGCCCGGCTGCATCCGCCATGCGCTCCACGATGAACTGCATGCCCTCGTAGAAGGAACTGAAGAAGGTGCGGGGCTTGGCGCCCGGCTTGGGTGGGTACTTCTTCTTGATCGCTTCGACCTTCTTGCGCTGTGCGAGGAACCCGCGCACCAGCGAACCGTGCTCCTGCTCCATGGCGAGCAGGCTCGGATATGTCGCCGCCAGCGACATCTGCGCCGGGTCCGAGCCGTTGACGCCGCCGACGAGCGGTTCGGCCAGGCGGTCGAGCGACTCGCGTCCCAGCCGCCTGACCACGAACGCCTCGAGGCTCTCGTCGTTGCGCTCGCCGACCGCGACCTTCTTGCGCGGTATCACGAGATCGAGCGCCATGCGGAACTTGGCGGGCCATGAGTACAGCGACGTGGTCGCCATCGGCAGGATCTTGGTGGGCGCGAACATCATGATGCCGTCCGGAAGCTCCACCAGCCGCCCGTTCTTGACGATGAGGGTCTTCTTGAACTCATCGGAGGTCGGCGACTCCTGGTCGAACACGCCCAGGAGCTTCGCGATCCGATGGATGGCCGTCTTCTCGGTGAGGAAGGAGTCAGAGCCCCCGTCGACGATGTAACGCTCCCCTGTCTCGGGATCCGCGATCACATCAGTGGCGAGCTTACCGCCGAGTCTCTCCGATCTCTCGACGAGCACGAAGGAGACGGGCTCACCCGCGTCGGCAGCTCGTCTGATCTTGTAGGCGGCACCGAGTCCGGCGATACCACCTCCGATGATGATGATGCGTCTCATGCGCGCTCCCTCTGTGCACTCACATCGGCAGCGCCTCGCCGGCGGCGCGTGCGTGAACTAGTCGATCAGATCCTCGACCGAACGGGCGACCGCCCTCATGAAGCCTGCATCGTCGTTCGGAACCGCGGCCCGGACGAATTCGAGATCGGCCAAGAGGGCGCGGTCTGCTGCCACGACATCGAGGTCGTAGAGCGTCTCCATGTGATCGGTCGCGAACCCGATCGGAACGACGACCACCGCGTTGACGGCCGACTGAGCCGCAGCGTCTATGAGGTCTTCGATCTCGGGTCCGAGCCACGCGCCCGGACGCTGGCCCTTGCTCTGATACACGAGGAACCAAGCGCGCGGCGGCAGCACGGCACCGAACGCCTCGATGCCGGGAAGCACGGGCTTGCCGGCACCGGGAACCCCCGGCTCCATACCGAGTCTGAGCGCGACCTCCTGGGCGACCGTGGCGAGTCCCCTGATGTAGGGGTCGTCCTCGACCAGGTCGCTCTCGGGCAGGCTGTGTGCCGTGAACGCCACGATCGCGTTCTTGCTGTCGTCGAGTCGCTCGATAGCGGCGGCGGTCGACATCGCGAAGTACTCGATGTAATGGTCGAGCGTGGAGAGAAGCGGGGCCTCGATCACCTCGATGCCCGGATGTCCCGTGAGGGCCTCTTCGATCGCCTCGCGGTACGCTCCGTGGGCGACCTTCGTCTCGAACGGCGAAAGCGAGACCGTCACGATGCGGTCACAACCCAGCGCCGCGAGATCGTCGAACGCGTCCGCGATGTAGGGATGCCAGTAACGCATGCCCACCCGGACCGGAACCGTGTGCCCCGCCTGAGCGAGGTCTTCCTCGAGCTTGTTCGCCATCTCCGTGGCGATCTCAAGCAGCGGGGACTTGCCGCCGATGGTCAGGTACCGCCGACAGACACGCTCGACCAACTCATCGGAGGGCTCGCGCCCCATGAGGTTGCACATGAACGGCCCGACGGCGTCGAGCGAATCGGGTCCGCCGAAACCGAGGAGAACCACGCCGGTCTTCGGCATCTCTACGCTCCCGAACGGATGCGCGCCGAGTGCTCGTGCACCAGCCGCACCAAGGTCCGCGCCTTCTCGGGATCGCTCGTCTTGTGTATGCCGTGGCCGAGGTTGAAGATGTGCCCCGGACGGGTGCCGACGGCCTCGAGGATGCCGACGACCTGACGCTCGATCTCCTCATCGGGCCCGAAGAGCGCCACCGGATCGATGTTGCCCTGGATACCGAACTCGGGTGCGATCTGCTCGACGGCCTTGGCCATATCCAGGCGCCAGTCGACGCCCACGATGTCGCCGCCCGCCTGCTGGACGAGGTCGATCATCGACGTGGCGCCGTTGGCGAAATGGATGACCGGTACGCCGCCGTCGGGGACGACCTTGTCTCCGTGCGCCTTGACCTCAGCCAGGACGCGCTTGCTGTACGGCAGCACGAAGCGCTCGTAGTCACGCGGCGCGACATACCCCACCCAGCTGTCGAAGAGCTGGACGGTCTGCGCACCGGCGTCGATCTGCGCGCACAGGTACGCGATGACGGTGTCGGAGAACTTGTCCATCAGCGCGCCCCATGCGACGGGATCCGTCCACATGAGGGCCTTGCAGTTCTCGTAGTCGCGCGTGCCGCGGCCCTCGATCGCGTAACTCGCAAGGGTGAACGGCGCACCGGCGAAACCGATGAGCGGCACCTTGTCCTTGAGCTCACCGCGGAGGATCTTGATGGCCTCCATGACATACCCGGTGTCCTCGATCGGATCGGAGATCCCGAGTTTGGCGACGTCTGCCGCCGAGCGCACCGGGTTGTTGATGATCGGACCCACGCCGCTCTTGAACTCGAGGTCCAGCCCCATACCGGGGAAGACCACCAGGATGTCGGAGAACAGGATCGCGGCGTCGACGCCGATGAGATCGACCGGCTGCATGGTGACCTCGACCGCCAGATCGGGATTGCCGCACATCTCGAGGAATCCGTGCTTCTCACGGATGGCGCGGTACTCGGGCATGTAGCGGCCGGCCTGGCGCATCATCCAGATCGGGGTGCTCTCGGTGGACTCGCGGCGCGCGGCGCGCAGAAACAGATCGTTGAACGCCATCAGGGGGTTCCTTTCGCGTGCGGAAGTGAAAAAGCCGAACGAAAGTCTACCACGAACCAGGCCGAAACGCCCCTCGCCGACCTCAGCGTCGCGGGGGTGCCGGCCGCCATGCAGCCACGAGACGCCCGCTACGACAACCGAGGATCCCGTCACGGCAACGGGCCCCTCCGCCTCCCCTTCGAGGGAGACGCGGGGCCCGCTAGCGTGACGCCGTCGGAGGCTACCCGCGCTTGGGCGCGGTCTCCAGGATCGTCTTCACGATGGAAGGATCGGCGAGCGTGGAGATATCGCCGAAGGCCTCCATGTCCGTCTCACCCGCGGCGATCTTGCGCAGGATGCGGCGCATGATCTTTCCGGAGCGGGTCTTGGGCAGCTCGGGCACGAAGTGCAGTGCGTCCGGGGTCGCGATCGGGCCGATCTCCTGACGGACGTGCCCGAGGAGCTGCTTGCGCAGGTCGTCGTCGGCGGTCTTGCCGCCCTTCAGGATGACGTACGCGTAGATGCCCTCACCCTTGACGTCGTGCGGGAAGCCGACGACCGCGGCCTCGGCAACCGATGAGTGCGACACGAGGGCCGACTCGACCTCGGCGGTACCCATGCGGTGACCGGAGACGTTGATGACATCGTCGACACGGCCGAGAAGCCAGTAGTACCCGTCCTCGTCCTTGCGTGCGCCGTCGCCGGTGAAGTACATGCCGGGGAACTGCGAGAAATAGACTTCCTTGACGCGCGCGTTCTCGGGATCGCCCCACGTGCCTCGGAGCATGCCCGGCCAGGGGTACTTGATGCACAGACGCCCGCCGGAACCGTCAGGAGTCTCGGTCTTGTCCTCGTTCAGGACGACAGGCTGGATGCCGAAGAACGGACGGGTCGCCGAGCCCGGCTTCATGGGAGTGGCGCCCGGCATGTTGGTGATGATGTGGCCACCGGTCTCGGTCTGCCAGTACGTGTCGACGATCGGCACGTTCTCGCGCCCGATGTTCTTGAAGTACCACATCCAAGCCTCGGGGTTGATCGGCTCGCCGACCGTACCGAGAACACGCAGGCTCGACAGGTCGTACTTCGCGGGCCACTCCTCGCCGAGCTTCATGAGCGCTCGGATGGCGGTCGGCGCGGTGTAGAACTGGTTGACGCCATGCTTCTCGACGATCTGCCAGAAGCGGCCGGCATCCGGATAGGTCGGAACACCCTCGAACATGAGCGAGGTGGCGCCTAGAGACATCGGGCCGTAGACCACGTAGCTGTGACCGGTGACCCAACCGATGTCGGCGGTGCAGAAGAAGACGTCCTCGTCGTGATAGTCGAACGTGTACTTGAAGGTAAGCGTGGCGTACAACAGGTAGCCCGCAGTGGTGTGGAGCACGCCCTTGGGCTTGCCGGTCGAGCCGGAGGTGTACAGGATGAACAGCGGGTCCTCGGCGTCCATCCATTCGATGTCGCAGTGCTGCGAGATACCCTCGGAGCGGACCTCCTCGTGGTACCAGTAGTCACGACCGGGCTCCATGTCGACGCGGGTCTGCGCCCGGGAGACGACGATGACGGAGTCGATGGTCGGACACTCGAGAAGGGCCTCGTCGGCCATGGCCTTGAGCGGAACGACGCGCCCGCCGCGGATACCCTCATCGGCAGTGACGAGCATCTTGGCTTCGCAGTCCTGGATGCGGTCGCGCAGCGCCTGAGCGGAGAAGCCGCCGAAGACGATCGAGTGGATCGCGCCGATGCGCGCACAGGCCAGCATGGCGACCGCGAGCTCGGGGATCATCGGCATGTAGATGGCGACACGGTCGCCCTTCTTGATGCCGTGCTTCTTGAGGACGTTGGCGAAGCGACAGACCTTGTAGTAGAGCGACTGGTACGTGTACATCTTGGTGCGGCCCTCGTCGGATTCCCAGATGAGAGCTGCCTTGTTGCGACGCCAGGTGGTGAGGTGGCGGTCGATGCAGTTGTAGGCGACGTTGGTCTTGCCGCCCTTGAACCACTCGACCTTGGGGGTGTCGAACTCCCACTCGACGACCTTGTCCCACTTCTTGTGCCAGTAGAGGTACTCCTCGGCCATCTCGGCCCAGAAGCCCTCGGGGTCCTGGACGGAGCGATCGTACATGGCCTGATACTCGTCCATGTTCTTGAGGTACGCTCGCTCGGACACCCACGCCTGCGGATCCACGACCCGCAGTTCCTTCTGCATTGACTCGATCGAGGTCGACTTCTCAGTCATATGGCCTCCTACGTCCCATGGTCAGAAAAGCGAGTGATCGACCAAGGTGAGCCGGTTCGCTCCCCCGCGATCACACGCCCGTTCGTGCACTCCATACTACGAAAACGACCCTCCAAACCCTACGCATGGTCAGGTGGGCGGCGGATATGGCTCGGTCAACGGTGTGGTTCCTTGCAGGAGTCCAACGCCCGCCGGAGAAAGACACAGGCAGGTCCTTGAAAGGCTTGTAACAATAGTTGCAACGCCCTGTTGAATCAGGGTATAGTCCACCTAGGTTTTGAGTTTCCCTTCCCTCACAGCCGCATCCGGGGGATCCGGACGGCAAACAGCGGGGCATCGACGACCGGCATCGCGATGTGCGTACGGTCACCAGGCAGACCGCACGGCAAGCCCGCACAAAGCTCAGGGGTAATAAGGGAAGGAATAAGGAAGCCCCGGCCCGAAGGCCGGGGCTTCCGGCTTTCCTGATGCGGTTCGGCTCACGCTACTCGAACGAGTACGGCCTCAGTGCCAGATGCTCCACGAACGCATCCGAGAACCCAGGATCCCCGACCAGGTCCACATGCTTCGCACCCCGGACGAACTCCCGGAGGTCATCCTCCAGATCCGGCTCGAACGCAAGCATCGCGGCGCCATGGAGAGCGAGATCACCACGGATCTCCGCCTTGTCGAGCATGTCGCTGGGTATCACGCCGAGGTCCGCAAGGTACGACGGTACGACGGCAGCGCCGAAGCCCCCGGCCACGACGATCCGGGACACGGCGCTCGACTTGACTCCGGACGCCCGAACGGTGATCTCCAGCGCCGCTGTGACGGCTGCCTTGGCGGTCTGGAACGAACGGACGTCCGTCTGGGTCAGATACGGCGCTCCCACTCCCTCCGGCGCCAGAGACAGCGACAGCACCTCGTGCACTCGAGAGAAGCGGGAAGCCAACGGGCCGGTCTCGGTCATCAGACCCGTGTGATCGAGGTGCCCGGCGCGAAGAAGCGCGTCTATCGCCGAGACCAGTCCTGATCCGCACACCCAACGGGGTTCGATGGCGCCCGCGACGACCACCTCGAGGCCGTCTCCCATGAACCGCACGTCCTCGACGGCGCCCGGGGCCCACGGTCCGCCATTCGCGATGCCGAAGCCCTCGAACGCGGGACCCGCCGGAGCGGAGGCGACACTCGGGCCCAGCGGCCCGCACACGACCACCTCGGCGTTGGTCCCGATGTCGATGAGGATCTCGGTGCGTCCCGACCCCACCATGCCGGCGGCCAGAAGGTCGGCACTGACGTCCCCGCCGACGAACGAGGCGATGGGCGCCACAAGTGACGCCCTCACGTCTTCGCGCAGCCCGGGCAACCGGATCATCCGCGGCCGGTCGATACCCACGGGGATCGTGAACGGCGCTGTCGACAGTGACGCGGGCGATTCACGCGCGAGGAGCGCCTGCATCACGGTGTTGCCTGCGATGGCTACTCGATCGAGTCTCTGCAGGCAGGTCCCGGCCACGCCGCATGCCGCCTCCAGCGCCTGCACCACGCTGCGCTCCGCGGCGACAGCCAGCTCCTCGGCAGCTCCATCCATAGCGGCCGAGACCCGCGTCAGTACATCGGCGCCCCAGGGCGCCTGCGCATCAGGCACCGAGGCACGGCCTATCTCTCTGCCGGAATCGACATGCACGAGGACCGCGCTGACGGTGGTCGTGCCCAGATCGACGCCCGCTACCAGCCGATCCTCTGCCGTGGCACCGGAGCCGGCGGAACGCGCGGGCTGGTGGACGATCGGACGCACCGTCACCGGACCGCGGACACGGGCGCGACACGCCAGGCGCACACCGTGCGGGGCGGATGCCAGCCCCTGCCGCTCCTGGTCGTCGGGGGGCTCGAGCGTGCCCTGAGTGACGGTGACCCCGCACGAGCCGCACACGCCCCGGCCGCCGCAGGGCGCGGCGATCAACACACCGGCGGCCCGCGCCGCGGCAACGACCGTCGTGCCCATCGGCACCCAGACGGTCACATTGGCGGGGGCGAAGGTGACGGGGACACGCGCCTGCATCAGATCACTCCGCGGGCAGGAACGCGACACCCCAACCGGTGCCGGTGTGAGTGGCTATGACGACGCCTGTCTCCACGAAGTACAACTCGTCCGGATGGAACCGCTCGCGGATGGCCTGCTCCATCCAGTGCGCCCGGTCCTCGGCAAGTGCATGCATGCATGCGAAGGCGCCGCGCGTCGCGCCGCCCATCTTCTCCTCGACCCACTTGATCCCGTGGTCCAGCGCCGATCGCGCGCCTCGGTTCGGGCGCACCATTGCCAGCGTGCCCTCCCGCGTACAGGTGATGGTGATCTTGACGTTGAGCATGCCGCCGACGGCACCCGCGACTCGCGACAGACGCCCGCCTTTGACGAGGTTCTCGAATCCGTCGAGCCCCACGAGCAGGTGGACCCTCTCACGAGCGCGCTCCACGACGCCGACCACGGCGGACGCGTCGAGCCCGCTGGCGGCGGCCTTCGCCGCCTCGATGACCTGCAGCCCCTGCCCCCATGAGAGGTTGAGGGAGTCCACGACATGCACACGACCGGCGAACTGCTCGGCGGCCTGCAGCGCCGAGGAGTAGGTCCCGGAGAGCTTGGACGATACATGGACCGACACGATCTCGCGCGCGTGCTCGAGCGTGCGCCCGTACGCTTCAACGAACGCGCCCACGGGCGGCTGGGAGGTCGTCGGCAACGCCGGCGCGGCGTTCATACGCTCGAAGAACTCGGCCTGCGAGAGTTCCCCGTCCACCCACGTGCGACCGCCGATGGTCACCGTCAGCGGCACCACGGAGATCCCGTGCGCCCCGGCGATCTCGGGCGTCAGATCGGAACAGCTGTCGGTGAGGATCGCGACCGGCCGCATCGGCTCACTCCCCATCGAACACGACCATGCCGTGCGCCATGCGGCGCCCGCCGAGGACATGAACATGCAGATGCCCGACCGTCTGGTTCGCATCGATGCCGTTGTTGACGATCACGCGATAGCCGCTCTTGTCCACGCCCTTCATCTCGGCGATCTTGGGCACGATGCCGAAGATCGTGCCGAGTGCTGCCAGTCCCACGTCGTCACTCATGTTCTTGTAGTGCTTCTTGGGGATGATGAGCGTGTGTACCGGCGCCTGGGGCGCGATGTCGTCGAACGCGAGAAGGTCGTCGTCCTCGTAGACCTTCTTGGAGGGGACCTTCCCCTCAGCGATCATGCAGAAGATGCAGTCGTCCACTCGAACCCCTCCCATGCCGCCGCGGACACACCTGCCAACCATGCTAACCCAGCGCCGGGATCCTGTCCCCGACGTCGGGACTCATTCGGCGTCGGCGCCTGCGTCGGTCTCGAGTTCGCCGAGGAGCATCGTCACGCGCTGCTGAGCGTCGGTCAGCTTGCCCTGCAACGAGCGCAGAAGCGCCACACCACGCTCGTAGCGGCTCATGCTCTCCTCGAGCTCGAGTTGACCGCTCTCGAGCGCGCCTACGATGGCCTCGAGTTCGGCGAGTGCTTCGCCGAACGCCATGTCCTCGGGATTCCTGAGATCGATATCACCCATCTACTCCTCCAACCCTCGCGTGGCGCTCACGACGCCTGTGATCGTTCCATCCTGCACGCGCACACTGAACTCGTCCCCGGGCGCGACATCGCCCGGTCTCCTGAGCACCGTCCCGCCGTCACCGGAGAAGGCGACGGCGTACCCGCGGGCGAGGATCGCGAGCGGCGAGAGATCGTGCAACCGCGCCGAGGCGAGTCTCGCCCGTTCCTCTGAACCACCGACGATGCGCGGGCCGACGGTGATGAGACGGCGTCTCAGGAACTCGATGCGCTCGCCGTCACGCCGAAGGCGCTCGGGGATCGCCCGACGCAACGACGCGCCGGCGGTGTCGAGTGTCTGCCACGCCGTGCCGAGCAGTACGCTCGCATCGCCGAACACCGGCCTCTCGGCCACGCGCCTGAGCCGGTGCGCAGCCAGCTGGATGCGATGGGAAAGGGCGCGCGCGAGCCGGCCCTGGGCACTGCCGAGCACCGCCGCGAGTTCCTCGCAGGAAGGTGCGACCGCCTCCGCGGCGGCTGTGGGTGTCGAGGCCCGCAGGTCTGCGACCATGTCGGCGATCGAGTCGTCAGGTTCGTGGCCTATCCCCGTCACCACCGGGACAGGCGACCCCGCGACCGCGCGGGCCACCGACTCGTGGTTGAAGGGCATGAGGTCCTCGTAGCTGCCGCCGCCCCGCACCAGCAGGATGACGTCCGGCGATGCCTGCGCGGCGATCTCAAGGCCCTCCGCGATACTCCTGGGCGCGTCCGCCCCCTCGACCGCCACACCCGCGATCATCAGTTCCGCCAGCGGGTACCGGCGCCGGAGCGTGCGGATGACGTCGTGGACCGCTTTGCCTCTGGGTGACGTGACGAGGGCTATCCGGGTCGGGTAGCGCGGGATCTCCCGCTTTCGGGAGGCATCCACGAGGCCCTCCGCCTCCAGCTTGCGGGCCAGGGCGGCGACCTGCATGCGAAGCATCCCTTCGCCCGCGAGCGACAGGGAGCGCACCATGAACTGCATACGCCCCTTGGGGACATAGGCGGAGAAGTACCCGACGAGTTCGACGAGCGTGCCGCACCGTAGGTCCACGCCCGACGCAAGGTAGGCGTCCCGCCACATCATGGCGGGCATCGAGGCGCCCTCGTCGCATACGGTGAAGTAGGCGGCCTTGTAGCCGGGCTTGTCGTTGAACTCGGAGACCTCGCCGACGACACGGACACGCACGCCCTCAAGCGCACGCTTGGCGTCGTTCATCGCTTCCGAGACGCTCAGCGCCCTGTCCTCGGCCATGTCCCTCCCCCGAACGGTGGTGTGCGGTCAGCTCCGGCGGGCAAGGCCGACGTAGTAGGCCAACTGGAGCACCGCGATCAGTGTGGCTGCCAGGTAGGTCATCGCCGCAGCGGTGAGTACCTGGCGGGCTCCTCCGACCTGTTCCTGCGGCAGGATCGAGCCCTCCGACAACGTGGCCATGGCGCGTCGCGACGCGTCGAATTCAACCGGCAGTGTCACGACCTGGAACAGCACGGCGCAGCCGAAGAGCACGACGCCCGCCCAGACGAGACTCGGGAAGTTGAGTATGAAGCCCATCGGAATGAGGAACCACGCCGCGTTAGACCCGATGTTGGCAGCGGGCACAAGGGCCTGTCTGATGGCAGCAGGGGCGAAACCGCGTGCGTGCTGGACCGCGTGACCGGCTTCATGAGCGGCGACGCCGGCGGCGGCGACCGTCGGACTCGAGTACACGGCCTCCGAAAGCCTCAGCACCTTGGCGCGCGGATCATAATGGTCCGTGAGCTTACCGGGGACCACTTCGATGCCCACGGCATGCAGGCCCGCCTCATCGAGCATGCGCCGTGCGACCTGGGCGCCCGTCATGCCCGTGGCGAGAGGCACCCGGCTCCAGCGCCTGAACGCGCCGTTGACCCACCCTTGGGTGATCAGGCCGAGGGCGATGCTCAGTATCATGATGCCGAAGAATCCCGGCGAATAGATCATCTGCGTCTCCTTACATCAACAGCAGGTGCACCTGACGAGTATCAAGCAACGAGCCTGCCGCCTCGCCTCACGCGCCGTCGCTACTCGGAATCTCCACAGGCGCAGCGCTCATGCTGCGGACCGAGAGCGCTCCGTCGACGAGCGTGAGCGACACCCTGCCCTCCAGCAGCTCGATGAGCTCGTCGCCCACGATCGAGCGCCTCCACCCCTCGAGCAACGGACTCGTATCGCGCTCCCCCGCAGCCAGATGCTCCAGGTCGTCACGCGATGCGAGCAGCGGAACGGCGACATCGTGCTGCTTCGCCCTCAGGCGTACGAGGGCTGCCATGAGGTCCACCGCACCGTCGATATCGGCCGGCTTGCGCTTGCGCTTGTCCAGCCGTGGCAGTTCGTCTTCGGGAAGCGCGAGCCCTGCGGCGACCGCCGCGAGCAGGCCCGGATACGTGGACTTGGGGAGCTTGTCGGTGACGCCGCGCACCGATGCGATGCCGGCCGCGTCCTTGGGACACCGCCGCGCGATCTCGATGAGTGATTCGTCACCGATCACCCAACGGCGCGGGATGTCGCGACGCTGAGCCTCGAGCTCACGCCATGCGGCCACCTTGCGCACCACGCCGAGTTGGCGGCGGTTGAGCGACGAGAGACGCTTCAGACGCCGGAACATCTCCTCGGGGTCGACCCTGAAAGAGTCCTCGTGTTCGAGCCGCTCGAAATCCGCCCGCAACCAGGGCATCCTGTCGTGCGCTTCGAGTCGCTCGAGCAACCGACGGTAGACCTCGGGCAGGTAGCGCACATCATTGAGCGCGTACTCCACCTGCGTCTCCGACAGCGGGCGCCTCGCCCAGTCGGTGAACGTGTCCGACTTGTCGAGTTCTACGCCGAGGAGTTCCTTGACGATCGCGCCATATCCGACCTGCTGCGGGAAGCCCGCCAGTGTGGCGGCGATCTGGGTATCGAACACAGGGCGTACGGTATCGCCCATCAGACGCCACAGGATCTCGAGGTCCTGCTGACCCGAATGGAAGACCTTGAGCATCGAGGTGTCCCGCATGAGCTCCCACAACGGAGAGAGGTCCTCGATGACCAGGGGGTCGACGATAGCGCTGGTCTCTCCGGTGCCGACCTGGATCAGACACAGGCGGGCCCAGTAGGTCTTCTCTCGCATGAACTCGGTGTCCACCGCGAGCACGGGTGCCCCGGCGACCGAATCAACGAAACGTCTCAGTTCCTCGGCAGTACGTATGTACACGTCATCTCCTTGTCGCGGATTACATCCTAACGCGCACCACCGACATCCGATAGCGTATCCTCGCAGTACAAGACGGACATCGTCATGCGAGGACCACCCGATGCGCATCCTTGCGATAGTCAACTCCCGCGCGGGTCAGGGCGACGCGGGACTCTACGAGTTCCTGCGGGTCATGGGGACCACCGGCGCTGACATCACCCTGCGATTCATCGTACCCGGCAGCACCATGCGCGACCTGGTCAGGGACGCCGAAGACTTCGACCGTGTGATCGCCG
The DNA here is from genome assembly GCA_964565645.1 of uncultured Eubacteriales bacterium. Taxonomy (GTDB): domain Bacteria; phylum Actinomycetota; class Coriobacteriia; order Anaerosomatales; family JAHIQC01; genus JAHIQC01. The sequence continues at coordinate 286,991 of CAZMFQ010000001.1, forward strand.
CTGGTGGTGACGGGACGGTCTCGAGCGTCTGCTATGCACTCAGGGACATCGATATACCGATCCTCGCGTACCCCGCAGGCACGGCCAACCTCCTCGCGCTCAACCTCACCATGCCGCTCGATCCCGCCGAGCTGGCTAGGATCGCCCTGTCCGACAGCATCGTGGACCTCGACCTCGGCGAGATCGTCATCGGGGCCGCCGGAGATCTTACGCGCCGGCGCGAGGGGTTCGTCGTGGCGGCGGGCGCCGGCTTCGACGCCTCCATCATGGAAGGCGCGCAGGACCTGAAGGGCTCGATCGGTGTGGCCGCGTACCTCGTGGCCGCGCTCCAGAACATCGCACCGACCGTCTCGACGTTCACGCTCGAACTCGACGGAGAGACGATAGTCACCGACGGCATCGCCGTTCTCGTGGTCAACCTCGCGCGGCTGCAGTTCGACCTCTCACTCACCCACGACAGCCATCCCGCCGACGGCATGTTCGAAGTCGTGGTGCTCAGGACGCGCAACGCCATCGAACTGCTCCCCGCCGTGTGGACCGCGATCGTGGACCGGACCACGGGACTGCGACCGGCCAAGACCGCAGGGGTCGACGTCCACCGTGCGGCAGTCGCCAGGATCGCGGCAGATCCCCCGCTCCCGGTGCAGTACGACGGGGAGATAACCTCGGGCGTCACGCCGTTCGAAGCGAGCGTGCTCCCGGGACGCGCGCGGCTGCTCGTTCCCGAAGGCTATCGGGCCGTTCTCGAGAACGGGTGATCCGCTACCTGCTCAGGAACTCGATGACCTGAGTGTACTCACTGTCGGTGATGACGAGGCCGTTGCTCTTCATGCGGGTCACCGTCGTCTCCCACTCCGCCTTGGTCTTGGTGGCCGAGTACACGCGATCGAGGGAGTGGCAGAGCGAGCACTTGGAGTCGACGACGGCCTTGGCGGGGTCCGATGTGTCGCGGCCGCCCGCATCGCCCGTGGAACCGGAGCTGCCGCCTCCGCACGCGGTGAGTGAGAACAGGAGCGCTCCCGTCACGATCAGCGTTGCGAATCGCCTCGTCCTCATGTCCATCGAGAGTCCCTTCATCGGTCCGCCTGCCGAGGAATGTACCCTCGCACGACCGCTGAACCACGGACGATCCCGGGAATGCAGAAGGGCCCCGGCGTCGCCGAGGCCCTTCGTGTGTCCATGGTGGGCGATAGAGGATTTGAACCTCTGACCCCTTCCGTGTCAAGGAAGTGCTCTCCCCCTGAGCTAATCGCCCGTATGCGGTTCGCAATGAACAGCGAACGGAATTGTACCGTTCCTGCGCCGTCGCGCCAACCCCGAGTTGTGCGGCTTTCCCCGAGCCGACTACCAGCGTGGATTCATCTGAACGGTCTCCGATTCGACCTTGCACGCCGAAGAACCCGCTGATACACTACCCTTCGCGCGCGGACGTGGCTCAGCTGGTAGAGCACAACCTTGCCAAGGTTGGGGTCGCGGGTTCGAATCCCGTCGTCCGCTCCATCGACACTTCGGAGGTCGGCCCTAAGGGCAGCTCGACAGGCCCGACGAGGCCGGCCTTCTTTGATAATCGGGGCGCTTCGCCCCATGCACATGGCGACGTGGCCAAGTGGCAAGGCAGGGGCCTGCAAAGCCCTTATCCCCGGTTCGAATCCGGGCGTCGCCTCCAAACACACGAGAGCCGCTCCCTTGGGAGCGGCTCTTTGTATACGCGAGTCTAAACACCCGGTTGTCGCATGAAGAAGGCGCGACAAGACCGGCGTACTCCCGCACGCCAGCGGGTCGAACGATCCGAGAGCCTAGACCGAGTATTTGATCTGGATCTGCTTCGCCTGCTCGAGGCGTGACAGACCACGGATCTGGTCGGCCGGATCTGAGATGTTCTCGAGCGCCCACTTGACGATCTCAAGGGGCACGAGCGGGAAGCGCTTGCGCGCCTGTGCCAGGGTCATGGCTACTCCTTATGCTGCGACTGATGCTACGACTGCTACTACGACTAGACCCTACGGATCGATTATCCCGCCCGGCTATGAACCGCGTCAAGCGAGCCGGAGAAGCGCCGCCCGGAATCGTCTACCCCTTGGCGATGCGCTTGAGGAAGTACGACAACGCCACGATCACCGCCGCAACGCCGATACCGAGTTGCATGAGCTCCTCGGCGCTACCGGATTCTATGACCTTGCCGAGGAACGACACGGCCAGCACCACCACGACGACGCCGATCAACTTCTCCTTGAGGTCGTCGAGCGAGTGGAACTCCAGCCAGTGCGGCAACGGCAGCCGATCGTCGATGAAGAGCTCGAACAGTCCGAGCGCCATGATGTAGAGCACGACCGCCAGCAAGAACACATCCGCGAGCTCGATGAAGTCGAGTACCGCCACCTTCTTCTCGAGCTCGCCCGCGAGCGCATGGCCGATGACCCGGTACATCTCGACGGCCGCCATGAGCACCAACGTCACGGCGCCGACGAACAGACCCACGACCGGTATCATCGCTACGAACCGCGTCCACGCCGCCACCCGGCGCAGAGGGGTGTCCACCGCCTCGTGGCCGAGCTCCTGGGACGACGCGATGGTGGGCTGGTTCTCCTCGGCCACCTAGCTCCCCCATCTCTCGAAGAGCTCGTGCGCGACGCCCAGCGTGTCGAGAACCTTCCCGACCACGAAGTTCACCGCGTCATCGAGGGTCTCGGGCCGCTGGTAGAACGCTGGCATCGCCGGGACGATGATCGCTCCCGCCTCGGACGCGGCCGTCATGTTGCGAAGGTGCACGAGGGACAGCGGAGTCTCGCGAGGGACGAGCACGAGCGGGCGACGCTCCTTGAGGCACACGTCGGCGGCCCGTGACGGCAGGTTGTCTGCGAGTCCGTGCGCGACCTTTGCCACGAAGCCCATGCTCGCCGGGCACACGATCATGCCGTCGAGCGCGTACGATCCACTGGCGATGGGGTCGAACAGATCCTTGCAGCACGCGTTGCGCAACGGCATGTCGCTCGGAAGCTCAAGGAAGCGCAAGAGGGCACGAGCCGGCTCCTCGGCAGGCAGATCGAATCCGGTCTCGTACCCACAGACGTCCCTTCCCGCCTCGGTGAAGGTGGTGACCACCTCGTGACCGGAGGTCAGGAGCTGCTCGATCAGGCGCAGGCCGTACACACTGCCTGACGCGCCCGTCACAACGACTGAGTAGCGGGACATGATGCTCCTATCCGATCAGGCGGTCGAGCAGCGCTCCCGCGCCCACGACGACCGCGATGATTCCGTTGACGGTGAAGAACGCCGCATTGACGCGGCTCAGGTCTTTGGCAGAGACGATGCTGTTCTCATACCACAGGAGCGCCGCGGCCACACCCACTCCGGCGTACCAGGGCCAGCCGGCGGAGGCCAGATAGCCGCCCAGAGCCAGCAGGAATACCGTGAGCACGTGGGCCACGCGGGTCTGGATGAGTGCCTTGGCGATCCCCAGATCGGCGGGCATGGAGTGGACGCCGTCGCGGACGTCACACTCGACGTCCTGTGTCGCGTAGATGATGTCGAAGCCGGCGGTCCAGAGTGTCACGGCAAGCCCGAGGATCCACGGAGCCGGATCCGATATGGACGCTCCGACTCCAACCCAGCCGCCGACAGCCGCCAGACCCAGACACAACCCGAGCCAGTAGTGGCACAGCGAGGTGAACCGCTTGGTGTACGGATAGATGAAGAACGCGAGCAGCGGGATCGGCCACAGGATGTGGGTGATGGGCGCAAGCTGCCATACGCCGAGGAGGTAGATCGCGAGCATCACAGCGGAGAACAGCCACAACTCCCAGGCCTTGATCAGGCCGGCAGGGATCGCGCGTCCGGCTGTACGTGGGTTGCGCGCGTCTATCTCCTTGTCGATGGCGCGGTTGAGAACGAACGCGAATGCTCGGGCGCCCACCATCACAAGCGTGATCCAGAGGAGCGACTGCCATGTGGGCCAGTTGCCGAGCGTCACCCAAGCAGTGGGCTCAGGATCGACGGGCGGATAGATGGCCGGGACCGCGAAGACGATGGTCGCAGCCCCATACAGGGCGCCGATGTAGGCATAGGGCAGCGCGAAGATGCTGTGCTCGAACTTCACGAGCTCCAGGAACAGGGCGAGCTTGCCGGGTGCCGCGGTGCCGGAGGCCTCCGCGCTCACAGGCCGAGCTCTTCCCACATCGCGTCGACGCGCGCCTTGACGTCGGCATCCATCTCCAGAGCTTCCGGCCATTCGCGCTCATGGCCTTCGTTGGCTATCGGACGCGTGGCGTCGATGCCCATCTTGAACCCGAAGCTCTCGAAGTTGCTCGAATGGTCGAGTCGGTCGAGCGGACCCTTGCTGATGAGGATGTCACGGCTCGGGTCGACGTTGTTGAAGCAGCGCCACGCCACCTGGGAGTAGTCGTGGCAGTCGACATCCTCATCGACGACGATAACGTACTTCGTGAACATCATCTGCCCCATCGACCAGGCGAAGTTCATGACACGGAACGCCTGACCGGCGAACTCCTTGCGGATCTGGAAGATCGCGCAGTTGTGGAACACGCCCTCGAGCGGCAGGTCGTAATCGATGACCTCGGGCATCATGGCCTTGATCACGGGCAGGAAGATGCGCTCCGTGGCCTTGGCCATGTAGCAGTCCTCCATCGGAGGTCTGCCGACGATCGTCGTGGGGTAGATGGCGTCCCGTCGCATCGTGATCGCCTCGACATGGAACACCGGGAAGTAGTCGGCCAGCGAGTAGTAGCCCGTATGGTCGCCGAACGGGCCCTCCCAGCGGGTCTCATCGAGGTCGCACCAGCCTTCGAGGACGATCTCGGCATTGGCCGGCACCATGAGGTCGTTGGTGATGCATTTGACGACCTCGACACTCTCCCCACGAAGGATGCCTGAGAAGAGGTACTCGTCGATGATCGGCGGGACCGGGGCGGTGGCCGAGAAGATGGTGACGGGATCGCCGCCGAGCGCCACGCTCACAGGCGCTCGGGTGGCGCCGGACTCGGCCCACGCGCGCAGGTTCTTGTTGCCGTCGTGGTGTTCGTGGATGTGCAGGCCCGTGGTGTTGCGGTCGAAGACCTGGAGACGGTACATCCCGACGTTCAGTTTGCCCTTGGGGTCGGAGGTGACCACCTGCGGAAGGGTGATGAACGGGCCACCGTCCTGCGGCCAGGTCGTCAAAACGGGAAGCGCGGACAGGTCGACGTCGTCGCCGCGCATGACGACCTCTTGCACCGGCGCCTTGCGGACCGTCTTCGGGCCTGAGCCCGCGAGTCCGGCGAGGTTCTTGGCGATACCCAGCTTGTCCATGACCGACGAAGGCGCATCGAGCGGCAGCAGGTCCATGAGCTCGCGCGCCTTGGCGTCGAGATCGCGCCACGTCCCGGTCTGGGCATCGACGCCGAGCGCCCACGCCATGCGGTCGTACGCGCCCATGAGGTTGATGGCCACGGGCGTCGCATAGCGCTTGCCGGTCGAGCGGTCCACGGGGTTCTCGAACAGCAGTGCCGGCCCGTGCTCCTTGCTCACGCGGTCCGTGATCTCACCGATCTCCAGCACGGGATCGACGGGGGCGGTGATGCGCTTGAGCTGGCCCTTGCTCTCCAGAAGCGCGATGAGCTCGCGCAGATCTTTGATCGCCATCGACGGTCTACTCCTCGGCTGCCGTACTGCGGACCTTCGGATGATACCGTCCCACCAGGTAGGTGACCACCGGCGCGAACAACGTCACGGCACCCACGGCGGTGATCTGCATCAGATCGAGATCGTACTTGAACCCCCATTTGAGGTCCGGCAGACGCCAGACCACGTCGGCGCCCCAGGCCCACAGGAACCAGGCGACCTGCATGCCGAGGGTTGCGACGATCGCGAGACCGGTTGCGGGACCCAGACTCGCCCAGCCGGCGGCGTATCCCTGCCTGACACCCTTGGGCCTGCGCCTGAGCAGCGGGTAGATCGCCGCAGCCACGAGGAACGCGACCACGGCTGCGATGGCGGCCTCACCCATGCGCCAGTAGAAGAAGGCCTGCACGTACTCCTCGGTGTTGAACGCGGACAACGACCACCGGTACCCGTGAACGAAGAAGTAGAGCGCGTTGTAGAGCGCGTAGTACGTCACAGCGCCCGCAGAAGCGGCCACGCCGGCCCTCCACGAGGCCGCGAACAGCAGCACGAGCGCGAGCAGCGCCGCCCCCGCGAGGCCGGCGGCAACAGGGAGACGGTCGTTGCGGTCGGAGGCGAGCCGTCGCGCATCCACTTCCGAGATGGCCGCGGCGATGCCCGAATAGTCCTTGGCCTTGCCAAGGGCGGTGGCCTGGCCTTCCATGGTGGTCACGTAGAACTCCGCGAACGCGCGATACTGACGCTCGCCCCGGGCCACGGCGTCGCCGGCTTCCACCACGATATCGTCACGCACACGCCCCACGGACTCGGCGGGCACACGCATGTCGAGCAGCGCTGCGACGGTCGGTGCGATGTCCACCTGAGCCATCCTGCCCTGGCCCAGGACGATACCCGGGCCGGTGAAGACCGCCGGCACGTTGACCACCTCGGTCTCCCACCCGCCGTGCCCTCCCGACGCGATATGTCCGTGATCGGCACAGATCACGAAGATCGTCCTGTCGTCCTGCAGACCCGAGACGAGACGCGAGATGTCGGCGTCCATGCGGCGCGTGACCGTGTCGTACTCATCTGAAGCGGCCCCGAAGTCATGGGCGGTCTCGTCGGCGTCCGGGAGATGCATGACGAGCAACTCCGGCTGGTAGTCCTTGGCCACCCTGAGCGCCTGGTCCACGTACGTCGCCGACATGTACTCGTCGGTCCACTCGTCGAAGTAGCTCGCGCCGGCGCGATCCGCGCCATACAGCGTCTTGAAGTCCTCGGGTGCCACGACCGCAAGGCGCCGGCCGTCGCGCCACGCCACGTCGATCAGGGTCTCGACCGGCACCGCAGCGTCGAACCAGTTGGTGGGAACCCCTGAGATGTTGGGCGGCGCACCGGACAGGATCGTCGTCCACGTGGGGTACGAGAGTGAGGGCTGCGGGGTCGTGGCTACCATGTCGGCGCCGTACTGCCGCAAGGTGCTGAGCCCGGTCATGTTCTTTGACGCCTCGAGTGTCAGTCCGTCGCAGATCACCAGCACGACCCGCTGAGCGGTCTCGCTCGCCTCACGTGCCGGCTTGGGCGGTGGGTACTGGGTCAGCTGGGCCCCCTCGGGAGCCGGCAACGAGGCCTTGTCGGCCCAGGGGCGCTCGTAATCCGCGAACGGCGACTTGTACGAGACGACCTGGTCCCAGGAGTAGCCCGCCAGCGTGTACGCCGCATACGCGGCTCCGAGGCAGACGATGAGCGCCATGAGCCCGGCCAACCATTGCAGACCACGCATGTCGTGCCCTCCTAGCCCGGGCCGCCCCAGCCCAGATGCTCGTCCAACTCGTCCAGTGAGGCTATGGCCGCCCCGGTGGCGTCGATCCCGTGCCTGTCGATCAGGACCGCGGTCATCCCCGCCGTCGTCGCACCCAGGATATCGGCGTAGTGATGGTCGCCGACATGCACGCAGTGCCCCGGGTCGACTTCGAGCCGAGCGCATGCAAGCTCGAATATCCGCGGATCCGGCTTCCTCAGACCCACGTCCGCCGAGGAAACGACCGTACCTATCATGTCCCCAAGACCCAGCCCTTCGAGCAGGCCCTCAAGCCGCCGGTCCCAGTTCGAGATGATCCCGACCTTCGCACCGCGCGCGATGACACGCTCGAAGGCCGGACGCACGTCCGGGTACGCCATCCAGCGATCCGGGCGCCCGAACTCGTCGTAGACGCTGCGCGCCAACTCCTCGGCATCGCGGTCTATCCCGAGGTCACGAGCGAGCAGGGAGTACATGCCGACCCACACGCCGCTCGTCTCCCCTTCGTCGGTCCAGAAGGTGTCGTCCTCGCGGTAGCGGTCCTCGTAGTACGCGTCCACGAGGGGCATGAGTTCGTCGATGGCGGAGAGGTCACGCGTATGACCCGCCCGCGCGAGCACCTGGCGACAGACCTCGGACACGCTGGGATACGGGTAGAGCAGGGTGTTCCCGACATCGAAGAAGACGGCTTGGGTCATCTCAGTCCAGATACACCGCCACGTCGGTGCGATGAGGCGGCGCGACGGGCGGTTGTGAGGTCGGGTATCCGAGAACGACGAGCGAGACGATCATGCGATCCTCGGGAACGCCGAGGAGCTTGCCGATCTCGTCGCGGACCCAGAACGAGAAGGTGACGGCGCACGTACCCAGACCCTGGTCGGTGGCCGCGAGCAGCAGGTTCTCGATGGCGCCTCCGACCGAGAGGTACTTGTTCATGAGGAGGAACTCGTCGTTGGTCCGTGGCATGGTGCACGCCACGACGACCGGAGCGCCGCCGAGCTCCGCGTACCAGTTGAGGTGCTCCGGGGTGGCGGTGTGCCCGAGCACCGTCAGGTATTCCTCGAGGTAGTGCGTGCTCTGGAACATGATCTCGCCGAGCTGACGGCGTGTCTCTCCCGTCGCGACATAGAAGGTCCAGGGTTGTTCATTGAGCGCGGAGGGCGCCTGGCCCGCTGCGGCGATCAGTCTCTCTATGATCTCGCGAGGCACCTCGTCCTCGCGGTACGACCTGATCGAATGCCGGGCCGAGATGGCGTCGAACAACTCCATGCGCTCCCCCTCCTGCGTCGGTTCCACCTCTATCGTAACGCTGCGAGCACCCGTTCGCACACGGTCTGCGCCGCGCCCGGCGTCCCGAGCAACCCCGCGTTCGAGGCCATCTGCTCCAAACGCTCGGGATGACTGGACAGGAAGCGCACCTTCTCCACCACGTCCTCTTCGTCACGCGCGAGGAGTCCGGCGCCGTAGTTGACCAGGAAGTCGACGTTGTAGAGCTCCTGGCCGGGCACCGGGTTGTAGATGATGAGAGGAAGCCGCATGGCGAGCGACTCCGAGACGGTCAATCCCCCGGCCTTTCCCACGAGCACGTCGCACGCCGTCATCATGCGGTGCATGTCCTCGACGTACCCGAAGACCTTGACCAGGTCCGACTCGGCGGCGACCGGTTCCAGGCGACGACGCAGCCTGTCACTGTGCCCGGCCACGGCCGCGACCTGGACACCCATGCCGGCCAGCTCCCGTGTGAGGTCCTTCACGTCTCCGGGTGTGCCGGCTATCGACGTCAGCAGGACTGTGAACCGGTCCGCCAGGCCGAGGGCCTTGCGGCACTCGCCGCACACGACGCCCTCGCTGAAGCGCTCGTGGATGGGGATACCCGAGACCATGATGCGGTCCCACGGGATGCCGCGCACAACAAGGTCCTCACGGACCTCCTTGCAAGCGACGAAGTAGATGTCCGTCGCGGGATGGAGCCACGTCCGGTGCGCGCCGAAGTCCGTGACCACGGTCGCGGACACGAGCGGGCGGTTGGCCTTGATGTCGGCGACGACGCCACCGGCAACCGGGAAGGTCGATATGACCGCGTCGGGATGGAACTCGTCGATGAACGCGGCCGCTCTCGCCATCCCCATCAGCCTGAGCTCGTGGACGACGGGGTTCGTCGGCAGCTTGTTCGAGAGTTCGAAGAACGTGCCGTACGCGGCCGGGAAGAACTGGACCGACTGCTGATACGCGAACTTCGCCAGCACGTTGAGGCTCGGGACGAACTCGTCGAAGAAGTCGAGCACCTTGACCTCGACAGTGTCCGGATAGTGGGCCTCGTAGTAGCGCTTGACGGCCTCAGCGGCGGAGCGGTGTCCGCCCCCGAAAGAAGCGCTGAACACGAGGATGCGTTTGCGATCGGGCATCCGGGGCCGAACCCTCCTTCACAGGCGGCGGGTCGGCCTCAGGGTCACTCGGTGACCTCGACCGGAACCCGGTGTTTGACAAGCGTGACGATCGTGCCACCCGTCGGCGACGGTGCGAACTCGACGTGGTCCATGAGTGCACGCATGAACATTATGCCGCGTCCACCCGATGCGTACAGGTCGTCGCTGCAGACATGCTGGCCATCGAAGCCCGAGCCGGCGTCCGTGACGTCGATGACGACCTTGTCATCGAACCCGTGAACCATCACGCCGACCTCGCCCACAACACCTTCTGAACCATGCCGGACCGCGTTGGCGAGCGCCTCACCCAAAGCCACCTTGATGTCGAAGACAGCGGCGTTCGAGAAGCCCAGCGGGGCAATCATCTCACATACGCTCTCGCGCACGCTCGCAAGCCGGGACACCTCTGCCGGTATGCATATCTCCTTGCACCACCGCTCGACCACGAGCGCGTCCGAACGCTCCATGCCAAGGAGTGCCCTGCTCGCATCCTCATCCTCGCACATGCTCGGCGAGACGCTGACGATGCGCGAGAGTGCGAGGATCCTGCGCACGTCTCTGTTGGCACCCGCCAAGACGACGCGACCCGACGCATCCTGCAACCTCCGGTCGAGCCAGACGAGCATACCGAGCGCCGAGGAGTCGGCGTAGTCCACCCTGGCGAGGTCAAGGACGAGGTTCGGATACCCGGACTCGACCAAAGCGTCGAGAGCATCGCGCAACCGCGGGATGGTCGCGATGTCGATGTCGCCCTCGATCCTCAGGACCGCGGCACGCAGCTCGTCGTGTCGTTCCACCGTGAAAGTCATGTCCGGTCCGCGCTCGGCCTAATCGCCGTCTCGGTCCACACCCTTCTCCTCGCAGGACTTCAGACGCACGGCGAGGATCGCCGCGTCGTCGCGAAGGCTTCCCGGCACATACCTGTCGAGCGCCGCGAGCAGCCTGTCGACGATCTCGGTGGGCGTGCCGCCCTTCGAGAGCGCCCGGCGCACTCTGCCTTCGCCGAAGAACTTATTCCCACGTCGGGCCTCGGTCACTCCGTCCGTGTACACGAGCAAGGTGTCTCCGATGACGACGGGCGTCTCGATCTCGTCGAACGACGCGTCCCTGATCGCGCCGAGGAGCGGACCGGTGGTTTCGAGTCTGCTGATCCGTGACGAACCGGCGGCGAAGAGCAGCCCCGGAGGATGCCCGCCGTTGGCATGCGTGAGGACGCCCGAGCCCGGGTCGAGCATGCCGAGCCACATCGTCACGATGTCGCTCGTGTCCTCGGTCTCGGCGACCATGTTGTTGAGTTCGCGCAGGATCCGTCCCGGACGCAGCCCGGCGGCCGTCATGCCGCGCACCGAATACTTGATCGCGGAGGTCTTGGTGGCTGCGACGACGCCCTTGCCGCACACGTCGCCGAGCGCGATCACGACCGACCCGTCGGGCGCCTTGAACAGGTCGAAATAGTCACCGCCTATCTCGGCCTCGTCGCCCGCGGCGAGGTAGACGCTCGAGGCGTCGACCTCGTCGTACTGCGGGAGTATCTGCGGGAGGATGCTCGCCTGCAGGACACTCGCGACGTGATGCTCCTTGCCGTAGAGCGCCGCCGTGTCGATCGCCAGAGCAGCCTGTGCCGCGAACGTGTGCAGCAGCGCCTGATCCTCGGCCGAGTAGTCCTCGGGCACTGCAGAGAACACGACAAGTGCGCCCAGGCTCCTGCCCCGGGCCATGAGCGGCACGGCGAGCATGCTGCGCAGCCCCTGCTGGTAGGCGATGGCTGCGTACTCGCTGTCCGGGTCGGCTATCTCCCCGATACGCACCGGCTCACCGCTCGAGAACACCGAGCCGGGGATGTCGGACCCGGGTTCGCACTCGAAATGGAGCATCTCGGACGAGATGAGCCCGCGCGCCATGACGGTGACCACCATCCGACGGTCGGCGTCGAACTCCATGAGCGAGACGGCGTCCGCGCCGAAGATCTTCTGGACCACGTCGAGCACACGGTTGAGGACGACCTTGATCTGAAGCGAGGAGCTCACGGCCTGGGAGATCCGGAAGATGGTCTCGAGGTTGGCCGCTCTCGCCTCGGCCTGAGCGAAGTTGAAAGCGTTGTCGAGTGCCAGACCTATCTCGGTCCCGATGGCGTCGGCCAATGAACGCTCCGAGGCGCTGAAGCTGCGTCCTGGCCGGTCGATGGAGAAGGCGATGACGGCGCCGGGCTGGCGACCCTGCATGACCGTGAGGAACAACACCTCGGACGCGTTATGGTCGGCGAGGAAGTGGTCGATCGCGGCATCTTCGCCGAGGGCGCAGCGGATCGCCGAATCGCCGTCACCCATCCCCCACGCGACCTCCCATGCGCGCAATAGGGCGCGCTCCTCGATCGGGTCGGCCGCCGGGGGCAGGCCGAGACGTGCCCTGTCGACGAACGCGCACGCAACGCTGCCCACCGTGAGCAGGTCGCCTGCGCTCTGCGAGACCGCCCGCAACGAGACGTCGAGGTCTCTGGGTGATGCGAGCCGCTCCACGACCTCACGCATGACCTCGGCCTCGCGGCGCGCATCGGTCTCCTCGGCGAACAGGGTGGAGATGTTGACCGCGACAGCCGCCTGTGCGGAGAAGGTGCGCAGCATCTCGATCTCCGCCTGGCCGAACTCGCGTGGCGCAAGCGGCGTGATCACGATCGCGCCGACCGTCTCGTCGGCGACGACCAGCGGCAGCCCGATCCCCCGTATCGCGCGATCGACGATGTCCTCGGGCAGGAGGACCCCGAGTTCGGAGAAGGAGCCGGTGAACGAAACGGGGCCGTGGGCGATCAGGATGTCAGACAGCCACGTCTGTCGGGACGTGGGGACCGCCGTTCCCTCTCGCATACCGAAGCCCTGGGCCCGCTCCAGCCTGAGTTCCAGATGGTCCTCGCTGAGCAGCAGGATCCCAACGCCGGCCGACCCCACGATGTGCCGGATGGCCTCGATGATGCCGTCGAGGACCTGTCGCAGACTCGCGGAACTGGCGAGCAACTGCGACAGGTCATGCAGTGCATTGATCCTGAGCGCCATCGCGTTGAACGCGTCCGCGAGTCTGCCCACCTCGTCCGTACGGTCGAGATCGATCGAGCGAACGTAGGCGCCCGAGGCCAGATCCCGCGCGTGCTCCTCGAGTTCGCCGAGCGGCGACGCGAGACGACGGGCGAACAGAACGCTGAGCCCGACCGCAAGCACGCCGGACAACAACATCGCGAGGGCCGCCGGAAGCAGCGCCTTCCACGTGGTGACGATCAGGCCGCTGCGGGGCTCGACCACGGCCAGATGCCATCGCAGACCGGGGAACTCGCTCATCACCTCGTACTGCCCCGACAGACGCACGCCGCGCTCGCTCAGGAGGTCCACGTGGCCGTCGGGCGAGCCCTCGGAGGTCTGGACGTACACGGCGGTGGACGGATCGAGGGCATCGTCGGCCGTACCGCTCATGATGACCGTGCCGTCACTGTCCGCCACGTACACGACGCGTCCCGCCCGAACCGATGAGAATCCGTCGATCACCACCTTGAGGAATGAGACCCGGACCCGGGCGAGCATGATCAGCGGGCCGTCGGGCCCGTCGATCGCACGCCGGACCCACAGGGCCCCATCCGGGCGCAGATATCTGAAGGTGGTCACATCACTGTCGGCCCCGAGGAAGTACGACTCCGAGGCGACGCTCCTGGGCGCTGCGAAACTCGGATACGAGGAGATGACCGCCCCGTCGGGCCTGACCAGGAGCAGCCGGTCGATGTACTCGATCCCGGTGTCGTACTGCTCAGCGACGGCGGTGCGATCGATGGCCCCTACCGAAGGGTCCGTGAGGATACGCTCGACCCTGTCCAGGATCCGCGTGGCGGCATCGAGGCGCGCCTCGACCTGGGCCTTGGTCGCCTGCCGGTACGCCGTCTGTCGTGCATCCGCCGCGTCCACCGCCATCGAGAAGACGCCGACGAGCGCAGTGATGCCCACGATGGTCACGGCGAGCAGCACGAGGGCCATGCCGAGCACCATTATGTTGGCAGCAAGAGAGTCCCGCCGCGGCATCCGGGCCACCGCGTCCCCCCGTCGACGGATCCGGCTTGACCCTCATCCTACGGCAGCGCGCTGCGGGGAGCCACCTCGGACGACGTCAGACCTCGAACGAGGGCAGCACCGACGTCAACCAGCCCGCGAGTACCGACAGTTGCCCGCTGACGATGAGTGCGCCCACAGCCATCAGCAGAACTCCGGCGACGCGGTTGAGGACGAGGGCATGGCGGTTGAGCCAGGAGAGTGCTCCCTTGAGCTGGCCGAAGAGCAATGCGGTCAGCACGAACGGGACGCCGAGACCGAGTGAGTACGCGAGCAGGAGAACGACCCCACGCGCAACGTCGCCCGATGAGCCCGCGAGCGCCAGGATGGAGCCGAGGATCGGGCCGACGCACGGAGTCCAGCCGAACGCGAAGGCCATACCCATGACAAGGGCCGCAGCGCGTCCGAAGGTCTTTGCTCTGCTCAGGTCGAAGCGCGCCTCGCCGTACAGCCACGGAACCTTCACGAATCCCAGCATGAAGAATCCAAGTGCGAACACTAGCACGCCCGAGGCCTTGACGAGCACCGTGCGGTACTCGAGCAGGACCGCGCCAAGCACGGAGGCGGACGCACCCAGTGCGACGAACACCAGCGAGAAGCCGAGGACGAACAGGAGGCTGGGGACGAGCACGGCCCTGCGCGACGCAGTGGTGGAGAGTTCGGTCGTCGTGTACCCGGTGATGAAGGAGAGGTAGCCGGGAATCAGAGGCAGAACGCACGGTGACAGGAACGACACGATCCCCGCCGCGAACGCCGCCGCGATACCCACACTCCCCTGCATGCCTCGACTCCTCGTCCCGGACGCCCGTCCGCATATCCTGCATCGACCTGATGTCGTCATAATACCCCAGGGGGTATCCGTTGACAAGACCCAGGGACTCGAACCGGGACAGGCGCCGACATCGGGCCGCAGCCCTCGCCGGTCGGCAAGGAGCTAGTGTACGACGAGCTTACCGAACACCATGTCCATGCCGCAGTTGAACCCGTACTCCCCCGCATCGAGCGCGGGAAGGCTCACCACGGCCCCGCCGTTGGTGAGGTCCTCCTCGATATCGAAGTCCGGGAAGCGCACCGCAGCCAGGCAGCCGGAGCCCTCGCTGAACGTGATCTCGGTCGGGACCCCTGCCGCAAGCTCTATGACGGTCGGGTCGAAGTAGCCGGCTGACACGTCGACGTCGATGCGCTGCACACCACCTGATATCGTCGCGGCGCCCTGCGGCGCCACAGCCGGAGTCTCGGCATCGCACCCGGTGCATGCGTCGGACGACGCGCCCTGCTCCGCACCCGCGGTCTCACAGCCCCCGCAAGCCGATGAAGCGGCACCCGGGACCGCACTCTGAGCCGAGACCGTCGCACGTCCGCGTGCTGATGCGTATCCATACGCAGCGAAGAAGGCCAAGACGATCACAGCGCCGATGATGATGTACTTGGTGCGGCTTGAGAGCGTGTACTGCTCCTCGGTCATTCGTCTCCCCGTTCGTGTGCTAGACGGCAGGTTCCGCGTCGTACCCTGCGGTACGGATGGCGGAGATGATCGCGTCCAGATCGGTCGCATCCGTGTCGTAGACGACCACGGTCTCTCCGGTGGCGTGGTCGGTATGGACCTCGCTCACGCCGTCGATCTCGCCGACCGTCATGTCCACGAGCATCGAGCATGACCTGCAGTGCAAGCCGGTGGTGTTCAACTTGGCCTCGGTGATCTGCGCCATCTCGGCATCTCCTCGTATCCCGTCCGACCCTGTTCGTGATTCCGTGAACGATACCACGGTTCCCCATTCGCATGTACCCACGAGCGGCGGTCGTCGACCCTACATCGCCTGCATGAGCGCGTCATCAGACGATGAGTCGCCGTCGCCGAGCATCCGCCCGCAGCTCGGGCACAGACGCCAGTCATCCGCGACCGCGTTTCCGCACCCGGGACAAGCGTGCACCATGCCGACGAGATCTGCCCGTCCGCGGTCGGCGGCCCCGTCGGTCGACAGCAGCGACAGGCTCACGCCGCCGATCACGAGACCCGCGATCAAAGGGACGATCCAGCCGAGCCGCCCGGCCGCTGTGCAGAACGCGAACCCCTGGGAACCGTTTATGAGCGAGAGCATCGCGAGCATGAGCACAGCCCCGGCGGTCACACCGGTGATGGCCAGGAGCAGTCTTGTGAGCAACACGCGTGGCACGTCTGACGACCCTTCGCGCACGATCCGTACGCGTGGCGAGTGCAAGCGTTGTGCCAAAGACCGGTCACAGACCCAGTCGCGCCATCCGGCTTTCGAGCGTCTTGGTGGTCAGTCCGAGGAGCTTGGCCGCTTTCGGGGTGCTCGAACCCGCGCGGTCGAGCGCCTGACGGATAAGGTCGAGTTCCACTTCCTCAAGGTCGCACCCGTCATCAGGCAGGATGATCCCGGCCGAGTTCGTCCTGCATGCCGCGGGGCCGAGCCTGACTTCTGCGGGCAGATCCGCCAGCCCGATCTCGTCGCCGTGCGAGAGGATGACGATACGCTCGATGGTGTTCTCGAGCTCACGGATGTTGCCGGGCCACTGATACGCCACAAGCGCTTCGAGGGCCTCCTGGGAGATGGTCTTGCCGCCCGCATTCTGCTTCTCAAGGAAGTGCGCGACGAGTAGGGGTATGTCGCCCACGCGCTGCCGCAGCGGCGGCAGACTCACGGGGACGACGTTCAGGCGATAGAACAGGTCCTCTCGGAAGACGCCGTCCGCGATGGCTTGCTGGAGGTCTCTGTTCGTGGCGGCCACCACACGCACGTCGACGTCGACGCTCCTGGTCCCTCCGAGACGCTCGAACTGCCGCTCCTGAAGCACCCGCAGCAGTTTGACCTGCACTGCGGGAGTGATGTCGCCGATCTCGTCGAGAAAGATGGTCCCGCCGTTGGCGAGTTCGAATCGCCCGGGCTTGGCGTTCGTCGCACCGGTGAAGGCGCCCTTCTCGTAGCCGAAGAGCTCGCTTTCCAGCAGCGTCTCCGGCAACGCGCCGGCACTGACCGAGACGAACGGCCCGCCGGCGCGTGGCGACAGGGCGTGCAGCGCACGCGCCACCAACTCCTTGCCCGTGCCCGACTCGCCATAGATCATCACGGTCGCGGTGGTCGGCGCGACCTTGCGGACCTGCTCGAGTACGTCGATCATCGTCGGGTCGGCGGCTACGATCCCCTCGATGTCGTACTCGCGATCGAGCTCCTCACGAAGCCGCTCGACCTCGGCGGCCAGATTGCTGATCTTGAGTGCTTTGTCGATGGCGAGTTTCAATTCGTCCAGATCGAACGGCTTGGTCAGGTACTCAGTGGCGCCCGCCTTCATGGCCAGTACCGCCGTCTCCACGTTGCCGTGGGCGGTGAGCATGATCACCGGGAATGTCATGCCGTTCGCGCGTATCCGGCGCAGGACCTCCATGCCGTCGGGCGCAGGCATCCGGTGATCGAGCACCATGATGTCGGGTGCCTGCTCGGCGATCGATGCGAGCGCTTCTTTGCCGTCGGTCGCCTCGACCACCTCGAAGCCGTCCGCCGCCAACGCCTGACCCAGCACCCAGCGCATGTTCTTCTCGTCATCAACGATCAGGATGCGTTTCATGTCAGTCCACCCTCCGCGTACTCTGAGTCCATGGCTGCCGGCAAAGAGACCCGGAACACGGTCCCGTCGGCGCCGCTCTCAACTTCGATATGCCCGTCATGGTCGTCGATGATGCGGTGCACCATGGTCAGCCCGAGACCGGTGCCATCGGCGCGGGTCGAGAAGAACGGATCGAACACGCGGCCGATGTTCTCGGGCGCGATACCCGGACCCGTGTCCCCCACGGTGACCTCCACGAACTCGCCGCTCAGCCTCGTCGTGATCGTCACGGTCCCCCCGTCATCACCCATGATCTGCACGGCATTGGTCACAAGATTGAGGAACACCTGCTTGAGTTGGTCCGGGTCCGCTTCGACCCCGGGCAGGCCGCCGGCGAACTCCTCGACGATGAGGACCTCCGCCTGGCTCGCGAAGCGCTTCGTGAACAGCACGACGTCGTCGAGGACGTCCTCCACGTCGACCACCACGAACGTGGGCTTGCTCGGACGCCCGAAGTCCAGAAGGGCTTTGATGACCTTGTCCAGGCGGTCTATCTCCTGCTTGATGACCTCGGCGGCCTCGGTGATGCGCGCGGGATCGCACTGGGCATCTTCGAGGAGCTGGACGCTCGCGCGGATGACACCCAGCGGGTTGCGGACCTCATGGGCGACCCCGGCAGTCAACTCACCCATGGCCGCGAGACGATCGGCGCGGATCAGCTGCTCGGTCAGCGCCTTGATCTCCGACACATCCTCAAGGGTCACGACCGCGCCGAGGATGCGCCCCCCGACAGCACGCATCCTGGACGTCGAGGCCTGCACATGCACCGTGCGTCCCGCGCGCGTGAGCATGGTCACCTCGCGCAGCGTGAGAGGCAACCTGCCGGCAAGCACCTTCTCGACGTCTTTGGACAACCCCCCGTCGTCACGGAACACGGAAGCGATGGGACGGGGCACGATCTCGTACTCGGAGACGCCGAGGAGACGCTCCGCGGCCGGGTTGACCGTGGTCACGGAGCCGTCGGGGCCCACCGTGAGGACCCCGGAGGTGATCGAACGGAGGATCGATTGCGTGTAGTCCTGGATGTTGATGAGCTGGATCGCTCGCTCTTCGAGCTTCTTGTAGGCTTCTTCAAGACGCAGGCTCACCTGGCGCAGGTCGGCCGTCTTGCGTTCCTCCATGTCGCGCAGCGTACCGAACAGGGCGCCGACGGCGAAGTACATGACGATCTCCAGCAGGTTGTCGAGGCTCTGTCCCAACAGCCCACCCAGAGAGATATACGCGTGCAGTCCGAAGGGGACGGCAGCACCGAAGGCAGCCAGCATCCCTCCGCGCTTGCCGAACACGAAGGCCGCATACAGGATCGGGACGTAGTACAGGCGGCGATACAGCAGGTGGAGCACACTCCCCGCCCCGACCGTGGTCGTGTACAGGTGAAGCGCTGTGATCGCGAGCAGCATGCTCGCGACGATGAGCGCCGAGCGATAGCGTGCGGCCTTGGCATCCCTGATGGGCGCTGAGGCTCCGGTCCCGGAGTCAAGGCTCATCTGCGCCTCCGCGCCCATGAAGGATCGATGCGCAGCTCCTCGCGGTACTTGGCGACGGTGCGCCGTGCGACCGTCACTCCCTCGTCACTCAACAACTCCGCAAGGCTCTGGTCGGAGTGGGGCTTGGCCGGGTCCTCGGCCAGCACGATCTCCCTGAGACGCTGCTTGATACTCGTCGATGCCACGTCCATGCCCTGCTTCGTGCGGTATCCGCCGCTGAAGAAGTGCTTCAGCTCGAACAGGCCGTACGGCGTGGCCATGTACTTGCCGGTGACGCCCCGACTTACGGTCGAGAGGTGCACGCCGAGCTCCACGGCCACGTCCTCGAGGCGCAGGGGCCGGAGCGGGCCCTTCCCGTCAGCGAAGAAGTCGGCCTGGACCTCGAGGATGATCTCGGTGATCCGGGTCACCGTGTCCTTGCGACGGTCGATGTTCTTGATGAAGCTCTCCGCAGAGCGGATCTTGTCCTTGAGGTAGCGGCGGGTCTCGTCATCGGTCGAGGAGCCCGATCTCAGCATCGCCCGATAGCGCGGGCTCACGCGCAGCGTGGGGACCGACTCGCTGTTGGGGATGATCAGCCAGTCCTCGTCGAAGCGCCGGAGCGTGACGTCGGGAACGATGTATCCCGGCGCCGGGCCGGGCGAGAACGCACCGGCAGGACGAGGATTCAGGGTGCGCAGGACCTCCACCAAGCGCCTGACCTCGTCTTCGTCGATGTGCAGCGTCCGTGCGATCTTCCGGAAATGGTTCGATGCGACGTCGTCAAGATGGTCCCTGATGATGACTTCGAGCAGAGGCTCATCGACGCCGAGGAAGTCCATCTGGAGTTTGAGTGCCTCGGCGAGGGTTCGCGCTCCGACCCCGGGAGGATCGAGTTGCTGGACCACTCGGAGCGCCTCCTCGGCGATCTCCGAGGAGACCTGCGCGACCGCGGCGATCTCAGAACAGCGGCCGACGAAGAAGCCGTCGCTGTCGAGCGAACCTATGACCGCACGAGCGGCTCGGAGGAGCTCGTCGCTCAGGTCCAGGTAGCCCACCTGCTCGTTGAGATAGTCGTCGAACGACACGATGCCGCCCACGAACTCCTCGGTGTTGGTGGTCTCCTGGTTCGGGTCTCGCGGTGCAGACGTGTCCACCGAGTCGAGTTCGTCATACAGGTCGAGCCACTCGTCCCAGGCTCGTTCCTCTTCGGCCGAGTCGTCACGCTCGTCGGCGGGTGCCTCATCGAAGTCGTCGGGCTCGGGTTCGTCGACCTCGAGGACCGGGTTTTCGAGGAGTTCGCCCTCGACGAGGACCTCGAGGTCCGCAATGGGCATGGCGAGGATGTTGAGGCCCTGATAGACCTGGGGCGAGAGCGTGACCTTCTGTCTGAGCTCGGGTCTGTGGGTGAGCTCCATGGCGCACCTCCCGACCTCGTCGCCGTCGCTCGCGGGGGCGCTCGGCACGGCCCCCTAGCAAACTATATACCACTTCTGCGGAGGTTCAGGCGCAGCACGGGTGTGTCAGTCGTGGAGGTTGTGTGGAGCCGCATCAGGGAGCGGGCGGCAACTCCTCGGCCGACGCCGCGGACGGCACTCGCTGTACCACGACGATGGCCGCGATCACCAGCAGGCCGCCCGACAGCTGGACCAGCGTGAAGGTCTCCCCGAACAGCGCGAACGCTGCGAGTCCCGCGATGACGGGTTCGAGCGTTGATGTGACGACCGCCTTGGTGGCGTCGATGTGGTGCAGTGCGGTGAGGAACGCGGCGAACGGCACGATCGTCGCGAACACCGCCATGTAGGCGACCACAGCCAGACCGGCGGGCTCCGCGAGCAGGGCCACCATGCGCCCTGTGCCCCCGAGGTACACGAGCCAGAAGACCGAGGCTGCCGCCAGCCCCCACGTGAGCAATGTCCAGGGAGTGAATCGCGTGGCGGCGTACTTGCCCATGAGCGAGTATGCCGCGAAGAACACCGCAGCCGCGAGCCCCCAAGCGACGCCCCGCGATGAGGCCGCCAGCCCCTCGCCCCCTATCGCGCCCACCACGAGAGCGCACCCGCCGACCGAGAGCACGACCCCGGCGGGCAACGCCCACGTGAAGCGCTCCCCGAGCGCGAGGACCGAGACGACGAGCACGATGATGGGAGCGAGGTACTCGAGCAGGATCGCCGTTGCGACGTTGGTGTAGGAGATGGCCTGGAAGTAGGTCACGTGGACTCCCGCGAGGCCGACCACGCCGAACACCGCGAGGAACCCGAGGTCCCTGCGACCCACCCGCAGCTCGTCACGGCGGAACGCGAGCATGTAGAGCATCAGCAGTGCGGCCGCCACGAGGGCGCGCGCGCCGGCGAGGACCACCGGGTCCACGACGATACCGGGCGGCGGGACCGGCCACGACGCGGTGGTCGCGTCGAGCGGGCTGAAGAGCCATTTCGCGGACAGTCCGCCCGTCGCCCAGCACACCGCGGCCAGGCATGCGAGCGCGTAGCCTTTGAACGACGAACGGCGGCCGGTGTCAGGCAAGGCCCTTGTCTATCTCCTCGGCGGTCTTGTGCGCCTGGTACTCGTCGAGGGGCTCCAAGTGAGCGATCACATCCACGACCTGCTCGAAACGCCCGCACAGCGAACGCTCGACCGCTTCGGCCACCTTGTGGCCGGCCTCCACGGTCATCCCCGCATCGACCTGGATGTGTAGATCGACGTAGACCTCCGACTCGGAGCCGCGTGTGCGGACATGATGACAGCCGAGGACCCCCTCGACCTCCTTGGCCGCCGCGCAGACGTCGGCCGGCGGGATGCGCGCAGTGTCGGACAGGGTCTCGTTGGCCTGCTTGAACACGCCCCACGCCGTGTACGCGATGGCGACGCTCACGCCAAGGGCGATGAGCGGGTCCGCGATCGGATAACCCATCTTGACGGCGCCCAGTCCGATGATGACACCGATGCTCACAAGCACGTCGCTGCCGGTATGGCTTGCATCCGCAACGAGGATCTCACTGCCGAGCTTGCGGCCGATCCGGCGCTCCCAGGTCGTCACGCCGATATTGACGGCCAGCGTGCCGAGCATGATCGCGAACGAGACCGCGGTGACGTTCGCGGGCTCACCGGGGTTCATCAGTTCCCGGATCGCGCTGGATCCGACCCGGTAGGCCGCCATCGCGAGCATCGCACCGATGATCGCCGAGGCGTACGTCTCGTACTTGCTGTGGCCGTATGGGTGGTCGTTGTCTGCGGGCCGCCCCGCCAAGAACATGCCGACGAGACCGACGATGTTGGAGGTCCCGTCGAAAAGCGAATGGAACCCGTCGGCCTGCATGGCCACCGATCCGCTCACGAAGCCCCAGGCCATCTTCGCGAACGCGACGGCCAAGTTGAGCACCAGGATCACCCACAGGACGGACTTGATCTTGCGGATGCGGTCAGAACTCCCGCCGCCGTCAGCGCCCTGCACGTTGTATCCCACGATGTCCCCCTGTCCCAGTTGCAGCAAATACCCCCAGGGGGTATATTGCACAGATACGGAACGACCCATGATAACGCATACTCAGCACGAGGAGCGAGCCATGCAAGAAGCCCTCAAGTCCCCACTACCCGTGGACGCGGAACGCAAGCAGATCATCAACCGTCTCAAGCGACTCGAAGGCCAGATACGCGGCCTGCAGAGCATGATCGAGTCCGGCAAGGAGTGCGAGGCCGTCCTGACCCAGATCATGGCCGCGAAGTCCGCCCTCAACCAGGTCGGGCTGCACATCATCGGGCACTCCATGAAGAGCTGCCTCATCGACGAGACCGAGAAATCGCGGGATGAGCTGATCGACGAGGCTATCGCCGTGTTCCTCAAGTACTCGTCCTGCGTGAAGTAGCGTCTGCCGCGGCGTTCATCGTCGCCCTGCACGTGCCGGCGATCGCTACTCGACCGCGGAGTCGACCACCTCGACGACGATACGCTCCATCCGCGAGGCGACCTCGTCGATCTGGTGTTCCGGGAACACCGCCGTGAACAGCGTCGGCCTCAGGGCGGCGACAATGACCTGCCCCTCAGCCTCGTAGACGTGGATCCTGCACGGCATGATGAGCGAGACAGCCGGATCGGTGGAGTCTCCGGCCGGACCGATCTCGAAGATCACGAGCGGTCTGATCGGGAAGCCCTTGGACTGGAGCCTCCCCTGGATGTCGTGACACCGTTCAACGTCGAAGCCGTGAAGCGCCACTGCGCGCTCCACGGCCTCGATGGTCTCTGCGAAACTCCTGGACCCTACGCGCTTGTATGCGTAGTCCACAGACGATCTCCTCACGGTCCGACCGGACCGCACGTCACCCTCACGTGAAGCCGCGGTCACCACATGACGCCGAAGAAGCGGCGGCACCGGTCCCCTTGCCGAGGAAGCCCCCGCCCACGCCCGTCTTCACATGACGGGACCCACACTGAGGGCAGACCTTGTCCTCGTCACGCAACAACCGCATGAAGAACAGGTCGAAGCGCTTGTCACAATCCTGACACTTCAACTCGTATGTCGGCAACGTCTACCCCAGACCGAGTTCCTTGGCGAGCGCGTCAGCACCCCTGGCGCCGATGACCTGTGCGGCAACCTGGCCGCGCTCGAACTTCGCGATCGTCGGGATGCTCATGACCCCGTACTCGATGGCGATCTCGCGATTGTCGTCGATATTGAGCTTCACGAACTTCGTCGTGTCGCCCAGACGCTCCGCGAGTTTGTCGACCTCGGGACTCACGACGCGACACGGCCCGCACCACGGCGCCCAGAAGTCGACGACGACCGGCATCGAAGAATCCAGTACTTCAGCCGCAAAGTCCGCGGCGTTCACTTCCTTGACGGAACCCATGGGGAACTCCTTCTATCGGTGTGATGTTACGTTCACAGTATACCCCTAGGGGTATTACTCATGTCAACCTCGCTCCCCCCGGACCAACGTGTCGCGTATCATCGTATGCACCCCTCGGACTACGGAGGACCCGTGCACTACGAGTTGTGGGCCACCTTGTTCATCAGTTCAATGGTTTCGGGTGCCGCTCTGGTGCTGCTGCTCGCCGGGCACCGCTCCAAGGAGCCGCTGGCCTTCCTCGGAGGACTGGCCTCGATAGGCCTGAGCACCTGGGCGATCACCGTACTGGTGGACGCCTACGGCCGCTTCGAGATCGGCGCATATGCCGGCCTGCTCGGGGCGGCTGCCGCCGCCGGCGGATACGGGCTCGCCTCGTCTCTCCTGCCGATGTACGCGCGCCGCATCCCGCGCGTCGAGGTCCTTGAGCCGGTGACGGCCGGCGACGGGCGCATCACCGTCCTTCTCGCAAGCCCCCTGGAACCCGAGAACTACTCGCCTCCGTCCGTAGCAGAGGACCTCAAGGAACTCGCCGATGCAGGGCTGCCTGAAGCGACGATGAGCATCATGCCGTTCCTGTTCGCCGCACAGAAGGCGCGCTACCGTGCCGCAGGAGGTCGCAGCCCCTCGATACGTGCGGCGCGCTCACTGTCCGAACGACTTGAAGTGCTGCTCGATGCCGACGTGTTCCGGCCCGTCGAACTGGTGAGCTGCGTCGGAGACGACACCCTCGACGCAGCCGTGCTTCGAGCCGCGGAGCGGGGCTGCACGTCCGTGATCGTCGTCAGCCTCTCGGTCGGCGAATCATATGACCTCGATCGCGCCAAGGCCCGTGTCGACCTGCTCAGGCCGCAGGCGGCCGGCGTCCAGATCGTGTACACGCCGCCGCTGTGGGGACGTGAGGAACTCGCCGAGGACATCGCCCGTCGGGTCTGGGTGGCCCGGGAGGAGCCTCACCGGACAGGTGTGGCGCTCATCATGCATGGCCAACCTGAGTCTCGGGAGCGCACCCACGGCGCTTTCGACGTACACGAGAACGCGTTCTGCAACCGCGTCAGGATGCTGCTCACCGAGCGCGGGCTTCCCGAGGCGAACACGCGTCTGTGTTACCTGGACTGGCGCGACCCCGACGTCACCGAGACCATTCGGCACCTTGCGGCGCTGGGATGCGCCCGGGTCATAGTGATGCCCGCATGCTTCCCGTTCGAAAGCGTCACGACCATCCTCGACCTTCAGGTGGCGGTGCGTCAGGCCCGCGTCGAGACGCACGTGCACACGCTGATCATGCAACCCTGGGGGGACGACGACGCCGTCGCCGAGGTACTCGCGCATGTGGTGCGCGACGCGCAGAACGAACTCGCTACCCAGTGATGCGGGGACCTGCCTGGACGGCGGGGGCCCCGCCCGGCGACGTACCTATCAGCGCTCGCGGCAACGGTCCCAGTTCAGAGCCTGCTGGCGCCTGATCTGCGGAATGCGCCAGGCGTACTTGAGCACGACGCTCAGTCCGCCGCGCTCGGCCTCGGCACGCGTCTCGAGTCGATCGATGCTTCCGCGCAGGTCCTCGGCGGACGTTCCCCGGAACACGGTGTAGCCGCGCCCGATGCCGTGCAACATGTGAGCGTCCGAGCCGCCGGTGGCCGCGATCCCCTGGCCACCCGCGAACATCTTGGCGGCCACGCGGTTCGCCCATCCCAGGTACGGCACCGAGTTGTATGTCTCGAGCGCGTGGAACGCGAGTTCGTTGACGCTGGCGAGGAACGTGCTTCTGCCGAACGGGCCGAACACGCCACGGTTCGAGAAGGGATGCGGGATGATCGCGACGCCGCCCTGGGCGTTGATCGCGGCCAGGGTCTCGACTGCGGACATGCCCGCGGGGATGTGCTCGGTGAGGAACAGCCCGATGATGTGACCCGACTTGGAGGAGACCTCTTCGCCGACGATCACCTCGAAGTCGTACATCTCTTCGAGCGACTTGGCGAACAGCGCGCCCTCGATCGTGTTGTGATCGGTTATCGCGATGACCTTGAGATCCGTCTTGTTCTGGACGTAGTCCATGATCTCGGGTATACGTGCGACGCCATCGCTATGATTGCTGTGGATATGCAGGTCGGCTTTGCTCCAGATATCTGTGCTCACGAGCCTTCCCTCTCCAAGTACTCCGGAAACCCCTCGCTCAAACGAGCGCTGCTCCCCATTGAGCAAACCCCGTACCGCTTCGCAGCAATCGACGCCGGGGCACAAGTCTATCATCGGAACGGGTGCCCGCGCTCTGGAGACCGGTTCGACGAGCGGAGCCCTCCGGCGGCGGAGACGGGCGCGGGCCCGCGGCGAGGCCTCACGCCTGCGCTCGCGCCCACTCGCCAAGCCGAGCCACGCCCTCTCGCAGACGCTCGAGCGACGTAGCGTAGCTCACCCGCAGGAACCCTTCTCCGCCCGGACCGAAATCGATACCCGGCGCAACCGCGACTCCGGCCTCATCGAGAAGCCGATATGCGAGCCCGAGTGAGTCCGTGCCCCACGCTCGGGCGTCGGCGAACACATAGAACGCACCCGTGGGCTCCGCGTCGACGACCAGTCCGATCTCCCGAAGCGCCGGGACCAGGTATCTGCGTCGCTCGTCATAGATGGTTCGCATGGCGGCCACCTCGGCGGCGGCCTCGGTGAGCGCGACCGTGCCGGCCACCTGGACGAAGTGGTTGGCGCACAGGAAGAAGTTCTGCTGGATGACCTCGCAGGCGCGCACGAACTCCCTCGGCGCGATGAGGTAGCCGAGGCGCCAGCCGGTCATCGCGTAGGCCTTCGAGAACCCGTTGAGCACGAACGCGCGGTCGGTGTACTCGAGGACGGTGCGCTCACGGCCCTCGAACTGAAGACCGTGATAGATCTCGTCGCTCACAAGCCAGATACCATGGCGCTCGACGATCGCCGCGAGCGCCGCGAGGTCCTCGGCGGGCAACACGGTGCCCATCGGATTGGCCGGGGAGTTGATCATGATCGCCCGGGTCCTGGGGGTGATCGCGGCCTCGATCTCCTCGGGCCTGAACCGGAACCCCTCACCGGCGCGCACCGGCACGCGCACGGCCTTGCCGCCGAGGAAGCCGATGTAGTTGGGGTAGGCCGGGTAGCAGGGGTCGGCGACGATCACCTCGTCGCCGGGGTCGAGCAGAACGCCGAAGATGAGCAGCATCGCCGGGGAGGTGCCCTGGGTCACGACGATGTCCTCAGGGTCGACCGTCACCCGGTACTCCCGGGCGAAGTGGTCGGTGATGGCATCCCTGAGCGTCGGGAGACCCGCTGACTGCGTGTACCCAGTGTCGCCGGCCTCCATGGCCGCTTCGGCCGCGCGCGTGACGACCGCGGGGGTCGGGAGGTCGGGATCGCCGATCTCCAGACGCACGATGTCACGGCCCTCCGAGGCCAGACGCTTGGCCCGCGCGACCACGTCCATGACCACGAACGGCCGGACGAGTCGGGACCGTGCTGACAGAGGGCTCATCGGTCGTCTCCTCCTGTGTTGGTCGGCGTGATTCGTGCGGCGTACAGCCTCGTGACAGCCGTTCCGAAGACCTCGGCCCGGCGCAACGCCGCGAACCCCATGGTAGCGGTCGAGATCACTTCGTGAGGCGGATCGGGGTTGTACGCCAGTCCCAAAGTCTCGGCGTTCTCCCACAGCTCTGTCCCGGGAAGCACGTGGAGCGTCGAGAACTGTATCTTGCCCGGATCGCGACCCAACACGAACTCGAGCCCGGCAACGAACTCGTCCTCCGAATCACCCGGAAGCCCGACTATCAGGTCGCACTCCACGCGGATGCCGTGAGCGCGGCAGGCGCGTACCCCCGCCTCGAACCGGTCGCGGTCGAATCCTCGGCGGCATGTGGACAGTGCGGCCTCACCGACGGTCTGCGGGCCCGTCTCCACCGTGGCCACGCCCGCCTTGGGGAGCAGCGCGGCGGCCGCGTCGTCGATGCGCTCGATGTCGACCTCGATGGTGTGAAGCCGCAGACCCGCGGCGACGTGAGGCGCCATGAGCTCGGCAAGCCAGCCGAGCCGCTCCAAGGTCAGATTGAACACCGGATCGATGAAGCTCATCGACCGGAGGCCGGGCGTCGCGGCGAACGCCGCGACCTCAGCCTCCACCCTGGCACGCGAGAACGAGCGGAGCCTGCCGTAGCCCTTGCCTTCATAGCAGTATGCGCACGCGTGCGGACATCCGCGGAACGTCTCGATGTAGCCGGCGCCGTCCTTGGGGGTCATGATTCCCGTGAGGTACGGCGACGGGATGGTGTCGAGGTCGGCGATGAGGGCCCGGTCGGGAGCGGAATGCGGCGTGCCGTCCGCCTTGCGGGATGTGACGCCGTCTACCGGCCAGAGCGGTCGGCCGTCAAGCAGGGCCACCAGGAGCTCCGCGAAGGTCGCCTCCCCTTCGCCGCGTACGATGGCGGTGACGTGCCGCTGAGCCGCCAGGACCTCCTCGGCTATGCCCGAGACCTCGGGCCCGCCGAGGACGATGCAGGTCTCCGGCATGGCGATACCGATGATGGTGGCCGCCTCGTAGACGGCTTTGGCGTTGAAACAGGTGACCGAGAAGCCGACCACGTCAGGAGACAGGGCGAGCACGCGATACGCGACCCACCAGGGGTCCGCCTCGGAGTCGGCCTCGATCGTCGCGAAACCCGCCCTGCCGGCGAGCCGGCGGTCCGCCTGCGCCCAGGCGCGCACGTAGCCGAGCCCCAGGGTCTCGTAGCCGGGCCAGCTCATCCCGACGAGCACGACCTTCATCTCAGGCGCCCCGCTCATCGCGCGCCCCCGCTCAAGACGAGCGGTCCTGCGGTGTGATCGGCGAGCTGGCCCGCCTCGACGTCCGGGCAGTCGAGCCAGACCCACACGCCGTTGACCATGCCGGTCTCGCAGGCGGCGCGGACCTCATCGCATGAAGGATCCACGCCCTCGTTGAACGTCACACGGACGGCAACTGCACCGAGTCGCGCGAAGGCCGCGACCGTCGCGGCGGCCAAGTCGAGATTGTGGACGCACAGCGGCACGACCCCCACCACCGCGACCGCAGCATCGGCAGCGCGGGCCGCTTCAAGGAAGCGCCCGATGCCCCGCGCTGTGGCGTCGAAGCCTGCGGAAGTGACGAGCGGATCATGGGAGGCCGCATCCGGGCCGAGAAGGGGCACGTGCAGGTGCCTGAGCCCCGCGTCGAGAGCTCCGACGGCGTTCTCGGACACCCCAAGGCCCGCAGCATCCGTCAGCAGCCCGATGCGCTCGACCCCCGCCTCGGCGAGGCCCAGGATGATCTCGGGCAACTCGGGGTGCCGGAAGGGTTCCATGCCCTCGAGCAGCACGTTTCGTGCTCGCCCGCCCGAATGCGACGGGGCGTCGGCGCACACGGAGTCAAGCACCGCGGCAGCGGGAAAGGGCGTCTGTGGACCCGTCGGACCACAGCGTGAGCAAGCGACGTCGCCACCCTGTCCAATGGACACTCGCAGGAACCCGATCACCGGCCACCCCCCCTTCGCACAGGTAAGCATAGCCGAATCCGACGCCCCGAACGCACGATCAGATCATGCCGTGCTGTTGAACCACGCCCTCGGGGATGGCAGGATGGAGCAGGACTCACGTTCTTGACCAGCCGGGAGGATCATGGGGGCACCGAGCACGGACATGCGCTCCTCGGCCTTGATTCCCGGCGTCGCGATCGTCGCGACTCTCGCAGCCACGGCGGCGGCCGCATACGGCTACGTGCATGTGATCGCCACCGGATCGTATGCGCTGCTGCACCTCATCGTCGAACTCGTGGGGATCATCGTATCCGCCGGCGTGTTCATGGTCGTATGGAACACACGCAAGACCATCGCCAACGGATACATCGTCGTCATCGCACTCGCGGGCATCTTCGTGGCGGGCGTCGATCTCATGCATGCCCTCACGTACAAGGGCGTCGACCTCATCCCTCAATCGAGCGCCGATCTCCCCACTCAGCTCTGGCTCGTGGCGCGATACCTGCAGGCCGCGTCCATCGCACTCGCGCCGCGCTACGTCACAAGGAAGGCCTCCCCGAACGCCGTCCTCGCCGGCTTCGGCGCCGCGACGGCGGTCCTTCTCGGGCTCATCGCCGTCGGACTGTTTCCCGCGGCCTTCGTTGAGGGCCAGGGACTCACGCAGTTCAAGGTCACAAGCGAGATCGTCATCAGCAGCGTGATGGTCTTCGGGCTGGTCGGTCTCGTGCTCAAGCGACGCGACCAGGACCCCGAGGTCTTCGCGTTGATGACCGTTGCGATCGCGTGCCTGATCGCTGCCGAGCTCTCGTTCACGGCATATTCCGATCCTACGGCGATCATGAACTATGCCGGCCATATCCTGCGTATCGCCGGGATGCTGCTGATCTACCGCGCGCTCGTGGTCGCCGCCATCGCCCGACCGTTCGATGTCCTGTTCCTGGAATCCCGCCGCGCATCCGAGGCGCTGGCGCACAGTGAACAGAGGTTCCGCACCACGTTCGACCAGGCCATCCTCGGCATCATCGAGATCGGCCTCGACGGACGCATCATCCGGGCGAACGCCCGGATGGGAGAACTGATCGGACGACCCGCCGAGGAGCTTGCCGGAACGGATGCCGGCGCCCTGACATGCGATCGGGACATCGCTGACGAGCGGGCGCTCTTCGCCGAACTCGAGGCGGGCAGGATCCACGAATACCGCATCGAGAAGCGGATCAACGGTATTCAGGGCTGCGATCTATGGGTCGCCGCCAACCGCTCGAGTGTCCACGCGAATGACGGCACGGTCGCCTACTTCATCGAGATGATGGAAGACATCACCGTCAGGCGCGAGACCGAGGCGCAGCTCGAGCGCTCCCGGGACCTCAAGGCCGCGCTGGCCACCATCGACGTCTCCGTCAACTCCACGCTCGACCTCGACGAGATCATCAGCACAGCAGTCACCGAGGGCTCGCGTACCATCGGCGCCGACAGCGCAGCCGTCATCATGCTCGAGGACCGGAGCTGGCGCGTTCGCAACGCCCTGGGGTTCAGGGAGGACATCTCGGGGACACTCCTGACAGACGAGCAGATGAACGACATGCTGCGAAGCGACGCGATGGATCTGCCGCTCGCCATCAGCGATGCACTGCACGACTCCCGGATCAGCCCCGAGATCGCTGCACGATTCGGCGTGCGCTCGCTGATCCTCATCCCGTTGAGTTTCCGCGGCACCACCCTCGGGCTGCTGCTGCTCAACTTCGCGACGGGGCCCCGGGAGTTCGATGAGGACGAGATCGGCTTCGCACTCGAACTCTCCTCGGCGCTCACGATGGCCATCGAGAACTCGCGACTGTACGAGGCCGAGCGTCGCACCGTCGACACGCTGCAGGCATCACTGCTGAGCACACAGACCGACATCCCCGGCGTGGACTTCTCCACGGCGTACTACAGCGCGATGGAACTCGCGCGCATCGGGGGCGACTTCTTCGACGTCTTCAGCCTTCCCGACGATCGCGTCGCGTTCGCGGTCGGCGATGTGTCAGGCAAGGGTATCGAGGCGGCCGCCATCACCGCGATCGCCAAGAGCACGGTACGCGCGTTCGCGTTCGAGTGGGGCTCCCCCGGGCGCGTCGTGCGTGCGGCGAACCAGGCGCTGCTCCGACAACTCGACGAGTCCCGGTTCGTGACGCTCGTATACGGCCTCATCGACCTGGCGACAGGCGACACGCGCATCGTGTGCGCGGGTCACCCCTCCCCGCTGATCTGCGACGAACACGATTGCATCGAGGACGTGTCGATACACAACCCGCCGCTCGCGGTGTTCGAACTCGCCGACTTCCAGGAGTTCCACACGAGGCTGCGACCGGGCATGCGCGTGGTCGCGTTCAGCGACGGACTGCTCGACGCGCGCCACGGCGACGAGTTCCTCGGCGAAGAACGAGTACGCGACCTCATCGCGGGCATGGGCAACGCGAACCCCTCGGAGCTCACATCCTCGCTGCTCGCCGCGGCGACCACACACTCCGACGGCAGGCCGCCCGACGACATCGCCATACTCGCGCTGCGCTACTCCGGACCGCCAGGGGCGGTCCACACCGCCGAGGAGAGGGCCCAGGAGTAGGAGCGACGCCTGAGAGACTCAGTCCTCGGCCGCGCGCACCCCGCGGAGGGTGAGCCCTATGAGCGCCGAGGTGGCCACCACGCAGATCACGTCGAGAACGAACAGGTTGTCGATCGCGACAGCGGCCACCTGCGCGATCGTGGCCGCGGACATCAGACTGAAGGTCAGGATCGACGAGCGACGGCCCGCCTGGCGGCTCTCCACATTCGTGTTCCCGAGCTGATAGAACGCGAACATCATGAGATCGGCGATGAGGGCGACCGCGGCCACCTTGACGCTGTGGGTCAAGAGCGCGACCACGAGCGGCGTGGCGATGACGAGCGGGTAGAACGCGAGGTACTCCGAGAGCGCGTTGCCGATGATGAGCAGGCGCTCCGGATCGTGGTTGCGATGAAGCCGGCCGACCACACCACTGACGTTGGCGTAGTACTGCGAGGAGTACAGGGCGCCGAGGAGCGCCAGCATCACATACCAGTAGGCGGCGGCATTCACAGACCCCACCGCGATCAACCCCGCCAGGGCCGCGCCCGCGATCGCGACTATGAGATTGGACCACGCGACACTCGTAGCCGCCTCGGCCTGGAGGTTGTCGTCTGTGGCGTCGCACCCCTCCAGCAATCGCTTGCGGAGCCGGAGACGATGCTCGCCCTCACCGAAGTAGTGCTCGTGGACCTCGCCGACCTGCTCGAACCCCAAGTGGTCGTAGAGTCGACGCGCAGGATGGTTGGCCGGGTCGACCGTGAGCTCGACCTCGCACATGCCCAACGCCTTGGCCTCCGCGAGCACCTGCTCCATCAATGCGCGACCGACGCCCTTGCCCTGGGCGTCCTTCTTCACGCCGACCGCGATCACAAGCCCCTTGTCGGGGTCCGCGCCCGTCGGGGAGATCAGAGCATAGCCCAGGATGTCGTCGCCCTCGGCGGCCACGACGAACGTGTTCGGGTATATGTCGCCGAACTGCACGAAGGTGGGGCCCGGCATGGCCTCATGGCTGAAGACCGAGTTCTCGACGGCAAGAACCCCATCGAGATCATCGCGCCTGAACCGACGAACCTCCACGATTCCCCCACTCCTCGGCGACCGCATCAGTCTAGCAAAGCGGCCCTCCTCGTCTCCGAGAAGGGCCGCTGATCGTTCTTGGTGTCCGAGGAGGGATTTGAACCCTCACGTCCTTGCGGACACTAGGCCCTCAACCTAGCGCGTCTGCCGTTCCGCCACTCGGACTTGCACCGTCCCGGCGTGGGACAGCGTAGGCGAGTATAGCAAGTCGATTACGACCGCGCTACCCTTTCGACCTGCCCCTACACGCTCAGCTTGGGTTGACCGTCGACCAGCTCGATCGGGAACGGTTTCGCGAAGTGACATGCGGCCCGATGGCCCGGTTCGACCTCGCTAAGCAGGGGTTCCTCGGCGGAACAGATCTGCTGCGCGATCGGACACCGAGTGTGGAAGCGGCACCCCGTCGGCGGATCGATCGGGCTCGGAGGGTCACCCGGCAGGATGATGCGCTCGCGGGATCGCTGCACGTCCGGGTCGGGCACGGGCACCGCGGAGAGCAGCGACTGGGTGTACGGGTGATGCGGCGCGGCGTAGAGCTGCCGCCAGTCGCTGATCTCGACGATCTTGCCGAGGTACATCACCGCAACGTCGTCGGAGATGTGCTGGACGACGGAGAGATCGTGCGCGATGAAGAGATATGCGAGATGCAGCTCATCCTGCAGGCGGTCGAGCAGGTTGAGCACCTGTGCCTGGATTGAGACGTCGAGCGCGGAGACGGGCTCGTCGCACACGATGAGCTTCGGGTCGAGCGCGAGAGCACGCGCGATACCGATGCGTTGGCGCTGGCCGCCGGAGAACTCGTGCGGGTACCGATTGATGTGCTCCGGGTTCAGGCCCACCAGATCGAGCAGGTCTTTGACCTTGGTGACCCTGGTGCCACGGGAGCCGATCGAATGGATCAGAAGGGGTTCGGCCACGATCTCACCGATGGTCATGCGGGGGTTCAGCGAGGCGTACGGGTCCTGGAAGATGATCTGCACATCGCGCCTGAACGCCTTGAGGTCCGCGCCCTTGAGACCGGTGATCTCCTCGCCTTCGAACTTGATGCTGCCCGCGGTCGGTTCGATGAGTCGGATGATGCAACGGCCGGTGGTGGACTTGCCGCACCCGGACTCACCGACGAGTCCCAGGGTCTTGCCGCGTCCCACGGTGAACGACACGTCGTCCACCGCGCTCACGGTGCCCGCCCGCCTTGAGAACACGCCGTGTCTGACCGCGAAATGCTTGGACAGCGAGGCGACCTCGAGCAGTTCGCTCATCAGGTGCTCACCCCCGCACATTCGAGGGCGCTGCGCTCGAAGCCCGCATCACCGGAGAAGTGGCACGAGGAGCCGTGGTCGCCTTCGACCGCCCGGAACGGCGGCTCGGTCGTGAAGCAGATCTTCTTCGCGTACGGGCAACGGGGACTGAACGCGCATCCCGCCGGCACGTCGATGAGACTCGGCGGCTGGCCCTTGATCGGGCACAGCGCGGACTTGTCCGAGATGTCGTGGCGCGGGATCGAGTCCATCAGGCCCCAGGTATAGGGATGCAGCGGACGGTAGAACACCTCGTCGACCGTTCCGTACTCGACAGGCCTGCCGGCATACATGACGAGTATCCGGTCCGCCATGTCGGCGACCACACCAAGATCGTGAGTGATCATGATGATCGCCGAGCCGGTGCGCTCCTGGATCTCCTGCATGAGCTCGAGGATCTGAGCCTGGATGGTCACATCGAGCGCGGTCGTGGGCTCATCGGCGATAAGGATGTCCGGATCGCACGCGAGCGCCATGGCGATCATCACGCGCTGCCGCATGCCACCGGAGAACTGGTGCGGGTAGTCGCGCACGCGCTCCTCGGCATGCGGGATGCCTACCAGGTCCAAGAGCTCGACGGCACGCTTCCATGCGTCGGCCTTGCCCATGCCCTTGTGGAGCATGAGCGGCTCGGCCAACTGCCTGCCGATACGGTACACGGGATTCAGCGACGTCATCGGGTCCTGGAAGATCATCGCGATCTCGTTGCCGCGGACCGAGCGGATCTCGTCCTCGCTCATGTCGAGGAGCGAGCGACCCTTGAACAGGACCTCACCACCCTCGATCCGGCCCGGAGGCATAGGGATGAGCCGCATCATGGTCAGCGCGGTGACGGACTTGCCCGAGCCGGACTCACCCACCACTCCGAGGGTCTCGCCGCGCGAAAGGGTGTAGGAGACCCCGTCGACGGCTTTGACCACTCCGTCACGCGTATGAAAGTGCATCTTCAGGTCCGTGACCCGAAGCAGTTCCTCTGCCATCTGTCAGTCCTTCATCTTGACGTCGAGCGCATCGCGCACACCGTCTCCGAGCAGCGTGAACGCTAGAACGGTCGAGAGGATCGCAAGGCCCGGCCATACGACCAGCCCGGGATTCGAGGTCAGGAACGCCCTTCCCTCTTCGATCATGCGGCCCCATGAGGGCGTTGGAGGCGGAACGCCAAGGCCCAGGAAGGACAGCGCCGCCTCGGTGAGGATTGCGCCGCCTATCGACATGGTCGCGTAGACGATGATCGGAGCGACAGCGTTGGGCATGATGTGGCGGGTCAACAAGCGGGCGTCGCTCGCGCCGAGCGCGCGACCGGCGTCGACGTAGTCGTTCTCCTTGACCGAGAGGATCGAGCTGCGGAAGACGCGCGCGATGCTCGTCCAGCCCAGAAGTCCGATGGTGCCGACCATCGAGATCAGACCGCGATACTGAGGCGGGATGACCGCCAGCAGAAGAATCGCGAAGAGGATGTAGGGAAACGCAAGGAAGATGTCGGTGATCCGCATGATGATCGTGTCGGTCCAACCGCCGTAGAACCCGGAGAACGCACCGAGGACGAGCCCGATGATCACGGATACCGCGACCGCAAGCACGCCGACCGCGAGTGAGATCCTCGCGCCGTACACGACCCGCGCGAAGATGTCGCGACCCAGATCGTCGGTGCCCATCGGATGCTCGGCGCTCGGTCCCATGAGGCGTTCGGCCGCAGCCGTCTGCGTGTTGATCTCCGTCGGGCTTCCGTAGTTCTGCGGCACCCACAGGTCCGCGCTCACCGTGGCGACCACGACGATCAGGATCCACGCCAATGCCACGAGCGCGAGCTTGTTGCGCTTGAGGCGATACCAGGCGTCGCCCCATAGTGTGCGCGTCTGGTGAGCCGCATGCTGCTCGAGCGGCTCAGTGGGCGGGGCTGCGGGCATACCGCTGCGATAGCCCTTCACACCGTGGTCCTCGGCCATGTCCTTCTCAAAGTCCTGTTGAGAGTCCCTGCTCATCTGATCACTCACCCGCCCCGCCGCCGTAGCGGATGCGCGGATCGAGGAAGGCGTACGAGATGTCGACCAGAAGGTTGATCACCAGCACGACGACCAGCACCAGGATGACTCCCCCGAAGACCACGGGATAGTCCCGGCCGCTGATCGCGCGGAAGATGGTGAACCCGACACCAGGCCAGTTGAAGACGGTCTCGGTCAGGATGGCGCCGGAGAGCATGGCGCCGAGGTCCAGGCCGATGAACGTGACGACGGGGATCATCGCGTTCTTCATCGCATGGTCCCAGAGCACGCGCCTCGACGAGAGACCCTTGGCGTGCGCCGTACGGATGTAGTCCTGGCCCACCACCTCGAGCAACTGGCTACGCATGATGCGCGCGGCATATGCGGTGGAGACCGATGCGAGTGTGATCGCGGGCAGGATCAGGTGCACCCAATCCGGGAACTGCGCACTCGAAGCACCGGAAACCGGGAGGTAGAACGCACCGCTGGTCCAACCCTTGAGCCATATGCCGAAGAAGTACTGCAGCAACAAGCCCAACCAGAACACCGGCAGCGCCACCATGATCGACGTGGACAATGTGACGAGCATATCCGCCCATGAATACTGCTTGATCGCTGAGATGATGCCGGCCGCCACCCCCACTATGATCTCGATGATGATCGCGGCGAACGCGAGCTTCATCGTGTAGGGGTACGTGTCCTTGAGTATCTCGGTCACGGGCCGTCCCGTGTAGATCGACGTGCCCAGATCGCCCTTGGCGAGTTTACCGAGGTAGTTGACGTATTGAATGTACCAGGGATCGTTCAGGCCGTAGGCCTCGCGCAGCTCCGCGTAGACAGCGGGAGACATGGCGCGCTCACCCGTACGCAGCCTGACCGGATCGCCCGGCAGAACAGTCGTGATGAAGAAGAGCAGGAGTGTGACGCCGAAGAACACCGGCACGAACTGCAGCAGCCTGCGTGTGATGTACTGAAGCATTCTCGACCTTCGATTCCGTGTTCCCGCCGAAAGGGGTGACAGGTCCCCTGTATGGAGTCCTGCCACCCCCCTCGAGTGGACTGTGAGCTGTCAGACGGTCTACTTGGCTGCAGCCTCGAGCCAGACCTTCTGGAAGTCGGCCAGACCCATGGCGCTGTAGGTCAGGTCGTGGACACGGTCCGAAGCGATGTGGTGGTGCTTGTAGAACATGACCGGGATGACCGGAAGGTCAGCACCGATCGTCTTGTCGATCTCCTGGTACTTGGCGATGCGCTCGCTACCGTCAACGGTCTTGCGCGCGTCGTCGAGCGCCTTGTCGACATCAGGGTTGTTGTACGCGGACTTGTTGTCGCCCGATGTGCTGAAGAACAGCGGGTACAGGAAGTTGTCCATGATCGGGTAGTCGGCGATCCAGCCCAGACGTCCGAACTGGAAGTTGCCCGCGTCGTACTTCTTGAGCGTGGTCGGGAAGTCAGCCGTGTCGAACTTGACCGTGAGGCCGATGGCCTGCAGGTCGGACTGGATCAGCTGCATGATCTTCTCGTGACCACCGTCGTTGTTGAAGGTCAGAGTCAACTCGGGAGCACCCTTGCCGTCAGCGTAGCCGGCGTCGGCGAGCGCCTTCTTGGCGGCCTCGACGTCGTACTTCGCATCGGCCCAGACGCCGCTCTCATACCCGGCGACACCAGGAGGAACGATGTTGTCGGCCGGCTCACGGGTTCCCTCGAACACCGTGTCGCAGATGGCCTGACGGTTGATGGCGTAGGACACCGCCTTGCGCATGTTGGCGTCCTTCATGACATCGTTCTTGGTGTTGGCGACCAGGTAGTAGACCGCGGTCTCCGCACCCAGAAGCGACTGCTTGCCGGGGTTGGCGGTATAGCCGTTGTCGGACTCGCCGTACTTGGAGACGGCGTCCTGGATCTTGCCCTCACCGATCTGGCAGAAGTCGAGCGTACCCGCCTCGAACTCCGTGTAAGCGGTGTTCGGGTCCTTGAAGATGCGGAAATCGATGCCGTCGATGTTCGGGGCGTCGCCGTAGTAGTTCTCATTCGCGACGACCTTGACGTACTGACCGCGCTTCCACGGCTCCGACATCTTGAACGGACCGTTGCCGACCGGGAAGTCGCCGAACGGAACCATCTCGCCGTTGTAATCGACGCCCTCTTCGACCGCCTTCTGCGGCACCGGCGCAAGCGCCGGATGCGCGACGACATACTCGAAGTCAGCGAACGATTCCTTGAGGGTGACCTCGAGGGTGTAGTCGTCGACGGCCTTCAGGCCCGACATCTCGGTGGCGGTACCGGCCTGGACCTCGTCGTAGCCCTTCACCTTGTCGATGTGATAGCTGATGACGGAGGGATCGGCTTCGCCGGTGCTGGTGTTCTTGGTGTTCGGATTCGCGATGCGGTTCCACGCGTACACGAAGTCCTTCGCCATGACCGGGGTACCGTCAGAAAACTTGGCGTCCTTGTTGAGCTTGAACGTCCAAACGCTTGCGTCAGCGTTCGGCTCCCACGACTCGGCGGCGGCCGGGATGACCTTGGTCGGGTCGAGGGCATCGAAGGCGGTCAGGCTGTCGAAGAGGGACTGCTCGACCTGGGTGCCTTCTGATTCCTGCGTGTTGTAGGGGTCGATGTAGGCAGGCTCACCGATGTAGTAGCTGAGCGTGCCACCCTTCTGTACCTCTGTGGAACTGCCGCCACCCTCACTTGTGGTCTTGGGTGCGCAGCCCGACAGGGCCATCGAGAACACCAAACCCAGTGAGAGGGTCGCGACTGCGACCTTACGAAGACGCTTAGCCAACGCCCTTCCTCCTTCCGATCCGTCCAAGTGCCGTCCTCCGGGCGAGAACGCATGCGGAGTTAGTACCCGTTTGAGCACATCTTCGCATCAATCCCCGCCCCCGAAGTGCCGCGCGGCACGGCACCTCGACCGTCGCGACACTCTCCTTGCGAATACAGTGTCCCGCTGTTTGCATAGCGTGACAAGTGCGCGGATGAACGAACTCGCATAGCCGCAGCAAGCGAAGGGGCCCCGCCGCTTCGGCGAGGCCCCTTCATACGAAATTCTGCATATTTCTCTGCGTCTACACGCCTGGATGATAGAGAACCATCAACAGGAGCAACGTCACCGCGAAGACCGAGGCGAGAATGATCGTGATCCGGTCCAGGTTCTTCTCGATGATGCCGGTGCCGGTCGAGGTCGTGGGCATGGCGCCACTGAACAGCGACGAGACGCCGGTGCCTTTGCCGGAATGCAGCAGGATGAACACGACGAGGCCGACGGACACGGCCACGTGGATTACCAGGATGATCCCAACCAACACGTTCACGTCACATGCTCCTGTCGATGCGGCGGTACCGCCGTTATCCGAAGAATCGAGGCATCAGTATAGCAGGAGGGAGTGTCCCGTCCACTGCTCCGGCTGGTCCAGCCCGATCAACGCGAGAAGGGTCGGCGCGACGTCGGCCAGGATGCCACCGTCTTCGAGGGTTCTCAGCTCGTCACTGACCACGCACAACGGCACGTCATCGGGGGTATGCGCGGTGAACGGCGTATGCCCGTCCGCATCCACCATGCGCTCAGCATTGCCGTGATCGGCCGTGATCAGTGCCACGCCCCCGTGCTCCCTGATCGCGCGCACGACCGCCCCAACGCCCTCGTCGACCGCCTCGACGGCTTTGACGGCCGCCTCGAACACGCCCGTGTGCCCGACCATGTCGCAGTTCGCGTAGTTGACGATGTACACGTCAGCGCGCTCCCGGGCGATCGCTTCCACCAGGCGCCGCGTCACCTCGGGCGCGCTCATCTCGGGCTGCAGGTCGTATGTGGGCACCTTGGGACTGGGCACCAGCACGCGCTCCTCGCCCGGCTTGGGCGGCTCCGCTCCCCCGTTGAGGAAGAAGGTGACGTGCGCGTACTTCTCCGTCTCGGCGATGTGCAACTGTCTGAGTCCCGCCTGTGCAAGGACGTCGGCGAGCACGCAACACGGCAGGCTCTTGGGGAACGCGACCGGCGCCGGGATCTCCGGGTCGTACTGGGTCAGACACACGAACGCGACCGTCGGAACCTCGGGTCGCTCGAACGCTTCGAACGCCGGATCGACGAACGCCCGCGTGATCTCACGAGCCCGATCAGGCCTGAAGTTGAAGAACACCAGCGCGTCGCCGTCACGGATCCCCGCCTGCGATGGGTCGATACCACCGTACTCGCGGCCCGCCCCAACGACCACTGGCTCGACGAACTCGTCGGTCACCCCCGCCTGATATGACGCCCGGACCGCGTCGACCGCGGACGCGACCACCGGAGCGTCGGCGAGCACCATCGCGCGCCAGGCGCGCTCGACACGTTCCCACCGGTTGTCGCGATCCATCGCCCAGTAGCGCCCCATCACCGTGGCGATGCGGCCCCTACCGATGCGGGCCAGTTCCTGTTCCAGTTCGCCGAGGAATCCCGCGCCCGATTCCGGAGGCACATCGCGGCCGTCGAGGAACGCGTGGATCCGAACGTCGGTCGCGCCGAGCGACGCCGCCATGCGCACAAGCGCATACAGATGGCGCTGGTGGGAGTGCACGCCGCCGTCGGACACCAGTCCCATGAGGTGCACGGGCCTGCCTGCCGAGATCGCCGACGACATGGCACCGCGCAGCACCTCGTTCTCGAACAGCGTCCCATCGTCGATGGCGAGGTTGATGCGCGTCAGTTCCTGATAGACGACCCTGCCTGCGCCGATGTTCAGATGTCCGACCTCGGAGTTGCCCATCTGGCCCTCGGGCAGCCCGACAGCGAGGCCGGAGGCCTTCAGACGCGTCACCGGATAGGCCGAGAGCAACGCGTCGAGGTTCGGCGTTTGCGCAGCGCTCACCGCGTTACCCGGACCGGGTTCGGCCGCGCCCCATCCATCGAGGATGATGAGCGCCGCAGGCAGGTTCCTCGGCATCAGGTCAGAGCGTGGCCGAGACGATCTCGGCGAACGAGACGGCGTCGAGAGCCGCCCCGCCGACGAGCGCGCCATCGATGTCCGGCTCGACCATGAACATGCGCGCGTTCTCCGGTTTGACCGATCCGCCGTAAAGGACCCGGGCCGTCTGTGCGGCTTCCGGTCCGAACATCGCGCCGACGGTGGCACGGATCGAACGACACACGTCATTGGCCTGCTCGGGAGTGGGAGTACGGCCGGTACCGATCGCCCAGATGGGTTCGTACGCGATCACGATACGAGCCGCATCCTGGGCGGAGATCCCGTCGAGACCGGCTTTGACCTGCGCCCGGACCCAAGAGTCCGTCTCCTCGGCTTCGCGCGTCGCCAGGGTCTCACCACAGCACATGATCGGGACGATATCGGACCCGAACAGCGCCTTGACCTTCTTGTTGACGGTCTCGTCGGTCTCACCGAACATCTCGCGGCGCTCCGAGTGGCCGACGATGCAGTAGTCGCACCGGAGCTCCTTGAGCATCGGCACCGAGACCTCGCCCGTGTACGCGCCCTCCGGCTCCCAGTGCACGTTCTGCGCACCGAGGCCCAGGGTGAGGCGATCGAGTTCGATGACCGTGGATGCCGCCTTCAGGCCGGTGAACGGCGGGCAGACAACGACCTCGACCCTGTCCCACATCGACTCGACGCGCTCCTCGAGATTCTGGATGAGGATCGCCCCCTGGCCGGACGTCTTATACATCTTCCAGTTTCCGGCGATCATCGGACGGCGAGACATGCGTGCTCCTTTCGCGCTCGAACGCTCTATACGCGGTCGAGCAGTGCCGACAGTCCGGGCAGTTCGGAGCCCTCGAGCAACTTCATCGAGGCCCCTCCCCCGGTCGAGACGAACGTCACCCGCTCCTCGAGATCGAACTTCTTGAGCGCGGCGACCGAGTCGCCACCACCCACGACGCTCGCGGCCCGGTTGTTGCGGGCCACCGCCATGGCGACCTCTCGCGTCCCCGCCTCGAACGGCGTCATCTCGAAGACCCCCATGGGGCCGTTCCAGAAGATCGTCTTGGCGCCGGAGATGGCGCCCTTGAACAGCTCTATGGTGGTGGGGCCTATGTCGAGCCCCATGGACTCGGCGGGAATCTCCTCGCGCCCCACGACCTTGGTGTCGGCATCCTCGGCGATCGCATCGGCGACGACGAAGTCCACCGGCAGGAGCAGGTCGACGCCCTTCTCGGCCGCCTTGGCAAGCATGCCCTTGGCCGGCTCGACCCACTCGTCCTCGACGAGCGAGCGACCCACATCCACGCCCTTGGCGACGAGAAGCGTGAAGCACATGCCTCCGCCGATGATCAGCGTGTCGACGCAATCGAGCAGCCGGTCGATGACACCGAACTTGTCGGAGACCTTTGAACCGCCGAGGATCGCCACGAACGGACGCTCCGGGTCCGCGAGCATCCTGGTGAGCGTCTCGACCTCCCGGGTGAGCAACATGCCGGCGTAGGCGGGCAGGTACTCGGTCACCCCGACGGTCGATGCATGGGCCCGGTGTGCGGCGCCGAACGCGTCGTCGACGTAGAGGTCCGCCAGATCGGCGAGCTGCCGCGCGAACGCGGGATCGTTGGCCTTCTCACCGGGATGGAACCTCACGTTCTCGAGCATGAGGATCTCACCGTCGACCATACGGCTCACGGCCTCCGTCGCGTCCTCGCCCACCACCTCGTCGACGAAATGGACGTTCCTACCCAGGAGTCGTGCGAGCACCCGGCGGACGGGCCGCAACGAATACTGCGGATCCGGCTCGCCTTTGGGTCGCCCGAGGTGGCTCACC
Source organism: uncultured Eubacteriales bacterium (assembly GCA_964565645.1). Lineage (GTDB taxonomy): Bacteria > Actinomycetota > Coriobacteriia > Anaerosomatales > JAHIQC01 > JAHIQC01. The sequence continues at coordinate 330,019 of CAZMFQ010000001.1, forward strand.
ACCACGACACGCGCACCGTGATCGCACAGGTAACGAAGTGTGGGCAGGGCCGCGCGGACACGTGTGTCGTCGGTCACCGAGCCCTCAGCCAGCGGGACGTTGAAGTCCACGCGCACAAGCACGCGCTTGCCGCGAACGTCCACATCTCGCACGGTCAACTTGTCGAACATGCTCGCCTCCGGGCTATCGTGCGACGCGGGGCCCCGCAGGGCCCCGCGCTCGGTGCGGTCTGGATGGGACCTACGCCATCATGTACTTGACGAGATCCTTGACGCGGTTGCTGTAACCCCATTCGTTGTCGTACCAGGACAGGCACTTGACGAAGGTGCCCTCGCCCCCCATGACCATGGTCTGGAGCGAGTCGAAGACGGAGGATGCCGGATTCCCGACCACGTCGACCGAGACGATCGGGTCCTCGCAATACTCGAGGATGCCCTTCATCGGGCCTTCCGCCGCCGCCTTCATGGCGGCGTTGATCTGCTCCTTGGTGACCGGCGTCTCGAGTTCGGCGACCAGGTCGACGACTGAGCCGTCGGGAGTGGGAACGCGGACCGACATCCCGTCGAGCTTGCCCTTCATGTCCGGGAGGACGAGACCGATCGCCTTCGCGGCGCCGGTCGAAGTCGGGATCATCGACATGGCGGCGGCACGCGCACGACGCAGGTCCTTGTGAGGAAGGTCGAGGATGTTCTGGTCGTTCGTGTAGCTGTGGATGGTGTTCATGAAGCCCTGCTTGAGGCCGAAGCTGTCCCGCAGGACCTTGGCGAACGGCGCCAGACAGTTCGTGGTGCATGAGGCGTTGCTCACGATGAAGTGCTTTGCGGGATCGTAGTCCTCGTGGTTGACACCCATGACGATGGTGATGTCCTCGTTGGACGCAGGGGCGGAGATGACGACGCGCTTGGCACCCGCATCGATGTGCGCCCGGGCCTTGGTGGCATCGGTGAAGAAGCCCGTGGACTCGACGACCAGATCGACGCCGAGATCGCCCCAGGGCAACGCAGCGGGATCACGCTCGGACAGTACCCTGACGAGCCGGCCGTCGACGGTGAAACCCTCGTCGGTGACGGCGACCTGCTTGCCGAAACGGCCGTGCACTGAGTCGTACTTGAGCAGATGCGCAAGCGTCTTGGGGTCGGTCAGGTCGTTGACCGCCACCACTTCGACGCCCGGATCCAGTTCCATCGCGCGAAACACCAGACGTCCGATCCGGCCGAAGCCGTTGATTCCCACCTTGATCGCCACGAGCGTTCCCTCCTTCGGGGGCTATGCCCCTTTGACTACATCTACAAGCCCCGCGCTGCGCGCGCGGAAGGTTCCCGTCATGACGACGCCCTGCGTCCCCCGGCGCCGAGATCCGCAGCGAGTTCCTCGATGCGGCGGACTCTATGATAGACCGCCGACTTGGAAAGCGGCGGATCTGCGAGCTCGCCGAGCTCGCGCAGACTGACGTCCGGGTTCTCGACACGGAGTCGTGCCAATTCTCGCAACGCGGGCGGCAGGTTGTCGAGTCCCACGCGGGCGTCGAGCAGCGAGATCGCCTCGACCTGCGCTATCGCGGCTTCCGCGGTCCGCTCGAGGTTCGCGGTCTCCGCGTTGACGAGCCGGTTGACGTCGTTGCGCATCGACTTGACGACCCTGACGTCCTCGGTGCGCAGCAAGGCACGGTGCGCGCCGACGAGTGCGAGGAACGTCACGATCGGCTCGGCGCCCTTGAGGTAGACGGTGAACAACCCGCGTCTGCGGGTGACCTTCGCGGGCACCTCGAACCTGCGCATGAGGGCCGCGAGGTCCTCGGCCACCTGTTCGGACTCAGCGGTGAGCTCGAAATGGAAGTCGCCATGCGGGTCGGCCACGAACCCTCCGCCGAGGAACGCGCCGCGGAGGTAGCTGATCGCACAGCAATCGCGCTTGACGACCCGCGGGAGGATCCCCTGGGTCAGGCCGAGCGAGTCATCGAGTATCCCCAGTTCGTTGAGCGCCTGGGGCAGGTTCGTCTGCGTGGGAACCGTGATGAGGTAGTTGTTGGTCTTGTGGAGCACGCTCCTGCGTACGGTCAGTTCGGTCTTGAGGTCGTAGAGGCCATGAAGGAGCTTGATGACCTTACGTGCCACGGGCGCGGTCTCGGTCGCGATCTCCAGGCGATACCGCTCGTTCCCGGTGATGTGGAGCGTCCCCTCGATACGGACGAGAGCGGCCAGCTCGGCCTTGCGGCAGCAGGGCCGCTTGGCCTCCACCCGCGAGAGTTCGTCTTTGACCTCCGCCGTGAACGACATCCTCAGAGAACCTCTCGCAGTGACCGACACAGCGCGTCCCTGTCATGACGTACCGGGTGCGCTAGGTCAGCGAGGTCCGCGACCACCGCACGCACTCCGCGCGCCTCGATACGCGCGACCGTCTCAGGGGACGCATCGACGCACTCCGGAGACGAGCCCTCATTCTCGCACATGGCATCGTCTCTCGCGCCGGCTCTGTGCACGAGCGCGACGTCGACACCGTGATCGAGGCCGTGGGCGAGCAGCGTCGCGACGTGGTCGGCCGCATCCATCCCGCTCGTCTCGCCCCGCTGATTGGCGACGTTGCAGACATAGACGACCTTTGCCGAGGAGTCGCGCACGGCCTGGGCGATGCCGGGCACGAGAAAGTTCGGCAGGATGCTCGTGAACAGGCTTCCCGGGCCGATGACGATGACGTCGGCCTGAAGGATCGCTGCGACTGCGGCGGGATGCGCTTCCGGATCGGGCGGGTCGAGTGCGACGTCCGCGAACGGCCCAACGGTGTTGGCGATGCGGGCCTGGCCGTCCACAGGGTGCCCCGAAGCGTCGACCGCGCACAGTCCCACGTTCTCGAGCGTGCTCGGAAGGACCCTGCCGCGCGTGCGAAGGAGCGCCTCACTGTGCTCGATCGCCGCCATGAAGCCGCCATGCTGGTCGGCGAGCGCCGCCATGATCAGGTTGCCGAGCGCATGACCAGCCAGGCCCTCGCCCTTCGGGAAGCGGTACTGGTAGAGCGCGGCGAGCTCCGAGTCCTCGGCGGCCATGGCCACGAGGCAGTTGCGGATATCACCGGGAGGGAGCATGCCGAGTTCACGCCGAAGCGTGCCGCTCGATCCGCCGTCATCGGCCATCGTGACGACCGCGGTCGTCTCGAAGCCTGAGGACAGCAGGCACGCGATGACGCCGGGCAGGCCCGTGCCCCCGCCGATGGCCACAGCTCTGCGTGACTCAGGACTCATGGGCACCGCTGCTCCGGTCCTTTCCCATGTCCCGGTGGCTCACGGCGACCGTATATCCCTGCCCGCGCAGGAACAGCGCGGTCTCCTCGGCAAGTGCGACGCTGCGGTGCATGCCGCCCGTGCAGCCCATGGCGATCTCGAGATGCGCCTTACCTTCCATGAGGTAGGACGGCGCGAGGAATCCGAGCAGGTCGAACCAGTGGCCGAGGAATGTACGCGTCTCCTCGCGTTCGAGCACGTACTCCCGTACAGGCCTGTCCAGACCCGTGAGCGCGCGCAGTTCCGGCAGGTAGTACGGGTTGGGCAGAAAGCGCACGTCCATGACCAGGTCTGCGTCGATCGGGAGGCCGTACTTGAACCCGAAGGACATGACGGTGACGGTGAGCGTCGGCGCCAACGATTCGGAGAAGAACCGGTCCTTGATGGCGGCGCGAAGTTCCGATGGCTTGTAGGTGCTCGTGTCGATGACGATGTCCGCGCGGCGTCGCACGGCCGCGAGGGCCTCGCGTTCGGCTGCTATGCCCTCACCGACGGATCCGCTCTCAGCGCACAGAGGATGGCGGCGGCGTGTCTCCTTGAAGCGGCGGACCAGGGTCTCGTCGTCCGCCTCGAGGAACAGCACGTGGTGCGGGACCTGGGCGGCACTGAGAGCCTCGAGACTCTCGACCAGCTCGTCGAAGAACTCCATCGCACGAACGTCACAGACCACCGCGATGCGACGTATACGGCTGCCCGGCAGCCCGGTCAGGTCGACGAGCTGCCCGATGAATCCCGGAGGGAGGTTGTCGATACAGAAGTAGCCAAGGTCCTCGAACGTGTGGATCGCCTCGGAACGGCCGGCACCGGACATGCCGGTGATGATCACGAGCTCGACTGCGGGACCTGTGGGCTCCTGGGCGTCGGAGGTCGTACAGTCCGGATCCACGTCAGTCATCGTTGTCCACGACCTTCGTGATGAGCGAGGAGCCGATGGCGATGATCAGCGCCGCGACCATCGTCGAGAGGAAGCCGACCGTGGACAATCCGGGCACCAGTGCGGCCACGATGTAGAGCATGAACGCATTGACCACGAGGGAGAACAACCCGAGGGTCAGGATGGTGATCGGCAACGAGAGGAGCTTCACGACCGGCTTGACCAGCACGTTGACGATGCCGAGAACGACAGCTCCCCAGACGGCGGCCATGTAGCCGTCGACGCTCAGGAGCGAACCGCCCGAGAACTCCGCGACCGCGAAAATGAGCGCGCCCGTCAGCAGGAGCTTGATGAGCAGACGCATACGACCCTCCTCTGTCGGATCCGGACCCGTGCGCACAGTATACCCCGAGGTCATGACATGAACGCTCGCGGCCGGGGGGCGCGGCGGCGCCGCTCACAGCAGTTGGCGGAAGAGCTCCTCGGCAGGTCAGCGCCAGTCCGTGAGCGCGGCGTGTGCGGCTCGGCGCGCGGTGGCCACCAGCTGTTGCTGCCGCTCCCAGGTCAGAGCCACCACCAGCATCGCGATGCCGATGATCCCGAGCACGAGCCACCAGAAGGACACGAGGTAGACCCACGTCCGCACGATCGCGGTGAAGACGAGGGCCGCGATCCCCCCGAAGAAGTAGCCGCGGACGCGCAGAGCCACACCGGCGCCGATCGCGACGAGCGCGAGAGCGACGGCCCAGACGAGATGGACCCATGGCCGATCCTGATACAGCGGGTTGGCGGCGAGCAGCGACGGGATGCCGAGCCCGACGATAGCCGCCATGACATCAGGCACCGCCGATCCCCGTCCGGGACGGCCCCGGCGGGACCACCAGCCGGCCCACACTATGTAGAGCGCGAGCGGGGTGGTGAACCACTCGACTGTGCCGATGTCGAGCGTCGCCAGCTCGATGCAGTACGCGAGCAGCAGGGCGGCGACGCCCAGGTAGGGGGCCTCGTCGATGTCGCGCAGGATACCCGCCACGATCACGAACACGCCGAGGAACCCTACGGCGGCGGCCAGTTCATGCCCCGAGTACACGCCCCACAGCGACGGCTCGACGAAGGACTCGCCGAGGTGCCCGGCCGCGACCGCGGTACACGTGATCACCATGCCGATGAAGCCCGCGGCGCCGACGACATCGGCCCAGCGTCGAGCGGCACCCTCGCGCACGGGTAGTGCCAATGCACCCAGAAGCGCGTAGGACGCGACCACACCGGCCGCTACGCGCGCCCACGAGGCGAGGTCCAGGTGGTCGGTCAGCGCGAACAGCGCTCCGAACCCGAGCACCGATGCGAGCAGGACGAGTCCGGGCACCGCGCCGATGACGGCCGCACCGACCCATGCGACAGCTGTCAGGCCGAGACAGAGCGCGACCGAACCCGGGCCGGAGCCGGGTGCCACCGCACACAGGACGAGGGCCGCAGAGCCAGCTCCCCACACCCAGTACATGCTCATCCCTCGGACGCACCTGGAAGGCGCCGCCACGAGCACGAGCAATACCGCGACGGCGGGCCCAACCCATGAGGTCGCGCGGTCCGCGAGCATCGCATCGGCGAGAATGGCGGCGGCGAAGACGACGGCCGAAGACGCGATCGCGAGGCCGCCACGCCGTTCCTCGGCAAGGAATGCGTCGAGCGTCCACAGGAGAGCGATTGCAAAGAACAGGACCGACGTCTGCCAGACGTCGAAGTCGAAGAAGTAGACCTGCGCCGCGAGTCCCAGGACGAGCACGGCGCCTGAGATCACCCTGACGGATACCTCCACGACCTCGCCGGGCATCCCCCACCACGCCTGCACACCCCGCCTGCCGAGGAACCAGACCGCAAGTACCGCGATCAGACCCGATGCGTAGAGGGAGCTCTCGAGCTCCGGAGCGGCCCATGCCATGAGCGCGGCGGCGGAGTACAGCGAGAGCACGAGAGCCACGAGGGCCGCGGGTGGACGCCGGAGGATGCGGCCGGCAAGGAGCCACAGGCCCAGAAACGCGGCGGGCAGTGCGGCGTCACGCGCGGCGAGCGGGACCGCGGCGAGCGGGACCACTTCTCGCGCCATGGGGATCAGCAGCGTCGAGCCCGCCAGCGCGATCCACCCACCGGCCTCAGCGACGATGCGCATGCCCACAGCTCCCGGATAGCGCGCCGCGCGCATGCCCGAGCGCTCGATGACGAGCGCGGCCGCGATCCATGAGGTCGCGACAAGGCCGACCATCACGAGGGTGACGTCGGTCGCCGCGCCCAAGCGGTCGGCGAGGACGAGCGTCGCGGCGAACTCGGCTGCCAGCGCGAGAACCCCATGGCCCCAACCACCTCGAAGCAGCTCGTGCAGGAGATACGCGACGATCATCGCGGCAAGAAGGGCCAAGTGCCACCAGGTCGTGCCCGTGGCCTGTGTCATCGATGCGAATGCGAAGAACACCGGGATGTGCGCGGCCGCGGCCACGCCGGGGTGTATCCCACCGGCTTCGAACACGACGGTCGCGCAGGTCCCGATCACCAACGCGGAGAGCAGGACCCCCCAGTCCGCCGGGGCCGCGGACAGGTCGCCGAGCGCACCCAGCGCGCATCCTGCGACGGCCACGGGGGCCGCGTACCTGAGGACCGTCGCGAGCGAGGTGAACCCGGACCGGCCGGCGGCGTTGCGTGCCGCAAGCGCCCACAGGACCGCGACGAAGGCGACCGCAGCCAGCCGCTGGGGCGTCGGCCACGCGAGGCCCTCCCCGAGCAGCCAGACCCACGCGACCTGGGCCGATGCACCGATGATGCCGAAGAACGAACCGCCGATCGCCACCTCGGAGTACCAGTAGACGAGCGAGCAGACCGCGAGCCAGGCGACCCACGGCCACGCGCCCTGTAGCCCGAAGCCGTCGATCGCGATCCAGCCGTCGAACAGCAGCATCGCGGAACCGACCACGAACAGCGCGACGCTTCCCGCGAGAAGCCGGAGCTTGCGGCGGACCAGGTCGCCGGCGACGTAGAAGCCGACAGTGAGCGTGCCGAGGAAGGCGAGCTTGAAGCCGACGCCGAACAGATCCCATGTCGCCACGGCGAAGATCGCGGCCGCGACGATGACGAGGAACGCGCCGGTGATGGTGAGTATGGTCGTCCACGGGACCGGTTTGGGCTCGGGTCGCGGTGTCCGGGCCACCGACGGAGCGACCGGCACTGCCGCAGGCTGAGCCGCGACCGGGAGGGGTGCAGAGCCCGCCGGCGCGGGCTGCGTGGTGATCGGGACCGGCGGCGCGGGAGAAGGCGCGGGCGCCGCGGTCGCATCGAACACCGTCGGCGCCGCCAGCGGGGCGCGCACCGCGCGCCTCTCGATGATCGCAGCTATCTCCCCGCGGCGCTCCAGGTAGCGCGGCGCGAGCCTGTCATACGATTCGCGCGGGACCTCACCACGTTCGACCGCGCGGGCGAGATGCTCGAGGAAGTAGTCAATCTTGCGCAGTTCGTCCCACTCGTGCGCACTCGGATCGGCCATCGTGCTCCCCCCGCATACTCGCGCGTCAGCCGGAATCTGACGCCGGCTCCTCGGCGACATCCGCATACGATTGTCGCAGAACAGCGAGCACCTCAGTAGCGAGATCCGCCGGAATACCGCGAACGGCGGCGATCTGCTCGGCGGAAGCCGCGCGTAGGCGCTTGACCGAACCGAACTCCTTGAGAAGCGCCTTCTTGCGTTTGGGGCCGAGACCGGGGATGTCATCGAGCACGCTGGCCGTCATGGCTTTGCCGCGCAACTCACGGTGATACTCGATCGCGAAACGGTGCGCCTCGTCGCGGACCCGCTTGACCAGGTAGAGCGAGGCCGAGCCGGCCGGCAGGACCACAGGCTCCTCGGCGTCGGGAAGCCACAACTCCTCCTCGCGCTTGGCGAGCGCGACTATCGGGATGTCGTCGTGACCCACCTCCGCCAGCGCCGCTCGCGCCGCACCGAGCTGCGGCTTGCCGCCGTCCACGATGAGCAGTCCCGGGAGCGATCCGAACCTAGGATCAGTGGTCCGCTCAGCGGAGAACCTGCGGCGCAGCACCTCGCCCATCATGGCTATGTCGTTGGCCTCAGGCGTGTCCATTCGCACGCGGAACCGCCGATATGAGGACTTCTCGGCCCGGCCGCCGGCGAACACGACCATCGAGCCCACCGAGTGCGTGCCGTGCAGCGTCGAGATGTCGTAGCACTCGATGCGTAGCGGGGCGGAAGGCAGCGACAGCGCGCTCTCGAGCTCGAGCAGTGCGCGGTTGATCCGCTCCTCGTCGTAGCGGGTGCGGACCTTGAAACGCATGAGGGTATGCCGCGCGTTGGTCTCGGCGAGCTCGAGCATCTCGCGCTTGTCGCCTCGCTGCGGCACCCGCAGACGCACGTTGGAACCGCGCGAGGCCGAGAGCCACTCCTGGATCGTGGCGGCGTCCTCGGGCTCATCGGCGAGCACGATCTCACGCGGTACGCTGCCCGCCTCATCGTAGTAGCGGAGCAGGAACCCGCTCACGAGCTCTGATACCGGCACGTCGAGCCCCTTGTCGAGCACGAACTCGTTGCCGATCAGCACCCTGCCCTCGCGCACGACGAAGACGTGCACGCCCGCGATGGTCTCCTCGCGGAAGAACCCGATGATGTCGGCGTCGAACGCGCTCGCCGAGACCACCTTCTGCTTCTGCTCGATCGCGGATATGGCCTCGAGGCGGTTGCGGAACCTCGCGGCGCGCTCGAAGTCGAGGTCCTCGGCGGCCCGGGTCATCTGCGCGCGCAGCTCCTCGGCCACGCCTTTGTGCTTACCGCCGAGGAAGCGCGCCACCTTTGCGACCGACTCCGCATACTCCTCACGCGTGATCGCTCCGACGCACGGCCCGGGACCGCGACCGACGTTGTAGTCGAAGCATGCCCGCCCGGTCGGTTCGCCGCCCTTGGCCGTGAGGCGCTTCCATTCCACGCACTGAGCGCTGCAGATCGGGTAGACGCGCCGCACGGCCTCGATGGTCGCGCGCGCGGCGCGAGCGTCCGTGTAGGGGCCGAAATACCTGGTCCCGGGTTTGCGCTTCTCGCGCGTGAACTTGATCGCGGGGAACGGGTCGCACGTGGTCAAGGCGATGAAGGGGTAGCTCTTGTCGTCGCGGTAGTCGACGTTGAACGGCGGGTCGAACTGCTTGATGAGGTTCTTCTCGAGCACGAGCGAATCGATCTCGGTCTTGGTCACGACGTAGTCGAACGAGGCGACCTGCTCCATCATGAGCGGGATCTTCTCGCGGTCGTCCTGACCGAGGACATACTGCTTCATCCGCTTGCGCAGCGACTTGGCCTTGCCGACATAGAGCACCTCGCCCGCGGGGTCCTTCCACAGGTAGACCCCGGGACAGTCGGGGACGCCCTCGACCTGTTCCCGGATGTCCGCGTCGCCGGGCATGCCTACTCCGCGGCCTCTCGCTCGGGCGCGACGGATGCGCCGCGGCCCTCAAGCACGGGCCGGAGGAATCGTCCGGTGTGCGAGGACTCGCTTGCCGCCACCTGCTCGGGCGTGCCCATGGCTACGATCCGGCCTCCCGCCTCGCCGCCTTCGGGACCGAGGTCGATGATGTGGTCCGCGCTCTTGATCACGTCGAGGTTGTGCTCGATGACGAGCACGGTGTTGCCGGCGTCCACGAGGCGTTGCAGCACGATGAGCAGCTGGCGCACGTCGTCGAAGTGCAGGCCCGTGGTCGGCTCGTCGAGGATGTAGAACGTGCGCCCCGTGCTGCGGCGCTGCAACTCGCTCGCGAGTTTGACGCGCTGCGCCTCGCCACCCGAGAGCGTGGTGGCCGGCTGCCCCAGACGGATGTAGCCGAGTCCCACGTCGTAGAGCGTCTGCAGCTTGCGCTTGATCGGCGGGATGTTCTCGAAGAAGTGCAGCGCCTCCTCGACGCTCATGTCGAGGATGTCGGAGACCGTCTTGCCCCGATAGGTCACCTGGAGCGTCTCGCGGTTGTAGCGCGCCCCGCCGCAGACCTCGCAGGGCACGTAGACGTCGGGTAGGAAGTGCATCTCGATCTTGATCTGGCCGTCGCCCTTGCATGCCTCGCAGCGGCCGCCCGCGACGTTGAACGAGAACCGCCCGGGCGCGTAACCGCGGGCCTTGGCCTCCGGCGTGCTCGAGAACAGCGAACGCACGTCGTCCCAAAGCCCCGTGTAGGTGGCCGGGTTGGAGCGCGGCGTCCGCCCGATGGGCGACTGGTCGATGTCGATCACCTTGTCGATCGCGCCGAGCCCATCGATCTTGCGGTACTTCCCGGTGCGCTTGCGCGCCCGATGCAGCTTGTTGGAAAGCACCGGTGCAAGAGTGTCGGCCACGAGTGAACTCTTGCCGCTGCCCGACACGCCCGTCACGAGCGTGAGGGTGCCCAGCGGGATCTCCACGTCGACATCCTTGAGGTTGTGTTCTGAGACGCCGAGGAGCCGCACGGCGCCCCGCTGCGGATCGCGGCGCTCGGTCGGCGTCGGGATCGCGCGGCGGCCCGTGAGGTACGCACCGGTGAGCGAGTCCTCGCACGACATCATCGCCTCGGGGGGACCGATGCACACGATCTCGCCGCCGTGCTCGCCGGCCCCCGGTCCCATGTCGACCACGAAATCGGCCGCCCGGATCGTCTCCTCGTCGTGCTCGACGACGATGACGGTGTTGCCGAGGTCGCGCAGGCGCTCCATCGTGGCGATGAGGCGTGCGTTATCGCGCTGATGCAGCCCGATCGACGGCTCATCGAGGATGTAGAGGACCCCCATCAGGCCCGAGCCGATCTGGGTGGCGAGGCGGATGCGCTGCGCCTCTCCCCCGGACAGCGTCGCGGTCCCGCGCTCGAGCGTCAGGTAGTCCAGGCCGACGTCCACGAGGAACCGCAGGCGCTCGAGAATCTCCTTGATCACGCGCCGGGCGATCGTCTCCTCACGCTCGGTCAACTCGACACCTTCGAAGAACTCGAGCGAGCGGCGTGCGGACAGCGTGGTCACCTCGTGGATGTTCTTGCCCCCGAAGGTAACGGCAAGTATCTCGGGTTTCAGGCGCGCTCCGCCGCAGCTCTTGCACGGGATGACGGCCATGAACTCCTCGAGCTTCTCGCGGCTCGCGTCGGACTCGGTCTCCTCATGACGGCGCATGACGCTTCCGAGAGCACCCTCGTAGCGGGAGTACCAGTGCGTCTCACGCCCGTCGCGGGTGAGGTACTCGACCTTGATGCGCTGGTCACCGAGCCCCTCCAGCAGTCCCTTGCGCACCTTGGCGGGAAGCTCGTCCCACGGGACATCGGTGCCGACGCCCAGGTGCTTCGCGGCTGCCGCCACGAGCTGCGGATAGTAGTTCATGCCTCCCGAGAAAGGCTTGATCGCACCCTGGTCGAGCGAGAGAGAGCCGTCCGGGACCACGAGGTCCGGGTCCGCCTCGAGCCTCGACCCGAGACCGGCGCAGTCCGGACACGCACCGTACGGACTGTTGAAGGAGAAGTCGCGAGGAGCCAGCTCGTCCATCGAGACGCCATGCACGGGACACGCGAGCGCCTGGGAGAACGCGGTCTCCTCGCCGTCGACCACCGCCGCGACCACGGTGCCCCCGGCGAGCCTCAGGCCCGTCTCGACGCTGTCGGCGAGGCGGGAGCGGATCGAGTCCTTCATGACCAGACGGTCCACGACGACATCGATGTCGTGCTTGTACTTCTTGTCCAGCACGATGTCCTCGTCGAGCGTGCGCATCTCCTTGTCCACGCGCACCCGCGCGAACCCCTCCCGCTTGAGGTCCTCGAAGAGCTTGCCGTACTCGCCCTTGCGGCCGCGAACGACCGGCGCGAGCACCTGGAACTTGGTGCCCTCAGGCATCTCCATGATGCGGTCGACGATCTGGTCGCTCGTCTGGCGCTCGATGGCCCGGCCGCAGATCGGGCAATGCGGAATACCCACGCGCGCGTAGAGAAGCCGCAGGTAGTCGTAGATCTCGGTGACCGTCCCGACCGTGGAGCGCGGGTTGCGGCTCGTGGTCTTCTGGTCGATGGAGACCGCCGGCGAGAGGCCCTCTATATGGTCGACGTCCGGCTTGTCCATCTGGCCGAGGAACTGACGCGCGTAGGCCGAGAGTGACTCCACGTACCGTCGCTGGCCCTCGGCGTAGATGGTGTCGAACGCGAGCGATGACTTGCCGGAACCGGAGAGACCGGTGATGACCACCAGTTCGTCACGGGGGATGTCGAGGTCGAAGCCCTTGAGGTTGTGTTCGCGGGCCCCGCGGATGCTGATGTATTCCAAGGACACGGAGCGGACCTGCCTATCTGCGTTCGCGACGGATCGGAGCAAGAGTACATTCTACCCCCGAACGCCACCGAACGCACGTTCGGGGCCGACGTCTGCGAAGACGCGACCCCGAACGGTGGTCTGAGCCTGCTGAGCCGCGGGTCCCGCCTACTGCGGTCCCACGAACAAGGTGACGAAGGTCTTCATGCCCTCGGTGCTCGAGGCGCCGATCGAGACCTGGAGCTGACGGGTGTCCTTGAGGCCGGTGATCATGCCGCCGTCCTCCATCTTGAGCTCGTTCTTGATCTCCCAGCCCTGGGCCTTCGCATCATCGAGGTACCACTGCCAGACCTCGGTCCACTCATCGGCCGTCTCGAAGCTGACGGTGTAGGACTCCTCGGACTTGAGGCTCGAGGCGAGCGGCGAATCGCCGTAGATCGCGACGTCATCAGGGAAACCGTCGGGAAGCTCGCTTCCGCCAGCGGTGAGCTGCGAGCCGTCCTCGCCGGTGATCGTGACGCTGTCGCCTTCCTGGTCCACCTTGAGCCCGGTGGCGCTCTCTACGGCCTTCTCGGCGACCTTGTCCCCGATGGACTGGCATCCGACAAGCGCCAGAGTCGCGAACGCGAGCATCACGAGAACGACGGGGCTGATCTTCTTGAGCATCTCTCCTCCTGAATACGCACTCCCTGAGCCCTCTCGGCTCCCCTGGCTGCAGTGTAGCGGTTGCACGCACTGTGCACGCAAGAGGGACTCGGCAAACGGCGGCGCGGACGTGCGTGATAGGAATGATATCCTCGGCGCATGGAATCCCTCGCGCCGCATTTCTCGATCATCACGCCCGCATACCGTTCGGCCGCCACACTCCCGGCGGCGATCGCCTCCGTCCGGGCGCAGACAGATCCCGACTGGGAGATGCTCGTGGTCGACGACGGCTCGGACGACGACACCCTCGCTGTCGCGCGTGCCGAGGCGCAGCGCGACGACCGCATCCGCGTGATGACCCAGCCCAACGGCGGCCCGTCCGTGGCGCGCAACACTGCCATGGCGGCGGCCCGGGGACGCTGGTTCGTCCTGCTGGACGCCGACGACGAACTCCTGCCCACGTATCTGGAATCGCAGCGCCGGTTCATCGCCCGGCACCCCGGCCACGGCATCTACGCGACCAACGCCACCGTCGTCCACCCCAACGGCGTACGCCATCCCTTCTGGACAGGCCGCAACGCGCGCATCTATTCGATCACCCTTGCCGAGGAGCTGAAGCGCAACCGCATCAACGTGCACAGCGCCTTCCCCCGGGAGGTCTACAGGACCATCGGCGGGTTCACACCCGGCCTGCGCGCGCAGGACTACGAATACTGGTTGCGCGCGATGGTCGCGGGTTTCACGCACATCATGAACCCGGAGGAACTGGTCCTGTACCACGCGGTCGACGGCTCGCTGTCCACCGACCAGAGGATCGTGGTCGGATCGGTCACCCAGTTCCTTGAGCGCATGAGTGAGACCGTCCCCGAACACCTTCGTCCACTCTTCGAGGATTCCCTGCCGCGCTGGAGGAGCCGCCTCGCCGTGGCCGAACTGCAGCACCGCATGATGGACGGCGAGTACCGGCACGCACGCCGCACGTTCTGGGCCAACGCGCGGTACCTGCCGGACTGGCGCAAGATACCCGTCGGGGGCGCTCTCGTGACCGTGAGCCCGCGTCTGTACCGGCGCGTGCTCCTCGGCAGGTTCGAACGCAGCCGGACAAAGGACTGAGCCCTTCTGAGGGATCCGCGTGCGCGTTCCCCCGTGCGGGAAACCAAACGGAAACACCGGGGGCGAGCGAGGATCGTGCGCAGCCCGACCCGCCCTCACCTGCGCGTTCACGCACGGCGATCTCGCCCGCACCCCGCGAATCCGCGCGGTGAAACCATCCTGAAACAGACTCGAAACAACTGCTTCGTACTCTCACACCAATGATGTGGTCGTCACGCGCGTGCGCGTGGTTCGTGAGAGGCGGTCAGATATGCCGGCGATAGACTTCGGGGACACCTCGTTCATCCTGGTGTGCTCGGCACTCGTTCTGTTCATGACCCCCGGGTTGGCGCTGTTCTACGGTGGACTCGTCCGATCCAAGAACGTGCTCTCGACCACGATGCACTCGTTCTTTGCGATGGGGCTCATCTCCGTGATCTGGGCGGTCATCGGCTACACGATCGCCTTCGGCTCATCGGACGGACCGCTCGGCGGCCTGATCGGGAGCCTCGACCACATCGGACTCGCGGGCACGATAGGGCAGGTCAGCGGCACGATCCCCACCCCCGTGTTCGCGATGTTCCAGGGGATGTTCGCGATTATCACCGCGGCGCTCATCACCGGCGCGTTCGCGGAGCGCATCAAGTTCTCCGCATACGCGATATTCATCGCCCTGTGGAGCATCATCGTCTACTCTCCCCTCGCCCACTGGGTCTGGGGCGGCGGCTGGCTCATGCAGCGAGGCGCCCTCGACTTCGCTGGCGGGACGGTGGTCCACATCGCCTCGGCGTCTGCCGCGCTCGCCGGCGCCATCGTCGTGGGCAGACGGCGCGACTTCGGCAAGTCGGTCCTTCAGCCCCACAACCTGCCGATGACGGTGCTCGGCGCCGGCATCCTGTGGTTCGGGTGGTTCGGATTCAACGCCGGGTCCGCGCTCGCGGCCAATGAGCTCGCAGGCACAGCCTTCATGGCGACCCATCTCGCAGCGGCCGCAGGCATGCTCTCGTGGCTTGCCTTCGAAGCGCTCCAGCACCGCAAGGCGACGACCCTCGGCGCAGCTTCCGGGGCCGTAGCCGGCCTCGTGGGCATCACACCCGCTGCCGGCTACGTGGGTCCGCTGGCCGCGCTCGCAATCGGAGCGGTGGCGGGTATCGTGTGCTACTACGGCATCCTGCTCAAGAACCGGTTCGGCTTCGACGATGCGCTCGATGTGGTCGGTATCCACGGCATCGGCGGCACGACCGGAGCGCTGCTGACAGGCGTGTTCGCCACGACCGCGATCAACAGCGCGGGCGCGGATGGCCTGCTGTACGGGAACGCCGGACTCATGCTCGAGCAGCTCATCGGCGTAGTGGCGACCATAGCGTTCTCCTTCACCGTCAGCTACATACTGTTCAAGGTCATCGACATGACCATCGGTCTGCGTCCGACCGAGGAGAACGAGGACATCGGGCTTGACCAGGCCGAACACGCCGAGACCGGCTACGTGCTCTAGTCTGAGGACGCTGAAGGGCGCATGCCCGAGGAGGGAGACCGGAAATGAAGAAGATCGAGGCGATCGTCAAGCCGCACAAGCTCGAGGACGTCAAGGAAGCGCTCAATGCCATCGGTGTCGCAGGGCTGACGGCCTACGAGGTCAAAGGCTATGGCCGGCAGAAGGGCCACACCGAGATCTACCGCGGCGCGGAGTACACGGTGGACTTCCGCCCCAAGGTCAAGATCGAGATCATCGTCGACGACGACGCCGCATCGGCGGTCGAGTCGGCGATCCTCGAAGCAGCCAGGACCGGCAAGATCGGCGACGGCAAGATATTCACCTACGACTGTGAAGCGGCGGTCCGCATCCGCACCGGCGAACGCGGACCTGAGGCCCTGTAGGCTCACCAAGGGGGCCCGCGAGAGTGGATCTCGCGGGCCCCTCTCCGTGCCGTATCGGCGGTTGCGGACCTTCCGCTGCCGCATGTCGCAGGTGTTGCGACCAAAGCACAGCACCCACCGGAACACACGCCACCCGAAGTGTTCACGAGGACGCAATCGACACGAAACATTCCTCATCGAATCTCATAGCCAGGCGTACAGCTGACGCCGAACCGGCCCGACCCCGCATCGACGCGGGCACGGCCCGAAAGACCGGGAATCGACCGAGGAGGAAACGTGGATCTGAAAGTCGCATTGGACACCGTGTGGGTGCTCGTGGCAGCCATGCTCGTGTTCTTCATGAACCTGGGCTTCGCCCTCGTTGAATCGGGCTTCGCCCGCGCGAAGAACACCGTGAACATCATCTCCAAGAACTTCGTCGTGTTCGCCGTCGCCACCCTGGCGTTCCTGTTCATAGGCTGGGGCCTGATGTACGGAGACGGCAACGGCTTCATGGGGCTCAAGGGCCTGTTCTTCATCGGAGGCGCCGACAACAGCCCCGCCACCGGTGACGCCTACTCAGGCGTCTACTCGGCGCTCAGCTGGACCGGCGTGCCGCTTCTCGCGAAGTTCTTCTTCCAGCTCGTGTTCGCCGGAACGGCCGCCACGATCGTCTCCGGCGCGGTCGCCGAGCGGATCAAGTACGTGTCGTTCATCGTCTTCTCATTCATCCTCGTGGCATTCATCTACCCGATCGTCGGCCACTGGATCTGGGGCGGCGGCTGGTTGGCGCAGCTCGGCTTTTGGGACTTCGCCGGCTCGACGGTGGTCCACTCCGTGGGGGCATGGGCCGCGCTCGCAGGTGTTCTCGTCCTGGGGCCCCGCATCGGCAAGTACGCCAAGGACGGCAGTGTGCGTGCCATACCCGGCCACAACATGACCTCGGCCATGACCGGTTGTCTCATCCTGTGGTTCGGCTGGTTCGGGTTCAACCCGGGCAGCACCATGGCCGCAGATCCCGAGGCGATCTCCCGCATCATCGTCACCACGACGGTCGCCGCCGCGGCCGGCGCCCTCGCCGCCACCGCGGTCGCGTGGTGGCAGCTCGGCAAGCCTGACGTGGGCATGACCATCAACGGCGCTCTCGCGGGCCTCGTCGGCATCACGGCGGCGTGCGCGTTCGTGAGCGTCGGCAGCTCGCTCGTGATCGGCGCCATCGCAGGTGCCATGGTCGTCTACGGCGTCCTGTTCTTTGACAAGATCCACGTCGACGACCCGGTCGGCGCACTCGCCGTTCACGGTATGGGCGGCATCTTCGGCACCATCGCGGTCGGCCTGTTCGCACAGGACAAGTTCATGCCCGGGACCACGGGTGACGGCCTGTTCTTCGGCGGTGGGGCGACGCTCCTGCTCCACCAGCTCACCGGCATTGCCGCGGTCGGCGCCGCCGTGTTCGTCGTCTCACTCGGCGCCTGGCTTGCGATCAAGGCCATCATGGGCGTGCGCGTCAGCGAGGAAGAGGAGATGGAAGGCCTGGATATCGGCGAGCACGGCAACCGGGCGTATCCTGACTTCGTGATGACCGAGACCACCGCGTAGACACGGCGTCCGCCAAAGAGCATCGTCGAGGACGCACCTGTCCTCTTTCGAGAAGGAGACAGCTCATGAAGAAGATCGAGGCCATCGTCAAGCCGCACAAGCTCGAAGACGTGAAAGAGGCGCTCAACGCACTCGGCGTCACGGGGCTGACCGCATACGAGGTCAAAGGGTATGGCCGCCAGAAGGGCCACACGGAAGTCTATCGCGGTGCGGAGTACACCGTGGACTTCCGCCCCAAGGTCAAGGTCGAAGTGGTGGTCGACGACGAGCTTGCGCCGCGCGTCGAGGAGGCCCTCATCGAAGCGGCCCGCACCGGCAAGATCGGCGACGGCAAGATATTCACCTACGACTGCGAAGCCGCGGTGAGGATCCGCACGGGCGAGCGCGGACCCGAGGCGCTCTGACCATATGCGATCGTACCTCTCACAACGAGAGGCGTTCATAGCGAGCGCCGCGCCGGGTATCGACTCGGCGCGGCGTCTCGCGCTCATGACCGACGAAGCACTCGAGGGACTCGCGCGGGCCGCCGAGCATCTCGTCCCGGTGCGGACCCGCTGGGCGCTCATCGCACTGGGCGGCTATGGCTCCGGGGCGCTGCTGCCCTCCTCGGACATCGACCTGCTGGTCTTGAGTGACGCGGGTGCGTCCGCGCTCAAGCCCTTCACGGAGGCGGTGCTCTACCCGCTCTGGGACGCGGGCCTGACTGTGGGTCACCAGGTGCGCGACAAGCGCGACCATATCCGGGCCTTGCGCGAGGACATCTCGATCCTTGCGGCGAGCCTCACCGGCAGGCTGATAGTCGGCGACCGGGAGTTGGCGTCCTCGGTCCTCGCCTCGTGCGCGAGAGACGCACGCAAACGGTCCCGCGATGTCCTCAGGGCCATCTCCGAGCGGGAACGGCCGGGCTCGCCCTATCTCCTGGAGCCTGACCTCAAAGAGGGGGCGGGCGGGCGCAGGGACTACGACGAACTGGTCTGGACCGCAGCGACGCTGACCGGCATGCCCCAGACGACCCCCGCCGCGCTCGTCGGACTGGACCTCCTGAGCGCCGAGGAACTCGCACTGCTGGAGACCGCCGCCGAGACGACGGCCGCGATGCGCTGGGCACTTCAGCGCGACGGCGCGGGCAACCTCATGACCGTGGAATCCGCCGAGGAGTCGGGCCTCGACCCGGCCGCGGTCCAGCGGGCTCTGGCCGACACCGCACATCTGCTCGTCCGTGCGCGTCGAGCCACCGGCGGCGCGCGCCCCGCCAAACAGGCGCCCGCCGATGCAAGCCGAGTGCTCGAACTCGCGCTGCGCGGCGAGACGTCCCTGGCGGAGCTCGAGGAGCGGGCGTGGAGCGGCGATCTCGAGGCACTTGTGCCAGGGATGCGCGAACTGATGACCCTGCGGCGACCGGGCATCGGGCATACGCTCACGGTCGGCGCTCACTGCCTGAGAACCGCCACGCTCGTGGGCACGATCGCCGGGCACACCGAGGCGGGCACGGTCGCATCCGAGTCGGCCGCCCTGATCGACGACGCGCGACCGCTCGTCGTGGCGGCCATGGCGCACGATGTGGGCAAGGCGCAGCCGGGGCCCGACCACGCGCTCCGCGGTGAGCGGCCGGCCCGCGAGATCGCCGGCAGGTTCGGCCTGCCGGACCACGCCGACCGCATCGCGGCGCTCGTCCGCCACCATCTGCTCCTCATCGAGACGGCCACGCGCGCGGACATCGACGACGAGGACGCGGTCCTGCGTGCGGCTGCGCTCCTCGGCGACCGTGGACTGCTCGCGCCGCTGCATCTGCTCACGGTGGCAGACAGCCTGGCAACGGGGCCCGCGACCTGGAACGAATGGACCGCGGCGCTCGTAGGCAAACTCGTGACCCGGCTCGACGCCGCGCTCTCACCCGACGTCGACGGGGCCGGGCTCGCCTCCTCGGCCAACGCCGTGCGCAACGCGGTGCTTCGCGACCTGCCGGCTGACGACCCCCGCCGCGAGTTCATCCTGGGCGCTCCGGTGCGCTACCTGGCGGGCCGGGACGCGTCGCAGGTGCTCACGCACGCCGATCTCGTCATGGCGCTCGCCGAGGAGCGTGTTCCCGGCGCGCACGCAGTGCGCATCGACAGCGGTCCCGTCGAAGGCAGTTTCGACGTGACGATCGCGGTCCGCGACCGCCATGGCCTGCTCGCGACACTCTCGGGCGTGCTCGCGCTCGCCGGCCTCGACATCCTGTCGGTCGAAGCCACGGCGACCGGCTCCGACGTCGTGCTCGACACCTTCACCGTGCGCTCCGCCACGCTCGCGCCGCTCGCGGCCGAGACCTGGACGCGCTTCGACCGCCTTCTGGACGCGGCGCTGCGCGACCGGCTCTCGATCGGCGTGAGGCTCGCAGAGCGGCGGCGCCACTATCGCATGGCACATGCCGGCATCGGCAAGATGGACGTGCTCCCCGGCGACGCGTACGCGGCGACGGTCAGAGTCCGTGCGGCCGACCGGGTGGGCCTGCTCTACGACATCGCTCGTGCGATGGCCGACAGCGGGCTCGAGATACGCTCGGTGACCGCCACCACGCGGCATGATTCGGTCGACGATGTGTTCCGCGTGACGGACGCGATGGGCGGGGTGCCCGAAGAAGGGCTCCTCGGCATGCTGAGGATGCGCCTGCGGGAACTGGGCTGACGTCAGGCTACATGCCCAGCGTCGACTTGATCTCCTCGAACTCCTCGCGATCGATCTCGCCGGCCGCGTAGCGTTCGCGCGCAAGCTCCAGCGCCGGGTCGGCCGCGGGCGCGGCAGAATGCGGCTCGCCGGGGGCGCCGCCTTCGGCCACCTTGGCCTGCGTCACAAGCCACCACACGATCACGGCGCCGGGGCCGAACAACAGCGCGATGATCCCGAGGATGATCACGATCTCGAAAAGGCCGAGTCCCATGGAGTGTCCCATCGGTCGGATGATGCGTTCTTCTCACAGTGTACCCCGCGCGTCTGACAGGCGGACCCGCCGATCGCCGAGGAGGCGCGCGATTCCTCGGCACGGTGGTGGGATATAGTGACCACGTCGAGAACCGGGAGGGCCACATGAGCGGCAGCATCTACACGCGCGGCGGTGACCATGGCGAGACATCGCTGGTGGGCGGGTCGCGCGTACGCAAGAACGACGTGCGCGTCGAGGCGTACGGGAGCATCGACGAAGCCAACGCCGCGGTGGGCCACGCGCGCGCCGCGCTCGAGGTCGCCGTGGACGAGGAGGCGCGCATCGACCGCGTCCTCGACCTCGTGCAGCACCGGCTCTTCAACTGCTCGAGCCGCCTCGCGACGCCTCCGGGAGCCGAGTCGGAGCACACGCCGGCGGTGCTGCCGACCGACGTCGCGGCGCTCGAGGCCGAGATCGACCACCTCACCTCGATCACGGGCGAACTCACGCACTTCGTGTTGCCCGGAGGCTGTGAGGCGTCGTCGCGCCTGCATGTCGCGCGCACCGTCATCCGGCGCGCAGAACGTCGCATCCTGGACCTCGACGCCTGTGAGCAGGTCGACGCGCAGGTGCTCGCCTTCGTGAACAGATGCTCCGACCTGCTGTTCGCGTGCGCCCGCTACATGAACCGCCGGCACCAGGGCGGCGACGTGTACTGGGACCCGGAGCTCTGAGCGACTCGGGGCGTCATTGCACGTACCCGGCCCCGAACGTCCAGGTCTTGTTGTAGATGTTGCCCGCGTAGTAGTCGGCGCCGGACCACAGTCCGAACAGGTCGAAGGTGTAGCCGACCCGCCACTCCACGCCGAACTCGAGCGAGGCGTCGAACTGCCCCGAGGTGTGCTCGAAGTTGTCCCACGCATGGAACTCGCCCTCGGCCTGCGCCCACAGATACGCGTCCGGCATGAGGTAGACCGTGTTGGCGTCGCTGCCGCAGATCACCACCTCGACCTTCACCCCCACATACGGCCGCGCCGTGGCCTTCCCGTGCGCATCGAGCGTCGTGTCGAACGCCGTCTTGGTATCGCGGACCACCTGCGTGCCGACGCCGTCGATGTAGAGCATCCTGAGTCTGCCGCAGAACCTCTGCGTCAGCTTGAACTGGGCGTCGAACTCACCGGTCACGTTCTCCCATCCGACCACGGGCTTGAGCTGTATCCCCACCCCGAGGTCTATGGGTCCGAGCGCGAACCCCCAGTAGGCTATCGGCAGTTCCGCGAGCGCGAACTCCTTGGGAGTGAGTTCGTCCTCCCACTTGAAGCCGAGATCGAACTCGAGTTCCTCGGTCACGCTCAGCTGGACCGCCATCGCCTTGACGGTCCACCAGTCGATGGCTATCCCCATGTCAGCCACGACGTTCACGTCGACGGTCAGCGTCGAGTCGAGCGACGCCGTCTCCGCATCGTTGTGCCACAGGTTCCGGACATCCTCGAAGTGGTAGTCAAAACTGCCCTGCGGGGTGATGCTGCCCCGCACCTCCACCGGCCGGCCGGCCGCCTCTGCGGCCTCGACCTGGTCGATCAGCTCGAACTGGTGCGCGATGTCAGCAGCCGAGACCGGAGTGACGTTGATGTCGATCGAGCCCTTCTTCACGAAGTCGGTGATCGCGGCGTCCTCGGTCCGCGCAGTCACGACTCCGCCTGCGCTCTCCACGCCCGTTATCCTGCGGATGAAGCCCTGCGCGTACGGCTCCGCGGGATCGAGCCACGGCATGCGGTTCATCACGAGGAACATGTCCTGCGTGATCCGCTCCCGGACGATGGCGCTGTCGTTGAACGTGACCGTATCGGTCGTGATCTCCGTCATCTCATCGAGCAGGGTCCCCGCGATCAGGACCACCGAGTCGGCCGCCATGTGCGTCTCCGCGGCTTCGAGGATCTCCTCGACCACCGGCACACTCACCGCCTCGATGCCGCCCACGAAATGCATCTGCTGGATGCCGGAACAATGTGCCTGGAAGAACATGAGTGTGTCGTTGTCGAGCTCGCGCTCGGGAGTGAGCATGATCAGGCCGTGCAGGTGCGCCGCCAGCGCGCCAGCGGACAGGGCGTCCGGCCAGTCCGTGCCGCGTGCGACATAGATGTTGTCGAAGAACAGGCCATGGTCCGAGGCGAACTCGGCCATGGCGAGCGCGGTCGCATACCTGTCCGCGCCGCTGATCCGGTAGTACGGGCCGATCGCTTCGGCCACCGCGGGCGCGACGGCGCTCTCGCCGCCGACCAGCAACACCGCCGTCGGATCGATGTCCGCCAGCGCCTGCGCGGTCACGGCCGGAAGCGCGCTCTTGCGCGTGAGCAGCACAGGCGCCCCGACGTGGCCCGCCCAGGGCGCGAGCGCGAGCGCGTCCGGGAAGTTCTCGCCTGTGCTCATCGCGAGCCAGTCGATCTCGCCGCTCAGGTCCTCGACCTCGTGCGCGACGAGGGCGGAGGTCTCATAGCGGTCCGCACCGCCTATCCGTTCGATCGCCGAGGAGTCGATCCCTGCGGCCACAAGGTCCGCGATCACAGCGGGCGAGAGCGCCTTCTCCCCGCCGAGGACCACCGCATGCGTGGCGCCTAGGCGCGTGATCTCCTCGGCCACCATCTCGGGCAGCCCGTCCGGCTCGGCAAGCAGACGGGAGCGTCGAGCGCCGATGCGAGACTTCCGCCCACCATCGCGTCCGGCCAGTCGCGGCCGCTCGCGATGACCACATGCTCCGAGGTGAGCCAGCCCTGTTGCGAGAGTTCGACGTTGGTTCCGAACCGGTCGGAGCCCGCCGTCCGTGTCGACTGCGGCGCCATGGTCGCCGGGATCATGGTGGCCTGCACCTGCTGCGCGAGGGTGCTCACCGCCGCGCTCGCAGTGAGCGGCTGCATCGCCACGAGCATGACGAGAATGAGCAGCGATGAGAGCGTGCGCGAAACAGCCCTGTGAGCGTGCATGGAACATCCCCCCTGAGTCCTACCCCGACACTGATACGTTCGTCGGACTCGTGCACCCCGCTCCATGAGGCCCGAGCGACGAACGGCATACCGGCGCGCGCAGGGCCCCCACGGATCCGGGGTACGGGTCAGAACAGGTCCCCGCCTCCGAGAAGCTCCTTGACGACCTTCGGATCGGCCAGCGTCGAGATGTCCCCGAAAGCCTCCATGTCCTTCTCGCCGGCGGCCATCTTGCGCAGGATGCGCCGCATGATCTTGCCGCTGCGCGTCTTGGGCAGGTCGCGCGCGAACTGGATATGGTCCGGGGTCGCTATCGGCCCGATGATCTTGCGCACGTGCCCCGAGAGGATCTTCGCGAGATCCGCACTGGGATACTCGCCCTCACGCAACGTCACATACGCGAACACACCCTCGCCCTTGACCGGATGCGGGAACCCCACGACGGCCGCCTCGCTCACGGCTTCGTGGGAGACGAGCGCGCTCTCGATCTCGGCGGTGCCGAGCCGGTGCCCGGAGACATTGATGACATCGTCCACTCGACCGAGCAGCCAGAAGTAGCCGTCTGAGTCCTTGCGCGCGCCGTCGCCGGTGAAGTACCGGCCGGGGAAGCGGTCGAAGTAGACCTCCCGCATCCGAGCGTGCTCCGGGTCGCCCCACGTCCCGCGCAGGATGCCCGGCCATGGCCGCTCCACGACCAGGTAGCCACCTTCGTCGGGGTCGGCCTCGCTCCCGTCCTCACGCAGGACCTTCGGTTCGATGCCAAAGAACGGCACCGTCGCCGAACCCGGCTTGAGAGGCGTTGCGCCCGGGAAGGGTGTGATGAGGAAGCCGCCCGTCTCCGTCTGCCAGTAGGTGTCGATGATGGGGAGCTCGCTGCGCCCGATGGTGTCCCGATACCACATCCAGACCTCGGGGTTGATCGGCTCACCCACCGTGCCGAGGAGGCGCAGGCTCGACAGGTCATAACGCGCGGGCCAACCCTCGCCGTGGCGCATGAGGGCCCGGATCGCCGTCGGTGCGGTGTAGAAGGTGTTCACGCGGTACTTCTCGACCACTGCCCAGAACCTACCGGGATCGGGATAGGTGGGGACCCCTTCGAACATCAGCGTGGTCGCTCCGGCCGAGAGTGGGCCGTAGACGATGTAGCTGTGACCGGTGACCCATCCGATATCGGCGGTGCACCAGAACACGTCCTGATCCCGGTAATCGAAGACCTGCTTGAATGTGACTGTCGAGTACAGGAGATATCCGGCGGTCGTGTGCAGCACGCCTTTGGGCTTGCCTGTCGATCCGCTCGTATACAGGATGAAGAGCGGGTCCTCGGCGTTCATAGGAACCGGTACGTTGGGCCTGCGGACCTCGGGAGCCGTGACCTCCTGGTGCCACCAGGTGTCGCGACCCGGCTCCATATCGACGTCGCCTGCGCCGCGCCTGACAACGACGCAGGCCTCGATGCTCGGGCACTCGAACATCGCCTCATCAGCGGCCGCCTTGAGCGGCACCTTGCGGCCCCCGCGTATGCCCTCGTCGGCGGTGATGAGCAGCTTGGCGCCGCAGTCCTGGATCCGCCCCTTGAGCGCACTGGCTGAGAACCCGCCGAACACGACGGAGTGTATGGCGCCGATACGTGCGCACGCGAGCATCGTGATGGGGAGTTCCGGGATCATCGGCAGGTACACCGCGACGCGGTCGCCCTTCTCGACGCCCTTCTTGCGCAACACGTTGGCAAAACGCGAGACCTCGTAGTGGAGCTGCTGGTAGGTGTAGGTGCGGCTCGAGCCGTCGTCGCCCTCCCAGATGAGTGCGGCCTTGTTGCGCCTCCAGGTGTCCAGATGGCGATCGAGGCAGTTCGCGCTCACATTGAGCGTCCCGTCCTCGAACCATGTGTAGTCGAGTTCCTGAAACCCTCCCGAACGTACCTTGGTGAAAGGCTCCATCCACACGAGGTTCTCGCGCGCCTGCTCGGCCCAGTATTCATCGGGATCCGCCACAGATCGCGCGTAGCCCTCCTCGTACTGCTTCATGGACGAGATGATCGCCTCCGCCGCGAGATCGGCCGGCGGAGCAACGACGCGCTCCTCACTGCCCAGATGCTCGAATCCCCGATCGGTCCGCTCCGTAGCCATGGACACCCCCGCGCATCGACACACACTCCAATTCGATACTTCCCCAACACCGCCGGGGACTCGGCGCCGACCGCTCTTCGGGAACGAACGACCGCTGTTCGGAAAAGGACGAACGGCGGGCTCATGGCGTGTGCGGACGAACTATACTGAACGCTCGCCCGGATGAGGAGGACGTCGGCGCGTGGCAGAAGTGAGCAAGTACGAGCGGCTGCTCGAACACCTCTCGGATCTCGATAGCGCGCTCGTCGCCTACAGCGGCGGCGTAGACTCGACGCTTCTGGCGTTCGCGGCGCATGTGGTCCTCGGCGACAGGTGCCTTGCGGTGCTCGCCACGAGCGACACCTACCCCGAGAGCGAGGTCGAGTACGCCCGCAAGGTCGCGCGCGAACTCGGACTGCGGCTACACGAGGTCGAGACCTACGAACTGATCGACCCGCAGTTCCGCGCGAACACGCCGGAGCGCTGCTACCACTGCAAACTCGAACTGTTCGGCCTGCTCAGGACGGTGGCCGACAGCAGGGGGCTCGCCCACGTCCTGGATGGCAGCAACTCCGATGACGCGACGGACTTCCGCCCCGGATCGCGCGCCGGCATCGAGATCGGCATACGCAGTCCGCTCGCGGAGCTCGGGTTCACCAAGGCCGAGATCCGCGAGGTCGCCGCTCTCCTCGGCCTGCCGAACTGGGACAAGCCTTCCATGGCGTGTCTCGCTTCACGGTTCCCCTACGGCGAACAGATCACCGAGGACCGCCTGCATCGCGTGGCTCGCGCCGAGAACGCGCTGCGTGCCATGGGCCTGCGTCAGTTCAGGGTGCGCGCCCACGGGGACGTGGCCCGCATCGAGGTGGAGCCCGAGGAGATGGACCGCGCGTGGGAGATGCGCGAGGTGGTCGCCGTGGCCATGAAGACCGCAGGATTCACGTTCGTCGCGCAAGACCTCGACGGCTATCGCACCGGCGCCCTCAACGAGGCCCTGTCCGCCGAGGACATGGCGTAGCGGCGCATCCCCTTGAGGCGAGCCGGACCCGGCTCCTCGCTACAGAAGCGGCAGGTACTCCTCGAGTTCGTACGGCGTGACCCTTGTGTGGTAGTCGTGCCACTCCGCCTTCTTGTTTCTGAGGAAGTACTCGAAGACCTTGTCACCAAGGGTCTCGCGAACCAGATCGCTGCTCTCCATCTCACGGATGGCCTCGTCGAGATCACCCGGGAGCCGGCCGATGCCGAGCTCCCCGCGGCGCGCGTCCGACATCTCGTATACGTCCTCGACCACATCGTCGGGGAGCGTCATCCCCTTCTCGATGCCGTCCAGACCGGCCGCCAGCATGACGGCGAACGCGAGGTACGGGTTGCACGCGGGGTCGGGCGAGCGCAATTCGATACGCGTGGCCTTCTCCTTGCCCGGCTTGTACATCGGCACGCGCACGAGCGCGGAACGGTTCCTGTGGGCCCAGCAGACGTGCACGGGCGCTTCATAACCCGAGACCAGGCGCTTGTAGGAGTTGACCCACTGGTTCGTGATCGCCGTGAACGCCGGAGCGTGGTGCAGAAGCCCGGCGATGTAGCTCTTGCCGACGGCCGAGAGATGGAACTCGTCGCTGGAATCGTAGAACGCGTTTGCGTCGCCCCTGAACAGCGACTGGTGGACATGCATGCCGCTTCCGGCCTCACCGTAAATCGGCTTGGGCATGAACGTCGCGTAGACGCCGTTCATCTGCGCGACCTCCTTGACCACAAGCCGGTAGGTCATGACCGCGTCCGCCATCCCGAGCGCCTCGCCGTAGCGCAGGTCGATCTCATGCTGGCTCGGGCCGACCTCGTGATGGCTGTACTCGACCGTGATACCGAACTCCTTGAGCATGCGAACGGTCTTCTTGCGCAGATCGACCGCGACATCACGTGTGGTCATGTCGAAGTAAGACGCCCGGTCCAGGACCTGGGTGCTGACGTCGTCCTTGAGATAGTAGTACTCGAGCTCAGGGCCGACGTTGAACGTGAAGCCCATCTCTGCCGCACGAGCAAGCGTGCGCTTGAGCACGTTTCGCGGATCCCCCTCGAAAGGCGTGCCGTCGGGACGGACGATGTCGCAGAACATCGTGGCGACCAACTGATCGTCCTGTCGCCACGGCATGATCTTGAGGGTCGTCGGGTCGGGCAGGGCGATCATGTCCGATTCCTCGATGCGCGCGAACCCCTCGATCGAACTGCCGTCGAAACCCATCCCCTCCTGCATCGCGTTCTCGAGCTCGTCCGCCGTGATGACGAAGGTCTTGAGGAAGCCGAGCACATCCGTGAACCACAGATGCACGAACTCTATGTTCTGGTCCTTGATGGCCGCGACCGCACCGTCCCGCAGATGTTTCGGCATTCCGCGTCCCCTCCATTTTGTTTCGTTCGTTTTTCCGCTATGTTTCCACTACGTTTCGTACATGCTGGCTACCATACAGCGAAATGGTTCAACGGTGCAGGGAGGAACCCATGAATCTGCAACAGCCGAACGGGAACGACGCAACACAGACCTCGAACCGATCAAAGAGTGTCGTTCCGTGCTCGGGTCTGTGCACCCGATGCCTCGACACGTGCCGGGGGAACTGCGAGGTGTTCAAGTCGTCCTTCCGAGGCCGCGAGGTGATCTACCCGGGGCCCTTCGGTGAGATGACCGCAGGTGGCGACAAGGACTACCCGATCGACTACTCGCACCTCAACATCACCGGCTATGCCCTCGGCGCCAAGGGCCTTCCCGAAGGGGTCGAAGGGACCCCGGACAACACGCTGTTCCCGATGGTCTCGACCGAGACCGAGTTCGGCGTGACCAACAAGATCAAGATGCGCGTGCCGATCTTCACCGGCGCCCTCGGTTCGACCGAGATCGCCCGTAAGCACTGGGACAGCTTCGCGATGGGCGCTGCGATCTCCGGCGTCTCCATCGTGTGCGGCGAGAACGTGTGCGGTATCGACCCCGCACTCGAGCTCGACAGCAACGG
The DNA here is from genome assembly GCA_964565645.1 of uncultured Eubacteriales bacterium. Taxonomy (GTDB): domain Bacteria; phylum Actinomycetota; class Coriobacteriia; order Anaerosomatales; family JAHIQC01; genus JAHIQC01. The sequence goes on from CAZMFQ010000001.1 coordinate 358,637, forward strand.
CAAGGTCAAGCACGCGCCGGACATGAAGCGACGCGTCGAGGCCTACCGCCGGTACCGCGAGGAGGGCTACGGCGACATCCTCGTACAGATGAACGTCGAGGACACGCGACTCGGCGTGGCTGAGTACTGCATCCAGGAGCTCGGTGTCGAGACGATGGAGCTCAAGTGGGGCCAGGGTGCGAAGTGCATCGGCGGTGAGATCAAGGTCGACTCGCTCGACCGAGCCCTCGAGTTGCAGCGCCGCGGCTACCTCGTGACCCCCGACCCGAGTGACCCCGCCATACAGGCGGCCTTTCACGACACGGCGATCAAGCAGTTCGAGCGCCACAGCCGTCTCGGGTTCATCGACGAGGAGGGCTTCTACGCCGAAGTGCAGCGCCTGCGTGACCTCGGCGCCAAACGCGTGACCCTCAAGACCGGGGCCTACCCGATGCGTGAACTTGCCATGGCGATCAAGTGGGCCAGCAACGCCAAGATCGACCTGCTCACCATCGATGGTGCGCCCGGCGGCACCGGCATGAGCCCGTGGCGCATGATGGAGGAGTGGGGCGTCCCCACCTTCTACCTGCAGGCGATGACCAACGAACTCGTCGGCCGACTGCGCGCCAAAGGCGCCTTCATCCCCGACATCGCGATCGCAGGGGGCTTCTCAAGCGAGGACCACGTCTTCAAGGTCCTTGCGATGGGCGCCCCCCACACCAAGGCGGTCTGCATGGGTCGCGCGCTCATGATCCCCGGATTCGTCGGCGGGAGCATCGAGCGCTGGATGAAGACCAACGACCTGCCCAAGACCGTCGCCGAATTCGGGACGACCAAGGAGGAGATCTTCGTCACATACGAGACCCTCAAGGAGAAGTACGGATCCGAGGTCGACGCGATGCCTCTGGGGGCCATCGCCGTCTATACCTACTCCGACCGCATCAGGGTCGGCCTGCAGCAGCTCATGAGCGGCACGCGCAACATGCGGCTCGACACCATCGGGCGCGATGACCTCATGTCGCTGACCGAGGAGGCGGCGAAGGTCTCCGGTATCCCGTACGTGATGGACGCGTATCGCGAAGAAGCGCTCAAGATCATCGACGCGTGAGCGGGCAGCGGTCGGGCGATGCCCCGTCCTCAAACAGTCCTCGACTTCGAAGAGCGCCCTACCGGGGCGCTCTTCTTGTCTGCGGAAACTGCGGGCGGGACATCGCCCGACCGCTGACGCACGCGTCACTCATCGTCACTGGCGACTATTCCGACAACACCCTCATTGCCGCCCGGAGCATCTCGGGGGCCCTGGCATAGAGCCGCGCCGGCCGGAGCATCTCCTGGGCGATGAGGCGCGTAGCAAAGGGGCGAGCGGTCTGCGTGATGTCGATGTCGGGGTAGATGGCGCGAGCCACACCCTCGACGGTCACAAGCGCCTTGATGAGCAATCCGTAGCCCACGGGAACCGGGATCCTGAAGTCCGCGAGCATCGAGAGGAACCCTATCGCGAACCCCCGCACGTCCGCGCGGCGGCCGGGACTCCTGAGTGTCCGCTCCATGAGCGCCGCCACGCGCTCTCTCACCGCAACCTCCTGCGAAGGCGGGATCTCGAGCCCGAGCTCACGCGAGTAACGCACCGCCCGGTCCGCGTCTCCGTAGACCGTGGCCGCCAGGACCTGTGCGATCGCTATGCGTTGCGCCGGCTCCGTCCGCCCCACGATCCCGAAGTCGAGATAGCAGATACGCGAGTCCGGGGTCACGAAGAGGTTCGCAGGATGAAGGTCGGCATGGTAGCGCCCGAGCACCAGCACCTGCTTCATGAACACGTCCGCGCCGTGGATCGCAAGCGCCTTGGCGTCCACACCCCGACGCTCGGCGTCGGTGAGCTCGGTGAGGCGCCATCCCTCGACGAACTCCATGGTCAGCACGCGACGCCCGGACAACGGCCATACGATGCGCGGCGCGAACACGAGCGGGTCGTCCCGCAGGTCATATGCGAACCGCTGCGCGACCGCCGCCTCGTTGCGCAGATCGAGCTCGGAGGCGAGACTCGATTCGAATTCGCCGAGGAACGCCTCGAGATCCACCCTCCCGAGCACGCCGATGCGGGGCACCCTCCCCAGGAGACGCCGGGCCAACGCCACATCCGCCTCTATCGCGCGCGCGACACCCGGACGAACGACCTTCACCGCAAGGGACGTGCCCGCGGGCAGGTCCTCGCCCAGGACGGTGCGGTACGACTCCCTGAGCACGGCGCGATGCACCTGCGCGATCGACGCGGCGGCGACGGGTTCATCGTCGAAGGAGGCGAAGAGTTCGTCGACCCCACGCCCGAACTGCGAGCGGATGACCGCCCGGACCGCCGGCGCGGCGATGGGTCTCACGGAATCTTGAAGCTTCTCGAGCTCGAAGACGGTCTCGGCGCTGAACAGGTCGGGCCTGACCGACGCGAGCTGGCCGAGCTTGATGAACGCGGGTCCAAGTTCCTCGCAGGCGAGGCGGACCTGGACGGCAACAGCCGAACGCCGCGCTGATGGGGACGAAAGCCCGAAGCGCGCCCGCCACCCGGCGACGAGGCTCCGACGCAGCGCCACAGCGACGATGCGCGCGCCACGAGAGGCCACGACTACTCCGCAGGCTCGTCGGCAGACTCGGCCAGAGCGTCGAGTGACGCCTGCATCGACTCGATCCTGCCGCGCAACTCGCCGATCTCGAAGGCGATGTCGTCGAGCCTGGCCGCGACCTCGGTGCGCGAGCCGGGCGCTTCCGTGCCACCCTGAGCAAGTGAGGCCTTCAGCCGCTCCTTCTCCTCGGCGATCATCGCGGACAGGCCGTCCACGAAGGCGTCGGGGCCGGCCGCCATGTCCGCAGCTTCAGGTGAAGCGCCGCGTTCGACGGCCGCCTTCCAGCCCTCGTCCGCCGTCTCGTGGACGAGGGCCCAGGAGGCCATGAACCGCATGAAGTCCTGCTCGTCCACGGGACGCTGACCGCCGTTCTACTCGGCAGGCACCGGCACCGCGATGCCGCCGCCGTGCTCTCCGTGACCGTGGTCGTCGGCAGGGCCATCGTGATGGCCGTGACCCTCGACGACCTCCATCTCCTTGATGCCGAAGAAGTCGAGCGCGCAAGGGATGTCAACGCTGAACGCCAGGTAGAAGTGCACGGTCGTCATGATGATGAAGCCCCAGTTGAGCACGTAGTGCAGCATGCGGATGACCCACACACCCGTCGCGCCGACGACCGCCGATGTCGCGGAGTACATGCTCGCGTCGATCAGTGGGAACTGGTAGCGCCAGATGAGCAGGCCGGTGATCGCCTGGACGACCATCATCACGAGGAACAGGCCGTAGGACATCTTCTGCATGACGTTGTACTTGGCGACATGCGGCTTGTCGTCACTGAGATAGCCGTAGTACTTGAGGACGCCGCCGGCGGTCGCGAGGTCCTTCTTGCCGATCGCGAACTCGCGCCAGTCGGCGTTGGTCTTGGAGTAGAACGCGTACCAGACGCGCCAGATGAGCACCACGATCACGATGATCATGAACACGTAGTGGGTGTTGCGCATGAACTCGCGCCCGCCGGTGAAGAACGGGAACCGGATGTACATGCCCGTGAAGCCGAGGAAGATCATCGACACCATATGGAAGGCGTGCAGCACCTTGGGGGTCGCCGGCGGTCGTGAGTCATGCTCCGGCCACTTGCCCTCGATGAAGGCCCTCCGGAAGCGCCCCTTGATGACGAACATCGAGAAGTGCCACACGAGGAACAGAAGCACGCACACGTAGATCGCGCTGAACAGGACGTCCAGCCACACATTGATCTCTGTCAGGTTCATGGGTCCCCCGTAATCCCCCGAACCGCGCCGCCCGGACGCGGTCCAGCTCATCGTCACGCCCGGGCAACACCGGTACCACGACCCGGACTCACAGAGGACTTCGACACCGGTCCGCGAATCCCTATCTGCTATCTGAGAGCAGCATGCGCGATGCGCGAACGGGTCGCAGCAGCCGCAGCCCGTTGAGGATCACGAGCAAGGCGACGCCCGTGTCGGCGAACACAGCGAGCCAGAGCGGCGCGTAGCCGAAGACGGCCAGGACCAGCACCGCGAACTTCACGGTGACGGAGAACCAGACGTTCTGCGCGATGTTCGCGACGGTCCTGCGCCCGAGGTCGAGGAACCCGGCCACCGCGAACAGGTCATCGGACATGAGCGCGACGTCGGCGGTCTGAAGCGCGGTGTCGGAGCCGGCCGCGCCCATGGCGATGCCGATCCTCGCCTCGGCGAGGGCCGGCGCGTCGTTGATACCGTCCCCCACCATCGCGAGCGCACCGAACCGGGAGGCCAGATCGCTCACCGCCGAGGACTTGTCCTGCGGCAGGAGCCCCGCCCGGACCGTGTCGACGCCCAGCGAGGAGGCCACCGCGCGCGCGACACGCTCGCTGTCGCCTGTGAGCATCGCCACATGCTCGACGCGTGACGCCCGCAGCGCGCGGATAGCCCCGGCGGCGCTCTCGCGCACCACATCTGCTACCGCGACCACCCCAAGCACGGAATCGGAGTCCGACTCAGCGAGGACCACGCACGTCGAGCCGGCCGACTCGTGCGCCTCGATGAGCGAACGCATCACCGTGGTATCGACGCCGGAATCGGCGACATACGCCGGGCTGCCGAGCACGTACCCCACGCCGTCGATACGACCGGCGACTCCTCGGCCGGGCTGCTCGGAGAACCCCTCGACAGAGCGGGTCCGCCCGGTGGACGCCTCCGACAGCGCACGCGCCAGAGGATGCGCGGAGTTCGCCTCGAGGGCGGCCGCAACAGCGAGGACCTCCTCGGCGGAGGTGTCACCGACAGGTTCGACGGCCACGACCCGGGGTGTCCCGTTGGTGAGCGTGCCGGTCTTGTCGAACGCGACCACGCGGATGCGCGCCGCCGCCTCAAGATGCGCGCCACCCTTGACGAGCACGCCGTCGCGCGCCGCACGGGCGATGGCGCTCACCATCGCGACGGGCGTGGAGATCACGAGCGCGCACGGGCAGCTCACGACGAGCAGGACGAGTGCACGGTAGAACCAGTCCGTGAACGCGGGGTCCCCGCCAAGCAATGCGATCAGGAGCGAGGGCACCACGGCGAGCGCCGCGGCCAGTCCCACGACCGCAGGCGTATACCAGCGAGTGAAACGCTCGACCATGCCTTCGATCGGCGCTTTGCGCGCCTGGGCGTCCTCGACGAGCCTGATGATATGCGCGAGCGTCGAGTCCTCGCCCGAACCGGTCACGCTCACCTCCAGCGCTCCAGAGCCGTTGAGCGAGCCCGCGAACACCCGCTCCCCGACGGTCTTGACCACCGGGATCGACTCGCCGGTGATCGGCGCCTCGTCCACCGCCGAGGAGCCCGAGAGCACGACGCCGTCGACCGGGACGCGAGCGCCGGAACGGACCAGCACCCTGTCGCCCTTCCCGATGCGGTCGAGCGACACCTCCTCGGCGGACTCGCCGCGCATGACGAGCGCGGTGGGCGGGGCGAGGGCGACGAGCCTCCTGACGGAGTCACGCGTACGAGCGAGTGAGCGTGACTCCAACGCCCCGCCGATCGCGAACAGGAAGATGACCGTCGCCGCTTCGCGGTGGTCGCCGAGGGCGAGCGCACCGAGCACGGCGACAGACATGAGCACGTTCATGTCGAGGACCTTCGATCGCAGCGAGACGAGCGCACGGCGTGCGACCGGCCCTCCGGTCAGCAGCAGGGCCGCAAGGGAGCACGCGAGGGAGACCGGCTCCGGGAGTCCCGCTCGCGTCGCGGCCCAGCCGCTGGCGATCAGAAGGCCCGAGAGGTAGATGGCCGGCTCGATGAGGCGCGTCCGCCACGAGGCCCGCGGCGGACCGACGGGGTGGTCGCCCCCGAGCGGCTCGACCCCGTAGTCCATGGCCCTGATGGACCGAAGCACCTCGGCGTAGGCCTCGTCGTCCACATACGAGATGACGAGCAGGCCGGAGGCGAAGCTGAGCGACGCGTCGAAGACGCCGTCGATCGCGTCGATGGTCGCGAGCGCACCGCGAGCGCAGTCCGGGCAATCGAGGCCGCCGAGCCGGAATTCCGCCCTTCGTGGCTCTGAGGAGCCGTCGTTCATCGGGTCCGCTCCTCGGCGTGCTCGATCGAGATCGCGAGCATCGCGGCGACGTGATCGTCCGCGAGGCGGTAGACCACCCGCTTGCCGTCGCGCACGTATGAGACGAGGTCGCGGTCGCGCAACAACCTCAGCTGGTGACTGACGCCCGAGCTGCTGATGCCGCATATCCGCGCGAGATCGCACACACAGAGCTCGCGGCCCGAAAGCGACATGAGGATCTTGAGCCGGGTCTCGTCCGCGAGCGCATCGTGGATGTCTGCCACCGACTTGCGGACCACCGGCGACGGGATCTTCGCCAGCGCGTCGGAAACGGCCGCCTCATCCACGATCGTGGCGCTGCACTGTGTCTGCTCATCATGTGAACGTTTGCTCATACGTTGCATTGTAGTCGACATGTCGTGAGCCTTCAAGCGCCTCGCGCTATGCTGTGAGCAGATACCCTCGGGAGGAGGACCTCGCCATGCAACACAAGACCAAGGTACTCATCGGCTACATCGGGGTGGGGTTGGCAGCGGCGCTCATCACAGGCGCGGCGGTGTGGGCCGTCATGTCGGCACGCGTTTCCGATGCCGAGGAATCGAGCACGGCCGCGGACGCGCGCATCGCGGCGCTGGAGTCTCAGGTGGCCTCCATGAACGCGTCGCTCGTGTCCGCGGAAGCCAGCCTCACGGCCTCGGCGCAGGAAGCCGAGGGAGCCGGGACCACGGTGACGACGCCCGAGAAGGCTCCGGCGGCGACCGACGTGGACCGGCAGTTCTGCTTCATGCGCGGAGGTACGTGGGAGGGCAGCACGCCCTACCTCTCCGTGGACTATGCCGAACTGCTCTCCGGCGACGAGGCCGCGGCCGCTGCGACCGCCCACGGGTCGGAGTCTCCCCCACCCAACGACTACTACATCGTCAACGACAACCCGAAGCTTCGCAGCATCCCCGCCGACCCGAACATGACGGTCAAGGCGATCACCGAAGCCGACGGGATGGTCTCAGGCGGATACAGCATCGGCTTCGGCCAGTGGTTCGACGTGCTGATCGGGATGTCCGCGGACGACTTCGTGAAGGACCGCCCGTACTGGATCACGATAAAGAATGGCACGATCACCGCGATCGAGGAGCAGTATCTGCCGTAGCCCACCCGCGCTCCACATGCGCCGGACACCCGCATGACAAAGAAGGGCCCCGCCGAGGCGGGGCCCTTCCCATCACACATGTATCCCGACTACTTCAGACAGTTGGCGATCGACGTGCGCACCGCCGTACCGACGGCATTCGGACCGCCTGCGTAGCGGACCTGTGAGATGTCGTCGGCGTTGTACTCGATGGCGGCTTCGGTCGCGGGGTGCAGGTAAGTGCCGGGAGTGAGCATCATCGTGAAGCCCTCCTGGCCCAGAGCTGCTCCCGCCGAAAGCGCATCGGGGAACTTGACGCCCGTGGAGATACCGAGCGTGTCGTAGGACATCCCCAGATCGTTCACGCCGTACTCCGAGATCAGCGCGGCGGTCTCATAGCGGGTGTCCCCACCGACTCGGTCGATCTCAGTGATGCCGAGGGCAGCCATCTGACTCGTGACGCTCAGCGGCATGGCGACGGTACCGCCCAGCACGATCGTCCCGGTGACTCCGAGGTCGTCCATGCACGCCTCGGTCTCGGGGCTCATGCCGTCAGGGCCGGCAAGGAACACCGGGTAGCCTGCGTACGCCGCGAGCGGTGCCGCAGCCAACGCGTCCGGCCAGTTCAGACCGGTCGTCGCGAAGGCGGTGCCGTCCCACTCGTCACCCATGGCGTCCACGGTCTCGGACGCGACGACGCACGCGGTCTCGTAGCGGTCCGCGCCGGCGAATCTGACCGAGTCAGTACCGATGATGGACTCGACATCGGCGGCGACCATCGGGGCGATGGCACCTTCGCCACCGAGGATGAAGGCCGAGGTGGCTCCGAGACGTTCGATCTCGTCAGCCACCGCATCAGGCAACTCCTCGGCGCACGCATCTCCGATGCCGTCTCCCACAAGCAGGATCGGGGCATCTATCGCGCCGGCGAATGACGCACCGGAGAGTGCATCGGGCCAGTTCTCGCCCGTCGCGATGACGACCGAGTCGGCGCCGTACGGGAACGACTGCATCGAGACCTCAACGGCCGTCTCGTAGCGGGTCTGACCCTGCAGCGGCATCTGCTGGGTGAGGGCGTCGCCCTCTCCGAGGTACTTGCCGTACAGGTCCTCCCACGTGTTGTCCTGGTAGCCGAGACCCTCGTCACGGTGGTCGTGGTATACAAGCCAGTCGTCACCGACGGCCGCACGCCCGCCGTACTTGACCCATGAGCTGGTCTCATCGTCGTACTCGGCAGCCACCAGGCAGGTCTCCTCCTCTGAGACGAGGTTGTAGCCCCAGACCTCCTGCTGCCCGTTGCGGCGATCCGGCCACACGATCCAGTCGTCACCCATCTCGGGATGCCAGCGGTTCGTGTTGTTGTAAACCGTGGAAACGGTCGTCTCTTCGCTCGTGGCGATGTCGTACATCATGATCGCATAGCGATACCCGTTGACCTGGTCGTAGTACTGCTTGCTGTATGCGACTTTGCCGTCATACACATATGGGTCGTAGGCCTGGACCCACGTGTTCACACCCAGCAACTCGCCCTCGCACACAACCGTGCGCTCGCCGGTCGAGATCTTGTAGAGCATCACGTCGTCGTAGCCATCCTCGGACCGATAGACGATGTAGTCGCCCCAGACAACCGGCTCCTGCTCGCGGTAGGTCGCGGTCGCAACCACCGACTCCACGCCGGTCGAAAGGTCCTTCATGTAGATGTCGGCGTTCTGATACTGCGAGCTCTGGTTGCGCCAGTCGACCCACGCGACCGTGTCGCCCCAGATGCTCGGATTCCCTTGACCCCACGTCTCCGACGCGACCACCGACTCCTCGCCGGTCGAGATGTCATACATGTAGACGTTGCAGTCGTTGTTGACGACACCTTCGGGATCGTTGCGATCGTCGGAGTACACCACGATATCGCCGTAGATGTCGGGGTTGGCCTGCTCGCCCGGAGCGGTGCAGATCGGGAACCGCTTGCCGGTCTCGATGTTGTAGGCCCAAATGCTCGTGTAGTCACTATCGGACTCGGACTCGGTCTTGTAGACGACGTACGGATAATCGATGGCCGGCTGAACCTGGCCGTAGTCCTCGATGAACAACGGGTATTCCCCGTCGATCGACCGCACGGCGAACGCGCTACCTGCCGAGATCGGCACCAGCGTCGCACACAATGCGACGACCAGCGCGATGCGAAGCGAACGGATACGCATGGGCTCCCCCCTCGGGACGTGCCACTGGGCAGTGGCGATACTCTGTAGCCAGAGGGTATCCATCTATCGGACGGAGCGGGCGCCGCTGGGCGACCTGGGTCTCCCTGAATGGACGAAACGCGGGTGCCGTCGGACGGACTGCGGGATATTGGAGCTAGTAGCCCGTCTACCTGCGCTTGCGGTGCCCGTAGGCAGAGCCCTTGCGAGAGGTGCTCCGCAGCCGGTCCAGGACCTCGTCTTCCGAGGAGCGCTCCACCTCGGCCTTGAGCTTGACCACCTGGTCGCGCAGACGCGCCGCCGACTCGAAGTCCAGCGCGTCCGACGCGTGCGCCATGTCCTCCTCGAGGGTCGAGATGATGCGCATGACCTCGTCGCGCGGCATCTTGGCGAGTTCGCGCGCGGCCTCGGCCGCCGTCGTGAGCTGCGCGTCCCCCTCGCGCACGTACTGGACGATATCGGCGATGGCCTTCCGGATCGTCTTGGGCTCGATCCCGTTCTCCTGGTTGAACCGCTGCTGGATCTCCCGTCTGCGCTCGGTTTCGTCCATGGCATGACGCATGGAGTCGGTCACCTTGTCGGCGTACAGGATGACCTGGCCAGAGACGTTACGGGCCGCACGGCCGATGGTCTGGATCAGCGAGCGGTGATTGCGCAGGAAACCTTCCTTGTCCGCGTCGAGGATGGCGACCAGGGAGACCTCCGGCAGGTCGAGGCCCTCGCGCAGCAGGTTGATGCCGACCAGGCAGTCGAACTCGCCGAGTCGCAGGTCCCTCAGGATGTCGATACGCTCGAGCGTGCCGATGTCCGAGTGCAGGTAGCGGGCCTTGATCCCCTGCTCGACCAGATAGTCCGTCAGGTCCTCGGCCATCTTCTTGGTGAGCGTGGTGACGAGCACGCGTTCATCGGACTCGACCCTGCCGCGGACCTCGTGGACGATGTCGTCGACCTGTCCTTTGACCGGTCGGACCACGACCTGCGGGTCGATCAGTCCGGTGGGACGGATGATCTGCTCGACGACCTGCTCGGCCACGCGCAGTTCGTAGTCCCCCGGCGTCGCCGAGACATGGATGAACTGCGGCACGCGCTGCTCGAACTCGTCGAACCGCAGCGGCCGGTTGTCGAGCGCGCTCGGGAGTCTGAACCCGTGTTCCACGAGGTTCAGCTTCCGGCTGCGATCACCCTCGTGCATCCCGCGGATCTGCGGCACGGTGACGTGGCTCTCGTCGATGATGCACAGGAAGTCTTTGGGGAAGTAGTCGATCAGCGTGCTCGCCGGTTCTCCGGCGGAGCGCCCGTCGAGATGCCGCGAATAGTTCTCGATACCGCTGCAGAAGCCCATCGTCTCGAGCATCTCAAGGTCGTAGTTCGTGCGCATCTCGAGTCGCTGCGCCTCGAGCAGCTTGCCTTCGGCGCGCAGTTCCGCCAGACGTTGGGTGAGCTCGGCCTGGATGGTCCCGATGGCGACCTTCATCTTGTCGGGTGCGGTGACATAGTGTGTCGCCGGCCAGATCGGCAGCCACTTGTACTGGTTCAGCACCTCACCGGTGACCTGGTCGACCTCCGCAATCGACTCGACAGTATCGCCGAAGAGTCCCACCCGGACCGGATGGTCCGCATAGGGCGGGTATACGTCGAGCACATCGCCTCGCACGCGGAAGGTGCCGCGCGTCAGATCGTAGTCGTTGCGGTCGTACTGGATCTCGATGAGGTCGCGGATCAGACGGTCACGGTCGTACTCGTCGTCGACGGTCAGGAACGCGGCCATCCCCGCATAGTCTTCCGGCGAGCCGATGCCGTAGATGCAGCTGACGCTGGCCACGACGACAACATCGCGCCTCGAGAGCAGCGCGGCCGTCGCGGCGTGACGAAGCTTCTCGACCTCTTCGTTGATCGTGGCGTCCTTCTCGATGAAGGTATCGGTGGTCGCGACATACGCCTCGGGCTGGTAGTAGTCATAGTAGGAGACGAAGTAGACGACCGCGTTCTCGGGCAGGAACTCCCGGAGCTCGGAGGCAAGCTGGGCCGCGAGCGTCTTGTTCGGCGCCATGATGAGCGTCGGCTTCTGGACCGCCTCGATGGTCTTGGCCATGGTGAAGGTCTTGCCGGACCCCGTCACGCCCAGGAGCGTCTGGTAGCGCAGGCCCTCGCGGATCCCGTCCGCCAACTGCCCGATGGCGACGGGCTGGTCCCCGGCGGGCTCGAACTCCGAGACGACTGACAACGGACGGCCCTCGATACGCAGGTCCGCCCTCGCGCCCCCGAATTCGGCCCTCGATCCGTCGTCGCTCATGCTCACTCCGTTTCGAACTCCTGCGGATACAACCGCTCGTAGACGTCTTTGGCCCGCACGACCCGTAGAACGTAATGCTTCGTCTCGGGGAACTCGATGTTCTCCCGGATGTCCCCGCCGGGCTCGACCCATCCGTCCACGTTGCCGATCCCGGCGTTGTAGGCGGCGACCGCGGTCTCGACCTCATGGTACCGCTCCACAAGATAGCGGACGTAGGCAGTTCCGAACTCGATGTTGACGCGCGGGTCATCGAGTTGGGCCGGATCGAACCGCCGGTCGACCAGGCCCTGCTCCCGCAGGTCCTCGGCAGTCTGGGGCAATACCTGCATGAGCCCGATCGCGCCCGCCTCGGATACGATCGCCGGACGCCAGTCGCTCTCGGCATCGATGATCGCGGCCACGAGGTACGGATTGACCTGGTGGCGGACGCACGACTCCTCGATCGCCCCCACATACTCCTCGGGAAGCGGATAGTACCATCGCTGCCAGAACGACGGCCCCCGCAGGAACAGGAAGGTCAGCACCGCCAACAGGACCACCACGCCGAGGAGCAGGTAGCGCACCGGCCCGAACAGGCCCCTACGCGTCAAGCGGTGCCACCTCGTCCCAATAGTCCTTCAGCTTGCCGAGGAACTCCTCCGGAGTCCCGTCGTTCGCGATGATATGCTGCGCCAGTGCGGCGCGCTCCTCGTCGGTCGCTTGACGGCTGATACGACGGCTGGCGTCCAGCGGATCCCTTCCCGCATCGACGCAACGGCGGAGACGCACGTCGACGGGGGCCTCGATCGCCAACACCGTGTCGGCGACATCGGCGAAGATGGGTGCCTCGGCGAGCAGCGGCACCTCGAGAACAACGACCTGCGGCGGGCGCTCCATCAGCCGCAGGCTCGTGACGCCCTCCATCACCTCTCGCAGGACCAGCGGATGCACGATCTTGTTGAGCAAGGTGAGGTTGTCGTCATCGGCGAACACGAGCGCCGCGAGCGCACCGCGATCCACAGACCCGGTGTGGTCGAGTATCTCAGACCCGAAGCGTTCCACGATCCGGTCATACGCCGTACCCGCAGGCTCGATGACCCGATGGGCGATATCGTCCAGGTCGAGGACGATGGCTCCGCGGGAGCGGAAGTACTCGGATGCGAGCGACTTGCCCGAACCCATCCCGCCGGTGACCGCGATGACATACATCCAGAGTCCTTCCTGATGAAACGGGGCCGGAGGCGCATCGCGCCCCCGGCCCCATGCCAGAGTCGTTCATGATGCTGAGGTGATTCTACCCCTCGGACTCCTCGTCCTCGGACTCCTCCTCGGCAACCGCCTCTTCGACGGCCTCCTCAACGGCCTCTTCGACGACAGGCTCTTCGACGGCCTCTTCGACGACAGGCTCTTCGACGGCCTCTTCGACGACAGGCTCTTCGACGGCCTCTTCGACGATCTCCTCGGCGACAGCCTCTTCATCGGCCTCGACCGCTTCATCGGCCTCGACCGCTTCATCGGCCACGTCGGCGTCGTCCTCGCCCTCGACCGGCTCACGCTCGGGAACGACGATCTCGATGCCGAGCGCCTCGGCGGCAGCGCGCATGGACAGCGAGATGCGGCGACGGTCCAGGTCGACGTCCATGACCTTCACGTGGACCTCGTCGCCGACATTGGCGACCTGGTCCGGCGTCTCGACATGGCCCTTGGCCATCTCGGAGATGTGAACCAGGCCCTCGACGCCGTCACCGAGCTCGACGAACGCGCCGAACGGGACGAGCTTCGTGACCTTGCCCTCGAGCAGTGAGCCCACGGGGAAGTTCTTGACGAGCTCCTGCCACGGGTCGGGCTGGGTCTGCTTGAGACCGAGGGAGATACGCTCGCGGTCCAGATCGACCTCGAGGACCTTGACCTCGACCGGGTCGCCGACCTTGACGACCTCGGAGGGGTGGTTGACGTGGCTCCAAGAGAGCTCGGAGATGTGCACCAGACCGTCGATACCACCGAGGTCCACGAAGGCGCCGAAGTCGACGATGCTCGAGACGGTACCCGGCAGGATCTGGCCCTTGGCCAGCTTGCCGAGGATCTCGGCGCGCTCGTGCTTGCGGCCCTCTTCGAGGACGACGCGGCGCGAAAGGACGACGTTGTTGCGGTTGCGGTCCATCTCGATGACACGCGCCTCGAGGCGGGTGCCGAGATAGGCGGCGAGGTCCTTGACGCGACGAAGGTCCACAAGCGAGGCGGGAAGGAATCCGCGCAGGCCGATGTCGATGATGAGACCGCCCTTGACGACCTCGATGACCTCGCCCTCGACGTTCTCGCCGGAGTTGAACTTCTCCTCGATCTTGCTCCAGGCGCGCTCGTACTCGGCACGCTTCTTGGAGAGGATCAG
>CAZMFQ010000002.1:0-270340 GCA_964565645.1 uncultured Eubacteriales bacterium
GTGGCCGAGAGCGTGGCGCTCGGATCGGTGGAATGAGCCGCAGGGGTCACGTCGGCGTTCGTGATCGTCCCGTCTGAAGGCGTGTCGATCACGCAGTCAGGAGCGGTCCTGTCGATCCTGAACGTCACACTCGTCGTGGCGGTGTTTCCTGCCGGGTCGGTCGAGACCGCGACGATCGTGTAGGTGCCTTCGGCGCCGATGTCGCTGCCCGGCGTCCAGGCAACCCCGTTCAGTGTCGCGGTGATCGTGGCGCTCGGATCGGTCGAAGCGACACTCGGTGTGACGGTGGTGTTGTAGCTGCCGCCGTTCGTAACCCCGGTGATGCTCACATCGGGAGCGGTTCTGTCGATGGTGAAGGTCACGGTGTCTGAAGCGGTGTTTCCTGCCGGGTCTGTGGCGGTCACCACGAGCGTGTAGGTGCCTTCTGCAGAAACCGTCTCACCGAGGGTGAACGCGGCGCCGTCAAGGGTGGCCGAGAGTGTGGCGCTCGGATCGGTGGAATGAGCCGCAGGGGTCACGTCGGCGTTCGTGATCGTCCCGTCTGAAGGCGTATCGATCACGCAGTCAGGAGCGGTCAAATCTATCGTGAACGTAACCGCATCACTTGCGGTGTTCCCTGCCGGATCGGTCGCGGTGACCACCAGTGTGTAGGTGCCTTCGACAGTCACGGTGTCACCGAGGGTGAAGGCAGCGCCGTCCAGCGTTGCCGAAAGCGTCGCACTCGGATCGGTCGAGTGAGCCGCAGGGGTCACGTCGGTGCTTGTCACGAGCCCGTCCGCGGGCGCGTCGATCACGCAGTCGGGAGCGGTCTTGTCGATCTCGAATGAAACGGTATGCGCGGTCTCGACATTGCCCGCCGCGTCGACGGACCAGAACTCGATCACATACGCACCTTCGAGAGATGCGACAACCGGCGTGGAATACGACTGCGCCGCTCCACCGTTCACCGAGTAGAACGTGTCGTCGAGACCGGAGAGCGTGTCACTTGCAGCAAGAGAGACCGATACGCTCTGAGAGGTGGGCACAGACGGAACGCCGCTCGCAACCGTGTGCGGAGCAGTCTTATCGAGCAATACGGTCGCCGAACGGGTAGCCTCTACATTCCCGGCGAGATCCACCGAGTAGTACTGCAACTCGTTGCTACCTTCGCCCGATACGACAACCGCCGAGGAGTAGACCGTCAGCGGGCCGCCGTTGAGTGCGTAGTAGGTCGTGGCAGGAGGAGTACCCGTCTCGACCACGCTGAGCGTCACCGGGACATTCGCGTTCTGCCATCCCGCCGGAGCATCATCGGTCGTCACCGGCGGCAGCCCGTCGACATAGACGGCTGCGGAAGAAGAACGCGAGATCACGACATCATCATACTGATCACTTGTGGTAGGCACCGTCGCCGTGTTGACGAGCGAGCCGTCCGCACCGGGGGCTACCGTGAAGTCGACGGTGACAGTAGTCTGCTCGCCTGGTGCCAACGGGCCGAGGCCGGTCCATGAAAGCGACGTCGAAGCCGACGACGCGGTCGAGTACGACAGATCGAGCGCAGAGGAGTCCCACTCTAGGATCCCGGCGTTGTCCTGCGCTCCCACAACCGTACCGACGGCCCTCACGCGCAGCCCGGACAGATTGGCTGGCGTCAACACGGAGCTCAGGTCCACCGTGTGTGGCGTGAGCGAGCCTTCCACCGCAGTCGACGCCGGAGCGATGTCCGTCCAGTTCGACCCGGAGTCGAGCGAGTACTGGATAGACCAGGTGTCGTCGTTGGTGGTCGACGTGGTGTAGTCGTAGCTGACCACCGCGTAGACCTGGCTGATCTCGACATCGGGGTTGGCGTCTCCGCCCGCGCCCGCGCCGAACGCTTGGAGCGCGTTGCCGCTCGTACCATTGATGTCGGCGACCGTCCACTCGGCGCCGGTGCGCGGGTTGGTGCCCCAGACCTGGTTGGCGGTGTTCCACGTACCACCGGGGTTGATCGTCGCACCGTTGGCGTACACGGTACCGCCAACGCGCAGACTCGTAAGACTGTTGTTGCCGCCGGCCACTCCGTTGTCGTCCCGGCTGCGCCAGTACACGGTCACGTCGATGTTGCTCGCGGTGGACGGAATCGTGATCGGCGTGTATCCGAACACCACATAGCTGCCACCGCTGTCGGCGCTGTAGAAGTCGGTATCGACCGCGGTGGCCTCATCCACGTCGTCCCACCACGGAGCGGTCGAGGTGCCGACTCCCCGGCTGATCGTGCCGTTGGTCGCGTAGTCGCTCGTCGGACGCAGCGTGTCGGATCCAGTGAAGTTCTGGGTGTTCGTGGCGCCCCAGCCCGAGTACGCGCGGCTGAGCACACTCAGGCTGGCCGAGGAGATGGAGGTCACACCTGAGGGCATTGTGAACGAGTGGCCCATGTTGAAGCCGGGGTTGCCTGACCCGGCCACGGTGCCGTTCTGTGCGCCCAGAGAGTCAGCGGTGTTGGTCCACGAGCCACTCACTACGTTGGCAGACGTTGCATAGGTCGTGATCGTCGAAGAGTTCGGAACGACCGAAGCAGAAGAATACACGAGGCCCGCAGGGAACACGTCCTCGAGCGAGATCGAACCGACGGTGGTATCGCCGTCGTTGCGCACCACGATATCGAATGAGACCGGGTCACCGGGGTCGACCGAACTGAAGCCCGAGGAGACGGTCTTTGTCACGGACACGCTCGGGCGAGTGATCGCAACGAAGGCGGTGTCCGACATCGGCGCCACTGCCCTACCGTTCACGTCCACGGTCGCAGCACTCACCGCCTGATCGACGCTCACGTTGCCAATCGAAGCCGCATCCGCCGCGAACGTGACCGTCATCGTGGCCGTCTCGCCTGCAGCAAGCGGTCCTACGTCATACCAGGAGACCGAACCCGCGGCGCTCGCATCGGCCAGTGGGAACGAAGTGAGGTACGTCAGCTCGGACTCATCGAAGATGTCCGATACCGACAGCGTCTCGACCCTGCTGTCTCCAACATTGGTGACCGCGATGGAGAACTGCGCGGTCTGCCCCGCCTGTATCGTGGCATCGCTCGAACTGAGCGTCTTTGTGACCGATACGGCCGGAACCGTGACCCACACCGACGCCGCATCAGCATCATCCGGATCGGTATCAGCAGGAATCAGTTCGTGGGCGTCTTTCGCCATCGCGTGCCCCGGCGAGTCCTCGGCATCCACGCTGACCGTCGCCATATAGGAGCCATACGGGGTGGCTGTCTTGACGCGCAGCCGATATGTGAGGGTCAGCGTCTCTCCGGATGCGATCTCCGCGTTGCCGCCCAGCCCCCAGACCAGAGCCGTCGCTGTGGGGGTCGTCGGATCACTTGCCGAAGACCCGTTGCTGTAGCTCACCGATGTCGAACTGAGGACATACTCCATCTCAGACGGAATGGCGGCAGTCAGCGACACCGCCGTGGCCGTGGTCTCGCCAACGTTCGTCGCCGTGACCCGGTACTCGATCTCATCGCCGACCGCGACCGTCGAGACCTGGCTCGCGCCGAGCGTGGTGTCCACCACGAGTGCAGGTCCTGGGGCGAAACCGAAGTCGAGACTCAGGACGTTCGAATCACTGAGAACGACCTGCTGGGAGCGAGACCCCACAGGAACAAGGCCGGCCAAGGGGCCGCCCGATGCGTAGTTCGAAGGATCGTCTGCGTCGACGGTGTAGGTGCCGGGCAGCGACGTCATCCGGTAGAAACCGTCGGCGTCCGTCGTGGTCGTGGCCAGCAGGGAGCCCTCACCATCGCGCAGGGACATGACCACACCAGCGATGCTCGTCTCCGAAGACTCCTTGACCCCGTTGCGGTTGGCGTCGAGCCAGACGGTGTCGCCCACCGCATACGGGAACTCGGGCTCGGCCGGCAGACCGTCGGCGTCGACACCGAGGATCGGGTACTCGAACCTCAGGGCGTTGAGGTTGTGGAGGTCGACGCCTCTTGCCTCGATCTTCCATAGACCGGCCGGGATCGACGGCACATTGTAGTCGGTCACCGTGGGATCGCTGCTCTGCGTATCGAGCCTGAACTCCTCCCATTCCCTGTTGCCCGAAGGGTCGAGGTTGGTGTACGAAGTGGTGCCGTCCGGCATGATGACGCGGTAGTAGACGTTCGGCGCCCGACGGTTCGTGGTGTTGATGTCGTCTGCGGGCGTGCCCTGATTGACACCCTCTGAGATCGCGGCCGACGTCGACCACGCCGGAATGCTCGTCCCTGTGTTGGGATCGTCGGTATCACCGGGCGAGTAGTAGGCGTTGGACAGGTCGAAGTCGCCATCCCAGAGGCTGAAGTAGGTGTTGCCTTGCGCGACCCGGATGAAGAAGTCCCAGCTTCCGTCATAGGTGGTCGTGTTGGTGATGCCGGGGTTGACCGCGCCCATGTAGCCGAAGGTGTTGAGCGGCGTGACGTAGCTCGTTCCGGAGACACGGACCTTGAACGCGTTGAGTGTCGTCTGTGTGGCGTTAGTGGTACTCACTGTGAGCCGGTAGAAGTAGCGGCCCGAGGGCGCCAGTGCCTGTGAGTCGTTCGTGACGCTGAAGTCCTGCCACGAGTTGGCGGACATCTGCGTGTCGTTCCATGTCTGGATGACCGTGGTCCCCTGCCCGAGCCCCTCAGGATCGGCGTAGAGCACGTACGAGGTGTCGCACGCGCCGTTCGCATCGTCCCAGGCGGAGTTCGATGCACCGTCGAAGAAGCCGAGGGTGAACGCGGTCTGGGTCTCGGGCACGGAGAAGTTGAGCGTGCACGTGGAGCCTGAGAGGGTCGAGGTGTTGCCGAGAGCGACCAGCGCCAGCATCTTGCCGTCGGTCGCGCTCGGTGTCGGGAAGTAGGAATAGCCGTCGGGCGCGGCATGCGCCGGCAGCAACTGCCACATCATCGCGATGGCGGCAGAAAGGGCGATGAACGTCAGTCCGACCCGACCGACAGGACCTCGCAGTCTCCGCACATAGCCGGCAGTACTCCCCCGTAGGAACGCCATGATCCCAGACTCCTCTGTCGCCCATTCTGAGTACGCAAAAAGGCATCGCCGCACGGATGGATGAAGAACCCGCACAACGAATGCCCCTAAGAACTTCCTTAGCAAAGCAAATACTACGCTCACCGGCGCCACTTGTGACCCCAAGGGCGTTCAGTGGATATGTGAGGCGACGAATGCATTTGCGCGGTCGGTTTCCTGCGACGAAAGGTCGTCGTTTGCGAAGAACACGACATGGTCACCGGTCGAGACCGAGACCGGGCAGAACGAGGAGTCCTACCTCGTGGTTCCTCCGGCGAGATCGAAACCGCGATGAAGCGCGTCAACCGCATGCAGCATGTCGTCCGCCGGCACCAGAACGGAGATGGTCGTGTGTGAATCGGCGGCCTGTAGCACGGTGACGCCCGCATCGTCGAGATACTCGGCCATACGCGCCATGACGCCGGGCACACCATGCATTCCGGCGCCGACCAGGGTCACCTTGGCGAGAAGCGTGCGAATATCATGCTCGAATCCGAGCCCGCCAAGCACCTCGGAGGCCTTGCCGACGGATTCCTCGGCGAGGCTGAACACGAGGCTCTCCCCCACCGGGGTGAACATGTCGAGCGACACTCCCGCGTCCGCCATCGCGCGGTACACGCGTGTCTGCGCGGACATGTTCTCGCGGGAGCCCTCGTCGGCTCCGAGCGCGACGACGATCCTCGCCACCCCGGCCATGTGCGACACAGCGGTCGCGACGTGTTCGGGGCGATAGGAGCTGATGTCCGCCACGACCGTACCGGGATGGGGCGAGAACGTGTTGCGAACCCTGACCTGTATGCCGCTGGCAAGCGCGAGTTCGGCGGCTGGAGTGTGGACCACACGGGAACCGTGACGCGCCATCTGAAACAACTCGTCCGCACCGATCACCCGAAGCGTGGTCGCGTCGGCGCATGCGCGAGGATCGGCTGTCGCCACACCATCGACGTCGGTGTATATCTCCACGCTCTCGGCTCCAAGCGCCACGCCGAGCGCGCACGCGGTGGTGTCGGATCCGCCGCGGCCGAGCGTGGTGAGCTTGCCCTCGGGTGAGACGCCTTGGAATCCCGCGACCACCGGAACTGAACCGGCGCCTATCGCACTGAGCAGGGCCTCTGTGTGGATCTCCTGGATAGCCGAGGAACCGTGTACGCCATCGGTGACTATGCCGGCTTCAGGTCCCGTGAACGCGCGGGCCTCTATCCCAGCAGCGCGCAACTCGTGGGCGCAGAGCACAGCCGAGACGATCTCCCCGGTCGCCATGAGCCAATCGCGCTCAGCGGCATCCGAAGGCAGGTCCTCGACAAGGCCCAGTAGAGTGTCCGTCGCATACGGGGCGCCCTTGCGACCCATCGCGCTGACCACGAGCACCGGGGCGTATCCTGCCTCCAAAGCCGCGGTCACGCGTGCCGCGATCGCGGCGCGACCTTGTGCGTCGGCGACCGAGGTGCCGCCGAACTTCATGATCACGATGGGGCGAACGTCGGATGCGGCCACTCAGTCCTCCATGAGCGCTTCGAGCCCGACCACGAGCCCGCTCAACTCCGGGACCTTCGAGACCGCGAGCACCACACCCGGCATGAAACTCGTGCGATCGATGGAGTCGTGTCGGATCGACAACGTCTGACCCTGGCCGCCGAAGAGGACCTCCTGGTGCGCGACCATCCCGGGCAGACGCACGGAGTGCACCGTGACGTCCTGGACGAGAGCGCCTCTCGCACCCTCGGCGATCTCGGTCTCGCGGCCGGGCGCGAACGGCACCTCAGCGCGTGAAGCAGCGATCAGACCGGCGGTCCGCAACGCGGTCCCCGAGGGCGCATCGGCTTTGCGATCGTGGTGGAGCTCGATGATCTCGACGTGCGGCATGTAGCGGGCCGCCTCCTGCGCGAAACGCATCATGAGCACAGCCCCGATGGCGAAGTTCGGCGCCACGAACAGACACGTACCATCGGGAGCCGACGCCGCGAGTTCGACCAGCAACGACTCGGGCAGCCCGGTCGTGCCCACGACACAGTCGACGCCGGCGGCGAGTGCGACCCGGAGGTTGCCTTCGACGGCGGACGGATGCGTGAAGTCGACCATCACGTGCGGCGAGGAGACCTCGATCGCCTCGGCCAGGTCCCCGGTGCACACGATCTCGCCGAGCGCGCCGTCATCGATCCCCTTGCCTGCTGCGCCCGGATCGACCGCGGCAACGACACGCATCCCCGGAGCCGCCGAGACGGCCTTGACGACCTCGCGGCCCATCTGGCCGCCGGCGCCGGTGACAAGTACGTCGATCATGATGCCCCCTGGTTCAACAGATGACTCACCGCATCAGCGTCATGCGGCCCGATCAGCGCCAGCACGCGCTGCCCGCCGAGTACCTCTCCCGCCACCCGCGAGACATCCGCGAGCGTCAGCGAGTCGATACGCTCGACGATCTCGTCGACCGAGAGCATCTCGCCGCCGGTGACATGGTTCTTGCCCAGTCGCGTCATGCGGTTGCGTGTGCTCTCCAGACCCAGGACGAGATGGCCCTTGATGGACTCCTTGGCGCGCTCCAGTTCCTCGGCGGTCATACCGTCCTGACGCATCCGCTCGATCTCGGTCTGGATGAGGCGGATGACCTGTTCGGTGTTCGACGGACGCGTGCCCGCGTACACGGCGAACTGCCCGGTGTCCTGGTAGAGCGCCTGGAAGCTGTAGACCGCGTAGGCCAGGCCCTTCTTCTCGCGGATCTCCTGGAACAGGCGGCTCGACATCCCTCCGCCGAGGACCGTATCCACGACCGAGAGCGCGAACCGATCCTCGTGGTGCGCGTTGAGGGCGGCCATGCCATAGCAGACGTGCGTCTGCTCGGTGTCCTTGGTCAGCACAGACAGGCGTGACGCACCTGCCGCCGTTGCGGCCGGCCGTACGCTGCGCGGCCCCTCGGGCAGTGCCAGATAGCGCTTCACCAGTGCGACGACCTCGTCGTGATCGACGTTGCCCGCGGCTGCGACGACACAGTTGCCCGTCAGGTAGTGGCGAGTGCGGAACGCGACCGACTGTAGGTGGTCGAAGCCGCCGACGGTCTCCCTGCTGCCCAGGATCGGCAGACCGATGGGATGATCCGGCCACAGCGCGTGCGCGAACTGCTCGTGGATGCGGTCGTCGGGCGTGTCCTCCATGCGGGCGATCTCCTCGATCACGACCTCCCGCTCGCTCTCGCACGCGTCGTCGGCGAGCAGTGATTCGACGACCATCTCAGAGAGCAACGAGACGGCCGTGTCGAGGTGCTGATCGACGAAGCGTGCGTAGTAGCAGGTGTACTCCTTGGACGTGAACGCGTTGAGTTCCGCGCCGAGCGAGTCGAACGTCTCCGAGATCTGGGCCGCAGTGTGGTTCGGGGTGCCCTTGAACATCATGTGCTCCATGAAGTGGGACATCCCCGCCTCCTCGGCGGACTCGTCACGGCTGCCGACGGCGAACCAGACGCCAAGCGCGATCGAGCGCACCGTGTCGATGGATTCAGTGAGCACGGTGACACCGTTGTCGAGGACCGTCTCGCGATAGAACATGCGACTCCCTTGTCTGTGGATGGCGCTCGCACGCAACGCGTGGGTGCTGCCGGAGATGCGATTGTACTACGAGGCCGGCGCCTCTACGCCGAGGAGTGTCGTCGAGAGCGCGGGCGATCCGGTGACCCGCATTCGGCCCGGGCCCGCGACGATGAGCATCGAGAGACCGTCGATCTCCCTGGTCGCACGCGACCCCAGGCCACTGCGGTAGCGTGCGGGTGTGATCACGAGGAGGTCACCGCTGCGAAGTCCGCAACTCGCGGCCGAGAACTCGCCGTCCACGATCACGATCTCGACCGACTCGCGCTCTTCGTCGATCCCGAGCGCCTGCGCGTTGCTCCGCGACGAAAGCACCACACGCAGCGGTATCCCGTCACCACGGGCAACACGCTGGGCAACATCGAGGGCGAGTCGTGCGTCCATGATGCGCGAGCCGGCACGCGGTTTGACGTCGAGCACCGCGACGATCCTGGAGATCGGCGCGGTATCGAGACGCGCCGCGAGTATCGGGGTCTCAACCTGTCTGCCGATACGGTCGAGTTCGGTGCCGAAGATGCGCTCCTCGAGACCGACCTCCCGCCAGGCGAGAACGAGCGCGCTCGCGTCCTCCTCGATGACGGAGTCGCGGGCCGCGGTCGCGAACGACGGAGCGCGGCGCACCCGGCCCTCCACGTCCGCACCCTCGGCGGTCGCCGCCTTGACCGCAGACGCCAGGACCCGCCGTGCCGCGTCGACGTCCTGGTCCGCGTGCGAAGCGATGGCGACCGGGACTACAAGGCCCGCATCGGGCGACGCCACAAGGGCGCCGAGCCTGGCAAGACGGGGGGCCAGTTCGTCGTCGCGCATGGCCACCAGTACCTCGCGCCCGAGTATCGCCTGCTCCTTCTCCGCCACCGGGACCCGTCGCGCGAAGTAGCGCGTCAACAGCGCGCCGAGGAGCAGCGAGATGAGCACGACCAGCACCACCGCGTTGACGATCCGGTCTGTGAACAGGCCGATGCTCGCCCCGACGAGGGTCGCGGCGAGGGTCGCTGCCGCCTGGGGTATCGACATTCCGAACATGACGCCTGACTCGGCGAGTGAGAACCTGAGCAGGCGACCGGAGAGGAACGCGGCGAGCGCCTTGCCCACGACGAGCGCCGCGAGGAACGTGAGAGCGATGCCGACGGTCTCCATCTGCGCCACGACACCCGGGTCGAGCTTGGTGCCGACGTAGATCAGGAACGCAGGCACGAGCAGGGCGGCGCCAAAGAACTCGACACGCTCTATCAACTCACCGCCGGATGGCACGAGCCTGTTCAGGCCAAGCCCTGCGAGGAACGCCCCTACCAGCCCCTCGATACCGAACACAGCGCCGATCATCGCGGCCGACGAGAAGCCGAACAGCAGGAACACGAAGCGATTGGTGCGCGACTGCCCAGAGCCCATGAAGAAGCGGCGGCCGAGCCACGGAAGCACGACCATCGCATAGACGACGAGCAACCCGAGTCCGATCGCGAGCCCGGCGACCACCGCGCCGACCGATCCGCCGCCGGAGATCGACGAGACCACAGCGAGGACCAGCAGCGCGAGCGTGTCAGTGATCACCGTGGCTCCCGCCGTCGCTGTCACCGCACGGTTCGATACGATGCCCGCCTCCTTGACCTCGGGATGGGTCACCAAGGTGTGCGAGGCCCATATCGAGCCTATGAGCACCGCCGCCGCACCGGTCAGACCGACGTACGCTCCTGCGCCGAAACCGAGTGCCAGCGGCAGCGAGAAGGTCATGAGCCCGAAGATCACGGCGGCGTTGCGGTTCTTGTTGAACGTGATGAGATCGAGTTCGAGGCCGGCCTGGAACATGAGATAGAGCAGGCCGATGTTGCCGAGCCCTTCAAGGTGCGCGTCGCTGATGACGTTGAGCACGTACGGCCCCATCATGGTGCCGGCGATGACCAGCCCGAGCATCGCGGGCAACCGCAGCCGTGTGGCGAGCATCGGCCCGACCATGATGCACAACGCGACGACTCCGAGTACGACCTCAGAGCCGAGATGTTCGGTGCCCGCCAACGTCCCAGCGCCTCCCTGCAGCCTGTATGCCGGTCCCTTCAGAACGCGGAGCGCGCTCCATACGCATAGTAAAGGAAAGGGCGGACACGATGGTCCGCCCTTACGGGTACACGCTATACGTGCCGGCCTCGCCTAGTGGCGGCGGCGCGGCTCGCGGTTGCCGCCACGGTCGTCGCGACGCGGTCCGCGGTCGCGGTCCCCGCTCGGACGGTCGCCTCCGGGACGGTCGCCACCCTTGCTGGGGGGCGCATCCGGCTTGTCGATGCGATCGAGCGATACCTTGCCGCGATCGTCCACGTCGATGATCTCGACCTCGACCTCGTCTCCGATGTTGAGGACGTCCTCGACCTTGTCGACGCGGCCCTTGGCCACGCGGGAGATGTGCAGCAGGCCGTCCTTGCCGGGGATGAGCTCGATGAACGCACCGAAGCTCTGGATCGAAACGACACGACCCTTGTACTTCTCACCGATCTCCGGCTCCTTGACGATTAGCGAGATGCGACGCATGGCCTCCTCGCCACCCTGGTCACGCGACGCGATGAAGATCGTGCCGTCTTCCTGGATGTCGATGTGCGCGCCGGTCTCCTCCTGGATACCCCGGACGACCTTGCCACCAGAACCGATGACGTCGCGGATCTTGTCTGTCGGGATCTTGATGGTCAGGATGCGCGGCGCGTACTCCTTGAGCTCCGCGCGCGGCGTATCGATGGCCTCCATCATCTTGTCGAGGATGTGCGCGCGTCCGGCGTTGGCCTGGCGCAACGCGGTCTCGAGGATCTCGTAGGACAGGCCCTTGGCCTTGTTGTCCATCTGGAGCGCCGTGATGCCGGCCTCGGTGCCGGCGACCTTGAAGTCCATGTCGCCGAGGAAGTCCTCGAGGCCCTGGATGTCGGTCAGCACGGCGACCTTGTCGCCTTCCTTGATGAGGCCCATCGCTATACCGGAGACGGGCGCCTTGATCGGCACACCGGCATCCATCAGCGCGAGCGTCGAACCGCAGACCGAACCCATGGAGCTCGAGCCGTTGGACTCGAGGACTTCGGAGACGATACGGATGGTGTACGGGAACGACTCGTTGTCGGGGATCACCGGGAGCAGAGCGCGCTCGGCGAGTGCGCCGTGCCCGATCTCACGACGCTTGGGGCCGCGCATGAATCCGGTCTCTCCCGTGCAGAACGGCGGGAAGTTGTAGTGGTGCATGTAGCGCTTGCCCTCGGACACGTCGATCGTGTCGAGCCTCTGCCACTCGGAAAGCATGCCGAGCGTCAAGACCGAGAGGACCTGCGTCTGACCACGGGTGAACAGGCCGGAACCATGTGCCCGCGGCAGGTAGCCCGCGATGCAGCTGATCGGACGGACCTCGTCGGTCTTGCGGCCATCGGCTCGCTCGCCCTCGTCGAGGACCATGGTACGCATGGTCTTCTTCTCGAGCTGCTTGAGCACGGCCTTGATGTCCTTGCCGTCCGCGGCCATCTCTTCGGGGGTGAAGGTGGCGAGGAGCTCCTCCTTGACCGCGGCGACACCCGCCATGCGGGCGTGCTTGTCAGCGTTGTGAAGCGCTTCGCGCATCTTGTCGGCGCCGGCTGCGAAGACACGGTCGCGAAGTCCCTCGTCGATGACGTGAAGCGGAACCTCCATGGGGGTGATGTCGCACTCGGCGATGAACGCCTCCTGGATCTTGCAGAACTCGCCGATGGCCTCCTGCGCGAAGGTGAGCGCGGCGAGCATGTCGTCCTCGGAGACCTCGTAGGCCCCCGCCTCGATCATGTAGACGGCGTCGGTCGAGCCGGCGACGACCAGGTCGAGGTCGGACTCCTCGAGCTCATCGAAGGTCGGGTTCACGACGAAAGCGCCGTCGATCTTGGCGATCCTGACAGCAGCCAGCGGGCCCTCGAACGGGATGCCGGCGACCAACAGGGCCGCTGAAGCGCCCATGATGGAGATGACGTCGGGCTGCGAGATCTGGTCGGCCGAGAGCACCGTGGCGATGACCTGGACCTCGTTGCGGAAGCCGTCCGCGAACGCGGAACGCAGCGGGCGGTCGATCATGCGCGCGGTGAGGATGGCTTTCTCACTCGGGCGGGACTCACGCTTGATGAAACCGCCGGGGAGCTTGCCCGCTGCATACATCCGCTCTTCGAAGTCGACTGTGAGCGGAAAGAAGTCCAAGTCCTTGGGATGGCTGGATGCGGTCGCTGCGACGAGGACCATCGTGTCGCCCTGACGGACGACGACCGCGCCGCCGGCCTGCTTGGCCAGCTCGCCGGTCTCCAGGACGTACTCTTTGCCGTAAAGCTCGAAACTCTTGGTCACCTTGCTCATATATCTCTTCTTCCTCTTCCCTCTCTCCGCGGGCCCCTTGCCCGGGAGGCGATGGTGGTTGACCTGCATCCGGCAGGTCGAACAACGAAGGCGGGGGATTCCCCCGCCTTCGGATGTCCCGTATGGGTACTTACCCTCGAATACCGAGCTTCGCGATGACTGCGCGGTAACGCTCGATGTCGGTCTTCTTGAGGTAGTTCAGCAGGCGGCGACGCTGGCCGACCAGCTTGAGAAGGCCACGACGGGTGTGGTGGTCCTTCTTGTGGATCTTGAGGTGCTCGGTGAGGTCCTTGATGCGCTTGGTGAGCAACGCGACCTGGACCTCGGTGGAGCCGGTGTCCCCGTCGACCGCTGCGTACTCAGCGATGATCGCGGACTTCTCGTCCTTGGAAAGTGCCATATTCACTTCCACCTTTCGTTCTTGTCCGCCTCGATCCGGGGTCGGCGTCGGTGAGTCGCCGATCTCAGGTCGAGGTACATGGGTGCAACCTGCGCAGTATATCACACACGCCACCGGGCGTGTCATGCCTGCCAAGGAGCAGCACCCCGCTCACTCGCGGCGCGCACTAGCGCACGAGCAGCACCACGAGGCCGATCGCGACCAGCACGGCTATACAGGCCACGACGGTCCGCCACATGAGGCTGCGCACGTCGGTCTCAGAGCGGACCTCGATGATCTCGAGTTCGCGTGCCGCGTCATCGAACTCGTGGATGGTGGGCCCGTCGAGACGGTCCCAACGGGGGTCACCGGGCGACGCCCCGTCACGGGCGAGGCGTTCGGCGGTCTCGAGCTCGAGTTCGTCGATCCCCTCTTGCGCGAAGGGGTCCGGAGGCATCATGTCGTCGATGTTCATGAGACCGCCACTGCAGACGCTAAAGGGCTCATCGCAGTTCCTCGGCGTGCTCGGGATCGGCCATGAGCGCGACCTGCTCGATGTCCGCATGGATGCGCGACGAGAGTTCGTCCATCGAGCTGAAGGCCTCCTGCGCACGCAGACGACGCGAGAACTCCAGCATCACATCGGTGTTGTAGAGGTCACCATCGAACCCGAGTACATGCGCCTCGAGGTAATCGCGCGCCGCAGGGAAGCTCGGGGCCGTCCCGACCGATATCGCGGCGGGCCGTCGTACGCCGCCGGCCGTCAGCCATCCCGCGTACACGCCGTCACCGGGGACAGCCGCATGCCTGACCGGGCGGACGTTCGCCGTCGGCACGCCGAGGAGCCGCGCGCCCTCTCCCCTGCCCCTGCCGACCCGGCCGTGCAGCCTGTGCTGCCTGCCGAGGAGCACCGCAGCGCTCTCGACCTGACCGTGGGAGACCAGGCGACGGATCCTCGTCGAGGTCACCGGCTCTCCGCCGACGACCACGAGTTCGTGCGGCACGACCTCGAAGCCGGACTCGGCGCCGTACTCCGCGAGTGTGTCGACCGTGCCGCTCGCACGCACACCGAACCTGAAGTCACGGCCCACGAGTACCGCTACCGGGTCGAGTGCAGACATGAACACATCGTCGAGGAACCGCCTCGGCGCCATCTCGGCCATGCGCATGCAGAACGGGAACACGAGGACCGCATCAGCGCCCAGTTCCCGGATGAACCCGATCTTCTCATCGAGCGTGAGCAACTGCGGCGCGGCCGCCTCGGGGGTCACGACCTGGTCCGGATCACGGTCGAAGGTCACCACGACCGAGCGGACACCCAGTTCGGAGGCCCTTCGAACCGCATCGGCGATGAGGGTCGCGTGACCGACATGCACTCCGTCGAACACGCCGACCGCAGCGACCGCCGACCCGAGACCGTCTCTGCCCTGCTCCCAATCGATGACCTCGAAGCTCACACGCGCCTCCGTATGCCCTGCGCGAGCACCGTCTCGGGAACCAGCTTCCCGCCCTGCTCGCGGTAGAGGGCCTTGACCTCATCCTCGCACACCACGACGAATATCTGCCCCGATCCGGCGAACTCCGCGTCGGGAAGCGGGATCGGACGGCCGTTGGAAACGTCGTCGAAGTCGCCCCCGACGAGAGGCATGTCGGCAAGAGCCGTCATCGGATCGATGAAGCAACCGACGACGGCCTCCGCGCCATTCGAGGTCACGTCGGCGAGCGCATAAGCCGTTTCGACGCTCAGTCCGCCGCTGGCGGTGCGGCGCAGCGCACACAGATGCGCAGCACTGCCCACCGCCTCACCGATGTCGCGCGCCAGAGAGCGTATGTAGGTCCCTTTGGAGACCGTGAACTCCACGTCCCAGGTCTTGGCCTGCGCGTCCAGAGCGAGAAGCCGCGCCTCGAAGACCTCGATCGGACGCGGCGTCAGCTCTATCGGCGTGCCGGAGCGCGCAGCGCGGTGAGCGGTCACACCGGCGACCTTGATGGCCGAGTATGCCGGCGGCATCTGCTCTGACCTGCCGAGGAACCGCGCGAGGGTCTCCTCGGCGAAGGAATGCTCGGCGACCTGGTCCGGCACGTCGGCCCGCCTGACGATCCGGCCCTCGGCATCGTCGGTGTCGGTCGCTGCGCCGAAGGCGATGGTGGCACGGTACGACTTGCTGGCGGAGCTCAGGTAGGGCTCGAGGCGGGTGGCGGGACCGACGAGCACCACGAGCAGGCCGGTCGCAGCCGGATCCAGTGTTCCCGCGTGACCGACGCGCTTCTCACCGGCGGCGCGCCTGACGCGGGCGACCACGTCGTGACTCGTCATCCCGGCGGGCTTGTCCACGAGCAGGATCCCCGACAGGCCGCTCGCGCCACGGCCCGCCATCAGGCGGCGCCTCCCGGGAGCATGCGCAGCAGTCGGGGCAGCAGCTCGTCGAGCGTGCCCTCGAACGTGAAACCGGCCGCGGCCCTGTGGCCTCCGCCGCCGAGCGCACGGGCGACCTCACCCACGTCGGCGCCGGTCTTGGCGCGTAGATTGCCGCGGACCTCGTCGCCGATGACGCGCAGCAGCACAGCGACCTCGATGCCGCCGATGACGCGCACGGCGTCCGGGAGGTGCTCGGCCTCTTCGGGCAGCGCGCCGGTGACGCGGAAGTCCTCGTCATCGAGGTACGCCCACGCGACGCGTCCGCCGTTCTCTATGCACAGCCGGGAGAGCAGGCGGGCCTCGAGTGCGAGTGAGGCGGCGCTGCGCTCCTGGTACACGAGTCGGGACGCCTCGGCAGGATCGACGCCCGCCTCGAGCATCGCAGCCGCATCGCGGAAGGCTGCGGGCGAGGTGTTGTCGTACTGGAAGCGCCCTGTGTCGGTCATGAGCGCGATGTAGCAGCATTGCGCGATCTCCGGCGTGGGTTCGACCTCGAGTGCGTCGAGGAACCGCCACACGAGCTGCGATGTCGCCGATGCGGTCGCATCGACGATGTTGACCGCGCCGAACTGCTGGTTGTCGGGGTGATGATCGATGACGATCAGGGTCTCGGCGCCGACGGCGAGCTCCTCGGCCACTCCGAGTCGTGCGGGATTCGGCGTGTCGAGCGCCACGAAGACCGCGGGCTGTTCGAGCTCGGCGGCGCGGACGTAGAGTCCGAAGCCGGGCAGGAACGCATAGGTCGCCGAGGGATCACGGTCGTCGGCGAGCGTAGGCACGGCGGGGATGCCAGCCGTGCGCAGGGCGAGCGTGAGCGCAAGGACCGAGCCGATTGCGTCGCCATCGGGACGGACGTGCGCGCAGACCGCGACCGAGCTCGCGTGGCGAAGGTGCACGGCTGCCCGGTGGTACGGGGTGCTCACGGTCTACTCCGCGGTCCCGGCACCGTCGGCGTCGGCATCGGGGGCCTCGGACTGCTCGGTGACAGCCTCCTGTCCGGCACGCGCGAGCAGCGTCGGCGGGACGTTCTTGAGCGCCTCCGACATCCGCATACCAGCGTCGACGCTGTCGTCTATGAAGAAGCGCAGTTCGGGTGTGAAGCGGCCCTTGATGCGCTGGCCCACGAGGGTGCGGATGCGGCCTTTGGCCGACTCCAGGCCCTCGAGGACCTCGCGGTAGCGCTCTTCGTCACCATGAGCGGTGACATAGATGTTGGCCTGCATGAGGTCGGGCGCCACGTGCGCGGCTGTGACCGTCACGAGCTCCAGGCGAGGGTCGGAGATCTCGTCGACAAGGATCGACGCGATCGCCTCCCTCACCTGCTCGTTGAGTTTGCGGGTGCGAGGAGTCTGCTTCATGTCAGTCGCCCCCTATGACTCGCGTGCGACTTCGATGGTCTTGAACGACTCGATGATGTCGCCTTCCTTGAGGTCCTGGAAGCCCTCGACACCGACACCGCATTCGTAGCCGGCCTTGACGCTCTTGACGTCGTCTTTGAACCTGCGCAGCGAACCGAGCTTGCCCTCGTAGACGACGGTGCCGTCGCGAACGACGCGGATCTGGTCGTCGCGCGTGATCTCGCCCTCGAGGACGTACGAACCGGCGATCACGCCCATCTTGGGTACGCGGAACAGCTCGCGGACCTCGACGCGCGCGGTGTCCTGCTCGACGATGTCGGGCGAGAGCATACCGATACGCGCCGCGTTGATCTCCTCGATCGCCTGGTAGATGACGCGGTACAGACGGATGTCGACGTTGTCCTTCTCGGCAGCGAGCTTGGCGGCCGGGTTCGGACGGACGTTGAATCCGATGATGATCGCGTCGGAGGCGTCGGCGAAGGTGACGTCGGTCTCGGTGATCGCACCGACGGCCGAGTGGATGACGTTGATGCGGACCTCGGACTGGTCCATCTTGTCGAGCGCGTCCTTGAGGGCCTCGATCGAGCCCTGCACGTCCGCCTTGACCACGAGGTTGAGGTCCTTGATCTCGCCTTCCTGGATGCGGGCGAAGAGGTCCTCGAGGGAGACGTGGACCTTCTTCTGCTCGCCCAGGAGCCGCTGCTTGAGCGCCTTCTCCTCGGCCAGGTTGCGCGCGTCGCGCTCGTCGGCGAACACGCGGAACTCGTCACCGGCGGACGGCACGCTCGAAAGACCCAGGATCTCGACCGGATCGGCGGGGCCTGCGTGGTCGACCGTCTTGCCGAGCGGGTCGACGAGCGCACGGACGCGGCCGTAGGCCGTACCCGCGACGAGCGGATCGCCGCAGCTCAGGGTGCCGCGCTGGACGAGCACGGTCGCGACAGGACCGCGGCCCTTGTCGAGCTTGGCCTCGATGACCACACCGGACGCGTGCGCATCGGGGTTGGCCTTGAGCTCGAGCATGTCGGCCTGCAGGAGCACCATCTCGAGCAGGTCCTCGATGTGCAGGCGCTTCTTGGCGGAGACGTTGACGAAGATGTTGGTGCCGCCCCACTCCTCGGGCACGATCTCGTGCTCGGTGAGCATCTGGCGGACCGTGTCGGGGTTCGCGCCGTCCTTGTCGATCTTGTTGACGGCCACGATGATCGGCACGCCCGCGGCCTTCGCGTGGTGGATGGCCTCGATGGTCTGCGGCATGACGCCGTCGTCGGCGGCCACCACGAGGATGACGATGTCGGTGATGTTCGCGCCGCGGGCACGCATGGCGGTGAACGCCTCGTGGCCCGGGGTGTCGATGAAGGTGATCTGACGGTCGTTGCGGTGGACCACCGACGCACCGATGTGCTGCGTGATGCCGCCGGCCTCAGTGGCTGCGACACCGGTCTCGCGGATCGCGTCGAGCAGCGAGGTCTTGCCGTGGTCGACGTGACCCATGACGGTGACAACCGGCGGACGCGGCTTGAGGTCGGCCTCGTCGTCGACGAACGTCCAGCCGGCCTCCTCCTCGGGGCTGACGACCTTGACCTCACGACCGAGGTCCTCGGCGATCAGTTCCACGACGTCGCTCATCATCGGCTGGTTCACCGTGAGCGGCATGCCGAGGAGCATGAGGCGCTTGATGATCTCGTTCGGGGAGAGTTCCAGAGCATCGGCGAACTCACCGACGGTCACGCCCTCGGTGACGGTGATGACGTCGCCTGAGACCGCGGGGGCCCCGTCGCCGGAGTCGGCAGCGGTCTGCGCGACCTCCGCCGCCTGCTCTGCGCGCTTGTCCTTCTTCTTCTTGCGCTTGCCGCCACCGGCCTGAGCAGCCGCGACGGCTGCCTTGGCCTCTTCGATGACCTTGTCGCGCGACGCCTGCTCGGCCTCGCGGGCCATACGGCGGTAGCGGTCCTCTTCTTCTTTCTCGAGGCGCGCGGCCTCCTCGGCCTCGCGCTTGGCGCGATCGACGGCCTCGTTGGCTGCCGCCTCTTCCGCTGCCTTGGCTGCGGCGGCGGCCTGAGCGCTCGCTGCCTCTTCGGCGGCGCGTGCGGCGGCCTCCTCGGCCTCCTGCTTCGCGGCTGCCTCGGCCTCGCGCTTGGCACGTTCCTCGGCCTCGCGGCGGCGCCGATCCTCTTCCTCGGCCTTGCGCACAGCCTCCTCGGCCTCACGCTTGGCGGCCTCCTCGGCCTCCTGCTTGGCGCGCTCGGCCTCCATCTCGGCCTGCTTCTCCGCGATGATGGGCCCGAGGTCCTTGCGGATCTTGTCCACGTACGCCTCGACGAGCGTCGACGCGTGGTTCTTTGCGGGGATCTTGAGCCCTGCCAGGTGGTCGAGAAGCTCCTTGGAGCTCATCCCGAACTCTTTGGCCAGCTCATGTACTCTCATGCTCGGCATACGTGCACGTCACCGTCCTTGCTGCGAGGCTGCCAGGTCCTCTATGACCTGTGCGAACTCTCGTCTCAGTCTGTCTATGTCGTCTTCCTTGAGGTGCACTCTCAGCGCCGAATCCAGGCGCTTGCGGCGCACCGCCGCATCGAAACACTCAGATGTGGCACACAGGTACGCTCCCCTGCCGTTGGCTTTGCCGGTCGGATCGACCGTCACATCGCCTTCGGGTGTGCGCACCACCCGCACGAGGGCCCGCTTGTCCGAGCCGGTCGCGCAGCCGATGCAGGTGCGCAGGGGCGTCTTGCGGGCCTTGGCCACTACTTGGCGTCCTCCTTCTGGTGGATGCGGCAGTACACACTGCCGGGTACAGCCTTGTTGCGACAGCGCAGGCCGGACGAGGTCACGGCGACACAGCGGCCGTCGTACTCCTCGTCGGTCGCGCCGTCATCGCCTGCGGCCACGGCATGGGCAAGGCCCTGCTCGGCCGCCTGCGACTGGCTCTTGATGTCGATGCGCCAGCCCGTCAGCTTGGCGGCGAGGCGGGCGTTCTGCCCCTCCTTGCCGATCGCGAGAGAGAGCTGGTCGTCAGGTACGACGACCGTGGCGGTGTGGGTGTTCTCGTCGGCCATCACGCGGCTGACCTTGGCCGGAGAGAGCGCGTTGGCGACATAGGTCGCGGGGTCTTCGGACCACGGCACCACGTCGATGCGCTCGCCGCGCAACTCGCCCACGATCATGCGCACGCGGCTGCCTTTGGGACCGACACAGGCGCCGACCGGGTCGAGACCGGATTCACGGCTCGACACGGCGACCTTGCTGCGAAGCCCGGGCTCGCGCGCGACGCTCTTGATCTCGACGATGCCGTCGTAGATCTCGGGCACCTCGAGTTCGAAGAGGCGACGGATGAGCCCCGGATGCGTGCGGGACACGACGATCGAGGGCTCGTTGCTCGTCTTGCGCACCTCGATGATGTAGGCCTTGATTCGCTGGTTGTGGTCGTAGCGCTCGTTGTGCGGCTGCTCACTCGGCGGCAGAAGCGCCTCGACGCCTTCGCGCAGCTTGATGAGCGTGTAGCGCGAATCGGACTGCTGGACCGTGCCGGTGACGCTCTCGCCGACGCGGTCTGAGTACTCGTCAAAGATCTTCTCGCGCTCGGCCTCACGGATCGAGCCCATGATCACGCTCTTGGCGGCCTGCGCGGCGATGCGTGAGACGTCCTTGGGCGTGATGTCATGCTCCTCGAACTCGGGCTCCTCTTCGGTTCCGCCCACGGGCACGAGCTCGTAGACGTAGATGCGCCCGGTCTCACGGTCGAGGACCACGCGGGTATCGTTCTCGAGGTCGAGCATCCGCTTGTAGGTCTGAGCGAGCTGCTGCTCGAGCTTGTCCAGCATCTCGTACTCGTCGATGTTCTTCTCGCGGGCGAGCGCCTTCAAGGCGTCCATCAGTTCTGAACTCATCTGTCGTCCGCTCCTTTCGGGGTAAAGTCCACGTCGCCCTTCACGTTGGCCTTGGAGACCGCGGAGAACGGGATGTGGAACGTCTGTCCGTCAACGTCGAGCTCGATGTCGTCGCCTGCGACAGCGACGATCGTGCCCGTGTACTTCGTGCGGCCTTCGATCGGCGTGGTCTTGACCACGGCCGTCGAGCCCACGAAGCGCTCGAAATCAGCGATCTTGCGCAGCGGTCGGTCGATCCCGGGGGTGCTCACTTCGAGGGTGTACGCACTGGGCACCGGGTCCTCGGCATCGAGGATCTCCGATATCCAGCGGTTCGCCTCGACGATCGCATCGATATCCAGGCCACCGTCCCTGTCCAGAAGGACGCGCACGACAGGCGCCTTGGTAGCGCCGGCAGTCTCCACGGCGACGAGTTCGAGACCCTCGCGTGCAGCTACAGGCGCCAGAAGCGCCTCGATCCTTTCGTGCAACGGTGCCTGCATACCGACCTACCTCCTCCCAGAACAAAAAAAGCGGGGGTTACCCACTTCTCGCGAGAAACGACAGATTCACGTGCGAAAGGGATTCTACCACAGGGTAAGAGGTGGTCAAAGACGCGGAAAGGTGACGCGCACGCGTTTTGCGGGTATCAAGACGTGCACGCATCTGACCCCTGGGGGACGGGGCTAGAACGGATGTCGAAACCAAAGACCCTCACGCGTACCGTCGCGTCGCTCGGAGTCCATGACCACGCATGTCTGATCTACGAGTCATACGACCAGCAGCAGGCGGCTCTCGCATCCTACTTCCGTGCTGGCCTCGACGCGGGTGAACCGTGCGCCTATGTGGCCGACGAACTGACGGGCAAGGACGTGCTCGCCACCCTCGAGCGACTGGGGATCCTTGCCGAGGTCCCGCCCGGGGAGCCCGGCCTGACCGTGCTGACCAGCCGCGACTCGTATCTGCGCGAAGGAGTGTTCGACCCCGACCTCATGATCGAGTTCATCCGCGGGGTCGTCGGGCAGACGCTCGAAGCCGGATTCCCCGCCCTGCGCGGAGCCGGCGAGATGTCGTGGAACCTTGCCGGAGAACCCGGTTCCGAGCGCATCTTCGAGTACGAGGCCAAGCTCAACGTGCTGCTCGCCGAGGAGCCCGCCTGCCTGATTTGACTCTACGACAGGGACCGGTTCGGCCCCGAACAGCTCCTGGAAGTGATCAAGACGCACCCGCTCATCATCTTCGGGGACCGGGTGTTCCAGAACATGTACTTCATCCCACCGACGGAGTATCTCGCCCAGCAGAGCCCCGAGCGCGTGCTGCAGACGACGCTCGACCGCATCCGCGAGCGCGCCGGTGTCGAGGACTCTCTCAGCGCACTGGAGCGCCGCTTCCACAGCGCCATCGACAACTTCCCCTACACCCTCGTCATCTACGATCCCGACCTGCGCTACATCCACATCAACGAACGCGGCCTGAAGGACGCGGGTCTGCAGGAAACGGATATGATCGGCCGCACCAACGAGGAGATCTGGCCGCCCGAGGTCTACGGGCTCTTCATCGACGAGCTTCGCAAGGCGCGGGAGACAGGCACGATCACCAGCGCCATCTTCACTACGCCGTATGCCGGCGGCGTCCAGACGGTCGAGACGATCTTCGTGCCCATCTTCGACGACGACGGCGCGCTCGAGTCGATCCTCGGCGTGAGCTACGACCGCTCGGCTCCCGTGACGGGGTAGCCCACCTGCCGAGGACCCCTCACCCGACCTCTCAGGACCTGAGCGCCACGGCGGGCAGGTGCCCGCCGAACATCGCACACACCAGTGCAGCGTCCACGAGCAGGGGCACGACCGCCCAGCTCGACAACCATGCGACCTGCAGCACCGCCGACGCGAGCGCACCGATGACGATGAGTGCGGGCACCCACGACCCGGGAACCAGCCAGCCCCAGTACGCCGCCGCCGCCATCAGGAAGCAGACCGCCGCGGTGATGCCCAGGACGGGTGTGATGGTGTCGCGCAGGCCCCCGGCCGGCAGCAGCGTCCTCGTGTCCGCAAAGAACGGCCACAGGATCCCGCCACCCGTGAACCACGGTGGCGGCGCCTGGCCCGGTGCCGCCGGGACGAGCGCGCTCAGGTTGACCTGCGCGCCTACGAGCAACAGTGCGATCGTGATGAACCTGCTCATGACTCTCTCCTTCGTGTTTGAGGAAACTCATACGGTGTTGCGTTTCCAACGGGCCGAACAAAGGCCGCACGAGTCGGCCTGGTGGTCTAGCGGACGAACTTCACGATCCGTGCCACGAGCTCCGCGTCACGGTCGTATGACGGATCGGCGTTGAGGATCATCAGGTACTCGACGATCATGGCCGCGACCATCTTCTCCACCAGCACGGGGTCACCGGCGTTGAACTCACCGGCGTCCATGCCGTCCTGCGCCATCTCGCGCAGCAGCTCCCCGGTGGCCTGCCGGAACGCATCGGCCGCAATACCGTACTCGTACAACCACTCCTCCTCACCGGTCCTGCCCACGTGTGCACGACCCATCTCGATGACCAAGCGGACAACA
Organism: uncultured Eubacteriales bacterium; assembly: GCA_964565645.1. Taxonomy (GTDB): domain Bacteria; phylum Actinomycetota; class Coriobacteriia; order Anaerosomatales; family JAHIQC01; genus JAHIQC01. The sequence continues at coordinate 23,504 of CAZMFQ010000002.1, forward strand.
GCTTCGACACGCGAGGTGTAGTCGGGCAGTTCGGCTGCCGTGGCTGCAAGACGCGCCTTCTCCTGCAACGCCTGCCGGGCCACCACGTGCGCATAGATGTCGCGCTTTCGCTCGAAGTGCGCGTAGATCGTCTTCTTGGAGATCCTGAGTTCGCGGGCGACGTCGTCGAGGTTCGCGCCGTCATACCCGAAGCGCTTCACGTGCTCCTCGAACGCATCCACGATCTGTCGTGCTGTCGGATTCATCGGCCCGCCTCTCGGTGGAAACTCTCGTCGACGTGAGTTTCCACAATGGAAACGCAACTGTCAAGCAGTTTCCATGAATCTGTTCGGCTGGACTGTTCGCTACGTCAGCGGTTGCGCCTGCGCGCGGCCCCGCCGCCTCCGCCGCCCCACAGCGTCATAGCGCCGAACAGGAAGCCGAAGTTGTACCAACCACCGTTGTTATGGACCTCGTACATGCTCACGTTGTGGTTGAACAACGAGATGATGAACGTCACCGGCGCGATGATGCCGTGCCAGAGCCCCGCCCAGAAGCCCGCCACATCTCCCCCGCTGCCGGCGAACTCGTTGGGACCGGGCGCACACGACGCGAGTGCGAGCATCGCGACGATCAGCAGTGCGACCAGGATCAGCCTGCGGTACATAGGACCACCCTCGTTTCGGTCGTTGACGGATCGCTGCTATCCCGCGATCCCCGCTGCGAACATGTCGATCAGCAGGACCGCAAGGAATCCCGCAAAGAACAGCGACGTGCTGAGAAGGGTCTCGGGGACCTCGTGGGCCTCCTTGAGCAGTTCCTCGGCGGCAAGATAGAGCAGTGCGGCGACGGCGAACGCGAGCACACCTTCAAGCCACGCGCCGACGAGCACCCCGCCGAGGAGATGGCCGGCAACCGCGCCCAGGAGCGGGGCGGCGGCCACCCCGCACGCGATAAGGATGCCGCGGCTGCGTGCCATGCCGGCCTCCGAGAAGTCGGCGCCCATCGAGAGCCCGAGCGCGAGCAGCTCGACAGCGAGCGCGACCGCGATGAGCAGCGCCTTCTGGCCCTCACCTTCGGCGGCGGTGGCCGTCACGCCGATCAGCAGGCCGTCCACGAACAGGTCGACCACGACCACGCCGACGAAGGACCAGCCGACGCCCTTCTCGGCGCCACCTCTGTGCTCGAGTTTGGTCGCGACCCACTCGATGAACAGCATCACCGAGACGCCGAGCGCGAACCCGATCGCGGCGGCACCGGGCATGTGGCGGTCCATGACGTCGGGCAGGACCTCGACGCTCGCAGCCGCGAACACGAACCCGGCCGCGAGGTGCTGGATGAGACTGCGCGTGTTCATGGAGGGGACCGTGTACGAGGCGACGATGGCGCCGACCACGAGGCATATGGCGGTCACGCCCGCATACGACGTGGCTTGAACGAGCGGGGATGCGGATCCGAACACGTGCCCTCCCAAGACGATATTCGCGACTAGAGTTCGATCGACGCGCCCGCCCCGGCGTACTCCACCCTGTCGCCGAGGACTCCGCGCAGTATAGCGAAGCCGCGCTGTTCGGTGCAGTGCATCGTGATCACGCGCGGGATGCGCTCGTATACCGCTCGGTAACCGAGACTCTCATCCGCGGCGCCCGACGCTAGAGTCTTGCCATGGCCGACTACCTCATCATAGGTTGCACCGTCGCGATCTTCGCCGTGGCGACACTCGCGCTCTGGCGCCTTGCCGGGCCCGCGCGGACCACCACGAGTCGGATACTGCGAGCTGCGCTCGCCGTGCTCCTCGGCACACTACTGGCCCTCGGCCTCACGTACACTGTCTCGCGCTCGCGATCGTTCCAGCTCGCGGGTCGCCTCGTCCAGCGCGTCGAGACACAGGACAAGATCGTCGCACTGACCTTCGACGATGGGCCGACACCCGAGTACACCGATGAGATCCTGGGCATTCTCGCCAGCAAGGACGTCCGGGCCTCCTTCTACTTCACAGGGGCGGAGTCGGAACAGAACCCGCAGGCTCTGAGGGCGGTCATCGAAGCCGGCCACGAACTCGGAAACCACACGTTCACCCACCGACGCATGCTCTTTGCACCGGGTTCGTCGATCGCTGAGGAACTGGAGCGCACCGACGCGGTGTTCCGCGCGGCCGGCTACGAGGGACCGACAACCTTCAGGCCTCCCGGCTGCAAACGTCTGCTCACAGCACCTTTGTACCTGGCGGGCCACGAACGTACCACGGTGACCTGGGACCTCGAGCCCGACTCGATAGCCTCGATCGCCGAGGATCCCGACGAGTTGACACGCTACGTCGCAGACAACGTGACGCCGGGGTCGATCGTGCTCATGCACGTCATGTATGACGCGAGAGAGCCTTCACGCGAGGCGCTGCCTGAGATCATCGACACGCTTGCGGCAGACGGCTACCGGTTCGTGACCGTCTCGGAGATGATCGCTGAGTCCGAGCACACCGGAGCGGCGAGCAGTCGATAGGCGGCGATCCGGGCCCATAGTCGAGGACCTACTCCGGCGCGTCGAGCTTCTCGTTGAGCTCGTTGACGGCGGCCTCGAGGTCCTCGGCGGTCCGCATGGTGGTGGCCGTCGGGACGCTCGTGGTGACGAAGTGCTGAGCGTACGGGAAGCACGCGGCCTCGAACGGCACCGGGTCGAGCATCCCGCCGCCGAACGTGTTCGTACACAGCGAGATGTCCTCGATCGGCAGCTTGAGCGCGCGGCCCATCTCGCCCGGGTCGAACACGAGGCTGAACGGCTTGGTGCACTGCTGCAGCTCGCCGCCGTAGTCGACCGAGAGGTTGCCCTCGACCCACAGGCGCTGGTCGAGCTCGGTCATCTCACCGTTCTCAAGCCCCGCCACGAGCACGAGACTGTTCTCGGTCCGCGCGCTCTTGACGTCCACGATGACCTCACCGCGATACGAGGTCGTGACGACCGAGTGTGACGTGCTCGGGCCCACGAATCCCTGGCTCGGATCGTAGCTGTGGGTGTTGCTCTCGTACTCGGAGATGACCCAGGACAGCAGGCCGGTCTTGCAGTTCTGGGCGATGATGTAGAACTCGACGCGGCTTCCCCAGAACACGCTCGTGTGCACGTTGAACGCGCTCACGATCGCGCACGGACGCTGAGGCGTGCCGTCGAACATCGACGAGGGGTACAGGCTGTAGTTCGGGGGAAGCAGCTCCTCGGCGGCCTTCGCATCGACGATCTCGAACGCCAGGAACACCGCGTAGGGCTCGACCACGAAACTCATGTAGGGGTTGGTACGCGCTCCCCGCTCGACGATGTAGCGCTGGAGGCGCAGCGGAAGCTTGCGGAGCAGTGCGCCGCCCTGCGTGGTGGCCGCCACGCGCTCGGGCACGACGAGCTTCTCGGTCGTTCTGATGTAGCGGCGAAGGTCGCCTATCCGCATGTGGTCTCCTTGTGAGGTCGTGTGCGGCGGACCCTTCGCGCCCTACAAGCCCGCCGCCGTCTTCACCGCGGTCTCCACGGAGGGACTGACGGCCGAGGTGCCACCGATGATGAACACCGATTGTATGTCACTCGCGTTTGCTTCGAGAACCGCCTTGACCTCCGGCGCGAGCTTGTCCGAGGGCGTCAGCAACATGACGGTGCCGAGACGACCGAGCATCGCGCCTCCGGAGAGACCGTCGGGGAAGTTGGTGCCGGTCGCGACACCGACGCCGTTCCAGGTGAGTCCCGACGCAACTCCGTGCTTCGCGATCTCGACGCCGGTCGCGTAGCGGCTCGTACCAGAGACACGATCGACATGCGCGTCGCCGAGGGCGCCGTTGAGAGCAGTCTCGACCGACGCGCTGACCGCGGACGTACCGCCCAGGATGAAGACGTCGGTCACTGCGGCGGGATGCGAGACCGATCCGGTTCTCGGATCGGCGAGGAGCACCGGACGGATCTTCGCCGCTGCCACAGGGCTTACCGCGAGAGCATCAGGGAAGTTGGCGCCTGTGGCCACGTATGCGACACCGTCGTACCCGGCTCCTGCGAGTCGGATGACCTCATCGGCCACCTTGCGCGCGGTCTCGTAGCGGGAGGTGCCGTCCAGACGATCCACGTTGGATGCGCCCAGGTCGTCATTGAGGGCCTGTTCCACGGTGGTGCCCACAGCAGCCGTGCCGCCGAGGATGTAGACCTTGGTCGCACCGAGGCGAGCGATCTCGGCGACCACATCGGTGGGCAATGCATCCCTGCCGGTAAGGAGGAGCGGTCCGCCTGCTGCACCCGCCAGCGCCGAGCCTCCGAGAGCGTCGGGCCAGTTGGCACCCGTTGCGAGCACGACCGTCCCTGCTCCGTCGGGGTATGCCTGCTTGGAGGCCTTGATGGCGGTCTCATAGCGGTTCGGGCCCGAGACGCGCGTGGCTCCGAGGGGCAGGTCGACCACCTCGTTCACGGTTATCGTCACCGTCCCGAGGTTCGAGAGCGCCTTGCCGTCGTTGGCGTAGTAGGTGAACGTGTCGGTGCCGCTCCAGTCGGCGTCGGGGGTGTAGACCACCTCGCCGGAGCCCTGGAGCTCGGCTGTTCCGTTGGCGGGTTCGTCCACGATCGCCAGGGTGAGGGTGTCCCCGTCGGCGTCGGTGTCGTTCGACAGCGGATAGATGCTGACAACGCTGTCCTCATCGCATGTCGCATCGTCGTCGACGGCGACCGGCGCTGAGTTCTCCACGTAGTCCAGCGTGACGCTCTTGAGTTCGGGCGAAAGCACGCCTTGCGTCTCGAGTCGCACGACGATGTCGAGGTACTCGGCGTCCTCCATCACGCCAAGATCCGTGCGAGCCGAGGAATCGGTCACCGCACGCCCGAGATAGTTGCCCGTCCCTGTCGACCAGTCGATGGGATCCCCGTCGTATCCGAGAGGCTCGGACCAGGTCGTACCGTCATCGGATGTCCGTACGGCGAACTTGACCGCCTCGAACGGCAGCAGGTTCGCGGTAGACGCTGTCAGGGTGGTCCAGCGCGACGAAGCGCTGGGCGCCTGGGCGCGCAGACCGACTGCGGTCTCGGTTCCGCCGATGGAGCCCACCCGGGTGATGGCGGGGGTGAGCGAGGCCCAGGTGGAGGTCTCAGTCTGGCCCCAGGCATTGGAGCCAGTCGCGACGACCGTACCATCGCTCTTGAGCCCCACGGTATGGAACACGCCGCCCGCTACCGCGACGATATCGCTCCAGCCGGAAACGTCGGTCTGCCCGTCGCTGTTGTAGCCGAGGGCCATGACGGTGCCATCGGCCTTGACCGCAACGGTATGCATGCTGGCTGCGTCGACCGACACCACGTTGCTCCAGCCGGAAAGCATCAACTCGCCGTAGTCGTTGGCCCCCGTGGTCAGCACCGTGCCGTCATTCTTGACGCCGACACTGTCGTATCCGCTTGCACTGATCGACACGACGTCGGTCCACCCTGAGACATCGCACTCACCCGACGTGTTCTGCCCGACCGCAATGACAGTCCCGTCGCTCTTGAGGCCCAGCGTATGTAGATCGCCGGCGGCAACCGCGACTACGTCGGCCCAGGCGGTGAAATCGAGCTGACCGACACCATTGCTCCCCGCACCGACCACGGTGCCGTCGGACTTGAGCCCTACGGTATGAGCTCCGCCAACCGCGATCGCCGATATCCCGGTCCAGCCGGAGACATCGAGCATCCCTGAGGAGTTGTCGCCCACCGCCGTGACAGTGCCGTCGTCAACGAGCCCGACCGTACAGTAGTCTTCGGCGTCGATCGCCACGATGCCGGCCCATGCAGAAGTGTTGCATTGACCTTGGCCGTTGTGCCCTGTCGCTACGACGCGTCCATCCGAACGCAGAGCTGCGGTATGGTAGCCGCCGGCTGCCACGTCCACGATGTCGCTCCAAGCCTGAGTGTTACGTTGACCAAGAGTGTTGTTACCAACGGAGCGAACGCTCCCCGTGAAGTCGATCCCGACCGTATGGACGCCTCCGGCGGCTATCGCCTGGATGTGGTCCATGGAGGTCACAGCGGTCCTACCGTCGCCGGTATCGTCACCAACCGCGACCAGTGTGCCGTCGGACTTGAGGCCGACCGTGTGCAAGTAGCTCGTGGATACGGCGGTGATGTCCGTCCAGCCGGAGACGTCGCACTCTCCGTAGGTGTTGCTGCCCACGGCGACCACCGTGCCATCGGATTTGAGGCCGACCGTATGCCCGCTGCCGGCGGCGATGGCGACGATATCGGTCCAGCCTGAGAGATCGCCCCAGTACGATCCCGTCTGAACGACCGTACCGTCGGACCTGAGGCCCACCGTGTGCGTGTCCCCAGCGGCGACAGCGACGATGTCGGTCCACCCCGAGACGTTGGACTGCCCGGTTCCGTTGTCATTCGATCCTGCGGCGACGACGGTCCCGTCGGACTTGAGGCCGACCGCGTGGTGGAAACCGGCCGCCACTGCGACGACGTCGGTCCAGCCGGAGACGTTGAGCTGCCCCCACGAGTTGTAGCCGACCGCAACGGCGGTGCCCGAGGAGGTCAGGCCGTAGGTGTTGTAGTAGCCGCAAGTGATCGTGGCGATGTCGCTCCAGCCGGAGACGTTGAGCTGCCCGAAATCGTTCTGGCCGACAGCGACCACCGATCCGTCGGTCGACAGAGCGGCCGTGTGCGCGTATCCGGCTGCCACGGCCTTCACAGGCCCGGGGAGCATGACGCTGCCGGGAGCACGGTCGAGGGAAACTCCGGTGACCGTCGTGGTCCCGCCAGCCGCAGAGGCGTTGTCGCGGAAGTCGTCCTGTGAGTCCCACACGATCTGGCCACCGCTGGGAGCAGCTCCTGCGAGACCGACCGGCACGAGCATCGAGAACACCAGTACGCACGCCAGGAGCGTGCGCATGATCCTCGGCGTTCGCGGTGCGACACCCGTGCGCGGTGAAGCAAGCAGTGGACCCCTCATCGTCGACCCCCGTCTCCGAACAACATGAGCGGCCGACCACGCGATCGACCGCAACCCTCCTACCCCAACCTAGAGCATATGGTAGAGGTGTGTCGATAGCACGAGCAGGGAAGCGCGAAGCGGGCCGAACCGGAGGCCCCGATGAGACTACCGGTCGGAGATCGCAAGTTCGATCGCGAGCCCCGCGAACGCGACAGCGAAGGAGCGTTGGAGCCAGCGCAGTGCCTTCGGCGTGACGCCGACGAGCGCGCGCGTGCCGGCCGCCACCAACGCGTAGAGGCAGAACACGACGAACGTCATCGCCATGAAGACCGCGCTCAACACGGCCATCTGCGGAAGCGCGGAGCCGGCGTCGGGGTCGATGAAGTGCGGCAGGAAGGCCAGGAAGAAGATGGTGAGTTTGGGATTGAGCAGGTTGAGCACGATCGCGCGACCGGTGATCGCGAACGCTCCTTGGGGATCGCGGTCGCGCTCTATCGTGAGCGTGCCGGTGTCCTTCCACATCTGCCAGCCCAGGTACAGCAGGTAGGCCGCCCCCGCCAGCTTCACCACCGTGAAGACCTGGGCACCCATGTTCATGATCGCCGAGAGCCCGAGCGCGCTTGCGACAAGATGCGGGACGATGCCCATCGTGCACCCGAATGCGGCGGCGATACCGGCCCGCCAGTCGCGGGTGATGCCCGTCGAGATGGTGTAGAGCGCACCGGTGCCGGGCACGAGCACTACGACAAGAGATGTGAGCAGGAATTGGGTGGACAGCACTCCGGACCTCCGAATCGGCGACGGGGTCTATGATACCTGCAAAGTCGCGCCGCGCCTGAGGTGTGTCTGCCGAAGCGGTGCTCCACAGAGACCGCCACGAGATGAGGCCCCATGTCAGTCGACTTCGATACGGTGATGAGCGAGCTTGAGTCGCTCGGCACCGCACACACCAAGAAGAACTACCTGTCCCGCGGCGTCCGCGAGCCCGTCTTTGGCGTTGCGACCGGCGCGATGAAACCCCTCAAGAAGTCGATCGGGGTGGACCAGTCGCTCGCCGACCGGCTCTGGGACACCGGCACCTACGACGCGATGTACCTCGCCGGGATGATCGCGGATGTTCGCACGATGACCCGCGTCGACTTCGAGCGCTGGATCGGGAGTTCGTACTCCTCGATGATCTCGGACCACATCGTCGCCGTCACGCTCGCGGAGTCCCACCTCGCACAGGACCTCGCGACCGAGTGGATCCACAGTGCCGAGGAGAACCGCGCATCCGCTGGCTGGTCATGCTACGAGTGGCTCCTGGGCTGGCGGCCCGACGCGTACTTCGATCCGGCGCACCTCACGGAGCTCTTGGAGCTAGCAGCATCGAGCATCCATACGGCGACCCCTCGCGTGAAGCGTGCGATCAACGGGTTCGTTGTCGCCGTGGGTGTCTCTTACGCGCCGCTGCATGAGACCGCGCTGCGCACCGCCGAGGAGATCGGCGCGGTCGAAGTCGTCTCAGGCGGCGAGACGAAGATACTCGCCAGCGCTGCGGAGCAGATCCTCAAGGCCGCCGAGAAGGGTCGCATCGGATTCAAGCGCAGAGCCGTGCGCTGCTGAAGAGGTAGCGCGGAGCAATCGCCTAGTCGACGTTGCCCATGTCGAAAGTCGCCTGAGCGAGCCCGACTAGAACACCATCCGCGTCGAACAGGTAGAAGGTGTACCGATCGTCGCTCTCACGAACGAGACTGGTCTTGAAGGCGCCGGTGTCGTCGAACTGCCAACGCGAAGCAAGATCGCTGGACTCGAGTTGACCGCCCAGGACCCGCTCCACATCCCCACGCGTCGTAGTGCCGAGCGAGAATCCGTCGATGACAACAGGCGAGCCCCCTTCACCGTCGTAGCGAAGCACGCTCGCACTGACGTCCGCCTCGAAATCCGGGGTCTGATCGCTGTAGTCGCCGTTCAGGACCGAGTAGGTGTACGCGTTCGAGATGCTCCACCTGAACCACTGCCCCCAAGGGCTCGGGTCCTTCTCCAAATCCGGCAGGTCGACCTGGGTCGGGTCGCCCAATGCCGTCACGACGGTGGAGACATCCGTGGGAAGCGCGACCCCCATGAGCCAGCCATCGCGGGAGAGTTCTGGGACGTGCTGGCTCTCCGATACTGGTGTCGCCTGCGAAGCGTCGACGGATGATTGCGAGGGCTCCGCTTGTGACGCCTCGGTCGCACTTTCGCGCTTTGCGCCGGCTGTGCAGGCAACGGACGATGCAAGGAGCACCAGCGAGACAAGAACGATGAATCCGACGCGAACTGAACGAGACAACTTCAAGACCCCCTCCGGAAGCTGATCATATGGCAGACGCGGATGCCCCCCGCAGGCGTACGCGCATCAAGACTGACCATACCCACGTAGAGGAGGTCGAACGTGTCGGCTCGTCAACCATCCCTCAACCGAATCGCGACGCGAGACAGCAGGGTCGCCGCTAGCTGCCCGAGGGCGCGAGCGTGTCCCCCTGCCGTGCAAGGCCCGTCCGCGCTGCGATGAGATCCAGGAACCCGTCGCGGTCTGCGGGAGAGACCAAAGCCATGCCGCCACCATCGAGGCCGATCGCGAGGCGATCGAGCGACAGCGCCGGAGATGCGAGCGGGTTGTGCGATGGGTGCACCTCACGGATCAGGCCGAGAGCGACCCGGCGCCGAACGACGCCGAAGCGGATCGTGAGGTTCTCCGCGTCCACACCGTAGCGAACCGGTATCACGAGCAGCCCGTAGATCGCCACGACCACAGCGACACCGATACCGGTCGACATCAGCGCCTCGCGGCTCCCGCTGCGAACCGCCGACATCAACGCGGCAAGTTCGATGAACGGGAGTACGAGAAGGATGATCGCGAGCCACCAGTCGAGCTTCGATTTGAACCAAACGCTGTCTGTCTGCGACATCATCACTCCGATCGACGAGATCCCGCAAAGACGATGGTATACCCTCATCTGCATGAAGCGGAACCAGCACATGACGGAGCTGCACACAAGGCAGATGCGTCCGACCGACCTCCCGTCCGTCGGCGCTCTGCTGGATCGCGCGCTCGGCTCCGGCTTCTGGAGCCTCGACCTTGACGCGCCCGGTTCGCACCTCGTGGCTGTGCGCGACGATATCGTCGTCGGCGTCGTATCCGCGTCCATCGTCGATGGGCTAGCCGAGGAACCTTCGCTGCGAGGCCCCGTAGGACTCGTGCGCCTGGTGGCCGTCGATGAGGGCGCCCGCGGCCTTGGCGTCGCCACCAGGCTTGTCGCCGAGGCCGTCGAAGCGTGCCGGATGCGCGGCGTCTGCGAGTTCGCCGCCTTCGTCTGGGTTCACTCCCCCTCGGGTGAACGACCGTCAGCAGGCCTGCTCGAGCGACTGGGGTTCGAACGCAGCCGAAGGCTCGAAGGCTTCTACGCGGCGCCGGGAACCCTCGCCTGTCCCGCGTGCGGTCGCGTCCCGTGCGAGTGCGCCGCCGACCTGTACGCCCTTGTTTGACAAATACATCGTGCGGCGATATATCGTATGACGATATAGTTTCGCGCGACTCAAGGATCAGCGCATGTCCCCAGAGCCACAGGGTCCACTCACCGAGACCGTCTACTACGTGCTGCTCGCCCTGGACTCCCCTCTGCACGGATATGGAGTCATGCAACAGGTCGCCCAGATGTCCGGCGGTCGGGTCAATCTCGGTCCGGGAACCCTGTACGGCGCGCTCACGACCCTCGTCGAGAAGGACTGGATCTCCCCTGTCGGCAGCAACGCCGACACCCGCAAAAAGGAGTACGTCCTCACTGAGACCGGACGTGCGGTCCTGCGCACTGAGCTCACGCGACTGCAGGAGTTGCTTCGCAACGGCCGGTCGATCATCGAGAGGGACGCGAAATGAGCGAGACGACGACCATCCACCGCCTCTTCGTGGACTACGAGAAAGAAGAGCGCTGGCTCAACGAGATGGCGGCGCGGGGATCGAACTTCATCGGCTACCGCTGGGGAACGTACCGCTTTGTGCAGGGCACCCCCGGCGAGTGGATCTACCGCATCCAGTTCCTTGAGTGGAACGCAGGAACACCCAAAGGTCGCGAGTACATCGAGTTCGTCGAGTCGACCGGTGCCGAGGCGGTCTCCACGTACCTGAGTTGGGTCTACTTCCGGAAGCGCGCGGCTGACGGCCCGTTCGAGCTGTTCAGCGATATCGACTCACGTCTCGCCCACTACCGGCGTCTGCTCGCGTTCCACGGTGCGATGACCGGTGCTCTGTGCGCGACCATCGCTGCCGGGCCGATGACGCATCTGATCCAGACGGCCGAGCGGACCATCGGTGAGTACTGGGGGCTGCCCATCTTCATCATCTATCTGGCCCTGGCGATCACCTTTGGCGCGAACACCATGCGCCTGATCAAGCGCATCAAGGATCTGGAGTCGCAGCGGCGCCTTGCCGAGTAGCTGCGGCCGGCAGGGCTTCATCCCCGGCCCTGGCACTCCTAGGCGGCTCCACCCGAATCGGCTTCTGTGGACTCGTCCACCAGGTGGGCGGTCGTCTGCAGCAGGGCTGGAGCGCCCAACGATAGACCAAACCTCGACGCATAGAGGTCGTGCGTCCTGAGCATCACCTTCGCACCTTCAACAAACGACACATACACTCCCATCGTGAGCAGTAGTGCGACCAGGTATTCGACAGCGTCCCGTCCCGACGGGGGCCACTGTGACCACCTGACATAGGTCCACAGCGTCAGCCACACGATGAAGCTGACGGCGGCATTGCGACGTTGGTAGTACAGGAACAACTCCCACTCCCAATGCGCCTTCGCAACCGGGTCCTGTACCAGTTCGGCCAGAAACTTCGGGTATTCGGATCCTGAAACTCTGAGCGATGAGTAGGTCGTGCCTGCGAAGGCCTTGGCAGTCACGATGCTCAATCCCCGGCCAAGCACGGCCAGCACATGAGCGAGAAGAATAGCGAGCGAAAGCATCAAGACCGTTGGCAGCACTGTTCCGGCTTGTCCGACCAGGGCCCTGATCATCGCGCCACCATTGATGCGGTAGACGTCCACAAGGGTACCTGGTACGGGTTGGTCGGATACGATGGCCGCGATCAGCGGCCCGTTCAGAGCGACGAAGAACGCCCCCATGAAGAACTCGCCGATCTGAATCGCCGCAAACGAGAAGCTCCTCGCCGCGCTTTCGGCCTCGCCTGACATCAGACCCCCCCTACGAGTGTCCTGGACGTCTACGCGCCGCGTAGAGCTGCACTGAAGACGATCCTGCACACCTGCCGCGGCCAGCGCCCCCACACGTACATCGCTTCTGCATGATACCAGCACTTCACACAGTGATTACGTTGCTTTCACCAACTGGGACGCACGTGGGCGTCGCATGATGGTCAGTGCGGCGCTCCTGCCGTGAGCACGGTGCCGGCTAGCGGTCCGACGACCGCTCCTCGGTGACTTGCATCCACGCAGCAAGCAGAACGGCGGAAGCCTCCAGATGTCCCGCCATGAGGATGTCGACCGCTTGATTCGACCTGGTCTCCGACAGCCTCGTCGCCACAATGGAGGCTGCATCCTGCGCCTGCCTTAGCAGACGTGCGGCACTGTCCTGTTGCTGCCGCAGCAGGACCACACCATCGTCTTCAGCCTCACGGGTTATACGTTCCGCTTCGGCGTTGGCAGCCGACAGCAGCGCCAAGGCCTCCTTCTCAGCCTCAAGAAGCAACTCGCGTTCGTCGTCGCCCATGCCCATTCTCCCCTTCGCCGCAAAGCGATGTACGAGCGTACAAACTCGTGTATTCCCACGAGACGCGATGGAGCGACTCCAGGAGGCGACATGATTCCGTCACCGGCGGATGCAGCGTCTTGGCCCGCGCGGACAAGTCCGCGGGACTTTGCGTGGGTATAGAGTACGCGTTGTCCCATGCCGGAGGGACGTGAGCAATGAGCAACAAGTCGCTGGTCGTGGTGGGACTCATCCTGCTGGTCCTTGGATTGACGGGACTCGGCGTCCTTGCACTGCTTGGAAGAACGGCGCTGCAAGCCGGTCCTCTCTACACGGGTGCTCGGCCTACGACATCGGACTCGCTTGGTGAGCAGATCTATTACACGGGCAGAGGCACCGACGGACCGATAACCCGGAGTGGCGGGATCGGACGCATGGGATCTGGAGGCTGCGTGACCTGTCACGGAGCTGATGGCCGGGGCGGCCAGATCGGCATGATGTCCAGTTTCGCCGATGCGCCGGCAATCACCTACGACTCCCTCACCGGCACGCACGATGAGCATGACGGTGAGGCCGAAGCGCCCTGGACTGACACCGACATCGCACGAGCGATACGTAGCGGCGTCGAACCCGACGGCAGGTCGCTCGATCGGGTGATGCCCCGCTGGGACATGAGCGACACGGAGATGGATGCCCTGATCCAGTACCTCAAGACGCTCTAGGAGGACTGAGACTGATGATGCTGGGAAACTGTCCGTGGTGCGGCGGCTCCGTCGGCTACGGGACAAGCTTGTGGGGCCTTGGCCTGATGCTCCTGTTCGGGCTCCTCGTCATTGCGGGGATCGCGCTACTCGTGATCTGGGCGGTGAGAAGCCAGAGCGCCCACGCGAAGACGCCTTCGCCCGGGTCTGACGCGGCCATGGAAGCGGTGCGACGTCGTTACGCCAGCGGCGAGATCACCAAGGAGCAGTTCGACGAGATAATGCGCAACCTGGGCGGCTAGACCGTCCTGGGCAGGCGAAGCAACCTGGCGTTCACAGCGACCACGACGGTCGATAGTGACATCAGCGCTGCCCCAAAGGCAGGCGACAGGACGATTCCGTAGCCGTAGAGCACTCCGGCCGCCAGGGGCATGGCGATGAGGTTGTAGCCGGTCGCCCATGCGAGATTCTGCCGCATCTTTCGATACGTTGCTTTCGAAAGCGCGAGCACGTTGGCCACGTCGTCCGGATTCGAACTGACGAGGATCACGTCCGCTGTCTCGATCGCCACATCAGTGCCGGCGCCGACCGCCACTCCCAAGTCGGCCTGCGCAAGCGCCGGCGCATCGTTCACCCCGTCACCCGTCATCGCCACGATCTTGCCTTGCGCCTGCACCTCCTTGATCTTGGCCGCCTTGTCCTGCGGCAGGACTTCGGCGAAGTAGTGCTCTATGCCGAGTTCCCCGGCAACCCAGGCAGCGACATGCTCGTTGTCGCCGGTGAGCATCATGGGTTCGACGCCCATGGCCTTGAGTCGAGCGATCGCAGTCGCCGATTCCGGCCTGATCATGTCAGCAAGCGCCAGCAGGCCCACGACCGCCTCTTCGGCAAGCACGAAAACCACGGTCTTGCCCTCGGCAGAAAGCGACTCCAACAACTCGGCGTCCGGTATCGGCTTGTCGGTATCGGCAAGATGGCCGGGTGATACGACCGCGACCTGCTTGCCCGACACGAAGCCTCGCGCGCCCTTGCCCGGTATCGCTGAGAAGTCATCCGCCGAGGAGACGCCCAGACCCTTCTGTTGTGCCGAGCGGACGATGCCCGCCGCGATCGGATGCTCCGAACGGTTCTCGATCGCTGAGGCCAATACGAGCGCCTCGTCTGCTGATATCCCGCCGTAGCCGACTGCGTCAGTGACGCCGAACTCGCCGAGTGTGAGGGTGCCGGTCTTGTCGAAGATGACGACGTCGAGATCGCGTGCGCGCTCGAATGCGTCACGTTCGCGAATGAGCAGACCGTTGGCGGCCGCCAATGAGGTAGAGACCGCTACAACCAGAGGGATGGCGAGCCCAAGTGCATGAGGGCAGGCGATCACCATCACCGTCACCGTCCTGGCGAGAGCGAATGTTGAGGTCTCGCCCCCAGCACGTACCAGGCGATGAAGGTCATTCCCCCGCCGAGGAGTGCGACAGCTGTCAGCCACGCGGCTGCGCGGTTTGCGAGGTTCTGCGTCTTGGACTTCGAGTCCTGCGCGGCGTGGACCAGATCGATGACCTGGGACAGGAAGGAATCGGCTCCGGTCGCCTTGATCCTGATGGTCAGGGAGCCTTCGCCGTTGATCGATCCACCGATCACGTCGTCCTCAGGGCCTTTCGAGACCGGCCGCGACTCACCGGTCAGCATGGACTCGTTCACGGATGTCTGACCTTCCGCGATGGCGCCATCGGCAGGTATCTTCTCCCCGGGGCGGACCATCACGCGATCCCCCACCTGCAGGTCACTCAATGGCACGTCGCTTACGGAACCGTCGTCCGCGAGCAGATGCGCGTCCGACGGCATCAACTCGGCGAGTGCCTCGAGTGCGCGAGAAGCCCCTAGAACCGAGCGCATCTCAATCCAGTGCCCCAGAAGCATGACATCAATCAGCGTGGCCAGCTCCCAGAAGAACACGTCTCCAGACAGACCGAACACGACCGCAGTACTGTAGGCATAGGCGGTCGCTATCGCGACGGCGATGAGCGTCATCATGCCGACGTTTCGCGAACGGACCTCGCGCACGAACCCGGCCAGGAACGGCCAACCGCCGTAGAAGAAGACGACGGTCGCGAGGCCGAAGAGCACGAACAGGTCGCCCGAGAAGCCCAGGGTGCTCTCGAGGCCCAAGAAGCGCTGGATCAATGGAGACAGTCCGAGAATCGGCACAGTCAGGGCGAGCGAAACCCAGAACCGTCGCCTGAAGTCGGCGATCATACCGTGCTCCGATCCCTGAGTCATGCTGCTGTCCGCCTCCGCAGGTGGCCGCTGTTCTCCAGAGGGATACTTACCCGCCGCTCACCGGATCGGGGCAACGCATCTCAGCCCTCACCAGCGATAGATCGCAGGATGCCTGCGCCGCCTGCCCAAGAGGGTCGAACGCAGGCTGTCATCCGACCGGACGATAGCGCACGAACAACATGCCGTTGTCGAATCGATGCTCGTCAACGAGCTGCAAGTCGAGCCGAACCCCGGCCGGGAGACAGCGCGTCCCGCCACCGACGATGACAGGCACGACGAACAACTGATACTCATCGACAAGACCGGCCGCGATCGCGTGAGCCGCCAGCGTCGGTCCCCCGATCGAGATGTCGGCCGCAAGCTCGTGCTTCATCCGCCTGACGGCGTCAGGCTCGAATGTGCGCTCGACCCTGGTGTGAGGGGTGGGCACCGAGTCCAGCGTTGTGGAGTAGACGATGTTGTCGGTCGCTCGCCATAGCTCGCCGAACTCCTCGATGTACCCAGGCTCGTCACCGCCGGTACCGAGCGTGTCCCACGCCGACATCACCTCATACATCCGCCTGCCGAGGAGATTCGTGCCGATGGTGCGTTGCAGCTCGTTGGCGAAGGTGTGAACGGACTCATCAGGCTCAGCCCAGTCGAACTTGCCGGCCGTGTCTGCGACGTAACCGTCCAGGGACTGGAACATCGAGTAGATCAAACTCGCCATCGTATCCACTCTCCAATCCCGCCGTGTGGCAGAGTCCTACGCTCGGGCAGCATGTGCTTCTCAGGCCCCAGTATGCCGTCCAACGGACAGCGCACGGATCTTGGCGATCACGTCCTCCACGTGCCCCTCTACCTTGACTGCCGGCCACACGAACGCGATGCAGCCATCCGGGTCGATGAGGAATGTCTTGCGCTTGGCGACGATGCCGAGGACCTCGCGCGCGCCATAGTCGTCGATCACGCGCTTGGCAGTGTCCGGCACCATGGGGAACGTGAGCGAGTATGCGTCGATGAACGTCTGCTGCAGCTTGGCGGTGTCAGCGCTCACGCCCACCACGAGGGCGTTCAGCGATTCCAGATCCGGCATGTGCTTCTGGAAGTCGCTGGCCTCATGACATCAACCGGGTGTCATGGCGCGGACGTAGAAGAAGACCACGACCCACTTGCCGCGTGCCTCCGAGAGCGCAAAACGGCCGCCGCCCGTCAATTCGACGTCGATGGGTGGCGCGGCCTGACCGACTTCGGGCGTCGGGTGGAGATTCGACATCGCTGGCTCACCTTCTCCGGCAACACATGCCATGAGGATTCCACAAACTTGGTGTGAGCCTAACGCCGCGGCGCTCATGGACGGCGAACTCACGCCGCAGTCCTGCCAAGATGCCGCATACAGGACGTTGGGCTTGGAAAACAACGGCAGAACCACGGAGTGCCCTGGCTCGAGCTCCTTAAAGTGGAAGCGCTCCTCCACCGTGGCGAGATCCGCGACCGGCAATGGTTCGTCCGTGCCGATGAACAGCGCATAGCACACTCGGGATGACCTCACTCCATCCAACGTGCTGCAACTGAGCGGCGATGACACGCTGACTGCATGGTGGCGCTCCCGCCGTCAGCTGGATCTACTGATTGGCCGCGCCCGGCCCCGGTTGCGCACGGCCAATCAGCGCGCGCCCGCACACCCCTTGGATTCGTCGAGCGCCAGAGTGGAACGGCGGCGCCGGAATCGTCTTCTCAGCAGCTTGCCGATCTCATCGAAGATAAGCACTGACGACGCGACCACAAGCACCCTAGCCCACTCCTCGGCACTCAGCGGCACTGTACCGAACGCCAGCTGACCAAGGGGCGAGTAGATCGCCAGTAGTTGCAGCGGCACGGCTACCCCCAAAGCAAGCAGCAACCAACGATTGCCGAAGAAGCCCACCGTGAACAGGGATTCGTTCGCCGTTCTCCACGTCTGCGACTTGAACCACTCGAACGCGACGAGCGTCGTGAATGCAATCGTCTGCGCGTGCGCGAGGTCCTTGGTCTGCAGCTCCCAGGCGAACAGGGAGAGCGTGCCGATCGCCGTGACCGACGCAAGCGCGGCGATCCGAGTGGCCGTCTCGCGTGTGATCACACCCTCGCCGGACGGCCGCGGCGGGAGCATGAGCACGTCCGCGTGCTTGGGCTCAAGCCCGAGCGGGATGCCGGTGATCCCGTCGGTCACGAGATTGATCCACAGGATCATGACGGCTGTCACCGGGAGGTGGAACCCAAGCACGAGCGCCGAGACGAGCGTCAGCACCTCCCCGAGGCCCGTGGTGACCAAGAACGCCACAGCACGACGCAGGTTGGAGAAGATGACTCGACCCTGCTCGACTGCGTCGATGATGGAAGCGAAGTTGTCGTCTGCCAAGACCATGTCCGCAGCTTCCTTGGCGACCTCAGTTCCAGCGAAACCCATGGCGATGCCGATGTCGGCGGACTTGAGCGCGGGGGCGTCATTCACGCCGTCCCCGGTCATGGCAACCGTCTCGCCTTGCGCCTTGAGCGCGTTGACGATTCGAAGCTTGTGCCGGGGCTCCACCCGCGCATAGACGGCTATCTGCCCGACTCGCGAGCTGAGTTCTGCATCTGAGATCGCGTCGAGTTGCTCGCCGTCGACCGTGGTCTCGCCATGCTGGACGATACCTACGCGCTCGGCGATCGCGGTGGCCGTCGTAGCGTGGTCGCCAGTGATCATAACCACTCGAATCCCGGCACGTTGCGCGGCGGCGATGGCTGCGATGGCTTCCTCGCGCGGTGGGTCGAGCAGCCCCCACATGCCAGTGAACACGAGGTCGGACTCGGCCAGCTCACGGCTGACACCTTCCGGCTCGGTCGACGGCCGATACGCGCCCGCCACGACACGCAAGGCCTCTCCGGCCAGGCTGTCGTTGGCGGCACGGATCCTCTCGCGCAGCTGGTCTGTGAGCGGGCTGATTGTGTCGCCTTGCAGGATGTGCGTGCTCGCCGCCAGCAGACGCTCGGGCGCACCCTTCACCAGCAGGCGTGGTCCCCCCTCCCAGCGATTGAGCGTCGCTGCGTACTTGAATGAACTCGAGAACGGGATCTCGTCCAGACGCTCGTGATCCAGCTCGATCTCCTCGGCGTGGATGGAGGCCTTGCGCGCTGCAACGACGAGGGCTCCATCGGTCGGGCTGCCTTGAATCGTCCAGCCGTCGTCTGCGCGCTGGAGGACGGCGTTGTTGGCGAGCACGCCGATCTGCAGCAGCAGCCGCAGATCGTGGGGCGCACCCGCTGAGAAATCGACCTCGGCTCCGCTGTCGGCGAGCACCCTGCCCTCGGGTACGAATCCGTCTCCCTCGATCTCATACGTGCCGTTTGCCGTCCACATCCGACGGACAGTCATCTGATTCCGCGTGATCGTGCCGGTCTTGTCCGAACACACGACGGTAGTCGAACCTAGCGTTTCCACCGCAGGCAGGCGACGGATGATGGCGTTGCGCCTGCTCATCCGCTGCACCCCGACGGCGAGTACGACGGTGATGACCGCAGGCAGCCCTTCAGGTATCGCCGAAACGGCCGTTGCGATTGCGAAGAGCAGCATCTCGACGGCATCGAAGCCGCGAAGGATGCCGAGCACGAACACCGACACCGCAGCCGCAATAGAGACGCCACCGATGTACGTCCCGAGCCTAGTGAGTCGCTCCTGCAGCGGGGTGGCCGAGCGCTCCGTCTCTTGAACGGCAGAAGCGATCTGCCCGATGGCGGTAGACATGCCGGTCTCCACCACGAATCCAAGAGCACGCCCTCCTGTGACGGCGGTGGACCGCCACACCATGTTCACCTGATCGGCAAGCTGAACGTCTTCGTCGAGTTCGACGGCCGACTTCTGCGCCGGCTCCGACTCGCCCGTGAGTGCCGACTCGTCGACTGCGAGTTCCGTCGCCTCGACGAGCCGGACGTCTGCTGCCACGCGATCGCCCGTCTCCAGCAACAACAAGTCGCCGGGCACCACCTCGGCGGCCTCGATGGTTTGTTCGTCACCGTCCCGCACGACATGGGCCCGTGGGGCCGAGAGCGACCTGAGCGCCTCGAGGGCCTTCTCGGCCCGCCACTCCTGGAGCATGCCGATGACCGAGTTGAGCACCACTACGGCTGCGATGACCACCGCGTCGACGGGGTGTTGGGCGATCAATGAGACCCCGGCTGCAATGAGCAGCATGATGATGAGCGGGCTGGAGACCTGCTTGAGCAGCAGCGCCAATGGGCCGGGCGGCTTCACAGCCTCAAGCACGTTCGGGCCGACTTCGGCCAGGCGGCGTGCAGCCTCTTCCTGCGTCAGTCCTCGTGACTGTGAGTGAAGGCGCTCGGCTACGCTGCCGGTTGGGAGCGCATGCCAATCAGCGTGGTGCCTCGGTGCGTTGGTCGTCATATGCTGGCGTCCTCCACAAGCGTCCTCCCGCAGGGGGCTCAAGAGGACTGTACCCTTCGACTGCAGGATCCCGGTTGAACGTCGGCATCACACAAGCCGATGTGCTCAGCCCGCCGCGGGCGTGAGTCGGCCGAAAGTGCTTGTTAGCATGCTGCCTGAGCGGGGACGAAGAACACATCCGGACCAAAGGAGTGAACCATGCCTCAATACGGGATGATCGTGTACTCGCCGGCCCCCGCTGACCCGATGTCCATGAGCCCCGAACACCTCGCCGCACTGGAGGCGTACCCCGATCAGGTGTTGAAGCTGAAGGGCAAGATACTTGGCGGCAGCTACTTCGCCAAGCAGCATGGCTTCGCATTCGACCCGAGCACAGTAGCCGTGACCATCGCCGGAGACGACGGCGAAGAGCGCCCGCTGCCGACGTCAGGTCTCGTCGCAAGCGCCTTCTTCGTGGTCGCAGCGCCGAGCATCCAGGTGGCGGCTCAAATCGCCAAGTTGCATCCCGTCGCTCGAGAAGGGGCGGTGGAGGTGCATCCGATCTTCAAGCCCGCGGACCTCATCCAGAACGACTACGACGATTAGGCGACCTGGCACTCCCCCAGCCGTTTCCCGCCTGAGTCCATCGTATGCGACGTAGTCGGGTTGATGTGCGACCGGACCGCTCAGCGAGGGTCGTGGATGTCGAGGAAGCTAGTCAGATCACCGAGCAGTTCCCGTGCTGCCGCCTCGACCCGCGACGTCAGGGCCTCTGGAGCCTGAAGCTCAGAGGCCTCCGCGACATGGCGCACGACGATGGCGTCGATGCCGGCGGCGGGCTCGATGAGCCGACCCGCGGACCAGCCCCGATTCCGCAACAACTCCCAGTACTGCCGCTGCAGGCTGCGGTTTCGCGCCGCCAGCCAGACCTCGAATGCGAAAGACTCATAGTCGAACACAACGGCGAGCTTGAGGCCACGGGACTTGAGCGAGGGCGGAAAGAGGGCGAAGTAGGTCATGTCGAAGACGCCCTGATACAGAGCCGAGACAGCGCGGTCACCATCACGTGCCGCAAAGTGCGACCGGAGCTGCGACATGTAGCCCATGATCGAGCCATAGGCGCGCGGAACGCCGCCCTTGTCCAGCTGATCGTGCAGTAGCGCCAGGTCATCGCCGATAGATGGCATGTACTCCCCCGCGAGTCGGTCGAGCGTCTCTGCGCATCACCGGCGGCCCGCCTGCAAACGCTCCCTGCACGAGTCTACCTGACGAGACGTACCGTTCCGCATGGATGCGCATGTCAGCGCACTCGCCGATTGGCGCGTGACCAGCGCCTGCGGCTAGCGACCAAGAAGCCGAGCAGGCACCTCGAACACGGCTATCAGGTAGTAGAGCGATACCCCCGCCATGATCAAGCCAGCAATGAAGGCTATGGAGCGCTCGTGGCGTACGATTGCGTTAACCATGCGTCGACTTGCCGCACGACTCACCAGAGAGAGCACGATGAGCGGAGTCCCGATGCCGAGCCCGAACGCGAGGAAGTTCAGGATGCTGGCCAGGGGATCGGCAATCAATGTGGTCCTAGCCAAGAACGCGGCGATGAAAGCAGGGTTGCACGGAATGACGATCGCGCCGAAGAAGAAGCCATAGAGATAGCTGGCCAGCAGCGGGCTCTTGGGCTCAGGCAGGCGGACCTTGTGACGAATCTCCACCCCCGCCATCATGAGGACGCCGATCACAGCAAGAATCGTGAATGCGATCGGTGAGACGATTCCGATCACGCGCTGCAGCGACTCTTGGAGAAGCGTCGTGAACACCACGCCGAGCAAGCCCATGAAGCTGATGACTCCAAGAGTCACGACGAATCCGGTCCACGCGAGCACCTTGCGATCGTCGCGATCCCGTTTCGCAAGTCGGGCCATTCGCACCAAGAACGCCGGGTAGAGTGGGATCACGCACAGGGCCGTAAGAGGCGTGAGCAGCCCGAGAACGAAACTCGTTCCCACGAACCTCAAGGCATCCAAGCTAGCGTCCCTTCGCAATCTCGGCCCTGAGCTCGTCGGCGTCCTTCAGACCACTCGGGAGCAGTCGCGCGGAGCTTTGGTCTGCCGAAATCAGAATGATCGGCGCTTGAGGGGGCGTGACCACCTCGGGTCCGTATTCGCTGACGAGCACCTTGGTCAGCTCCTGCGGCGAAATGGCGACCGGTTCAGTCAGCCCACGGCTCTTCCAGGTGTCACGAATGAGTTCCGCATCCTCGTTCTCGTCCGTATCGATCGCCACCAGGACCGTCCCGCGATCCTCGTCCAGCAGCTCAGCCAAGATGACCTGCTGGCGCTTGCACGTGCTTCACCAGGCGGCGAACGCATGAAGCAAGATGGGTTTGCCTCTGTAGTCCGAAGGCCGGAACTCCTTGCCCGTCACAGCATCGGTCAGGGGCGTGTCGAGCCAAGCGATGGAGGCAGACGGCGCTGTCGGCTCCGGCATCTCGGTGGAAGTCGCCGAAGGTGGAATGTCACTCGGCTGCGGAGCGGTGACGACACGGTCCGAGGTGCAGCCACAGACAACGAACAGCGCAGCAATCGACATGCTTGCGATCCAAGTTCGTCTCAAGAGAGAGCCTCCTCGTCGCTTCAGGGCCCACTTGCTCCGCTGCCTGGGTGTATACCCCTACCGTGCCGTGCCCTGCGATGGCGCAAAGGTTCTCGCGCTTCACCGGCAGCGCGCCTCAACGAGCTTCCTTCCCGAGCCTACCTGACCCAGTCGCGCGTTCCGCCTGATGCGCGGGCCAGGTCTACCCGTGATCGTGAGAGGCATCAGCTCTTGCGCACGAAGACATAGCCTGCGACCGACTTCGTGAATGCCGGTCCTCGCATGTCGCTCTCGAGCTCTGTGCGGTCGGGCTCCATCCCTGACTTTGGGATCATGTAGGTCTCGAGCTCCTGCGATGAGAACGTGAAGTGTTCCGAGCGTCTGCGGTAGACAGCCACGAGCTCGAAGTCAGAATCGAGACGGCCCATGCTCGCATCTCCATGACTGTTGTTCACAGCCAAGTAGCCACCGGTCCTCAAGTAGCGTTTGCAGTCGCGGGACACGAAGCCCGCGTACTGCGAGATCAGCAGATCGAAGTAGGCTTCGGGCTCCTGCAGCGGTGTGGCGAAGTCTTGATGGTGGAAGCGAATGACGGGCTCCCGTGCGTAGGTTCGCCGCTTCTTCACGAGGGTCATGGTCCCCGGATCGGCAAAGAAGGCCGCAGCTCGCCTGTCAGAGTCGACGTAGGCGACTTCAGGGATCACGAACGAGGGTGTGACATGGACGAAGCAGCCGGGGTACAGAGCACTGCCGATTCCAAAGCGCTCAACCAGGCCTTCGAAGAGGCCGAGGCGTTCGTCAGCCTTGTCCACGTGGTACTTCCGGTAGGTCGCGGCTGGCTTGTTGACCATGGATGTCAGCCTCACTCCGGATCGACCTGACGTCATTGGGTGTGAGCTGAAGCGCGCCCTACACTATCTCCCTGCCCGAGTCTACCGCACACGGGCGCGCATTCTGCTCGACGCCCGGGTTGGACCGCGGCGATCACACGTCCGACGTCTCTGGTGGAGGCGTCGGCTGACAGGAGCGACTTCACGAGCAGGTGCTGAGCCGACCTTCCACTCTGAAGCTCGAGACGCTTCTGCTTGTTCTTGTCCATCACCATTCGCCTCTTGTCGCCTGTGATGTCGTCGTAGCTGGCGAACCGCGCCTTGCATGACTTGATGACAGGCGAGCATATGTGCCCAGGCCGGGGTTTGTCGGAGTGGAAGCGCGGGTTAGGTACTCCGCGGTTCCGCCGAGGAGTAGGCCAGTCGGACCTTGCGAAGATGCTCACTTACGTGGTCGTTCACCACGGTGAGGTGCTCAGCGGGCGCATAGGGGCGGGAGCCCGCCTTGTACGGGATCAAGACAACGTGAGGATTCAGGACCGAGCGTTCGATGGTGCGCTGCGCTCGGGACAAGCGCTCCACGAGTTGCGTGACTGGCTGGTCTGCAGACTCATCTGACGCTCGCTGAGCCAACTGAGCGTAGGTACCTCTGAGCGGGGTCGGCTTGTCCCCGCGAGCGAGTGCTTCGACGTTTCGCGCGAAGCTCTCGTGCCAGAACACGATGTGAACGAGTGCGTCTCTGGCCGTCCACGATGAGTTCACAAGAGCACTGGCCTCGCCGATGCCATCGTAGAACTCGATGACCTGGTCGATCGTCTCGCCAAGCCACCGGAGAAGTATGCGACTGTCATCCACGCTCTCACCCATGGTTCTTCACGGCGGATGTGCGCAACGTGTCTGCGCCTCAGCCGAAGCGCGCACCGCGCACTGCTGTGCACTTGAGTCTACCGCTTTGCGGGGCGCGCTTTCTGCTGGAAGCGCGGGTTGGACAGAGAACGGTTGGCACAGGGCCGAGTGGTTCGGCGAAGTGACCTCCCGGCATCTGGGCCAGCAACGCTTCGCTGGACTTCTAGGGACGCGTTGCGACCGCACCCTCAAGTGTGACCGGCATGCGCCAGGGTCGCCTAAGTCGGTATGGTGCTGTGTTCTCAAAGCCTGCCCCGGTGAGCGCGTCCATGAGCGCGCTACTGTCCCTCAGGTTCTTCAGCTCCAGCGCGGGATTGTTGGGCTTGACGTGACCTAGCGGGAGAAGGGGGCGCCCGAAGTCCCAGATGCTGATGCGGCCGCCAGAGACGAGGACTCGTCGTGCTTCAGCGAGAAAGCGTGAGAAGGGCTCGTCGTCCAGATGCTTGACCATGGCATTGGCCATCAACAGATCGAACGATGCGTCCGGGAACGGCAGCTCCACGGCAGAACAGACCTGTATGTCCATCTTCGTGTCGGGAGTGACGATGGTTGCCAGCCGACGCTGTGCGTCCGCGACCATCAGGGTACTCACATCAATGCCCGCCAACATCTCGCGGCCGTGCCCGCGAGTGTAGATGTCTGCCAGCCACAGTCCCGTCCCGCAGCCTGCGTCAAGCACCCGGGTATAGGTTCCCCCACCAAGACTCTCTAGGACCGTAGGCACTTCGATAGGCCTGCGCCTGCGCAGGTACCAGCGCATGTACCACGAGAACGGTCCGAACCCCGTCAGACCTCGCTCGTAGCCCTTGCCAATCGCCACTTCGTCTGGTTGCATGCGGCCCCCCCGGTGCCACTGACATTCCCGGCACGAGCACTCAGCTCGCTAGCTTCTGTCCGACGTCCGTTCTTGCGTTTGACCTGCAAGACGAGGCCTTGGCTTCGTCTGCAGAGAGCGTAGCTCTCCAGGCCTTGTCTTGTCAGGTCGAAACGCGGGTTCGACGGCGAGTCAGGGGAATCGGGACTTGATGAACCGGACGATCTCCTTGTTCGCTTTGCGGGCTTCCGGAACGAAGGGGGCGGTCATCTGGAAGACGTGGAACATGCCTGGCCACGCGACCGTCTCCGTCTGCACTCCTGCCGCCGCTGCACGCTCACCGAACGGCACGACGTACTCTGCGAGCATCTCGTCGCCTCCGACCTGTAGAAGCATGGGGGGCAGTCCGACGAGATTCGCATACGCTGGCGATATGAGCGGGTCAGTCGGGTCGTGATCGCCGACGTATGCTTCGACCGAGCGTCTGAAGAACTCGTCTCGCGCCGCGCCGCCTGGAAGATCGGTTATCGCGGATATTCCGATGCAACCCGCAGGAAGCGGCTCACCCGCGTCTCTCAAAGCGATCATCAGCGCCAGAGTCAGGTTACCGCCCGAGGATTCACCTGCAACTACGATGCTGTCGGGAGAGATGCCGCTTTGCCGCAGCCATCGGTACGCGGCGATACAGTCATCGAGCGCTGCCGGGAAAGGATGTTCCGGAGCGAGCCTGTAATCGATGGCGAATCCACGCGTTGCGCTCGCTCGCGCCAGTCTGGACACGAAGGAGCGGCTGGCCTTGGCCGACCCGGAGAACCACGCGCCGCCATGTATGTACATCAGCACGCACCCGTCGTCCGCGCCCGCGGGTACGAGCCATTCAGCGGAAACGGCATCCGTGTCGACGGGGACGACTCGAACGCCACGGCATGGTCTCATCATCACGTCGGGCACGCGGTTGATCTTGCGACGCAGCTCCATGAGGTCGCTCTCACCCCATGAGCGCGTAGACCTGCCGACGAAGTACTCCACAAGACGACTCTGGAGACTGGCCATGTCCGTTTCCCCTCAAACGTCTGGCTGACTCGGTCCGTCGAACGTTCTTGCGCTTCAGCTGAAGCGCGCCCTCGCGCGCTTCTTGCTCGAGTCTACCTGACTCGGGCGCGCCTTCTGCTGGAAGCGCGGGTTAGGTGAGTCTTGCTACGCGTCCAAGAATCGAAGTACTCGCTCGGCGATAATCTCGGACTGCACGGACAGCATGCCGTGACCACAGTCTTCGAAGACTACGGTCTCGATCTGGGGCGCTACGCCGGCGAGCCGCGACACGGCAGTCTTGGCCGAATACATCTTCTCATCGGCCCCGGCCGCATACAGCACCGGTATCCTGATGGCGCGCAACTCCGCATCGCTGAACTTGCGGGGGCCCATGAGGCGTCCAACCTCCTTGGTGTTGAAGCACTGTAGGCCCATCACGACGTCGTCGACGTACTCCCGAAAGCCGTTTGAATCCGCCTGCTCGAAGTCTGGCATGAGCCAACTCATCAGCGCACCCACCGTGCGACGGGATGGCTTCCTTGTTGCCGAGCTGGAGAGTGGACCCCCTTTGAGTCCTCCCAGGGAACTCAAGAGCACGGTGGCGCCAGGAGACAGCCAAACGGACTTCGCGAGTCGCTGCGGTGCATGTAGCGTGTACTCTGCGGCCAACCAGCCACCTCGAGAAAGTCCGAGCAGATTGAGGTCGGTTGTTAGGTCAAGAGAGTCGAACAGGTCATCAAGCCATGTCATGAAGTCCTTCGTCGCTCTAACTCGACGAGCGCTCACGCTTCGCCCGAAGTCCACGATGTTGTCCACCGTGTACGTTCGACAGTGTTCTGATAGCGCGGCAACAAACGCTGGCGCCCACGAAAGAGAGTGCGCCCAGACTCCCCCCAGCATCACGAATGGTGGTCCGTCTACAGGACCGCTGACCCGCACGAGCGTTTCACCCTGAGGTGTCCTGACCGTCCTTGTGTCCGAGGGAACAGGCCACGCTTGGGCTTGAGCGTCGTAGCGGGCCAAGTACAGATCACGAGCCTCTATCGAGCGAAACGGATGGAAGTCAGTCAGTTCAGTCGTCGACACGGTGGTCCTTTCCCCCGGACACGCCCCACGCCCCCCCCGGTGTGAGATGTGCAATTCAGAATCTCACCCAACGTTGTTGGCTTCAGCTGCAGCCGCGAAGCGGCTGTCTGCTGGAAGCCATTGTTGGGCAGCTGGCGCCGCTAGCCAACACGCGACCTGCGGCGTGATGTCGGCCCGATGACCCTGCGCAGACGAGAGAAGGAGAGCTGCTCTGGACTGGCCAGCGAGGACAACTGCGGGTCACTGAGACGACGCCCTGCGGCTTGCACGCCCTGGGCGAGCCAGCTGATTGCGTCGTTGAGGTCTTGCGTCTTGGGGGTGCCTGCAGAATCCGCGTCCCGATCGTACTTGTCAAAGTAACCGAGCGTCTTCCGGTTCGGATGTGCTAAGCGGCCTAGGAATGAGCAACCGCGACGACCCAGGGCGAAGGGGCCAGTCGGCTCACCTGCCGCAAGCCAGCCGAATGTTACCCCAAGGCCTGCGCACACTAGCGCCACATCGCGCTCCGTGATTGGCGCGGTGGCGAGGTGATCCTCCAGAGAAAGGCCTTCGAGCCACGCACTGCGAAGCCTAGCATCGTCGTCGGTGAGCAGGGCTTCGCACACGCTCCATTCGTGATAGTAGCCTCGGATGACCGCGTTGAAGTCGGCCTTCTTGGACGACTCAGGCAGGTGCTCGAGGAAGACATCCCGTGCGGCTTGGTACTTGCCAGCCGCCCGGTACGTCTTGCCGAGATCCACCACGCAGCTGAGTCGGTCGTCCAAGTACTTGCAGGCGGCGCTAGCGGCGGCGATTGCGATATCGGCCCGTCTCTGGTCTCCAAGATCCTCCGGGAGTGTCCGGAGTAGGCGCGGGCCTGCATGCACAAGCTCGCCGTACGGGGGGCCCAACACGAGATGGCGACCGGTCTCGACCGTTTGGCAGACCAGTTGCGTCCACAGCTCGGCGAGGTCAAGCAGAAGGCCCGTTTCCGCCTCGAGAAGCACCGCTTCGGCCACTCGACTGTGCCGAGTGATGACTCTGCCTGCAGAGAAGGTGGCGGCTGCTTCGTCACCAAGCGGGCGAACGACATATCGCCACAAGTGCTTCCGGTCGACTCCCATCAGATCGGCAAGCACCCGAACATCGACACCGCTCGTGCCCAGATTGTGACAAGCGGCTGCATAGACGAGCGCATCGGCGAGCGTACACGTTGAGCCATCGATGCCGACTGCCTCGAGGCGTTGCAGGAGAGAGCGAACATGCGCCCGCAGACCGCTGGACCCCAGACGTGCTTCGAGGAGTCCCCCGAAGAACGAGCCGTCCTCCGGGCGCCCGGAACGTCTCGCCTCCACGTTCAGCTGGATCTGGTCTGTGACCGCTGCCTCAAAGAGGCGCACACGGGCGTCGAGATCTCGTTCGTCCGCCAGTAGACCCAGGCCCTCTGCCCCAGCCGCGTCCCAGGCCCGAACTATTGACTCTGCGTCTTCGTGTGAGACGCCGTGCAGCACGATGTCGGCATGACGCACGAGCCACTGCTCCCACCCCTGTTGCTCGCCCTTGGCCGCAATCCAATCCGTGTCGCGCGCCGCTATCAGGAAGTGGACGTGGACCATCGAGCGCTCATGGAGCCAGCGAGCAGCTGTCACCAAGTCCCCGATCAAG
This sequence comes from uncultured Eubacteriales bacterium, assembly GCA_964565645.1. Classification (GTDB taxonomy): domain Bacteria; phylum Actinomycetota; class Coriobacteriia; order Anaerosomatales; family JAHIQC01; genus JAHIQC01. Next base: position 52,386 of record CAZMFQ010000002.1, read on the forward strand.
CTCTCACCGTCGTCCGCGACGAGTAGCCAGTGACGCGAGGAATCTAGGAGCGCCAACTGCTCCGAATCCAGGCTGCGGAACGGTGCATCCCTCCAAAGAACCGCCCACCCGGCGCCACGCGCAAGGTCGACCGCCGCCTGAAGCAGAAGGGTCGACTTGCCTTCCCCTCCCGCAGCCCGCACCAGTTGCAGGGTGGTTTCGCTCGAGCCGCTGTGCACCTCGCAAAGCCTTTGCACGACAACGCCGACCGCGTCGCGTCGAGGAATACGACTCGACACGGCGTGAGACCAGCCCGGAGCCGCACCATCGAAGAAGCGAACAAGCCCACCTGACGACAAGGGGGGTTGCGAGGCAAGGAACCTAGGGGTGATGAACTGCCAACCGGACAACGGGCTGTCGTCCTTCGCCGGTTCAGAGGCGCCATCATCAGTCTTCCGCCTGAGCCTCCGACGCAGACTCTCGGGAGAGAAGTACCAGAGGAGGATGGGGACCACCACGGCGGCGACCACCGCCGCTGCGGCCAAGAATAGCTCCATCCGCCAACCCCCCTCGTGTCTGCCGAACGTGATTGCGCTTCACCAGCGGCGCGCCCGCCCTCGTTCTCGAACCAGTCTAGCGCACCGGGCGCGCCGTCTGGGTGGAAGCGCGGGTTCGACACAGGCGCGGAATCCAAGAACTAGGCGTCTCCGCCTTCGTGTGGGGGCAAACCCCCCGTCTCGGCCAGTCTCCGCAACGCCCGCTGCGACTCCGGGTCAGATCCACCGATGGTGACAGAACCATCCTCATTCATGACGAAGAAGCCGGTGCCCGGACTCCCCCTGAAGTCGCTTAGACTGACTCCGCGGAGGTCGAACACTTGCACTGGGTCGAGAGCGCCTCGAGAGTATCGCTCGAGGTCATCGGGGGCCTCAAAGACCGCGGGCGCATGCAAAGCGAGGGTGCGCAGCAATTCGTGAGTGATCTGACGAATCGTGGCAACGATGGGTATCGGCACACGGAGTGCGGACTTGTCAGGGAAGACCACCTCGATTGACTGCGACTCGGGATGCGACAGAGCCTCGTAGACTCCGGAGACAACGGCAGCTACGTGGACCTCCTCCTTGTTCGCCCGCCACTTCACGAGCTGCCCACGCGTCGCGGCGCGCTCGTGAGCATCCTGGATTACGACCTCATTCCACCACTCGTCGTACGTCGTCGTCCTGAGTGGATCGGGGACGCCGTCGAGGCGAGGCAGGAATCGCCCCGAGTTCAACACAAGCAGCGAATAGATGGGAGACGATGAAACGGTGGCGATTGCGGGCGCAGTGTTCAGGAACGACATGTGCTGGAGAAGCTCCATCTGTTCGAGCAACGGAGGCTCGTTCCCTGTGTGTAGCATGACTCGGAGACTCACTGCGGCGCGAGACGATAGGGACTCTGCCCCCGAGTCGAACTGCGCCGCATCTGCCAGGAGGTACTGCACGTGACGCTGGGCAAGCTCAAGAAGATCCTTCGGGCCAAGACTCCGCTGTGGCATTCCCCTCACCGGCCTTGTGTCGAACGTTCTTGGGCGTGAGCTGAAGCGCGCCTCGCCCGATTCCTCCTGCCTGAGTCTAGTTCACCCGGGCGCGCTTTCTGCTCGACGCCCGGGTTAGCAGGCGCTGAACCACCATTCACGCTTGCTTGCGGCCTGCCCTGCATCCAATCAGCACATTCCGCACACGACAATCACGCGATCCAAACGATATAGCCCGCAGCTACCAGCAGTCCGACCGCGCCGAGCTTCGTGAGCGCAAGCGTAGCGGCCGAAATACGACGCAGGAAACCGAGCGATCCTGATGCGACACCAAGAAGCAGCAGCGGCACGCCCTTACCCAGGCCGTACACGAACAGGAGGGCGCCCCCGCGGAGCGGATCGCCACCGACGGCCGCGAGCGTGGCTATAGCCGCCAGAATCGGGGTCGAACACGGCGACGCCACCAGCCCAAACAACATCCCGAACAGCAGCGCACCGGCAAGACCTCGACGCTCGGGTCGCTTCATCGGCAGAAACGCGTTGAGCCTGTCGACAGGAATCGCGAGTACGTCCAGCAGCTGCAGAGCGATGACGACGCACACGGCCGCCACGACGTAGTACGTCCATCGGCCGAAGACGATCGCGTGACCGAGAAAGCCCGCAGCGACACCGATCGATGCGAACACCGTGCTCATCCCGAAGACGAAGAACGCCGTGAGCACGAACGCTCGTATCGGAGCATGGCGCTCGGGCTCATGCGTGTCACCGGCTACCGTCCCAGTGATGTAGCCGAACACCGCCGGGACCATGGGCAGGATGCAAGGGCCGAAGCCGGCGACGAGCCCGCCCACGAGAGCGATGCCGAAGGTGGATGGACCGCTAGCGGCTCCGGATGCGAGCCGTTCCGCCAGCGCCTCGATGTTCACTCTGACCCCACAAGCGCGTCCAGTCGACCACGCATTTCGGCCTCGTCCATGGCGCCGGTGTACGAGTCGATCACCGTACCGTCTGATGCCAGAAAGAACGAGGTCGGAATGTACTGGAACTCGAACCTGCGGGCGAGTTCCTTCCCGGACGGATCATCGGTGATCACGTTGACGAAGGTGATGCCGTCCTCATACTCGGGCACGACCTTGTCCGCGACTTCGGAAATCTCCACGCACGGAACGCAAGTCAAGGAGTGGAAAAGGACGTACATGGGCTTGCCTGCCGCAAGCGCCACGTCGTAGTCGGCCACAGCGTCGTTGCGCACGGACGTGATCGACGAATCGCCTCCACCGGCTGCCGAGGAATTCATACTGATGCCCGAATCCGTTCCGGAGAACGCCTTCCACGCTACGAGAACTGCGAACATCGCGACAACGGACAGGGCGATCAGAATCTTGGAGCGACGCGGTTTGACCATGCAGCACTCGTCCTTCAACCGTCCTGCTAACGTGTCTCGGCATCACCAGCGCTGCGCCGCCGATGCCCCCAGGACCGAGTGTATCGCACGCGGCGCAGCGTCTGTGTGGATGCCGGGGTTAGTGTGCCGGCGATAGGCTAGGACTTCGAATCAAGCGACAATCCGAGAACATGCACCTCAGCCACGAAGGAGGCGAGATCCGCGGCGGGTCCCTTTGGGTGGCGTGCCTGTATCACTCAGGAGCCTTCCGCGACGATTGCCTTCGCACAGGACGTGTATACGCCCGTTCCGGGCTTCACTTTGCCGTCAATCTCCACCGGTTCGACTTGCAGGCGCTCAACAAAGTGCACACTCCGTCCAGCAGCCAAGCGCGACCGGGCATGACCCAGGTAGGACTGGCCTGCGAAGCTCTCCTCGACAGCAAAGTCCGCTTCAGCAGGGGTACCCGCATCGCGTATCTCGACCGTAAGGTAGTCATCGTATTCGACGATCACTTCCGTGCCATCTAGCGACTCCTTGGACACCAACACTCGAGTCGGAGTGCCGTGCCCCGTGCCTTCCGGCAGCTGGATCTTCACACCAAGACGCTCACCGGCCTCGTCTAGGCTCACAACGTCGTAGTACTTGGCAGTGAGTGGATCTGTCGTCCAAGTCGTCGGATATGAGTAGTCCGGCAGGGCAGAACTTGCGACGGATGGGGCATCGTCCAGCGCATCTGACGCGGTAGCCTCTTGACGCGCAGAACAACCCGTCAGCAGGGCAACGGCCAACACGCTACCGCAGATGCACGCCGTGAATCTGACGTTCATGTTCCCTCCACTTGGGATCATCATGGGCGGTCAGGGTCGTATTCGCACCAGTCGACGCACTGTCCGAATCCCCACGGGGATGACCCCCAGGAGGGCGGTGTGCTGCGATTCCAACCTAAACTCAGGTCGCCGTCACTACTGTCCGTAAGCGCCTCCGGACGACCGAATGATGAGGTCTTCCGCAACCAAGAACTGGTCGTCGTATACGCCCGTCACAATCAGCTCATGGCCGACCAGATCGTCACCCGAGAGGACCCGGCTGCCCCATTGGGTCTCAATCGGTGTGGTTTGGTGGAAGTAGACATTAATCTTCATGTTGGACTCGAGGGATTCCGCGATTGTGAACATCGTGCCGGAGGGTGAGGTCACCGGCGGTTCGGCGAAGACACCGCCGACCCTGACGTGCCCCGGGCGGGAGTCTGCAAGTTCCCCCACGGTAATCGCATAGCGAGAACTCTGACCGCCCATGATCAGCGCCCACACAACGAGCGCCACGGCGGCCGCCAGGAACGCGAAGGCACGGCGTTTCGGCGACCACCACGTGGATTCAGCGATCACAACAGTCCCATCCGTCTTGATGCCTGGTCGACCTAGCGTGTTTGCGCTTCACCAGCAGCGCGCCGGCGAGCGTCCTCGACCCGAGTCTACCGCACGAGGCGCGCTGTCTGCGTGGAAGCGCGGGTTGGGTGTCCGTATTCACATCAGCGGCTGGTTGGTGCCTGCGCGTCGCTCCAGAGGAGTCTCGGCTCACCACTAGGGATTTCCTGCATCCATACCGAGGAAGTGTCCTCACCCAACACGCGGCCAGGCTCAATGAAGCGCAAGATCCGCCCTGGCATCGCCGGCACAACATCCATGCCTAGGGGCGCGCGACCATCCAATCGCCACAGTGACCCGCGGCTGCCACTCCAGTCCTCGATGATTGGGCCAAGACCATCGTCTCCGAGGTATGCCGTCCGCCGCCCTGCAACCTCGTCCCATTGATTGTTGCGTGCGACCTCCTTCGGGGGGGAGCCGGGCTTGAGAACGTACTGTTCTCGTGCTCCGTCACCATCAGGTGCATCGAACCAGAGTGAGTCATCCCGCGCGTCCCATGCGGCCCACTCGAAAGGGCCACCGGGCGAGGAGTGACTCGCGACGACCTCTCCCGTCTCCGCCGACAAGACGAGCAATGCCGGGTAGGAGCTGACCGACGACTCAAGGACGGCGAAGTACCGTCCTGAGGCGGACCACCCAAGCGCCATGAACTCGAAACCCGAGGGCAGCACCGCTCGAATCTCCGAGTCATCCGGCTGGCGGAACACGAGACCCGAGAGTGGAGCCTCTCGTTTCATGCCGCGCTCTAGTTCTGCGGATATGCCCGAGACCCCGCGCGCGCGGGGAGATTCGTCGCTGACTGCAATGGGCTCACCGGTCGTCAAGGGATCCCACCAGTACAGGCTGCCGGCGGTCTCCGGCGGCACCAGATCCCAGTATCCCGAGGGGGGCGAGGCACTGTCGTCTTCTTGCCATTCGATCCGATACTCGTTCGCCTTGCGCAGCCACACAATCGGCAGGTCGCTTTCAGCGCGATCAAGAAGGTACCCGGCAGCCGTCCATGTCGACTCGCCGGACGTTGACAAGACCGCAACCTCCGCGGCACTCGTCGTTCCGCTCGACGATTCGGTCACCAGCCAGTGTCCGCGGTTGGCAACCTGATAATGGTCGTACTGCCAAACCCGATGGGCATCGAGGGGCGGCTTCGCGCCTGGGGACTCAGGCAGTCCACAGCTCGTGAGACACAAGCCCGCGGCGCATAGTGTACATAGGAGTGCAACAAGTCCGTAGCTTCTGATGTGATCCTCCAGACGGGACACCTAGCCTGTTTCGGCTTCACCCGCGAGCTTGCGCTCCCATTATGCGACACCTTGCGCGAGTCGAGTGGAAGCCGGGGCTAGACAAACTACACCGATGCGGTCAGTCCACGCTTCTGCGAATCTCGCACTGGCACTTCTTGCCCGAGAACCGGCCGCGCTCCCACGACCGCTCGTCACCGTAGCGTTCAGTCAACGGTCCAGAACCATGGTCCGTGCGGGGGATGACGCATCCTTCAGCGTAGTCCTCAAGCCAGCCATCGATGCAGTCTTCGCACAGGAAGTACTCCGTGATCTCAGGTGAGGTCGATGATCTCTCCACTACGCGGGTCGTGCACATGTGCCGCCGATAATCGCGGATGTACCTAGCGTCCGTGAGAAGCGGAGCAGTCCGAAGCGGAGGCACAGTCACCCCCGAGTCGAGCGGGTAGATCGACCAGGCCTCGAAGGCCGTCCAGTCCGAAGGGGCACAGTAGCACTCACGGAAGATCAGCTCGATGAAGGTGGCGCCCACCAGCTCCATGCGGGCCGAGCGAAATGTTCCCCCGTGTGTGTCTTGCGCCGCCTTGATGCCTGCTGGATCGCTGTCGATGTCGCTCCACAAGTGGATCGTCTGTCTCGACAGCCAGGGAAACTCAAGGTAGCTCGACGAGTCGATATGGGTCTGGCCGTCGAGCTCAATGACCTCAGCCTCGTCCCGCTCGTGCACGAACCTGAAATCGGCCACATCCTTGAACTTGAAGATGATGCGCATGTCACGAACCTGGCCATATGACACGCCGCCTGGCAGTGCGCATTCCTTGAGGTTCCAGTGCCAGGGCAGAACGAGGGGAATGGTCACGTCTCGAAACCCATAGGCAAACGTGATAGAGCCGATTTCAGCGTCGTGGATGAACGGACCAGTAATGGTGGATTCCCACTGTAGTCCGAGACGCTGAGCCTCGCGCCCAATCACTCAAGATCCTCCCCGTCGTGTTGTCCAACGTGTTTGGGCATCACCGGCGACGCGCCCACATTCCCCTCGAAGCCGAGTGTACCGCACGCGGCGCGGCGTCCGCGTGGATGCCCGGGTTAGCCAGACGGCCCTGGTACTACGGGTAGTACACCTGCTCGATCTCCGCGATTTCCCCGTCGATCACCACGAGGTAATAGGCGACGTGGAGTGGTCCATCTGCGGCATCTGCGCCGAAGCGCTCGACAAACTCGCCAAGAGGGACGACGACCGGGGAGACGCGGGCGGGAGCCAGCATGTACGGACCGGCCCACTCCTGTCCGACGACGGTCACGACCATTCCGTCAGCGAATGTGAGGTGCTGTGGCGAGTCTTGGTCGTCGCGGTAGAGGGAGAATTCGTCGCTTTGGTCCGGACCGACGAAGTCGATCACGGCGTCTTGAGTTGTGATCGACTCGATCAGGCCCATGAAACGACCGTTCGACACCGGACCGGCGGGCTCCGACTCGACGGGGCGACCTGGGTCGTTCGTGAGCATCGTCTGCAGACCCGACACCTGAGCCTGCAATGATGCAACCTCGGAGGCGAGCACGGCATCTTCAGTCTGAACGACGGGGGATGTGGGGGCCTGGTCACACCCCAGGAGAGCCAGAGCGACAAGCGCGGCTACGAGCCACACAGCAATACGACCGATTCCCCTCACGTCTCCCCCGTTCTGGCTAACGCGTTTGCGCCTAGCTCGCGCGCGTGCGCTTCCATTATGCGACATCATGCGCGCGTCGAGTTGAAGCGCGGGTTAGGCAGGTGACCGCACCTAGGGCGTTGCCACGAAGTCGATACCGACCACCGTGCGGCGATCCACATCCACGTCCACATACACAATGGCTGAAGTGCCTTCGCGAGTCGGCACGACCACCGCTTCTCTCAACATGCGTTCACCGATGGATGTCTGACCACCGTATCCAACGTCGTCGCTCGGACCAGCCGACACGTTCTCGAGTTGGGTGACGACAGCAGCACGAGTCACTGGATCCACGGTACCCATCGAATCGAGGAGCGGCTGGTCGTCTTCGAGCAATGCGCGAACGTACTGACGGGCAGCGCCGGGCGGGTTGTACATGTCGCCCGACTCTTCGAACAGGAGCCATCCGAACAGGACCGCCACCCCGAGTAGCAGCACGGTAACCGACACAACGACTCGTCTCACGCTGCTATCTCCCCCCAAGACTCTGCCCAACGTGTTTCGGCTTCACCCGCGCGCTTGCGCTCACATCATGCGACAACTTGCGCGCGTCGGGTGGAAGCCGGGCTTAGGCGCGACGAATCTGGGCACCAAGGCACACAGCTCTCCCAGACATGGCGAGCAATCCCTGGGACCGCTGTTCGGGAGAGTGACGCACGCTGTGTCGACTAGTCACGCAAACGGTCCCATGGTTCCATACCCTCCATCACTCGCCACAGAAGTGAGCAGCGAGAGCCGTCGACTTTCGCGTCAAGAGGCAGAGCCGCCTGCCATGTTGCGTCCGATGTCTTCTCAATCCACGCCTTCAGGTCCCTGGGGGCGACGGAGTCGGTTCTCGCAGCACTCGCCAGACCCTCTGCAGCCATGCGAGGCACGCCCAGCATCCTGAGCCCAATTGCCTCCGGGGATCTTACTCCGTACATGGCCATCGCAGGAACGATGTCAGCCGCTGAGACGGGCTCCGCTGAGTGAGCGAGAACCCTGTGAACCGCCCTGAGGCCCCAAGGCATGAGCGTCGAGATGACTCCGTGCACATGCTGTGTTGCCCTGGATAGATCGTCGCCGTAGTAGCGACTTGCGAGGCCGCTCAGCGACGAACCATTGACCCAGTCAGTAGTGACGGCGGCGACTCGTTCCGCGTTGAACGGCTCCTGGGACTCTCGTTCTCCTAGACGCACTTCCGGCACACGGGAGAGTGCGTCCACAACTTGTACGAGCACGCTGCTTGTGAATCCCGTCTGCGGAAAGACCTGGTCCGGGCTCCACTGGTCTGCTGAGACCGAATCGGCGAGCATTCCGTAGACAAGATCGACCGATCCACTACTGAAGCCCGTCCCGTCGGCCATCCTCGAGTACCAGGCGATGCTGTCTCCCTTGGCCTCGCTGACTGCTTCGAGGTAGTCCTTCGCCAAACGGGTAAGTCGCTCAGCCGCCTGAGGACTATCTCGCAGCAGCATCTGATACACCAGACTACCGCGGACGAGCGTGTCGATGTCTCTGCGAGTTGCCGTCACGCCAGATACGGCGATTGCATGCATGATGTACTGCACGAATGCCGACAATTCCTTGTGCCGCCAAAGCGGTGATGACGTTGTGAGATCGATGTTGTCAGTATGGAGTTCAACGAGGACTTGCATCAGCGAACTGACCACGCGGTCGGCATCCTTCTGGAGATATGCGCGTACGGTGTTCTTGGTACCAGCACTTGTCGTACTGAAGACAATCGTTCCGAGCGGGTCCTCCATTGCACGCCCAACTCGGCCCGCGATGTTCCAGAACTCCTCCGGAGGGATCGGTCGGCTGACCCAAGCCGTCTTCCCGTCTTGTCCCCTGTACGGTACTGACCGATTCGGACTCTCAATAACCGCCGCAGACAGCGGGAAGTGAACCCCCTGGGCGAGGGTAGTGGTGGCACAGACCACGTTCGCGGTGCCTTCCTCAACAAGGCGCTCCACGAGGTACCGTCCTTCAGGTGAGAGCCCAGCGTGGTGGTAGACGACTCCCGACTCAAGCAATGTACGCATCGGATGCGGAACGCCCGCCTCTGAGTCCAAGTAGTCGGCCACCGCCTGCGCATCCATACTTAGCGGCTTCGAAGGCATGCGATTCGCCGCCTTGATGGCCATTTGTTCCGCCTTGTCTCTGGAACTTGCCAGAAGGAGAACTCCGCCGCGCTTCGCCTGCGCAAGCCGGACCGCAGAAATGACTGCGATGTCCTGCCTCGAGTAACTGACATCGGGATCGAGCGGTCCGAGCGAAGCCGTTACACCCGCTGGGAAGTCGCCGTGGACAGTTTCCACTGTCTCCATCTTGAGATAGGGCTGTCGATTCCGACTCGCCCGACACGTAACACCGAGCATGCGGTCGTTGGGGCGCCAGTCGATGTGCACCGATGCCCCGGCGTCGCCACCGAGCCATGTGGCCAGTTGCGATGCATTCTTCGCAAAGGGGGTCAGCAGTAGGAACCTGCACATGCGTTCGCGTCGAAGGCTCGCCAGCAGCAGCTCGAGTCTCGCCCCTCGTTCTTCGCAAGCAAGGTTGTGTGCCTCATCAACGACAACCAGCGCTATTTCAGCAACCGACCTGTGGCCTATTCGAAACAACAGATCGAACTTCTCTGGCGTCGTGACAAGCACGTCGAAGTCATCGCTAAGGATCTCGTCTTCAACGGCATCGAGCTCATACGCGGGGCTGGCGATGCGAACCTCGACGGCCGTTCCCATGTCCCGCTTCAGATTCCGTGCAACCTGTCCGACCAACGCCCGTGTCGGAGCTGTATAGACAACCCTTCCCGTGTTCTCGGCCAGCGCCTGGGCAATGGCCATCTCGGCGAGAAAGGTCTTCCCTGAGCTTGTCGGGAGGCTGACCACTACTGCAGGCCGAGTCGGGTCCAGCAGGCTTCCCGTGTAGATTGCCTGGCGTTGCGGGTACCACGTGTCCAAGATGGGCCGCACCTCACGTGACGCGAGGCTATCAATAAGCATGCCGACGGAACGAGGTAGCCTTAGGGCGTAGACACTGTTGTTGATGAGAGCGTGTAGCCCGAACCTCAGTCGGCTCACCTTCATGCGGAGTCTTGGGTCTAGGCTCGACAGAAGGTCTCGTGCATCGCTGATGAACGCGTCGACATCATCGCGGGCCCCGACCTCAGTGATGGGCTTCCCGTCGATAGATTCACCATTTGACAAGAAGCGGACGGCGATCTCAACACTTCTGACAGCGTTGTACAGAGCAAGAATGCGTGCCGCCGCCCTATCTTCAGCTGACGCAGCCGCTACCTCTCGCTCCTTGGAGTTCTGCAGTACGTGAAGCCGATCGATGGCCTCGGCTGCGTGTATGAGATCCTGCCGTCCGCCGGCCTTGCGAGCAAGCAGAAGGAACGCTCTCTGCATCTCGTTCTCAAGCAGCACGTCCCATGGGAGCAGTTCGGACCGCCGCTCCCAAGTGAGGTCAGTCGAGATGAGCTGCATACGCACCTCGGGCAACCGCTGTGCCACGAGGCCTGCGACAACTTCGTTCAGCAGCTCGTCGGAGCTTGGCTGCTCACTCTCTGAGTTGGCCAGGAGCCCGCGTTGAAGACGGAACGCTGGCCTCACGAAATCTTGCCATGGCAGCGAGCCTTCCAGTGGACGAAGACCATGCCATCTGTGGAAGTCGAATGCTAGCGTCTCGAATCCCATCAGTGCCGCGGAGTACTCCTCCTTCCATGACGTTCCAGACAACGCATCGTGCCCAAGTTCGTCCGCCAGTGCGGCCATCAGGTAGCCGCGTTGGGCCACAGGCTCATGACTACGCGCGAAGTCGCGGAGGACAGTCGCCTGCCCGTCTCTGTCGGGAAGCCTAAGCATCCGCGGGCTCTATCACTTTGTCCGAGCCGGACAACGTCATCTTTGCGGCATCCAGCCAACCGGAGAACGTGTCACACGCCTCAATGGCGAGAAACACAACCGTGGACGGAACCCGGGCCCCTTCGAACGCGTTGACGCCATCAAGGAACGGCTTCCAGTCTGCTGAAGAGAACCTGCCGTTCTTGCGAACGAGAACTGGACTTGCTATGACCGCTCCCTCGGTCTTGAGACTTCCGCTTATGGCTGCTGCTATGAAGGCGTTGAGAACCTGCTGCTGGGACTCGGGCGCCTCATCGTGCACTGCGCTGAGCGAGTAGAGGAGACGGCCAAGTCCTTCTTGGTCCACCGTCTGTTGTAAGAGCTGCCTGTGGTGGTCTCGAACGGTCGCCGGGGTGCCACGACGTGCCTGATTCGTGGCCATGACTTCCGAGATGAGGAGGGCGTACTCCTGGTCCTTCTGAATGTAGCCGATGAGGTCTATTCCGCGATGCTGCGCGTCCTTCGCATCGTGGTGGAGTACCCCTGGGTATGGGAACGTCACTGGGCCCGCAAGTTCGTCCAAGGCGACCAAGGCGAGCACTTCAGTCATGTCGGTCACATGCCGGTTCTTGGTAACGTTGGAGTCCTCAAGCGGGGTGTCAGGGAGTCTTGCGGCTCCCGCATCGTTCAGTCGACGAACGCAATCGCCGCCCTTGAACCCTGTTTCCTCGACGCGGGCGACGTACGCCGCCGCAGTAAGCCTCCAAGACTGAAGGCATGACTGCGTGATTCGGATCCAGGTCTCGTCACCGGGTGGCGGAGCGTATCGAAACGCGGCGAACAGGTGAGGCCGCTTGCTCAAATCCTGCCCGATGACTGCGAACGCTGGATGGTCGGTGAGCGTCATGCTCGGCAACTGCGGCGACACTCGTGCCTCCCCCGTCCTGTTCACCAGCCGGTTCCGTCATTCTGACACAGCGGGCTGACATGGGGCACTGCCAACAGCAACGTGCAGCCTGCGGTCGCAGCATGCGCCCAACGTTCTTGCGCTCCGGTGCACCTGAGTCTACCGCTTTGCGGGGCGCGCCTTCTGCTGGAAGCGCAGGTTGGGCGCGACTCAGTACAGCGTGACGAGGCGGACAGTCCGTGATTCCGGTTTATAGTGCAGCGACAGCATCAGCCTGCAGAGATCGAACCCAGCGATCATGTTGAAGACGACCGTGTCGTGCTGCTTGAGGTTGCGCAGATTGTAGATGTAGTTCGCACGGAGCTTCTCGCGAATCACCGCGCTCAATTCGTTGGATGAGAAGCCAGAAAGTCCTGCTCGACGGAGGCTGCCGGACTTGTAAGTGGTGAGGTATTCGAGTTTCTGAGGTTCAACCTCGACCTCGAAACCGACCAGGTCCGAGGGAGAAGTCGAAACGGCGTTGAGGGCTAGTTCCGTGTCTACCTCAAGACCGGCGATAACCGGCCGCTCGATCTTGTAGGACAGCAATGTGCCGTACATCATGGACGGTACGCTTCTGACTGCGTACCCGTAGTCCTCAAACGGATAGCCAATCGTGTTCTGGTTGGCATCCTCATCGAGATCGTCTTCGTGCTGCTGGAGGACCACTCTGCCAGCCTTGATGAACTGTGCGGGCAGACAGAGCGAAATCCACCGCTTCATGAAAGAGTCATGGGTGCAGTCCACGTGGCCAACGTATGGTCGGAACTCAGAGAGCCCCCCATCTAGAACCTGAATCATGTGCGGTGTCAGGTTGTTGATGTACACGCAGTAGAACTGCGTGCTGTGTTGGAAACGAAACGGGTTTGCCGGAATCAGCGCCGCTTCGAACTCCTCGCGAAGTTCCCATTGAGGGATGCGGTTGTCGAGTAGGTCCCCGGTCAGGATGCTGTGATAGCTACGATGGGACAGAAGCGGAATCACTCGCTCGAAGACCTCGTATCCATACCAGGAATCGTCGATTTGCGAGGAATCGAAGAAGAAGGCTGCCTCGTCTCGTTTGGATGAGGGCACGAGGGCGGGAGCGAGATCGAGATAGTCTACGCCTCTCCGCGCGAGCGCAGACGTCGTCTCGGCAAGCAGCCACTGAATCTCCGTCAGTACTTGGGCGGGCGAAAGCCCAAAGTGGTCGCGAGCCACCTCCAGCATGACGTTGTCACGGGCGTCAATCGTGAGTACGCGAGTGTCCCCCATCGATTTCCTGTCTGCGCCTAACGTGTTTGGGCTTCACCCGAGAGCGAAGCGAGTCGGGTGGAAGCCCGGGTTAGGCCTTGGTCGCTATCCCTGCGCCATGCCCCCTGAGTATCGTACTCGAAACTGGACGAATGCCTGGTTGTCTCCGTACAGTCTCGCCACGTCGTCAGGAGTGAATCCGGTGTCAAGCATCAGCGACGCGCGCAGCATGTATCGGAAAGCTTCGGTCAGGTAGTAGCTTGCGATACCGGTTGCGGCCTGCAACTTGAGCTCGTCTGTGCGGTGCACCAAGTAGTTGCGTGTGCAGGTGATCTTGTCGACGAACTGCTTCGGATCCCCAACGAATTCCATCACCGGGCCTGCGCGCTCCAGGAGTTCCCTGAGCCGGCGGCGGAAGGTGAGCTCGTTTGTGTAGCGAAGCCTCTCCCGAGTCCACTTCCGAAGATCGTCCGGGATCGCTGACACTATGGCTTCGATTCTCGTGGAGTGTTCCTCTGCCGTGAAAGCCGTCCCGCCGATGCGCTCCCGGTGGTAAGACTCCGCGGCTTGGGCTAACGCAAGGAACGTGTACTCGAGGTATGGGGACTGTTCGTAGTCTCCAGCGAAGATCAGTTGGCAGACAGTGTCCAGTTCTGAGGAGACCGACAGCCAGTTCCCGAGCGCTTCGGGAAACCGCTCACCGAGGTCCCTCATGCTGAACAGCATCCAGGGTTCGAGAAGAGTCTTCTCCCTCCTGTCAATGTACCGCTGCGAGAAGAAGACCTCCGCAGGTTGAGTTCGGTGCTGCCCGTTGGACAGCTCGAGGAAGTAGTCATCGTTCGCAACCGTCAGCGTGGAAACGGAATTCGGATGCGACGTAGCGAGCGTCATGAAGTCCTGAAGCGGCTGAACGACAGATGATCGGATCCAATCCAGATCCTTGAGCTCGTCGAGATGGATTCGAAACGCAACGTCATGTGTCAGATTGACGGATCGAAGCCGATCTCCGCCGGAGCCCCAAAAGTGCGCAAGCTTCACCTGCATCCCGTGTTCTGGTAGCTCGAACTCAACTGGCTCGGGCTCCGCGTACTCGACTCGCAGGCTAGTGACCCTTCCGCCTGAATCCGTGTCCGCGAAGTCCATCTCCTGCTTCCACACGGTGCGACCAGCCCAGTCAGGAAGCCGACTGAAGCTGAGCGTTACCTGATCGAACACCATCGCCTCTTCGCCACCGAATCGAAGACCGCGCAAGCCGCTGTGAGCGAAGTACGTCTCACGAGCGTATCCAGGGGTCGACAAGGTGAAGCCGGTGCGCAGACAGTCCCTGAGCGTCCACTCCTTGCTGTCCTCGGTGACGCCCTGAATCAAGTCGGGCGAGTGCTCGCCTTGTGAATCGTGGGCTACTCGCGGCTCCTCAAGGGTCCCCATGAGTCGGAGAACGAGGCCGTCCTCAAAGCTATAGGACAGAGTGCCTGCGACTTCCTTTGAGCCCCGATCCTCAGGTAACCAGAAGTACCCCGGTCGCTCAAACTCCTCCACCCCAGCACTTCCTGTCTTCCGACAACGACCGTGCCATAGGCCTAACGTTCTTGGGCGTAACCTGCAACGCATCACGCCAGCTTGCTGCCCTAGTCTACCGTGCGGGCGTTGTCAGGTTGACGCCCGGGTTAGTGAGACCCGCTCAGTCGGGCAATTGGTAGCGGCCGTTCAGCCACTCCAGCAGATCTAGCGCTTCCTTGTTTGGTGCTGGGTCCCAATCGGGCTTGAGCTCATAGGTACCTTCGCTCACCCGCTGGAGCAACAGGCCGAGCATGTCACGCATGACTCGCTCTGCATGCACTAGCAGTTGGTACACGCCTTCGAGTGAGCCGGCCGGGTACTCCCAGGTATCAACATGAGCGACATCCATGTGGCTTCTAAGCTTCATGATCGAGATCAGCATCTCCCGGGCTTCCTCATCGAGTCCGAGTGCCGCCATCTCCTCACGGGCTTGCTGGTTGCTGTTTCCACAAATGCGATCTGACGAGAATAGGACTTCGAGCACCTTGTTCATGTTGAGTGCAGCTTCAGGCATGAACTCCCATGGGGACTCGCTGACGACCAGAAGCCGAGAAGCAACATGGAAGTAGTGGACAGCTGCCTGCAGCCGGAGCGATGACCTCACGACCGATGAATCGAGCAGTCGCAGAGCAACGCCGACACGCTCAGCCTGAGTGGCGTCGGAGGTGGTGCGTCCGAACGTGGCCGCCGAATGGTGATACTGAAGGCGAAATACGGAGTCACCCAAGTCGAACGTAAGCCCGACCACGACCGTGGGATCGACCAGTTCAACGTTGAGCAAGCCTGGCATCAAGAAGACAACGTTGCTGAGCCACGCGTTCAGCTCCGCGAGGTCGCCGATTTCCCCAGTCCACTCGAACACTTCACCCTTGCCAGTCCAGCTACCCGACTCGCATTCATGTTTGAACTGCACTGGCTCAAGGGGTGTCTTCGACTCGATTGTGTGGCGGTCGGTGTTCGCGTTCCACAGAACCCTCGCTTCCACACCCTTAATGCAAGTACGTCCAGGAATCCGTGAGCCCAGCGCTGCCGTAGGTGCAAGTTCAGCGTGAACACGCACCGTTGTAGGGAATGGGAGATCTCCACTGCCACTCACGAGTCGCAACACGCGCGCCTGAAGCAAGTAGTTCAACAAGAGAGCCCCCGGGTTCTCACTAACGTGTTTCGGCTTGACCTGCAATCCGAGGCCAAGCACCTCCCTGTACGAGCCTATCTCTCATGCCGAGGATTGTCAGGTCGAAGCCGGGGTTAGCCCGCATTCGACGCAAGGTATGAGGCGACGTAACACGCTTGCAGAAGTCGGAGGCTATCGGCCTGAGACCAGTCAGACGCGGCGCGACCGTGCAGAATCCAGTGCCTGTTCAGCGTTGGCGGCGGGTCATCGTCGAAGTCGTGATGGGCATAGAGGCCCCCGATCAACTCACTCGCCGCCAACCACATCACACGGTGCAGCGAGTACCCTTCTGGCGGACCAGGAACGCGCCTGCCAACAATGTCTCGAAGGTTCGGGCCATTGTCTTGTCCATGCGTCAAGACTCCCTCGAGCACCACGAACGCGGCCGGCACTACGATAGCGTGGTCTCCGCGACGGTAGGCAGTGTCCATCTGTCGGATCAACTCCGCCCATTGACGATTGCGCGCCGACGGGAGCTCCCTCACGAGGCGTTCGTAGCGTGAGAAGCCATCGTTCGAAAAGTACTCCACGAACGCCGCATCGACCGCGTCGGGATCGCCATCGCCCAGCAGGGACTCGGCCTCGTTCCCGCGGATCCATATCGGAGTAATCCAACCGAGACGAGCCAGCGCCACGGCGACCTGCTCGGCATGAGCCTGTCTGACTTGATACTCCTCGCGCTCAGCTGACCAAGTAGATGTCATCGTGCTCCATGTCGGGCTAACCCTCGATTCAACGGTCTACGTATCCCGGATACGCCGGAATACGCAGTCCATCTAATCCCGCACACGCACTCTTATGCGTCCGTGCCCTCCAGGACCTCGAGCGCGCTCTTGACCATAGTCACGACCGTCGCAGCCGCATCGCGGATCGGGACCTCCACGCGCTCCCCTGTCGCACGCGACTTGACCTCAACGATGTCCGCGGCCACGCCCTTCTTGCCTACCACGACCTGGATCGGGTAGCCGATCAGGTCCGCGTCGGCGAACTTCACGCCGGCGCGCTCGTCGCGGTCGTCGATCACGACCTCGACTCCCCCGTCGGCAAGCGCGTTCCAGATACCCTCGGCCACCGGCCAGACCACGTCGTCACCCACGGAAAGCGGCACGACCGCGACCTCGATCGGGGCCACGCTCATGGGCCAGATGATGCCGTTCTCGTCGTTGTACTGCTCGATCACAGCCGCGAGCGATCGTGTGATGCCCACGCCGTAGCATCCCATGATGAAGGGCTGCTCCGAACCGTCCTCGGCGGTGAAGGTCGCGCCCATCGTCTCCGAGTAGCGCGTGCCGAGCTGGAACACCTGCGAGACCTCGATGCCGCGCGCGCCATGCAGCGCGCCACCGCACTCGGGGCACCCGTCACCCGGCTGGGCGACCACGAGGTCCGCCCAGATCTCGACCTCGAAATCGCGACCGGGCATCGCACCAAAGAAGTGATAATCGTTCTCATTTGCGCCGATGCCCCAGGCGACCTCGTCCCTGAGCGACACGTCGGCGACCACGAGCGCGCCCGCGGGCGGATTCACGGGCCCGAGCGAGCCCTTGGGGATGTCGTAGGTCTTGAAGTCCTCCTCGGCTAGCAGCTCGAGGCCGTGCACCGCACGATCGGCCTTGATGGGGTTGAGCTCACGGTCGCCGGGGACGCATAGCAGCACGAGCCTGCCCTCGGGCGTCTTGCCCGCCATCGTCTTGACCGTGTCGTGCTCGGCGATGTCGAACGCCGCGGCGAGCTCGGCGATCGTGCGCAGCTCCGGCGTGTGGACCTTCTTGATCTCCACCGGCTCGGTGATCGCGGGCGTGCGCGGCACCACGGTCTCGGCGACCTCGACGTTGGCGGCCCAGCCGCAGTCGCAGTACACGAGCTCAGCTTCGCCGTTGTCGGCGAGCGCCATGAACTCCGTGGTGACCTTGCCGCCGATCTGGCCGGAATCGGCCTCGACCGGACGCCACTTCAGGCCCAGACGGTCGCAGATGCGCCCGTACGCGCGCGCCTGGTCGTTGTAGTGCGCCTGCAGTGACTCGACCGAGTCGTGGAAGGAGTAGGCGTCCTTCATGATGAACTCGCGGCCGCGCAGAAGCCCGAAGCGCGGACGCATCTCGTCGCGGAACTTCATGTTGATCTGGTAGAGCGAGAGCGGCAGGTCGCGGTAGCTGCGGACCTCGTTGCGCACCAGTGCCGTGATGATCTCCTCGTGCGTGGGCCCGAGGCAGAAATCGCGGCCCGCGCGGTCCTTGAGGCGAGCGAGCTCGGGACCGTAGAGCTCCCAGCGGCCCGACTCGTGCCAGAGCTCGGCAGGCTGCACGATCGGCAGCATGAGCTCCTGGGAGCCGATGGCGTCCATCTCCTCGCGAACGATCTGCTCGATCTTTCGGATCGAACGCCACGCGAGCGGCAGGAACGTGTAGATGCCCGCCGCGACCTTGCGGATCATGCCCGCGCGCAGCAGCAGCCGATGACTCGGGACCTCTGCCTCGGAGGGGTCCTCCTTGAGCGTGGGTGCGTAGAGCTCGGATGCGCGAAGTGCGACTCGGTTGCGTGACATGCGGTGCTAAGACCTCCTGGATAGCGGACGGGCCGCGCTTCGAGAGCACGGCCCGCTCGAAACGATGTCTTTGGGCAGTCTACCCGATACCGCGGTCCTCGGGGTGCACCGAGGGGACGAGTTCGTCGGCGCCCTCGACAAGCGTGAGGATCAGCCGCGCCACGAGGTCCTGCACGATGATCGTGCTGCGGTTGCCCTGGAGCTGGAACGCGTCCTTGAGCATCGGCTTGACGCTCCTATCGCCCGAAAGCTCGAGGATCATGTCGATCTCGTCGCCCTTGGCGGCCAGCACGCTCGCATGCTCGCAGAAGAAGATCCCGTTCTCGCGCGCGAGCCGCGCGCCGGGGCTATCGGGATTGATGTCGGCGATCCCCACGATCTCGATGAACGGGCGCTTCATCATGTCCACGATCAGCGGCGTCGCCGCCCTCCCGCCGCCCACCACGGCGATACGTACGCTCTCCCCCATCGCTCCTCCTCAGTCGTCCTGTGTCGCGGTCTCGCTCTCGAGACGGTCGATCTCGGCCATGAGCGCGGCGACGATCTCGTCTTCCGCGACTTTGCGCAGTGGTTCACCTTTCGCGAAGATGAGCCCTACTCCCTGCCCGGCGGCCACGCCGATATCGGCCTCACGCGCCTCACCGGGGCCGTTGACGACGCAGCCCATGACAGCGACCTTCACCGGCGTACGGCGGTCGCGCAGGCGGCGCTCGATCTCCTCGGCAAGCGGGATGAGGTCTATCTGGCAGCGTCCGCACGTGGGACAGCTCACGAGCTCGGGGCCGAGACGGCGGATGTCGAGCGAGCCGAGGATCTCCCAGCCGACCCGGACCTCCTCGACGGGATCGGCCGTGAGCGAGACGCGCAGCGTGTCGCCGATGCCCTCGTGCAGCAGCACGCCGAGGCCCACGGCGGACTTCACGGTGCCCGAGAGCGTGGTGCCGGCCTCGGTCACCCCGATGTGCAGCGGGTAGCCCACGCGCTCGGCGAGCAGGCGGTAGGCCTCGATGGTCGCGTTCACGCTCGAAGCCTTCGCGGAGACGACGATGTCCTGAAAGCCGCGGGACTCGAAGTGCTCGCAGAACGCCTGCGCGCTCGCGGCGAGCTTCTGCGCAAGCGGCCAGTCGCGCTCGGCGTACTCCTCGGCAAGCGAACCGGCGTTGACGCCGATGCGGATCGGGATGCCGGCAGCGCCCGCGGCGTCGATCACGGCATCGACGCGAGACATCTCGCCGATGTTGCCGGGATTGATGCGCAACTTGGCGGCCCCGAGCGCGACCGCCTCGATCGCGAGTCGATGGTCGAAGTGGATGTCGGCCACGACCGGGAGCGGCGATTCGGCGCAGATGACGCCGAAGCCGGGCAGCGCATCGGAGCGCGGGATGGCGACACGCACGATCTCGCAGCCCGAATCGGCGAGCCGGGCGATCTGCGAAAGGGTCGCCTCAGGATCGCGCGTGTCGGTGTTGGTCATGGACTGTACGCTCACGGGCGCACCGCCGCCGACGACGACGCCGCCCACCGAGACCGGGCGCGTCTGCTTGCGTTCAATCACGAGTCCTCCCCTGGCCGGATGCGCGGGCTTGCGGCCGCCCTGAGCAGCCTAGGTGTTGACGAAGTAGCGCAGGACGTCAGCGTACATGAGATAGCCGATGAGCGAGAACAGCAGCAGCGCTCCCGCGAGGCTCAGGCCGACCTGGATCTTGCGGCCGAGCGGGCGTCCGCCGATGCGCTCCACGAGCTCGACCACGACCTTGCCGCCGTCCAGCGGCGGGATCGGCATGATGTTCATGATGCCGAGCGAGAGCGAAAGCAGCGCGATGAACTGCGCGTACCCGACCGCCTTGCCGTACTTGACGACGTTGGCCGCCTCCACGCTCACGCCGACCACGCTGCGCGCGTTCTGCGCCACGATCTTGAAGGTCTCGGGATTGAAGAACGCGAGGATCATCATGAACGAGTCGCGGGTCCACTGGAGGCTCTCGGCGAACGCTTGGGGCACCGTAAGCGAAACGTGCGCGATCTTGCCTGATGTGATGCCCAGGAGCGCCGCGCCGGTGTCCGGGTTCTTGGCGAACGTCACGTCGACGGTCGTACTCACACCGTCGCGCTCGTAGGTCAGGCTCGCAGTCGTGTTCGGCGGGGTGATCGAGAGGTAGTTGATCAACCCGAACCAGTCGTTGAACGTGTGGCCGTCGATGGACTTGACCACGTCGCCCGTCTTGAGACCGGCTGTGGCCGCCGGCGAGTCCGGCGAGATCTCGGAGATGGTCATGGAGGGAACGTCGTAGCCCCAGATACTCAGCACGACGGTGAAGATGAGGATCGCGGTCAGCAGGTTCACGAGCACGCCGG
Source organism: uncultured Eubacteriales bacterium (assembly GCA_964565645.1). GTDB lineage: Bacteria > Actinomycetota > Coriobacteriia > Anaerosomatales > JAHIQC01 > JAHIQC01. Next base: position 73,282 of record CAZMFQ010000002.1, read on the forward strand.
CGGCGAGCACGAGGATGCGCCTGGTGGTCGAAAGGCCGCGGTAGGTCTGCTTGCGGGCGGTCTCGAGCATCTCCTGGGGGTCCGTGTGGCCGGCGGCCCACAGCGGACCGACATAGGAGACGTCGTCGTCGGCGGCCGGGTCGATCGCGCCCCAGTCCGCGAGCATCGCGAGCATGGACGCGGCACGGTCGCGGTCGATGCCGAGGCGCTCGGCGAGCCCCGGAGCGTCGATGCGGCCCTCGAGCGAGACGGCCTTGAACGCCTCGGCGAGCAGCTCGTCCTCGGGGCCCGGCTCCATGCCGGCGATGCGAACGTAGCCGCCGAGCGGGATCATCGTGATGCCGTAGGTCGTGGACTTGGTGTGCACGCGCAGCGCCGGCCCGGGAAGTCCGAGCATGAACTCGTGAACCTTCACCCCGAACATGCGGGCGGCGGCAAAGTGACCGCCCTCGTGCAGGACGATCAGTATCGAGAACGTGAGCACGCCCCAGAAGATCATGTTTGCGGTGTCGAGGACCATCGACATACGGATTCCCTTTCCACGGCATTCACACGCGCGAACGCCTCATAGAATGCAAACGGTGCGCCAGCCGCGCGCTACCCGCCCAGGAGGGCGCGTGCGGCGGTTCGTGCGTCCGCGTCGACGGCTTCGACGTGCTCGACGCTCTGAAGCGCCTCAGGCGTGTGGGCATCGAGCACCCGGCGCACGGTGTCCTCGATGTCGAGGAACCCGCAGCTCCCCGAAAGAAACGCCGCGACCGCGACCTCGTTGGCGGCGTTGAGGACCGCGGGCGCGGTGCCGCCGGCGCGGCCGGCTGCAAACGCGAGCTCCAGGCAGCCGAACGTCGTGGTGTCGACCGCGCCGAACTCCAGCCCGCCGAGCTGCGTGAAGTCGAGCGGCTCGACCGGCGCGGTCCAGCGGTGCGGGTGACTGAGCGCGTACTGGATCGGGATGCGCATGTCGGTGGTGCCGAGGTGCGCTTTGACGCTGCCATCGGCGAACTCGACCATCGAGTGCACGACCGACTGCGGGTGAACGACGACACTCACGCGCTCGTAGTCGGTATCGAACAGGAAGTGCGCCTCGATGACCTCGAGACCCTTGTTCATGAGCGTGGCGGAGTCGATGGAGATCTTGGGGCCCATCGCCCACGTGGGATGCGCGAGCGCCTGGGCCGGCGTGACGGTCGCAAGCTCCTCGCGGCGCCGTCCACGGAAGGGACCCCCGCTCGCGGTGAGCCAGATGCGCGCGACCTCAGCGGGCTCCTCGGCAAGCAGGCACTGGTAGATCGCGGAGTGCTCGCTGTCGACGGGGATCAGCTGGCCGGGGCCCGCAAGCTCGAGCACGAGCGGCCCGCCGACCACGAGGGACTCCTTGTTCGCGAGCCCGAGCTGCTTGCCCGCTGAGAGCGCGGCGAGCGTGGCGCGCAGGCCGGCGGCGCCAACGAGCGCGTTGATGACGATGTCGACGCTGCCGAGGGATGCGAGCGCCTCGACGGCGTCGGGCCCCGCGCCGACCTCGACGCCCGGCAGCCGCTCGGCGACATGCCTGGCCGCCGAGGAGTCCGCCATCGCGACGATCTCGGCGCCGAGCCGGCTCGCCTGCTCCACGAGCAGGTCGCAGCTCGAGTTCGCGGCGAGCGCCACGATCCTGACGCGATCGGGATGCTTGAGCGCCACGTCGACGGTCTGACGACCGATCGAGCCGGTGGAGCCCAGAAGCGCTACGCGGACGGGATCGCTCACGCGGCACCTCCGAGCACCACGAGGTAGTACGCGACCACCGAGACGAGGATCAGCGAGTCGAAGCGGTCCAGGAACCCGCCGTGACCCGGAAGCATCGTGCCGGAGTCCTTCACGTTCGCCTCGCGCTTGAGGCGCGACTCGGCAAGATCGCCCACGACCGCGGCGATCGAGACGCAGATACCGGTGAGCGTGAGGGCCGCGAGCGAAAGGCCCGTGTCGGCCACGAGTCCGAGGCCGATCCACACCAGGATCGTGAACAGCGTGCCTGCAACGAAGCCCTCCCAGGACTTGTTCGGAGAGATCCGCGGCGCCATCTTGTGCTTGCCGATGGCCGAGCCCACGAGGTAGGCGAAGCTGTCGTTGGCCCACACCGAGAAGATGGTGGCGAGCGCGAGTTCCGTGCCGGACTGCAGCTGCCGCAGCAGCACGAAGTGCGCGAGCATGTAGCCGACGTACACGGCGCCGAACACCGTCACGGCCGTATCGGAGGTCCTGACCTGCCTGAACGCCACGTGCCACAGCAGCGACGCGACGACCAGGATCGTGAGCACGCCCATGAGGCCCGTCTGGCCCCACAGCCCCGCCGCGATCGGCATCGCGCCGGCCGCGAGCACGCCAAACACCTCGTTGGGCAGCCGGTACTCCCGCCTCGTGAAGCCGTAGAGCTCCGAGACCGCCATCATCGACGCGATACCGAGCACCACGCCGAGACCGAGCGGTCGGCCAAAGAGGATCGCCGCGAGCATCACGGCGGCATAGATCGCGGCCGTCACCAGCCTGATGATGAGCTTGCTCAGCCCCTTCTCCGCGGGCGCGTTACGCTTGGACTTTGCCATCAGCTGCCACCGAACCTGCGGTCGCGCGCCTGGTACTCGACGATCGCACGCAGCATCTCGTGACGGTCGAAGTCCGGCCAGAACACGTCGGTCACCCAGAACTCCGTGTAAGCGAGTTGCCAGAGCAGGAAGTTGCTCAGGCGCAGCTCGCCCGAGGTCCTGACGAGCAGGTCGGGATCGGGGATGGACGCCGTGTAGAGATGCGAGGCGATGGTGTCCTCCGTGACATCGGCGGGTGCGAGCGTGCCCGCCGCGACCTCGGCGGCTATGGCGCGGACGGCGTCGGTGATCTCGGCGCGACCACCGTAGTTGAGCGCCACCACGAGCGTGAGGCCGGTGTTGGCGGCCGTCTGGCTCTCGGTGCGGTCGAACGCCTCGCGGGTGGCTGTGGGCAGGTCGTCCCGTCGGCCGGCGACCACGACGCGTACATTCATCTTGGAGAGGTTGGTCATCTCGCGCTCCAGAACCTCCACGAACAGCGTCATGAGCCCCGAGACCTCGTCATCGGGCCTCGACCAGTTCTCCGAGGAGAACGAGTAGATGGTCAGGTAGCGCACGCCGAGCTCGATGGCGCTCGCGATGGCCTCGCGCACGGCCTTGGCGCCCGCACGATGCCCGGCAAGCCTGGGCAGACCGCGCTTGGCGGCCCAGCGGCCGTTGCCGTCCATGATGATGGCGATGTGCGCGGGAACGCGCTCGGTATCGAGTTCGGCCAGCAGACCGGCGCCCGGTCCGGCGGCAAAGAACTCCTGACGCGACTGGTCGGAAGGGGTCACGCCCCTAGACCTCCATGATCTCTTCTTCTTTGCGCTTGAGCGCCTCATCGATCGACTTGATGTGGCCGTCGGTGAGCTTCTGGACCTCGGTCTCGGCGCGGCGAAGATCGTCCTCGGAGATCTCGCCCTCCTTCTCGAGACGCTTGAGGCGGTCGTTGGAGTCGCGTCGGATGTTGCGGACCGCGACGCGGGCCTCCTCGGCATAGCCCTTGCAGAGCTTGACGAGCTCCTTGCGGCGCTCCTCGGTCAGCGGAGGGAACGGGATGCGGATGATCTGCCCGTCGTTGGACGGGTTCAGGCCCAGGTCGGAGGCGCGGATGGCCTTCTCGATGGCGCCCATCGCCGACTTGTCCCAGGGCTCGACCACGAGCAGCTGGGGCTCGGGCGACTTGATCGCCGCAACCTGCATGATCGGCGTCGGGGTGCCGTAGTACTCGACCTGGATCTTTTCAAGGATCGCGCCGGAGGCACGTCCGGTGCGCACGCCGGAAAACTCGTGGGCGAGCGCCGCCACGGTCTTGTCCATATGCGCGTCGGTCTCTTTGATGACGTCTGAGATCATGCCTGCTCTCCCCTTACGATCGTTCCTACGGAGTGGCCCATCAGGGCACGCTCGATGTTTCCTTCGGTCTGCATGTTGAACACCAGGATCGGCAGACCGTTGTCCATGCACAGCGAGATCGCCGTGGAGTCCATGACCTGCAGGCCGCGGTTGAGGACCTCGATGTAGCTCAGGTCGTCGAACTTCACGGCGTCGGGGTTGGTCTTGGGGTCGGCATCGTAGACGCCGTCGACCTTGGTCGCCTTCATGATGCAATCCGCGCCGATCTCGAGTGCGCGCAGCGCTGCCGTGGTGTCGGTCGTGAAGTACGGGTTGCCCGTACCGGCCGCGAAGATGACGACCCGGCCCTTCTCGATGTGCCGGATCGCACGACGCCGGATGTAGGGTTCGGCGACGGCCTGCATCTCGATGGCGCTCATCACGCGGGTGAACACACCGCCGCGCTCGAGCGCGTCCTGGAGCGCTAGAGAGTTCATGACGGTCGCGAGCATGCCCATGTAGTCGGCCTGCGCGCGATCCATACCGCTCGAAGCGGCCGCGAGGCCGCGGAATATGTTGCCGCCGCCGACCACGATCGCCACCTGGACGCCCGATGCGACGACCGGCTTGATCTGGGACGCGAGGTTCTCGAGGATCGCGGGGTCTACGCCGTACCCGGCATCGCCCATGAGGGCCTCACCGGAGAGTTTCAGGAGGACGCGCTTGAACCGGTAGCCTTCCAACGAACACCCCTCTCGAGTCCCGCGGCACGCCTCGCCGCGACGGTCTTTAGACAAGATACAGCAACGCGGACCGACGCGTGATGCGCCGGCCCGCGTGTTGAAACGCCGTTACCTGCGTGGTCTACTCGGCCGCCGCAGCGGTCTCGCCGAGCACGAAACGCTCGAACCGGACGACCTCGACGGTGGTGCCGAGCTCCTTGGCGACCGCGTCGAGATACTGGCGGATCGTCTGGTCCGGGTCCTTGACGAAGTCCTGCTCCAGGAGCGCGACCTCCTTGAAGAACTTCTCGAGGCGACCCTCGGCGATCTTGACCTGGATGGGCTCGGGCTTGCCGGACTCGGCCGCCTGCGCCTTGTAGATCTCCAGCTCGTGGTCGACGATGCCCTGGTCGATCTTCTCGCGGCTGACCGCGTAGGGAGCGGCAGCGGCGATCTGCATCGCCAGGTCCTTGCCCAGCAGCGCGAACGCGTCGCTGTCGGCGGCCTCGGCGGTACCCGCCGCAACCTCGACCATGACGCCGATGTTGCCGACGCCGTGGATGTACACGGTTATGGTGCCGTTGTCGGAACCGAGCTCGTAGCGCGAGAAGCGCGCGACGCCCATGTTCTCGCCCACCTTGCCCACGAACGCGCCGAGCACGGCCTCGAAGTTCTCGGGGCCACCGGCGTAAGGCTTGGCCATCAGATCGGCCACGTCCGCCGGCGCAGAGGCCGCGACGTTGGCGGCGACGTCGGCCACGAACGCCTTGAAGTCGGCGTTGCGCGCGACGAAGTCGGTCTCGCAGTTGACCTCGACGAGCACGCCGACCTTCGAGCCGCACTCGACGTGGCCGCCGATGATGCCCTCGTTGGTCGCGCGGCCGGCCTTCTTGGCCAGGGCGGCGAGGCCCTTGGTGCGCAGGATGTCGACAGCGGCGTCTATGTCACCGTCGGCGTCCACGAGCGCCTTCTTGCAGTCCATCATGCCCGCGCCTGTCGTCTCGCGCAGGTCCTTGACCATCTTCGCAGTGATCTCCATAGCGGAAACCTCCCGTGTGTCTGAAAACGAACGGTTCTGGATGTGAGAGGTGTGGGTGCCTACTCGGCAGCCGGTTCCTCGGCAGCCACCTCGACGGCCGCCTCGGCCGGCTCGGTATCGACAGGCGCCTCGGCCACGGGGGCCTCGGCGGGTGCCTCCACGACTGCTTCGGGCTCAGCGACGACCACGGGCTCCACGCGGGGCTCGGCGGCCGGCTCGACCTTGGTGCCTTCGAGGGCCGCACGGCCTTCGATCGCGGCGTTGGCGATCACATGGCACATCAGGCCCACGGAGCGGATGGCGTCGTCGTTGCCCGGGATGACGAAGTCGACGTCGTCCGGATCGGCGTTGGTGTCCACGAGGCCGATGATCGGGATCTTGAGACGACGGGCCTCAGCGACCGCGATGGCCTCGCGCTTGGTGTCGATGACGAACAGGGCCGCGGGAAGCGCGGTCATGTCACGCACGCCGGAGAGGTTCTTGGCCAGCTTGTCGTACTCCTTGCGAAGAAGGATCTGCTCCTTCTTGGGGAGCTTGGCCATGGTGCCGTCCTCCTCCATCGTCTCAAGGGCGATGAGGCGGGCGACGCGGGTACGCATGGTCACGAAGTTGGTGAGCATGCCACCGAGCCAGCGCTGGTTGACGTACGGCATCCCGGAACGCTCGGCCTCGTTCTGGACCGGCTCCTGGGCCTGCTTCTTGGTGCCCACGAACAGGATCTTGCCGCCACGGGCGGCCATGTCGCGGGTGAAGTTGTAGGACTGCTCGATCTCGCGCAGGGTGCGCTGCAGGTCGAGGATGTAGATACCGTTGCGCTCCGTGAAGATGTAGGGCTTCATCTTCGGGTTCCAACGGCGGGTCTGGTGTCCGAAGTGGACACCGGCCTCGAGAAGGCTCTTCATCGAGACTACGGGCATGGTGGTACCTCCTGTTTTCGGTTCTACTTCCGCCTGCGTCATCTCCCGGGATACAGCGACCCTCGGCCTATTGGGCTTCGGGCACCTCGCTGTGGGATCAGCAGACGTGCTGGATTAGAGAGCCCGCGTAGTGTATCACACGGCTCCGGGCGTTTCCAACGGATTCCGAGGAGGGTGCGGCTAGTACTCTTTGCCGCACATCGGGCAGATGAGATGCGCGTCGTACCAGCCGTCGCGATCGGGCTTGGCGAGCAGTTCGAGCGAGAGCTCGACCTGGCAGGCGGTGCACCAGAACCGCTGCGGAAGAGCGGCGTCGGTCACGAAGCGGTCCGCATCTCCCTCGCGGTCCCTCAGGATGAGGCGGTACCCCGAGCGGGTCGCCTGCCCGCCCGCAAGCGACTCGAGCGTGAGCCTGATCTTGTCGGCCACATCGGCGGGGCGCGCCTCGTTCTTGACGAGGTAATCAACCGCGCCCATCGCGAGTCCACGTTCGACATCGGACTCCTGGCCGAGGTTGGACAGGATGATCACCGGGATGTCGCGGGTGCGCGGATCGGCCTTCATGGCCTCGAGGGCCTCGATGCCGCTCATCCTCGGCATGATGAGGTCAAGGAGCACGAGGTCGACCTTGTTCGCGCGCAGGAGGTTCAGGGCCTCGAGGCCGTCGCCGGCGGAGAGCACGCCGTAGCCGTCCTGCGCAAGCTTGTCGGAGTAGATGCGCCGGAGCAGTTCGGTGTCTTCGACGACCAGGATCGTGCGTTCGCTCATTGTCTTGTGCCCCCCGGTTCCCGTACACGTGGGTGGATCCGTGCGGTTCGATCCTACCCTGAGAAGCCCTGCGCCGCATGCAGGCGGGCCCGAAGCCTCAGGACCGCCTTGGTGTGCAGCTGGCTGATCCTGGACTCGGTGACCCCCAGGACCTGCCCGATCTCCTTGAGGGTCAGCCCCTCGTAGTAGTACAGCGCGATGACGATGCGCTCGCGCTCCGGGAGCCGCTCGATGGCCGAGGCGAGGATGTCTTTGACTTCCTCGCTCTCGAACAGTGCGACCGGGTCCTCGGCGGTCTCGTCCTCGATGGTGCTCATGACGTTGGAGCGATCGTCCCTGTCGCCGCCGACCCAGAGCTCTTCGAAGGACACGACCGAGGTATACGACAGTTTGGTGAAGATCCCCTGCAGTTCGCGGCCGGAGATCCCCATCTCCTTGGCGACCTCGGTGTCGGTCGGAACGCGCTTGAGCGAGCCTTCGAGCCGGACGTAGGCCTGCTCGACCTCGCGGGCGCGGGCGCGCACCGACCGGGGGACCCAGTCCATGGCGCGCAGCTCGTCGATGATCGCGCCCTTGATGCGCGCGATCGCGTAGGTCTCGAACTTGATGCCGCGCTCGGGGTCGTACTTCTCGATCGCGTCGATCAGCCCGAAGATCCCGTAACTGATGAGGTCGGCCGTGTCGATGGTCTGCGGAAGACTCGACGACAGGCGCCCTGCAACATACTTCACGAGCGGCGAGTAGTTGAGGATCAACGTCTCGCGCGCATCGCCGTCACCGGTGTCTTTGAACTCTGCCCAAAGGGCGGAAATGTCCGTCCGTGGGTCAGTCCTCATGTATTGCCCCTTTGGCGCGGCACCGAGATTCAGGCGCGCGGGTGCGCGTCCTTGTGTACGTCCTTGAGCCGCCGCTTGCCGACGTGAGTATAAATCTGGGTAGTGGACAGCGCAACGTGACCGAGGAGTTCCTGCACCGTACGCAGGTCGGCGCCGGCCTCCACGAGGTGCGTCGCGAAGGTGTGCCGAAGACTGTGCGGCGATATCGAGAGCGCTCCCCCGACCTGCTCGAGATAGCGCTTCATGAGCAGACGGACCGAATCGGCGGACAGCCGGTTTCCGCGGGTCGAGAGGAACAACGCGTCCTCGGCACGCTTGGCCAGGAGAGGCCGACCCGCACGTACGTACTCGGTGAGCGCGGCGACCGCGGCGCGGTGCACCGGGACGATGCGTTCCTTGGAGCCCTTCCCCATCACGCGGAGCTGGCCCTGGGCGAGGTCGGTGTCCCCCAGGTCGAGTCCCACGAGTTCGCTCACACGGATCCCGCTTGCGTAGAGCACCTCAAGGACGGCCCGGTCCCTCAGTCCCGCCGGCGTGGCGAGATCGGGGGCGTCGAGCAGGGCCGCGAGTGTGTCGTTCGGGACCGTCTTTGGCAGCCGGGAGGGCAGCTTGGGCGCCGAGAGGATCGAGGCGGGGTCGGACTCGACGATCCCCTGTTCCGTCAGATAGCTGAACAGGCTGCGCACCGCGGCGAGCCGACGGGCGATGGTTCGGCGTGCGTAGCGGGCGCGGTCGAGTTCCGCCAGATACATGCGCAACTGCCGGTGCGACAACCGGACCGGGTCGACGTCGGCCCGTGTCGCCCAGTCGAGATACGCACGCAGGTCCGACGAGTACGCCCTGACCGTGTGCGGCGAGTACCCACGCACCTTCTCCAGATCGCCGAGGAACCGTGCAACGAGATCCTCGGCTTCGTGCATATCCCGGCTCATGAGGAGCGCTCCTGGGAGAAGAGCGGATGCCCGGAGACGGCCGCGGCGGTCGCGTCCAGCGCCCGGGCCGCGTACGCGGCGTAGCGCTCCTTCTTGCCTTTGACGCGAGTGGGAAGCGGCTCGATGATCCCCCAGTTCACGTGCATGGGCTGGTAGTGCTTGGTCTCGGGGTTGGTCGCATAGCCGACGAGCGCGCCGAGCGCTGATCGCTCCGGCATGACGAAGGGTTCGGTGCCGAACTCCTCGGCGGCGAAACCGAGGGCAGCGAGCACCCCCGTTGCGACGGCCTCGAGGTAGCCCTCTGTGCCCGTGAGCTGCCCGGCGATGCGTACGCGCGGGTGCCCGTGCAGGCGCAGGGTGCGGTCGAGCAGACGCGGTGCGTCGATGAAGGTGTTGCGGTGCATCACGCCGTGGCGCGCGAACTCGGCGTTCTCGAGCCCAGGGATCATGCGGAACACGCGCTCCTGCTCCCCGAAGAGAAGGTTGGTCTGGAAACCCACGAGGTTGTAGGCCGTGCACGCCGCGTTCTCAGTGCGCAGCTGGACGACCGCCCATGGGCGCTCGCCGGTGCGTGGGTCGGCCAGACCGACCGGCTTGAGAGGACCGAAGCGCAGCGCATCGTGACCGGTCCGGGCGATCTCCTCGACCGGCTGGCAGGCCGAGAACAGCTCGCGGCGCTCGAAATCCTTGGCATGCACGCGGTGCGCCTCGAGCAGAGCGGCGATGAAAGCCTCGTACTCGTCGCGGTCCATCGGGCAGTTGAGGTAGTCGTCCCCACCGCCCTTGCCGTAGCGCGAGGCGGCGAACACGATCTCCCGGTCGATGGAGCCGGCCTCGACGATCGGCGCTGCGGCGTCGTAGAACGAGAGCCGGGACTCGCCGACGAGCGCGGAGAGCGCCGGTTCGATCGCGGGACTCGAGAGCGGACCGGTCGCGAGGATGACGCGGCCGTCCGGGAGCTCGGAGACCTCCTCACGCACGAGTGTGATCAGCGGGTGCCCCTCGATACGGGCGGTGACGGCGGCGGCGAAGCGTCCGCGGTCGACCGCCAGCGCTCCACCTGCGGGCACGGCTGTCTCGCGGGCGACCTCGAGCACCATCGAGCCCAAGATCTGAAGCTCGCGCTTTAGCTCTCCGGCGGCGGTGACCGGGTCGTCGCTCTTGAAGGAGTTCGAGCACACGAGTTCAGCAAGGTCTCCGCCGTGATGCGCCGGGCTGGGCACCTGCGGCCGCATCTCGTACAGCCGCACGGGGATGCCCCTGGTCGCGAGCTGCCAGGCGGCCTCAGAACCAGCAAGGCCGCCGCCCACGACGTGGACCGCCGCGCACGACCGGGAGGCCTCGGGCGTCGGGTCCGTCTCTATGTCTGGATGCATGTCCGTGTTCGTCTCCATCGCCGGACGATTGTACATCGGCACGCGTACGACGGAGCGTCTCATCACTGCTCGGAAACGGCGCCACCTCCCCTGCGGTCGGACATGTGCGCGGATGTCAGAGGGACGTGTCCGTAACGCCCGTCGGGATACCGCCGCACCCGTCCGGAGGACTCGAGCTCGGACAACCTCACAGCGACGGTGACGATGTCGATGCCGAGGCCGCACGAGATGTCGTCCGGGCGCATCGGGTTCGCCGCGAGAGCTGCGAGGAGCTCGTCTCGCTCCTCCTGCGCTGCCGGTCCGCTCTCGCCCGCCGCATCGACTCCCAGCAGCGTGGCCAGGTCCGAGACCTCGGTCACGGGGCTCGCACCCTGGATGATGAGGCGGTTGGCTCCCCGGCATTCCGGCGCGAAGATCGAACCGGGCACGGCCCACACCTCGCGGCCCTCGTTGAGTGCGCAGTCGGCGGTCAGGAACGTCCCGCTGGGAACGGCTGCCTCGACCACGAGCACCGCGTGTGCGAGGCCCGCGATGATGCGGTTGCGCCTGGCGAACGCCCAGCGGGCGGGATGCGCGCCCCAGGGAAGCTCCGATATTACGCATCCCCGCGTCCGGATCACCTCCAGCAGGCCATGTGCGCCCCGTGGGTAGTCGATATCCGCGCCGCAGCCCAGTACCGCCACTGTGGGTCCCTCGGCTGTCAGAGCGGCTCTGTGGGCCTCCTGGTCGCAGCCGATGGCCGCACCACTGACGATGATCTCGCCACGCGCCGCTGCCCAGCCCGCGAACATGCGCGCCGCCGCTCGACCGTACGGCGTGGACCTGCGCGCTCCGATGACCGCGAGCCCCGGACGGAGCAGAGAGCGGTTCCCGAATCCGTACAGGCGTTTCGGGGGATCCGAGATGCCCGCCAGGCACGCGGGGTATCCCGGTTCCCCCAGCCCGAGTTCCCAGCCCCCGGCAGGGCATGTGGGCGGGTTCATGACGCCTCCATCTCGCGCAGCGCCATCGCCTGCATGATGTGCGCTGCCTCGACCCGGTCCGCACCCGCCAGATCCGCGATCGTGCGGCTCACCCGCATGAGCCGGGTGACGCCGCGCCCCGAGAGATGTCGCAGCCGGGCCACATCCGACAGCGCGTGCGTCGCCGCGGGGCCCATCCGGCAGGCTGCGACGAGGGTAGCGCCCGCAAGTCCGGCCGCCACGACCCCGTCCCGCTCCATTGCGCGCTCCCGGGCCCCGAGCACCCTGGTGCGAACGTGGGCGGTCGACTCGCCTGCCTCGCCGCGGGCGATCCGGTCGGGATCGATGCGGTCCACACGCAGATGGATGTCGATGCGATCGTGCAGCGGTCCGCCGATGCGTGTCCGGTAACGAGCGATCACCGCCTGCGGGCACGTGCACTTCCTGACCGCGTCACCGTCGAACCCGCATGGGCAGGGGTTCGCCGCTCCGACGAGTGCGAACCGGGCCGGATACGATATCCGCCCCTCGGCTCGGACGAGGACCACCCGCCCGTCCTCCATCGGCTGGCGCAGCGCCTGAAGAGCAGCAGGGCCGAACTCGGGCATCTCGTCCAGGAACAGCACCCCGGTATGCGCAAGACTCACCTCGCCCGGACGCGGGGGGACTCCGCCGCCCACGAGCCCGGCCACCGATGAGGAGTGGTGCGGGGCGCGAAAGGGACGCACACCGGCCAGTGCCTCACTCTCCTCGAGACCTGCGACGGAGTGCACGAGCGCCGCTTCGAGACACTCATCGGCATCGAGCGGAGGCAGCAGCGGCCCGAGACGCCGCGCGAGCATCGTCTTGCCGGAGCCCGGGGGCCCGACCATGAGCATGTTGTGACCACCGGCAGCGGCTATCTCGAGCGCCCGCTTCGCAGACTCCTGACCGGTCACCTCGGCGAGGTCGGGCACGTCGACCATCGCGCGTGTCCGCTCGATGACCCTTCCTGCATGCCGCTCCCCTGTCAGTATCTCGCGCAGGACGTCCACACCGTGGACCCGCAACCCGGGGATCGCATGCAACTGCCCGATCGAATCGGCCGATGCCACCAGGTCCGAACCGGAGTCCCTCGCCGCGAGGCCGTGCGCCAACAGACCCGGCACCGGTCTGACGGCTCCCGTCAGCGACAGCTCGCCGACGAGCATAGAGCCCTCGACCGCGCTGTGCGGCACCTGCCGCGTGGCCACGAGCACACCTGCGGCGATCGGCAGATCGAATCCCGTGCCGTGTTTGCGCAGCGGCGCCGGCGCGAGATTGACCACGACCCGTGCGTTCGGGAACTCGAAGCCCTGGGACCGGATCGCGGAACGTACCCGCTCGCGAGCCTCCATCACCGCGGTGTCGCCGAGCCCGACGATGCTGAACGACGGGAGCCCGGAGCCGACGTCCACCTGCACGTCCACCGGCACGGCGCGGGTGCCGACCAGCGTGCCGGTCGGGATCGATGCATGACCCGAAGGAAGGCTCATGCCGTGAACGCCCCGCGATGGTGCCGAAGCAGGGCCCGGTCCTCGGCTATTGGCCGAATGGCCACGACGTCGAAGCGGATCTCGTCAGGCGTCACGCCCGCATGCTTGATGTATGCCTCGGCCAACCGCACTAGTCTGCGCTGCTTGGTCGGCGACACCGCCTCCTCGGGCGTGCCCGCGCTCGTCACCCTCCGGGTCTTGACCTCGACGAGCACGAGCGCGCCTCCGTCGAGCGCCACGATGTCGATCTCGCCCGCCTTGCAGCGCCAGTTGCGCTCCACGACGGTCATGCCCACGCGTTCGAGATACGCGGCGGCCGCCGCCTCCCCGCGGGCTCCGATGTTCTCCTCGGCCATGATCTCCCCTATCTCTTGGACAGGGTCGGAGCATGGACCACGGGTGGTGAGCGGAAGCTATACCGGCTCCAAACCGCCTGCTCGTGGCTTCGGAACGGCCTCAGAACAGCGGCATCGTGCCGGTACACGGGCCGAACGAACGGCGGTGGATCTCGGTGGGGCCCATCCGGTCGATCGCATCCATGTGCTCGCGGGTGCCGTACCCCTTGTTGATGAGGAAGCCGTAGCCGGGATAGACCTCGTCGTAGCCGCGCATGAGCGCGTCGCGGGTGACCTTGGCCACGATGGAGGCGGCGGCGATGGCGGCGACCTTGCGGTCACCCTTGACGATGGCCGTCTCCGGCACCGACAGGCCGATCGGCCGCCCATCGACGAGCGCGTGGTCCGCAGCGGGAGACAGCCCCGCGAGCGCATCGTCCATCGCACGCCGCAGCGCCGCCGTCATACCAAGCGAATCGATGTGGTGCGCCTCGACATGCGTCACGCACAGGGTGACGGCGACGGCACGTATCTGCTCCGCCAGCTCCTCGCGACGCTCGGGTTTGAGCGCCTTGGAGTCGTCGAGTCCCACGATCCGCGCGCCGGGCGGCAGCACGACCGCGCACACGGTCAGCGGACCGGCCAGAGCGCCGCGACCGACCTCGTCTATCCCCGCGACGCACGCGCACCCTTTCGCCCTCAGCTCGGCCTCGGCACGCTCGAGAGCTTCGAGGCGTCGTTCCTCGGCATGTACACGCTCGAGGCGTTTGACCGCCGAGGAGACGAGGGCACGCACGCCCGCGCGCTCGTCGGCGGAGTGCACGGCTATGAGTCCGGGCAGCGCCTCGACGCTCGCCGAGGAGAGGATCGTGCGGATCTCGGTGACGCTTGTGCGTGTCACGGGCGGGGGTCCTGCCGAAAGGGTCGGTCATCGTCTCGGAGTATAGCAACGGCCCGCCAGGCGTGAGCCGGACGGGCCGTGTACGGTCGCTCGAGGCGTCCTAGTACTGCTTCTCCTTGAGACGGGCCTGCTTGCCGATCTTGTCCCGGAGGAAGTACAGCTTGCTGCGGCGGACCTTGCCGCGTCCCGCGATCTCGACCTTGACGATCTTGGGCGAGTGCACCGGGAAGGTACGCTCGACGCCGACGCCGAAGCTGATCTTGCGAACGGTGAAGGTCTCGCGGTTGCTCGCACCGTGACGGCGGATGAGGACGCCCTGGAAGATCTGGACGCGCTCGCGGTTACCCTCGACGACGCGGTAGTGGACCTTGACGTTGTCGCCGACCTGGAACGCCGGGTGATCGTCGCGGATCTGCTGCTGCTCTATGGCGCGGATGGTGTCCATTGTGTTCCTTAGCTCCTGCGTAGATTCGTATCGTGGCCGTGGCGTTCGAGCCGCCTGACGGCGCGAGGAGACAGTATAGACCAGGGTCGATTCCGAGGCAAACACCTGCTGCGGTGCCGCTGAGGCCGCGTTCCGGACCTACAGGCCGGCCCAGTGCTTGACGGGCCAGTAGATGCAGAACGCCCTGCCGAGGATGGCGCTCACGGGCTGCGGGCCGATGAAGCGGCTGTCCCCGCTGTTGGGGCGGTTGTCGCCCATGACCCACACGTACCCCTCGGGGATCGTCACGGGCAACGGCTCGGTCCCGGGGGTGGTGGGCAGACCGTGGACATATGGCTCGTCGAGCGGCTTGCCGTCGATGTAGACCTTGTCGTCGCGGATGTCGACCTGCTGGCCGGCCACAGCGATGACGCGCTTGATGAGCTGCGGATGGCGGGCCGTCGGGTCGCTGAACACGATGACCTCGCCGACCTCGGGCTCACGGAAGCGGTAGGAGATCTTCTCGGCGAGGACGCGGTCGCCGACCATGATGGTCGACTCCATGGAGGGGGTCGGGATCACGAACGGCTGAACGATGTAGGCCTTGATGCCGGTGGCGAGCACGACGGCGACGACCACCATCAGGATCGTCTCGAGCACCCACCGGACCATGCTGCCTTCCGAGTCCGGGGCTGCGGGGACCGGGCGCTTCTCGGTGTCTACGATCGGGTCGAACTCGGATCCGTTCTCGCTCATCAGGTCCCTTCCCGGGGAGCGTCGCTCCCGTGGATCGCATCTTCGGCCAGTGCGCGCTCCTCGGCGGTCAGATCCGCGGTCTCGATGAGATCGGGACGCCACCGCGCCGTGCGCATGACCGCCTGTGTCCTTCGCCATCCCGCGATCAGCGCGTGGTTCCCGCTGAGCAACACGTCCGGCACCGCCATGCCCTGGAACTCGGGAGGGCGGGTGTACTGAGGATACTCCAGCAGACCCGCCGTGAACGACTCATCTGTTGTGGAGTTTTCGTGGCCGAGGACCCCGGGCAGGAGTCGCACGACCGCGTCCATGTAGACCATCGCCGGCAGCTCGCCGCCGGTGAGCACGTAGTCGCCGATGGACAGCACATCGTCTGCCAACGTCATGACCCGCTCGTCGAAGCCCTCGTAGCGGCCGCACACGAGCAGGATGCGCTCCTGCGCGACGCTCTGTTCGGCGATCCGCTGTGAGAACGGACGGCCGACCGGCGCCAGGAAGATGACGTGGGGCCGCTCCGGCGCCATCGCCGCGATCGCGCGCACTGCGGCAAAGATCGGCTCCGGCTTCATCACCATGCCGGGTCCCCCGCCGTAGGGAGAATCGTCGGTCGTGCGGTGGTTGTCCGTCGTCCAGTCGCGCAGATCGTGCACGTGAAGGTCCAGCGCGCCCTTCTCGCGGGCGAGCCCCATCATCGAGGCCGACATCGGGCCTTCGAACATCTCGGGGAATATGGTCAGCACGTCGATGCGCACGGCGCTCACTTCTCGGGCATGAGGCCGGGCAGGAGCCTGACCTCGAACGTGTCCTCGTCCTCGTCGTACCCGAGGACGACATCGTCTATCACCGGCACCAGGATCTCGCCGTAGGGACCGTGCACGACCCAGACGTCGTTCGCACCGGTCACGATGGTCTCCGTGACCTCGCCGAGGTCGCCGTGGAGAACGTCGCGCACACGTGCACCGGTCGCGTCCTCCTCCTCGGCCAGCGCCTCGTCGGGCACGTCGGCCTCGGCCGCGAGGATCTCGGCGCCCGAGAGCGCCTTGGCGGCCTCGATCGTATCGATGCCTGCGAGCTTCACGAGCGGGCCTTTGGGACCCTGTCGCACGGAGACGATCTCGGTCTCGCGACCCGAGACCGGCGGCGGCACGAGCCAGACCCGCAGACCCACAGGCAGGAAGAAGGGAGGCCCGGTGAGCGGAGCCACCGAGACCTCCCCATTGAGTCCATGCGCTTTGACGACGCGGCCGAGCGCTATGAAGGGCGCCCGTTCCATGGGCTAGCCGAGTACGTCGACGTCCACTTGGTCGCCGTTGACGCTCGCTGCGGCCCTGACGACCGTACGGATCGCCTTGATCATGCGGCCCTGACGACCGATGACCTTACCCACGTCATCAGCGTCGACGGATACCTCGAACGTCACGGTCGAACCCGACTCCCTGCGCGCGATGGTGACCGCATCGGGATTCTCCACGAGAGAGGTCACGAGATAGCGCACGAGCGTCTCGGTATCGGCCTGGCGAGTCATGCTCAACGCCTACTCGGCGACTTCGGCGGCAGCCTCTTCGGCGGCCTCCTCGGCGGCAGGCTCCTCGGCGACCTCAGCCTCGGCCTCGGCCTCCTCGGCGACTTCGGCGGCAGCCTCTTCGGCGGCCTCTTCGACGACCTCGGGCTCAGGGGCCTCCTCGGCTGCCTTGGCGGCCGCGGCGGCTTCCTCGGCGGCCTTGACGGCTGCCTCTGCCTCAGCGGCGGCCCTGGCCTCGGCCTTCTTGGAGACCTTGGCCTCCTTGGCGGGAGCTGCGGCCTCGGGGTTGCGAGCGATCGCGACGAGCTTGCCGGCCGTCTCGGTCATCTGCGCGCCCTTGGCGAGCCAGGCGTCGACCTTCTCGATGTCGATCTCGATGGTGGACGGCTCGGTACGCGGGTTGTACCGGCCGAGGATCTCGATGAAACGGCCGTCGCGCGGCGAGCGCGAATCAGCTGCTACGAGGCGGTAGAACGGCGCCTTCTTGGCACCGGCACGCGCCAGGCGGATCTTGACTGCCAACAGTTCACCTCCGGTCAAGGCGGCCCGGACGGGCCGCGCTGCACACAAAACGATTTGTCATGATACGTCATCGGGCAAGACGGGTCAAAACGCCCGGAGGCGTGTTACACGTCCGCCGAGGAAACCCGGCGTGACGCTGGCGGGCGGCGGCCGGGCCTAGAACGGATTCTGCATCCCGGGGGGCAACTGGAACCGGCCCTTCTTGCGGTTACCGGGCTTCTGCATCTGCTTCATGAGCTTCTTGGCCTGCGCGAACTGCTTGAGCAGCTGGTTGACGTCGAACACGCTCACACCCGCCCCGCGCGCGATGCGCTCGCGGCGGGAACCCGAGATGATCTGCGGCTTGGCGCGCTCGGCTATCGTCATCGAGCCGATGATGGCGTCGATACGATCGAGCTGGCGCTCGTCCACGTCGGGCATCGCGCCCTTCATGCCGCCTACGCCCGGCATCATCTGCATGAGCGAGCCGAGGCCGCCCATCTTCTTGATCTGCTTGAGCTGCGTGCGGAAGTCGTCGAGGGTCAGTTCCCCCTTGCGAAGGCGCTCCTCGGCTTCCGCCGCAAGCGACTCGTCCGCGACCTCCTGCGCCTTCTCGATGAGCGAGACCACATCGCCCATGCCGAGGATGCGCTTGGCCATGCGGTCGGGATGGAACGCCTCGAGCGCATCGAGCTTCTCGCCCATGCTCGCGAACATGATCGGCTTGCCGGTCACGCTCTTGACCGAGAGCGCCGCGCCGCCGCGGGCGTCGCCGTCGAGTTTGCTCACGACGACGCCGTCGAACTGCACGCGCTCGGCGAACGCGCTCGCCGCGTTGACGGCGTCCTGGCCGGTCATCGCGTCGACGACCATGAGGATCTGGTCGGGCTTGACCGCGGCCTTGATGCGCGCGGCCTCGTCCATCATCTCCTCGTCGACATGAAGGCGGCCCGCGGTGTCCACGATGACCACGTCGCGCATCTCGGCGACCGCGTACTTCACGCCGGCCTGCGCGATCGCCACAGGGTCGGTGCCCTCCCCGCGATAGACGGGGATGTCGAGCTCGCGCCCGAGCGCCTCGAGCTGGTCGATGGCGGCCGGACGGTAGACGTCGCATGCGACCATGAGCGGGCGTTTGCCCTGCTTGCGCAGATGGTTCGCGAGCTTGCCGGTGGCCGTCGTCTTACCGGAGCCCTGCAGACCGACCATCATGATCACGTTGGGGATGCGGCTCGAAAGCACCAGACGCGCCTCGGTCCCGCCCAGGAGCGCGGTCATCTCCTCGAGGACGATGCGCACGACCATCTGGCCGGGCGTGAGGCTTTTGGCGACGTCCTGGCCGACCGCGCGCTCGCGGACATGCGCGACGAATTCCTTGACGACCTTGAAGTTCACGTCTGCCTCGAGCAGCGCCATCCTGATCTCGCGCATGGCGGCGTCGACATCGGCCTCCGAGAGAGAGCCTTTGCCGGTGAGGTTCTTAAAGACCGCCTGGAGGCGATCGGAGAGGTTCTGGAACATCATGTCTCCCGGTTGAGCGGGTCTTGGGCGGGTCGCTCCAGCCTAGTGGCGCACACGCGGTCAGTCAACGCGGCCGAAGCGGTTCACGGGTGCGATGATGGCGACGACCCGCCCGATCACCAGGTCGAGTGCCACAGGGCCGATGTAGCGGCTGTCCAGCGAGACGGGCCTGTTGTCGCCGAGGAGTATCACCGTGCCCGCGGGCACGGTCGTGAGCGGCATCCCCTTGTCCTTGGGCGCGAGGATCGTCTTGTACGAGCCCTCCTCCTTGCGCCCGTTCACATACGCGATCCCGTCGATGATCTCGATCTCGTCGCCGGGGATCGCGATGACACGCTTGACGAGCTCGGAACCGGGCTGCAGGCGCGGGTCGTTCGGCGCGTGCAGGACCACCACGTCGCCCTTCACGGGGCGCTCGTAGCCGCGCGTGACGAGCAGGATGTCTTCGGGCAGCAGGTCCGGGAGCATCGAGTCGCCCTCGACGCGCGCGGTCGTGTGCGTGATGTAGAGCACGCTCACAAGGCCCACGAACACGAAGAGCAGCGGAAGAAGGATAACGAGCGCGAGACGGTCCGAACGTCCGGAGGCCCGGCGGCCCGGTTCCTGCCCGGACATCTCAGACCTCCGGCAGCAGGGCGCGTGCGAACTCGTCGGCCACGAACGGCCGCAGGTCGTCGATGCCCTCCCCCACGCCGATGCGCAGGATCGGGATGCCGAGCTCGCGGGAGATCGCCACGGCGATGCCGCCCTTTGCGGTGCCGTCGAGTTTGGTGAGAACGATGGCGTCCACGTCGAGCGCGGCGTGGAACTCGCGTGCCTGCGCCAGGCCGTTCTGGCCGGTGGTCGCGTCCATCACGAGCAGGACCTTCACCGGACGATCGCTCTCACGCTGAGCTACCCGCTCGATCTTCTGGAGTTCGAGCATGAGGTCCTTGGAGGTGTGCAGGCGGCCCGCGGTGTCAACGAGCACGAGGTCGACCGGGTGCTCCTTGGCCTGCGCCAGGACGTCGAAGACCACCGATGCGGGATCGGAGCCGCGGTCGCGCTTGACCACCGGGACGCCCGCACGTTCAGCCCACACGTCGAGCTGCTCGAGCGCCGCGGCACGGAAGGTGTCAGCAGAGCCGAGGACCACGCTCGCGCCCGAGTCGACCGCCTGTTTGGCGAGCTTGCCCACGGTCGTCGTCTTGCCGGCGCCGTTGACGCCCACGACGAGCACCGTGACGCGCTCGGAGAGGAAGTCCCCCGCATCCGAGGAGAACTCGGCGGCGAGCTCCTCGGCCAGATGCGCGAGCACCGCGTACGCGTCGGGCAGCGCCTTGCGCGCCGCGGAGTCACGCAGCCGCGCGACGATCTCGGTGACCGCGGCGATGCCCATGTCCGCGCCGATGAGGGCGTCCTCGAGGTCCTCCCAGAACTCCGCGTCGAGGTCGGGACCCCGGCGCATGAGCACGTTGAGCTGGCCTTCGAGACGCTCGCGGCTCTTGGACAGGCCGTCGGAAAGGCGCCTAAACCACGGCTGGCTCATCCGTGGCCTCCTTGGCGCGATCGAGCTTCTGGCTCACGAGCTTGCTCACGCCGTCCGCCTGCATCGAGACGCCGTGGAGCACGTCGGCGGCCTCCATCGTGCGGCGCTGGTGCGTCACGACGATGAACTGCGTGTGGTTGCGCATACTCTCGACGAACGCGACGAAGCGGCGAAGGTTGGTATCGTCGAGCGCGGCCTCGACCTCGTCGAGGATGTAGAACGGACACGGGCGCGTCCGGTACAGCGCAAAGAGCAGCGCGAGCGCCGTGAGCGACTTCTCGCCGCCCGACATCAGCGTCATCTTGGCGAGCTTCTTACCCGCCGGCTGGGCCACGACCTCGACGCCCGTGGTCTCCGGGTCGTCGGGATCGGTGAGCGCGAGCGAGGCATGCCCGCCGGGGAACAGCGAAGCGAAGATGTCCTGGAAGTGGCGGTCGACCTCTTCGAAGGTCTCGAGGAAGCGCTCGCGGATCTTGCGATCGATGGCCGCGATGACCTTGGAGAGCGCCTGGCGCGACGCCACGAGGTCCTCGATCTGCGCGGAGAGGAACTCGCGGCGTTCCTTGAGCGAGTCGTACTCCTGCATCGCGATGGGGTTCACGGGCCCCATGTTCTCGAGCTGCTTGCGCAGCCTGTGGGCGCGGTCGAGGGCCTTCTCGCGGTCCTCGAGCTCCTCGCAGTCCAGCGCCCGCTCGAGCGGCATGCCGAGCTCCTCGACGATCCGCGCCGCCGCGGTCTTGACCTGGATCTCGAGCTGGCCCTTGCGGACCCTGATCTCACTCACCGACTCGTTGTGGGCGTCGATCTCGCTCTGCACGGCCTTGACCGCGTCCTGCGCGGCGTGGATGGTCTCGCGCAGCGACTCGGAGTCGGCCTGCTCGAACCGCGCGCGGTCCTTGAGCTTGTGCGCCCAGTGCTCCGCGCGCTCCAGCAGCGCCGCGTACAGGTCGTGGACCGGCTCGATGCGCTCGCGCAGAAGCTCGAGGGCCTCCTCGGTCTCGCGCGCCTGCACGACGGTGTTCTCAAGCTCGGTGAGCTCGTTGGTGATCCCGGTGATCTGGCGCTTGAGGTGCACCTCGCGCTCGGAGATGGTCGCGATCTCGACCTGGCACGCCGAGAGGCGCTCGTTGATGGCGGCCTCCTCGCGGAAGCGCGTGTCGCGGACCTCGCGGGCCACGGCGCCCTGCTCCTCGAGGTCTTCGAGCTCCTTGGAGGCCTTCTCGATGGCCGCCGCAAGGCCCTCGCGCTGCGGGGCGTCCTTGGCGAGCCGGTCGTTGATCTCCTTGAGGCGCGACTCGACACGCCCCGCCTCGGCGTCCATGCCGGTCATGGTCTGCTCGAGACGTCCGAGCTCCTCGCGAAGCGAATCGTGCTCGCCCGAGAGCGCGGCGAGCTTCTGCCCGAGCTCGAGGGCGTCCTGCTGCGCGACGGTGAGCGCGCGCTCGGCCTCCCCGACCTGCTGCTCGCTCTCGGCGACGCGCGAGCCCATGGCCTCGGCCTCGTCGGAGAGCTCGTTCATGCGGCGCTTGCGCTCGAGAACGCCGGCGTTGTCGGAAGCGGGCCTGCCCGCGGTGACCTTTCCGTTGGGCCAGACGACCTCGCCCTCGCGCGTGGCGTACCGCGCCGCGCCGCCACGAGCCGATGCGATCGCCGAGGAAAGGTCCTCGGCGACGAACACGTCTCCCACCAAAGCCTCGACCGCGGAACGGACCGACTCGTCGCACTCGATGACATCGGAGAGCCGCTGGCCCTTGCCCGGCGGCATCTGCGGCCGCGCGCCGCTCACAGGAAGCAGGGCGATCTCGCCCTCGGCCTCGGTGCGCAGCGCGCCGGCGATGCGGACTGCGGCGTCGGCGTCGGACACGAGGAGGGCGAACAGGTCGGAGCCGAGCACGTGCTCGACGAGGTTCTCGTATTCGGGCGGAACGCGCAGCGTCTCGGCGAGCGGGCCGACGAGCCCGGGTAGTTCGCGCTCCTTGGCGAGCGCCCACGCAAGGGCCGGCGAGGCGGAGGCGAACGCACGGTCGACCTCCTCCAGACCCCGCATCTCGCCGCGAAGTCCTGTGAGCTTCTCGCGCACATCCACCAGGTCGCGCTTGCGGCTCTCGAGCACGCGCACGCGCTTGTCCACATCGGCGTCCGCGAGCGCCCGCTCCTTGCGCGAGTGAGCGATGGCCTCCTCGAGTTGCGCGAGCCGGGCGCGGCGTGCCGTGAGTGTCGTGGCGACGGCCGTCTGCTGCTCCTTGAGGCCCTCGCCGCGCTCCATGAGCAGGTCGGCCTCGAGACCCGCCGAGGAGAGCGCCTGCTCGAGTGTCGCGAGCTCGAGGCGGTGGTCCTCGAGTTCCTTTCGCACGCGCCGGGTGTCGGCGGTGACGCGGGCGAGCGCTTCGTCGGCCGCAAGACGCTCCTTGCGGGTGATCTCGGTCTCCTTGCGCAGGTCCGAAAGCTGCGCGTAGTGGGCCTTGAGCTGCCCGTCCGTCGTGGTCCTCTCGGCCGACAGGGTCGCAAGCTCACCGGTCCGCGTCGCGATACGCGACTCGCTGTGGTGGAGCTTGGCGCGCAGGTCCGAAAGCTTGTCGACGAGGTTCTTGCCCTTCTCCTCGAGAAGCAGCAGCCCCGAGTTGATGCGCTCGAGCACGGACTGTAGACGGCGGCGCTGTTCGGAGAGGTCGCCCACGAACAGGCCCTTCTCCTCGAGCAGCGACTGGAACTTGGCGAGCTCGCGTTCCTTCTCCTCGTAGCGGTAGCGGATGAGCTCGAGTTCGGCGTCCGCCTCCTTCTCCACCTTGGAGATCTCGTCCCACGCACCTTGCAGCCCGCGCAGGTCGTCGACGGCGAGCGCGAGCTCGAGGTCCTTGAGCTTGGCGATGACCGTCGAGTGCTCCTGTGCGCGCGTCGCCTGCTTGGCCAGCGGGCGGAGCTGCCGGTCGACCTCGGCGATGACATCTCGCGCACGCTCGAGATAGCCGTCCATCGACGCGAGCTTGCGCACGGAGCGCTCACGCCGCTTCTTGTGCTTGAGGACCCCTGCGGCCTCCTCGATGAGCGCGCGGCGCTCCTCGGGACGCGAACTCAGGATCTCGTCGAGCTGACCCTGGCTGATGATCGAGTGGGCGTCACGCCCGAGCCCGGTGTCGTGCAGCAGCTCGTGGATGTCCATGAGTCTGCAGGGCGCGTGGTTGAGCAGGTACTCGCTCTCCCCGCTTCGGTACATCCGGCGGGTGATCGTGATCTCGGTGAACTCGAGCGGCAGGGTGCCGTCGGAGTTGTCGAGCACGAGGTCGACCTCGGCCACACCGACCGCCTGCCGTGCCGAGGAACCCGCGAAGATCACGTCCTCCATGGCCTGCCCGCGCAGCGCCTTGGCCGACTGCTCGCCAAGGACCCACATCACGGCATCGGAGATGTTGGACTTGCCGGAGCCGTTGGGTCCCACGACCACCGAGACGCCGGGCTCCAGGGACAGCGCGCTCTTGTCTGCGAAGGACTTGAACCCTTTGAGGGTGAGGGACTTCAGATGCACGTATACCCCTGCTCGCGGCGGAACGGAAGGACGCCCGACGACACGGTGCGGACACCCTGTCGGACCCGTTGGATTCTACCACAGGCGCCGGCCCGTCAAGCCCCCGTTCGCGGTGCGCGAAACGGCGAAAAGCGCCCTTGGACCTAGGTGTCCAACTGCTCCAGCGCGCGGGCCGCCGCGTTCATCTCGGCTTCCTTCTTGCTGCGCCCAGTGCCCTCGCCCATGACGCGCCCGTCGACCGAGACGCTCGCGGTGAACACGCGGTCGTGCGGCGGCCCCTCCGAGGCGCTGATGTGGAACTCCGCGCTGCGGCCGGTGGCCTGCACGAGCTCGAGCAACGCGGACTTGGGGTGTTCCTCCACGCGCGCGATCTCAGGCACGATGCGGTCGCCGAGGATCCGCAGAACGAACTCGCGCGCGGCGTCCAGACCCGCATCCAGGTAGATCGCGCCCACGACGGCTTCGAACGCGTTCTCAAGCGCCGAGGCGCGTCCCCGGCGGGCGTTGCGCCGCTCTCCTTCGCCCAGAAGGATGAGATCGCCAAGACCGAGCGAGTCCGCGGCCGCGGTCAGCACGTTTCCCGAGACGACCGCGATCTTGATCTTGGTCATCACGCCCTCGGCCAGATCCGGGAAGCGGCGATAGCACTCCTCGACCACGACGAGTCCGAGGACGGCATCGCCCAGGAACTCCAGCCGCTCGTAACCGGTGACGCCCGCTGTCTCCTCGGAGTACGAAGGGTGCGTCAGAGCGGCGTCGAGCAGCGCGGTGTCCGCGAACTTCCGGCCGATGATCCTCTGCGCGGCCTCCAGACGCTCCGGGCCGCGCGCGGCGCCGTCGCCCATGGCGCTAGGCCTTGCCGATGATCAGCGTCGCGTTGTGGCCGCCGAAGCCGAAGGAGTTGCTCATCACGACGTCGACCTTGGCCGGACGCGCAACATTGGGGACGTAGTCCAGGTCGCACTCGGGATCGGGATCGACGAGGTTGATCGTCGGCGGAAGGAGCTCGTTGCGCAGCGCGCACACGCAGATCGCGGCCTCCATCGCGCCGGCCCCACCCAGAAGATGGCCGGTCATCGACTTGGTCGAAGACACGGGCGGGACCGCATCGCCGAACACCGCCTTGATGGCCCGGGTCTCGCCGATGTCGCCCTGCTGGGTCGAGGTGCCATGCGCGTTGACGTATCCGATCGCGGAAGGCTCGATACCCGCCTGCTCGATGGCCATGCGCATGGAGCGGATCGCGCCCGAACCATCCGGCGCGGGCGAGGTGATGTGATACGCGTCAGCCGACGCGCCGTAGCCAAGAAGCTCGGCGTGGATGCGTGCCCCGCGAGCGACGGCATACTCCCAGTCCTCGAGCACCAGGACCGCGCCGCCCTCGCCGATGACGAAACCGTCGCGTCCGGCGTCGTACGGCCGCGAGGCGCCCGTCGGATCGTCGTTGCGCGTGGAGAGCGCGCGGGCCGCGCAGAACCCCGCGACCCCGAGCGGCGTGACGCCGGCGTCGAAACCTCCCGCGATGATGACGTCGGCGGTTCCTCGGCGGATCGCCTCGGCGGCCTCGCCTATGGCGTGGTTGCCGGTGGCGCATGCGGAGACAGGCGCGTAGTTGATGCCCTTGGCGCCGTGACGGATCGAGATGAGCCCGGCGGCAAGGTCCACGATCATCATCGGGACCAGGAACGGACTGATGCGCGAGGGTCCGCGCTCGAGCAGGATGGCCGTCTGCTCCTCCATGGTCTGCAGGCCGCCGATGCCGGAGCCGACGATGACGCCGACGCGCTCGGCGTTCGAATCGTCGATGACGAGGCCCGCATCCGCTATCGCCTCGTCGGCAGCGACGATCGCGAACTGCTGGAAGCGCGCCATGCGACGCAGTTCCTTGGAGTCGAGCACGTCGCTCGGATCGAAGTCGTGGATGTAGCCGGAGATCCGCGAGCTGTACTCGCTCGCGTCGAAGTGCGTGGTCTCCGTGATGCCGCTGCGTCCCGTCGCGATCGAGTCCCACATGGCGTCCACACCGACGCCGACGGGCGTGACGACGCCCATACCGGTGATGGCTATGCGCTTCATGCCGCTCCCCCTTCGGTGGCCACCGTCCACTCGGAGACGAGCCTTTCCATGAGTTCGGCGACGGTCGGGATGTCGCGTATCCGGGCGGCCGCAGAACCCGCGAACACGAGGCCGTCCTCGAGATCGCCGGCCTGGGCCTTCACGAGCTTGTCCATGATGCAGAAGTCCTTGCCGCACTTCTTGAGACAGACGATGCAGCGCTCGATCTTGGGCACATCGCCGGCGGCCAGGCGCTCGGTCAGTATGCTGCGGAGCGCGCGACCGGGAAGCCCGACCGGACTCTTGATGAGCACGATGTCGTCCGCCGAGGAATCGACGTACATCTCCTTGAAGTTCTGCGGCGCCGAGGACTCGACGGTCGCCGCGAAGCGCGAGCCCATCTGGACCCCGGCGGCGCCCGCATCGAGCGCGGTCTTGATGTCCGCACCGGTCACGACGCCACCGGCGCCGATCACGGGCAGATCGACGGAATCGACGATGCGGGGCAGCAGGTCGAGCATGTGCTCGTCGGTACCCAGATGCCCTCCAGCCTCGACTCCTTCGACGATCACCGCGGACGCGCCGAAGCGCTCCGCGAGCTGTGCGACACGCTCTGAGCCCACGATGGGGACCATGGGCGTGCCGGCGTCCTTGCACCACTGGAACACGTCGCGGGAGAAGCCCGCGCCGGCGATGACGAGGTCGATGCCCTCCGCGAGCGCGACCTCGACCAGTTCCCTGAAGCGTTTGACGGCCACCATGATGTTGACGCCGACGACCCCGCCCTCGGCGATGCTGCGGGCCTTGCGGATCTCCTCGACGAGCTCGGCGGGCTCGAGGCCGGAACCGGCGATGACGCCGATGCCACCCGCCTTGGCGACCGCGCCCGCGAGAGGCGAAAGGGATATGCGGACGGCCATGCCACCCTGCACGATCGGCAGTCTGGCGGTCACGTCACCTATGGTGAGCTTGGGCATTTCCACGGCGGCAAGGGCCCTTCTGCAAGATGGGCGGAAAGACCGGGCGGACGGATCGCCCGCCCGGTCGTGAGCGCTTCAGTTGGTGCTACGCGTTGGTCGAGATGTAGTTGACGGCATCACCGACGGTCTTGATGCTCTCGGCATCCTCATCGGGGATGGACACGCCGAACGACTCCTCGAGAGCCATGACCAGCTCGACGATGTCGAGCGAGTCGGCGCCCAGGTCATCGACGAACGAGGCCTCCTCGACGACATCGTCCTCCTCGACACTCAGCTGGTCGACGATGACTTCCTTGACCTTGTCGAAAATCTCATCGTGCTCCATGTACAGAACACCTCCTTCCCGTGGCTGCAGCCACGATACTTCGTCGGCACACTTTAGACGAACGTCATGCCCCCGTCGACAGCGAGCGTCTGGCCGGTGACATAGCGCGCATCGTCTGACGCGAAGAACGCCACAGCGGCTGCGACATCCTCGGGATCGCCGAACTCGCGCATCGCGATCTGGGCCTTGGCGCCTTCCTTGACCGCGTCGGAGAGCTCCGCGGTCATATCGGTGGCGATGAACCCGGGGGCGATGGCGTTCACACGCACCCCGCGCGGGGCGAGCTCGCGGGCGACGGACTTGGTCAACCCGATGACTCCGGCTTTGGCCGCCGCGTAGTTGGCCTGCCCGGCGTTGCCGACCAGACCCACCACCGAGGTGATGTTGATGATGCTTCCGCTGCGCTGCTTCATGAACGGCTTTGCGGCGGCACGCGTGATCGCGAAGACACCGGAAAGGTTGGTATCGATCACGGCCGACCAGTCATCGTCGCTCATGCGCACGACCAGACCGTCGCGGGCGATGCCCGCGTTGTTGACCACGATGTCGAGACCGCCGAGTTCTGCTATGACGGTGTCCACGAGCGCCGTACAGGCCGCCGGGTCGCTCACGTCGGAACGCAGTGCCACTGCGGTGCCGCCCGCCGCCGCGATCTCAGCGACGACGGCCTCCGCGGCCGCCTGGCTGCCCGCGTAGTTGACCGCCACGGCGGCGCCCTCGGCGGCCAGTCGCTTGGCCACGGCGGCGCCGATGCCGCGTGACGCACCCGTGACGAGCGCTACCTTGCCTGCAAGACGCTCACTCATGCCACGACCTCCTCGGCGATGGTTTCGAGCGGGGTGTCCTCGACGCTGACCGCGGTGACCCCTTCGAGACCGCGAGCCAGACCGCGAAGCACCGTACCGGGACCGGACTCGATCAGCACGATCGGCCCTTCGGCGGCGAGCGCCGACATCGTCTCGGTCCAGCGTACGGGTGAGGTGATCTGACCGATGAGACGCTCACGGATCGAATCCGCGTCGGTCGCGGGTGTGGGATCGGTGTTCTGCAGCACCGGTATCGTCGC
This sequence comes from uncultured Eubacteriales bacterium, assembly GCA_964565645.1. Lineage (GTDB taxonomy): Bacteria > Actinomycetota > Coriobacteriia > Anaerosomatales > JAHIQC01 > JAHIQC01. Next base: position 101,684 of record CAZMFQ010000002.1, read on the forward strand.
ATCGTTGAACTCGGCGGCGCGCAGTATGTCCGCGAAGGCCGAGGCGGCGGGCTCCATGAGCGGCGAGTGGAACGGCCCGGCGACCTTGAGCGGGAGGATCCGCTTGGCGCCTGCCTCTGAGAGTCGTTCCGTAGCGGCGGCGATACCTGCCTCGGTGCCCGATATCACGACCTGCGCCGCAGAGTTGTCATTGGCGACCCACACGCCCTCGACCTGTCCGACGACCTCACCGATGACGGTCGCCGGCATGCCGAGGACCGCCGACATCCCTCCGGGGGTGTTCTCGGCCGTCGCCGCCATGAGTCTGCTGCGCTCGACGACGAGCTCCAACCCGGCCTCGGGCGAGTACACGCCTGCAAGCGCGAGCGCAGCCAGTTCGCCGAGCGAGTGACCCGCAAGCACGTCAGGGACCACACGGCAGTCCATGAGCGCTATGGCCCACGCCCAGTCGGCCAGATACAGCAGCGGTTGTGCGACGCGCGTATCGGCGAGCTCGGATGCGTCCTCGGACTCGGCGATCTCGCGCAACGGAAGTCCCGTCAGGGCTTCGGCCGCATCCACGAGCCGCTCGAACGTGTCGTTCTCCGGGACCTGCGCGAGCATCCCGGGCTTCTGAGAGCCCTGTCCGGGCAGTACGATCGCTGTTCTCGTCGTCATCGCTACCCCGGTATCGATCCGAGCTTGCCGAGGACCTGCTCGGCGTCCCGCATCATCTCATCGATTATCTGTGCGGCAGGCTCCACACGGCAGACCATCGCCGCGGCCTGACCGGCCATGAGCGACCCCATGTGCAGGTCGCCGTCGCGCATCGCGGACGCGAGCTTGCCCGCACCGAGCGCCTCGACCTCTTCGGGCTTGTTCTCGCGGTCGAGCTCCTCGATCATCTTGGAGAGCTTGTTCTTTATGACGCGAACGGGATGCCCCGTCGAAGCGCCCGTGACCACGGTGTCGCGGTCCTTGGCCTTGATGATGCGTTCCTTGACGTCGGGGTGGATGGTGCACTCCTCGGCGCACATGAACCGCGTGCCGACCTGCACCCCCTCCGCCCCCAGCGCGAACGCCGCCGCAACGCCACGGCCGTCCGCGATGCCTCCCGCCGCGATCACGGGCACGCTCACCGCGTCGACGAGCTGCGGCGTGAGAACCATGGTCGTGAGCTCGCCGATGTGACCGCCGGCCTCCATGCCTTCACCGATGATCGCGTCGGCCCCGATGGACTCGAGGCGCTTGGCGAGCGCCACGCTCGGAGCGATGGGGAGCACCTTGATGCCCTTGCCCTTGAGCGCGTCCATATACTTGCCCGGGTTCCCCGCACCGGTGGTCACGGCGTGGACACCCTCCTCCATGACCATGTCGACGAGCTCGTCGATGTGCGGCGTCAGCAGCATGAGGTTCACGCCGAAGGGCTTGTCCGTGAGCGTCTTGGCCGTACGGATCTGATCGCGAAGGATCTCGGTGGGCATGTGGCCCGCGCCGATGATGCCGAGCCCTCCCCCGTTGCTCACGGCGGCGGCCAGTTCCGCGGTCGCGGTCCAGGCCATACCTCCCTGGATGATCGGATACTCGATGCCCAGCAGCTCGGTGAGCCGGGTGCGAAGGGCCATCTCACGCCTCCTTGCTTGGTGCAGTCTTGGTCCAACGTACGACGGCCGCGCCCCAGGTCAGTCCCGCGCCGAAGCCCACGAATGCGAGATTGTCGCCAGCGGCGAGTCGCCCGCCAGTATACAGTTCGTCCAGCGCCAGAGGTATCGACGCGGCCGAGGTGTTGCCCGTGCGCGCAAGGTTCGAGAAGACGCGCTCGTGCTCGATCCCGAGACGCTCCTCGACGGTGTCGAGGATGCGCTGGTTCGCCTGGTGCGGAACAAGCCAGGAGAGGTCGCCGACCTCCAGGTCGGAGGCCGCGAGCGCCTGCTTGGTGACCTTGGGGATCATCCGCACCGCGAACTTGAACACCTCACTGCCGGCCATCTGCAGGTAGTGCTCGCGGTTCTCGACACGCTCGACGGTCGCGGGTGCGGCAGAGCCGCCCGCAGGGACCTTGAGCATGTCTCCGCCGCTGCCGTCCGCGCCCAGGACGATGCCGAGCACCCCGGGCTCCTCGGCGGCCTGAAGCACCACGGCGCCGGCGCCGTCTCCGAACAGGACGCAGGTCCCGCGGTCGGTGAAGTCGACGTGCCGCGTGAGCGCGTCCGCACCGATGACGAGCACCGTCTTTGCGCGGCCCGATTCGATGGCACAGACACCCGAGTGCAGCGCGTAGATGAATCCGGTGCAGGCGGCGTTGACGTCGTAGGCCGGGCAGCCCAGCGAGAGCTTCTCCTGCGTCATGCACGCGGCCGACGGAAAGATCATGTCGGGCGTCGAGGTGCCCACGATGAGCAGGTCGATCTCGTCGGCGGAGACGCCCGCGTCGGCTATCGCAGCTCGACCAGCTCGCGCCGCCAGGTCGCTCGTGGCTTCACCCTCGACCGCCAGACGGCGTTCGGAGATGCCGGTACGCGAGACGATCCACTCGTCGGAGGTCTCGACGAGCTGCTCAAGGTCTGCGTTGGTCAGTATCCGCTCGGGAAGGTACGAGCCGACGCCGGTGATCGCGGCGTGAAGTGTCATATCCAGGTCCAGTCTCCGGTGTAGGGGTCGGGCTGAATCGTCCGAGTAGTGTACACGCTGAGCCACACGCGCGGTAGCCGCTCGGAGGTCCCCGTCACTCGGAGGGCGCGAGCGCTGCGGCGATCTGCTCGGTCAGGCCGCCGCGAGCGGCCTGAGCCGCAACGCGGCATGCCGAGTGGACCGCCACGGGGCCCGAGCTGCCGTGCCCGATGATGCAGACCCCCGCGACGCCGAGCAGCGGGGCCCCGCCGTACGCATCGGGATCGAGACGGTCCTTCAGGCGGACGAGCGACGGCTTGAGCACAGCCGCCGCGAGCTTGTTGACCGCCGAGGAGGTCATCGCCTCCTTGACCTGGCCCAGCAGCGTCTTGGAGAGTCCCTCGAGCAGTTTGAGCGTCACGTTCCCGGTGAAACCGTCGGTGACGATGACATCGCACACGCCGGCGGTCACGTCGCGGCCTTCGATGTTGCCGATGAAGCCGTGCACCTGCTCCGCCATGAGCGCATGCGCGTCCTGCGCGAGCTGTGAGCCCTTGGTGGGTTCCTCGCCGATGTTGAGCAGCGCGACGCGGGGGTTGGGCACCGCGAGGACGGTCTGCGCGTACGCGGCGCCCATATGTCCGAACTGCAGGAGGTTCTCGGGCTTGCAGTCGGCGTTGGCGCCCACATCGAGCAAGACGACAGGCGGGCCCGCCGTGGGGATGACGGTGGCGATGGCGGGACGCGCGACGCCCTTGATGCGTCCCATAACGAGTGTGGCGGCAGCCATGCAGGCGCCGGTCGAGCCGGCCGAGAAGAACGCGTCGGCCCGTCCGTCCCGCACGAGCCGGCACCCGACCACGATCGACGAGTCCTTCTTGGCACGCACCGCATGCGCCGGATGCTCATCCATCTCGATGACCTCGGTGGTCGCGACTCCCTCGCAACGCTCGCGTGCGGCCGCGAAGGGCTCCACGATGTCGGCGGGACCGGTCAGGATGACCTGGAGCGCCGGGTCGGCCCCGAGTGCGGCGGCCACACCGTCGAGCACGGACTGCGGCGCGTGGTCCCCGCCCATGGCGTCCACGACGATCGTCACACGGCGGGTCTCAGACATCTCGCTCCTCAAGTCCTGTCACGCTCCGAAAGCGGATTCGAGCAGCTCATCGACGTTGACAGCCTGCTCGAACATCTCGCGCATTCTAGCAGCTTTGCCGGGGTCATGGAGCCTCACCCGACCGAGCAGCCCCTCCATCTTCTCCACCGCCGACAACGTGTCCATGCCCACAAGGATCATCGGCACGCCGAGCTCCTCGGCACGCGAAAGGACGAGCGAACTGGGCGGCAGGTTCCCCGTCAGGATGATGCAGCGCGTATCGGTCTCGAGCGCTGCCAGCTGGACGTCGGACCGGTCGCCGCCGGTGATGACGGCCTTGGCCGCCTTGCGCCTGAAGAAGCGCAGCGCCTTCTCCTGGCCCATCGCACCGACCATGAACGATTCGACGGGCTCACCGAGGTGTTCCTCGGCACACAGGACCGTCCCACCCAGCGCCTCGACGATCTCCTGGACACTGACCGAGGAGAGCATCGGATCGCGAGGGAGCGCGCCGAGCACGGGCACACCGCGCGCCGCGAGAAAGCGCGACACGTCGTCACGCACGAACTCGAACACCGACGGATGCACCGCATTGAACACCACGCCGAGGAGCCGGTCCCCGAGGCAATCGGAGGCCCACAACACGGCGTCGGGCAGGTCCACGCCGTCGGGCCGGTCCACGAGAAGGACCGACGCGTCGAGGCGCTCGGCGAGCGCGCAGAGGTTCAACCCGACCGTCCTGCCCTGCGCCAGGTCGCTCGGCCCCTCCACGACCATCGCCGCGGCTCCCTTGGCGGCTATGGCGAACGCATCGCTGACCCGCTCAGCGTGCCCGCCGGGGTCGTCGCGCAGGACCTCTTCGATGAACCCACGCGACTCGACCACGGGACACACGCCGCCCGTGGGCACCGGCGCCGTGGCGAAGCGTGAGATGTACGCGGCATCCTGATCGGTCATCACGCCGTCGGATACCACGGGCATCGTCCCGTAGGGTTTGAAGTAGCCCACGCTCACGCCGCGCGAACTGAGCGCGGTGAGCACCGCGAGCGAGATGCCGCTCTTGCCCGAGTACGGGCGGGTCGACGAGACGATCAGTGTCCGCATGATCTCAGCCTCCGATACCGATACGTACGTCGGCGGCCGTGGCTCCGCCGCCCGCTTCCGCCACGATCAGCGGATTGATGTCCAACTCGAGGATCTCCGGGTGCGCCGTCGCCATGGCGGAGACACGCACCAGCACATCCGCGATCGCGTCGATGTCCGCCGGGCGCTCACCTCGTGCGCCACGCAGGAGTCCGTAGCCTCTGATCGAGGCTATCATCTCCCGCGCCTCCCTGTGGTCGATCGGGCAGAGTCTGAACACGACGTCCTTGAGGACCTCGACGTACACGCCGCCCAGCCCGAACATGAGCAGCGCCCCGAACGTGGGATCGCGGTCGACCCCGATGATGACCTCGCGACCGGCGGGGAGCATCTCCTGGATGTGGACCCCCTCGATCACGGCGTCGGCCATGTAGGAGCGCGCCTTGCCGAGGATCTCCTCGTACGCGCTGCGCAGCTCCTCGGCGTCCCTGATGCCCACCCTGATCCCGCCGACGTCGGACTTGTGCAGGATGTCGGGGCTCGCGATCTTCGCGACCACGGGGTAGCCGACCCTCTCGGCGGCCTCGAGAGCGCTATGGAGGTCGCGTGCAACCTCGCCACGGGGAACGGTGATACCGTACGCGCCGAGGAGCCGCGCACCGTGCTCCTCGGTGATGAAGGCATGCCGGGCCGCCTTGGCCTCGGCGAGCGCCGCGCCCACCATGCGCGCGTCAGCACCGCTTTCGAACGGCACTCGCGCGGGTTCGGCGAGATGGTGACGGTAGCGGTTCATGGCGCCCAGAGCGCTCACAGCACGCTCGGGAAACGCGTAGGAGGGGATTCCGCGCTCATGCAGCGCGGCCCAGGCACCGGCCATGCTGTCGCGTCCCATGAAACAGGCGAGCGTCGTGACGGTGGGGTTGGCGGCCGCCACGCGAGCGAGGGCAAGAGCGCTCTCCAGCGGGTCCGTCATCGCCTGAGGGGTCAGGATGCACAGGACGCTGTGCACGTCGGGATCGCGGTAGACGGTCGTAAGCGCGCGCTCGTAGCGCGCAGGGTCCGCATCGCCGAGGATGTCGACGGGGTTGTACACCGCCGAAGCCGCGGGAAGGGCCGCACGCAGTCCCTCAGTGGTCACGTTCCCGAGCGACGCGAGCGCGACCCCCTCGCGTTCGCAGGCGTCGGTGGCCATGACCGCCGGGCCTCCGGCGTTGGTGACGATGGCGAGACCGTCGCCTGCGGGAAGAGGCTGCAGCGAGAAGGCGACCGCGTAATCGAACAACTCCTGTACGGTGCCGGCGCGTATGACCCCGGTACGTGCGAACGCGGCGTCGTAAGCCGCCTCCGAGCCGGCGAGGCTGCCGGTGTGCGAAGAGACCGCACGGGCGCCCGCGTCGCTGCCGCCCGCCTTGACCGCGAGCACCGGCTTGCGGGCTGTCGCTTCGGCGGCGGCGGCCAGGAACCCCGGCCCGTCGGCAACGGACTCGAGATACGCGACGACCACACGGGTCACCGACGCTGCGGACCACTCTGTGAGCAGGTCGGTCTCGGAGAGGTCAGCGCGGTTGCCGAGCGAGACGAAGTGCGCGAGCCCGATGCCTTCCCCCGCCGCCCAGTCCAGGACCGCCGTCCCGAGCGCACCCGACTGCGACATGAACGAGATCGCTCCGGCAGGAGGCATGCCGACCGCGAAGGACGCGTTGAGGTGCGAGCCCGTCGAGATCAGCCCGAGGCAGTTCGGACCCAGCAGGCGCACACCGCCTGCGGCCGCCCGCGCGGCGAGGTCGCGCTCCAGCACGCCCCCTTCGCGCCCGGTCTCCTTGAACCCGGCGGAGATCACGATCGCCGAGGAGACGCCCAGGGCCGCGCACTCGTCGATGACGGAGGCCACGGCCCGCGCCGGGACCACCACGACCACGAGGTCGGGGACCTCGGGCAGGTCGGTGAGCGTGGCGAAACAGGGGATGCCGTGGATCTCCTCCGCGGCCGGGTTCACCGGGTAGACGGGGCCCGCGAACCCGCCGGCGCGAAGGTTGTCGAAAACGAAGTGGCCGACCTTGCCCTCATCGCGGGCAACGCCGACCACGGCGACACTACGAGGTTCGAAGAACCCGGAAAGCACGCGCGACTCGCCTCCCCCGAGAGCGAGAACCGCAAGAGGCGCGGTGCTACTCGGTGTCGATTACTTCCTTGCCGTTGTAATACCCACACTCACCGCACACGCGATGCGGGAGCTTGGGGGAATGGCACTGCGGGCACGTCGCAACCGCGGGAACCTCGAGCTTGTGCTGGGCGCGACGACCGGCCTGCTTGGCGCGACCGGTCTTCCTCTTGGGGACAGGCATGGGACCTTGCTCCTTTCGGCGGGGCGCTTCGCCCCGATGCGTTACGTCGTTCGGCGACCTCTCAGTCGCACGGTCGCCAATAATAGCACAGGCCCGAGCCGTGTGGGTACAGGAAATCCCCGAGGGCCGTGCGAAGAGGACGGGTCAGTCCTTCGGCGCGTCCTCGCCGCCGAACATACCTTCAAGCGCGTCGAACGGGGTCGGCTTGCGGACCTCCGCGTCGCAGGTACACGCGCCCTCGTTCAGGTCACATCCGCAGACCGGGCAGATGCCCGCGCAGTCCTCGGAATGCACCGGTGCGAAGGGCAGCTCGATGCGAACAGCCGACTCGATCGCGTGCGACAGGTCGATGATGCCGTCCCCGAGCTGCTCCCACTCCTGGTCCTCAGAAAGCTCCTCGGCCTTCTCGGGTGTGGTGTAGAAGCCCTCGACCTCTCCGCTCACCTCGAGCGTGAACGGGGCGAGACAGCGCGAGCACTCGACCTGGAACGCGGCATCCACCGAGCCGTAGGCCACGACGCCCGCGCCCGTGTTGGTCACGGAGACATCGATACGGGCCGGGCGCGCGGGCGCATAGGTCTCGCCGGCGTACTCGATGACGCCGAGATCGATCTCGTCGTCGATAGGAATGGACATGCCGAGATCGTGGATGATCTCGGTGACGTCGACATTGTAGGGATCCATGAGCGTGTGCGGCGGCGCCTACTGGCGCTGGCCGCCGCCGACCTTGCCCTGCAGACGGTCGCGGCCGCGCTGCACGGCCGTGAGCAGCTTGCCGAGGTTGACCTCGAGGTTGGCGAGCATCTCGTCGGCGTAGTCCTCGGCGCCGAGACGGATCTCGCGCTCTTTGTTGCGGGCGTCATCGAGGATCGCGGCGGCCTGCGACTCGGCCATCTTCACGATCTCCTGTTCGGCCGCCAGGGCAGCGGCACGGTCGCGCGCCTCCTCCAGGATGCGGTTGGCCTCCTTCTCGGCCTCCTCCAGCATCTCCTGGCGCTCCTTGACGATCCAACGGGCCTGCTTGAGCTCGTCGGGGAACTGAGCGCGGATCTCATCGATGATCTCGTAGACCTTCTCGGGATCGACGAGTTTGCTGCTCGTGAACGGAAGCGAGCGTCCGTTGTCCACGAGCTCCTCGATCCGGTCTATCAAGGCCATGATGTCCATTCGGGTCCTCCCTTAGTGGGGCCGGGCGAGCCGGTGCCTGAGTGCGTCTTCTACTACGTCTGGCACGAGTCCTTTGACCGAGCCACCGTGCCTGGCGATCTCCTTGACCGCCGAGGAACTCAAATACATGTACTCCGGGATGGCCATGATGAACATCGTCTCGATACGTTTGTCGAGACGGTAGTTCAACTGCGCCATCTGGAACTCGCGTTCGAAATCGGTCACGGCCCGAAGTCCCTTGATGATCGCCGTTGCGCCGACCTCATGCGCGAAGTCCACCAACAGGGTATCAAAAGGTAACACGGATACGTTAGGGAGATGCCGTGTGGCCTTCGTGATCATCTCGACGCGCTCGTCGATGGAGAACAGCGGGCCGCCCCCCTTGTCGGGTGAGAGAGCCACCGCGACCACCAACTCGTCGAGCAGCGACGATGCACGCTCGATGATGTCGAGGTGCCCCGAGGTGACCGGGTCGAACGTACCCGGGCAGAGCCCCCGCTTCATGCACCCTCCCGCTCATCGTGGATACCAAGCGATACCGCTGTGTCACCGTACCGCTTGCTGCCGGCGTCGCGCACCGTCGCAGGCCACAAGGGCTCCTCGCGCGCATCGTGTTCCCAGACGACGATCGCTCCGTCACCCAGGGACCCTGATGCCGCAAGCGACTCGATGAGCCCCCTGACCTCGGACTTGTCGATTCTATAAGGAGGGTCGAGAAAGAGCAACGAGAACGGGGCCCCGGCCGGACGGGCCCGGCGGGCCGCGGCGAACGCGTCGGCACGGACCACGGAGGTCTCGCCCTCCACCCCGAGGGCTGCGATGTTGGCGTTCAGGGCGGCGAGCGCGGCCCTGTCCTGCTCCACGAACATGACGCGTCGGGCGCCCCGGGAGAGCGCCTCGAGCCCGAGTGTGCCCGCGCCTGCGAAGGCGTCGAGAACGACGGCGTCGACGAGGGCGTCCAGTGTCGCAAGCCGGCTGAACAGCGCTTCGCGTACCCGGTCCGCGGTCGGGCGGGTCGCGGTGCCCTTCGGGGCCACGAGCCGTCGTCCGCGCATCTGCCCGGCGATGATCCTCATCCGCTGCTCACCCACGTCCATGCCGCACCGAATCGGCGTCTGACCTCGAGACCGAGCGGTACATGCTCCGGGCGCTCCAGGTGCGGGTCCGACTCGACGAGCTCGGCCGCATCGGCGCGCGAGATCTCGATGAGGTCCATATCCTCGGCCAGTGAGGCGAGCCGCAGCTCGGGCAGCCCGTGCTGCCTGTCGCCGAGGAGTTGGCCCTCCCCGCGCAGCCTCAGGTCCTCCTCGGCCAGCTCGAACCCGTCCTCGGTAGCGACGATCGCGGCCATGCGTGCCTTGCCGTCGGCGGTCTTGGGATCGGCGAAGAGCATGAACAGGCCGGCGTGCTCTCCCCTGCCCACGCGCCCGCGAAGCTGATGGAGCTGTGCGAGGCCGAAGCGGTCCGCGTCCTCGACGATCATCACGGTCGCGTTGGGGACGTCGATGCCGACCTCGATGACGGTAGTGGAGACGAGGATGTCGATCTCTCCGGCGCGGAAGCGCTTCATCACCGACGCCTTCTCGGACGGCTTCATCTTGCCCGTGAGCAGCCCGACACGCAGGTCGGGGAACACCCGGGTCGCGAGGCGGTCGGCCTCGTTGACCGCCGCGCGGGCCTGAGCCGCGTCCGACTCGTCGACGAGCGCACACACGATGTACGCCTGGCGCCCCTCGCGAACGGCCTTGTGGACGCGCTTGTAGGCGCGCTCGCGTCCGGTCATGTGCACGAGTTCGGTCGTCCGGCTGCCCGCGGTGTTCGGCTTCTCGCGCAGATACGAGGTCTCGAGGTCACCATAGACCGTGAGTGCGAGCGAGCGAGGGATCGGCGTCGCGGTCATGACCAGAAGATCCGCCGATGCCCCCTTGCCCCGCAACCCGAGGCGCTGGTTCACGCCGAAGCGGTGCTGCTCGTCGACGATGGCAAGCGACAGGCGCGCGAAGCCCACCTTCGCGTCGAGCAACGCGTGCGTGCCGAAGAGCACCGGAAGCGTGCCGTCGGCCGCGGCCGCCAGGATCGGCTTGCGCTCGGAGGCCGGCGTGGAACCGGTCAGGAGCGCCCAGCCGACACCCGCCTCGTCGAGCAGGGGCCCGAGCTTCTCGGCGTACTGCTGCGCGAGCACCTCTGTCGGCGCCATCATCGCCGCCTGGGAACCGGTGTCCGCGGCCGCGCACAACGCGTGCGCGGCGACGAGCGTCTTGCCCGTGCCCACGTCGCCGAGCAGGAGGCGGTTCATGGGCTCGGGTCGTGCCATGTCGGCGAGGATCTCATCGATCGCGCGGCGTTGGTCGCCCGTGGGCTCGAACGGACTGCACGCGCGCAGCGCCGAGAGCAGCGGGCCGTCCACGACGTGCGCGACACCGGGCACCTCGCGCGTGAGGCGGTGGCGCCGCTGCAGCATGCCGAGCTGAAGGCAGAGCAGCTCCTCGTAGGCCATGCGCCGACGGGCGGCGCGCGCATCGGACATGCTCCGAGGGAAGTGGATGTCGACAAGCGCCGCCGACAGTGGCACGAGGTCCCGCTCGATGCGCAGGGCGGCAGGCAGGAAGTCCGGGACGTCACCGACGTCCTCGAGCGCGCTGCCGATGAGACGCCGGACCCAGTTCGTCGACAGCCCCTCGGTCGTGCGATGCACCGGGACTATACGGGCGGCGCTCTCATCGGCCTCGTCGACCCCGAGCTTCTCCACGAACGGATTGCGCATCTGCCGCAGCCCGTATTCGAGAGCGACTGTGCCAGAGAACGCGACACGCTCGTCGCGAACGAAGCGGCTCGCCATGTAAGGCTGATTGAACCAGACCCCGATGATCACACCGGTGCCGTCCACGAGCGCGACCTCCACGATCGACAGCCGCGGCCGGGGCTTCTTGGTCTTGATCTCGTGGACGCGGCCGACCACCGTCACATCGGTGCCGGCCTTGACCTGCCCGAGCGGGACGATGTCGGTCAGGTCCACGTACCGGAACGGGAAGTGCAGCAGCAGGTCGCGGACGGTCCCGATCCCGAGCCGTCCCAGGGCCTCGGCGCGCGCCCGGTCCACGTAGCGGGCCGCGCCCACTTCGAGGTCCCACGCCGCGAGCCGCGACGCCCTCGATGTGCCGGGCTGTGGCATCGCGCCCCTAGCTGAGGTGGTAGTAGCCGCAGCCCACGGCGCGCGGACCGGCGTATGTACCGATGACCGAACCCACGAGGCCGATGCTCTCGAGTTCGTAGTCGACGCCGGCCGCATCGAGCGCGCCACGCAACTCCTCGGCCAGTTCCGGAGAGCATGCGTGCAGGATGGAGAGTCTGACGCGGCCGTTTGCCTTGGAGTCCTCGGCGATATGCTCCGCAAGGATCTGCAGCGCCTTGCGCGTCCCCTTGGCCTTCTTGAACGGCTCGATGATGCCGTCGGAGTTGAACTCGAGGACGGGCTTGATATTGAGGACCGAGGCGGCAAGCCCCTGCGCCTTGCCGGCGCGGCCGCCCTTGACCAGGTACTCGAGCGTATCCAGCACGAAGAACAGACTCGTGTCGTCGGCGATCTTCTGGGTGATGCGCGCGACCTCGGCCCCTTCTGCACCTGTGGCCCGGGCCTCCAGGGCCGCCTTGACCACCAACCCGGTCGCCTGCGAGACGCGCTTGGTGTCGATCACGTGCACGGGTATCGCGGAATCCTTGGCGGCCATGGTCGCCGACTCGAAGGTGCCCGAGAGAGCGGCCGTCAAGTGAACCGAGACGATCGAATCGCAGCCGGCGTCGGCCAGACCCGCGTACGCGGCAGCGAACTCCGCGGGTGAGGGCTGTGAGGTCTTGGGCAGCTTGGGCGCGGCCTGCAGGCGCTCGTAGAACTCGGCGGGCTCGAAATCGACCCAGTCGAGGTAGGTCTCGTCCCCGAACAGGACCTTGAGGGGCACCATCACCACGTCGTTGGCCTCACACCAGGCCGGACCGAGGTCACAGGTGCTGTCGCAGACGATCCCTACTCGCGCCATGACGATCCCTTCGACTGCCTACTCGACGGACACGATCAACGGATACAGCGGCTGCTCGCCACGATGGGACTCGACCTCGACATCAGGGAACGTCTCGCCGACCTTCGTCTCCAGGTCCGCGAGCGCGTCATCCGAGAACTCCTCGCCCGCCAGGAGCGTGACGGTCTCACCGTCACCCACGATGATGCCGAGGAGATCGAGAGCCACCTGCGTCACGTCCTCGCCCACGACCTCGATCTCACCGGCCGAGATGCCTATCACCTGACCGGCCTTGATCGGTCCGCTCTTGGCCTTGGAGTCCTTGATCGCGGTCGTGACCTCGCCGGTGCGCACCGAGCCTGCCGCCTCGGTCATAGCCTCGATGTTCTCGGAGAGCTCGGCCTCCGTGTCGAACTCGAAGAGAGCCGCGAACGCCTCGGGCACGCTCTTGGTCGGCACGACACCTACAGGCCGGTCGGCGTGCGCGGCCGCCTGCTGCGCCGCCATTATGATGTTCTTGTTGTTGGGGAGGATGAGCACACGCTCGGCGTTGACCGAAGCGACCGCCTCGAGCAGCTCGGCGGTGGAGGGATTCATGGTCTGACCGCCGTTGACGATCACATCTACGCCGAGGCTTGTGAGTATGGCCTTGAGGCCGTCGCCTGCAGCGACACTCACGACGCCGTAGGGGGCCGGCGGCGCCGCCTCAGCCGCACCTTCGGCGCGGATAGAATCGGCGCGCGCGGCGGTCTGTCGCTTCATGTTGTTGATGTGTACCTCGGCGACCTCGCCGATGCCGGTCATGTACGCGAGGACCGCACCCGGGTCGTCCGTGTGCACGTGGACCTTGTATGTATCACCGGATCCGACCGCGAGCTCACTGCCTCCGACCGAGGCGATGTAGTCCTGGACCGCAGGAAGGTCTATCTCCTCACCCAAGAGCAGGAACTCGGTGCAGTACAGATACTCGTCGTCATCCCAGTCGTTGGCGGGCTCGATGCTCGTGACCGGCGCCGCGCCGATCGAGACATCGGCGACGTCGACCTCGCGGCCTTTGAACGCCGCGACGAGCCCCTCTGCGAGGATGGCCAGTCCGAATCCCCCGGCATCTACGACGCCGTTCTCCTTCAGGACGGGCAGGAGCTCCGGCGTGTTGCGGACCGATTCGAACGCCGATGACATGACCCTATCGAGGGTCTCATCGAGGTCGGCACCGTCTTTGGCAGCCTTCTTGGCCGCCTTGGCGGAGTCCTTGAGCACCGTGAGCATGGTGCCTTCCACCGGCTTGCGCACCGCCTGGAAGGAGACGGAGACCGCTTTGTCCAGGGCCTTGGCCACAAGATCGGTGTCGACCGCCTCGGCCGAGCCCACCACCTCGCACAGCCCACGGAGGATCTGCGACAGGATGACGCCGGAGTTGCCGCGTGCACCCATGAGCGACCCATGGGTGACCGACTTACAGATCGCATCGAGACCGGCATCGTCTCCGAGCGCCGCGAGTTCGCTGACCACCGCCTCCATGGTGAGCGACATGTTCGTGCCGGTGTCACCATCAGGCACCGGGAAGACGTTGAGTTTGTTGACCTCTTCGGCGCGTTCCTTGAGCGCAGCGGCTGCGGCGGCGACGAGAGAGCCTGCGGGGGATGCTTTGGTCATGGATTCTCCGTGGCCTACTTGCGGACCTTGATGCCCTGAACGTGGACATCGACGGAGTCGACCTTCACGTCCGCGATGGTGGTCAGGACGTAGCCGACGCGGTTGCTCAGATTGTGGGAGACCTCCGCGAGGTTCGTGCCGTGCTCGATGATCACGTAGAGGTCCACAAGGACGCCCTTGTCGTTGTTCTTGATGGAGACGCCCTTGCGCAACTTGTCACGCGAGAGCAGTTGCGCGACACCGTCGCGCGCCGTGGGACTCGCCATGCCTACGATGCCGTAGCACTCAAGAGCGGCGAAACCGGCCAGGTCGGCCAGTACCTCGTTCGCGATCTGGACCTCACCGGGAATGCTGGTGCTCATGGGCCCTCCGAACTCCTCGGCGGAACGGTTCAAGCGGATGCGCGCCCTCGCGCGACGCCCGCTGCGCGTGCAAAACGGCCCGGAGCCGTCCCGGGCAGGACAAGTATAGCCGATTGGGGATCGCTTCAAGTCGCAGACCGCGGGCGCAGGAAGCGGTATCCGCGCTTGTTGTGGCGCGCGAGGCTGTGGTAGTATCGTCGGGCTTTGAGCCGAACTGAGACTGGGTCGCCCACCTGCGCCGACCCGTTGGAAGCGAACGGAGATATCGATGTCCAAGGTATGTGCTGTCTGCGGCAAGCATCCCGCCGCCGGTCGCAACGTGAGCCACTCCCACCGGGTGACCAACCGCATGTTCCGCCCGAACATCCAGAAGGTCACGGCCGTCGTCGAGGGTCACGTCAAGAAGATCAACGTCTGCACCAAGTGCATGAAGGCCGGCAAGGTCACCCGCGCGTAAGCACGGAGGCCTCGCCTCGCCTGCGGCCCTAGCGGTCGCGCTGTGGAACCCGGTCCGCACCCGAATCGAGCAGCCGCACAAGCGCCTGCACGACCAGAGGGTCGAACTGGGTTCCTGCGTTTTCCAGGAGTTCCGCGACGGCGGAGTCTTGCTCTTTGGCCTTGCGGTAGGGTCGGTCCGAGGTCATGGCCACGAACGCGTCGGCCACTGCGAGGATCCTCGCTCCCACCGGGATGTCCACACCACCCACACCGCTGCCGTATCCCATGCCATCGAAACGCTCGTGGTGGTGGAACACGATAGGTGCCACCGACGAGAGTGCGGGTGTGCTGCCAAGGATCTCCGCAGCGACCTTCGGATGCATCTTGAGCAGGCCACGCTCGACCGTCGTGAGCGGCCCGGGGGTCGCCACACCCGCATCGGCCACCGCAGCCATCCCGATGTCGTGGAGCAAGGCCGCGAGTTCGAGCGCCTGCTGCTCTTCGGCGGACAGTTCCATCTCGCGGCCGAGGTCGCTCACGAGCGAGACGATGCGCTCGGTGCCGCCGGTCGCGTAAGGGTCCTTGGTCTCGAGCGCGAGCGCCAGGGCCTTGAGTGTGTCGAAGTACAGTGACTGCGACTGCTCCACTGCACGCGCGTTGCGCAGCGCGACGGCGGTCTGCCGGCCCAGGATCTCAAGCGCCTCCATGTGGCCGTCGGTGAACGCCGCCGGATACGCGCGGCTTCCCACGTTGAGTACGCCGAGGAGCCCTTCCTGATCGGCGATCGGCACCGACAGTGCGCAGCGCACGCCATGACGCTGGCCGCGGCCCCGCTTGCCGGGCAGGTCCTCGACAAGCAACGGGCTGCCCGAGGCCGCGACCCAGCCGGCGATCCCCTCGCCGACCGAGACCGAAGCGTTTCGTACCACGTCGGCCGGCAACCCCTCGGCCTGCGCGATCTGTAGCGTACCCGCCGCCTCGTCGAGCAGCATGACGCTGCCGGTCGAGGCGGACGTGAGCGCCATGGCTCGGGCGAGGGCCGCGCTGACGACATCCTCGGGCACAAGCGTGCGCGACAGATCGCGGGTGGCCTCGAGAAGGACCTTGGTCGCTTTCGTGCGTCCCTCACTGACGTGCAGTACGAGCGCGCAGACGAGCTGCATCCGAAGGGACGCGGCGACGTGGTTGAGAACCTCCAGGTCGGGCTCGGTGTGGCCGACCATGTCGATCGCCGCCACGCCGCGAAAGCCACCGAAGGAGATCGGAACGCCGTAGCGCCAGACGGTCTCCGTGCCGGTGGCGGTGGTCACCCGGGAGATGGCTTCGATGGTCGCGGCACCCTCGGCGAGCGCGCGGGGGATCGAGGCATCCAACTCGACAGGGGCCGGAGACGTGCGGATATCGACGGTCTCGACAGCTACCAATCTCAGCGCACCGGCGGACTCGTCATCGACCCACAGATGCGCGGCCACGGGGACGCCCGCGCTCTTCGCGCCGCCGAGGAGCGCCCTGAGCACGCCCGCGGCGTCGAGGGTCTCGGGCTGTTGGAGTGGCTCGTGCGCCGGCGGCGAAGGCACCGACGGCACGTGAGCCGCGCGCCGGTCCGGGTCGAAGACCCACGAACCGAGCGCAGCGGCTGCGAGCAGCCCGCCTGCAGCGGCCGGAACCCCGCTTCTGGTGAAGAACGCCACGGCCCACATCGCCACCGAGGTGAAGACGAGGACCGGCGTGAGCGCGCGTGACACATGACCCCCATACACCGACATCGCGAGGATTATACGCCTCTCGCGCCGCGCTCCCCTACGAGCAGCACCAGGAGTGCGCCGTCATGCACCGTGACCTGTGCGGACTCCTCGGCCACCTCGTTGCTCAGGCCCCTTCGGGACAACGGCTCGAGGCGGACTCGGTGCAGCGGCCAGCGCGCCCCGTCGACGGACGCGACCGTGCCGAGGGGACCTGCCATGAGCGAGAAGGTCCGGCCCGGAGCCGAAAGCGTGACGGACTCGCGCGCACCGGCGGCGAGCAGCCACGCATCGAACCGCCCCGGCTCAGCGAGCCGGGGCTCGAGATCCGCGTGATCGAACAGGCTGCCCAGCACCGCCAGTTCGTGGTCCGCCCGACCGCCCCACGCGGCCAGCACCAACACGTCGCGGTCGCCGCGCTCCCGCGCCGCGTCCAACGCGAGATCGAGATCGCTCAGATCCTTGTCGGTCGGAGCGAAGATCGACTCGACGCCCGATTCACGCAGGCGCGCCAGGGTGTGGGCGGACACTGAATCGGCATCGCCCACGAACAGGTCGGGCAGCCGACCGAGCGCCACGCAAAGGTCAGCGCCGGAATCGGCCGCGATCACGAACCCGGCCGCGTCGATCGCCAAGGCGTACGCCGGGGAGTCATCCACAGGTGCGCCGGCGACGATCACCGTGCCCACAGAACGCCCTCCGCATCTCTCACCGGGACCGCGCGCTCGAGCGCCGGGAGCACGACAAGCGCAGCGGCCGCACACAGCGCGAACGACGGGAGAAGGTAGGTAGCCTGATAGATGAGCGAGTACAGCCAGACCGGCTGGCCCGCGGGCGCATATTCGCCGAAGAAGACCACACCGGACAGCCAGTGCGCGGCGAAGCGCCCCACCGCACCCAAAGCGATGCCTCCGGCCAGTACGGCGTTGGCGCGAACCGGCCCCGCGCTGTGACGCCAGATGCCGCCCACCAGTCCGCTGAAGCCGACGAGCCCGTAGGCGACCGGGTAGTCGAGCAGGAACTGGAGCGGATGCACGATGTAGGGGTCCAGCAGTGCGTCGAGGCATCCGTAGAGCGTCGCCGCGACGAGCCCGGGGCCGACGCCGCGCCGCAGCGCCACCACAAGAAGCGGCAGCATGTTCAGTGAGACAGTCCCTCCCGCGAAGTTGAACGGGAGCTGGATGCGGAACATCGGAAGATTGAGCACCGCGGCCAGCGCGATGGCGAGTGCTATCTCGGTCAGGACGAGTGTTCTTTGGCGGGTCATCGCATCTCCGGTCGTGTCGCAGTGGTACCGGACCGGGAAGAGAGCCACGAGACGCGGCGACAACCGAGCGGTCACCGTGATGCGCACCCCGCATTATCGGGGCCGTCGTGTCGGTCGCGGGTCCACCCGCCTCTCAGCCGCCTTGCCGGCAGCTCCCGATACGGTATTCGATTGCGCCCATCGTCGCACGCGGCGAACGGCGGGCGCAAGCGCCGCACGCGCTACTGCATCTTGCGGAGGTACGGATACGGGTTGACCGCGCCACCTCCGCCGGGGTGTATCTCGAAGTGCAGGTGAGGCGCACCACCCGATGCGTTGCCGGTCGAGCCCACATATCCGATGACCTGTCCCGCCTTGACGCGACCGCTCCTGACCTTCCAGCCGTTGAGGTGTGCGTAGTAGAACTTCCAGCCGTTATCCGCGGTCAGCCATATCGTCTTGCCGCCGAGCCCGGAGTTCTTGGACGTGACCGTGCCTGACAGCACCGCGACACACGGTGTGCCTGTGGGCGCCATGATGTCGGTGCCCTGGTGCCGGCGCCGGCCGCCTGAGCGTGAGGCGCCCCAGGTGTTGCTGTAGTAGTTGACGCCCTGGACCGGGAACACCATGCCATTGGGGCCGGCGGGCGCGTACGACGACGAACCGCCCGACGATCCGCGGCGGGCCGCGTCCAGTTTGGCCTTGACCTTGTCGTACTCGGCCTTCTTGGACTTCATCCGCTTCTGGAGCGCATCGCGCTCCTTCTTGAGCGACGATGCGGCGGCCGCGCGGTCCGCACGCTCCTTCTCGAGAGCGGTGCGCTGGGCGGATAGCTCGGCTTCGAGGTCCTCGACCTTCTGGATGGCGTCGGCATCCGCCTGATTGATCCGGCGGACGAACTCCAGGCGCGTGACCATCTCTTCGAAACTCTCCGCGCCGAGAACGACGCTCAGATAGTCGACCCCGTCGCTGCGATACATCCCCGCAACCCGGCCGGCGAGCAAGGCACGCGCTGCAACGAGTTCCTCTTCCGCAGCGGCGATCTTGGTGTCGATCTTCTCGATGCGGGACTCGGTCTCATCGAGCTTCCAGAAGGCCTTGTCATATGCGGCACCGGCCTTGCGATACTCGGACTGGACCGCCGCCAACTGCTCCTGCAGCTTCTCAGCGCTGGTCTTCGCGCCGAGCGCTTCGGTGGGAACGCCCGCGAACAGCGCTACGACGAGCAGCGCGGTCAGCCACCCTCGAAGGTGTCCAGGACGTGTCTTGGGCATGCTCATGCGCACGATTCTACGCGCCCCCAACCGTCGCGGCTACTTGGCTCCCAGTCGCTCCCCGATGGCCTTGTACACGGCCCGTGCCACCGTGTCGAACCAGATCGGGTCGGCGAAGTCGCTCGCATCGCTCTTTGAAGCGGCTGAACCGAGCCGCACCCGGACTCCGGGCGAGTTCGGCGCGGACGAGAGGATCTCGTCGCTCGCGATGGTGTCTTTGGCGGCGGACTTCCCCGCTTTGGCGAGCTGATTGGCGATCTCATCGGCAAGCGCGTTGGACGCAGCCGCCGATGGCAGCGGCTTGCCGGGAGTCGAGAGCGTGAGGACGGCAAGGCCCGGTGCGCCCGTCGCGGCGACATCGAGGCCCACTATCGCTGAGACGGAGCCCGTGATCTCGGTGGACGGCTGCGCGGGAACGGAGCCGGTGGCTGTCGCGGAGCGTGTGACGATCACGGTGGCGCCGGAAGCCTCCAGAAGCGACCTCAGGCGGCGTGCGACCTCCATCGTCGCATCCTTGGCTCCGGCCGGGACCGCAGTCGGATCGATCGCGACCACCGTGCCCGAGAGTTTGTAGGGAAGCAGCGCGTCGGACGCGTCGCCCTTCTTGGCCACGGTGAGCCTGACCATGTCCGAGCTGCGCAGTCTCGCACCGGGCGAAGGGTTGCTCGAGATGACCGTGTTCTCGGGCGCATCGGATTCCACCTCGTCGACGCGTACCGTGAGCCCGCGCTCCTCGAGCTGGACCCGCGCGATGCGCACAGACAGGCCGATCACATCGGGCATCGAGAACTCCTCGGTGCCTGCCGAGACGACCAGCCGGACGGCCTCGCCCTCCTTGAGGCTCTCCCCCGCGGCCGGGCTCTGGTCGAGGACCGTGCCCGCCTCGGAGGCGTCGAACGGCCGCTCGGAGACTTCGAGTGTCAGCCCCGCCTGCGCGAGCCGTACCTCGGCGACGGCCTCGTCCACACCGACGACATCGGGCACCACGACCTCGGCGCGCACGCCGAGCCACAGTGTCAGCCCGACCACGAGAACAAGCACGGCCACGACCCCGGCCGCTGTGGGCAACACCCACGTCGGCACGTAGGGAGGACGTTCCGGCCGTTCGCGATCGATCATCGTCACAATCTGCCTCTCGATACGTTCGACTTGCGCCTCGGCACCTGGCCGAAGTATCCTCCACCCTTGCGCGACCCCCGGTCGCGCGTGTGAGAGGAGCAACGCGAATGCCAGCATACGACTACCGATGCACTGCGTGCGACACCGTGTTCGAGGTGACACGCAAGGCGGGTTCGACCGCCGAGGAGTCCTGCCCCGAGTGCGGCGGGCCCACGAAGCGCTTGTTCAGCCCCGTCGGTGTGGTGTTCAAAGGCTCCGGGTTCCACAACACCGATTACAAGTCACGGCCCAAAGAGACCGCGTCCGACTCCTCGGCCAAACCCGCCCCCTGCGGGGCGGAGAAGTCCTCGGACCCGGCGTGCGCAAGCTGCCCTGCCGCGAAGAGCGAGTAGCGGCTCCCGCACGCTCAGGACCGCTCTAGTCCATCCGCACCCAGAACTTCTCCGTGCCCGTGCGGAACACCGTCTCGATGAAGCGCACGGTGCCGGTCTTGTTGTCCATCGCGATCGAATGCGTGCGCGCGCCCTGCCCGAAGTACTTCACGCCGCGCAGCATCTCGCCGTCGGTCACGCCTGTCGCGATGAACGCCGCATCGTCGGTGTTCACGAGGCAGTCCATGGTGAGCACGTCATCGATGTTGCAGGTGCCCATGTCCACGGCACGCAGGCGCTCCTCGGGTGAACGCCACTCGAAGCGACCCATGAAGCAGCCGCCGATACACTTCATGGCGGCGCACGCCAGAACGCCCTCGGGGGCGGCGCCGGTACCGAGGTACAAATGGATGCCGGTGCCTTCGATGGCAGTCGCGACCGCGCCGAAGACGTCGCCGTCGCTGATGAGCCTGATGCGCGCCCCGGCCTGACGGACCTCGGCGATCAGATCGATGTGACGGTCGCGATCGAGGATGCAGACCACGAGGTCCTCGACGTCGCGTCCGAGCGCCTTGGCGACCGCGCGCACGTTCTCGGTCGGCGTCGCATCGATATGCACGACCTCGGCGGCGTCCGGGCCGACGGCGATCTTCTTCATGTAGGTATCGGGAGCATGGAGCAGCGTGCCCTTGGGGCCGAACGCGAGGACCGCGAGGCTGTTGGACTGCCCGTACGCCGTGAGGTTCGTGCCCTCGAGAGGATCGACGGCGATGTCGATCTCCTCGCCGCCACGCCCGACCTTCTCGCCTATGTAGAGCATGGGGGCCTCGTCACGCTCGCCCTCACCGATGACGATGGTGCCGGAGATGTCGATCTCGTCGAAAGCCTTACGCATCGCTTCGACGGCTGCGCCGTCCGCGGCATGCTTGTCGCCCTTGCCCATCCAGCGTGCAGCGGACAAAGCGGCGGCCTCGGTGACCTCGATCATCTCGACGATCCTGGTGTTGCGCATGCGTCCCTCCTCGTCACTGCGCCGTGCGGCGCCTCATCACAGCAGCGAAATGCCCGTCGGGACCTCCCGGCTCGGGCACGGACTGGAACCACCCCTCGACGCTCACGAAACGCTCGAACGCCGTGTCGACGTACTCGCGTACGTCGACCATCTCAAACTGCGCGCCCCCCTCTCCGCCAAGGAACCACGAGACGATCCCCGCGTTCTCGACGGTCAGGATGCTGCAGGTGGAGTACACCATGAAACCGCCCGGGCGAACAAGGCGCGAACACGCCGAGATCAGGCGTCGCTGCAGCTCTGAAATGGGTTCGAGATCGCACGGTGAGAGGCGCCATCGTTTCTCGGGATGACGGCGTATCGTCCCGGTGCCGCTGCACGGCGCGTCGAGCAGCACGACGTCGGCAGGTGCCTGCACGGCCTCGTCAAGGGCGGCGGGATCGGTGGCGTCGACCGCCATCCCGACGACCCCCGGAACGGAGAGCGTCTCCATACGTGCGACAAGCGTCTCGATCTTCCAGCCGAACAGGTCGAGAGCCGTCACATCCGCCTGCGACCCGCGCCTGTGCGCATCCCCCGCGATGAGCGCGCTCTTGGTGCCGCGTCCGGCGCCCACATCGACCACCGTCCGCGCGCCGAGCGCGGTCGGCAGCGAGGCGACGAGCTGCGCTGACGCGTCGCAGACGAGCGCGTGACCCTCTTCGAGCACCGCCGAGGAGAGGACTGCCCTCGGCGCGTCACACGAGAAGCATCCCGGCGGGGCCGCCGCATGGGCGCCGGCGCCGGCCGCTGCGAGTTCCTCGGCCAGCTCGTCGTCGCTTGCGCGGAACGGGTTGGCCGCCAGGTAGAACGGCGCGGGCTCGCTACAGGCGCGCATGAAGGCGGCTGCACGCTCGTCGCCCAGTTCCTGCGAGAGGTACCCCGCCATCTCGGCCGGGAACCCCGTGAGCCGGGCCAGGGCTGTCCTATCGCTGTCCGGATCACCCCACGGGAACTCGGGTGCCCGCTCTGCGACACGCCTGAGCAGGGCGTTGGCGAAGCCGGCGGCGTGGGGGTCTTTGGCGCGTACCATCTCCACACCCTGATCGACCGCCACGGCCGAAGGCGTTCCGAGCCACAGCAGCTCGTACGCGGCTATTCGCAGCGCGTTCATCACGCGCGGACGGATGCGTCCGGGGCGGTCGGCGAGTTGCAGCACCACCGCGTCGATGGTCGCGAGCATCTCGATCGTGCCGTAGCTCAGGCGGGTGGCGAAGGCGACGTCCCGCTCGCCCAGTGTGCGGGCTTTGAGCGCCGTGTCGAGGACCTCTGGCACCCACGCGCCGTCGCGCGTCACACGGGTGACGACCTCGTAGGCGACCGCGCGAGCGGCGGTCACGCTCATGCCGGTCCCCATTCGACGGGCTCGACGATACGCGCTCCGGCGGCGAACGCGGCCCCGGACATCACGCCGCGACCCTCGGGACGGACCTCCTCGGCGGACATGACTCCATCAGCGAAGCCGACCAGCAACGATCCCCGGACGCCGAGCGCGAGGCCCGGCGGGAGATCGGCCGCAGCGGGGACCGCGCGGAGCACGTCGAGCGTGCGCCCCGCTATGACGAGCTTGCTTCGCGCGGAATCGGTGGATGCCCGCACCCGACGCAGGGCGGCCTCGATCGGAAGGTCGGGGCTCAGTGCGAGATCGGCGTCCGTGACCTTGGGTGCGTACGTCGCCGAGGAGTCGTCCTGTGCGGTCCACACGACCGTGCCCGCCTCGATCGCGGCGAGGATCTCCAGCAGCGCCTCAGCGCCGATCCCGGCGATCGCCGCCGTGAGTGCTTCGACATCCAGGCCGTCGACCGGCACGCTCGCCGTCGTCGCGTATGGGCCCGTGTCCAGCCCTTCCTCCATGCGCATGATCGAGACGCCCGCGAGTTCGTCACCGTCGAGGATCGCACGGTGGATCGGGGCGGCACCGCGGTGACGGGGCAGGATCGACGCGTGCACGTTCACGCAGCCGTAGGGCGGTATCGCCAAGACCTCAGGCGGAAGGATCATGCCGTACGCCGCGACGCAGATGACATCCGGGCGCAGCTTCGCAAGCGCCGCGATCTCGACCTCATCGCGCAGCGTGCGGGGCGTGTACACGGGGATGCCCGACTCCTCGGCGGCGATCCTGACGGGTGTGGGAACGAGTTCCTTGCCCCGGCGACGCACCCGGTCCGGCTGGGTGTACACCGCGACGACCTCGTGCGCGGCGCACAACGCCAGAAGCGACGGCACGGCGAACTCGGGAGTGCCCATGAACACGACGCGCACTGAAACCCCCTCGGATCGCGCGGCCCTCACCCGCGGGACTGCAGCTCGTTGTACTCCCTGAGGGCGGCCTTGCGGTCCTCGGCCGACGCCCGGTCGATGATGAGCACCCCGTCGAGATGGTCGATCTCATGCTGGAGCGCACGTGCGAGCAGCTCCGCCGCCTTCACGCGGACCTCTTCGCCCTGCAGATTGAGAGCCTCGCAGGTGACGGAGACGCTGCGCTCGACCGGAACCGTGATGCCCGGAAGCGACAGACAGCCTTCCTCCTCGACCTCGGTCTCCTCGGAACGCTCGACGATTCGGGGATTGCACAACGCGATGAGGCCGTCATCGACGTCCAGAACGACCACGCGCTTGAGAACGCCGATCTGAGGCGCGGCCAGACCGACACCGGGAGCGTCGTACATCGCCTTGGCCATGGTCTTGACGAGCGACACGAGGTCACTGTCGAGTGCCGGATCCACGTCCTGCGCACCGGCCTTCAGCGCGGGACTGGGATGAGCGAGGATCTCCATGCTTGCTATGACTCCGTTTCGTGGACTACACCCGCGTGGCAAGCAAGAAGCCTGCCCAGGCGTATTCGGATCTCACCTGCTGATTCTACCCGATGCAACGCCGTGTCCGCGCAGGTCGTACGCAGTGATGACTACAGCAGGTCGGCCGGGTCAATGTCGACCGCGATCGTGGACTCGCCTGTCCGCCGTGCTCCGGTGACGGCCCCGCGGACAGCCTGAGACAGCGCGGTGGTCGCGGGGGCCTTCACAAGCACGTGCCAGCGGTACGCGCGCTTGAGCTTCGCGAGCGGTGCGGGGCTCGGCCCGAGGATGGTGGCGCCTTCGGGAAGCAGCGGAGCGAGCCTCTCGGCGACGGTTCTGGCGGTCGCCTGAGCGTCGGCCTCTCTCGGTGCCGAGACGATGATGTTGGCGAGCCTGCCGAACGGCGGGTAGCCCAACGTGCTGCGGGCCGCGGACTCCTCGGCCATCAGGGGTTCCCGGTTCCCGGTCGCTGCCGCGCGGATCGCAGGATGCTCGGGCCAGTAGGTCTGGATGACGACCGTGCCTCCCAGCGGTCCTCGTCCGGCGCGTCCGGATACCTGTGAGAGCAACTGCCACGTGCGTTCGCCCGCTCGGAAATCCGGCAGATGGAGCGTCGTGTCCGCATTGAGCACGCCGACGAGGGTCACCTGCGGGTAATCGAGTCCCTTGGCGACCATCTGAGTGCCGACCAGTACCCCGCTGTCGAGCGCCTCGAACTCCGAGAGGCGCTTCTCATGTCCGCCATTGCCCGTCGTGGTGTCGGCGTCCATGCGAACGATGGGCAGGCCCGGGAACGACTCCTCGAGTTCCGCGACCACCCGCTGCGTCCCCGCTCCGAACTGCCGCAGGTAGGGGCTGCCGCACCGGGGGCAGGCTGCCGGCACGGGATGCCGGGCCGCGCAGTGATGACACGCGAGGAAGTGACCGTCCTCGTGGTAGGTGAGCGAAGTGGAGCACGATTCACAGGTCGGCACGAACGCGCACTCCCGGCACAGCAGGAAGCTCGCGAACCCGCGGCGGTTGAGAAGCAACACGGCCTTGTGGCCGCCCTTTGCGACCTCCGTGAGCGCGGCTCTGAGCGGCCGGGAGAACATCGACCGGTGTCCGTCGTTGAACTCGGCTGCCATGTCCACGACCGTGATGCCGGGAATGCTCCCACCTCCCACCCGTTCGGGCATCTCGACGCGCCGGAGCGTGCCGACCGAGGCCGCGTGCAGCGACTCCATCGACGGCGTTGCCGAACCGAGCACGAGCCCGGCCCCTCGCGTCTGGCACAGACGCTCGGCGACCGTACGGGCGTGGTAGCGAGGCGATGATCCTTGCTTGTACGAGGACTCATGCTCCTCGTCGATGACCACGAGCCGCAGGTCCGCCACAGGTGCGAACAGGGCCGAACGGGCGCCGATCACCACCTTGGCATCGCCTGAACGGGCGCGGTCCCACTCATCGAGACGCTCGCCGGAGCCCATCCGGCTGTGCAGGACGGCGATACGCTCGCCGAACCTCGACCGGAAGCGACCGACCGTCTGAGGCGTGAGCGAGATCTCGGGCACAAGGACGATCGCGTCGCCGCCGGCAGCGACGACATGCTCGATCGCACGCAGGTAGACCTCGGTCTTTCCCGATCCGGTGATCCCGTCGAGGAGCACCGTGCCGCCCGAATCCGCCACGGCGATGCACGCCTCGAGCGCATCGGCCTGGCCTGCGGAGAGGCGCTCACCGTGAGCGGTCGCCCGCCCCGCCCCGCTCACGCCGCGGTACTTCCGGCGCTCCGTGACCCGCACGGCGCCGAGTGTCTCGAGACGTTTGACCGCCGAGGAGACGGCGCCGAGCTCCGCCGCGAGTTCCGAGGTGCTCACAGGGCCCTCCGACAGCGCGGAGAGGATCGAGCGCTGCATGCGGGCCGTCGAGGCGGGCACGAACCCGCTATCGGCGACGAGCTCGACGATGCGCTCCTCCACGGGCGCGTTCACGGGAGCCTTCAGGCTCCAGGTCACACTCCCGTCAGCCCCGACGTGTCGCTCGGCCTTCGGTGTCGTGCCCGGCGGCAGAAGCAGCCTCAGGGCCTCCGTCGGCGCCGAGACGTACTCCTCGGCTATCCAGAGAGCGAGCTCGGCCGCGGATTCGTCGAAGAGCGAGGGCCCGAGCAGCGCCTCGATGGGCCGCAGGTCGTCGTACTCGCTCGTGTGCGGCAGCGAGACCACCCAGCCGACCGCAGGGCGCTGCCCGAACGGCACGAGCACCGGACAGCCCACGTCGACCGAGCCCGCAAGCGCGTCGGGTACGAGGTAGTCGAACGCCGAGGAGATCTGGCGTGTCGGTATGTCGACGACGACGCGCGCGATCGTCACGTGGCAGCTCCTCGGTCAGGTCCGGTGTTACTGGGCAAGCATAGCGAAGGCCGCGCCGACATCGTGCGCGCCGGCGGCCTCCGGATCGTTCGATGGGTGCTAGGCGGAAAGCCCCGCGGCGGCGGCCAGGGCCGCGGCGCGGTCGGTGCGCTCCCACGTGAAGTCCTTGTCCGCGCGGCCGAAGTGCCCGTACGCGGCGGTCTTGCGGTAGATCGGGCGGCGGAGGTCCAGGTCTCGGATGATCGCGCCCGGACGCAGGTCGAACGTCTCGGAGACCGCCTTCTCGATGTCCGCGACCGGCACCTTCTCGGTGCCGAAGGTCTCGACCATGACCGAGAGCGGATGCGAGACGCCGATGGCGTAGGCGAGCTGGATCTCGCAGCGATCGGCAAGGCCGGCGGCCACGACGTTCTTGGCGACCCAGCGCGCGGCGTATGCGGCCGAGCGGTCCACCTTGGTGCAGTCCTTGCCGGAGAACGCGCCGCCGCCGTGTCGGCCCATGCCTCCGTAGGTGTCGACGATGATCTTGCGGCCCGTGAGACCCGTATCGCCCATCGGCCCGCCGATGACGAAGCGACCGGTCGGATTCACGAAGATCTCAGCGTCGGCGAACTCGAGGCCCTCCTCGTCGAAGATCGGCTTGATCACATGCTCGATGAGGTCGGGACGCAACAGCGTGTCGATGTCCACGCCATCGGCGTGCTGAGTGGAGATGAGGATCTTGTCGACCGAGACGGGCTTGTCGTTCACGTAGCGTACGGTGACCTGGGTCTTGCCGTCCGGACGCAGGTACTCGAGAACGCCGGCCTTGCGGACGGCCGTGAGGCGCTCGGCGAGACGCTGCGCGAGGTAGATCGGCATCGGCATAAGCGTGGAGGTCTCGTTGACGGCATAGCCGAACATCATGCCCTGGTCGCCCGCGCCCACCATGTCGATCGGGTCAGCGGCCACGGCGCCATGCTGGACCTCGAAGCTCTCGTCCACTCCCTGCGCGATGTCGGGGCTCTGCTCGTGCACGCCGATGAGCACGCCGCAGGTGTCCGCGTCGAACCCGAACTTGGCGCGGTTGTAGCCGATGTCCTTGACCACGCCGCGGACGATGGTGGGGATGTCGACGTACGCATGCGTGCGGATCTCCCCGCCCACCACGATCTGTCCGGTGGTGGTGAAGCACTCGATCGCGCAGCGGACGTACTCGGGGTTCGCCTTGGTGCCTGCCGAGGAGACGAAGCCCTGCTCGGCGAGTTCGGCCTCCCGGGTGATGATCGCGTCGAGGACCGCGTCTGAAAGCTGGTCGCACATCTTGTCCGGGTGACCCTCGGTCACGGACTCGGAAGTGAACAGGTACTCACGATCCGGCATGGTGCCTCCTTGTGCTCGTGTGGCCGACTCTTCGGCCACAAACAAAAACGCCCTTGTCACGTGAAGACAAGGGCTTCGTGAATGACGCATGCCGGGCGCCGTTCGCTATTCCCTCATCTTCCAGACGAAACTCCGTCTGCCGCGATTTGGCACCGTGCGTCGTTTTGGACGCTGGTTGCCGGGACTTCAACGGGCGCGGTCCCTCTGTCCTCTGCGGTCGGGATCCGACCGCCTCTTGATGAGACGCCCTCGACATTACCACGCTCAGAGGCCGTCGCCAACCCGTGGCGCGGGCGCGTGTCACACAAACGCGCTACCATGTGGCAGTCAACCCACCGGATTCCGAGGAGTTCTTCGTGACAGAGCACGTCCGCGTCCGCTTCGCGCCCAGCCCGACCGGCCACCTGCATATCGGTGGTGCACGCACCGCCATCTACAACTGGGCGTTCGCACGCCACCATGGCGGGCAGTTCGTCCTGCGTATCGACGACACGGACAAGGAACGTTCGAGCGAGGAGAACACCGCACAGATCCTGCGCGCCATGCGCTGGCTCGGCCTGGACTGGGACGAAGGTCCCGAGGCCGGCGGAGACGCGGGCCCCTACTACCAGACGCAGCGCGGCGAGTTCTACGCCGACGCACTTGAGACACTCAAGGCCAACGGCCATGCGTACCCGTGCTTCTGCACGCCCGACCAGATCGAGGCGAAGCGTGCGGCCGCACGCGCGGAGAGCGACTTCTGGGGCTACGACCGCACGTGCCGCTCACTCAGCCGCGAGGAAGCGGCCGCCCGCATCGACGCCGGCGAGCCGCATGTCTGGCGCGTGAAGGTGGCCGACGGGCGGGGCGACATCACCATCAACGACGTCATCCGCGGCGAGGTGACCTGGCCGATCGACGCGATGGACGACTTCATCCTCGTGCGCACCGATGGCTCCCCGACCTACATGTTCGCGACGGTGGTCGACGACTGGAAGATGGGCATCACGCACATCATCCGCGGCGACGACCATCTCTCCAACACTCCTCGGCAGATCGCGGTCTACGAGGCGCTCGAGGCCGAGATACCGACCTTCGCGCACATGGGCCTGATCTTCGGCGCGGACGGAAAGCGCCTGTCCAAGCGCCACGGCGCCACGAGCGTCGAGGCCTACGCCGAAGAGGGCTACCTCCCCGAGACGCTGCTGAACTACCTCTCGTTGCTCGGATGGTCCATCGACGAGACGACCACGTTGTTCGACCGCGAGCGGCTTGTGGCGGAGTTCGACCTTGCCCGGGTCTCGAAGAACCCGTCGGTGTGGGATCCCGAGAAGCTCGAATGGATGAACGGCGTCTATCTGCGCGAGATGGGCGACGAGGCCTTCGCGGAGCGCATGGTGCCATGGCTGATCGACGCAGGCCTGCTCGACGCCGACGAGGCCGCGCGCCGCAAGGAGTGGCTGCTCGCACTCGCGCCGCTCGTCTCGGAGCGGGTCAAGACACTGTCCGAGGTCGCCCCCACCGTCGCGTTCCTGTTCGCTCAGTCTGTCAGCATCGACGATGCCGCGCGCGAGAAGGTCCTGGAGAAGGAGGGCGCCGGTCGCTCCCTCGACGTCGCTCTCGACGTTCTCGGAGCGCTCGAGGAGTTCACTCCCGAGGCGATCGAGGCCGCCCTTCGCACCATCCCCGAACTGACCGGTATCAAGCCCAAGGTGGCGTTCCAGGCGATCCGCGTCGCCATATGCGGCACGCCCGTCAGCCCCCCGCTGTTCGAGTCGATCGCCCTGCTCGGCAGGGAGCGCTCACTCGCGCGCATCGCGGCGGCACGCCCCCTCGCCGCCCTCTGACGAAAGGTGCGTTCCTGCACCTTGACAGGGTGTCTGAGCCTCGGTAGCATACCTACTCGCGCCCGAGGGCGTAGGCAAAGGTACTGGGGTATGGTGTAACTGGCAACACGTCGGATTCTGGTTCCGAAGAGTCTAGGTTCGAGCCCTAGTACCCCAGCCAGCAAGGCCCGTTCGTCTAGCGGTTAGGACACCGCCCTCTCAAGGCGGAGATCACGGGTTCGAATCCCGTACGGGCTACCAGCGCATACGGAGCCGCTCCACATGGAGCGGCTCTTTGCGTTGCTGGACTCCCCGATGCGCAGGCTCTCGAGCCGCCCGACACGCGGGATGCGACTCCTCGGCATGCTGCCTGCTAGAATGGCCGAGGAGTGGGCCAGGCGATCGCGCGTGCCCTCGCGGCGCGTGAGGAAAGTCCGGACTCCACAGGGCAGGGTGCCAGCTAACGGCTGGGCGGAGCGATCCGACGGAAAGTGCCACAGAAAAGGAAACCCCCGGGGGCGACCCCGAGGAGAGCTGAAAAGGTGCGGTAAGAGCGCACCAGCGTCACGGTAACGTGGCGGCTTGGCAAACCCCACCCGGAGCAAGAGCGAATAGGAGCGGTCAAGGCCGGCCCGGCCGTCGCTCGGGTTAGCTCGCATCGAGGTCGTCGGCGACGGCGATCCCAGACAAATGATCGTCCACGACAGAATCCGGCTTACAGGCCCACTCCACCGGCAACGATCAGGGCGGCCCCTCTACCCGAGGAGCCGCCCTGTGGCGTATCTGTCGAGCAAGCGGACCCCGTCTAGCGAGGAACCACCTTGACCGCGTTGGGGGCGACACGCACGAGTTCGTAGTCGCGGATCGTCGTGTAGAGATTGGGGCTCCACGTCAGGTTGCCCGCAGCGTCCTTGATGACGACCCGATAGCGGAAAGTGCCGACGGACTTCGTGCCGTCGTTGCCCTTGCCGTCCCATATGATCTTTGCCAGACCGGGTCCACGAGATGCCAGTCGCGAGGCGTACACTGCACCATTCGCCTTGTAGACGTACAGGCACGTAGAGACGCTCTCCTTCACGTAGAAGCTCACATACAGCTCGTCCTTGTAGGCATCGGTGATCATCGGATAGAACGGGTCGGGACCGTCACTCACAGCGCCAAGGCTCGGCGGTGTCTTGTCGAGCGTGAACGTCCGCGTGACGCTGACCTCACGTCCGTACATGTCTTTGGTCTTGCAGGTGAGACTATGCGTCCCTGTCGCATACGCGACCATGTCCTTGGATACCGAATACGGTGCGGTCTTGTCGGTGCCGATGAGGCTTCCATCCAGGTAGAACTGAACGTACTGGATACCGGCGCCGTCGGTGGCGTTGGCCGCGAACGTCGCATAGCGCGGAACGAGGCCTTTGTCAGCCGAAGGTGTGGTGATGGACAGCTGCGGCACGTCCGGGTCTGAGTAGAAGTAGGTGGACACCGACGGTCCGCGGTTCGTGGCCCGGTCGATCGGCGTGATGGTGATGGTGTTCTTTCCGGGTGTGAGCTTCTCGAGCGAGGCCTCGGTGTAGGTCAGGGGTCCGTGATACACGTAATCCGCAAGCGGGGTTCCGTTGACCTTGACCTCGTACGCACCTACGCCCGCAAGCGCGTCGTACTCCTTGTCCTCCCACATCGCCACGCCGTAGGTCTGCGGGAACCAGACGCCCGTCGGACCCACGTAGGTGGGATACGGCTTCACGGTGGCCTTCGTGACGGCGAGCGGAGGAGTCACGTCGATGCCGAAGTTCATGGGATACGAGGGACTGATCGTCCCGGTCCCGATGAACGAGTAGTCGAGGGTCCACACACCCTCGTACGGGAGGCGCTGACCGGATACGGTCGCAGTGTACTGGAGCGGATCGATCGAGTAGCGGCCCAGAACGTCATACGTGGTGTGTATGCCGCCGTCGACGACGCTGTAGCCCCAGATATAGTCGACACTCGTCTGATCGAAACCGCCAACCATCGGGTCGAACGGGGAATGTGCGCGGCGGAACCGGTACATCAGGCCCAGGATCAGCTCTGAGTCGCCGAGGCTCCCGCCGATCACGGCCGTCCCGTCAGGGCCCGGGATATTGAGGTCCGGATACAGCGAGTTGCCCCACGGCACCTGGGTGTACAGAACGGAATCCTGGGTTGCCGGACTCACGCGCCACCATGCAGTGCCGACACCGGGATTGGTCGATGACGACGGCGTCTCGGTGGGCGGATCAAGGATTCCGGCGAACGCGCTCAGCGGGGACGCGAGCGCGAGTATGAGGGCGAGCAGAAGCGCGATTGCGACCCGGCTGCGACGTTGACGCGACATGGGACTCCCCCGTCCATTACTGCGATGTAGGTCTGCGGTCGGCGAACAGTATACAACAGACCATGTATCGGCAGGAACAACCCCGCACTTCACGGGCGCAACGCTCTGTGACCCGAGACTCATCGGCTGACGCGTTGCCGTACCGCCTCCACGACGGATCTCGAGTCCAGTGAGGCGAGCCGCACGTACTCTCCGTCCGCCGCCTTGGCGATATCGCGCGCGCCGCTCACGGAACGCGGGCCGCTGCCCGTGTCGACCACAAGCACGTGCACCTTGGCCGCCCGCACCCGTGCAGCCACAGCGCGAGCATCTTCGCTGCCCAGTCCGCCGTTCAGACCGACATTGGCGCGTCCGTCGGTCACGAGGACGAGCCAGGGAATGGTGTCCCCGTCGCGCCGCATCTCACTTTCCAGGAGGTCGAGCGAACGCACGAGCCCGTGAGCAAGCGGCGTCGCTCCGCCGGTGGGCAGGTTCTTGAGCTTGAGTTGTGCCAGTTCCACGCTCGCGGTGGGCGCGAGTACGACCTCGGCGTCGTCCCCGCGGAACGACACGAGCCCGACACGGTCACGGCGCTGATACGCATCCACGAGGAGTTCGAGCACCGCGCCCTTGGCGGCATCCATGCGGTCCGTCGCACCCATCGAGCCGCTGGCGTCCACGCAGAACACGAGCGAGGCCCCGACCTTGCGCTTGCGTACCTTCGTCTTCACATCCTCCTGAACGACGTTGATCGCCATGTCGCCGTCACGGACAGTCTGGAACGGAGCGGCCGCGCGAATGGTCGCGTCAAGCGCGACGTCGGTGCTCCCGGCCCGCGCGGGCTCCGCGCGGGTGTAACGCCCCCGGCCATCGGACGAGACGGTCTCATGCCTGCGGCCGCTCATCGAGCGTCGCGCGTCGTCAAGGGGCCTGGCGATGTCAGCGGACAGAGAGAAGACGTCCATTTCCTCGGCAGAAGCGGTACTCGGGAGGAGCCCGGTCGCCAATGCGCCCGCCCCGTCGCCGGAGGGCGCTCCGTCGGTCGCGCCACCTCCGTCGTCGGCACCTGAACCGAGTGAGTCGAGCGCCGAGGAGACGCGCTGGTCGTCGTAGGACTCGTCGTGGAACGGGGTCTTGCGCATGCGATGGGCGAGCACGAGCGGAGCGACCGCACGTACATCGTCGATCTCCACGGCGCCACGCCCGTCGAGCGCGGCCATGGCCCCGGCCGCACGCGCCATGACGAGGTCGGCCCGGTGCCCGTCGACTCCCATCTGCGCGCAAAGGGTGGCGATCGCGTGGAGGATCTCGTCCGATACGACCACGGACGGAAGCCTGAGCCTCGCATGCTTGAGGCGCACGCGAAGTTCGTCCTCGGCGTCCATCCAGGTCCGGGCGAACGCCGGCGGGTCCTCCTCGAACGCCCGGCGGCGCTTGACGATGTCGACCCGAGCCGACGGCTCTCGAACGCCCTCGACCTCGACACACAGCCCGAACCGGTCCAGAAGCTGCGGCCGGACGTCGCCCTCCTCCGGGTTCATCGTACCCACGAGGATGAACCGGGCGGGGTGGGTGAACGCGATACCCTCGCGCTGGACGACATTGACCCCCATGGCGGCCGAATCAAGCAGTGTGTCCACCAGATGGTCGTCCAGAAGGTTCACTTCATCGACATAGAGGATCGAGCGGTGGGCCTGTGCGAGTATCCCCGGCTCAAAGACCCGCTCGCCGTGCTTGAGGGCGTGCTCGAGGTTGAGTGTCCCCACCAGACGGTCCTCGGTCGCGGACACGGGCAGGTCGACGACGTAAGGACGTCTCTGCAGTTTCGGGAGGGGTTTCTTCGCCGCATCGCGGCGCTCGCGACACTCGGAGCAGAAGGTCGCAGGGTCGGCCGGATCGCACCCGAACCGGCACCCTTCGACGACATCCATCTCGGGAAGGACGGCGGCGAGTGCGCGTACCGCGGTGGATTTTGCGGTCCCCTTCTCCCCCCGGACGAGCACGCCGCCGACTCTCGGATCGACCGCATTGAGCAGCAGCGCGGTCTTGAGCGTCTCCTGGCCGACGATGGCCGTAAACGGGAAGATGTGTGCGGGACGTGCCGTGAGAATCCCTCCGCAGAATCAGGGCCTGACTACAATATACGGTAGCCAGGCCCTGGTTGCTATCCCATATTTGGTGTTCGCGGAGCTAGACGGACCTCCACTGGAAGTTGCCGCACTTGGCCGGATCGAGGCCCTCCTTGTTGGGACAGGTGTTCACGTAGACGCAATCGTCGCAGGTCAGGTCCTCGATCGATGTGCCTGCTTCGGTCGAGACCGACTCAGGGACCACCGCCTGCGCCGACTCGGGCGTCTCCACCGGGCCGAGATCCGCAAGGATGCTGTCGATCTCGGTATCCTGCCCTGCGACTCCCGCCGGCTCCTTGACGACCGGGGACTCCTCGGCGGCGGGTGCGGGGGCCGAGTCCTCGGCGTAGGCGCCCATGACCACCGTGCGGACGACGGCGTCGTCCTCACCCGTCACGACGAACGGATTGCCGACGTCGGCCGCCGGC
Organism: uncultured Eubacteriales bacterium; assembly: GCA_964565645.1. Classification (GTDB taxonomy): domain Bacteria; phylum Actinomycetota; class Coriobacteriia; order Anaerosomatales; family JAHIQC01; genus JAHIQC01. Next base: position 136,429 of record CAZMFQ010000002.1, read on the forward strand.
TCTTCAAAGGGGTCGGGGACGAAGACGACGGGTTCCTCGCTCCCTTCCGATCCGGCTGCGGTGTCCCATGGCCAGGCGGCCTCGGCTTCGGGCTCCGGCTCGGCTTCGGGCTCCGGCTCGGCTTCGGGCTCCGGCTCGGCTTCGGGCTCCGGCTCGGCTTCCGGCTCCGGCTCGGCTTCGGGCTCGGCTTCGGGCTCGGCAGTCGGCTCAGCCTCGGCCGATTCCTCGGACGGCTCCTCCCCGATCTCCGCGAGCCACGGCTGGTCGAGCACCGAAACGGGCTCGGAAGGCCCGATGGACTCGGGGGCGACTATGCCTTCGGACTCGAGCGCGCCTGCGGCCCGCTTGAGCGCACCTGCGAGGTCGTCGGCGTCCGCAGCGCCTGAGACCGCCTCCGCGATCGCGGATTCGACCTCCACGGGCGCTTCCCACACGCCGGCGTCGTCCGCGGGACCCTCCTCGGCCTGTGCCTCGGGCTCCTCCGCAGGCTCGGACTCAGCCTCCGCCTCCGCCTCGGGCTCCGCTTCGGGCTCGGTGTCGGCTTCTGGCGTGGCCTCAGGCTCGGGCTCGACCGGTCCGGCCTCGGCGACCGGCGCGGCAGCCACCAGAAGCACCGGTACGCCGCTGTCCAGATCGACGACGAAGACCTCGGCATCGCGATGCTGAAACGCCGGATCGCCCGAGAGCGCCGTCAGCGCCTCGAGCGCCCCGCTGCGCGTCGGGTACAACTCGGACGATATGAGCCTGAGATCCCCGGCCTCACGGCCGCGTCCCACCAGGAAGAATCCCATCACAGGCACCTCGAATCATGCGTTCGGCGTCGTTTGCGCGTCTACGTGGCGTCCATCCCTATGCTAGAGCCGCGCAGGTCAAGGCACAACCCGCAACGCGACTCAGCTTGTCTGCGAACACTCCTCACGCAGCTCCTTGAGCTTCGCGATGTTCACGATGTCCTTATCGGGTATCTCCCCCGGCATCTCCGTGACCGCGCACACACTCTCGAGACGAGGTACGCAAAGCATGGCCGCAAAAGCCTCTTCGCCGAGGAATCCCTGCCCGATCCACGCATGCCGGTCCCGGTGTGAACCGAGTTCGAACATGCAGTCGTTCGTGTGGACGAGCCCGATCGCGCCAACCCCGCACGCGGCTTCGATCTCATCCACGAGCGATTCCCAGGCCTCCGGCGTACCGAGCTCGATCCCGGCGGCGAACGCATGGCACGTGTCGAGGCATACGCCGACAGAAGCGCGGACCTCTTCCGGCAGCGCCGCCACCGTCGCGGCGAACCCGTCGAACGAGGAACCGAAGCCGCGCGTGGCCGTGTTCTCGAGCAGAAGCCGCGTGTCCGGATGCGTGCAGCCGCAGACCTCGAACGCCTCGGTGATACCGGCAGCTACTCGCGCTGCCGCGGCGCCGGGGTCGTCGTATGGGTCGTGACCGATATGCAGGACGACCCCCGCCGCGCCGAGGATCCGGCCGCGGAACATCTCGTCGGCGAGCGCCGCTATCGACTTGGACCGGACCGGCTCGGCGTCGGTGGCGAGGTTGATGAGGTAGGCGGTGTGGGTGAACACCGGCCCGAGGGCGGCCTCAGCCCGCAGCGCCACGAACTCCTCGGCGGCCGAAGGGTCTATCGGCCTGCCCTGCCACTGCCGGGGACTCTTGCCAAAGACCTGCAGGCACTCCGCACCGACTTCGAGGGCGTACTCCACCGTCTTGGGATAGCCGTCTGAGACCGAGAGATGCGCGCCAACGAGCACGGGGTTCCTTCCGTCGGGTTCACTGCGGGCATTGTAACCGCACCGACTTCGCGCGCGTCAGACGGGGGCACTACACTTGGCCCATGGACAATGTGCATGGCAGCGATACCGACCCGTTTGCCGAGGAGTCGGGTGCGACCTGGGACGGCAGGGCGATACTGCACGTCGACCTCGACGCGTTCTTTGCCGCGGTCGAGCAACTCGACCACCCTGAATGGCGCGGACGGGCGGTCATCGTGGGCGGCTCGCCCACCGGGCGGGGCGTCGTCTCGACAGCGTCGTACGAGGCGCGCAGGTTCGGCATCAAGTCCGCGATGTCCGCAGCGCAGGCTGCGCGGCTCGCGCCCCCCGACGCGGTATGGGCCACCCCGCGCTTCGAACGCTACAAGGAGCTCTCCGACGCGGTGTTCGCGATCTTCAGGGACTTCTCGCCCTACGTGCAGCCCGTCTCGGTGGACGAGGCGTTCATCGACGTCTCGCCGGGGCCGAACACGCCTGTCGAGCCTGTCGGTATCGCCCGGATGATCTCCTCACGCGTCGACGAACTGGGGCTGACGTGCTCGATCGGCGTGGGCACCGGCAAGACGATCGCCAAGATCGCCTCGGACTTCGACAAGCCGCACGGCATCACCGTGGTGCGCCCGGGCACCGAGTCCGCATTCCTCGCGCCGCTCAAGATCGAGCTCATGAGCGGCATCGGACCCAAGACGGCGCAGCGGCTTCGCCGGCACGGGATCACGACCCTGGGCGACCTCGCCGCACTCGACGAACGCACCGCGACCCAACTCCTCGGCGCGCACGGGATCGTGACCGTGCAGCGCGCCAGAGGCATCGACGCCCGGCCCGTGCACGAGAACGCGCCGGTGAAGTCCGTCTCGAACGAACGCACCTTCGCCGAGGACCTGCGCGAGCCCGCCCAGGTCCACAGCGTCGTCGAATCGCTCGCGGACCGCGTGGGGCGCAGGATGCGACGCAAGCAGCTCTCCGGACGCACCGTGCACGTGAAGGTCCGCTTCTCCGACTTCACCACCAGAACGGTCCAGCGCACGCTTGATTCGGCCACCGACAACGAGGCCGTGATCGGTCCGGTCGCCGAGGATCTGGTCCGTTCCGTGTGGAGTCCCGGGGTCGGGATCCGGCTCATCGGCGTGGGGGTGACCGGCCTCGATGAGCAGGCGCAACAACTCGATCTCTTCTCCGCCGAGGAGCCGGCGGACGAGCGCTCGCGAAACCCCGCCTCACCCAAGGCCGACGAGGACCGGATGCGTCGACTGGCTCAGGGACTCGATGCGGTCCGCGAGCGCTTCGGCGATGAGGCAGTGGTCCGCGGGTCGCGCAAGCTCACGCCAAGGACCACGGGGACGCCGTCGAGCTCGGTCAAACCCGACGATATCGGCGAGGGTACGTGATGGGCCGGTCGACGACGTTGCTCTGACCTCATCACCCCACCTCCGCCGCCTCCCACGACTCCTCCTCCGGGGCGCCTGCGCCACCGATTGAGGGCCCCATCGGCCCGCTCGGCACGCCACGCCGCAACCGCACCCGATCACCGCGCTCGCTTCGCACCACGTACGGGCGGATCTCCTCGGCGATGATAGCGAGACCGCGCTCGGTGTTGTTCTGAAGCTTGCCGGTCACGAGGTAGCAGCGGTGCTTCACGATCACGTCGCCGGTGCGGTTGAGAGCGTCCTCGAACACGACGACATCGAGCAACCCGGTCGGGTCCTCGAGGGTGAGGAAGCACGTGCGCTTGCCCGAGCGTGTGCGCGGCGTCTGGGCACGCTCACGCACGCCGCACACCGTCACGCGTGCGCCGTCGGTGATATCGGGCAGATCGCGCGCGTACGTGATCCCCCGACGAGCGAGATCGCGCGCGGCGAGCTCGAGCGGGTGGCACGTCAGGGTGAGGCTCAGCAGTTCCAGTTCGGCCGAAAGCCTGCGGGCGACCGACCATCCGCTCGCGTGCGTCGGGTCCTCGGCGGGTCGTGTCGGGGCGGGAGCGAGGCAGAGCACGTCGTCACCAGCGCTCCCCTCACGAGCGAGCACGGCCTTGAGTTCGGGCAACAGCGCGAGCATCTCGTCACGTGTGGGGGGGCGCCCGGCCTCGGTGACGCCGAGCCCGTCGAGCGCGCCGATGCGGATGAGGGACTCGGCTCCCGGGACCTCGGCCCGTGTCCGACGCAGGAAGTCCGCGAGGTCGCGGAACGGGCGTACCGCGCGTTCGTCCACGATCGCGGCGAGCAGCCGCTTGTTCATCTCGTGGACGTCCCGCAGCCCCACACGGATCGCCCTGCCGTCGCGCTCGACGCCATACAGCGGCCCCGACTCGTTCACGTGCGGCGGCAGGATCTCGATCCCGTGCGCCCGCGCGTCGTTCAGTACATGGCGCGGCGAGTAGAAGCCCATGGGCTCGTTGTTCATGATCGCGGCGGCGAACTCGGCCGGGTAGTAGGTCTTGAGCCAGGCGCTCGCATAGGAGACGACTGCGAAGCACGCCGCATGCGCCTTGTTGAAGCCGTAGGCGGCGAAACCCTCGAGCTGACGAAAGACCTCCTCGGCCACCTCCAGGGAGACTCCTCGGCCAAGCGCACGCTCCACGAAGTGCGCCTTGATGCGTGCCATCTCCTCGCGGGACCGGCCCTTGGTCATCGCACGACGGAGCGTGTCGCCCTCGGCCAGGTCGAAGCCGGCGACCGCCTGGGCCACGAGCAGCACCTGCTCCTGATACACGATGACGCCGTAGGAGTCGTGGAGCGGGCGTTCCATGCCCGGGTGCGGCACGATGACCGGCTCGATGCCGTGCCGTCGGCGGATGAAGGGCGTGATCATCTCGGCCTCAAGGGGGCCGGGACGGAACAGCGATATCTGGGCGATGATGTCCTCGAACGTGGATGCGCGCAGGCGCTGCGAGAGGTTGCGCTGGCCGCTGCTCTCGAGCTGGAACATCCCGACGGTATCGGCGCGGGCGAGCATCTCGTAGACCTTGGGGTCGTCGGGCGGCAGCTCGAACGGCTCGGGCACCGCGGCCTCACCGAGCCGCTCCCGCACCATCGCGACCGAGTCGCTGATCGCCGAGTGGATGCGCAGCCCCAGGATGTCCATCTTCACGAGCCCGAGCATCTCGATGTCGTCCTTGTCGTACTGGGAGACGACCACGCCCTTGGCGGCCCACTGCAGCGGCATCCAAGTGTCGATCGGCTCACGCGTGATGATGAAGCCGCCCAGATGCGTGCCCAGATGCATGGGACACGCGTCGAGTTCCTCGGCAAGTTCGAGGAGCAGGTCGTGGCGCGAGTCGCGCAAGGGGTGGTCGCGGCATTCCGGGTAGGTCTCGAGCACCTCGCGGATGCGACGTGAGCCGACCCAGGGCAGATGACGCGAGAGCGCATTGACGGTCGCGATCGGATAGCCGAGCGCTCGGGCGACGTAGCGCACGGCGCTGCGCGCGGTCATGGTGTTCACGGTCGCGACCATCGCGACGTGTTCGGAGCCGAACCGGCGATAGATGAACTCGATGACCTCGTCGCGACGGGCGGAATCGAAGTCCACGTCGATGTCGGGCATCTGGCGCCGCGCCGGGTTCAGGAAGCGCTCGAAGAGCAGGTCGTGACGGATGGGGTCCGCATCGGTGATGCCGAGCGCATAGGTGACGATGCTGTCGCCGGCGCTTCCCCGCCCCGAGTAACGGATGCCCTTGGAGCGCGCGAACTGTACGATCTCGCGCACCACGAGGAAGTACTCGGGGAACCCGAGATCGCCGATGATGGCGAGCTCGTGTTGGAGGCGCTGGATCGCCTCGGGCGTGAGCGGGCGGTAGCGGTCCTCGACACCGCGCCACGCGAGTTTCGTGAGCGCCGAGTACGCGGTCTCCCCTGCCGGCAGATCCGCCGCCGGGAAGTGGAACTGCCCGAGCCCCAGATCGAGCTCGCAGCGCTCCGCGATCTCGAGCGTCGCATCGCATGCGCGTTCGAGCCCCGGGAACAGTGCTCGCATCTCGGCGGCGGGCTTGAACCACAACTCCGCGTTGGGACGCTCGTAGGGCCCCGGCAGCTCCATACGCGCACCCGCCGATGAGAGCACATCATGAAGCCGGAATCCCGACGGTCGCACGTAATGCACGTTGTTCGTGGCCACGATCGGCAGACCGAGAGAGTCCGCGAGCGAGACGAGCGTGGCGATATAGCGCGGTGCATCGGGCGTGAGGGAGTGCGTGAGCTCGACGTAGAAATCACCCTCGGAGAAACACGAGCGCAAACGCTCGGCGGCGGCCCGCGCCCGCGCGAGATCGCCGGCAAGCACCGCGGCGCCGACCTCGCCGTTCCGGCACCCGGAGACTCCGATGAGTCCCTCGCTGCAGCGCGCGAGGTCCCGAAGCGTCACGACGCTCGGGCCGTCTCCCGAGCGAACGTGGGCATGCGAGAGCAGACGGCAGAGATTGCGATAGCCGACGATATCGCGCACGAGCACTGTCAGGTGCCAGCCGCGACCCGATGCCCGCCCGAAGCCGACACTCGCGGGAAGGTGCAAACGCTCCTCGGGTGGCAGGTCGCCCTCGGCCCCGGGTATCCCTGCGGCCTCCAGAACGATCTCCGCACCGACGATCGGCTTGATGCCGGCCGCCGTCGCCTTGCGGACGAAGCGCATGGCGCCGTAGAGCCCCTGGTGGTCCGTAAGTGCGACCGCGGGCATCTGCAGTTCGAGCGCACGGTCGATCAGTTCGTCGAGATCACATGCGCCGTCGCCGAAGCTGAACCTCGAATGGACGTGAAGGTGGACGAACTCCTGAGGCATACGATCACCTCTAGTCCGCGAGCCCGATGAGGCGCCATGTCGTGGTGAGGCGATCGTAGGCAAGATCGTAGGTTCCGCCGCGGGCAAGGACCCGCCACATCCTGCGGCTCACCCGCTTGCGCGGATCCCACCAGGCCCGCTCGACCGCCCAGACCTGGACGACGGCCTCGACCCGATAGATGCGCCCGTTCCACTCGAAGGCGGCCGGACATCTCCGACGCTCGTCCCATGCGACCGCCACGGTCTCCTCGCGCCGTTTACCTATGCCTGCGTCCTCGGCGTGTATGAGGTCCGAGGCCCGAAAGAGCCACGGACTCTTGAGCAACTCGACGATGACCGGCAGGCGTCCCTCCCTGGATGAGAACAGGTCCATAGGCTGACCCTCGGGAGTCGGGTCGTAGTGCTTGATCGCGGTGTTCCGTCCCATCGGAAGGGGGCCTCCGGGCTCTAGATGGCGACGCCGCGAACGTCGATGTCCGCGGCCACTCCAGTATATCGAACGTATGTTCGGTATACAAGACGGCTCTGACATCGAACGGGATGAGACGGATGGAGTGGCGCCCGGGTCGGACCGATGCGCTCAGTAGGCCCGCGCCCGGGACCGGGCGGCTAGGCGCTCTGCGAATGCACCGTCTCGGAACGGACACCGTGGTGCCACAACGCGACGATGATCTCCTCGGCATCAAGGGCCTCGAGCAGAGCATCGACGACCTCGGGGTCGAACTGGATGCCCCGGAAACGCGAGAGCTCCTGACGGGCGGCGGCGATGCGCATGCCGGGCCGATAGGGCCTGTCCGACGTCATCGCGTCGAACGCATCGGCGACCGTGAGGATACGCGCCAGACGCGGGATGCGCTCCCCCGCAAGCCCGGCGGGATAGCCACCGCCGTCCCAGTGCTCGTGGTGGTGCCGCACGACAGGCACGAGCGTGCGCAGGAACGGGATGGACTCGATGATCTGCGCGCCCGACTCGCTGTGCTGCTTGACGTGCTCGAACTCCTCGGCGGTCAGTCGGGCCGGCTTGAGCAGCACCGACTCAGGGATACCGATCTTGCCGACGTCATGCAGCAGCGCGGCCCGCTCGAGGTCGGCAAGTTCGGCAGCCGAGAGTTTGAGATGCCGGCCGATGGCCACCGCGTAGTCGGTGACGCTCAGGGAGTGGCTCGCGGTGTAGCTGTCCTTGGCGTCGACCGCACTCACAAGCGCCTGGAGCGTGCCGAGCGAGTAGTCCTCGAGGTCCTGAAGTGAGTGCTCGAGGCGCTCGTTGATGTTGCCCACCTGGGCCTCGGACGCCCGCAGGCGATCCGCGAGGCTTCTGACCATGCCGACCTGGATGAGGTACGCGAGCAGAGTGCCGACCATGATGGCCGCCCACACGATGATGTTGGTGTCACGGATCTCGGCGGCCACGGGCGCGTAGGACTGGTAGACCTCGAAGATGCCGACGATGTCCCCCGACTCCGGATGCCTGACCGGCGCGTAGACCTCGATGAACTGACCGACGCGCGCGAACTGGTTGACGTTCTCCTCGTCGGCATCACGCACGACCTCGACGGTGGTCTGTCCCGTGAGCGCCCCGGCGACCTCGGGGTCGTCGATGAACGACCTGCCGATGCGATCCGACTCGTCGGTGGAGTACACGAGGACGCCGTCGGCGTTCCAGAGCTTGACGGCGAAGACCCCCACGAGCTGCAGGTCGTGGCTGACGATCGAGTCGAACTGCTCGCGGTCGCTCTTGCTCAGGCCGTCAAGCGCATCCACTGCCGCGAACTCGGTCGCGAGATCGGCCGCCGCGATCGCCTGGGCGGTCCTGACGGTGCCCTCGATGTAGATCCGCTCGATCCGAGAGGTGATGAGCAGCCCGAGCACGAGTGCGAAACCCGCCATGATGGCGAGGCTCCAGAGTGCGAAACGCTCGACTATGCCCAGTCTGCGCAAGCGCTATCCCGTCCCTATCCGCTGAGCCCCGAAACCAAAGGCAGAAGCCTCGCGAAGCAGGCTCCCACGACGATGGCGGTCGAGACCGTGATGGCCATCACAACAGAGGCCCTCTTCCAGCCGAGCGTACGCCCGAGGACCGCGATAGTCGACACACACGGCATTGCGAGCGTGTTCACGAGCGCGTACACGAAGATCGCAGTGGGGGTCATGAGGTCGGAAAGCCCGGTCGCGGCGGTCGCGCCGGTGGTGGCGATGGCCAGCGTGAGCAGCAGTTGTAGCGCGAACTCCTTGCGCAACAGTCCGAACAGCAGCGTGAGCCCCGCAAAGGCGGGCAGGCCGAGGAGCCCCACGACGACCGGCTCCATCGGGGCCGAGAGGGCCGATATCCAGCCCGCCTCGTATAGACCGCCCAACACGATGCTTCCCGCCACCACGAGCGGTGTGGCCACGAACAGGAACTCCTTGAACTGCCCGAACGCCTTGCGCGCGACGACCGACGCCCGAGGCCGGCGAAACGGGAACATCTCCATGACCATGCCCTGGTTCCGGCCCGGCAGCACCTTGTTCATCACGACCCCCACCCCGGCCGTGACCAGCGCGGTGACCACGAACACCCCGACCGCCGGCGCCCAGCCGACATACGCCCCCACCGCCCCGAGCACGACCGCGGTCCGTGCGCTGCATGGCACCATTGAGACCAGTGTCGCAGCGACGAAACGCTCGCGATCGGAAGGCAGGACGCGCACGGCGAGCACCGCCGGGACCGAGCAGCCCGCACCTGCGACAAGCGGGATCACCGCCCGGCCGTGAAGGCCGAAGCGGTGCATCAGCTGGTCCGAGAGGAACGCGACCGCGCTGAGATACCCCGAGTCCTCGAGCAGCGCAAGCAGGAAGTAGAAGGTCAGGATGTACGGGATGCCGATCGCAAGTGACGCCTCAAGGCCCGCGTCCAGACCCCACAGAAGGGTCCGCGCCACCGCGCCCTGACCGGCGACCGCGTGCACGGCAGCCTGTATGACCGGAGAGAAGGCCGCGGTCCAGACCAGCGACACGAGCGATGCGAGGAGCTCACCCACGAAGAACAGCACCGCGAAGAGCGTCGCGAGCATCAGCACGAGCAGTGGGACGCCTGTCGAGGCGCGGGTCGAAGCGACGCGCAAGCGGTCGGAGAAGCGCTGCTGCCGGTCCTTGGAGATCGTGAGCACCGCATCCGCGATATCGCGGGCCGCGGTGTGCCGCTCACGCGCCAGCGCGGTGACCGCCGGCTCACCCGCGATCCCGGCGATGCCGCGACGGGCCTCCTCGGCAACGCGGAGCAGCCCCTGATGCCCTAAGGAGACCAGGGCATCGCGCACGTCGTCGTGCGCCTCGACCAACTGCAGTGCGAGCGCCCGCGGCGGCAGGCCGAACACCTGGGCCCCTGTCGCCTGCACGGTCTCCACCAACGGGCGCAGGGAACGCTCGAACGTGTCGGCGTATGCGAGCCTGGCGTCTGCGCGGCGCCTGTTCGTGGCGGCAAGTGCCGCCCCCATGAGCTCGGCCACCCCCATGCCGTCGACCGCGACCGTCGGGACGACGGGGTATCCCGTGGCCCGCGCCAAGGCGGCATCGTCCACCACGAGTCCGGCGCGGGTGGCCTCGTCGGTGAGGTTCAGCCCCAACACGACCGGCATCCCCAGGTCGATGATCTCGAGTGCGAGCGCGAGGTTGCGGGAGAGGTTCGTCGCGTCGAGCACGACCGCCACGGCGTCGGGACTCACGTCGAGCAGTGCACGCCGCGCGACCCACGGCTCCTCGGCGTTGCCGCCAAGCCCGTAGGTCCCGGGAATGTCGACGATCGTGACGGTCCGGCCCTCGATCAGCGTCTCGGCCACGTTGACGTCGGGGCTCTTGCCCGGGTAGTGGGCTGTCACGACCTCGGAGCCGGTCACATGGTTGAAGATCGTGGACTTCCCCACGTTCGGGTTGCCCACGAGCGCGATCACACACTCCGGACGTCCGTCCCTGAAGAGTTCCGTCACACGCCGAGGAACGGCAGGCTGCCTCTCATGAAGTGCCGACACGCTCAGCCCTTCTCAGGCTCGCCGGACGTGACGAGGATACGGTCGGCGACCTCCCTGCCTATGGCGTAGGTCGACCCGCCCACGTCGACCATGAGCGGTCCGTTGAAGGGAGCGACCTCGCAGACCCGGACGCGCGTGCCGGGGAACATGCCCATGGAGCCGAGGTATGAGAGCATCGCATCGTCGTCCTCTGAGACCTGGACGATCTTCACGTGGGCTCCTGCATCGAAGTCGCACAACGGCGCGCCCTCGACTTCGGCGATGTGGCCCGCAGCGGTCGGTATCGGGTGACCGTGGGGGCAGACTTCCGGATTCTCCAGGAACACCTCAAGGGCCTCAAGGACCCGCGGAGACAGCGCATGCTCGAGCCGACACGCGTCCTCATGCGCCTCGTCCCAGGGAAGCCCGAGCACGTCGACCAGGAAGCGCTCGGAGATGCGATGACGGCGCACGATGTCGAGCGCGAGGATGCGGCCGGCATCCGTGAGAACGACGTCGCCATCGTCCCGTCCGACGTAGCCCGCGGCCTCAAGGCGCTTGAGGGTCACGGTCACCGTGGGTCCGGAGACGCCGAGGGCCTCGGCGATCGGCGTGGGCCTGACGGGACCCTTCTCCGAGAGCTTGTAGATGGTCTCGAGGTACTCTTCGAGGGTTGCCGTGGCCATACCGATCGCCTCTCGAACGGTCCGATCGACTCCCGGCCAGACGCAGCCGACCGAGCCGATGCGTGTGGATTTGCTTAGTAGATTCTAATCCAATCACGGAGTAGATGCGACTCCGATTCCCGTCGCTTCACGCGGTTCCGGGAGGCATCGCGGCGATGTTCCGTTCAGTCGTCCCGATTGTCCGTTCATACTCCCCCTGCTACCGTTCATCACCAATCTGGACAATTCGCGAATTGCGTATTGACCACCTTTTCCGGTAGGTATAACGTGAGTCGTGCCCCGAGAAGTCGGACCTGGCGAGTCAAGAAAAGCAGCGTACCAGTAGCTGCCGACGGTGGGCCTGGATGGTGGACACAGCGCGAGTTGGTTCTCCGGAACGGTCGGCCGAAGGTGTGAAACGGGAAACTGTGGAGTACGGACAACGCTGGCGAGGTTTCTCGGGGCACCTTTGTGTTCCGGGCCACTGATGCGGCTCCCCGCCCGGGCTTCGGGACCTCTTCGCGCGATCAGCGCTAGCGGCGGTATACCAACTTCGCTATGGGCGACTCCCACACCGCGACTTCCTTGACGCGAACCGCCTCGCCGACCACGATCTCCAGTTCCTCGAACACTACGCGCGCCAGGTTCTCGGCGGTCGGGCTCATCGTATCGAACGGATCGACGTCGTTGAGGTATGCGTGATCGAACCGCTCCAGCACGGATGCGAGGTCGGCCTTCAGCCGCTTGAAGTCGTAGACTATCTCGATCTCATCGAGCGCCTCACCCGCGACGGTCACCTCGACGTCCCAGGTATGCCCGTGCAGGTTGCGACACTCGCCCGGATAGCCTCTCAGGGCATGCGCGGCGTCGAAATGGTCCTTGACGGTCAGTTCATACATCAGAGTCCCCTGTGTCCGGGTCGGCGTCGATCGGCAGCGACAGCGTGAACGTGGAGCCCTCGCCGACGACCGACTCCAGCGTGAGCATCCCGCCTAGGATACCCGCCAGGGAGCGGGATATGGCAAGCCCGAGGCCGGTTCCCTCCTCATGGGGCCCCTCGGCCTGGATGTACTCACTGAACACGCGTTCACGAAGCTCCTCGGGCACACCCCGCCCCGTATCTCTGACGCCGAACGAGACCACTCCGTGATCCGGCCCGCTCACCAGGACTTCGACAGAGCCTTCGGATGTGAACTTGACTGCGTTGCTGAGCAGGTTCAGAAGTACCTGCCGGACCTTGCGGGGATCGGAGCGGATGAGCACCGGCGACCTTCCCAGCTTCAACCCAAGATGCAGACCCTTCTCGTCCGCCTGGGCGGCCATGCTCTCAAGGACCTCCGCGGCAAGGAGATTGCCGTCGAACTCCTCGATCTCGAGCCTGACCTGGTGAGCCTCGATCCTCGCGAGGTCCAGGATGTCGTTGATGATCGCGAGGAGGTGCCGCCCGGCATGGTTGATCATCCGTGCCTGCCGCTCCTGCTCCTCGTTCACCTCACCGGCGAGACCCGACTGGAGGATCTCGGAGAAGCCGATGATGGAGTTGAGCGGCGTCCGCAGTTCGTGACTCATCGCACGCAGGAACTGCGTCTTCGCTTCGCTGGCCTCGCGCAGCGCCTCGTTGGTCCGCTCCAGTTCCGCCGCCGTCTGCTGGAGCTCCTCGTTGACGGCCTGCAGGCCCGCGGTGCGCTCCTCGACCAACCGCTCGAGCAGCGCTTTGCGCTCGTGGACCGCGCGCTCTTCGGCCTTGCGGGCGCTCACATCGCGCGTGACGCCCTGGAAGCCGGTGGGGATGTCATCAGCACCGACTATCACCGTTGCGACGATCTCTACGTCGACGACATCCCCCGTCCGGGTGATGTAGACCGCCTCCAGTGTCCGCGGATACCGTTCAGGCAACTGCGTGATGGCCTCGGCGCCGGCCGCCATGAGCACCTCGAGAGACTCCTTGGTGCAGTACACGGAGATGGGGAGCCCGACGAACTCCTCGGGTGAGTAGCCGAGGATCCTCTCGAACGCCTGGTTGGCGTAGACCCCGCGCAACTCGAGATCGACCTCCCAGATGACATCGGCCGTGTTCTCTGCCAACAGGCGATACCGCCGCTCGCTCGATCGGAGCTCCTCGGCGGCCGTCTCACTGCGCTCCTGATCCAGAAGCAGCAGGCATACGAGGGCCGTCGCGAGCGAGAAGAACACGATCACCGACGGCCCGATCTGGCGCACCACCGTCGGACCGACACCACCAGGGAGCATCAACTGGGAGGTCAGCATCGCGATGTGCACCACCAGGCCGAACACGAGCAGCACGCCAAAGCGGGAGACCCAATCGAAGCGCCGCCTCAGGTAGTACATCGCAACGCCCAGAAGCGATGATTCGACCACCACCGCAACACCCACCCACGCACCGCCGCCCCCGAGAGCGAGACGGTAGGCCGCGGCGATGGCGGCTGCGATCGCCGCGACCACCGGGCCCCCGGTGAAGCCGGCGACAGCCAGAACGACCGAGCGCGCGTCGAATATGACACCGGGGACTATGCGGAGCGGGGTCATCATCCCGACCACGGCCACAAGACCGAACAGCAGCCCCGAGAGGATCATGGTGGGGATGCTGCGACGACCGAGACGCCTGGTGATGCGGATGAGGATCACGGAGAGCGCGACCAGAAGCGCGACGTTCTGGATGAGCGTCAGTACGATCACGCGCTCCCCCTGACTCGAGATCCCGCTCGGCCTGTCCGTTCGCGAATCAACGGACGCGGAGAGTATTCCCTAGAAGAGGCTTCCTTGTCCGGACTCACCGGGAAGCGGGGCATCGCCCACATGGTCACGCGCGTCCATGGCCGCATTCGCGAGCATGTCGGCCTCCTTGTTCTCCTCGCGACGCACATGCCGGACGTCCACGCGCGCGAACGCGCGCATGAGCTCGCAGGCGCGTGCGTAGAGCGGCTTCATGTTCGGATGCTTGACCTTGTACACGCCGTTGATCTGGCGCACGAGCAGTTCACTGTCAGCGTACACGGTCAGATGTGTGACGCCCTTACGCGCCGCGACCTCGAGACCCCACAGCAGGGCCTCATACTCTGCGACGTTGTTCGTCACGACACCCAGGAACCGCCCGCCCGACGAGATGTGCCCGCCTGAGGGTGTCTCGAGCGCGAACCCGCAGCCCGCCGGGCCCGGGTTGCCGCGCGAGCCGCCGTCGGTGCGAAGGACGGCCTCCACCGACTACTCCCCGTCCCCAACAGGCACCACGACGATCAGTCGACGACACTGGGGGCACGTCGCGATGTCCGGCCCCGACTTGAGCGCGGCGACCCGCTCGGCGGGCAGGTCCATACGGCATGCCGTACACATCGCGCCGTCGAGCCTGCCCACACCCACTCCGGACTTGCTCGCCCGCAACGACTCGTAGGTCTCGAGGGTCTTGGCATCGACGATGCCAACCAGCTGGTCGCGGCGCTTCTTGAGCGCCTCGATCTCGGCCATCATCTCCGAGCCCTTGGACTTGAACTGATCCGTGAGCGCGCTCTCCTTGGCAGCAAGCTGCCCGAGTGCCGCATCGACCTTCTCGACTTGGCCCCTGGCCTTCTCGACACGCTCCATGAGATCGATCTCTTCCATCTCGAGCTTGTCCTTGCGGCGCTTCAGCGCGTCCATCTCGCGCGTGATATGGACGACTTCCTTGGGATTGGTCACGTCGCCGGACATGAGCTTGGCCTGCTCCTCGGCGATCTTGGTATCGAGCATCGAACACTCGTCCTCGTGCTTGGAGACGGCCTGACCGAGCCGGGAGACGAGCACCTCGGCCTTGGCGCGCAACTCGGTGACCTCGCGCGTCTTCTTGCGCGTCTCGAGGATCGAGCGCTTCTCGGGCATCTCGTCGAGACGCTTCTCCGTGCGAAGGATCTCCAGATCGACGTCCTGCAGTTCGAGCAGCGCCTGCGTGCGCTCCATCGTGCCTCCTAGGGGGTCCACCAGCCGCGCGACGGGTCGTCCGCGACCACGAGCGAGCCGAGGCCCGCGATGTTCTCTACTGCCGAGGAAAGGACCGGCACCAGCGGCCATTCGGTGACATCGTGTCCGGCCTCGATGACGGCCAGTCCGGCCTCCACCGCCGCCAGGGCGTCATGATAGCGCACTTCCCCGGCCACCAGGACGTCGGCTCGGGCTGCCAGCGCATCGGCGATGAGCGATCCGCCTGAGCCTGTCGCTGTCGCGACGCGGGACACCGAGCGCTCCGCGTCTCCCCAGACCCGAGGCGTGCACCCCAGCCGACCGGCGACCATCGCGGCGAGCACGGAGAGCTCCACGGTCTCGGGCAGCTCGCACAGGCGCCCCAGGCGTGCGGCGCCCCGGGCGACGCGGATCTCACTCACGACCACGAGCGGCTCCTCGTAGGGATGTGCCTCGATGGCGGCGCTGGCGACGCTCGCACCGCGATCGGGTGGGCAGACGACCTCGATGCGCTCCTCGGGGACCTCGGTGGCGAAACCCGCACCCGGATCGAAGCCGCCGGCGGCCACGGGAGATGCCCCCGGCAGCGGCTCGAAGCGCCCTTCACCCGCCGAGGAGTACGAGCAACCGCCGTACAGTCCGATACGTCCCGCACCGGCGTCGGTCATCGCCGCGCGGACGCGCTCGGCGGCCTCGGGCGGCACGTAGACGGTCACCAACGCCATCGTCTGCAGTGAGCGCTCGAGTGGCGCGCCCTGCCCGAGTCCGATGGCGGCAGGCAGAGAGTCGGCGCCGGCCGGGGCGCGGTCGAGGTTGGTGTGGCAGGCGATCAGCGCGACACCGCGCGCGAGGGCGAGCGACGCCGCGCTTCTCGGGCCGAACGCGCCGGCGGCATCCAGAAAGACGGGATGGTGCGTGACGAGCACGTTGCGACCCGAATCCGCCGCGCGCCCGATCGCCTCGCGCGTCGGGTCGAGCGATACGAGCACGCCGGTCACCTGCGCATCGGGATCGCCGACGGCCAGCCCGCAGTTGTCCCAGGGCTCGGCCCACTGGAACGGGAACGCCGCGTCCAGAGCCGTCACGATGTCGGCCACCTTCACGCCGGTGCGCTCACTCATAGTTCCAGGTACCGCCTCTCGTGATCGGGCTGCGGGATCGCGACACGGGCGTAACCCGCTCTGAGCAGCGCGTCATACGCCGTCGGTATGTCGATGCCGACCTCGGCTGGGGCATGGGCGTCGGATCCCACGGTCGCCGGGACCCCGGCGGCGGAGAAGACGCTCAGGAGCTCGTGGCCCGGATACAGCTCGGCGACGGGCTTTCGCAGCCCCGCCGTGCTCACCTCGATGGCGGCATCGCCTGCCAGGGCGGCCTTCGCCATCGCCCCGTAGGCTTCGAGCGGATGGATCGCAGGCCTGTGCCCGAACTTCTTGGGCAGGTCCGGATGCGCCATCACATCGAACAGACCGCTCGCCGCGGCCTCGCACCAGATCGCGATGTACTCAGCCCAGACGTCATCGACCCGCCGCGCGTCCCAGCCGCTCAGGTCGTTGGGATCGTCGAACGCCCAGGTCCCCAGGAAGTGCACCGAGCCGAGGAAGATCTCGGCGCCTGCTGACCGTCCGCGCGCGATCGAAGCTGCCGCGTATACGGGATCGTCAGAGAGCCAGTCGACCTCGAGGCCGACGCCGATCTCGACGCCGGTGCCCGCATGCTCCTCGGCGAGTGAACGGACGACCGTGCAGTAGGTCTCGAGGTCGGCGTCGCAGATGGACAGGTGCCGGTCGGGGTCGAACGCGTCGGGCAACGGGGCGTGCTCGGTGAACACCATCGCCGCGACCCCGGCGTCACGCGCGGCCTCGACATAGGCGCGCGGCTCGCCCTTGGCGTGGTTGCAGAAGCCTGTGTGCACGTGGCAGTCGATCAGCTTGCGCACTCGATGGTCCCTCCCCCAAGCACCCGGTCGTGTTCGTAGCATACGACAGACTGCCCCGGTGCGACGCCGGAAAGCGGCTCATCGAACAGCACTTCGAGGCGCCCGTCGGCGTACCGGGCGACCGCAGGCGCACGGTGCATGCGATAGCGGGTCATGGCCTCGACACGTCGCTCGCCTTCGCCGGCTCGCCACAGCGTCGCGGACGCCTCCACGCGCCGCGCCTGCAGCGCGCCGATGCCGCCGACCACCACGCGGTTGGCGGGCGCGTCGAGTGCGACCACATAGAGCGGCTCGGCGGCCGCGATCCCGAGGCCCTTGCGCTGGCCGACGGTGTAGTACGCCAGACCCCGATGCCTGCCGAGGACCGTGCCCCCGGCATCGACGATCTCGCCGGGGACGACGGCCTGGGGACACCGGGCGGCGACCACCGCGACATGCTCCCCGGCGGGCGCGAAGCAGGTCTCCTGGCTCTCGGAACGCTCCGCGCTCGGAAGACCGAGGCGTGCGGCGATATCGCGGACCTCACGCTTGGTGAGCTCACCGAGCGGGAACAGGGTGCGATCGAGGACTTCCGGCGAGAGCGCATACAGGAAGTACGACTGGTCCTTGGTCTCGTCGACGCCGGTGGCGAGCCACGGCGCGCTGCTCTCGTCGCGCACGATTCGCGCGTAGTGGCCCGTCGCGACCATGTCCGCGCCTGCGGCGAGCGAACGCGCGAGCAGGTCGCCGAACTTCACGCGGTCGTTGCAGCGGGCGCAGGGGTTGGGTGTCCGGCCTGCCGCGTACTCCTGCGCGAAGGGTGTGACGACCTCGCGCTCGAAGACCTCGCGGAAGTCCCAGGTGTAGTGGGCGATCCCCAGCGCGTCGCACACGCGACGCGCGGAGCGCACGGCGTCCGTGCCGCAGCACTCGCCCTCGGCCTCACCCGCCGGAAGCAGCTGCATGGTGATGCCGGTGACCTCGTAACCCGCCTCAAGGAGCAACGCGGCCGCTACGGAGGAGTCCACTCCCCCGCTCATGCCCACGAACACGCGGGCGGCGGCCGTCACAGTTCGCAGGCCTCGTCGTGGTCGTGGTCGTCCTCGTCGGCATGCGGATCGAAGTTCGGGTCGGCCGACTTGACCTCGCCGGCGATCGGCTCCCGCCCGTGCTTGACGAGGTAGTCGTCGACCGCGACCTTGAGGCCGTCGGTAGCGAGCACGCTGCAGTGCATCTTTGCGGGCGGCAGTCCGCCGAGCTCATCGGCGACCTGCTTCTTGGTGATCGCGACGGCCTCTTCGAGCGACATGCCGCGCGCCATCTCCGTGACGATCGAGCTCGTGGCGATCGCGGCGCCGCAACCGAGGGTCTGGAACTTGATGTCCTCGATCTTGTCGTCGTCGATCTTGAGGGTGATCTTCATGATGTCGCCGCATACCGGGTTGCCGACCTCGCCGACCCCGTCGGCGTCCTCGATGACGCCCACGTTGCGCGGGTTGTTGAAATGGTCCATGACCTTGTCGCTGTAGAGCACCGCTCTCTCCGTTCCGTCCTGCGGCCGGGGCCGCGAAATCCATCGGGGTCGGACGTTTCCCTGCTACCTACTTCGCCGAGGAACCGAACATCTTCGCGTACACCGGTGACATCGAGCGGAGCCGCTCGACGATCGGCGGCAGGACCTCGAGGAAGTAGTCGACGTCCTCCTCGGTGGTGAACCTCCCCATCGAGACGCGCAGCGAACCGTGGGCGATCTCGGGCGGACAACCGATCGAGAGCAGCACGTGGCTCGGCTCGAGCGAACCCGACGAGCACGCGGAGCCGGTCGAGACCGCGATGCCCTGGTTGTCGAGCTGCAGGAGCATCGCTTCGCCCTCGACACCCTTGATGAGCAGTGAGGCGATGTTGGGCATCCGGTACGCCGGATCGACGTCGGTGGACTGCTCGGTGTTCTCGAGACGCGCTATCACACCGCTCGTGAGCTTCTCGCGAAGCGCCGCAAGGCGCGGCCCTTCCTCGGCCTGGTCCTCAAGCATGATCTCGAGAGCCTTGGCGAAGCCCACGACCCCGGGCACGTTCTGGGTGCCCGAGCGCTTCTTGGACTCCTGCCCTCCGCCGAGCAACTGCGGCTCGAACGGGGTGCCGCGCTTGAGGTACAGCGCCCCGACACCCTTGGGCCCGTAGATCTTGTGTCCGGAGAACGACGCCGCATCCACACCCAGCTCCTCGACATCGAACGGGATCTTGCCGAGCGTCTGCGCCGCGTCGGTGTGAAAGAGCGCTCCGCGCTCGTGGGCCGCGGCAGCAAGCTCCTTGATCGGCTGGATGGTGCCGATCTCGTTGTTGCCGTGCATGATCGAGACGAGCACCGTGTCGTCGTGAAGCGCCGCGGCGAGATCCTCGACGTGGATGATCCCGTCCTCGCGCGGAGCAAGGTAGGTGACCTCGTACCCGCGCTTCTCGAGCAGGTGCGCCGGCTCGAGGATGGCGTGGTGCTCGAACTTCGAGACGATCACGTGTCCGCCCTGAGGCGACTTGCGTGCCGTGATGCCGAGGAGCGCGTCGTTGTCCGCCTCGGTACCGCATCCGGTGAACACGATCTCGTTGGGGTGCGTCGCGCCGATGTTGGCCGCGAAGCTCTCACGAGCGGCCTCCAGCGCGCGATATGCATCACGGCCGAGGGCGTACAAGGAGTTGGGGTTGCCATAGCCTTCCGTGAAGTACGGAAGCATCACGTCGAGCACGCGCTGGTCGACCGGTGTGGTCGCTGCGTAGTCGAAGTAGATTCGGCGGGGGGTGTCCATGGTCGTGTCCTTCCGGTCTATCCTGCGTGAAGCGAGTCGATTGCGTCCTGCGCGGTCACGAGCTCGGCAAGCGTGGCCGACTCGAAGACCTCCCTCAGAGCGCTCGTGGCGCGATTCCACACAGCGGATGCCGCGCACGCGCCGCCCCGACCACAGGTCTGGCCGCGATCGCCTTCGCACACGGTGGCTACGAGCGGCCCTTCGAGCGCCTCAACGATCTCGAGGACGTTGATCTGGTCGGGAGTTCGGGCAAGCGCGAATCCGCCACGGGCACCGCGAACCGCGTTCACGAGCCCCGCCTTTCGAAGCCCCACGAACAGCTGCTCGAGGAACTTGGCAGGAATCTGCTGCTGCTCCGAGATCTCGCGAGCGCTAACAGGGCCATCCTCGGAAGAGGAAGCCAGGTAGATCATGGCGAGGAGCCCGTATTCGCTCTTGGCTGTGAGCCGCATGCTTCGATCGCACCCAATCCTGACTGAAACAGTAGTATTTGGTTACGATATGCCCGCAAAGGCGGTGAGTCAAGCGGTTGTGGTGGTCCACTACATGTGGGATGCCGGGGTCCGGATACCAATGGGACAAGCCTGCGGCGACGGAGCACCTGAGACAATGGCATACACCGCTTCACTCTGTGGGCCGCCCACGACCCATCCATATGGACCACGTGTATGCCGCACACACCACAGTCGTGATGAAAGCAGGCAGGGTGCGAATCGAGGGAAGGAGCAGCATCCCGAGCGTCATCACTACCGTGGAGGACGACCCCCACAGAAGGTATCTGTCCGGTTCTCGAATGAAGACGCCGACGAGTGCGCAGACGAGCCAGAACAAACCTAGGGTCGCGGCGATCTCCGCACCACTGAGGGCAGTCACCAAGCATACTCCAGCATCATGGGATCCATCCAAAACAGCCGTGCGTTGCTCTTGACACAATGGACCACTAAGGCGCCCAACTCCAATCGGGAAACGACGATCACAGTCTGCCGTCGGCGAGAATGCTGGTATCCGACGGCGCCCAACGCCAGCTACGGTCGCTTGAGGGGCACACTTTCCGACCAACCGCGTGCCGACCTCATGCGGCAGCGGGGCAGCTGCAGAAGTGCAAAGACGACAAGGAACACGGCGAACCCGACCAAGTAGCGGGTAGACACCGCGAAGTGAGTCGCCTTGCTTCCCGCCACGTAGACGTCCGTCGCCACCAATGTGAAAAGGGGTACGCAAGCAGCCACGAGCCCCGCAAGTAGCATTCGGGGGAATCGGGGGTCGTATTCCACGAGGCTCGCACGCCATGTGAATGCGACGAGAGTCACGGCTCCGCCGACGCCAACAAGAATCTGAATCACGTATGCGGCCGTCATGTCTCCCCCTAGAGCCTCTCGTGACTACGACGCATAGCGTCACATCGGCGACGCGTCACCGTGCCTCGGCTGGCGCCCCGACGGTCAACTCGCTGATCCACCATACGCCATCGATCTGGCGGAAGGATGCCTTCGCATCGAGTCCATCGCCATAGGCACCGTCCAGGTTCAGTTCTCTGGCGGTTGTCACGCCTTCGGGTGTAGTGACTTCCGTGTCGGCCTGACAGAAGAGCACAACGAATGATGTGCAGCTGCTGCCACCCAACCTGTCGGGACTCGCGAGGATCACCCTGAAGGCAACGACATCTTCGTCCCCAACCCAAAGAGCGCTCATCCCGCCATCAATCCAACCCGAGCACTCTCCCTGTCCTCCTTCCAGGTCGATCCAGGGCGAGTCCGATGTCTGTCGCGGAGTCGGCAGGTACAACGAGTCCAGGCTCGAGACTGCAACCTCCGCCGCAAGCGGAACCTGCGCCGGCGGTGATGCAATCAGTGAGGACGCCGAGGCTGGTTCGGCCCGGACAAGCCGAGCCCTGTTGCCAGAAACATCCAAGACAACGGAGAGTGGATTCGCATCGACTGGTACGGTGCCCCACGCACCGCCGACTTCCACCACATGATAGACGGGAAGCTCGCCGAGACGATCTGGGACCTCGAGGGTGGCCCGACTTGCGCTCCTTTGCAGCATGGCGCTAGCCACCAACGTTTGTGTGCCATCAGAGGGCAACACCAATGGGCGCCCATCACAATCAATCCATGCGGCTGATTCCGAAGGGCTCTGACGGCCGCACGAGGACGTCATCAAAAGTGCGCCGAACAGCGTGGCAATCAACAACGCTCGCGTGCTCGAATTCACCCGAACCCCCATCATCGCGTCCGAATCGATTCACCGTTCACGTACACCGTCACCCAAGCCAGTCTACCGCGGTAGTACTTCGAGATTGGGATGTCGCCGGCCTTCATAGCGGTCGGGGGCACGAGTTCCACAGATCCTCCCGCTTGATCCATGCCGACAACGCTCACCAGACGCGTGCCGTGCCCGGCCAACTTAACAGAGCCATAGTAGTGTGGCATCTCTCCGTATGGGTTTTCGTACCAGTGACATGTGAGACATCTAGTCGAGGCCATGTGTACTTGGGCATCAACGTCCCAACCTGCCGCTTCACCGTTCCCCGCATATGAATATCCCCATCCCGCGAACTCAATTCCAGCCTCCGCTCGAGCGAGATGGTCCGGCGGCATTTCCGCCATCCACGCTCGGAGTTCCTCCTCCCACGCCAAGACCGCTGCTGGTTTGGCTGGCGGCCGGTACTTCACTCCACCCATCCCGCTATAGTCCTGACGACTCGCCTGCACCTTGGCTCGTCCCTGCTCAAGATCCCCACCTCCAAGGGCCATCTGCTCGTCAGCGCGATAGAACTCCACCAGCACAGCACCAGTTGGGTCTGTCCGATTCACGGGATCACCCAGGCAGTAGCTGTGAGCGTTCAGTGAAGTCGGATCTCCGGCCTTCGGCGGTGCCGGGTCCACACTCAGGAACCGCGCGCTCCTCGGCTGATAGTACCTGGCCGGCAGGTAGTACATCCCTGTCTCGGTGTCGTAGTAGTAGCCGCGGTATCGAAGCGGGTTGCGCGCGGCCATCGGGTCGGTGCCTGACGTGGCTGTGGGCACTCCATAGGGGTCGTAGGCGTATCTGGCGACCTCGTCACCGTTCTCATCGGTGATGCCGATGACCGAGCCGCCCGCGTCGACCTGGTAGGCGTAGCGGGTCGTCGTACCACCACCCGTGGTATTGGAGCCCTCGGTCACGATGAGCTCGAGCGGGATGCCGCCTCCGTAGACGTACTCGTAGCGCGTGCCGTCGGAATCGAGTTCGGCCACGAGCTGCATGCCGGCCCACACGGACTTCGTGGTGCTCGTACCCTCAGCCGAGACGACGGTCTTTGCCTCCCTCATCCCCGATATGCCGTACTCGTAGGTCGCGTCGAGATCCTCACCGGCCACCTGGGAAAGGTGGCCCAGGGGGTCCCAGGTGTAGGTGGTCACACTCGAAGGAGAGGCGGAGCGCACGAGACGTCCGAACTCGTCGTAGGCGTGCGTGGTCTCGATCGAGCCTGCCGCCGAGGATTGCCTCGATGGTCCTAGAACAAGGCACGGATCACTCCGACAGCGCCGACAATTGCGAGGACCCCGAATATGATTCGAGTGAACCAGATTGCATTTCGCCTGCCCTCGGGCCCCGAGTCTCTTTCCGGTAGCTCCATGAAGGTGAAGTACTCCTCGGTGATGCGCACGCTCTCTTCGGCCTGAACTACGCCAACGACGCCGAGAATCAGGAAGAAGAGCGACTCAATGAACTCCATCAGTACACCCCGAACCACGTGAGTTGTGGATAGCCCGGAGAGCCGACGCCAACTTCGCTATATGTGTCGTTGATGCCCAGCCACTCCCTTACGCTATCCGGCTTGTCGCTGTCCTTGATCGACGAACGAAAGCCGACCGCACCAGCTGAGCCAGTAGGGAGGGCTCCTGACACTTCGATGTAGCGCTGCCCGCGTTCCGCCCACTCAGTCGACCCCATCACCGATCCACTCACTGAGCCCAACTTGCCGATCGCCAGTCCTAAGTACCGCATCCTGTCGACCGGCCATCCAGTATCGCCGTTGTCCAGTTCTCCCCACGTTACCCCAAGCCCAACTCCGGGTATTCTGGTCGGAATGAATATCACCGTCCCTCCAGTGTCGATGAGACCGTCTCCCATCTCCCACAAGTATGGATGGTAGAGTGCGGTGTGGACATATAGACCGATGAGATCGGCAAACCCGGGTGGCGCCGTAGGCATCATCTTGGGAATCGCCTTTGCTATCAATGCCGCCGCTTCGCCGATCCCCACGGCGACGTCCGGAGGCAGCCCTGCGTCCACGGCCGCCGTGAAAGCGGAGTTGTACCATTCTGGGGCATCATATGGACCGTCCTTGGGACTATCGGCGCCCGTCGGATCCCAGCGATTCACTGGATCCCCGAAGCAGTAGCTGTAGGCGTTGAGCGTCGTCGGATCCCCAGCCTTCGGCGGTGCCGGGTCCACACTCAGGAACCGCGCGCTCCTCGGCTCGTAGTACCTGGCCGGCAGGTAGTACATCCCTGTCTCGGTGTCGTAGTAGTAGCCGCGGTATCGAAGCGGGTTGCGCGCGGCCATCGGGTCGGTGCCTGACGTGGCTGTGGGCACTCCATAGGGGTCGTAGGCGTATCTGGCGACCTCGTCACCGTTCTCATCGGTGATGCCGATGACCGAGCCGCCCGCGTCGACCTGGTAGGCGTAGCGGGTCGTCGTACCACCACCCGTGGTATTGGAGCCCTCGGTCACGATGAGCTCGAGGGGTATACCGCCACTCGAATGCACCTAGAGCCCCGAAGCGCCCCCGAGCAACTCCGCGTACTCCCCGGCCAGCCGCTCGAACGTGTACGCCTCGGCAAGTTCGCGCGCGACGCCGGGTGCGGGCCGGTCGAGCACCAGGCTCCGCAGCCGCGCGACGAGTTCATCCGCACTGCGATAGCGGAACTCCGGGGGGTACACGTCGGGGTACGCCAGCCGATCGGGTACGACAGGCATACAGCCCGCATAGCATGCTTCGATCATCGCCAGCCCGAAGAACTCGTTGACCGCAGTCGACACCGCGATGTCACTCCCGGCGAGCAGTGCCGCATACTCCTCACGGCTCTCGGGCTCCCCCACATGCACGAGCCGGTCGCCGAGTGCGGCAGCGGCGAGCTGCATCGCATCGGTGGTCTCGCGGAACGCCTGACCCGCGACGGCTACCTCGAATTCGAGCCCTTCGGCAGCAAGCGCCGAGACCGCCGCAAAGAACGTCTCGGGGTCCTTGTCGTGCTCCCAGCGGTGAGGCCAGACGATCCTCGGATGCGCAGCCCGCAGCGCGTTCGCGACACCTCCGGCTCCGAGCGCTTCATCGAACGGCGCGGGATCGAACGGTGGCGCGATCACACTCGACTTGGCCACGATCGCCTCGGCGACACCTGTCGGGTGATGATCAGGAAAGGCCTTAAGGAATCCTGGGATCTCCTCGGCGAAGCTGCGCAGTGTGTATGCGGAGTTGAAGACGCACGCAGTGGCCGCGAGCGCGCTCGTGATGTTGGTGAGCGGGAACTGGTAGTCCCATTCCGCCGTATGGCGGTTCGGGTAGACGAGCTGGTTCTCATGGAAGTAGACGATGCTCGGCACGCCCGCGAGCGCGGGACCGGCCATCCCGTAGAGCTCGGCAAGGTTCACGAACGTCGAGGCGTAGACGACGCCGTAGAGCGGCTTGCCGGTGGCCGCCGCATCGTACTCGGCGCGCAATCGGGTCGCGAAGTTGATGGCCGCTCCGCGCATGCGCCACTTCCACTTGCGCGCCGGCAGGGTGAGCAGCGTCCATTCCGCGTCGATGCGCTGCACCAGACCGTCGAGCACCGCGCGGTGTGAGCCACCGTAGTAGGGCTCGATCGCGAGTATGCGGAGGGGCACGGTGTTGAGGGTCATTCCGCCGCCCCGAGAAGCCTCGTTGCGACCACGCCCTCAAGTGCGCGCACGAGGTGCCCGTCGGCGGTGATCAACTCGCAGTCAAGCTCGAGCGCGAGGGCCCCATACGCGGCGTCGAAGGTGGACACGCCGCAATCGGTGGCTAGACGCACCGCGCCACGCATCGAGGTGCGATCCG
Organism: uncultured Eubacteriales bacterium; assembly: GCA_964565645.1. Lineage (GTDB taxonomy): Bacteria > Actinomycetota > Coriobacteriia > Anaerosomatales > JAHIQC01 > JAHIQC01. The sequence continues at coordinate 162,368 of CAZMFQ010000002.1, forward strand.
GCGCGAACAAGGTGACACCGCTGTCGAAGAAGTCGTCCATGGCGTCTGCAAGCAGCGATGGGCGATGTCGGCGGCGCAACACATTCATGAGTTCATGTGCGAGCAGCGAGGGGCCGAACAGGCGCACCTGCTCCTCGGCCAATTCATACTGTAGACGCGCAGCTGCAGCGACGCCCTCTTCGTCGGCGGTCACAAACCACTTGACGACCACGCTCGCATCGATGACCACGATCGGCAGATCAGCGCTCATGGCGGTGTTCCTCGGCGGAGCGCGCCTCGTGGACGAGCGCCACGGTGTCCGGCGACGTCATTCCCATCTCAAGACCGAGCGCCTTCATGCGCCGAGCGGCCGCATGGGCCTTCAGGCGGCGCAACTCCGCCTCCCGATCCCTTTCTGAGGCCACGACATAGCGAGCAGACGCTTCCTGGATGAGTCCGCTGCGCGTGAGGCCGAGAACCTCGGCCTCGGCGTCGATTCGCTCGAGCAGCTCGCCGGGCATCGAGATGTTGATCTTGGTCATCTCAACCTCCGAAGACAGTAGCGAATTCGTTTCACCACCACGATACCACACCTGGACCCCAGTGAGCGCGATCCCTCTCCCTGCGCGCCAGGTACTCACCCCGATCCTCGGCGATCACGTACTTGCGCTGGGGATCGTTTGGGGCGCTGCCAACCTCGATGAGGAGTCCGGAGCCCCGGGTTCTCAACCTCGACGCGCTCTTCGTAGATGGCGATGCGGAGGGGTCCGCCCTCTACTCGGAAGTCACATGATGCTCAGTACTTCAGAGCAATGTCAGAAGCCGACCTCAGCTCCGCGCTCTCGGCGCCCGGTACGCGGGATGAGCGAAGTCGCGGTGAGTCATGCTCTCGAGAGCGTCAGCGATCATGCGGTCGATGTCGAGGGCTTCCTCGGCGGCCAGTACGTCGGCAACGCGTGCGTGCGTGACGGGGCTGCGCGGCATGAACAGCGTGCAACAGTCCGCGTGGTCCATGGTGGACAGTTCGTAGGTGCCGATCCGCCGCGCCTCGCCGATGATCTCGATCTTGTCGCTGCCGATGAGCGGACGCAGAACCGGGAGCGTGGCGGCCTCGTCGACCGCTGCGATGTTCTCAAGCGTCTGCGATGCGACCTGACCGAGCGACTCGCCCGTCACGAGCGCCTTGGCGTTCTCGATCGCGGCCAGCCGCTCGGCGACCTTGATCATGAGGCGCCGGTACAGAAGCACCCTCAGAGCGGGCGGAGCGCCCAGCGAGATCTCCTTCTGCAGGTCGCCGAAGGGCACGATGTAGACGCGGGCCATGGCCTGATGACGGGCGAGCACCTCTCCCAGTTCGACCACAAGTCGTTCGGAAAGGTCGTTGGTCTGTGGGCGCCCGGAGAAGTGCAGTCCGACCACGACCGCTCCGCGACGCGCGATGCGCCACGACGCGACCGGAGAGTCGATACCAGCCGAAAGGAGCGATACGACCTTGCCCGCAGTACCCACCGGAAGGCCACCCGGACCCGGGACCTTGTCCGCATAGACGTAGACCTCGCCCTGGACCACTTCGACCATGATGTTCACGTCGGGGTTCTCAAGATCGACCCGCATACCGGTCCGGTCGACGAGATACTGACCGATCAGCCGGTTCATCTCGAGGCTCGGTGTGTCGTGATCTGTGTTGCTGCGCCTCGACGTCACCCGGAAGCTCGCAGTATCCCCGGCAGAGTTCATGGCGAGGAGAGCGGCCTTGTTCATGTCCTGGGCATCACGAGTCGTCACCCAGGTCGGCGAGACGCTGCTCACGCCGGGGACGGCAGCCAGCGCCTCGACGATGGCGGGCAGATCGCGGACCCGCGAAGCACGGACGACGAGACGACTCGAGATCCGTTCGACCGGGTACTCGGACAGCGCGCCGAGAGCCGCCTGGAGGTTGGATTGGAGACGGCGTTCAAAAAGGGCGCGGTTGCGCCCTTTGAGGCCGAGCTCATGGTAGTGGACAAGTGCCGCGCGCTCGTACATGGCGCGCGAACCTACTTGTAGCTGTCTGCGACCCGCGTGTAGCTGACGTCGCCGCTCGCGATCTCCTCGAGCGCCAGCGTGAGCGGCTTGGTGCTCGTGAGGGATGCGATCTGCGAGGGGGCCATCGACAGGACCGCCTGGTCACGGACGCCGTGGATCATGTCGTTGATCTGGCGTGCACGACGCGCGGAGATGATGCACAGCGTGTACTTGGAGTCCACGGTGGCGAGCAGAGTGTCGATCTCGGGCTGGATGACCATGGGTGTATCAATCCTTCGCGTATTGGGAGCGGAGGGCCTTACGCCTTGTCCGCGTACGAGTCGATGATGCCGACCAGTTCGTCGGTGGCACGCACAACGTCGTCATTAGTTATCACGAAGTCGTACATACCCGCAAGTTCCATCTCCTCGATAGCACGTGCCATTCTAGCCTCTATCTGCGCTTCTGTCTCGCTTCCCCTGCCCAGGAGCCGCTTGCGCAGCTCGTCGAGGTCCGGGGCGTTGACGAAGATGAGTACCGACTCCGGCATGCGCTCCTTGACCTGCTGCGCACCCTGGGGATCGATCTCGAGCACGACTTGGGCACCCTCCGCGATCTTGCGCTCCACGACGTCACGTGGTGTGCCGTAGCGGTTGCCGTGGACCTCGGCCCACTCCAGGAAGCCGCCTGACTCGACCTTGCGGTCGAACTCCTTGCGCGACAGAAAGAAGTAGTGCTCGGCTTCGACCTCGCCGGGACGCGGGTCTCGAGTGGTGGCCGAGATCGACAGCCAAAGGTCAGGGACCCTGTCGAGCAGAGCCCGAACCAGAGTCCCCTTGCCGGCCCCTGAGGGACCGGAGACTATGAACAGATTGCCTATGCGCGCCGAAGCAGGCAGATGGATGCCGTGCGACGGCGTCGTGGACGGAGCCAACTAGCCGAGGCGCCCCATGAGCTGCTCGCGCTGGCGGGCGCCCAGGCCCTGCACGCGGCGGCTCTCGGAGATCTCGAGCTCCTCCATGATCTTGGCGGCCTTGGCCTTCCCGTAGCCGGGGAGGCTCTCAAGGAGGGTCGAGACCTTCATGCGGGCGACGATCGGGTCATCGCTCTTGGCCATGACCTGCTTGAAGCTCATGTCACCGGCCTTGATCTTCGCACGGAGTTCCGCACGCTTCTGACGGGCCTCTGCTGCCTTCTTGAGCGCAGCCTGGCGGTCCGCATCCGAAAGGTTGGGAAGTGCCATGGTTCCTCCTCGTCCTCCTAGGCGGAGCGATTGACGCGTCACGATTGTAGGCACAACCGCGAGCGACTGACAACCACACCTGGTCTCAAGATGATACCCCTGACCTGCGCAGACGAACAGCCCTAGGCCTTCAGACGGCGGCTTCCGGGCGAGTAGAGCGGCACCTCGGAGGCGCACAGACCGCAGTTCTGCGGCTCCCAAGAATCGACCTCAAGTAGAAGTAGAGATTGCAGCTCCTCGGCGAACGCCTTCTCCCCACCCCTGTCGATGATGGAGGCCACACCGGCTATCTCACCACCCGCTTCGCGGACCAGATCGATGACCTCCGCGACGCTGCCACCCGTCGTGACCACGTCTTCTACGACGAGCACCTGTGCGCCGGGGGGGATCTCGAACGAGCGCCTGAAGACCATGGTGCCCTGCTCGCGTTCACTGAATATGAACTTGACCCCTAGTGCCTGCGCCACTGCGAAACCGATGATGATGCCGCCGACAGCGGGAGCGGCCACGATATCGACCTTGCGGCCGCCGAGCCGCGCCGCTGCGGCACGTGCGAGCCGTGTCGTGAGCGCCGGGTCCTCGAGAATGCGCGCGCACTGCACATAGGTATCGGAGTGCCTGCCGCTCGTGAGCGCGAAGTGCCCCGAGAGAATCGCACCTGCATCCGTGAGGGCCAACAGCACCTCGTCCTGTGTCATGTCCGTCATTGCGGATCGACCTACCCTTCCGAAACGATGGCCTCGACCGCCGCGCCGGGCTCGGCTGCGCCGGTGATGGGCCTTCCGATGACCAGATGCGAGGCGCCCGCCTCGACCGCCTGACGAGGGGTCGCGACACGGGCCTGATCGCCCGCATCGGCGCCCGCCGGCCGGACGCCCGGAGTGACCACCAGCGCCTCCGGCCCCAGGAGTTCACGCATCAGCGCTGCCTCGAGCGGCGAGCAGACCACCCCCTGCACGCCCGCCTGACGCGCGAGCGATGCCAGACGCTCGACCTGCTGCGCAGAGTGCGCACCCACGCCGATCTCTGCGAGACCCGCGTCATCGGTCGAGGTTAGTACGGTCACGGCGATGACGTCGGGAGTGTCGAGTCCGCACTCCTCGGAAGCTGAACACGCCCCGCGGACGGCGGCCTCCATCATCGCGCGCCCGCCCGAAGCGTGCACGGTGAACATGGACGCGCCGAGACGCGATATCTCGCGCGCGGCACCTTCGACCTGGTGCGGGATGTCGTGGAGCTTCAGGTCGACGAAGATCTTGAAGCCCATCTCACGCAGTCGCGTCACGATCTCAGGACCCTCGGCGTAGTAGAGCGTCATGCCGACCTTGAGCCACTCGACCCTGCCCTGCAGCGTGCGCGCGAGGGCGAGCGCAGTGTGGGCGTCGGTGTCGAGCGCAACGATGATGCGTTCGCGCATGCTGTCCATCACAGACCTCCGATGTCGATCGGCTTGCCACGCCACAACTCGGTGCGTGAACCCCCGTGTATGTCATAGAGCACGAGCACCGAGGTCTCGGTGGTGTAATCGGCGTCGTTCTCCGACTCCATACTCAGGAGCCCCACCCCGCGATACCATCTCGGCTGGTACATGCTTGATATGGAGCCCGTGTTCTCAAGCACGCCGTCGCCCACGAGCCAGAGCGCAGTGTTCATGTCGCCCTCGGCCGCGACCAGGACGCCTGTCTCGTCGACGCCGATGAGATTGACGACGTAGGCACCATCCCAAGACGAAGGTCGCTCGATACCTTGCGCCACGAACGCATCCTCGAACGATCCGTCAGGACGAGCGACCATCAGCGACGGAACCGGCTCCTGGTCGGATTCCCCGTCCCATGCCCCTTGGTCGACATAGTAGACGACGTCCACGACAGGGTCCCACAGCGGTCGGTCATAGCTGTTGGCGAGCACCGAACGCTTGAACACGACCTCACCGGTGCGAGCGTCGACGATCACAAGGCGGCGCTCCGGCCCCTCGGTGGAGAACATCTCAGACCATGACGCGTCTTCGGCGTCGATCTGCACAAGCTCTTCGAGCGCGAAGAAGTCACCGGATGGAGACCACCCCACCACACCGAAGGTCTCAAGCCCTTTCGGAAGGCCCACGCGTGAGACGACGCCGTGGCTCTCGAGTTCGAGCTCTGAGGGATAGACCCCTTTGGACAAGTCGACTCCGAAACGTGCGACACCGCCGTCGGGCCCGTGAAGGTCGGTCCAGTGCGGATCGGCGCCTTGGACGGGCGCCACGTCACCCGAGGCGATGTCCCAACGGTAGATCTCCTTGACGGGCGAATCGAAGGTCCCGTCGACCTGCATGCCGAGTACCCCGTCCCCGTTCTGGTCGGCGATGACCGCCTCGGAATCGGACTTGATCAGCCAGAGAACCGAGCCGGTCGGCTCGACTGCCGTAAGCACCCAGCCCTCATCGGCGATGGTTTCACCAGAGACCGGGTCGATGGCCATGACGCTTGGGGAGCCGTCCTCGGCGTAGGTCTGCACGACGGCTCGCGTGCCGTCGCCGGTCCAGTACACCATGTCCATCCCGCCCCAATAGTCCCCCAGCAGGCCGCCGTCTCCAAAGAGACCGTCGGGACCGAGGGTGTAGGCGATCGCCGCTATCGCGAGCCCACCGCACACGAGAAGGAGCGCCACGATGCCGATCACCCAGAGCCAGAGCTTGCGACCGGCGCCGGCTTGGGGCGGGACGGGCAGCGGAGCGAGCGGCGGGGCGCCCGCGGGAGGTGCGGGCGGCGCTGGCACTATCGGCGAGTTCTCCTCGGTCATGTTCATTCGCTTTCGTCGGTCGGAGGGTCTGCAAGCCAAAGGTCGCGACGGGGACCGCCGCTGACATCATAGAGACGCAGCGCGTCCAGTTGTGCGGAGGTTGCGGGGTCGGTATAGGCTCCGACGGACAGAACGCCCCACCGCTCGGACCAGGCGCCGCCATACACGTCGTCCGCAGAACCCGCGCCCTGCACCCCGTCCTTGCCGATGAGCCACATCGGGGTCCCCGCCCACGGTGCGGTCACAAGCATCCCGGACGGCTCACAGCCGAGGAGTGCGAGCTGGGAAAGGTCGCCCCACGCGACCGGCTCCTCGAAGCCCAGCATCACGTCGGCGCGCGTCATCTCCCCTGATGGTGCGGCGGCCATGAGCCGCGCCGGCGCGGACTCCTCGCCGGTGCGTTCGTCGGCATAGGCCTGCTGATCGCCCCAGACGACGACATCCCGCTCCGCGTGCCAGAACGCCGGGCCCAGCCCGTCGTTCATCACCTGTCGCTCGAAGACAGGCCGGGCTGTCCGGGCATCCACGATCACAAGGAAACGCTTCGGACCGTCGTAGTAGTCGTACGAGTAGGTGTCGGGCGAATCGATCGATGAGACCTGCGTCAACTGCTCGAGAGCGAAGTAGCGCCCGCTCGGCGACCAGCCGATGGCGTGGAACGTCAGGATCTCCGGTGGCAGCGGGACCTCCACCGCCGGGCCACCCGGCTGCTCGATACTCAGGGCCGCGGGATTGCCGCCGCGTGTATCGTCGATCTCGAAGAGCGCACGAACGCCGGTCGAGCTCACGAGCGGCTGCCACGACGCGTACTGCGCACCTACGGGCTCCGGATACGCACCGCCGATATCCCATCGGTCCAGGGGATGCTTCAGCGGACCGTCGAACATCCCGTCGGCAACGATCGGCGCCGGATAGCCCAGGGACAGCGGCTCCTCGGCCCAAGTCGGCTCGAGATGGATCACCCACACCACCGAGCCGGTCGGCTCCACGGCTGCGAGCAGGTAGCCCTCCTGCAGGATCGGCTCGCCCCCATCGGGGTCGACGGCGACGACACAGGGTGTGCCATCTGCGGAGTACACCTGTGCGACCGCGTACTCCCCGTCGCCCGTCCACAGCGCAGCGCGCGAACCGGAGGAGTCTTCCAGTTCATACGCGTAGTCCTCGTACGCACCCGCAGGCTCCATGGCCCGCAGAAATGAGTTGAGCCCATCCTCGGAGAACAGCCAACTCAACCCGATGAAGACCGCAGCTCCGCACAGCAGCAGCGCCATCAGGATCGCTCCCCCGACGATCCAGACTCGGTTGCGGTGCTGCGGCGCGGCGTCCGGCAACGGCAGCGGCGCAAGCTGTGGGGCGCCTGCGGGCGCCGGAGGCGCGGGTGTTGTCGGCGTGCTCTCCTCGGTCAATCCATCCCCCAGCGTCTCGGACTACGGTGTTGCCAGCGCGCCGGTCAGGTCCGCGACCCGCTCGACACCCTGCTCATGACAGTACTCGGCGATCCCGTCGACGACGCGCATGGTCGCGGTGGGGTCGACGAAGTTCGCGGTCCCCACGGCGACCGCCGTGGCTCCGGCGAGCATGAACTCGATCGCGTCTTCGCCGGTCATGATGCCGCCCATGCCCACGACCGGCATCTCGAGTGCCGACGCGACCTGCCAGACCATGCGGAGCGCCACCGGCTTGATCGCGGGACCGGACAGTCCGCCCACGACGCGTGCAAGGCGCGGCCTGCGGGTCCGGGCATCGATGGACATGCCGAGGAGCGTGTTGATGAGCGAGACCGCATCGGCGCCCGCGGCCTGAACGCTGCGCGCGATCTCGACGATGTCGGTCACGTTCGGCGAGAGCTTGACGATGAGAGGCCGCGCTGTGACCGCGCGGCATGCGGCGGTGACCTCGGCAGCGCCCGCGCACGTGGTGCCGAACGCCATTCCGCCCGCATCGACGTTGGGACAGGAGATGTTGACCTCGTAGGCGGCGACCGCGCTCTCGCGCTCAAGGCGCTCGATGACTCCCGCATACTCCGCCACCGAGTGCCCACTCACATTGACGATGACCGGGGTCGACGGCGCATGCTCAGCAAGCCACGCGAGATCCTTGGCCACGAACACCTCCACGCCGGGGTTCTGCAACCCGATCGAGTTGAGCATCCCGCTTGCGGTCTCGGCGATGCGAGGGCTCGTATTGCCGGCCCACGGCTCGAGCGACACACCCTTGGTGACCACCGCGCCAAGGCGCCCCAGGTCGACGAAGTCGGCGAACTCACGCCCGCTCGCGAACGTGCCCGAGGCTGTGACCACGGGGTTCGCAAGCTCCAGAGAGCCGAGTCTCACGCTCATGTCGAGGTTCACTGCGACCCTCCTCCTAATGCTTCGGCGGGACTTCCGAGGAGTCCCAACAGACATCCTCGGCATCGAAGACGGGGCCGTCGACGCATGCGCGCTTGAGTCCCTCGCGCGTGCTGACCACGCACGAGAGGCACGCCCCGATCCCGCACGCCATCAGGCGCTCGAGCGAGACCTGGCACGGGATGTCAGCGCCGGCGGCCAAGCGCGCGACGATGCGCTGCATGGCCTCGGGACCGCACACGTAGACCTGGTCGAAGGACTCCTCGGCGAGCAGACGCTCGACCGGAGCGGTGACGAGCCCGGGTTCCCCGTCCGAGCCGTCGTCGGTGGCGACCACGACACGACGTGCGACGCGCTCGAAGTGCTCACGTGCGACGAGCCGTTCGGCGGTCGGTGCGCCCATGGCGACCGTGACCGCGACACCGGCGGCGGAGAGCTCCTCGGCGAGCATGCCGAGCGGTGCGGCGCCGAGACCGCCGGTCACGATGAGCGCATGCGCGAGTCCCTCGGGCGCACGCCAGCCCGTCCCGAGGGGGCCGACGAGATCGATGACCTCGTCGCGCTCAAGCAGCGACATGGCGCGCGTGCCCGTACCGAGCACCTGGTAGAGGATCTCGAGCGCGTCCTCCCCCGTCCGGTGCACCGAGAACGGGCGTCGCAGGATGAACTCGCGGCCCTCGGCGATGCGAAGGTGCACGAACTGGCCGGGCCGCACGTGCGGAGCCGTGCGGGGTGCTGAAAGCGTGATGAGGCCGACGCCGGGAGCGACGCGCTCGTTGGCGAGCACAGATGCGCGCTCTATCGCCGGTCGCGCTTGGCGGATGTCAGCGTGGTCGCACACGCTAGCGTCCCACCGCGTCGAAGTCCTGGAGCGCGACCACCTCGAGGCGGCCCTCTTTGATGGCCTCGATGGCCGCGACGACGGCCTGGGCGGCCGCGAGTGTCGTGATGTTGGTGACACCGTGCTGGATCGCCGCGGTGCGGATGTGATAGCCGTCCGAGCGGGTCTCCTGGCCGAACGGCGTGTTGATCACGAGATGCACGTTGCCGTTGACGATCTCGTCGACGATGTTGGGCCGGCCCTCGTGCTTCTTGAGCACCTCGGTCACCGGGATTCCGGCGGCCCGCAGCGTCTTGGCGGTGCCGCGCGTCGACATGATCGAGAAGCCCAGCTGAACGAGGTGCCGCGCGATACCCACGATGCTGCGCTTGTCCCGGTCGCTCACCGAGACGAACGCGGTGCCCTCGGTGGGCAGCGAGTAGTCGATGGCGAGCTGGGACTTGGCGTACGCCGCCGGGAAGTCACCGGCGACGCCCATGACCTCGCCCGTCGACTTCATCTCCGGGCCGAGCACGCTGTCGGCGCCCGGGAAGCGTCCGAACGGCATGACGGCCTCCTTGACGCAGAAGCGTCCCAGGTCACGGTCCTCGGCGGGCAGACCCATCTCGGCGAGCTTGTGCCCTGCCATCACGCGCGAAGCGACCTTGGCGAGCGGAACGCCGGTGGCCTTGCTCACGAAGGGTACCGTGCGCGAGGCGCGTGGGTTGACCTCGAGCACGTAGATCACGTCGTCCTTCACGGCGAACTGGATGTTCATGAGCCCGCACACGCCGAGCTCGAGCGCAAGCGCCCGCGCATGGGCTTTGATGCGGGCGACGACGTCCTCGGACAGCGAGAAGGGCGGGATGCAGCACGCGGAGTCGCCGGAGTGGATGCCGGCTTCCTCGATGTGCTCCATGACCCCGCCGATGTAGACGGTCTCGGTGTCGCAGACCGCGTCGACGTCGACCTCGATCGCACCCTCGAGGAAGCGGTCGAGCAGCACCGGGTGATCGGGGCTGATGCTCGCGGCCTCGGCCATGTACTTCTCGAGATACTGCTCGTCATACGCGATGACCATGCCGCGCCCGCCGAGCACGTAGCTCGGACGCACGAGCAGCGGGAAGCCGATGCGGCGCGCGACCTCGAGGGCCTCGGCGTGCGTGAACGCGGTCCCGGCGGCCGGATACGCGATCTCGAGCCGGTCGAGCACGTCGGAGAAGCGACGCCGGTCCTCGGCAAGATCGATGGCCTCGGGCTTGGTGCCCATGATGGGCACGCCGGCGGCCTCGAGCGCGTGCGCGAGCTTGAGCGGCGTCTGGCCGCCGAAGGTGACGACGACGCCCGCAGGCTTCTCGGCGTCGCAGACGTCCATGACGTCCTCGAACGTGAGCGGCTCGAAGTAGAGCCGATCGCTCGTGTCGTAGTCGGTCGAGACCGTCTCGGGGTTGCAGTTGACCATGATGGTCTCGAAGCCCTGGTCGTGGAGCTCGTATGCGGCGTGCACGCAGCAATAGTCGAATTCGATGCCCTGACCGATGCGGTTTGGGCCCGCGCCCAGGATCATCGCCTTGGGGTGATCGCTCGGAGCGACCTCGTCCTCGGACTCGTAGGTCTTGTAGTAGTACGGAGTGCCGGCAGCGAACTCCGCGGCGCAGGTGTCGACCGACTTGAAGGTCGCTCGCACACCGAGCTCGAGTCTGCGAGTGCGCACCGCGGCCTCATCGACGCCGAGGAGATGCGCGATCTGCGCATCCGCGAGTCCGTGCTGCTTGGCACGCCGCATGAGCGGCTCGTCGAGCGCCGTGAGCGAGCCCGCCGCAGCCACCTCACGCTCGAGCCCGACGATCGCAGCGAGCCTGCCCAGGAACCACGGATCGACGTGTGTGAGGGAGTGGAGCTCCTCGACCGGCATCTCGCGGCGGAGCGCCTCCGCCATGTAGAACAGGCGCTTCTCGGTCGGGGTCGCGAGCATGGCCTCGAACTTGTGCTCCTTGAACTCGTCCTTGCCGTCGGCGCCCAGCCCGCCACGCCCGTTCTCGAGCGAGCGCATCGCCTTGCCGAGCGCCTCTTCGAACGTACGCCCGATGGCCATGGCCTCACCGACCGACTTCATCTTGGTGGTGAGCGTCTCGTCGGTGCCCTTGAACTTCTCGAACGCCCAGCGCGGGACCTTGACGACGGTGTAGTCGATGCTCGGCTCGAAGCACGCCGGGGTCATCTTGGTGATGTCGTTCGGAATCTCGTCGAGGGTGTAGCCCACGGCGAGCTTCGCCGCGAACTTCGCGATCGGGAAGCCGGTCGCTTTGGAGGCGAGCGCCGAGGAGCGGGAGACGCGAGGGTTCATCTCGATGACCGTGAGGCGCCCGTTGGACGGGTTCACGGCGAACTGAACATTGGACCCGCCGGTCTCGACGCCGATCTCGCGCATGATCGCGATGGAGGCGTCTCGCATGAGCTGATACTCGCGGTCGGTGAGTGTCTGAGCAGGAGCGACGGTTATCGAGTCGCCGGTATGCACGCCCATGGCGTCGAAGTTCTCGATGGAGCACACGATCACGGCGTTGTCGTTGACGTCGCGCATGACCTCCATCTCGAACTCTTTCCAGCCGATGATGGACTCCTCGCAAAGCACCTCGCCGACCGGGGACAACGCCACGCCGCCCGCGACGATCTCGCGAAGCTCCTCGACGTTGTAGGCGATGCCTCCGCCGGCGCCACCGAGCGTGAAGCTCGGACGGATGACGACGGGGTACCCGAGCTCGTGCGCGAGTTCCTCGGCGTCCCTGATCGAGTAGGCGTACCCGCTGCGCGGCACGTCGAGCCCGATGCGCTCCATGGCCTCGCGGAACAGTTTGCGGTCCTCGCCCTTCTTGATGACGTCGAGCTTCGCGCCGATGAGCTCGACCCCGTACTCATCGAGGACGCCGGACTCTGCGAGAGCGACCGCGCAGTTCAGACCGGTCTGCCCGCCGAGGGTCGGCAGCAGCGCGTCCGGGCGCTCCTTGGCGATGACCTTCTCAACGAACTCAGGGGTCACCGGCTCCACGTATGTCCGATGCGCGAGCTCAGGGTCGGTCATGATCGTGGCCGGGTTGCTGTTGACGAGCACGACCTCGTACCCGTCCTCACGCAGTACCTTGCAGGCCTGCGAGCCCGAGTAGTCGAACTCACACGCCTGTCCGATGATGATCGGACCGGCTCCGATGACCAGGATCTTCTTTATGTCGTCACGGCGGGGCATCTTGCTCCTTTTCGTGGCTTCCTACGGAACGATCATGACGGGCGCGCTCGCCTGCCTGACGAGCGTCATGGCGGTCGAACCGAGCACGGCCTCCTGCAGGGGGTTCTGGCCGCGCGTCCCGACGACGATGCCGGTCACGCGGCGCTCGTTGGCTTCCTGGAGGATCGTGCGCAGCGCCGCACCCTGCTTGATCAGGCAGCGCGACTGCACACCGGCCTCCTCGGCCATCTTGCGCAGGTTGTCGAGCTGGAATCCCGCGCCCTCGCGGGCCCGCTCGAGCGGACCGCCGTGCAGTCCCGCGTCGAGCGCATGCATGAGGTACAGCATCCCGACCGCGCCCTTTGGCAGCTCCAGGACCGACATGAGCGCGCGGGTGGAGGAAGCGGAGAAGTCCGTGGGCAGCAGCAGTGACTTGCCGAAATCGCGTGCGAAACTCGCGCAGTCCTCACGGGTGCGCAGCAGGTCGAAGCGCACGAGCATCGTGGGCACGTTGGCCTCGACGGCGATCTCCTCGGAGACGGAGCCGGCGATGAGCTTGGCGATGATGCCGCGCCCGTGGGTGCCGCAGACGACCGCCGAGACGTAGCTCTCGGTCGCGAGCGCGAGCAGTCCCTGTGCCGCGTTGCCGGTGCCCACGCGGACCTCGACGTCCAGACCGGCCTCGACAAGGCGCGGCGTGAGCGCCCGGATGTCCTCGCGCGCCTTGTCGACCTTGGCGGCGATCACGGGGCCCTCCATACCACTGGCTTCCACGACATGGCCGAGTACCACGCGCCTGACGCCGAGCTTGGGCAGCCCCTCGGCGAACCGCAGGATCAGCCCGGACTCGGGCGTGAAGTCCGCGGGGATCATCACACTGCGAAGCATCGTGCCCCCTACTCCATCGAAGACAGATACGCCGGGTCGCCGTCCATGAGCCGCGTGAACGCGCCGAACAGATAGCGCGAGTCGTGCGGGCCGGGCGCGGCCTCGGGATGGTACTGGACCGAGAACGCCGAGGAGTCGAGCAGCCTGATGCCCTCGGTCGTCATGTCGTTGAGGTTGACATGCGTGAGCTGGATGCGCCCGAAACGCTCTGAGCGCACCACGGGAGCCACGCCCGCGGCCGACCAGGCCGCCATGTCGTTGGCGTCGTGGGAAAGGCCGCCGCTCTCCTCGGCGATCACAGGGCCGATCGAGCCGAAATCGACGCAGAAGCCGTGGTTCTGGCTGGTGATCTCCACCCGGCCGGTGAGCAGGTTCTTGACCGGCTGGTTGCCGCCGCGGTGGCCGTACTTGAGCTTGTAGGTCTCGCAGCCGACCGCCAGAGACAGCATCTGGTGCCCGAGGCATATGCCGAACAGCGGCTTGACACCGAGAAGCTCCCGAAGCGTGCCGTACAGATACTCGACCGCGGCCGGGTCGCCGGGGCCGTTGGCCAGGAACACGCCGTCGGGATCGTGTGCGAGCACCTCTTGGGCACTCGTGGTCGGAGGCACCACGAGGACCTCGCAGCCCGACTCGGCGAGCTGGCGCAGGATGTTGTACTTGATGCCGGAGTCCATGGCCACGACGCGGTAGCGCGGTGTGAGAGGCAGAACGCCCGTGTCCACAGGCACCTTGCCCTCGGGACCCGCGTCGCCCCAGCGGAACGGCTCGGCGATCGCGACCTCGGCCACGAGATCGCGGCCCACGAGTCCGGGCGATGCGGCGGCCTTGGCGACAAGCGAGGCCGCATCGAGATCGGTCGTCGAGATCACGGCGCGCATCGCGCCCGCCTCGCGGATGTGCTTGGTGAGCTGCCGGGTGTCGATACCTTCGATGGCGACGACCTCGTGGCGGCGAAGGAACGCCGGAAGCGACTCCTCGGAACGCCAGCTGCTGGGCGTCTCGCACATCTCGCGCACCACGAACCCGCGGGCGAAGGCGCCTCGCGACTCCATGTCCGCTCCGTTGACGCCGTAATTGCCGATGTGCGGCATCGTCATCGTGACGATCTGCCCGGCATAGCTCGGGTCCGTGAGGACCTCCTGGTAGCCGCAAAGCGAGGTGTTGAAGCAGATCTCGCCGTCGGCCTCTCCGTGCGCTCCGCACGCGAAACCGGGAAACACCGTCCCGTCCTCGAGCGCGAGCATCGCGGGGGTACGCGTCACCTAGACGACCACCTTTCCGTTGCGCAGAGCGAAGCGTCCCTGTACCAGGACGTCGGTTGCCTTCCCGAGCAGTTTACCGCCGAGGAACGCCGAGTTGGCGGAGTTGCTCTCGAAGAACTCGCGCGTGACTTCCACGCGAGCCTCGGGGTCGATGATGGTGATGTCCGCGACCGTACCGGGCTCGAACCGGACCTCCGGCAGCCCGAGCGCCGCGCGGGGACCGACGGCCATCGCCCGCACGAGACCCGCCCAGTCGAGAAGGCCGGGCTGCACGAGATGCGTGATGACGAGCGGGAGCGCGGTCTCAAGGCCGGTGGTCCCGAACGGCGCGAGTTCGAACTCGAGCGCCTTCTCGTGCGGCGCGTGCGGGGCGTGGTCGGTGGCTATGCAGTCGATGGTGCCGTCGAGCAATCCGGCAACGAGTTCCTCGCGGTCCTCGGCGCTGCGCAGCGGCGGGTTCATCTTGAAGTTGGTGTCGTAGGAGTCGGTGACCGCGTCCTCGTCGAGGAACAGGTGGTGCGGCGTGGCCTCGGCCGTCACGGCCAACCCGCGAGCCTTCGCCTCGCGAACGAGTTGCACACTCCCGGCGGTCGACAGATGCGCGAGGTGGAGGCGACAACCGGTCAGCTCTGCGAGGCGGATGTCGCGCGCCACCGCGATCTCCTCGGCAGCAGCAGGCCAGCCTGCGAGCCCGAGACGCGTCGAGACGACACCTTCGTTGACGACGCCCTTGCCGGCGAGCGATTCGTCCTCGCAGTGGCTGACGATGGTCGTCCCGAACTGCTTGGCGTAGTCCATCACGCGGCGCATCATCGCGGAGTCCTGCACGCCGTGGCCATCGTCTGAGAAGGCGACCGCGCCTTCGGCGATCATGTCGCCGATCTCGGCGAGCGCCTCGCCCTTCTGGCCGACCGTGCACGCGCCGATCGGATGCACACGCACGATCGCACGCTCGGCCGCCCGCTCCACGATGAAGCGCACCGCGGAGCCCTCGTCGGTCACCGGTGAGGTGTTGGGCATGGGGCAGACGGCGGTGTAGCCACCGTGCGCCGCGGCGCGGCACCCGCTCTCGATCGTCTCCTTGTCCTCGCGACCCGGCTCACGCAGGTGCGTGTGGATATCCACGAGTCCCGGCACCACGATCTTCTCGGCGCACTCGATGACCTGGCCCTTGGGAATCTCCAGGTCCGTGCCGATCTCCACGATGAGCCCGTCACGGACCACCATGTCGAGCACGGCGTCCAGTCCGGTCTGGGGGTCGACGATGCGTCCGCCCTTAAGCAGCAGCGCCACCGCTCTCACCTCCCAGCAGCAGATACATAGCGGCCATACGCACGGCCACGCCGGCGTTGACCTGGTCGAGCACGATCGCACGGTCCGAATCCGCGACCGCCGAGGAGATCTCCACGCCCCGGTTCATGGGACCCGGGTGCATCACCTTGGCGTCCGGCTTCATGGCGGCCAGCCGCGTCGCATTCATGCCGAAGAGCCGCGCGTACTCCCTCACACTCGGGAAGGGCATGCCCTCGGCGCGCTCCATCTGGATCCGCAGCATGTAGGCGACATCGAGTTCAGGCAGCACCTCGTCGAGCGAGTAGGCGACCTCGGCGCCCAGGACGTCGGGCCGCGCGGGCATGAGCGTGGGCGGGCCCACCACGATCGGGCGGGCGCCGACCTTGCGCAGCGCCGGCACGAGCGAGCCGGCCACACGCGAGTGCGCGATATCGCCCACGATGCCGACGGTGAGCCCCTCGAGTCGTCCGAGGTGCTGGCGGATGGTGAAGAGATCGAGCAGGGCCTGCGTGGGGTGCTGGTGCATCCCGTCGCCGCCGTTGATCACATGCGTGTCCATAGACTCGGCAAGCACCTGCGGGGCGCCGGCGTACTTGTGGCGCACCACGATAAGGTCGCAGGCCATCGCCGAGAGGGTGGCCGCCGTGTCGCGCAGCGATTCGCCCTTGACGGTCGCGCTGGCGGAGCCGCTCATGTTGATCGCGTCGGCGGACAGACGCTTGGCGGCGATCTCGAAGCTCGTGCGGGTGCGGGTCGAGGGCTCCAGGAACAGGTTCACGATGGTGCGACCGCGAAGCGTCGGCAGCTTCTTGATGCGCCGCTCGTTGACTTCCTTGAACGACTCGGCCGTATCGAGGATGAGTGTGATGTCTTCCGCGCTCAGATCGTCCATCGAGATGATGTGCTGACAGGAAAGCGCGTTACTCACCTTCGCCCACCGCCTCGAGGATCTCCACGGCGTCTCGGCCGTCCTGCTCGCCGAGAAAGACCTTCACGCGCTCCGCGCCGCTCGTGGGGACGTTCTTGCCCACGTAGTCCGCGCGGATCGGGAGTTCACGGTGGCCGCGGTCGACAAGTACCGCGAGCTGCACGCTGCGGGGCCGGCCGTAGTCCATGATCGCGTCCATCGCGGCGCGGATCGTCCGACCGGTATACAGGACGTCGTCCACGAGAACGATGTCGCGACCCTCGACCTCGAACGGGATGTCGGTCGTATGGACCTCGGGATTGAGTCGTACACCGACGTCATCGCGGTAGAAGCTGATGTCGAGCGAGCCGACCGGGACCTCGGCTCCCTCGATGGTCCGTATCCGCTCGGCGAGCCGCTCGGCGATCTTGGCTCCGCGGGTCACGATCCCGGCGAGTCCGATGTCGCCGGCGCCCTTGTTGGCCTCGAGGATCTCGTGCGCGATGCGCGTGAGCGCCCGCTCGATCGCCTCGCCGTCCATGACGACGGCCTTGGTGCGGTACTCCACCGGTGCCCTCCTTAGGCTCCGACCGGTCCCGGCGTCTCGTGCGAGGCGGCTGCTAAACAGCTCCTCGGCAACAAAAACGCCTCCCTGCAGTCGGCAAGAAGGCACATCGCGCGGCGCCGCGTTCATGGCGGCCGAGTCGGTATGGATTCCTTGCCGGCCTCACGGGACCGGGTTTAAAGGTCGCGACGAAGATACCATCACGAGATGTCCGTGCCAAGCGCCCCGCGCCACGAAACCGCCGTGAAGCATGCCCTGAACGTGACGTTCGGCGTTACAATCCGATGAGCACGTCTCCGACCGGAAGGTGACCATGCGCCGCGCCCTCGCCTCTGCGCTTGTCTTCGCTCTGCTCCTGCCCGTCATCCCGGCTGCCGCGACCGGTGTGCCCGCGGACTCCGCAGAGCCCGACCCTGCCGCGCCGGCCGGCGTCATCGTCGTGTATCGCGACGACGTGATGGACACCACCGACTTCAGCGCACTCGAAGCACTCGGGGTCGAGCCGATGGATGTGAGCGTACGTCGCCCGCGCCTCTCGCTCGTCGATGTGCCTGAAGACACCACAGCCGAGGAGCTGGCCCGCCGCCTGACGGGACTCCCCGGTGTGGCGGCGGCCACGCCGAACGGGCGCGTTCAGGCACTTGAGATGGTGCCGCCGAACGACACCCGGTACATGAACCAGCGTACCTACCTCGGTCCCAACGACACGTACCCGCACTCGATCGATGTCGAGTCAGTCTGGGGGCAGGTCTTCTCGGACGGCGCGTTCGCCCTGGAGCCTGACCGAAAGGGCGTGACACTCGCGGTCATAGACTCGGGCGTCAGCGCATCGGCGATGGAGGACCCGGGCAGCATCGTACCGGTCATGAACTACGTCGCCGGCAACACCGATACGAGTGATGACTTCAGTCCCCAGTACCACGGCACACGTGTGGCATCCACCCTGGGCTCGCAGACGGGGAACGCGTACGCCGTGGCGGGCACGCTCGGATACACCAGAAGCCCCATCCGCGTATACAAGACACTCGCACGCAATGGCTACGGGGAATCGATCGATTCGATGACCGCCCTGATGGATGCGGCCGACGACGGTGTCCGTATCGCCAACGTCTCGCTCGGGGAACCGGCGACCCTCTATGGCAGCCTGACACCGGATACCGCCCTGCGCGGAGTCTGGCAGGAGGTCGTCGATTACTGCGTTTCACAGGGGATGCTCGTGGTCGCCGCAGCGGGCAACGGCGCCGACCCCTCCTCGGCTTCGGGCTACTTCCCCGGCGTCTGGTATCCCGCTGCCTGTGAGGGGGCGCTCGCCGTCGGCGCGATCGACCCGGCCACCGGTACGCGTTCCATCTTCTCCTCGTTCGGCGACGAACTCGACGTGGTCGCCCCCGGCGAGGACATCCTCGCCGCCGGGCCGAACGGCGCCACCTACACGGTCCGCGGCACCTCGTTCGCCTCACCCCTCGTGGCCGGCGCCCTCGGGATGCTCTGGTCCCTCGTTCCCTCGCTCGATCCGGCCACCATCGCCCAGATCGCGACCTCCTCGGCGGACTCCGGTTATGGAGACCGGGGGTTCGACCAGGAGACCGGTTGGGGGCGCTTCGACGCGTGGGACGCCTACTGTGAACTCACCTCGACGGTGCCCGCCCAGGCCCCGGTGACGATCGATCCCGGCACCCCCTCAGGGCTCGCCGTCGGGCTCAAGTGGTCCGCTGCCCAAGGCCAGAATGTGCGCTATCGCTACGGGGTCCTCGGCGGACGCGAGTATCAGACGACCGGCACGAGCGGCACGGTGCTACTTCCTGCCGGCGGCGAGCAGACGGTGTGGGTTCGTCCGTACGCGGACGACCGCTTCGATGGAGCGATCACCACCGCCACGGTCACCGCGGATGGATCCATCCCGGCGCTTACGGTCGACCGCGCCCAGGGCGACGACCGATACGCGACGGCCGCGCAGGTCAGCCGTGCCCATTTCCCGGGCCCTGTGCAGACCGTGGTCGTGGCGTCCGGGGAGAACTGGCCCGACGGCCTGTCCGCCAGCGTACTCGCGAAGGCGGGTGGAGGCCCCCTGCTCATCACGAAGCAAGCCTCATTGCCCGTGGCGACGCGCGATGAGATCCTGCGCCTCGCCCCCACGCGCGTGATCGTGGTCGGAGGCACCTCCGCGGTCTCCTCGGCGGTCTTCGACACCCTCAAGGCCCTGCAGTACCCGCGCGCCGTTGCCTTCGAGCGCATCGGCGGAGTCAGTCGGTATGACACTGCAGCCCTGGTCGCAGCCCGGATCAAGAGCCTGAGCGGTGGCGCGACCCCGGAAGCCGCGATCGTCACCTCCGGCGCCAACTATCCGGATGCGCTATCCATCGCGCCGTTGGCCGCGTCCGAGGGATGGCCCATCTTGCTCACGACGCCGAACGCGGTGCCGACCTCGACATCACGTGCTGTCCGCGACCTCGGAGTCCCCGGCGTCCTTGTCATCGGGGGCACCAAAGCGGTCTCGAACTCCGTGGCGTGGACGCTCCCGAGCCCGACGCGTGTCTCGGGCGCGAACCGCTACGCCACGTCGCGCGCCATCGCGGACTGGGGCATCGCCCATGGGCGACTCGATGGTGGCCATCTAGGCGTCGCAACGGGAGTTGGGTTCCCCGACTCCCTGACGGCGGGACCGGCGCTTGCACTCGACGCGGCGCCCCTGCTGCTCACCGACCCGTCGGACACCGGACTGACCGCATGGATGCTCACCAACGGGACCGGGGTCGATGCGCTGAGCATCTTCGGCGGACCTGTGGCCGTCGGATACGACGCGGAGATCACGCTCGGACAGGCGCTGCGAGGCAGGTAGCCTGTCTCACGCGTCGACCGGGATGGAGATGGTGAATGTCGAGCCGCTTCCGGGAACGCTGGCGGCCCGAACGCGACCATCGTGCGCCTCTGCGATGCGCCTGACGATGTGCAGCCCGAGACCCACCCCGCCGAACTGCCGCGTGGAAGTCATGTCGCCCTGCGTGAGCGGCTCGAACAGCCTCTCGAGCTGGTCCGAAGGGATCCCGATCCCCTCATCGGCCACCCAGATCTCCACTTCGCCGGGCACCTGACGGACGCCTATCGTGACCGGTCCCCCGTCCGGCGAGAACTTGATGGCATTGCTCAGCAGGTGCTCGAGCGCGAGTCTCAACATACCCGCGTCACCGAACACGACCACCGGCTCCTCGGGGACGACGAGCCTGAACTCGTGGCACTGATCGGCGGGCTGTGCAGCCACCAGAGCCGACAGCACCTCGCCGGCATCAACGGGCCTGCGGTTGACACGAACGCTGTCCGCCTCCACGCGCAATGCCTCGAGGATCTCGTCGAGTATCGAGTTCAGGCGCTCGGCCGAACGCGACAGCCCGCGCTTGGCGTTCCCGCGCGCTTCGGCGTCGATGTCGTCGCGTGCAAGCAGCTCGGCGTAGCCGAGGACGCCCGCTACCGGCGTGCGCAGCTCGTGGGAGACCATCGCCAGGAAGTCGGTCTTCATCTGGTCTGCACGGGCGATGGTCTCAAGCAGCCTGCGCTTGACCTCGACCTCGTCTGAGAGCAGCCGCACGGTCGCCTCGAGCCGTTCGTTCGCGACGGAAAGCTCCTCGAACTTCTCCTCCAGCTTGCTCACCAGTCGGCCACTGTAGCGATCGAGCGCGTCCTCCCTGGTGTCGATCGGTGATACGCCCTGAGACGGGATGGGCGGGACGCTGCCCGAACCGACGACGTCGAGGAGGCGGGTCCTATCCACCGGCTTGGTGAGGAAGACCTCCACCCCCAGGTCCCGCGCGAGCCGCTCGTCTTCCTTGTCCGTGTACGTGGCGCTCAGCATGATGACCGGGATCTGCGCGAGCGCCGGATCCTGCTTCCACTCCATGAGCAGCCGGTAGCCGTCCATACGAGGCATGAGGATGTCGGTGACGAGGATGTCGGGCGGCAGGACCCGTGCACGCTCCAGAGCGACCTGACCATCCTCGGCTTCCTCGACCTCGTGCCCGGCACTCGTGAGCATTGCCTTGAGGAGATACCTGCTGGCCGCATCGTCCTCGGCGATCATCACGCGCATGGGTGCTCCCCCCGTCAGATGCAGGCACGTACCTCATCGACGAACGTGGACGGATCGATCGGTTTGGTGATGAAGCCGGTACATCCGGCCTCGAGCGCGGTCTCCCGGTCGCCCTTCATCGCGTACGCCGTGAGTGCGATGATCGGCAGATCGGGGCCGTACTCGGAACGCAGACGGCGCGTGGCGTCCAGACCGCTCATCCCCGGCAGCATGATGTCCATGAGCACGAAATCCGGCTTGTTGGCGAGCGCGGCCTCCAGGCCGGACTTGCCGTCGTGCGCGGCTTCGACCTCGAAACCAGCCGATTCGAGCAGGTACCGCACGAGGTATGCGCTTGGCAGATCGTCTTCTACGAGAAGCACCGAACGCCGCTCTTCAGACATCGCCGACCCCCTCTTCGCCGTGGCGCGTCAACGGGTTACTACCCGAATCGCGCCCGTTTGCCAGCGCCGCTGGTCATCTGCGCGGATTCGCGATGCCGATCGGGCGCTACAGGGGGCCGAGCACCTCGTGCATGACCTCGTCGCCCGCCTCGGTACGGCCCATCGAGTCCGGCTCGATCTCGCGGAGTATCCGAGCCAGATCCGCGGGAAGGGGGTCGCGCAACGATATGGCCGCGCCGGTGATGGGATGCTCCAGATCGAGACGGTATGCGTGCAGGAACTGCCGCTCAAGACCGCGATCGGCCCTGGGATTGCGCTTGCCGTAGACCTGGTCACCGACGCAGGGATGGTCGATGTAGGCCATGTGGACGCGGATCTGATGGGTGCGTCCCGTGTAGAGCTTGCACTCAACGAGCGTGTACCCGTCGTCCCTGGGACCGGCCATGTACCGCTCGAGCACCCGGAACGTCGTGACCGCCTGCTTGGCCGATTCGGCGTCTGAGACGGCCATACGCATCCGGTCCCGGGGATCGCGCGCCAAAGGCGCATCGATGAGCCCGGAGTCGGGCGCGATGTAGCCGTGGACGAGCGTGATGTAGCGTCGGTCGATCGAACGTATCTTGATCGCTTCGGAGAGCGCGGCCTGCGCGTGATCGTTCTTGGCGACCATCATGAGCCCGGTGGTGTCCTTGTCCAGGCGGTGCACGATCCCCGGACGGTCCTCACCGGCAAGCGTCCCGAGGCGATCGGAGTGCGCCAGGAGCGCATGCACGAGCGTTCCCGTCCAGTTGCCCTGCGCCGGGTGCACCACGAGACCCGCCTGCTTGGACAGCACGATCAGGTCGTCGTCCTCGTAGCGGATGTCGAGCGGAATGTCCTCCGGCTCGAGGTCTCCCCTGTCGTACGGGGGCACCTCGACGGTGATGCGATCCCCCGAACGCACCACGTAGCGCTTGTTGACGATCTGCCCATTGACCCGCACGAAGTCCTCATCGAGCAGCTTGGCTGCGGCGGATCGCGACGGAAGGAACTCGAGCGTGCCGAGGAGCTTGTCGATGCGCTCGCCCGCGTCCTCAGAGCCTGCCACGTGCTCGTATGTGCCGGCAGCCGTCACGCCTCGGGCCCCTCGAGAGTGGCGCACGACTCATCGGCGTCACGATCCTCCCTGTCCGTAACCGCGGGAGTCTCCGGCTCGAAGAGCACCCAGACGACCAGCATGGCGACGCCGATCACGATCGCGCTGTCGGCGATGTTGAACACAGGGAAGTCGATGAGTTTGAAGTCGAAGAAGTCGGTGACCAGACCTGTGGCGCTCGAACGGTCGATGAGGTTGCCCACCGCACCGCCGACGACGAGTCCGAGCGCGGCCACGAGCCACCTGGCGCGCGGGCGCTTGACGAACCAGTAGCCCAGGACGCCGCACACCACGAGCAGAGACGTGACGATGAACAGCGGTTGGCGACCGGGCATGAGCCCGAACGCGGCGCCCATGTTGCGCACGTGGGTCAGGTGGAAGACCCCGTCGATGAGGGGGATCGACGTTGACGGGGGCATCGTCGCACGGACGATCGCTTTGGTGAGTTGATCGAGCAGCACCGCCAGGACCGCAAGAGCGACGAACAGCGTTCCCGGACGGCGCGCCTCTACCGCGATTCTTCGGCCGATTTGCACGAGATGCAAAGGGTCGCGGTGGGCATGGCCTCGAGTCTGTCGACGCTGATCGCTTTGCCGCACCGTTCGCAGGTCCCGTACTCGCCTGTCTCGATGCGCTCGATGGCGTTGTTCACGGCGGTCAGCGCCTCGCGGACATTCTCCTCGAGGGTCATATCCAGCTCGCGCGAGAACGTCGCCGTTCCCTGGTCCGCCATATGGTCGCGGTAGTTGTTCTCGCCACTGGCGTCGGAAAGCGCCTCGTGTCCCTCGCGCGCGATCTGGTCGACTTCGGCCTGAAGCCGTGCGCGCTCGTCTTCGAGGCGCGCGGCGATCTCTTTGACCTTTTGGTCGTTCATCTCGGCACCGTCCCTGGCTGGGTATCTGAAAGCGCCCGGCGAACCGGGCGCGAGGACTCTATGTCGATTGTACCACCGAAGGCATGCCGAGGAACGGCGGCGGCCCCTCGCGGGACCGCCGCACGAGCACCTCTCACAGCTCGGCGAGAACCGCTTCGCAACGAGCGCATACACCGCTCTCGGTGAGTTCGCGGAGGTTCCAGCAACGCGGGCACTTCTCGCCCTCAGCGGGCGTCACGGCCACCGCGATCTCGGCCCCGTCGGCAAGCTCAACGGTCGATACGATGAACATCTCGGCGATGTCCTTCTCTCCACGCGCCCGCAGGACCTCCAGGGTCCCGGCAGGCGCCTCGACGAGCAGTCGGGCCTCCTGACTCTTGCCCACCACCTTGTCGTTGCGCGCCTGCTCCAGCGCGCGGGTCGCGGTCTCGCGGACCTCGAGCACGATCGCGTAGGCCTCACGCAACGCGTCCGCCTCCTCGGCGGGGACCTCGACCTCGGGCCATCCGGCGAGATGGACGCTCACGGCCTCGCCACGGATCGCCTCCGGCGTGAACTGCCAGATCTCCTCGGCGGTGAAGGCGAGGATCGGCGCGACGAGGCGGACCAGCGTGGTGAGGACCTTGGCAAGCACCGTCTGGGCGCTGCGGCGCGAGAGCGACGCCGCACCGTCCGAGTACAGGCGGTCCTTCAGGACGTCCAGGTAGAACGCAGAGAGGTCGGTGCCGCAGTAGTTGAAGACCGTGTGGTAGACGACGTGGAAGCGCCACTCGTCGTACGCCTTGGTGACGCGCTCTGTCACGTCCGCAAGACGCACGAGCGCGAACCGGTCGATCTCAGGCATGTCCTCCCAGGCGACCGCCATCGAAGGGTCGAAGTCCTCGAGGTTGGAGAGCAGGAACCGGAACGTGTTGCGGATGCGGCGGTATGCCTCGCTCGTACGGTCGAGGATCTCCTGGGACACGGAGATGTCCTGACCGTAATCCGCCGACGCCGCCCACAAACGGATGATATCGGCGCCTGAGGCGGCGACCACATCGAGCGGTGAGACGGTGTTGCCGAGCGACTTGGACATCTTGCGGCCCTCGCCGTCGACGATGAAGCCGTGGGTGAGCACGCGCTCGAACGGCGGCACGCCGTACGCGCCCACGCTGGTGAGCAGCGAGGACTGGAACCAGCCGCGGTGCTGGTCGGAGCCTTCGAGGTAGAGCTCGGCAGGGCGGTGCAGCTCGGGGCGCGCCTCCAGCACGCTCGTGTGGCTCACGCCGGACTCCCACCAGACGTCCACGATGTCCTTCTCGGGCTTGAGGTCCTCGACGCCGCCGCCGCAACGGCCGCACGCGGTGTCGGCCGGCAGGTACTCGCTCGGCTTGCGGATGAACCACGCATCGGCGCCCTCGGTCTCGAACAGCGCGATGACGGCATCGAAGGTCTCGGGCGTGGCGACGGTCTCCCCGCACTTGGAGCAGGTGAACACCGGGATGGGCACGCCCCAGGCGCGCTGTCGGCTGATGCACCAGTCGGGTCGGTCACCCACCATGGCCGAGATGCGGTTGACGGACCAGCCGGGGATCCACTCGACCTTGCCGATGGCCTCCATGGCGCCCTCGCGCAAGGGGCGGACACCCTCGGCGGCCTTGTCCATGCTCACGAACCACTGCTCGGTCGCGCGGAAGATGACCGGCTGCTTGCAGCGCCAGCAGTGCGGGTAGCTGTGGCTGATCTTGAGCGAGGCCACGAGCGTGCCGCGCTCGGCGAGCCACTCGATGATCTTGGGATTCGCGTCGTTCACGTTCATGCCGGCGAACGGACCGCCGCCCGCGTCGAACGTGCCGTCGTCGAGCACCGGCATGGGCATGGGCAACCCGAACTTGCGGCCGACCAGGTAGTCCTCGTCACCGTGGCCGGGAGCGGTGTGGACCGCGCCGGTACCGGTCGAGAGCTCGACGTGCGACCCCGTGATGATGACGCCCTCGACACCTTCGTGGATCGGATGCGCGTATGTGAGTCCGGAAAGCTCGCTCCCCTTCACCCGCGGGCCCACGACCTCGAAGGAGCCGGCCTCCCAGCCCGCGACCGTAGCGACGGACTCGACGAGTTCCTCGGCCATCACGAGCACGCGGTCGCCGAGCTTGACGCCCACGTAGTCCGCGTCGTCGGCGAGCGTGACGGCCACGTTGGCCGGCAGCGTCCAGGGTGTGGTCGTCCAGATCAGAACACTCACGGCACCCTCGGCGTCCCACGGGGTGGCCGAGAGCATCCGGAACGCGACGTAGATGGAGTCCGAGGTCTCGTCGGAGTACTCGATCTCGGCCTCAGCAAGCGCGGTATGGCAGCGGATGCACCAGTGGATCGGCTTGGAGCCCTTGTAGATCATGCCGTTCTCGTACATCTGCTTGAAGATCCTGACGTTGCCCGCCTCGTAGGCCGGGTTCAAGGTGAGGTACGGGTTCTCGAAATCGCCGATGACCCCGAGGCGCTTGAACTCCTCGGCCTGGATCCCCACGAACTTCATGGCGTAGTGGCGGCACTTGGTGCGCAGATCGGCCTGACTGATCTCGGCCATCTTCTCCGGACCCAGGTTCTTCTCGACCTGGTGTTCGATCGGCTGGCCGTGGCAGTCCCAACCCGGCACGTAGGGCGAGTAGTAGCCGCGCATGGTCTTGTACTTGACGATGAGGTCCTTGAAGACCTTGTTGAACGCCGTGCCCATATGGATGTGGCCGTTGGCGTACGGGGGGCCGTCGTGGAGGATGAACGGCGCGCCGTCGCGGTTCTGCTCGATCGCCTTGGCGTGCAGATCGATCCGCTCCCAGAACTCGAGCCACTCCGGTTCGCGCGTGTTCAGACTCGCGCGCATCGGAAACTCCGTTTGCGGCAGGTTCATCGTGCTCTTGTAGTCCGGCTTGTCAGCCATCATCTCTCCCTGTCGTCGCGGCGCCGGCCGCTCCGGTGCCGCCTTCTCGTCGTACCCGTTCGCGGGCACGAAAAAGCGCGCTCGTCCACGTATGCCGGGACGAAGCGCGCCTGCATGCACTCCGCGGTACCACCCAGCTTGCACCGTCGCACGTTCGCGACTTCGCGCCACTCGGTCGCCCTGTAACGGGAGCACCCGTCGAAGCCTACCTGCCGAGGAGTCCCGTACGTGCCGCTGGCGGCTCGCGGTGACTCCCGGGTTCGGTCCGAGGCTCAGAGGTGATGTTCCGGTCGCGCGACCCTGCGGGCTTCCACTGTCCCCGCTCGCTGCTCGGGCCGGGGTGCGACCGTACTCGTCCCCGTCAACGCCTGTGGACGGATGGTAACGCGGGGCGCAGGCGGGGGCAAGAGAGACTGTGCCGGGACCGCCTGTTGTTCACAGGGACGGATCGCGACCGCTCCAAGGCTGGGGCCATACTCCCGAGGAGAACTCCTCGACCCCCCTATCCTCGCGCCTCACGCAGCACGTCCTCGACAACGCCGGCGACATTGGTCGCCTCCTCGGCGGTCAGACCCGCGCCAAAGCGCATGGCAGAGCCAGCGGTGCGCACCTCAAGGCGCTGATGGGGCCCGCGTCCGGGAGCGAGCGACAGGTCGAGGAGCGCAACGCGTGCGTCGCCGGTACGCTTGAGGCGCATGGGCACGGTGATGCCCGCGGCGCGTCGAACGACAGTGATGCGATCGGAAGCCACGATGAGCGTCTCGCGACCGGAAAGGTTGTAGAGCGCAAGCCATACGCCCGCGACGGCGAGGATGTGCACGATGAAGAAGAGCAGATTGGCCGCGATCGCACCCAGGATCGCGGTGCGTTTGAGCTCCGGGGGCGCCGCGACGGCCACGACCAGGGCACCTATCACGAACACAAGGAGCCAGGGGATACCGCCGAACAGTCCGAGTCCTATGATCCAGCGGTTGCCCGCCGGCGGCATGCCGATCGCGACCCCACCCTCACCGCGCTCGACCTCGATGCCCTTGCGCTCACGTGCGGACGCCTGTGGGTCACGCTTGCTCACGCGGGCTCCCTCCTGCGTATGCCTTCACGGTCTGCGAAGGCGACCAACGACGCATCCTGCCAATGATAGGCGATGCAGGTGTTCTCAGTCCGCTCCGCGCACCTCGACCACGAGCAAGGCGGCGTCGTCACGCAGCACGCCTCGGCTGTACGCGAGCACATCGCTCATGAGCGCGTCGGCAAGCTCGGCAGTCGCAAGACCGGCGCGCGCGGCGAGCGCCTCGACAAGCCCCTCCTGCCCCAGGAACGCACCGCCGATCGGTGAGCGCGCCTCGGTGACACCATCAGTGTAGAGCACGAGTCGGCTGCCGGGCCCGAGCACGACCTCGGCAGTCACATACTCCGCTGAGTCGAGCACGCCGACGATCGGGCACACATCGCGGAGCTCCTGCGTCGAACCATCCGGCGAAGCCAGGAGCGCGGGGGGATGACCTGCGGACACATACCGCAACTCTCCCGTTCCCGCGTCGAGCAGCCCGAAGAACAGCGTCACGAACGCCTCCGAATCGGTGAAGCGGCCGA
The DNA here is from genome assembly GCA_964565645.1 of uncultured Eubacteriales bacterium. Lineage (GTDB taxonomy): Bacteria > Actinomycetota > Coriobacteriia > Anaerosomatales > JAHIQC01 > JAHIQC01. The sequence continues at coordinate 190,667 of CAZMFQ010000002.1, forward strand.
TAACGGTATTCGTCTTGACGCAGACGGCGGCGGGGTCCATTCCGTCGAGCGCATGGGCACGGATCGTGTTGCGCACAAGCGAAGTGATGACTGCGGCATCGAGACCCTTGCCCGATACGTCGCCGATCACCACACCCACCGAGCGGTCGTTCACCTCGAACAGGTCCACGAAGTCACCGCCCACGCGGCCCGCCTCGGCGGTAGCGGTCTCGTATGCACTCGAGAACTCCACCCCCGGGAGCGCCGGTGGCAGCACCACCAGCGTGTCCTGCAAGGTCTCAGCGATGGTGTGCTCGGCCTCGAACAGGCGTGCGTTGTCGATCGCGCTCGCGAACGCGTACGCGATACGGGAGAGCATGTCGCGCATCGCGTCGTCGAACCACCGCGGCTCGGCGAACCCGAAATCTACCGTACCAATGAACTCGCCACGCACGAGCATGGGCTTTATCGCGAAGGAGGTGAATCCCATTCTGTTCGCGAACCGGGTGCTCCACTCGCTCGCATCTGCCGCGTCGGAGACCAGGAAAGGCGTGCGGTTGGCGCGCACATACTCGTGACCGTCATCAGCAGCCGCCCTGAACGTGCGGCCTTGGAGCGATTCGCTCACCGCCCAGCCGTACCGCATGAGCCACTCACCGTCATCGTGAAGCAGCACCGCGATGCCACTCGCGCCGATGGCGTTCCCGACCTTCTCAAGCGCCTCGGGCAGACCTCTGTCCAGCTCGATGGTGGATGCGAGCAACCGGCTCGCCTCGGCCAGCAGACGGTTGGTGACCGCTGCGTGGTGCTCGCTTTCCAGCAGGCGCGCATTCGCGAGCGCGATGGCCGCCTGTGGCGATCGCCTCCACGATCGAGATCTCCTCGGCGGTGAAATCGTGCCGCTGCCCGCGTTCGTCGATGGTGATGTGGCCGATCACCTCGCCCTGATGGACGAGCGGGACAAAGAGCGCGAGCCGACATCCGTTCGCCTGCGCTATGGCGCGATCGTGCGCCGGCAGACCCTCCTGCTCATAGTCGAGGAGCGCGGTGCGACCATCCATGATCGCCTGCCGCGAGGTCTCACTCAGCCGCTCGAACGGCACGATCGTGCCGCGAACCGGTGCGACGATGCCGTCCGTCGCCACGCCGAGGATGACCTCGGCATTGAGCAGGTCGACCATGTTCACGAACACGCGCTCGATGCCCGTCGCCTGAAGGCAGAGCTCTGCCAGCGAGTCGAGGATCTCACGAGGATCGTGGATGCGGCCGAAACGTGCGGACGCGTCGAGCAGCAGACTCGTGCGCGCGAGTTCACTGGCGGCGAGATCAACGGCGCGCTTGCGCTCGGTCACATCGAGTACGAGGGAGAGCACGGATTCGAGGTGACCGTCATCGTCGTAGATGGCGGAGCTGTACCACTCGCACCAGATGACGGTGCCGTCTTTGCGGTAGTTGCGGTTGACGTTCATGCTCCGCGGCGACTCGCCCGAGAGCAAACGCTCGCTCTCGGCGCGTACGAGCTCGACATCGTCCTCGTGGACCCACGCGAGCTCGGTCATGGACCGGCCCATGACCTCTGATGCGGCGTACCCGAAGACGCGCTCGGCCTCTGCCGACCAGCGAGTCACGATGAAGTCGGTATCGAACTCGACCACCGCAAGCGGTGAGTTCCACATGTGAGCATCGAGAATCTGCCGTGTGCGGTCCGAGTGCTCGTGCACCGACGTTCACCTCCCGGGCGCCGGGTTCCAGACTACGCCGAATCGGCTTGGATGGCACGACCGGGGCCCGCGCCCGGGTGCTCGCCGCTCAGAACAGCGCCTCCTCAGGCCCGCCGAGGAGCCGCTCGACATCGTCCGCGCCCAGGCCGTCGACCTCCACCTGCTTGTGCCGCGAGGTGCCCCCTCGCACAACGCGTACCGCGCTCTTGGGCACGCCGAGCGCCTTCGCGAGTACCGCGGCGACCGCAGCGTTCGCTTTGCCGCCCTCGGGGGCGGCGGTCACCCGCACAGACAATTCACCCCCTCGCCAACCCGCGATCTCATCGCGGCCCGACTTGGGGGTGACGTGTATCGCTATGCGCTGCGAGCTCATCGCAGGATCAGTCGATCTCCTCGATGTCGAGATCGTCGTCGCGCTCACCAAGGTCCCCGAAAGAGCCGAGCTTGAACTCCTTGGGCGGGATGAACTCCGGCTCATCGGGACCCAGATCGGGGGAGCCGACCTCTCCCAGCGTCACGCTCTGGACGAAGCCGCTTGCAGGAACGTCCTCCTCGGCCACCGGGGCCGCGGCGGCCTGCACCGCCGGCATGACGCGGGTCTCCTGCGCCTCGGGTGCAACCGCTGCAGCAGCGACTTCGACGTCGCCTACGACGCCCTCGTCGGTCTGGCCCATGAGTACCGTGACATCATCAGGCAAGGCGATCTCCGCGACGGAGCGCAGATGGCCGTCGAGCATGGCCTTGAATCGGGCGCGGAACTCCTCTTCGGCCTGCTTGATCCGCACGAGTTCGCCCGCGACCTTCTGCTTCTGCGTCAGCGCGTTGTGGATGATCTCCTTGGACTTGAGCTCAGCGTCACGCATCGTGGTCGATGCCTCGTCGCGCGCCTTGGCGATGATGTCCTCGGCGGAACGCTGAGCGGCGACCATCGTGTTGTGAAGGGTCTCCTTCTGGGCCTCGAACGCACGCACCTGCTCGCGCGCGGCTTCAAGCTTCTCGGAAAGGTCGATGTTCTCCTTGAAGAGGCGCTCGAACTCATCTGCTACCTCATCGAGAAAGCCGTCGACCTCTTCCTCGCTGTAGCCCCGCAGCGAATGCCGGAACTCTTTGTGGTGGATGTCGAGCGGAGTGAGCTTCATCGGTACAGTCCTTCCCTACAACCCGATACTGCGGAGCAGTGTGATGAGCAACGGTGCGACAAGTAATTGAAGCACAAGCAAGGCGATGATGGGCGAGATATCGATCATTCCCATGCTCGGGACGATGCGGCGGAACAGCCCGAGATACGGCTCCACGAACGTGCCGATGGTCTTGCGGATCTCCCAGACCGCGCCCGAGGCGGGAAGCCAGCTCAGCAACACGTAGGCGATGATCAGGAAGTTGTAGAAGGTGATTGCGCGACTGACGATCATCGTGATCATTGGATCAGGCTCCAAGTTCTTTTGCACGCTTGACGGCGGCTGCGACCGCTGCTGCGATCGTCGCCCTGAGTCCCCCGGCTTCCAACGCTTCGACGGCTGCGATCGTGGTGCCGCCGGGACTCGCCACACCATCGACGAGCTGCTCCGGGTGCATGCCGCTCTCCTGAAGCAGATCGGCGGTTCCGCGCACCGTCTGGACCGCGAGCTTCTCGGCAACATCCCGCGTCAGTCCCTGACGCACGCCCGCGCGCGCCATGGCGTCGATGAACAGGGCGACATACGCGGGCCCCGAACCCGAGATCGAGGTGGCGGCGTCCTGATAGCGCTCATCGAGGACGATCGCCTCGCCGACGGACTCGAACAGGCGTCTCACGAGGTCGACCTGATCGTCGCTCGCCTCGTCACCGCCGCTCACGACGCTCATCCCCTGACCGACCATCGCGGGAGTGTTCGGCATGACACGCACCACCGCGGTGCCCGCAGGCAGCAACGATTCCAGACGTGCGCACGAGATCCCCGCCGCGATCGACACGACGACGGAGCCTGACAGCGATGGCGCGAGTTGCGTGACCACGTCGTCCATGACCTGCGGCTTGACGGCGAGGAGCACCACAGCGGCACCGCTCACCATGTCGGCTGCATCGGCGGAGCACGCCACCCCGTACGCCGACCCGAGCGCGGAGCGGCGATCGGCTGACGGCTCGGCCACGAGAATGGATCCGGCGCCCATCGCACCGGCATCGAGCAGCCCCTTGATGATGGCCTCGCCCATGCGGCCGCCGCCTACGACGGCAAGCGTACCTGAGATGATGGGTGTATCGGTCATATCTATCCGTCCGTTCGCAAGGCCTAGCCGTCGATGGAGAACAGGCCCTTGTCCTTGAGGTGGCGGAAATCGCCCGCGGAGACGTCCACGTTGGCGGGAGTGAGCATGAACACCTTGTCAGAGACCTTCTGCAACCCGCCGTCCAATCCGTAGGTCAGTCCCGACGCGAAGTCCAGGAGACGCTTGGCCAGATCGGGCGACGTCATGCTCATGTTCATGATGACCGGTGTACCCTGCTTGAACTTGTCCGCGATCGACTGGGCCTCCGTGAAGCTCTTGGGCTCGACGATATGCATCTTGACCTGCGGAGTCATGCGGGCGACATCCGCGGTCTGCTCCACAGGCCGCAGGTGCGGCGCCGAGGAACGCGGGGTGGTGGAGCGGGCACGCTCGATATCCGGTTCACGCTCGACGCGACGGATGCCTGCAGACCCGGAGCCGTACGGTGACTCGTACGCCTTGCGCCCGTAGAACCCGTCGCCGGAGTCGCCCTCGTCCTCGACATACGACTCGTCGTCGTACTCGTCGTACTCCTCTTCCCAGTCGTCGCCGAGACCGAGCCGCGACTTGATGTTGTCCCACAGACCCACGTTCGTCTCCTTGCCTCAGGCGGTTCTCACCTGCCGAAGATGGCCCTGCCCACGCGCACCAACGTGGCGCCTTCCTCGACGGCCACGCGGTAATCGTTCGTCATACCCATGGAAAGCTCTGCTAAGTCTACGCTATTGAGCGGCATCTCGCAGAGCGAATCGCGCAGTTCACGAAGCTCCCGAAAGACCCAACGGGAGTCCTCGGCACGCCCGAACGGAGCCATGGTCATGAGCCCGCGGACCTCGGTGTTGGTCAGGTGGCCCGCCTCGATCAATGCTTCGCGCAGGTCCATGGGGGCGAAGCCGTGTTTCGATGCCTCTCCTGAGACATTGACCTGCAGCAGCACCGGCTGCACGACGCCGATCTCGCCCGCCCGGCGATCGATGTGCTCAAGAAGTCGTAGCGAGTCCACCGAATGGATGAGGCAGGCCTTGCCGACGACGTCTTTGACCTTGTTGGTCTGCAACGTGCCGATGAAATGCCACCGCGCCTCCGGGAACAGGCCGAATTTGCCTTCGAACTCCTGAACCCGGTTCTCGCCGAAATCGAGCACGCCGGCCGTGAGGGCCTTGCGGATCTCGACGACACCGACGTGCTTGGAGACCGCGATGATGGTGGTGTCGTCAGAGGCGCGGCCCGCGCAGTCGGCGGCGTCGGCCACCTGCCTGCGTACCGCTTCGTAGCGCTCAGCGATCGCGCTCAATGTGACCGGCTACTCCTCGTGCGTTGCGGCTCCGTCGAACTCCCCGGTCACAAGGTATGCGATGCGCTCGCCGATGTCGACAGCGTTGTCAGCGATGCGCTCGAGGTACCGGGACGCGAGCACCATCGACGACGCCCACTCTATGTCGTCCTCGTCCTGCAGCCTGCCGAGCTCACGGAAGAACTGCTTGTAGAGGTGATCGATGGGCTCGTCGAGGTCCTCGAGCTTGCGCGCCAGTTCGATGTCGCTCTTCTCGAACGCCTCGGCCATCGCATTGAGCACGCGGTGCACGAGGTTGCCCTGCGCCTGGATGAGGTCGTAGAGGGTCTGCGGGCCCCGTCGTGAAGCGGTGCGCTTCGTCGCCTTGGCGATGTTGACCGCAAGATCGGCCATACGCTCGAGGTGCAGGGCCATGTAGGTGAGCGAGTACAGGAGGCGGAGGTCACGCGCCACGGGGAACTGAGTGGCCATGACCTCGATCGCGTGCTCCTCGATGCCGAGACAGCGCCGGTCGAAATCCTCGTCCGTGCGGACGACCTCTTCGGCTGCGTCGATATCGCCCTCGACCAGCGACTTCACTGCCTTGCTCGTCACTTCGGTCACGTCACGTGCGATGCCGAGGACCTCCGCCTTGAGGTCCTTGAGTTCTTTCCTGAATCCTTCGCGCATGTCGCGGTGTCTCCTAAGGTCGTACCGAGCGGTGGTCGTTCATTATACCCGCCGCAAGGGCCGGTACCGAAGGTTTCACGCAGTTGTTACAGCACCGACGGGACGCGCTCGGCGAACCGGCGTCAGGGCCAGAGTCAGCCGGCTATCCGAACCGACCGGTGATGTAGTCCTCGGTGCGTCGGTCCTTCGGGCTGGTGAAGATGTTGGCCGTTCTGTCGAACTCCACGAGCTGAGCGGGCTCTCCTGCGACCTCCTGAAGGAAGAATGCGGTAAAGTCGCTGACACGCGCCGCCTGCTGCATGTTGTGCGTGACGATGATGATCGTGATGCGATGCTTGAGCTCAGCCATCAGGTCCTCGATCTTCTGGACCGAGGTCGGATCGATGGCCGAACAGGGCTCGTCCATCAGCAGCACATCGGGCTCGACCGCCAGCACGCGCGCGATGCAGAGGCGCTGCTGCTGTCCGCCCGAGAGCGCGAGCCCGTTGCGCTCCAGGATGTCCTTGGTCTCCTTCCAGAGGTTCGCCCGCTCGAGCGACTTCTGGACGATCTCGTCGAGGTCGGACTTCTTCTTCACGCCGTGCAGCCTGGGGCCGAACGCGACGTTGTCATAGATCGACATCGGAAACGGATTCGGCTGCTGAAAGATCATGCCGATCCTGCGACGAAGATCGACGGGGTCGACCCCGTGTGCGTAGATGTCCTCGCCGTCCAGGGTGATCTTGCCTTCGACACGCGTGCCGGGAATGAGGTCGTTCATGCGGTTGAAGCACCGGAGGAACGTGGACTTGCCGCACCCGGAGGGGCCGATGAACGCCGTGACGGCCTTCTCCCTGATGCCGACGTTCACGCCGCCGAGTGCCTGGAAACTGCCGTAGTGGAAGTCCAGGTTCGTGACCTTGATCTTGTCGATACCGGCGGAAGGCATCTCCGCGGTGTCCTTGATGTCGAGCCCGGCTACCATCAGTTACATCCTCCTACGTGACCGGCGCAGGATGTACCGAGCGCCGAGGTTGAAGACAAGGATCATGATCATCAGGAGCAGCGCGGTGCCGTAGGCAGCAGGAAGGTTGATCCCCTCCATCGCGAGCAGGTACAGGTGCACCGTCATCGGACGACCGGAATCCAGCGGGGTGATGGGAAGGTTGATCGCCTGCCCCATCGTGTAGATGACGACCGCCGTCTCCCCGACCGCGCGACCGGTCGCCAGGATGATTCCCGTGATGATCCGCGGCATCGCGGCAGGGATAACGCTGCGTGAGACGGTCTGCCATTTGGTCGCGCCAAGGCCGTACGCGCCCCAGCGGATGTACTTGGGCACCGAGCGGATGGCCTCCTCGGTCGTGCGCATGACAATCGGCAGCATGAGGAAGGATAGCGCGAGGGCCGCGGAAAGCATCGAGAACCCGATGCCCATGGTCTCCACGAACAACGCGAGACCGAACAGGCCCATTACGATCGAGGGCACGCTGGCCAGCGAGTCCGCGGCGAACCGGATGATGTTCACAAGACGGCCCTGCACGGCGTACTCGGCCAGGTAGACGGCAGCGAGCACGGCGATCGGCGTGACGATGAGCATCGCGAGGCCCGTGACATACAAGGTCGAGACGATCGTCGGCCAGATTCCGCCTTCGGCGTTGACGCCTTGAGGCCACGTGAAGATGAACTCAAGCGACAGCTGCCCGATGCCGTTCACGAACACATACAGGATCACAGCGAACAGGACGCCTACGGTCGTGAGCGCGGCGACCCACAGGAACGTCAGGGCGAGGCGGTTGGCGAGCGTCTTGTTCATCAGCGCTCACCCGCGATCGAGGTCTGGAGCTTGGAGATCATACGCACCGCGGCCACGAGCAGCATAGAAACCGCGAACAGGATGATCGCCATCCCGAACAACGCGGTTCGGTGCAGACCGGTGGCGTACGGCATATCCATGACGATCTGGGTCGTCAGGGTCGAGATCGGCTGCGCGATGCCGCTCGGGATCCATGGCGCGTTGCCGAGGACCATGAGCACGGCCATGGTCTCCCCGATCGCGCGCCCCATCCCCAAGATGATCGCGTCGATGATCCCGATCTTGGCCGCGGGCACGAGAACCTTGTAGATCGTCTGCCACGTGGTAGCGCCCATCGCATAGCTCGCTTCGCGGATCCCGGGCTGTATCGAGCGCAGTGCGTCCTCGGACAGCGTGGCGATCGTGGGCACGATCATGATCGCGAGGATGATCCAGCCGGTCACCGCGCCGAAGCCGAGGCCGTCGGTCATGCGGGCGACCACCGGCCGTAGTATCAGCAGCCCGAAGAAGCCGTAGATGACCGAGGGGATGCCTGCCAGCAGTTCGACCGCCGGCCTGACGATCGAGCGCACCCGGGGCGTCGCGATCTCAGAGAGGAAGATCGCAGTCCCGACCGCGAGCGGTGTTCCAAGGACCAGAGCGCCGAGCATCACGATCACGGAACCGTAGATGGGCGCGAGGATGCCGAACTCGCCCTGCGTGGCGCTCCAGTTCGGTCCCGCGAGGAAGTTCCAGAGCCCGACCTCGGCGAACACCGGCCAGCCCCGCACTCCGACGAACGCGAAGATCAACACGACCCCGGCCACCGCCACGAAGGCGCACAGCAGGAACAGGTTCTCCAAGACGAGTTCTTTGAGGTAGGTCGACCTCGAGACGAGCCGCAGCGAGGACCCCTCGTTCGGGGCATCCGGAGCGGTGACGGGCGTATCGGGCATCTAGCGCCCCTTCACAGGAACGGGCAGGAAACCGGCGTCACGCACAACCCCCTGCTGGACAGGCTCAGACAGAACGAACGCGACATAGTCCGCAGCAAGGCCCTGCGGCTCCCCCTTTGTGAAGAAGTGCAGCGTGCGCTGTATGGGGTAGGTCCCGTTCTCGACGTTGGCCGAGGAGGCCTCCACCCCGTCGATGCGGATGGGCTTGACCTCATCGGTCACGAACCCGAGAGAGATGTATCCGATCGCACCGGGCGCCTGGGCGACGACCGAGCGGACCTGCCCCGTCCCGGGGAGCACCGCCGCGCCTCTGAAGAAGGGCTCCTCCTTCATCAGGATCTTGAAGAAGGCCTCCCTGGTGCCGCTCGCCTCGTCACGGTTTACGATTCCGATGGGCCGGTCATCGCCCCCGAGCTCACGCCAGTTGAGGATCTTGCCCGAGAAGATGTCGCGCACCTGGTCGCTCGTCAGTTCGTCGACGGGGTTGTCGGGGCTCACGATCACGGCGATGGCGTCGAGTGCGATGGGCGTGTCGACGAGCCCCAGGTCGCCCTCTTCGTCTTTGAGGTCACGTGATGACGTCCCGATGTCGGACGTCCCCGCCGAGACCGATTCGATACCCGCCGAGGAACCGAGACCGGATACCAGGACTTTGGTGCCGGGGTTCTCCTCGGCGAACATCTCGCCCGAGACCTCGGCGATGGGAAGGATCGTCGTCGAGCCGGAGACGATCACCTGCTCGCTGTCGTTCGAGCCACCCGAACAGCCGCTCGCCAGAGACAGCGGGACGAGCAGGAGAATGGTTGCGAGTGTCACGCGACCGAAGCGCGTCAGGGCGGATGGTGCGTTGTGCGGCCCGGGGAGCCGGTGCGTCATCTACTCGGCCTTCGTGATCGCGGCGAGCGCGCCATGCCTGCCGGTCACCCGGCTCGCCCTGTACGAGAAGAACCTATCAACCTGGTCGTTGGTGCAGCACCCTGCGCTCACGATCGCATCGCCGCGCACCCCGGCCGACATGAGATCGGCTCGAACCGCGGCCTCCAGATCGAGCCGTCCATCGACCGCGCAGATGGTACCAAACTTGTGTACGAAATGCGAAAGGAGCGTTTCATCGACCTGGTAGCAGCACGGACCGATGTGGGGGCCGATGTATGCGAGGAGGTCCGATGCGGCAGTACCCGCACGCGCGCTCAGCTCCATCGCGGTCTTGCCCGCGATTCCCGCGAGCGCTCCGCGCCACCCGGCATGCACGACTCCGACGACAGCGGGCTCCGTCGAGACGATGATCACGGGCACGCAGTCCGCGTACAGCATGAGAAGCGGTATCCCGGGCTCCGTCGTGGCCAGGGCATCTGTGGCGGGCACCGGTCCCGGCTGCGCCGTGGCGAGGGCGCCTCGACCCACGTCGGCCTCGCCGACCCAGGTGATCGCAGAGCCGTGGACCTGCTCGGCTGTGACAAGACGTGGAGTCAAAGGTTCGAGGTCGAGTGCGCGCATGACGCGTCTACGGTTCTCGTCCACCGATGAGGGGTCATCGCCAACGTGCGCTGCGAGGTCGAGGGAATCGAACGGTGTGTTGCTCGCCCCACCCCTGCGCTCACTGAACGCGACAACGATGCCGGAACGTGCCCGAAGCCACGGATCGGTGATCAGACTCACGCCATTCGATTCGAGCGTTTCGAGCTGCGGGACGATGGGATCCACCACGGACTCCTCGGCGGTAGGCGCAATCCTGTGAATTGCATGGCAACAAGTGACAAGAATGGGGCACACTTAGTCTAGATGACGGTGGACGTTCGCGTGCCCCTCATCTCGACAGGTATCAGTGACTGCTGAGGAAGGGGGTGACAGCATGAAGCGGTCATCAAGATTCATCGCCCTGGCGGCAGGTTCGCTCGCCGCCCTCTCGGCCACCCCGGCGTTCGCTCAGACGTCCGACGACGCGGCAGGAGCCGCAGTCGGAATGGGGATCCTCGCATGCTACGGCGTGCTCTTCCTGCTCCTGATGGCGTTCTTCATCTGGTGGATCATCATGGTGATCGACGTGTTCAAGCGCCAGGAGTACGAGTTCCCGGGATCGACCGACAGCAGCAAGACCCTGTGGATCGTCGTCATGCTCGTGGGTTGGGCACTCGGCTTCCTGTGGATCGTGACGCCGGTCTACTACTTCATGGTCTACAAGAAGGGCCCGAAGCCGGGAACCGGTATCGCGCCCGCAGCGTCGGCAGGCTACCCGCCTCCCGCGGCACCCGCCGCACCTCAGGCGTACACGCCTCCCGCGCCGCCCGCGGCCCCGGTAGCGCCTCCCGCGCCGCCGGTCGCAGCTCCGGCACCCCCGGCAGAGCCTTTCGCTCCGCCGGCGCCTGAAGCGCCCGTCGAGGCACCGCCTGCTCCTCCGGCACCTCCGGCTCCGCCCGAGGCCCCGTCCGAGTAGCGCGAGCACCAAGATGAACACGGAGCCCGCCGACATTCGTCGGCGGGCTCTTGTGTGTCACAGGGGTCGGGGCGACACGGCGACCGGACATGGACGGGCCCGGGTGCGACGGGGCCTCTCCGCCGTCGCACCCGGGCCCTTGTGACGCGCCAGCCCTCGCCGGCGGCACGCCGTTTCAGCCTTCTAGAACGTGCGCTTCTTAAGGAACGCCGGGATGTCGAGCTCGTCCTCGGCGATCGGTTCGAACGTCGGGATCGAAGGACCGCTGTCCTCGTCCGCCCCGAACTGCATGGTCTCCTGCTTGCGACGACCCTCGAAGCCTGTGGCGATGACGGTCACGCGGATCTGGTCCATCATCGAGTCATCGATCACCGCGCCGAAGATGATGTTCGCATCGGGATGCGCTGCCGCTGCCACGACCTCGGCCGCCTCGTTCACTTCGAACAGGCCGAGATCGCTCCCACCCGAGATCGACAGGAGCACGCCCTGGGCGCCCTCGATCGAGCTTTCGAGCAGCGGGCTGGAGATCGCGGCCTTCGCCGCGTCGTGTGCGCGATTGTCTCCGGCTGCGATGCCGATACCCATGAGCGCCGAGCCGGCGTCCTCCATGATGGTGCGGACATCCGCGAAGTCGAGGTTGATGAGACCCGGCACGGTGATCAGGTCGGTGATCCCCTGCGTGCCCTGCCTGAGGATGTCGTCCGCGATACGGAACGCGTCAAGGATCGAGGTCTTCTTCTCGGCCACCTGGAGCAGGCGGTCGTTCGGGATCACGATGAGGGTGTCCACGACGTCACGGAGACGCTTGATACCCTCCTCGGCCTGAAGAGCGCGCTTGCGACCCTCGAACGCGAAGGGACGAGTGACGACGCCGACGGTGAGTGCGCCGATCTCCTCCTTGGCGATCTGCGCGATGACCGGCGCGGCTCCCGTTCCTGTGCCGCCTCCTTCACCCGCGGTGATGAAGACCATGTCCGCGCCCTGAAGCGCCTCCTTGATCTCGCCACGGTTCTCCTCGGCGGCCTGGAAACCCACATCGGGATCGGCGCCTGCGCCGAGGCCCTTGGTGAGGTTCACGCCGACGTGGACCTTGTAGTCCGCATCAGACATGAGCAAGGCCTGCGCGTCGGTGTTGACGGCGATGAACTCGACGCCCTTGACACCAGCCTCGACCATCCGGTTGACGGCGTTCGTTCCGCCGCCTCCGCAGCCCACGACCTTTATGACCGCAAGGTAGTTCGCGCCCGTCTCGAGCATGTTCCCTCCCCGGCCTGACCCCTTGACGGGATCGCAGCGTAACCCTCAAGTCAAAGTTGAGTGTACGTATAGAACGGTCAATCTTCGCATAAACGTTATACGACGCGCAAGGAGTTTGCAACAAATGCCCGGGATCCCACCCGACGCGCACGGCCGGATGGCAGACGGACACTACTTTGACCTGCGAAAACAGGTGTCATCGGCGTGTTGCTGCAAGGTGAGGGATACGCCCGGGTCCGGCTCAGGTACCACTCGAGGGTGACTACTCGCGGGTCTGCACCATGGTCCCGATGGCCACCTGGGGATAGAACTCCAGCACATCCTTGTTGTACATCCGGATGCACCCGTGAGACGCCCAGGTGCCGATCACCCATTCCTGGTTGGTCCCGTGGATGTTGTATGCGGTGAAAACGAACCCGGACTTGGTCTGACGGTACATCCGCATCTTCCTGGGACCGTATATGCCGACCGGCCCGGTGATGTACTTGGCCCCGATCTTCCAAGTCCCCACCGGGGTCTGCGTGCTCTTCTTGCCCACTGCGACCGGATAGACCTTCACGAGCGAACCGTTCTTGATCCAGTAGAGCTTGCAGTCCGACTTGTCGATGATGATGCAGGTCGGCCAGGGATAATCGAGTCTGGTCACTTTGAAGGTCGCCCGCGTGGTCGCCATAGGGTTGGATGCGACGATCTCGATCGTGTTTACTCCCGACGAGAGGGTCATGGTCCCGATGTTCTGCAGCGAGCCGGGAAGCGCCGACGCCGTGCGGAAGAGCGTCCCGTTCAGGTAGACCTTGACCATCGTGGTCGACAAGCCGGGTCTGACCGCGCACGCAACGTAGCGCGCAGCGTAGCCGCCGGGGGTCGGTGAGACGAGTTGGGGGGCGCCCGGGGTACCCCACGCTTTCACGTTGACGGCCTGAGATGCGAGCGACCCGCTGCGTGAGCGGACCACCACCTGCGCGGCGTGCATGCCCGGAGCCAGTTTGAACATGCCGAAGTCCAGCTGCGCGCCGGGCGTGGCGAGCTTTGACGCCACCGGCTTTCGGTCGATGACCAGAACGGCGGTCCCCGTGTCATCGCTCGAGGACATGACCGCCTTGAAGCCGGCCTTGTCGAGCACCTCGACCGCAGAAGGAGTGACGCTCACGGCGCTGGCCAGGGCGGGCACGGCCAAGCCCGCCAGCACCGCCGCAAGGGTCACTGCCACCAGCGTGAACGCCCTGTTAGACCTCATGGTCCGACTCCTCTACTGCGTATCCACGCCGCGCCAAGTCGGCCTGTCGACGGTACGCACATTGATCGATACGACCTTGCCTGCCTGCTCCTCGAGTATACGACGAGCGACAAGGTCCTTGCGGGCGACATCATCCGAAGAGCCGATGAAGATCGTGATGTCGTCCAGGGTGATGAGTGCTGTCTTGTCCACACTGGGCGCGGATATCATGCGCGTACGGCCCTTCAGATCATCACTCAGGCCCTCCCACACCCTGAGGGCGTTCCGGAGCGCCTCCGAGGTGCTCCGCTCGCCTTCCACGGGCTCGAAGGCCTCGAGGTCACGTATGGTGACGAGGGTCGACGTCGTCTCGGGGGTCTGCGGAGCGATCACCCACGCATCCCTGTCGACGAGCCACAGCGACTCGGCGCCGGCGTCGACGACCGCGGCAGGCACATACTCGGAGACCGCTATGCGCATGGTGTCCGGAAAGTCCCGTGTGACGGTGACGGTGGATATCCACGGGTTTGCCGAGACCCGCTCGGCTACGCTCTGCGCCGGGAACCTGAGGAGCGTGGCGCCCGACGGGACCTGCGCCAGACCACGGACTTCGTCCGCGCTGAGGTGTGAGTTCCCGACCACCACGACCTTCTTCACGGAGAAGACCGGGGAACGGTACAGCGCTATCAGCCCGGCAACGGCCAGCAGAGCAACGGCAGCGATGACAAGAACTATCAACCTTGACTTTACCCTCTGCTCGCGCAAACGACGTTCACGCAGGTCACGTTTGGACTCTGCCTTGCGACGCGCAGCCTCCGCGGTCTTGGTCTGAGTGGCGGGACGGGGTCTGGCCGGCGCTCTCGTAGGCTTAGGCTTAACCTTAGATGTAGACTTTGAGTGTCTCACATCGTTGGTCTGCTTCGCCGAGATAACGACCTTCTTACGCCCGGTCGAACGCCCCGAGGAACCTGATCTCCGGCCTGAGTTCGATGCCATGCTCTTCAATCACCACCGAACGCACATGTCTGATCACACGGACGACGTCGGCGGCCGTCGCTCCCCCGGCGTTGACTATGAAGTTGGCGTGCACCGTCGACACCTCGGCGCCACCGACCCGATAGCCTTTGAGGCCGGACGTCTCTATCAGTCGGCCGGCCGAGTCCCCGTCCGGATTGACGAACACACTGCCGGCACTGGGGACGCCCATAGGCTGCGTGGCACGCCGCTTCTTGAGACTGGATTCCATCCCGGCGCGGATCCTGGCGACATCGCCCTTGTCCAGTCGCAGCACACACTCGACGATGATACCCACGTCCGGCAGACCGCTGCGACGATAGCCCCAGGAGACCTCGTGACCCTTCAGGGCGACCAGTCCGTTCTCGGGAGACCACAGTGTGATGCTTTCCACCACCGAGCCGATCCACTCGTCACGCGAACCCGCATTCATGGCCAGCGCGCCGCCGAGCGTGCCGGGGACGCCCACAGCGAACTCGAGCCCGGAAAGGCCGCGGGCGAAGGACTCTTGCACGAGATGCGCAAGCACCACTCCCGCGCCGGCATGCATCGTCTCGGCCTGGAGGTCGTGTCTGCGAAACTCCCGGCCCAGTGTGATGACCGCGCCATCGTAGCCCGCGTCCGCCACGAGGACATTGCTGCCCTTGCCGAGGACGGTCCACTCGAGGTCGTGCTCGCTGCACGTACGGACCACACACGCAAGGTCCGCCACCGTATCGGCCACGACGAACAGCGCCGCAGGCCCGCCGATCCGGTACGTGGTGTGTCTCGCCATGGGCTCGGACATGCGTACCGTGCCCTCAAGGTGTCCGCGCAGGAACTCGTATGCGTCGGCGACGGGCATCAGGAACGTTCCTCGGCGGACATGTACGCAAGCAGCGAGGGACCTACAGCCGTGACATCGCCGGCACCCATCGTCATGAGGAGATCTCCCGGCGCGAGGCGCGCCTGAAGATACGGCTCCAGATCCGCCCGGTGCGGAAGGTACGCCACCTGCGCCCGGGGGTGCGCAAGGAGGACCGAGTCGAGAACGGACTTCCCGCTCACCCCGGGGATCGGCACCTCTCCGGCGCTGTACACGTCCATCAGCACCAGGCGGTCGGCGTCCCCGAAGGCCTCCCCGAACTCGCGGGCGAATGCATCGGTGCGGGAGTACCGATGTGGCTGGAACACGACCCAGACCCGGCCATAACCACAGGTCCGCGCCGCCTGCAGCGTCGCGCGGACCTCCGTGGGATGATGCGCGTAGTCGTCGACGATGGTGACCCCGTCGACCTCTCCGACAAGATCGAACCTCCGGCGCACCCCGCCGAACTCGGAGAGAGCGGATGCCGCCGATGCGGTGTCGAGACCGAGGGCGTGCGCGGTCGCCAGGGCCGCTGTGGCGTTGGCGACCATGTGCTCCCCCGGAGTCGAGATCGCTGCGTCCACATGGGACCCGTCCGGGAAATGCACCCTGAACCGTGAACCGAGGCCGTGACGCCCGGTGACCTCGCAGCGCACCATGGCGTCGTGCGCGAAGCCGTACGTGACCTTGGCCGCAGGGCACGACCCCGCCAGCTCTAGCAATCTGCGGTCGTCTGCACACAGCACGAGAAGGCCTTCGCCCGGCACCCGGCACATGAACTCGACGAACGTCCGCTCGATGGCTTCGAGCGAACCGTAGTGGTCGAGGTGATCCGCCTCCACGTTGGTCACGATGGCCACGGTTGGATCGAGATAGACGAACGAGCCGTCAGACTCGTCGGCCTCGACCACGTAGTGCTTCCCGGCCCCGCTGTGCGCGTTGGTGGCGAACCCGGTCACCTCGCCACCGACGACGAACGTCGGCTCGAGTCCCATGCCGGCGAGCATCGTGGCCGCCATGGCGCTCGTCGAGGTCTTCCCATGGGTCCCCGCCACCGCGATAGTCGCACGGTCCTCGGCGAGCGCCGCCAGCATGCGCGCCCGAGGCCAGACCTCGAGTCCGGCGGCACGCGCGGCGAGAAGCTCAGGGTTGTTGTCTCTGATGGCCGAGGAGACGACCACCACGTCGGGGGACCCGAGGTTCTCCTCGGCATGCCCGATGTGCACGTCCACGCCGGCGGACTCGAGCGTGCGTGTATAGCGGGACGCCTTCATGTCCGAGCCCGTGACACGTCGACCGCGCTGAGCCATCACGAGCGCTATGCCGCTCATGCCGGCTCCGCCGATCCCGATGAAGTGGGTCGCCCCGTCGGTCGGGTTCTTGCTGCTGGTCACTGATGCTCCTCACGGACACGCATGGCGGGTGCTCTCATCGGTCGGCCGCCGCCCTGATGCAAGCGGCCACGCGCGACGCCGCATCCCGCACGCCGAGCGTGGCGGATGCGGCAGCCATGGTAGCACGCGTGGCTGGGTCACGGAGCAGCTCCGTAACCTTCTCGACGAACTCGGGTCCGTCGATCTCAGCGTCAGCGAAGACAACGGCGGCCCCGGCGTCGCGAAGCGCCTCGGCGTTGAGAGTCTGATGATCGTCGGTCGCATAGGGGTACGGGACGAGGACCGCCGGACGACCGAGAGCCGTGAGCTCGGCGATGGACGTGGCACCCGCCCGAGCGACCACGAGATCGGCGGCCGCGAGGACCGGGCCCATCTCGTCCACGTACTCGAGAACGATATAGCGCCCGTCCGCATCTCCACCGAGCGACTCGAGCGTCGTTCTGACCGTGTCGGCCTCGGTACGGCCCGCGATGTGGACCACCGCGCAGCCCGGAACCGCGAGCAGCTCGTCGCGCGCCTCGACGACGACCTTGTTCAGGTGTCGCGCGCCCCTGCTTCCGCCGAACACCAGCAGCAACAGCGCGTCGAAGGGTACGCCGAGGAGTTCCCGGCCACGCGTTGCCTCGGCCGACAACACGCTCGCCCGGACCGGGTTGCCGGTGAGCGTCACACGGTCGGGACGGCGCAAGTGCTGTCCGGAACGCTCGTAAGTGACCGCCACGCGGTCCGCCCACCGTGACAGGACGCGGTTCGCGAGCCCCGGGACCGAGTTCTGCTCGTGCAACGCGAGCGGCGTGCGGGTGATGACGGCGGCAAGCCCGACCGGAAGCGAGACATACCCACCGAATCCGGCGACGACGTCGATGCGTTCGCTCTTGAGAAGACGACGCGCCTTGAGCGTGGAGGAGGCGAGCCGGATCAGCGCGGTGACGAGAGAGAGGGGCCGGGCGCGGTCGAAGCCCTTTGCCGGCAGTCCCATGAAGGAGATGCCCGCCTCGGGTACGAGACGGGCTTCCAGACCATCAGGTGTGCCGACGAACAGGACCTCGTCACGCCCTCCGGCGCGCAGCTCCTCGGCCACCGTCAACGCTGGATAGATGTGACCTGCGGTTCCCCCGCCGCTCATCATCACGCGCAACGGACTTCTCCTTCGGCTTGGCGGGAGAGGCGGCACGGACACCACGGCTCCCGAACTTGGACACTGATAGGACGACGCCGACACACAGCATCGTGAACGTCATCGACGAGCCGCCATAGCTCACGAGAGGCATCGGGATGCCCGTCACCGGCATGAGCCCGGTCACAGCGGCCATGTTCATGACCGCCTGGACCGCCACCATCCCGACGACGCCACCGGCGAGCAGACGGCCGAAACGGTCGCGTGTGCCCAGCGCGATGCGGATTCCCGCATATGTGAACACGACGAAGGCCGCCACTATGGCCAAGGTGCCGATCAGGCCGAGTTCCTCGCCGACGATCGCGAAGATGAAGTCGTTGTGCGCCGCCGGCAGGTAGAAGAACTTCTGCCGTGAGAGCCCGAGGCCCACGCCGTCGATCCCGCCCGATCCGAACGCGAGCATCGCCTGGATGCTCTGGTATCCCGACCCCTGCGGGTCGGCCCAGGGGTCCAGGAACGCCTTGAGTCGCGCAGCGCGATACGACGCCGCAAGCATGAGACCCAGCACGCCGGCCAGACCCAGTCCCGCCGTACCGGCCAAGATGCCCCAACTCACGCCGGCGAGCAGGAGGACGAGGTAGACCGAGAGCACGATGGACATGGTTGTGCCCATGTCCGGCTGCAACATCACGAGGAAGACGACGGCTCCGACGGCGAAGAGCATCCGCGTCCACGCCTCTTTCGGACGTACGACCCGCTCATCGAGCTGAGTGAACAGCAGCGCGGTGATGATGATGCATGCGAGCTTGGCGTACTCCGAGGGCTGGATCGTGGTCGGACCGAGGTCTATCCAGCTCTTGGCCCCCCACTTCCCTACCCCGATCACGAGCACAGCGCCGAGCGCGGCGACACAGCCTCCGTAGATCCACCATGCCCAGCGCCGCAGATTGCGATAGTCGAACGCCTGCGCCATGAACAGCGCCGCGACACCTACGAGAATCGAGACGGCGTGGCGCTTGAAATGATGGGCGCTGTCGGAGAAGTTCACGTAGTCCGCCACCGAAGATGCGGAGTACACCATCACGAGGCCCCCGAGCAGAAGGGCGATGGTGGAGCCGAGGAGAAGGTAGCGCGCGGCTGCGCCTCCGGCGTATCTGCTCGTCCCGCTCATGACGCCTGCCCCTGCGCCATCTGCGCGACCGCGTGCCTGAACACGCGACCGCGATGGGCGTAGCCTTCGAACTCGTCGAAGGACGCGCACGCGGGTGAGAGCAGGACGGCATCGCCCGGCCCGGAGAGCCGGGAAGCGTGCTCCAGGGCGTCGAGCATACGCTCGGCGACGACGTACTCAAGTCCGGTCGCGGCCACAGCCGCCTCTATCTCGGGCGCGGCTTCACCGAAGATGACGACCGCCTTGACCGCATCGGCGGCCCGCGCAGCGAGTTCGTCGAACCTGTTGTCCTTGTTGCGCCCTCCGAGAAGGAGGACGACAGGTGTGTCCGGGAACGCGGTAAGCGCCATGATCGACGCTGCGGGGTTGGTGGCCTTGGAGTCATTGATGTATCGCACGTCGGCGACGGTACCCACCGGCTCCAGTCGATGCTCGATCGGTTCGAACGTGGCAAGCCCCTCCGCGATCGACGCTGCGTCGATCCCCCACGCATGCGCTGCAGCGGCGGCCGCGAGCGCGTTGCTTCGATTGTGGTCGCCCAGTATCCGAAGACCGGATGCGGGAAGCAGGTCCACCACGCCCGAAGCGGTGTCCAGCGCGAGCATACCGTCGACGATGCCGGCTCCGCCGCCGGGCAGCACTCTGCGGGAGACGCGCAGAACGCGCACACCGCGTGCCTCGACCGCCTCGGCATAGGGCGCCGAACCCGGATCGTCGATATCGATCACCGCGCAATCACCAGGGCCCATGTTGGCGAACAACCGTGTCTTGTCCGCCGCGTAGGCCTCCAGGGACCCATGCCAGTCGATGTGGTCGGGCGTGATGTTGAGCAGGACAGCCACCCGCGGACGGAAGGTATCGGTCAGGGCGAGCTGGAACGAGGAGACCTCCGCCACCAGGGCCGTCGAAGGCCCTATCTCGTCCACGAGTGCGATCGGCGGCTCACCGATGTTGCCGACCGACTCCGCGGGGACACCCGCCGCGGTCAGGATGTGCGTGCAAAGGCTCGTGACGGTGGTCTTGCCGTTGGTGCCCGTGACCGCGAGCCAGGGTGAGACGGAGCGTTCGAACGCGAACTCGATGTCGCCGATCACCCGCTCCGCCGCATCGGCCACCGAACGACGCAACGGGCTCGCAGGCGGGATCCCGGGGCTCACGACGGCCACCTCATATCGGCCATCGAGCGCCTCGGCACCCAGCACGACGCGGACGCCCTCGCTTGCGAACTCCTCGGCTACGGACCGGAGACGCGTGTTGTCGGCCCCGTCGAACAAGGCCAGGTCGATCGGTGCCTCCGGGGTGCTGTGCGCCATCACGTAGCGTGCCACTGCGACACCCGAGACACCGAGCCCCACGACCGCCACGCTGTTCGGAAGGCCGCGCACCCCTACCTCCTCACCGAACTCACGAAGAAGAGCGCGAAGCCGGCGCCGGCCATGATCCCGGTGACGATCCAGAAGCGCACCATGATCTTGGTCTCCGACCACCCGATCATCTCGAAGTGGTGATGGAGTGGCGCCATCCGGAAGATGCGCTTACCGGTCAGTTTGAACGACGCGACCTGCAGCACCACGGAGAGGGCCTCGGCGAGGTAGATGCCGCCGATGAGAAGCACCAGCAGCTCTGTCTTGGTGATCACCGCGAGCGCAGCGATACCGGCTCCCAGCCCGAGCGAACCCGTGTCCCCCATGAAGATGTCCGCGGGGTAGCTGTTGTACCAGATGAATCCGATGCACGCGCCGGCCACGCTTGCGGCGAGGAGCGCGATATCGAGGCGGTTCTGCCGAAACGCGATGCCCGCGTATGCCAGCATCACGATCGTGACGGTCCCTGCGGCGAGTCCGTCCAGCCCGTCGGTCAGGTTCACGGCATTGCTCTCGCTGATCACCATGACGAACACCAGCGCGAGATAGAGCCACGGGATCGCTATGTGCATACCGGCCACAGAGACGCTCGAGGTGATGAACCCGAGGTCCAAGGAGCCGGGCACGAGGGGAAGTGTGATCTGAGGTGAGATGCCCGCCCAGTTGACGGCGAGCAGACCGAAGAGCAGTGCGACCGCCGCCTGGCCGATGATCTTGGCCCGGGGCGTCAGACCGAGCGAACGCTCGTGGGCGACTTTGGACCAGTCGTCGAAGAAGCCGAGGATCCCGCATGCGATCATGGCAAGGAGCGCGAGTCCCGAGGACCGCCCGAAGTTCCCGAGGAGCAGGTAGATCGCGGTGACCACGAGCAGGATGAGCACGCCGCCCATCGTCGGGGTGCCCTGCTTCACGAGGTGGCCCTGCGGGCCGTCGGCGCGTACCTGCTGGCCGATGTTGCGAAAACGCAACAGCCGGATCCAGAACGGGAACAGCACCGCGCAGGTCACCAGGGCCAGGACCACGCCGAGGAACACCTGATATGACGGATACTGCGCAAGGCTAAACACGTGGATCGACGATCCCTTCTACCACGCGCTCAAGCCCCATCACACGGGAGCCCTTCACGAGCACGACGTCGCCCGCCTCGAGGATGTCATCGAGGACCTCGGTGGCCTCATCGGTGGTCGCACACGGTCTGATCATCTCATCGGGCATACCCTCGGCTCGCGCTCCGTCGGCGATACGCTTGGCTCGCTCCCCCACCGTCACGAGCAGGTCGATGGCGAGGCGTGCGACCTCCTCGCCGATCCTGAAGTGCGCCAGTTCGGTCAGGGAACCGAGCTCCGCCATGTCGCCGAGGACGGCCACGCGCTTGGAGGCGCCCGTGATGTCCGCGAGCGTCTCGATCGCGGCGCGCATCGAGGTCGGGTTGGCGTTGTATGCGTCGTTGATGACGTGAACACCGACCGCGGTCTCGAAGGACTGCATGCGCATCTGGCCCGACTGCGCGGACTCAAGGCCCGCCACGATGTCGTCGAGCGGTATCTCGAGATACAGCGCCACGGCCGTGGCCGCGAGCGCGTTGTAGACGTTGTGGCGACCGGGGATGTCCAGGCGGACCTCCCTCGTTCCGCTCGGCGTGAGCAGCACAAATGACGGGCGGCTCGACTCATCTGTGTCGATGTCGACCGCCCTGACCTGGCACTCCTCGGCCAGCCCATAGAAGACGACCTCCGCCGGCGAACCCTCGGCAAGCAGTGGCGAGAACGCGTCGTCGCCGTTCAGGAACACCCGCCCTTCGGACGCGACCGCGCGCACGAGCTCGCCTTTGGCCCGGGCTATCGCCTCCTGTGAACCGAGAAGCTCGATGTGGCTGGTGCCGACGTTGGTCACGAGCCCCGCCGTCGGTCGCGCGATCGATGCGAGCTGCGCGATCTGGCCTTCCCCGCGCATCGCCATCTCGACGACCAGGACGTCCGTGTCCGCTCCCGCCCGCAGGATCGTGAGCGGTACACCGAGCTCGTTGTTCTGGTTGCCTTCGGTGGCCACGACCCTGAACCCCTGCGCCAACACGTTGGTGATGAAGTCCTTGGTCGTGGTCTTGCCCGTGGAGCCGGTCACGCCGATGACCGGGCAGAACATCCGGCCACGGTGGTACCGGGCAAGGGCCTGGACCGCTGAAAGCGCGTCCCCCACGCGTATGACGGTGACGTCCCGCTCGCGGGCCACCTCGAACTGCGAGGCGATCGCACCCGGCGCTGTGCTCACGATCAGCGTCCGCGCGCCGCGTTCCATCGCAGCCACCAGGTACTCGTGGCCGTCGACATGCTCGCCGGGAAACGCGACGAAGGCGTTCCCGGGCTCGACACGACGCGAGTCGGTCGCAATCCCGCTCACCATGAGTTCCCCATGGCCGAGGAGCACCTCTCCGCCCAGGATCTCGACGAGCCGTTCGGTGGTCAGTGTCAGCACCTGGCCTCCAACTCCTCTCGGGCGACCACCCGATCATCGAAGTCGATTCGTCGTCCCTCGAACTCCTGATAGTCCTCGTGGCCCTTTCCGGCGATCAACACCGCGTCTCCGGGGGCCGCCTGCGCAAGAGCACGCGCGATCGCGGTTCGGCGATCAGGCTCCATCTCGTACGAAGCGGGACCGCCACGCATCCCGTCCTCGATCTGCAGCATGATGAGCACAGGGTCCTCTGTGCGGGGGTTGTCACTCGTGACCACCACATGGTCGGAAGCGTTCGAGGCCGCGGAGCCCATGAGCGGCCGCTTGTCGGGATCGCGATCGCCTCCGCATCCAAAGACGGTGATGACGCGACCCGAGGTCACGTTCCGCACCGCCTTGATCGCCTTGTCCAGGCTGTCAGGGGTGTGCGCGTAATCGACGTACACGGCGAAGGCCTGGCCGGCGTCCACCCGCTCCAGCCGTCCCGGCACCTGAGGTGCCGTCTCAAGGCCGGCGACCACCGTCTGAAACGGGATGCCGAGACTCAGCGCCGAGCCCGCCGCCACGAGCGCGTTGCTCACGTTGAACAGACCGGCGAGTGGCAGTCGGACGGAGGCGCTTCCGTCCGGCCCGACGAGGGTGAACCGAGACCCGTCAGAAGATAGGCGAACGTCCTCGGCGCGCAGCATCGCGTCGGGCGAAAGGCCGACCGTGAGCGCGTCCCCGAGTTCCGCGGCCAGACCGGCCCCAAGCGGATCGTCGACGTTCACGACCCGGGCCGAGACGTCCGCGTCGGTGAACAGGCGCCTCTTCACCGCGAAGTACTCCTCTATCGAGTGGTGGTAGTCCAGGTGGTCCTGCGTGAGGTTCGTGAAAGCCGCGACAGCGAAGTGCACTCCATCGATGCGATGCAGGTCGATCGCGTGCGACGAGACCTCCATGGCGACCGAGTCGGTCCCCGCCTCAAGCATGCGGGCGAACAGCCGCTGCAGGTCGGGAGACTCGGGGGTGGTACGGGAAGCGGGCACTCGCTGCGACCCGAAGCGGGTCTCGACCGTACCGACGATACCGCAACTCCGGCCGGCCGCCCGCAGGATGCTCTCGAGGATGTATGTCGTGGTCGTCTTGCCGTTGGTCCCGGTGATTCCCGCGACCGCGAGCCTCCGGCTCGGCATGCCGAAGAACCGGTCCGCCGCGTCAGCCAGGGCTACGCGCGTGTCTTTGACGACCTCCACGGGGACACCTATGTGCGGCAACGGCCTTTGCGCGACGATTGCGACCGCGCCCCGTGCCACGGCGTCGGGCGCGAAGTCGTGTCCGTCGTGCGCGTACCCCGGGATGCAGTAGAAGGCATCGCCGGGAACCACGGCGTCTGAACGGTATGCGATTCCGGTGACCGGGACCCCGGCCACATCAAGCGCATGGGAGAGTTCGCTCATCGGATGTGAGATGTCCTGCTTCCCCACCTGGATCACCCGGGCATGACGGTTGATGGTAGCATGCACGGACCCCCTGCTCTACGGCGTCGGAACGGTTGTTGCCGTCTCGTCGACCGACGCCTGGGAACTGGGCGGGATCTTGAGGTGAGCCACGCTGAACGCGGCCAACTTGCAGAACACAGGAGCGGCTACGACTCCGCCGTAGATCGAGTTCGAGGGCTCGTCCAGGCTGACGATGATGAGCACCTGCGGGTCCTCGGCAGGGATGAAGCCGGAGAACGATGCGACATACTTGCCTGTGGCGTATCCTCTTCCGTCGGTGCGCGCCTTCTGCGCCGTCCCCGTCTTGCCCGCGACGGTGTAGCCGGGAACCGCGGCCTCCTTGCCGGTGCCGTCGTCGACGACGGCTCTGAGCACGTGCCGTGTCGTTGCGGCGGCCTCGGGAGAGATCGCACGACGCTTTGGCCATGAGAGCGACGCCTCGGGATCATCGGGCATGTCCAGGAGGAAGTGCGGCACAGGCAGTTCGCCACCGTTGGCTATGGCCGACAGGGCCCGCGCGAGCTGGACCCCGGTCATCGAGATGCCCTGACCGAACGGAACGGTCCCGATCGTGGACGCGGACCACTTGTCGGTCGGAGGAAGCCAGCCTTTGACCTCACCCGGGTAGTCGATGCCGGTCTTCTCGGTCAGCCCGAACCGATCGAAGTAGTCGTACAGGCCCTGGGGACCAAGCGCCATGCCGAGTTTGACCGCGCCGACGTTGCTCGAGTTGGTCACGATCTGGGTGAGAGACCAGTTCACGGTACCGCGCGCGTGCGCCTCACCTATCGTGCGACCACCCATCTTGAGGGTCGGAGGGAGACTGAACATGCTGTCAGGCTCGTAGAGCCCCTTGTCGATGACCGCCGCCGCGGTGAGCGACTTCACCGTCGAGCCGGGCTCGTAGGTGTCGGTGACGGCGCGATTCCTGAGGGCCTGACCCTCGGCCTCGCGATACTTGTTGGGGTCGAATCCGGGCGTGGAGGCCATCGCGTAGATCTCGCCGTCGCGCGGATCCATGACGATGACCGTCCCGCTCTTGGCGTTCCACTTCTCCACAGCGGCCGTCAGCTCGACCTGGGCCTGGTACTGGATGTCCTTGTCTATCGTCAGGACGACGTTCTGGCCGTCGACCGGCTCCTCGGACTTCATCACTCCGCCCGGGATCGGCCTGCCGAAGGGATCGCGTTCGGCCAAGATGGTGCCCGGCTCCCCCGCGAGGAGATCGTCGTAGTACTTCTCAAGACCCGCGAGCCCCTGGTCGTCGACTCCCACGAAACCGAGGACCTGGCACGCCAACTCACCCGAAGGGTAGGTACGCCGGGAGTCCTCCAACAGATCGATGCCCTTGATATCGAGCTTCTCGATCGCGGCGGCCCGGTCCATGTCCACCTTGCGGGCGATATAGACGAATCCGGCATCCTTGCGCAACTTGGCCTCGTATTCGGCCGCATCCCCACCCAGGATGCCCGCAAGGGCGACCGCGGCACCAGCTGGATCCTTGACCGCGTGCGGGGTCGCGTACACCGTCCGCGCCTCCATACTCACGGCCAGTGGCTCACCCTCCCGGTCATAGATCGAACCCCGTCGCGGCGCGACGGTGATGTCCCGGGTTCGCTGATCCGCCGCCCGCTCGGCGTAGGCCGGGGCGACCACGACCTGCAGGTAGACAAGCCGACCGGCGACCGCGACGAAGGCGATGACAAGTGTCACCAGAAGAAACGAGAAGCGGCCCGCCTGCGCCGCTTGCTTGCGTCCTCCGCTCACGCGTCCTCCTGGATGGTCACTGGTCCGGTCCTCATCTGGCACTCGCCAGTCCGGCGTCGCCGACAAGGAGAAGCTCCGCTTCGCCCGCCGCCATCTCCATGACCGACTCGAGCATACCCGTGAATCCTCCCCCGACATCAGCGGCCGAGACCTGAGCGGCCGACTTGCTCGAGGCCGGCTCTTCACCCGTCCGAGCAGATGCCGTCGCCGAATCCGAGGGAAGACACAGGTAGTCCACCTCGGGAGCAGCCGCCATCTTGAGCGTCGCTCCAGCGATACCCTCGATGCGCGACGGGGTGGCAAGGGCACTCTTATCCACTTCCAGCAGATCGCCGGTGAGACGCTGCGCCTTGATATCACTCTGCAGCGCACCCGACTCCATGGCCGTCTCAGCGGCGCGCGCGGACAGCATGACCCTGCCGAGCCCGAAGAGCGTCAGTCCGATCATCACCACACAGGCGACATTGAACAACTCGCGGCAGCGCTGATCGTACCTGGCCGAAGATGCCCGGGCACCCCGCTTCTTTGCCGAGGAGCCCTTGACGACGCGAAGGCGAGGGCGGGCAGGAACGCCGCGTCCACGCATATCCAGTGCTGGGAGCCCCATTCCGCCCTCCTTCCTTCCGCACGGCGCCACCGGGGGCGCCTCCGTTTTCCTATAGCCTCTCGGCGACACGCAGTTTTGCGCTGCGCGCGCGAGGGTTGCGCTCGATCTCCTCGGCGCCGGGAACGATCGGCCGACGCGTGAGGACACGGAGTACCGGCGAGACCCCGCACACGCACACCGGAAGCTCCGGCGGACATGTGCAGCCCGAGGCGAGGCGCGCGAACGTCTGCTTGACGATGCGGTCCTCGAGGGAGTGATAGCTGATGACGCATATGCGGCCTCCCGGGGCGAGCCAGCGGGCCGCGCTGTCGAGGGCCCTCTCGAGCACCTCGAGCTCCCTGTTGACCTCGATCCGAAGGGCCTGGAACGTCCTGCGCGCGGGATGACCTCCCTCGCGTCTCGCCGCGGCCGGGATGGCCGCCTTGATGACGTCGACGAGCTCCCCGGTGGTCTGAAGGGGATGGCGGCCTCGCGCGGCTACGATGAATTCTGCGATGCGCGAGGCCCACCTTTCTTCCCCGTACTCGCGCAGGATGCGGGCCAGCTGGGATTCCGAGTAGGTGTTGACCACGTCGGCTGCTGTGAGAGGCCCGTTCGCATCCATGCGCATATCGAGAGGAGCGTCCTCTTGGTATGTGAACCCCCTGTCGGGGAGGTCGAGCTGCGGAGATGAGACGCCCAAGTCGAACAGGAAACCGTCGGCGTAGGGTACTCCCGCCGCGCTCAGGAGCGTGTCGAGTTCGCCGAAGTTCCCCTTCAGAAGAAGTGCTTGCTGGCCGAGGCGGAGTGTGTCTGATGCTGCGGCAAGTGCTGCGTCATCTTGGTCGATCCCCACCAGTATCCCGGTGGGTGCGATCGAGTCTGCTATCCGCTTCGCGTGTCCTGCCCCGCCTAAGGTACAGTCGACGATTATCGAACCGGGGTGCAACGATAGGTGCTGCGTGACCTCGGCCAGCAAAACTGGGGTATGCCGGTATTCCATTGTCAATCCCTAGAGCAGGCCCGCGTCGGCCAGCTCCTTCGCGAGGTCCTCGATCGAATCGGAGTCCTCGCCCGCCTTGTACGCATTCCAGGCCTCGGCATCCCAGATCTCGATGCGGTTGCCGTTGCCCGTGACGGCGACGTCCTTGGTGAGCCCCGCGTACTCACGGAGCAGCGACGGGAGTGTGATCCGCCCCGCCGAGTCGAACTCCGTCTCAGTGGCGCCCGAGGTGAAGAAGCGGCGCACCTTGCGGACGCGCGGATCGAAGTCCGCCCGAGAGGTCAGTTCGGCGACGAACTCGTTGTACTCGTCGGCGGGATACACATAGAGACACGAGTCGAGTCCCTGCGCGACCACGATCTTGCCCGGCATCTCGTTGCGGAACTTGGCGGGCAGCGATACGCGTCCCTTTGCGTCCAGCGTGTGCTGGTAGTCGCCCAAGAACATCTCTCTGCCTCCCCCCGCTGCGCTCGATGCCGGTGGCCCCTCGGCCCTCCCGTGGATGAGTCTTTTCTCACCGACGACAATGTATGCCACTTCATCCCACTTTGCAACCCCTGCATGGGATTCCATGACACCTGCGTGACACCATGTTCCACGATGCCCCACGAGTCGCACCACCGCCGGCCTCTCGAACTTGCAGGAACCTGTGAACCCGGTGCCTGCGGCACGCGTCCTACCCATGACAGAAGGCAGGGAGAAGGTCCTTGACAGCGAACACAGGTGACGAGGGTGCGAACGCGGGTGTTGCCGCCATCTCGCACGAACGAGTAGAATCACACGAGACTTGTCGGGCATGACGGAGGTGACTCTCACCGATGACTCCGAATATCGCGAGCCCCATCTTCAACACTCTCGTACTGGCTTTCTTCGTCGTCATTGCGATCGCCGTGGCCATGGGCGCATACGCTGCGACGCAGATGAAGAAGCTCGAGGACAAGGACAAGTAGTTCCTCCTCTGAGCACTGTCGCTGTCGAGTCGACCGGACGCCTTGCCGCACGCGGTAGGCGTCCGGCGTGTTTTCCGGGCCGATATGCCAAGGAGGCACACGTGATGAACACAAGAGCATCCCATCGTGGTTTCGCGAGGACGGCCCTGGTGGCACTGATGCTCGCGGCCCTGATGGTGTTACCGGGCTGCGCACTGGCCGAGTCCATCGGCTCGCGCTCAGCGGGAGGCGACGGATCCACAGGAATCGCTATCGCCCCCTCGCCGCCCGAGATGGGCGCCGCCGACTCCGCGGCCAAGAACAGCCAGGAGAGTCTCGCCTACGATGCCGCCCCCTCGACCGAAGCGCAGAACCTGACGGCTGTCGGCGCCGACGCGGCGGCCGTGCCTTCCGCGGAACGACTCGTGGTCCGATCCATGGACGTCAGACTCAAGGTGGATGATGTCGAATCAGCTGCGATCGCCGTCCGCAAAGCGGCGGAGAAGCGCAAGGGCATCGTGGTGGACTTCCAGGTCAGCACGGATGACGGCGTCCCAGTCTACCGTCCCTATGCCGAAGGCGACGCGCTCGCCGACGGGACCGCGCTGGCCGGATACATCACGGTCCGCGTGCCCGCCGATCAACTGACCTCCTTCAGCGAGGAGATCGCCGGTCTCGGAAAGGTGCTCCGGCAGGCGGAGAACGAGCAGGACGTCACCCAGGAGCATGTCGATCTCAAAGCGCGTCTCGTCAACCTGCAGGCGACCGAGGCTCGATTGAGGGAGTTCTTCGACAAGGCCAAGAACGTGACCGAGATGCTCGCGATCGAACAGGAACTCTCGCGTGTCCGTGGCGATATCGAGTCGCTGCAGGCGCAGATCGCCTACCTGGAGCGTCAGGCCGCGATGTCGACCGTCACGATCGAACTCACGGGTCCCGCACCGATCGTTCAGCCCGCGGGCGAGGACTGGGGGTTCGCCGAGGCGCTTCGTCAGTCACTCCGAGGCTTCGTGGGCACGATCAACATCCTGATCGTACTGGCGGGCACACTCGCTCCGCTGCTCATCATCGGCTACCTGGTGTTCCTTGTGGTCCGCAGCCTCGTACGCAGACGTCGCGAGCGCCGGACGGATCCGAGCGCGACTGACCCCTCGATCGACGAAAGCGCTTCCCCGACGCCATAGGATCACACGCGACACCGTTGAGACGGCCTACGCCGAAGGCGGAGCCTCCCCGGGGCCACCATGGGGAGGCTCTGTCTGCGCCACCGCGGAATCATCGCGTCGACGCCCGGCGACGTACGCAAGCGCCAGATAGCCGAGGAACACGAGGATTCCTGCGAGAGCCGGGACTACGAGCAGCTCACTGACCACATCGAGACCCTGAGCACCTGGCGCTCCGGAGGCGCCGACGACGCTGAGCCACGCACCCGCCGCGGTGCCGAGTGCGACGCCCACAGCCCACGTCGAGGCCCAGAACACGCGCGATCCGGCAGGTGCCGTCACGCGATCAGCCCTTCTCGTACGGCACGCCGACCGCAGCCGGGGCCACCGCACGGCCCATGACGCCGGCGAGGACGACGACCGTCAGGATGTAGGGAAGCATGAGGAAGAACTGAGAGGGTATCGTGATGATCTCGCGCAGAAGCTGCAGTTTGATCTGGAGCGCATCCGCGAAGCCGAACAGCAGCGACGCCAGATACGACCCAATGGGGGTCCACCTGCCGAAGATGTTCGCGGCCAACGCGATGAAGCCGCGCCCGTTGGTCATGCCGTCCGTGAACGATCCGACCTGCTCGAGCGAGAGGTTGGCGCCGGCGAGCCCGCCGAGCGCACCGCTCATGAGAACCGCCACGTAGCGACCGCGCACGACTGAGATTCCCACGGTGTCCGCAGCGCGCGGGTGCTCACCCAAAGCACGGAGCCGGAGTCCCCACCTGGTGTTGAACATCGCCCATTGGCCGACAAGCGCGATCACGATCGCCATGTACACGATCGGCGTGTAGCTCAGGAACACGGTCTCCACCCATCTCCAGACCTCGCCCATCGCGCCGCCGGTGGGGCCTGCGATATCGAAGACAGGCTGCAGGCGCGTGACCGGATCGGTGGTGCCGGGACGGCCGAAGATGACCTCCATGAAGAAGCCGGTCAGACCGGCGGACAGGATGTTGATCGCGGTGCCGGAGACCACCTGGTCGGTCTTGAGGTTGATCGAGGCAAACGCATGCAAGGCGGAAAGCAGCATGCCGGACAGCACCGCAACGGTCACGCCGATCCACGGACTGCCGGTCAATGCGGTACCGACGACCCCCATGAACGCGCCGAAGAGCATCATCCCCTCGAGCGCGATGTTCACGACACCGCTGCGTTCACAGATCGCACCACCGATACCCGCAAGGGCGAGAGGCGTCGCGATGCGGACCGCCGAGGCGAAGAGATCGGGAGTGATGATGTCACTGAACACCTTCGACCTCCCCTCTCCTGAACGGGCGCAATATGAGGTGAGCGAGCTGCTCGGCGGCCACGAGGAAGATCACGAGGCCCTGGATGATGAGGATGACCTTCTGCGGTACGTCCGCCTCCAACTGCATGGTGCCGGCCCCCGCTGAAAGGGCGCCGAACAGGATCGCGGCCGGGATGATCCCGAGCGGGTTGTTCTTGGCGAGGAGTGCGACCGCGATGCCGGTGAAGCCGAAACCGGACGAGAACTGGTCGAAGAGTTTGTAGTGCACACCCATGACCTCGGTGGCGCCGGCCAGACCGGCCAGACCGCCTGAGATGCACAGGGACTTGACGGTCGTGGCGGCCACGGAGATGCCGCCGGTCTCAGCGGCGAACAGGTTGAAGCCGACCGCGCGGGCCTCGTAGCCGAGCGTGGTGTACTTGAGCAACCACCACATGACCGCAGCGAGCACGATGCCCACGATGAAACCGAGATGCACGCGTGAGTCGGCGAGGAACGGCAGCATCTCGTGGAGCTTGGGAAGCGTCGACTCGACGGGCAACTGGACGGTCTGCGGGATCTGTCCCGGGTTCTTGAGCGGGCCTGTCACGACCCAGGAGACGAAGTACCGAGCGATGTATGTGAACATCATCGTCGTGATGACCTCGTGGGCGCCGACACGTGCCTTGAGCAATGCAGGAATGAACGCCCATGCCGCTCCGGCAAGCGCGCTTGCCACGAGCAAGAGCACGATGCTTATCGGGCGCGGCATACCCGCAAGGAGCAGTCCGAGCCAGGCCGCCATCAGTCCACCCATGAAAAGCTGGCCTTCGGCGCCGATATTGAACAGGCCGGCCCGGAAACCGTACGCGACCGCCAGTCCCGTGAACATGAGCGGGGTCGAGCGCAGCAACGTCTCACCGAACTGGCGCCCGCTGCCGAACGCCCCTTTGAACAAGGCGGAGAACGCGGCGATCGGGTCGTACCCGACTGCGGCGATTATGGCCGAGCCGATGAGCAGTGCGATCGTGACGGACACGAGCGGCGTGGCGACCTGCTCTGCCACGTTGCGCAGGAGTGCCCCGCGCTTCTCGTTGGCAGGAGTGCTCACCGGTCCACCTCCGCTCCGGGAACGGCGCCTTCTCCCGCGCCGGAGGCGACGCCGCCGGTCATGTAGAAGCCGAGATCCTCGTCCGTGGCCTCCCCGGCCTTGAACTCGCGGACGATCCTGCCCTCATACATCACCAGTATCCGGTCGGCCAACGATTGCACCTCTTCCAGTTCGAGAGAGAACAGCAGGACTCCCTTGCCGGTGTCCCGCTCCTGAAGGATCCGCGAATGGACGAACTCGATAGCACCCACGTCCAGACCACGCGTCGGTTGAGCTGCGATGAGGACCTTGGGGTCGCGGCCCACCTCCCGCGCGAGCACGACCTTCTGCTGGTTGCCGCCCGAGAGGGTCTTCGCCAGCACGTGGATCGACGGCGTGCGGATATCGAAGTCCTTGACCCGCTGCGTCGTGACCTCGCTGATCGCGCCCGGGTCCATCACCCCGTGCTTCGCGTAGGGCGCAAGGTGATGGTCACCGAGGATCATGTTCTCGGCGAGGTCGAAATCCAGGACCAGGCCCCTCCGGTGTCTGTCTTCCGGTACATGAGAGAGGCCCGCCTCGATGGTCTTGTGCGCCGAGGCGTGCGTGATGTCCTCGCCTTCGAGGGCGATCGAGCCGCTCGCCACGTGGCGAAGTCCCGTGAGCGCCTCGATGAGTTCCGTCTGGCCGTTGCCCGAAACGCCGGCGACAGCCAGGATCTCTCCGGCGCGGAGTTCGAAGCTGACGCCCTTGACCGCCTCAAGCTTCCTGTCGTCAAAGACCTGAAGATCGGTGACCTTCAACAAGGAAGCACCCGGCGTCGATGGCTGCTTCTCGACGCGAAAGACCACTTCGCGACCGACCATGAGCCGCGCCAGACCCGCGGTATCCGTCTCAGCCGGCCTGACCTCGCCGACGACCCGCCCGTCACGCATGACGACGACCCTGTCCGCGACGGACATGACCTCTTCGAGCTTGTGCGTGATCAACACGACGGAGAGCCCCTGGTCGACCAGAGAGCGGACCACGCCGAAGAGTTCCCGCACTTCCTGCGGGGTCAGAACAGCGGTGGGCTCGTCGAGGATGAGCAGCCGGGCGCCGCGGTAGAGCGCCTTGAGGATCTCGACACGCTGCTGCATGCCGACCGAGAGGTCCCGAACGACGGCATCGGGATCGACAGCCAGTCCGTACTTCTTGGATATCTCAAGAACATCACGCTTCGCCGTGGCGAAGTCGATCGCAATGCCGCGGGTGGGTTCGTTGCCGAGAACGATGTTCTCCGTCACTGTGAGCGGTTCGACCAGCATGAAATGCTGATGGACCATCCCGATCCCCAGATCGATCGCATGTTTCGGCGAACGGATCTGCACCGGGACGCCCTCTACGAGCACTTCTCCGCCATCGGCGGACAACAACCCGTAGACGACGTTCATGAGGGTCGACTTCCCTGCGCCGTTCTCCCCGAGAAGGGCGACGATCTCGCCCTCGTGCAGGGCGAGCGAGACCCTGTCGTTGGCGAGGACTCCTGGAAAGCGCTTGGTGACTTCACGGAGTTCGAGCAGCGGTGCGGACATCTTGGATGACTCCCCGTCCCTGTTCGGCCGCGCGCGGCCGGGTCTGCGAAGAAGGGCGGCCGGTCCGCTCTCGCGTTCCGGCCGCCCTGTCGTTCGTGATCAGATCACAGTGGTTCCTAGAGTTCGGAGCGCGAAGCGGGGACCTTGACGCTGCCATCGAGGACAGCCGCACGCGCTGCTTCGACCGCGTCCTTGATGTCCTGCGACACCTTGCTCTCGAAATCATGGAACGGGGCGATGCCGACGCCGTCCTCGGCAAGGCCGAACTCGACGTTCTGGCCACCCTCGAACGTGCCGTCGACGATCTGCTTGATCGTCTCGAACACCGCGTTGTCGACGCGCTTGACCGCTGAGGTCAGCATGACGTCACCGGAACCGGGGACCGTCTCATACTGGTCCGCGTCAACACCGATGAACAGAGCGCCCTTCTCCTGGCACGCGGTGATGGAACCGAGGCCCGTGAGACCGGCGGCTGCGAACACGACGTCCGCGCCCTTCTCGATCTCGGAAAGGGCGAGTTCCTTGCCCTTGGCCTGGTCGTCGAAGCTACCGGCGTACAGGGAGATGACCTCCACATCGGGGTTGACCGACTTGGCGCCGGCGATGAAGCCGACTTCGAACTTCTCGACCGGCGGGATGTCCATGCCACCCACGAAGCCGATCACGTTCTTGTCGTTGATGCGGGAGTCCAGCGCCTTGTCCTTCGTGGCCAGACCAGCTACCACGCCTGCGAGGTACGCGGCCTCGTTCTCCTTGAACAGGAGACCGGCGGTGTTCGCGGGAGGCGCCGGATAGAACTGGTCGATTCCGCCGAAGGTCACGTCCGGATACTCGCCTGCGGTCTGCGTCGTGGTGTCGGTCATGAGGAAGCCGACGGTGAAGATCGCGTTGTAGCCGGCGCCCGCAAGCTGATCGATGTTGGGACGGTAGTCTGCGATCTCATTGGACTCGAGAGCCTTGATCTCGACTCCCAGTTCCTTCTGTGCACGCTCAAGACCGGCGTACGACATGTCGTTGAACGACTTGTCGCCCAGTCCACCGACGTCGGTCACCATAGCGGCCTTGATGTCGGACTTGGGGGTATCGGTACTGCCGGTGTCGGTACCCGTATCCTTGCTGCTGCTGCAGCCTGCGATGAGGGCCCCGACCATGGCGATGGCCAGAAGCAGTGCCAGTACCTTGCGGATCCTACCGTTCACACGCATCCTCCTCCTCGGACTCCTGATGCAGTTACCTTCGGTACCTATTCATCCTACACCGAACCCAATGGCACCTCTAGCGATACTTCCCCTACTTGGGGCCGGAACAGACCGCGAAACGGCACTCGTTTCCCACGGCTCAGCGAACCCGAGCGCGCGGATGCGTCGACAGATACTCCTCACGCAGGTGGTGCCTGTCGACATGCGTGTAGACCTGCGTCGTGGAGATGTCAGCGTGACCGAGTATCTCCTGCAGGACACGCAGGTCCGCGCCGCCCTCGAGCATATGCGTCGCGTAGGAGTGCCGCAGCGTATGAGGGTGGACCTGCAGACCCGAGCGACCCCCGTACTTGCGAACGATCCCGAAGATCGACTGACGCGTGAGTCGACCCCCGTGGAGGTTCAGAAACACGGCGGTCGGATCCTGCTGACGTGACCGACGCTTCGGGCGCAGGAACGGGCGCCCGTGTTCGAGGTACTCGCGAAGGGCCCGAGCCGCTGCGCCGCCGACAGGAACATCGCGCTCCTTGCCGCCCTTGCCGAACACACGCATGAAACCCTCGGAAAGGTCGATGTCGCCGGTGTCCATACCGGTGAGCTCGCTCACGCGGAGCCCGCATCCGTACAACACCTCAAGGATCGCCCGGTCGCGCAACCCGTCGGGTCCCTCCGGGAAGGGCTGGGAGAGCATACGCTCGGCTTCGTCGATGCTGATGACGTCGGGCAGTCGCTCGGGGACCTTGGGCAAGGGGATGCGTGCGCTTGGATGGTTCTCGGTAAGTCCCTCGCGGACCAGGAACTTGTGGAAACTCTTGACCGCCGCCAGTTTGCGCTCGACGCTGCTCGGGGCCAACCCGCGTTCACGACACGCCGCCACGAACGCGGTGACGTCCTCGCGGGTCACTGCATCCGCGGTCAGGACACCCCTCGCCTCAAGGACAGCGAGGTACTCGGCGAGGTCTCGACGATACGCGTCGACCGTGTGCGGAGAAGCGCCGCGCTCCACGGCAAGATGTGCGATGAACTCCTCGGCGTGTCGTCTCATACGTCCGATTATCCTGATTCCGCCCGGGAACGGAAGTGGCCGCCCGAAGGCGGCCACCGTCACTGCTTGGAAGACGATGCTCAGCCGAGGAGCTGCTCGAGCGGGGTGTACTCAAGGCCGTGCGCCTCGGAGACGGGGGCGTAGGTGATCTTACCCTCGAGGACGTTGACGCCCTTGGCGAGCGCTGCGTCGTCCTTGACGGCCTGACGCCAGCCCTTGTCGGCGATCGCGAGGCCGTAGCGCAGGGTGGCGTTGGTCAGCGCGAGGGTCGAGGTGTTGGGCACAGCGCCCGGCATGTTCGCGACACCGTAGTGGAGCACGTCGTCGACGAAGTAGGTTGGATCGGCATGCGTCGTGGGCTTGGTGGTCTCGATGCAGCCACCCTGGTCCACGGACACGTCCACGAGCACCGCGCCCTTCTTCATGGTCGGAAGCATGTCGCGCGTGACCAGATACGGGGTCTTGGCGCCAGGCAGCAACACCGCACCGATGACAAGGTCCGCCTCGGTCACGATCCGCTCGACGTTGTACTTCGAAGAGTACAGGGTGCGGATCCGGTTGCCCCAGATCTCGTCAAGGTAGCGGAGTCGGTCGAGATTGACGTCCATGATCGTGACGTCCGCACCCATTCCCATGGCGACGTACGCGGCGTTCGTGCCGACCACGCCGCCACCGAGGACGACGACCTTCGCGGGCAGGACGCCGGGGACGCCGCCCATGAGCACGCCACGGCCGCCGAACGGCTTCTGCAGATACGTCGCGCCCACCTGGGCGGCCATACGACCCGCGACCTCGGACATCGGGGCGAGCAGGGGCAGCGAGCGGTTGGGCAACTCGACGGTCTCATAGGCGATGCAGACCGCGCCCGAGGCCACGAGGCCCTCGGTCTGGGGCAGATCGGGAGCCAGGTGCAGATAGGTGTAGAGGATCTGGCCGGGACGCAGGCGCGCGATCTCGACAGCCTGCGGCTCTTTGACTTTGACGATCATCTCCGCGCGGGCGAACACCTCGTCTGCGGTATCGATCATCTCGGCGCCGGCCGTCACGTACTCCTCGTCAGTGAAGGACGAACCGACTCCGGCGTTCTTCTCGACCAGCACGCTGTGACCGTGAGCCACGAACTGGGCCACGCCAGCGGGAGTCATGCCGACTCGGAACTCGTTGTTCTTTATCTCCTTGGGTACTCCGACGATCACGAGGTGTCCCTCCTTTGCTGCGCCGAGCTCACGCGAGCACGGCTTCGGACCGATTCAGGGAGACCGGACAAAGCCGCGCCGGCCGTTCCCGTGGCAAACCTTCAAGATTGTAGTACACATGACCCGGTTTGGCGCGACGGATCACGGGGTGACGCGCGGAGGCATCTCCTCGCCGTGTGCGATGCCCACGCACACAGTCCCGGCCGCGAAGGCCGCAGCGAAGAACGCCGGGTCCTCGGCGATCGAACGACCCATCGTCTTGACCTCCAGCCCCCGCATGGCCGGCGCCTCCGACCTCCCCGCCGCGGTGGCGACACGCACGTGTCTGTCCCAGACCCCCGCAGCGTCGAGCGCCTCCTCGATGGCGTCGTCATACTCCTCTGGAAGCGAAGGCAGGCCCACATAGGCCGGCGCAAGTGCGATCCGCGTGAGCGCCGAGAGCGAGTGGTGGCTCACGCCATGATGCCGCGACCGGGCATCGGCGAACGAGACGCGCAGGACCGCGACCGGTGCGCCGTCGAGTGAGTGGACCGCGTTGACCGCCTCTCCCTGCGCGACGCCGCCATGCCCGAAGGCGGTGGCCGTCCCCACGACACCCGGACCGATGCCGACGATCGCCACATCCGCTTTGAGCACGTGGCGTGCAGCAAGCAGCCCCGAGTGCAGGTTGATGGCCTCGACGTCGCCACCGAAGGATTGCCCGCATGTCACGGTGTGGTCGAGCAGACCCGATGCGCGCGCGGCGCGCACGACATCGGAGAGGGCCACCGGCAGCGCCGCCTGATCGGTCATCACATAGGCTATGCGCAGGCGCGGGTCGGCGTGTTTGACGGACGCCGCGACGAGCGGCACCTGGCTGTGCAGCCCGCAGCATGCCACGGGCATGCCTCCCAGCGAGTCAGCCTCTCGCAGGATGTCGTGCCCTTCGGTTCCCTGCTCCTCGACCGACGTCACGTCCAACTGCAGGGGCGTGTAGCGCAACTTCATGATGTGGCCGCCCGAGGGCGTGTCGAGCGCGACACCCTGAGCGGGACCTCGCGCGACGACGAAATGCAGACCTCCCGTGCCGAGCGCGAGGTCGACGGCGGTCGTATTGAGCAAGACCCGGTCTGAGAGCACACACCGCCCGCACAGCGGCGGGAACGCCACCGCCCGGCCACTCGACCGGTCATCCAGCGCCACCTCGAGGTGTTGGACCTGCGGCTCGTCGGTGACGACCTTCGTGACGATCCCCCACACCAGGCGCACGGAGTTACTCCTCCACGTTCGATTGGATGAACGCCGCCACAAGATCGCGAAGTGCGTGCAGATCGTGTACCGAGACACTCTCCTGCACGCCATGCACAGCGCTCATTCCGCACGAAAGCACGAGCGTCGGCACTCCGAGCTCCGCGAAGATGTTGCCGTCGGAGCCTCCGCCGGTGGTCTTGAGGACGGGAGCGAGTCCGGCCCGTTCGCACGCTGCGACGGCCCGGCGGACCAGCGGCGAGTCCGGGTCGGACGAGAAGCCCTGGTACTCGCGGGTCCAAGTGACATCGACGGTCCCGCCCGCGGCCTGCGCGGCCTCCCGCATCACCGTGTCCATGTCTCGACGGACCTGCTCGACGCGGTCGACATCAAGTGAACGGCACTCCCCCGTCACCCGGACGAGTGCAGGAACGACGTTGGTGGCCGTGCCGCCCATCATGCTGCCGATATTGGCCGTGGTGTGATCGTCAAGACGTCCCAGTTGCATCGCAGAGACCGCGCGCGCGGCCATCGCGACGGCGGAGACTCCCGCTTCCGGGGCCACGCCCGCGTGCGCCGCCACACCGTGGAACTCCGCATCGAAGGTGTAGTGCGTGGGTGCCGCCGTGATGATCCCGCCGGGGGCGCCGTCCGCATCGAGCACCAGGCAAGCCGCACCTGCCGCATCCCGAGCGCTCAACGCCTTCGCGCCCGAGAGACCGATCTCCTCGCACACCGTGAGCAGGACCTTGAGTGCGGGGCGTGGTGCGCCGCTGCTGAAGATATCACGGCAGACCTCGATGATCGCCGCGATGCCCGCCTTGTCGTCAGCCCCGAGAACGGTGTCGCCGGCGGAGCGGACGATGCCGTCGCTGACCAGCGGTTCGACTCCTCGGCAGGGCTCCACGCAGTCCATGTGCGCCGAGAGCACGAGCACCGGCGCATCCTGCGCGTCGGGCCACTCGGCGATCAGGTTCCCGGTATCGGAGCCCGTGACGGCGGCGGACCCGTCGAAACGAACCTCGAACCCCAATGAGGTGAGTTCGCGCGCGACATGCAAAGCGACGCCGAGCTCCTCACGCGAGGGGCTGTCGAT
Source organism: uncultured Eubacteriales bacterium (assembly GCA_964565645.1). GTDB lineage: Bacteria > Actinomycetota > Coriobacteriia > Anaerosomatales > JAHIQC01 > JAHIQC01. The sequence continues at coordinate 230,207 of CAZMFQ010000002.1, forward strand.
ACGCACGAGTTCGAGGAACGTCTCGAGAAGCCTGTCCCCGGATTCACTCATCTGCTCGCGCGCGCCTTGCGGTACGCCACCGCCGCGCCGACGAAATCGCGGAACAGAGGCGCGGGACGCGTGGGCCGGCTCTTGAACTCGGGATGGCCCTGATTGCCGAGGAACCACGGGTGGTCCGGCAACTCGACCATCTCGACGAGCTTGCCGTCGGGGCTCATTCCGCTGATCACGAGACCTGCGTCCGCAAGCTGATCGCGGTAGGCGTTGTTGACCTCGTAGCGGTGCCGATGACGCTCGTAGATGAGTTCCTCGCCGTAGGCCGTGGCGCCCTTGGTGTTCGGGGTCACCTTGCAGGGATACGTGCCGAGCCGCATGGTGCCGCCCATGTCGGTGACGTCCTGCTGGTCGCGCATCAGGTCGATGACCGGATGCGCCGTCACTGGATCGAACTCGGTGGAGTTCGCACCTTCGAGAGCGCAGACGTGTCGCGCGAACTCGCACACAGCGACCTGCATGCCCAGGCAGATACCGAAATACGGCACCTTGTTCTCTCGCGCGTACTTCGCGGCGCGGATCTTGCCTTCGATACCGCGGATCCCGAAGCCGCCGGGCACGAGCACGCCGTCGAACGCCGACATGGCGCTCTCGACCTCATCGGGCGTGAGTGACTCAGCGTCGACCCAGTGGACCTTGACCTTGTGGTCGTGGAAGATGCCGGCGTGATCGAGGGCCTCGGTGACGGACAGGTATGCGTCCGGCAGCTGGACGTACTTGCCGACGAGCGCGATCTGCACCTCGTCCGCGAGGGACATGGAGTGATCGACGAAGGCGTTCCACTCGGTCATGTCCGACTCGCCGCAGCTCAGGCCGAGATGCTCGATGACCATCTCGTCGAGCGCCTGGTCGGCCAGGACGCGGGGTACCTCGTAGATCGACGGGACGTCCGGCGTCGAGAGCACGGCCTTGGGGTCGACATCGCAGAACAGGCCGATCTTGCGGCGGATCCCCTCGTCGATCGGCCGGTCCGATCGGCACACGATGAAGTCCGGCTGGATACCGATGCTGCGGAGTTCCTTGACCGAGTGCTGCGTGGGCTTGGTCTTGAGTTCGGAGGCTGCCCCGATCCACGGCACGAGGGTCACATGGATGTAGCAGACGTTGTCACGGCCGGCGTCCTTCTTGAGCTGTCGGATCGCCTCGAGGAACGGCAGCGACTCGATGTCGCCCACCGTGCCGCCGACCTCGGTGATGATGACGTCGGCGTTCGATTCCTCGGCTATGCGGGTTATCCGGTCCTTGATCTCGTTCGTGACATGCGGGATGACCTGCACCGTGCCGCCGAGGAAGTCGCCGCGACGTTCGCGGGAGATGATCGTCGAGTAGATCTTGCCGGCAGTGACGTTGCAGTCACGGGTGAGCGACTCGTCGATATAGCGCTCGTAGTGGCCGAGGTCCAGATCGGTCTCGGCGCCGTCGTCGGTAACGAAGACCTCGCCGTGCTGGAAGGGGCTCATCGTTCCGGGATCGACGTTGAGGTACGGATCGAGCTTCTGGATGCGGACCTTGAGGCCGCGGGACTTGAGCAGACGACCCAGCGATGCGGCCGTGATGCCCTTGCCCAGAGAACTTACAACGCCACCCGTCACGAAGATGAACTTTGCCATACCGCCCCTTCAGCCTCCTGTCCGCATCAACACACACTCACTATACCCGCGCCGCACTCACGCGGGGGCATCGATTTCGCCCGGTTCTGCCGGCGCTCTGCCGAGCGCGTCGAGCCGTGTGAGAAGCGCGCTCGACTCGATCACCCGCGAGAACGAGAAGCGCTCGCTCGCCAGGTTGAGCGCGAACATGACCACGAAGTACACGATGATGCCCCAGGCGGGCAGCCCCGCGACGATCAGGAGACCGGCGAACACGCCTGCCGGATTCGCGCCCGCATCGCCGAGCATCCCGCGTTCGCCGAGGTCGTAGCGCCAGACCGCAAGCACCGGCCCGAACGCGAACAGCCCGAGGACCACCACGCTCGCGGCGACCTCCCGGATCGATCGCGCGCTCGTCGGCACGAGCCCGACCGCCGAAGAGACGATGCCCAGGACCGCGAGCACGCTGTAGGCCTTGAGCGCGCGCCCCGGCCGCAGATCGGTCAGGTTCACGAAGTTCGAGCTCAGCGCGATACCCGCCCCGGCAGGTATCGCGAGCAGTGTCGGCGCAAGCGCCATCGAATAGGCGTCCGTACGGCTGTGCAGCACTATCACGGCCGCTATGAGGCTCGCGAGTGAGATACCGAGCAACTTCATCCCGCCCGTGGTGAGCCGACCGCGGGCGATCGCGCCGAGATGCCCGCGAAACCCGCGGTCCCCGCCGGTGCCGAACGCGTCATCCACGAGCCCGAGCGCGAAAGCGACCAACACCAGCGGCCCGGCGAGGATCACGATGGGGGCCGCGGGGGCCGCTGCGAGCGCAGGGATGTTCGTGAGCGCAAGACCGCCGAGGATGGCCGCGCCCGCCCACAGGAGCCAGGCGACGCCGAGACCCAGGAACACCGGGCGCCCACGATAGTTCGGGTGCGTGGGAGATGACTCGAGCGAGGGAACCAGCATCCGCATGCCCACATACGGCACGCCCACGCCCATAGCGGCCGCGACGAGGGCGGCGTATAGGACCGAATCGCTCAGCGCCCGCTCACCTGCACTTCCCCATCGCCGCGACCATGGTGAGGCTCGGTACGCAGACGGTCGAGCATCAGGTACAGGATGCCGCCCGCAAGATAGACCATGATGAGGGCCGGTATCACGATGCCCGAATCCTCCGTGAAGTAGGCGGCAAGCCCGCCGATCAGGCACGCCGCGACGGCGGCCGAGAAATGCGGGTTGTCGTCGAGCGCGGCCGCGAAGTCGCCCTGCGGACGCCAACGCATGAAGCCGAGGAATGCCAACACCCCGATCAGCACGAACGACCAGTTGGTGCGCGTAAGCACCCTCAGGTTGGTCTCAGCCTTGCGCTCGACGATCGTCCACAGCGCGCCGGCTCCGCCCTGGTCGGCGCTCAGCCACGCGCGTCCCAGATGCGTCTGGCTCGAACCGCCGCTCAGATCGATCATCGAGAACGCCCCGACCAGAACCACGATGATGACGACCGCGATGCCCATCAGCTTCCAACTCACCCGGTACCCGTTCATGAGCGCCCACGCGACCGCATAGCCGATGACGCCCCACGCGATGACACCCACATTCGCCCCCAGGAACGGCGCAGCGCACGCGCCTACCACCGTGGCGCCGAGGAGCGGTACACCCCACCTGCGTGCGAACGGCGTGAATCGGGAATCCGGCCACTCGTCCAGCAAGAGGGCGACGCCGACGAGCGACGAGCCGAACAGCAACGCCGCCCCCTCGTTGCCGATGCCGTAGTAGCGCGCCGCGAGAAGTGGCGAGTAGCCGAGGAAGCTCGTGAAGGACCAGGGCGCCCCAAGCACCTGATCGAGCAGGAGCAGACCGGTCATCAACAGGGAGCCCGCCGCCACGGGCACGCGCATGGGGGCGAAGCGCTTCAACAGCAGCGCCAGTGCCCACAATGCGATCGTACACGTCGCAAGTGTGAAGACCGCTGACGCCGGGGTACCCGGATCCGGGGCGACAACGAACATCAGAAGTGTCGCAGGCGGGACCGACAGGATTCCAAGGAGCGCGGCACGAAAGGCCCACGCGCTGCGAACCGCTGCATCACGCGACCACCGGTGCGCACGAAGCAGAACGAGCGTCGACGCGATCAGGATCACGAGCGTCACGCCGATGAATCCGTTCACGACCGCAGGCTTCGCGGTGTCCACGGCCACCGCGGTCGCGTCTGAACGGACGAGGGTGTCGATACGCTCATCGAGCGTCTTGTCCGCACCGTCGGCCACCATCGGATTGCCAAGGACCTGTACGGGACGCTCGATGCCGAGCATGTCCAGGATCGCCGCGGCCACGTCGAGGTTGGTCACGAGCCCTGTCCGCTGAGTGGATGAGGAGCTCAGGTATCCGGACATCCCTCCACCGGAGATGATGACCGGCGCCAGATGCGTCACGAGTCCGACACCCTCGGTCCCGACAGGAGACGCGATCATGAGCACTGAATCATCGGCGAGTGTCGTGCGTATCCTGCCGACCACGTCGTCCAGCGCGGCGACGGCCCGCGCGTGCTGTCGATCCCACTCCGGCTGGGCGGTGATGCCCTCAACGGCGGCCGCACGCGAGAGGTCACCGAGGTCCACGACGATGAGCCCGGGTCCGTCGGTCTCCTCGATGCTCGACTCCGCGTCCCGATATGCGGCCATGACCCGCTCCGCGTCAGACGCAACGCCGAAAGGCTCCGTGATGTCGTCACGAAGCATCTGTCCGGAGACGTCGCCATACCTGACCAGACCGTCATAGTCCATCGCCGCCACCGCGGCGGCGCGGCTTCTCCACGCCTCGTGCGCGTCCCTGCCCGGATCTCCGTTCCCGATCGCGGCGGTCGCACCACCGGCCGAGACGATCTCTCCGCCCAGGGTACCCGGCACGACATCAAGCGTGTTGTTCGCAGCGCTCTGCCTCAGCACGCGCGGCAGACCGAGGAACACGATGTCCGCGCCGGAAGGCGGCATACCCGCCAGGCGGGTGAAGGCCTCGGCGGCCGTCCCTTCGTTATACTCCTCGCCCACCGTGTAGGCGCTGGGCGCCGAGGCGTCCATCGCCGACCAGGCCCCTGACGAGAACGTGAGGGCACCCTGCTCGGGAGTCGAGGGAAATGTCGCGTAGCGGTTCCGGTTGCGCACATTGAGATTGCCGACCGCACCCTCCTCGGCGATCGCGGCCATATTGGGGGTCGCCGTGGTGATGTCGCTCCACTGCAGGTACGGCGCGAGCACGAGGACGACTCGTCGTACGGGGGCCGGAGGCTTCGTCTGAGCGGTCGCCGGAAGCACCGTCGCCGCGAGGACCAGCAACACCGTGGCGAAGTATGTCGTGACGCGCTTCATCAACACTCCTTCGCGGCGCATGGCACGCCGAAAGACAGGTCTTGATCACGGGGGTACGACGGCAGCAGCGCACGGCGCAGGCCGGCTGGGGTGCCCACTCGCAAGTATAGCCGATGCACGCCGAGGAGGTGCGCGGTCAAGGTGACGGCTCCGCAACACACTGGAGCGGACACGAGGGTCCCGCGCGCGCTCCTCGGCTACAATGACTGCGGCCGCACCGTGCGGCGTCTGCATGAGGAGGACCCCATCTCTCGACCCACCATCGCACGCTCGACCGCGATCATGTCGATGTCGACGGCGCTCTCGCGCGTCACAGGCTTCGTGCGGACGTGGGCTATCGCCTACGCTCTTGGAGTCACGGCGCTCGCCGCCTCGTACAACGTCGCCAACAACATCCCGAACATGATCTACGAACTCGTGGCCGGCGGCGTGATCTCGGCGCTGTTCATCCCGGTGTTCATGGAGCAGTGGGAATCAGCGAGCCACGATGATGCCTGGGCGTTCGCCTCGACGCTGTTCAACATCACGACGCTGGCGCTCGCGGTCGTCGCGGTCGCCGGCACCATCTGGGCGGAGCCTTTCGTCCGTACGCAGACCTTCACCATCTCGGTCGAGGACGCGTCACTCGCGGTCTACTTCTTCCGGTTCTTTGCGGTGCAGGTGGTCGTGTACGGCGCAGGGTCGATCATCAGCGGGGTCCTGAACTCGCAGCGCAAGTACCTGTGGGTCGCCATCGGCCCGGTGTTCAACAACCTCGTGGTCATCATCACGCTGCTCGGATTCTACGTGCCGTTCAGGAACACGAACCCGGAGCTGGCCAAGATGGGCCTCGCTATCGGAACGACGCTCGGGGTGTTCGCGATGTACGCGGTCCAGATCCCGAGCCTCCTGACCCTCAGGCCGAAGTGGTCGTGGCGGATAGACTGGCGCCATCCCGGACTCAAGGCCATGGGCAGGATGGCCCTGCCGACGATCGTCTATGTCGTCACCAACCTGGTCGCGGTGTCATTCCGCAACGCCTATGCCCTCAAGGTCTCGGACTCCGGTCCGGCCACGCTGCTGTACGCGTGGATGTGGTACCAACTCCCGTACGGGGTTCTGGCGGTCGCTCTTGCGACGGCCGTGTTCACCGAGCTCTCTGAACAGGCGGGACGCAAAGACTACGAGCAGTTCAAGCGGACCTTTGCTTCGGGGCTCAGGGCGACCGGGATGCTCATCATGCCCATGGCGGCGATGCTCATCGCACTCGCCCCTCAGCTCGTGCGGCTCTACCGCGCCGGCGCGTTCAAGGAGTCGGACATCCCGCTCGTGTCCGAGGTACTCGTGTGGTGGGGCGTTGCGCTGTTCTTCTTCGCATCGACCATGTTCCTGCTCAAGACGTTCTACTCGCTCAAAGACACGCTCACCCCGATGTTCGTGAACCTTGTGCTCACTGTCGGACAGATCGCGATGTATGCGACGCTCACGGCCGGCGTCGCCGGCTGGTCCGGTTTGGGACTGAGGGGCATACCGATAGCGGATGCGGTCTTCTACGCCCTTGTGGCACTCGCTCTGGCGATCCTGCTCCGACGCAAGATCGGCGGGTATGACATGCGGGGCATCGCGTGGATGCTCGCCCGGGCCGCCATCTCCTCGGCGGTGGGCGGAGCGACCGCATGGACGGTCGTGCACTACACTCCCGGACTCGCCGCAGCCTCTGGAGGCTTCCTCGTACAGCTCGCACTCGCGGGGTGTTCCGGCCTTCTCGTCTCGTTCGCGGTCGCAGCGGCGCTCCGGGTGCCCGAGGTCTCGGTGGCCACCGGCCTGCTCAAGCGCCTGTCCGGCAGACTGGGTCGCGGTGGTGCCCGATGACGGTGATCGCGCTCGTTCCCGCGTACAACGAGGCGGAACGCATCGGAGCCACTGTCGAGGCGATCGCTCTCGTGCCGGGTGTGGACCGGATCCTCGTGGTCGATGACGGCTCCGTCGACGACACCGCACGGGTCGCGCGGCTCGCTGGCGCCGAGGTGCTCGAGCTGCCGGCCAACGCCGGGAAGGGTGCGGCCCTGGACGCCGGGCTCGAGCGCGTACGCGCAGATGCTGATGTGCTGGCGCTTCTGGACGGCGACCTGGGGGAGAGTGCCTCACAGCTCTCGCTCCTGCTCGAACCGGTCCTCGATGGCGAGGCGGACATGAGCGTGGCGAGGTTCCCCCGCCCCGCCGGAAAGGCGGGCTTCGGCCTCGTGATGGGGCTCGCGCGCTGGGGCATACGGCGACTGGGCGGCCCGTTCGACGCGCAGGCGCCGCTTTCCGGACAGCGTGTTCTCACACGCCGGGCCGTGGAGGCGTGCACGCCGTTCGCATTCGGCTACGGTGTGGAGGTCGCACTCACCATCCGCGCACTGCGCGCCGGTCTGCGCGTGGTCGAGGTGCCGACAACGATGTCGCACGCGGCGACCGGACGCGACGTCGCAGGATTCGTACACCGCGGCAAGCAGTTCATGCACGTGCTCGGATCCCTCGCGCGGCTTTCACGCGAGAAGCGCGCCTAGGGAGCGGGATAGGCCCCGACTGCGCCCGCACCGGTCCCGTAGTAGCCCGTCGCACGACCCGCCAGCAACCAGGCGAGCGTATAGGCCCCGTCGGGCTCTCCCATCCTGTCCACCGCGTCGAGACCGCGGTCGAGCGCTGCGGCAGCGACACCGGTGTCGAGGGAGACGGCCTGAGCGCCCACCGCCTTGCGTCCGAGGTCCCACACCGCACGCCCGATCTCGACACCGGCGACGTCGGGTTTCGCGTCCCACGCCGCCGTGAAGACGAGCGAATCCACGGCCGTCTGGGGAGTGAGTTCCGTGGCGCGCATGACTCCCGCTTTCGCCAAAGCGTCTGTGACAGGACGGGGTCCTGCGGTGGTCCACTCGGAGGCCAGTGCCTTCGCAACGGTCTCCACGGCCGCGCTCGACGCGGCATCGCCCAGGTAGGGCTTGACCGCACTCATGACGTCCGACTGTTCGAGCCCGAGTCCCGGCTTCTCCAAGACGATGGTGATCGGGACGCCGCCCGCCTGCTTGATCGCATCCTGCACGGCTGCGGTACCGTCCGATCGACCGGCGTTGGTGAGCACCGCGACCGTCTGACCTTCAAGCGAGCCTTCGACCATCTTCGGGACCAGCGCGCCGATGAAGGCGCCCTGGGCCTCGTTCTCGGCGGCCAGGTCGGTGTTGCTCTGAGACAGGTCGGCGAAGTCCCGCTCGAGCGAGTTGATGAGCGTGTCCCGCTGAGCGTCGAGGGTCCCGCGCTCCGCAACGATGGTACCAAGCAACAGCCCGATACTCAGCGCCAGGAACACTCCCACGAGCGACGCGATGTGATATCGAAGGTTGTACATGCGATCGGACCTTTCCTCGGCGGGCCGGTCAGAACCCGAGCCACGCGCGGACGCGCAACAGGATGAGGGCCAGGAAGTCCCTGACCATCGGGGAGATCATGATCACGGTCGTCACGGCCAGCAGGCCGGCTCCGACCAGCACAAGCAGATGCGAAGGGCCGATCGCCGCGCGGTAGAGCTTGTTCACGCCCTTCGCATCGACCAGCTTGGGCCCTACCTTCAGACGGACCAGGAACGTCGAAGCCATGCCCTTGCGCCCCTTGTCGAGGTACTCGACGAGGTTCGCGTGCGTTCCAACGGCCACGATGAGGTCCGCGCCGGACTCGTATGCGAGCAGGAGCGCGAGATCCTCGCTCGTCGCCGAGAGCGGCCATGTCTTGGCGGTCAGTCCGAGCGACTCGATGCGCTCCATACCCGGCGCGCGACCGTCGGCGTACGCGTGAACGATGATCTCCGCGCCCGACCTGAGGACAGCGTCGCTCACCGAGTCCATGTCCCCGACGATGATGTCAGGGGTGAACCCCTCCTGCATGATCGCGTCCGCACCGCCGTCAACGCCGATGAGGACAGGGCGAACCTCCCGGATGTAGGGCTTGAGGGCCTCGAGGTCCTCTTTGAAGTCGTAGCCCCGCACCACAACGAGCACGTGGCGGCCGTGCAGTTCGACCGCGGTTTCCGGCACGCCTGTCCCCTCGGTCAGCAGCGCCTTCTCCTTGTCGAGGAACTCGAGTGTGTTTCGCGCGAACTTGTCCAGCTGTTCGCCGATGCCCGCCTTGGCATCCTCCATCGCGGTCTCGATGGCCTCGACCGACAACCAAGTCCCCGAAGCGATATGCTTGCCATGTGCAAGGATCTCGCTGCCGACGATCTCGATTCCGTCGCCGTCCCTAAGCGCATCGAACACCTCGGGACCAACCGCATCCAAAAGGTGCACGCCACCGCGGGTGAGGATCAGCGGTCCGAGGTTCGGATACACGCCGGAGATCGAGCGCTCCGCGTTGACGACCACCTCGACTCCCGTCGCAAGCAGCGCCTCGGCGCTCACGCGATCCATGTCGACGTGATCGATGATCGCTATGTCATCCCCGCTCAGACGTTTGACGAGGTCCTTGGTCCTCTTGTCGAGCCGGGCTGTCCCTTGGTAGCGCATCGGCCGCCTCTCTTGTCGCCGGCGAGGTCGATCTCGGCCCCGCAAGCGTGCCTGCGGATTCTAGCAGACCCTCCGGCTACACGCTTCGCGCCATGCCGAGGAGTTCCTCCGCGTGGGCTATCCCGGCTTCGGTCTCTCCACCGGAGAGCATGCGCGCGATCTCGATGGTCCGCTCGGGACCGGCGACCGAACGCACTGAGGTACGGACACCTTCGTCATCCGCTGACTTCTCCACGACGATGTGGTGGTCCGCGAACGCGGCGACCTGTGCCAGATGCGTCACGACCAGCACCTGGTGACGGTCGGCGAGCTCCTTGAGGCGCCTGCCGACTGCGGTCGCCGTCAGCCCGCCGATGCCGGAGTCCACCTCGTCGAACACGAGGACCGGGACGTCATCGGCTGACCCGAGGACGCCCTTGAGCGCCAGCATGACACGCGATATCTCGCCGCCTGAGGCGATCCGTGCCAAGGGCTTGGCCGGCTGGTCGGTTCCCGGTGAGTACATGAACTCCACCCGCTGTGGTCCCTCGTCGCCCCAGGAATCGAAAGGAAGCTCCTCGAGCAGGACGTCGAAGGAGGTACCTGCCATCTCCAGGTCCCTCGTCGCACTCGACAGGTCGCTCACGAAACGTGGGACCGCGTCGTGTCGCAACCGCATGAGGCGCTCGGCCGAGCGGACGAGGGCGTCTCGCGCGAGCGAAACGCGCGACTCAGCCTCGGTGAGCCCCTGTTCGCCCGAGTCGAGTGCCGCGAGAGTGTCCTTGGACTCGGCCAACGTGAGCAGGACATCGGCCGTATCGGGACCGTACTTCTTCTTGAGCGCGCCGAGCGCGGAGAGCCGGTGAAGCGCCGCGTCGAGCGCCTCCGGATCGTGCTCGACGGAATCTCTGTAGGCCCGCAGATCGGACGCCAATTCCTCGGCCAAGGCCGAGATGTCGACGAGCCGCGTCGCGAGTTCGTCGAGTGCCGGGTCGAGGTCCGCGCTGCCTCGGAGCGCGGTCTGCGCCATGCCGAGCGCATCGGCGGCTCCCGCCTCGTCGCGCAGCGCGGCATAGGCCTCTCCCGCCGATGCCGCGAGCCGCTCCCCGTACTTGAGGGCCGGCAACCGTGCCTCGATCTCGGCCTCCTCCTCGACCGACGGGGCGGTCGCCTCAATCTCGCTGACCACGAACCTCAGGTACTCGGCGCGTTGGCGCGCATCCGCGAGTCGCGCCCGTATCGCCTCCAGGGCCGCTGCGGCGGCCGCGAACTCGGTCCGATCCCGTCGGTACTCGTCGAGGGCCGTCTGGCCGTCGGCACCGCAATACCGGTCGAGATACTCCGCGTGCCTGGCAGGCTGGAGCAGCGCCTGGTGCTCGTGTTGGCCATGCAGATCGATCACCGGGCCGAGGACGAGAGTGAGCGCCCCGACGGTCGCCATCTCCCCGTCCAGCGTGCACTTGGAGCGGCCGTCGGCGGTGACCCTCCTGCGGGCGACGATCTCCCGGTCCTCGAGAGCGACGCGGCCCTCGACCACCGCCTCGGCAGAACCCGCACGCACCATCGTTGAATCGGCACGTTCTCCCACGAGCAGTTTGAGCGCACCCACCAGAGCGGTCTTTCCGGCACCGGTCTCACCGGTGAGCACGGTCATACCGGGCCCGAACTCGAGCCAGACGTCTTCTATGAGCGCAAGGTCCCGGACATGGAGTTCCTCGAGCACATCAGCCTCCGAGGAACTCTTGCGATACGGCCTCGAAGAACTCGCGCCCCTCGGGCCTCACGAGCAGAACGTCGGTCGGCCCGCAGCCGATCTCCACACGCTCGATCTCACGGCGACACGGGGTCACGTCACCATCGACCTGCAGGCACGCGTCGCGTCTGGCGGGATCCGGCAGAACGAGCGAGACGACATCCGACGGCGCGATCACCAGCGCGCGCGATGCGAGCGCATGCGGGGCGACAGGCACCACGATGTTGCAGCCGACCCCCGGGCACACGACCGGACCACCGGCCGAGAGCGCATAGGCCGTCGAACCGGTCGGAGACGCCACGATCACGCCATCGCACCGCATCGTCTGCACTGTGTGGTCGTTGACCGAGACCGCGATCTCGACGACCCGCCCGTTGGAGGCCCGGACGAGCGCCACCTCATTGAGGGCACGATAGCGTCCCACCTCGCGGCCACCCATGTACACGGTCGCCGCCAACGTACTCCTCCGCTCGACACGGGCCTCTCCCGCAAGCGCCGAGACGAGGGCCGATCGCATGGCCTCGGCAGGCGCACCGGAGAGAAAGCCCAGCTTGCCGAAGTTGACCCCAAGGATCGGCGATTCGACCTCGCCGAGGAGATGCACCGCCTTGAGTATCGTACCGTCGCCCCCGAAAGCAACGACAAGTCCGGGTGCGCCGATATCCGAACGCGCGATACCCGCACCGGCCAGTCCGATCGCCTCAGCGTCGTCCGCGGCCAGCACCGGCTCGTAGCCCTGCGCGGTAAGCCAGGTGTGCGCCTCAACGGCGGCCTGGGCCGCGACCATGTTCGCCGAGTTGGGTACGAGCAGAACGCGCACGTCTCAGACCCCCAGACTCTCTCTTGCCGCACTTGCGACGGCGTCGGTGTCGATCGGCACGTCCGGACCCTCGAAGTCCGCCCACGCCCAGAACTCGATGTTACCCTCCGGGCCGGTGATAGGCGACCACGTGAGATCGCGTACGCGCAGGCCCGCTTCGTGCAGGGCGTCGATGACCGCGGCAAGCACATCGGCATGCACCGCGGCGTCACGCACAACACCCTTCTTACCGACTCGCCCTTTCCCGGCCTCAAACTGAGGCTTAACCAGCGCCACGAGAGTCCCTCTCGGCGCTATGAGCTCGACGACCTTCGGCAGGATCTTTGCCAGCCCGATGAACGAGACGTCCACGACCGCCAGATCGAACGGTGCTCCTACCGCTTCGGGATCGACATCGCGGATGTTGAGTCGCTCGAACACCGCGACCCTCGGGTCCTGTCTGAGCGACCACGCAAGCTGGCCGTAGCCCACATCGATCGCGGCGACCCCGGTCGCACCGCGCTTCAGCAGGCAATCGGTGAATCCGCCGGTGGACGCACCGACATCCACCGCGCGCTGTCCGCTCGGGTCGAAACCGAAGTGATCGAGCGCTCCCGCGAGCTTGGTCCCGCCACGCGAGACATACTCCTCGGCATGCGAGACCGTGAACTCGACATCATCCGGGAGCTGCTCCCCTGCCTTGGCCAGGACACGGTCCCCTATGCGCACCCGGCCCGCCAGTATCGCGGCCTTGGCCCGCTCACGAGACTCGAACACTCCGCGCTCAGCGAGGATGACGTCGGCTCTGCGACGTGTCATCGGCCACACTCCCGGTGCTCGGCGCGCGGTCAAGACCATTCAACCTGCCGAGGACGGCCGCCCGAATGCCGTCCGGGTCGAGACCGACCTCGGCGAGGAGTTTGTTCATCGCGCCGTGGGTCACGAAGCAGTCCGGAACGGAGAGCCTCAGCACGGGCAACTCGATACCGAGGTCAGACATAGCCTCGAGCACCGCCGCGCCGAACCCGCCCATCCCCGTGTTCTCCTCCACCGTGACGATGAGCCTGTGTGCGGCGGCCGCAGCCGTGACGGCCTCCATGTCGAGCGGCTTGACCCACCGCATGTCGACCACGGTGGCGTGCACGCCGTCCTGCGCGAGCAACGCGGCCGCCTGTTCGGACGCGCCGACCATCCGGCCGACCGCAAGGATCGCGACGTCGGTACCCTGGATGCGGACGCGCGCCCGTCCGGCCTCGAGGATCTCCGGCTGAGCCGGCATCTCCACGCCCGTACCCGAGCCTCGCGGATAGCGGATGGCCACCGGCCCGTCGGCATGGAGCGCTGTATGAAGCATGTGCGCGAGCTCGGCCTCGTCCGAAGGTGCCAGCACCATGAGGTTCGGGATGCTGCGGAGATACGTCAGATCGAAGACCCCGTGATGTGTGGGGCCGTCTTCTCCCACGAGTCCGGCTCTGTCAAGGCAGAACACGACCGGCAGGTTCTGGAGCGAGATGTCCATGATCAGCTGGTCGTACGCACGCTGAAGGAACGTCGAGTAGATCGCGACGACGGGCCGTCGCCCACCCAAAGCCATGCCGGCCGCGAGCCCTACCGCGTGCTGTTCCGCGATGCCGACATCAAAGAAGCGATCAGGGAAGCGCTCCGCGAACGCGTCCAGACCGGTTCCCGAGGGCATGGCCGCGGTTATGGCGACGATGCGTCCGTCCCGCTCAGCCTCGGACAGCAGGCTCCGGCTGAAGGCCTCTGTGAAGCTGATCGGCCCGCCCGATCCGTTCGGACGACCCGTCTCGACAGAGAACGGCCCGATGCCGTGGAACGCGTCGGGCTTCTCCTCGGCATGCGAGTATCCCGAACCCTTGCGAGTTACTGCGTGCACGATGACGGGGCCGTCGACCTGCTTGGCGCGGACGATCGCGTTCTGGACCGCGCTCACGCTGTGGCCATCGATGGGACCGACGTACTTGAGACCCAACTCCTCGAACAACATCCCGGGGACCAGGAGCTGCTTGACCGACTCCTTGGCAGCTTCGCCGGCCGCGACCATGGCGGCACCGATGCGGGTGCGTGCGAGCGCGGACTCCACGTCATCGCGCAGGCGGTTGTAGCGCGGGTCGAGCCGTACCCTCGCAAGGTAGCTCGCCAAGGCGCCGACGTTCTCGGCGATCGACATCTCGTTGTCGTTGAGGACGATGACCAGCTTCGTGCCGAGGTGGCCGATATGGTTGAGCGCCTCGAACGCCATGCCGCCGGTCATCGAGCCGTCGCCGATGACGGCGACGATCGTCTCGTCGCCGCCCGCGGCGTCGCGGGCACATGCCATGCCGAGTGCGGCGGAGAGCGAGTTGGAGGCGTGGCCCGTGTCGAACACGTCGTACGGGCTCTCGCTGCGTTTCGGGAACCCGCACACGCCGCCGTACTGACGGAGCGTCTCAAACCCGGCGGAGCGGCCGGTGATCAGCTTGTGCACGTAGGACTGGTGCCCGACGTCCCAGATGATCTTGTCGGTGGGGCATTCCAATGCGCGATGCATCCCGAGGGTCAGTTCCACGACGCCCAGGTTCGGCGCGAGGTGTCCACCGGTCACCGATACGGTTTCGATCAGCCGCTCACGGATCTCGGCGGCGAGCGTGACCAACTGCGCCTCATCAAGATCGTCGAGGTCCGCCGGAGTGTGGATGGAGTCCAAGATGCGCTCGGGACTCAAGAAGTACCCCTTGTCAGTCGCTGAGGGTCGCGTCCGCGCGGCGGCCCGAAGTCCAGCATACTTCTACGTCGCGCAGCGCAACAAGGACACCGCGGGCCCGTAACCCTTGCGTTACGCGGACTCCGCGCCGTCCTCGGCGACATCCGACGGTTCCGAGGCGTCGTCCGAAAGCTCCCCGACCTCGGACGCATCGGGCCCCGCATCGGGTGTTGGGTCCGCAACGGCGATACTGTCACTCTCGGCGACAGCGGACTCACCGCTTGCCGGGACTTGGTCACCATCGCCCGCCGAGGAGTCCTCCTGCGCGGCCTGCTCTTCGACGACGGTCCGCCACTCGGTGTGATCGGACAGCTCGGTGCACACGTTCGCGAGTCGGACACCCTCCTCAAGAAGATCGAGACTCTTCTCGAGCGAGGTGTCCTTCTTGCGCACCTGAGTGACTATCTCCTCGAGGCGCGTACGCGCCTGCGAGAAGCTGTATCTCTCGTCAGCCATCTTCGCCTTCCGGTCCACTCGGGTCCGCGGCGTACTGCTCTGCGAGCCTGCCGAGGACGCCGTTCACGAACTTGGACGAGTCTTCGCCACCGTAGACCTTGGCCATCTCGACGGCCTCATTGATCGACACGGAGGCGGGAATCTCCTCGAGATAGAGTATCTCATAGGTCGCCAGACGCAGGATGCAGCGGTCGACGGTCGGCATGCGATGGACCGTCCAGTGTTCCGAGATCGCACCAAGCGTCTCATCGATGGCCTCCTGATTGTCCGAAACGCCGATCGCAAGTTCTCTGCAGAACTCCGTCGGCTCCCCGTCTTCAGGATTGTACGAGGCTGTCTCGAGTATCGACTCGACGGACTGGCCTGTTATCTCGCGCTGATAGAGGATCTGCATCGCCTGGCGG
This sequence comes from uncultured Eubacteriales bacterium, assembly GCA_964565645.1. Taxonomy (GTDB): domain Bacteria; phylum Actinomycetota; class Coriobacteriia; order Anaerosomatales; family JAHIQC01; genus JAHIQC01. Next base: position 245,881 of record CAZMFQ010000002.1, read on the forward strand.
CGTGCACGCGTGCGCTCGAGCATCAGTTGTGAATCGCTCCGATCCCGTTTACGACGTGTCAGCCCTCGAAGACGATGCCGTCGATGAACACGTCGACGGCCCCGACCCCGGCGCCCACCTGGCTCTTGATCGCATCCGCGACCGATTCCTTGATGCCCGAAGCCACCTGGGGCAGAGGCGTACCATACACCACCTGGACATGGATCGCGACGAAGACCTTGCCGGACTCGTCCACGGTTATCTCCATCTGGCGCGAAGCGCCCTTGCCGACGATCCCGGCGATGCCTTGCGAGCAGACGCCCGCAACGCCGTCGACCTGTTCGGTCGCGATGGTCACGATGGTCTCGAGCACCCCCGGAGCAAGGCCCAGCCCGTCGATCTTGATCTCTTCAGTCACGGTGCTCCACCTCTCAGGACATGTGGGTCTCGACGAAGTCAGTATAGACGTCGCCGGAACGGAAGGCCTCGACCTCGATCACCGCCTGATGGAACGGGATCGTGGTCGGGATCCCCACCACGATGAACTCGTCGAGTGCCCGCCTGGCGCGCGAGATGGCTTCTTCGCGCGTCTCGCCCCACACGATGAGTTTGGCGAGCAGGGAGTCATACGTCGGCGGCACGCTGTATCCCGAGTAGACGTGCGAATCGATGCGCACACCGAAGCCTCCGGGCGGGTTCCACACGCCGATCGTCCCCGGATGCGGCCTGAAGTTGTGCGCGGGATCCTCGGCATTGATACGGAACTCGATAGCGTGGCCGCGGAGCTGGATGTCCTCCTGTGCGCGGTGCTTCATGGGCTCCCCGGCGGCGATCCGGATCTGTTCCTTGATGATGTCCACGCCGCTGATCTGCTCGGTCACGGGATGCTCGACCTGGACGCGGGTGTTCATCTCCATGAAGTAGAAGCTGCCATCGGTGTCGAGCAGGAACTCGACGGTCCCGGCGTTGACGTAGTCGACCGCGCGTACGGCCTTGAGCGCCGCCTCACCCATACGCGTGCGCAGCTCAGGCGTCATCGCTGGCGACGGGGCCTCCTCGAGCAGCTTCTGGTGGCGCCGCTGGATGGAGCAGTCGCGCTCGAACAGGTGCACGGCGTTGCCGTGCGTATCCGCAAGTACCTGAAACTCGATGTGCCGGGGTCGCGAGAGGTACTTCTCGATGTAGACCGTGTCGTTCCCAAACGCCGCGGCGGCCTCGGTCTTGGCGGCGGTGAAATTGTGCTCGAGCTCGCTTTGATCCTGAGCAACCCGCATCCCCTTGCCGCCGCCCCCCGCCGACGCCTTGATGAGCACCGGGAACCCGACCTCTTTCGCGAACTCCAGCGCCTCGGCGGCGCTTTCGACAGCACCGTCGCTGCCGGGTACGCACGGCACGCCAGCGGCCATCATGGTCTCGCGAGCGACCGACTTGTCACCCATCCGCTCGATCGCTTCAGGACTCGGGCCGATGAATACGAGCCCGGAATCCGCGACCGCGCGGGCGAACGACGCGTTCTCCGCAAGGAATCCGTATCCCGGATGGATCGCCTCGGCGCCCGTCGTCAACGCCGCGGAGATGATGTTCGCCATCTTGAGGTAGCTTTGCGAGCTCTGGGCGGGGCCGATGCAGACCGACTGATCGGCCATCCGGGCGTGCAGCGAATCACGGTCGGCCTCGGAGTAGACCGCTACCGACTCGATCCCCATCTCCTTGCAGGATCGGATGACGCGCAACGCGACCTCGCCGCGGTTGGCGATGAGTATCTTCTTGAACATCGGCGCGCCTACGCCGGCTCGATGTAGAACAGGACCGTTCCGTACTCGACCGGGTCGGCGTTCTTGACGCAGATCTCGCGGACGACGCCAGGCTCCTCGGCGGTGATCTCGTTCATGAGCTTCATGGCCTCGAGGATGCAGAGCACCTGGCCCTCCTCGACGCTGGCCCCGACCTCGACGTACGGATCGGCGGTCGGCGACGGGGAGCTGTAGTAGGTGCCCACCATCGGCGCGACCACGGCCTTCCAGCTCGCGGGCCTACTGCCCTCGGCCGGGGCCTCGACCGCCGATGACGGAACCACGGACGCCTGCGAGGCCTCCGTGGGCGAAGCGACGACCGCGGCGGCGGCGACCTGCGCGACCGCGCCCTTGCGGACGGTGACGGTCGAACCGGCTTCCTCGACGATCACCTCGTTGATGTCCGACATCTCGACTACCTTGATGAGCTCCCGGATCTGGTTGACATCCACGGGTGCGTCTCCCTCCATCACTGTGTTGACCTCTTCGCCCATCATGAAGACGGCCCCTTCGGCCCCCTCCTGGTGCAGCGTGAGATAGTTGCGTGCCTCGTTCGGGAAGAGCGCGTACATGAGCACGTCCTCTTCCTCATGTGCCAATTCGCCGATCTCGGCCTCGGCCTCAGCGAATGTCGTTGTCACAAGCGAGCCCGGACGCACATCGGGTCCGAGCGGCTCCTCCTTGCCGAGGACCTTTGCCACGACGTCCTTGTCCATGGGGCCCGGCGCCTTGCCGTAGAGCCCGCGGATGTAGTCCCGCATCTCCTGCGGGATGACCGCCCACCGCTTGCCGGTGAGCACATTGATGACGGCCTGCGTGCCGACGATCTGGGAGAGCGGGGTGACAAGCGGCGGATACCCGACCTCGGCGCGAACGCGCGGGATCTCCGCGAGCACGTCAGGCAGCCGGTCGCCGGCCTTCTGCAACTCGAGCTGGCTGACGAGGTTGCTCATCATCCCGCCCGGCACCTGATGGCTGAAGACCTCCATCGACAGCAGCGTCGTGATGCCGCGCTTGAGGCCCTTGCGAGAACGAACGGCCTCCCAGTACTCGGCGATCTCGAAGAGCAGGTCGAGATCGATACCGGTGTCGTACTCGGACTCCTTGAGCGCGGCGACGATCATCTCGACAGCGGGCTGGCTGTTGCCGAACGCGAGGGCCACCACCGCGGTATCCACGATGTCCGCGCCCGCCTCGACACCCTTGAGGTAGTTCATCGGGGCCATGCCGCCGATGTAGTGGCAGTGCACATGGACGGGCAGTCCGATCTGCTCCTTGAGCGCGCGCACCATCTTCTCGGTGCGGAACGGCGTGAGCATGCCGGCCATGTCCTTGATGCAGATCGTATCAGCGCCCATGTCCTTGAGCTGCTGCGCGTACTCGAGGTAGCTGTCGAGCGTGTGGACGGGAGACACCGTGTAACTGATGGCGCCCTCGAAATGGCCCCCGCACTCCTTGACCGCCGCGCCTGCAACCTCGACGTTCCTGATGTCGTTGAGCGCATCGAACACCCGGAACACATCGATACCGTTGCGCTTGGATGCGTGGACGAACCGCGTCACGATCTCGTCACTGTAGTGCCGGTATCCAACAAGGTTCTGGCCGCGCAACAGCATCTGCAGCGGTGTGTTGGGACAGTGCTTCTTGATGACGCGCAGACGCTCCCAGGGGTTCTCGTCGAGGAAGCGGAGTGCGGCGTCGAACGTCGCCCCGCCCCAGACCTCCAAAGACCAGTACCCGACGCTGTCCATCTTGGGAAGGATGGGCAGCATGTCGGCCATCTGCATGCGCGTGGCCCAGAGCGACTGGTGCGCGTCGCGCAGTGTGGTGTCCGTTATGTGAACTGGTCGCATGCCGTGCTCCTCCCGTGTCGGGGGTGTGCGATAGCGGCGCGGCCGTACCCGCGTACCGTTTCGGTCAGGTAAGTATATACGACGAAGGCCGAGCGCAAGAGCCCCGGCCGACGGCGTATCCGTGCGTGGTTGAGGTTAGACGCGCGTGATGTAGCGCCCGTCGCGCGTATCGATCTTGAGCGTGTCACCGGTCTCGACGAACATCGGGACCTGCACCACGGCGCCGGTCTCGAGCGTCGCCGGCTTGGTCCCACCTTGTACGGTGTCACCCTTGAAGCCAGGGTCCGTCTCCGTGACCTCGAGCTCCACGAACATCGGCGGCTCGACACCCATGTACTCGCCGTCCGCCGTCAGCACCTCGACCTCGTCGTTCTCGCGAAGCCACTTGGCCTGCTCGCCGATGAACTCCGCGTCCATCTCCACCTGTTCGTAGGAGCTGTTGTCCATGAAGTAATATGTCGAGCCGTCGTTGTACAGGTACTGCATCTTCTTGGTCTCGACGCGGACATCGTCGAACTTCTCGCCTGCGCGAAAGGTGTAGTCGACAACGCGTCCGGACTCGAGCTCCTTGAGCTTCGTGCGGACGAATGCCCCGCCCTTGCCGGGCTTCACATGCTGGAACTCGACGATGACCCAGCGCTTGCCCTCATACGCGATGCACATACCGTTCTTGAAGTTCGCGGTGGAGATTGCCATACGCATGAACCCTTTCGTGTCAGATCTCGATCAGGTGCTTCGGGGAGTTCGACAGCGTACGACCGCCGCCTTCCTCCACGAGCACCAGGTCCTCGATTCTAACACCGCCGAAGCCCGGAACATACACACCCGGTTCGATGGTGATGACCGCGCCGGCGGGAACGGACTCTCGCGCGCGTGTGGACACGGATGGCAGCTCGTGGACCTCCAGCCCGACTCCGTGGCCGAGGCCGTGCCCGAAGTACTCGCCGAGACCGCGCGCCTTGAGGATGTCCCGGGCGACCGCGTCTATCTGAGAGCCCGGCAGTCCCGATCGCACCGCTGCCACCGCGGCCTCCTGTGCCTCGAGTACGGCATTGTATATCTCGATCTGCCGAGGAGTGGCGACTCCGAGAACCACCGTGCGTGTCATGTCAGAGCAGTAACCCTGGATCCGGGCACCGAAGTCCATGGTGAGGAAGTCGCCTATCTCGACCGGACGGGATGTCACCCGCGCATGCGGCCGGGATGAGTTCGGGCCGCCGGCCACGATGGGCTCGAAAGCGACACCGTCCGACCCGTGGGAACGCATGTAGACCTCGAGTTCGAGTGCGATCTGCGACTCGGTGACTCCCGGCACGATGCGCCCGAGGATGTGCTCGAACGCCCGGTCCGTGAGTGCCGCGGCAGCCGCGATTCGCTCGATCTCGGCGGCCTCCTTCACCCTGCGGATCTCCTCGACCATCTGGTCGAGCACCTGTACGCGCCCTCCGAACTTCTCGGAGACGAACTTGAAGCGTCCATACGGGACCGATGCCTCGATGGCCAGCTGCTCCAGTCCGACTCGGTCGAGTTCCTCGGCGAGCGTTGCGTAGATGGAGTCCTCGGGTACGTGGATGATCCAGGGCGTGCCGGATGCCGCATGCTCACACGCCTCGGCATAGCGGGAATCGGTATAGAGACGCGCACCTTGTTCAGTCAGGACAAGAGCAACGTTCGCATCGTCGTCGAAGACGCCCTCGAAGCCGGTGAGATACCGCACGTTGGGCACGGTCGAGATGAGCATGGCGGGTACGCCCGCATCGCTCATCCGCCTGCGCAGCGCCGCGATACGATGGTCCGCGATCATCGCGACCTCTCCACCATGTCGACGGCCGCCTTCACGCCGAGGACATAGGACTCGGGGCCGAAGCCCGCGATCTGACCCACACAGACCGGCGCGATGACGCTCTCACGCCGGAACGCCTCGCGAGCGCTGATGTTGCTCAGATGCACCTCGATCACGGGCAGATCGATCGCGCCGACCGCATCGCGGATGGCGTACGAGTAGTGCGTGAAGGCCCCGGGGTTGATCACGACAGCGTCGTAGCGTCCGGCGGCCTGCTGCAGCGAATCGATCAGGGCGCCCTCGTGATTCGACTGGAAGAATCCTACCTCAGCGCCACGATCGGCGACGGCGGACGTCACCATGGCTTCGATGTCGCTCAGCGTCGCCGAGCCGTAGACATCCGGCTCGCGCGTCCCGAGCAGATTGAGATTGGGCCCGCTCAACACCAGGATCCTGATCATGGCTCTACCCTCTCGACTGCGCCCAGCTGCGCAACTCCTCGGCCAGAACGTCCTCAGCCACAGACTCGACCACATGATTCCCGGGCGCGAGCGCAAGCACGAACCTCGGAGAGCCCGAGCGAGCCTTCTTGTCGGAGGACATCGCCAAGCGTAGCGCATCGGCGTCGAACTCGCCTCGCAACTCCAGCAGTCCGAGTGAGTCGAGCAACGCACCCTGACGACGAGCGAACGCCGGATCGACGCCCTTGACGCGCTCAGCCAGCCTGGCGGCGAAACGCATGCCCTCGGCGACCGCGATGCCGTGAGGGTAGGTGCCGTATCCCGCGACCTTCTCTATGGCATGGCCCAGAGTGTGACCCAGGTTCAGCGATTCGCGGGCGCCGGACTCGAATTCATCCGATGCGACCACCCGTGCCTTGAACTCCACACTCGCACGGACCGCCTCTGTCACGACGCCGGGATCGCGCGTGCCGAGTGCATCGACGTTGGTTTCCATCCACGACAGAAAGTGCTCCGAATCCAGCACCGCCGACTTGGCGACCTCGGCAAGACCGCTCTTCCACTCCGTGTCGGGGAGCGTTAACAGCACGTCGGTGTCCGCGATGACGGCCCTGGGCTGCTTGAACGCTCCGGCCAGGTTCTTGCCCGCTGCAAGGTCGACGGCGGTCTTGCCACCGACCGAGGAGTCTACCTGACCCAGCAGCGTGGTGGGCACCTGCGCGAACGCGATTCCCCTCAGAAACGTCGCGGCACAGAACCCGGCCAGGTCGCCGACCACCCCGCCTCCGACCGCGACGAGCACGTCGGTCCGATCGAGACCGGACTCGGCGAGCCACTCGATGATCTCACCGGCCTGGCTCCAGTTCTTGGTGGACTCACCGGACGGGACCGTGAACGTCGAGACCCCGAATCCGACCTCGACGAGCGACTCTATGACCGTCCCGGCGTGAAGAGGGCCCACGACATCATCGGTCACCACGGCCGCCCGGGAACCGCCCACCAACGGCGCAAGGATCCGCCCGACGCGGGACGTGACGCCCTGGCCGATCGACACATAGTAGTCGGCTGAGCTGAGAGCGACGTGGACCTTCTGGATCATGCGTCCTCCAAAGCGTCCTGCACGAACTGGGCGATCTGTCCGGGACCCGAGCCCTCCGTGTCCACGGAGATGTCCGCCACGGCCGAGTAGAGCGCCTCCCGCGCCGCGAGGAGGCTTGTGGCAGCAAGCGCCGCACCCGGACCCGCCAGCAACGGGCGGCTCGAAGTGTCGGAGATGCGGGCTATGGACTCCCCCGCACTCACTTTCAGGTAGACCACGGCACCAAGCGAACCCAGCAGCGCCCGGTTCTCGTCCCGAACGACCACGCCCCCGCCACACGCGACCACGGAGGGCGGCGCGTCGATGAGTGCTCGCAGGGCCTCGGTCTCCAGCATGCGGAACCTGTCCTCGCCGAGGTCCTCGAAGATCATGGATACCGGCATGCCCGCCGCCTGCTCGACCGCGTCGTCGAGGTCCACGAAGGGCCGATCGAGGCTCTCGGCGAGCAGTCGTCCCACCGTTGACTTGCCGGCCCCCATGAAGCCTATGAGCAGGACATGGCTCACATGTCACCGATCCGCGACCGATAGGCCGTGAGTGCGGACACCATGTCACTCACACAGTCGCCACCGAACTTGCGCATGTACGCGTCGGCCAGAACGAGTGCGACCTCGGCTTCCGCGACCACGCCCGCTGCCGGGACCGCGCAGACATCAGAGCGCTCCCGCGACGCATCGACAGCCTCATGGGTATCGATGTCGACACTGGCCAAGGGACTCATGAGCGTCGGAATGGGCTTCATGGCGGCACGGACGATCACGGCCTCGCCGTTCGTCATGCCGCCTTCGATCCCGCCGGCGTGGTTCGACTCCCGGTGATAGCCGCGGTCCTCGGAGTACAGGATCGGATCGTGCACCGAGGAACCCGGGAGCGCCGCGGCCGCGAAGCCGAGACCGAGTTCGACGCCCTTGATGGCCGGGATCGAGACCACTGCCCCAGCGATGCGCGCGTCGAGCCTGTCAGAGCCGGCCGCATACCCGCCGATGCCAGGCACGAGACCCTCGGCGATGACCACGAAGGTACCCCCGAGGCTCTCGCCCGCCGCGACAGCGGCGTCGATCGCATCCCGCATCGCCTGCGCGACGGCGGTATCGGGGCACCTGACGTCGCTGCTCTCCACAGCGGAGAAGTCCACCACTTCAGGACTGAGGTCGGCGGCGATCGCCGCCGGGCCGATCGAGTCGACGTAGGAGCGTACCGTCACTCCGAGATGTGCCAGCAGGGCCTTCGCAAGGGCGCCCGCGGCGACTCTTGCGGCCGTCTCCCGTGCGCTGGCCCGCTCGAGGATGTCACGCGCATCGTTCGAGTCGATCTTCATGATCCCGGCGAGGTCGGCGTGACCCGGTCGGGGCTGGGTGACGCGGGCTGCATCCGTCTTGACCCCTGCGGGCGACATGACGTCAGTCCAGTTGTCCCAGTCCCGATTGGCGACAGTGACAGACACAGGTGTGCCGATGGTCTGGCCGAACCGCACGCCGGACGTGATGAGGGCCTTGTCGGCCTCGATCCGCATGCGACCGCCTCGACCGTACCCGACCTGTCGCCGTCCAAGGTCGAGATCGATCCGATCCGAGGTGATGGCTATCCCCGCCGGGACGTCCGAGACGATGGTGGTAAGGGCACGCCCGTGGGACTCGCCCGCAGTGACATAGCGCATGGAGACCTCCGCGACCGTTTCAGTGCGCAGATTCTACCATTCCGGGCCACCGAAAGGCTGCGACCGGGGTGTTGACCCCGGTCGCGGATACGTTTCCTACTGCTCCACCCAGGACGATACCTTGAGGGATCCGTCCTTGATCTGCGGGTACATGGGTGGCGGATGTATGTCGAGCCGAGGATCGTAGATGTACTCACGCGAGCGATACCCCGCAAGGACGGTGGTGCCGCTCACGGTGACGAAACCGCCAGGCGTGTAGTAGGCGTTCGAGCCGACCAAGCGGGCACTGTTCTTGATGTAGCCGCTCTTCATCTCGGCGCACACACTGCCGGTCTGCGAGAGCATCGCCGCATAGATCACGGTGTTGGTCGGGATGTTCGGATACCACGACATGACGTTGATATCGTACTTGGCGATGAGCCCGCAGGTCGCGAAGGAGTCGGTGTCTGTCGGCACCAGATTGTCGTGGATACGGATCTTCTGGCTGCTCGCGATGGTGACCTTCGCGGAGTAGGTTCCGCTGACCCACACGTAGTCATCGAAGTAGAAGACGCCGCTGGACGGTATGTTCACGGTCCCGACATAGTAGGTCGTCAACAGGCCCGTGGTGTCTCCGCCGGTCACGTACTCGATGCGTGCGCGGTCACCCTGGAGCGTGACCATATATCCCCTGCGCCCGCTCGGCGAGTAGTAGGTGCCGTCGTTTCCGGCCGCGGTTCTGATGGCCGAAAGGTCGGTCGTCACCTGCGCGAAGTCCACGACAGGCACAGGCGAGGTATACCCCTGTTCGAAGGTGCCCGAGCCGCTGACGTAACGTACTGCCTCCACCTTGCCGGTGACGCGACCGTCGTTGTTCACGTAGTTGTTGCTGCGGACCTTGCCGTAGATCGTGGCCGCGGAACCGATATTGATGTAGTCGTTTGCCAGGAACATGTAGTCCGCGTACGTGGGGAACCTGACGGTGGCGACGATCGTGCGCGTCTCCCCCGTCGAGGCGATCGTCCCCACCGACCGGATATACAGAGGATCGTCACCCTGAGGCGGTGTGGTAGTCACGTTCCAGTTGCCATCTGCAAGGCTCGTAGGCCCAAGCGTCGGATTGGAGGTGAAGTACGTAGGATCGCGCTTCAGTTCGTAGAGGTACGCGTTGAGGCCCGCGTCGGCCATGTGCATCGCCTTGGAGCGGTTCGCGTAGCGGATGGACTGAAGCTGATGGTTCAGAACCACGCCGAGGATCAGCGTCGCAAGCAAGAAGAGTATGGCAGCGACCCCGACGACGAGCATGAGCGCCATGCCTTCATCGCCGCGAAGCATGTCCCGTATCCGGTCGAGTCTCGTCCTCATCCTCATCGCTTCCTTGAGCCTCAGTCGATCGTGTTGTGGACCGAACGCACCTTGACCCACGTCTTCTGGTTGACGTATGCGGTCTTCGTCCCGAAAGTGGCGGCGTTGTTGACCTCGATCTGGACTGCTGAGATGTCCGCGACAGCCCCGGACGATATGAGTACCGGTGGCTGGGACTGCTTGTAGTAGGCGAATATCTTGCCGGTCCAGTCCGACTTGATCTGGGAGATCATGCGACGAGGCGCCGAGTTGGCGCTCCACGTGTAGGGCGCCACCATATTGGTTGCGGTGGCCTGCGTCCTGTACAGGGCACCTGAACTGACATAGTAGGTCACCCGCTCGGGGATCCCGTTGTGATCGAGGTCGGTGTAGAAGATGATCTGCCGGTCCTGGGCGGTCGCAACCACGCCGTTGCCCTCGATGGGCTCCTCGGCCTGGCGAAGCTCGCGGGTGATCGTGTCCAGGAACAACCGGGACTCGTCGGCCGCCACGGCGCGGGCCTCGACGGTGTCGCTCAGCCCGGAGACCGTATTGAGCACGAAGTACGTGGCGGAGATGATCACGCTCACGAGAAGAGAGACGACTAGCATCTCCGAGAGGGTGAACCCGGAGTCGTCGCGCGCGCTATGGAGTATGCGATAGAGGTTCATCAGTGATACGGCACCCAAATCTGAACGATGGCTTCGGTACCGCCGGTGACGGATGCCGAGTAGGTCGGACGGCCAGAGTAGACCCTGTTGATACGGACGTAGTAGGTACCAGCGACGAGATCGGTCAGAAGAATCTCACCACTGCCGTTGGTGCGGACGTCCTGAAGCTCGAAACTGCGGTCGGCGTTCCAGATGTCGACCTTCTCGTTATCCAGCCGATCGCCGCGGTTGTCCCAGACGATGATCCTCAGCGAACCGGCGGTCACAGGCGTGAGATTGAACTGCTCGGTGATCGGAGTACCCGCAACGACCGAGACGTTTCGTGACTGGCTGATGTACCCGGACTTGGTGACCGCGATGCTGTAGGTACCCGACAGCGCGAGATTGAAGGTCGACTCGCCCGATGACGGAGTGGTCGCGGGGCTTCCCGCAACGTTGCTGGTCGAAGGTGAAGGCCCTCTGACCGTGACCGTCGCACCCTCAAGAGCGTTGGCCCCGGAATCGTCGCGCACGCGGACGGACAAAGCGGCGGGATCGGCCAGCCTCACGGTCACCTCGACCGTCTGGCCACCAGACGAGATGACCAGTGGCTCGGTGCCGTCGGCGCGACCCGGCGCGCTCGCGCGCACCGAGTAGGTGCCACGCAGCAAGTTCGTGAAACGGGTGTCGCCGCTTGCATCCACGGCCTGCGTGACCTGCGAACCGTCTGGCTTGGTGAGGACGACTGTCGCATTGGTGATAGGGACGCCGGCCGTGGTTCTCACGTGTACCACACCGGTGCTCGGACGCTGGCCGTAGACTGTGAGCCGTGTGACGAGGTCGACCGCGACCGTCGCGCCTGCCACGCCGGACAGGTCCATGATGTACCCGTCAGCGGTGACGTTCGTGGTGATGGTGCCCGCCGGTACAAAACCGAAGAACACCTCGCCCGCGGCGGTGGTCCGCAACGTGCGGGAGATCCCTGTCGAAGGCTGTATGGTCACCCTGGCGCCCGGGATGGGCTCGTTGGTGTCGATATCGAGAACGTCGATGAGCACGTCGCCGCTGTTCACCAGCTCGGACTTGCCATAGATGTTGCTCGAGACCTCTATGCTGTCCTCGCGCGGATCGGTCCAGGAGACGGTGACCGTGATCTGCTTGTACGTTGCACGTCCGGCTGCGCTTCGCGCCCAGCGCACATCGGTCGTGACAGCGAAGTCGCCGACTGTCTCCTCCGCAGGTATCGTTCCGGCGGGATCGCCGTACGTGCCATCGGAATACTGCACTCCGATGTCGTCGTACGGCACGTTGCGCGCCTGCTCGATCCGCTGGTTCGCAAGGTTGGTGGCTGCCTCGCGGGCAACCGTCGTTCGTGTCGTGTCGGCAGCGAATCCGATGACTCCGACCACCGAAACGGTGATCACGAAAAGGATGCTGGCGGCAACCACGAACTCGACCACGGTGAAACCGAAGTCACGTCTGCGTTTGAGATCCACGAGCCACATCTCCCTATGTATACACACTCCCACATCTATTATCGTGCGACGGGGCGCGGAACTTTACCAGAGAGATGCCTGCGGTCGCAGCCACGAACGCACCGCGTCGCAGGCCACATCCTACTTGGATGTACCCTGCCCGATCGAAAGCGTCACCTGAGAATCGCCGTAGAGCATCACGACAGACGTGTCACCGATGCTCAAGACCTGCCACGGCGTGTCGGGGATGGTCCCCCCGACCTTCAACCGGTACTCGGTGCCGTTGTAGAGCATGACCGCGACGGCCGCACCGTCCTCGGACGTGATGTCCTCGAGATAGAGGGTGTCACCCTCCGGATCCGTGATCGTGCTGGTCTCGGTCGCGGACTCCTCGACCGGCGGCTTGATCAGTGGGTCGAAGATATCCCTGAACGTGAAGATGTCCTGGGGCGCGATGGCGGCGGGCTCGATCGCCGGGCCGCCCGTAGCAGTCTCGGAGCCGGCGACACCGGTCGTGACCTGCGACGAAGCCTGCTTGACGACATCGGTGAGCATGTCCTCGGCCTGGTTCTTCACGAAGAACCCGAATGCGAAGAGCGCGACCGCGGACGCGATACCAAGGAACACCAGAACGGCGACGACGATCGTCACGATCCGGCCGGTAGGAGTAGCGAAGAAGCCCTTCTTGGCGCCCTGCTCCTCGGCGATCTCAGAGATCGGCTGCCCCGGATCCTGTGGTGTCATCTGATCGACCACGTCTGTAGCTCCTTACGCCTACGGGTTCGACGGGGCCGGAGGCACCGTCGCGCTCGCTGGCTGCGGCTCGGCAAGCGTATAGACTTCGATGGTGATCACGCCGGTGACGAGCGTCTCAGGCTCAGCGGTCGACGTGGTCGCATCGGACTCCGACTCCTGTCGTGACATGTCGAAACCGACGATACGGACCTGCCGTGTCAGGCGACGAAGCCGCTGCAGCAGGTCCACACAATCCTGCCAACGCCCGGTCAACTGCATCTCGACCTGGATGGCCGAGTAGCCCTCACGGACGTCGGGGCGTTGCGGCGTGATGGAGACGAACTCCATGCCTGACTCATTGACGGCGTCTTGGAGTTCGATGATGAGACCGGGCATCTCGGGCGTCTCCGGAAGCTGATTGAGGAGCCTCAGGAGCTTCGTCTCGGTCTCCGCCGAGCGGGACTTGATCTCCTGGCGGCGATCCAGCAGCGTCTGGGCTGCCGCCAGATCCGAGTCGGCCTGCTTGATCTCGTCGTCAAGACGACCCATCGCGCTGATCTGAGGGACGATCAGCAAGAAGACGGCAAGCGCGGCTATTACGACCACTGCGATGATCGCGAAGATGAGCTTCTGGCTCGAAGTGAGCTTCATCGGGTGTTCGCTTTCCTCGACCTACGGATTCGGTGCGGTTGGCGGGGCGGACACGGTCGCGGAGGTGCTCGGGATCGGCGGCCTCTTGACGTCTGCGGAGATGGTGAAGAACATGGCGAACTCGGTCGTATCGGTCACCTCGGTACGGGCCGAGGAGTCAAGCCACACGTTGTCGAGCAACTCGAGGTCGCCAAGGCGCACGAGGGTCTTGGCGACGGCCTTGTGACCGACATCGGGGACGTCATCATCGCTGTCGACCGCGTTGCCTACGATGATGAGCCCGTCGACCTCGTTGGCCTGGATGTTGTCGACCCAGACATCCGAGGGAAGCACGAGCGAAAGCTCGTTCGCGACCCGTCCCCAGTTGACCCGCCCGCCGAGCGCCGTGTCGGCGATCGCGATGCGAGCGGACAGATCGGACTCCTTCTGCTCGAAGACCTTGTACGCCTCGGCCTTCGCCCGGAGCTGCGTCGCCTGATCCACACGCTGTTGCAGATCGCTGTTCTTCTGATTCACCTGGAACAGCAGGAAGATGTATGCGATACCGATCACCGCGCCGACGATGATGCCCACGACGATGACGTAGCCGATGCGCTGCTCGAACTTCCGCTTCTCGATTATCTCGGGAGGCAGCAGGTTAATGCGCACCATCACGATACGCCCCCCATCGCCAGGCCGATCGCGGGAACGGCGCCCATCCGGTCAGCAAGCACGACCTGTTCGATCCCCGAGGCCAGCTGCACATTGGACAACGCATCGGCGAGGATGACCTCAGCCTGCAGGCCCTTGGACAGGTAACTACCGATGTTGGCGAGCTGGGCGCCGCTGCCGGTCATGTAGATGCGGCGGATGGTCCGGGCCTGTGTGGCCTGCGTCAGGTAATAGTCGAATGAACGACGCACCTCAGCGATGAACTTGTTCACTTCCCGCTCGAGGGCGTCGCGCGCGACCTGGACCGCCTGATCCTCGATGGCGCCGGCCATACCCGCGTCGTCGATGTTTGGCAGCCCGGCCCTGATCTTGAGATCCTCGGCCTCGTCGAACGTCAGGTCGAGGACGTTGGCGACCGCCTGCGTGAACTGATTGCCCGCGATCGAGGACATCCTGGTGAAGCGCGGTACGCCCTTCTCGACGACCGCGATGTTGGTGATACCGGAGGAGACATGGATGATGCCGATGGCCTCGTCCGTCGCGTCCTCGGGACCGAGGATCGGATCGGAGAGTCCCAGAAGCGCCCTCACTATCGCGAACGATGTGATGTCGACCTGCATGAGCTTGAGTCCGGCGCTCTCGATCGCCGCAACGGCGTTACCGATCATGTCGCGTTGCGCCGCCACGAGCAGGACTTCCATCATGTGCTCGTCCGCCGGAGTCATGTAGTCCCCGATGATCCGGAAGTCGAGGATCGCGTCCTCGACGGGGATCGGGATGTAGTCCTGAGCCTGATACTGGATCGCTCCCTCAAGCTCCGAGCGCTCCATGTAGGGCAGATCTATCAGGCGAACGACGACCTTCTGATTGGAGACGCCGATGGCGACTTCCTTGCCCTTGAGGCCGGCGCGTCGCCAGAGTTCCTTGAGGGACGAGGCGACCGCCTCGGGGTCCACGATCTCGCCTTCGACGACAGCGCCCATAGGCACGCCGACCGAGCCGTAGGCGGAAAGAACGAGGCCAGCGCCCGAAGAGCGCAGCTGCGCAGCACGCACATGATCAGTCCCGATGTCGAGACCGATAGGAATCGGTTGGGCACCGAGTGAGAGAAATCCCACAGGAGTCCCCCTTCTGCTACGACTGCTACGTTCAGGCTACGACAGTGCTGCGACTACTCCTCGTGTGATTCTAACGTTAACTTTCTCACAAGGGCAAGCCTCATGCAAAGTCATCACACCCCACATGTATCGGCGCATTCCCGCAGATAGTTGAAGGGTCCGGGGCTCAGGCCACGCCGACGAGCCTCGCGTACCACGCCCAGACCTGCTCGCCCCACACCGAGAGAAGCAGTGCCGCGGCGGCGAGACAGGGCCCGAATGCGAACTTCGTGGCACCGCCGGTTCCTTTGCGCGATGCCGCGACCGCTCCCCAGATCGTCCCGAAGATCGAGCCGACGAAGAACACCGCGAGGGTGTACACGCCGAGGAACGGCGAAAGCGCTATGAGGAGCTTCACGTCCCCCATACCGAGGCCGGCGCGGCCGCGAGCGCTCCCGTAGAGCACCGATATGAGGAGCGTGACGCCGCCGGCACTCACTGCGCCGACCGCGGTTGCGACCAAAGGTCCTGCGAAGGCGCCTGACGCGGCGGTCAGCGGCACCGTCGGAACACCGGAGAGCTGTGAGTAGACGACGAATCCGAGCCCACCTAGTCCAAGGATGAGTACGAGCTGATTCGGCAAACGCCGGACATCAAGGTCGATCATCGAAAGGATCAGCAGGACGTAGTAGAGGAACGCAGCAGCGAGCGCAGCGAGCGTCGGACCGAACACACGCACCGCCAGCAGAAAGAGAAGTCCCGAGGCGAGTTCGACCAACGGGTATCGCGGGGATATGCGCGCACCGCAATCGCGACACCTGCCCCTGAGAGCTACCCACCCAAGAAGCGGCACGTTGTCATACCAACGGATCGGGTGGTCGCACGAAGGGCAGTGCGAGCCCGGTTGTGAGAGCGACTCGCCGCGCGGCAGACGCCAGATGACCACGTTGGCGAAACTACCGAAGACCAGCCCGAACACGAAGGCCGCCACAGCGATGAAACCTGTCCATGCTTCCAGCATATACGCGGTTCACGCTCCCCTCTGAGACATCGCCACGTTACCCGAGCACGCTAGCGTCGACAACACCCGCACCCCGCGCGAGCAAAGACAAGAAGAAGAAGGACCGGCGGGTCTCCCCACCGGCCCTTCTTGGCCGATTCAAAGAATCGTTCGCCTACGACTAGTCGTCGTAGCGGCCGTGCGTACCGCAGTCGAGCTCGCCAGCGGTGGCGTCATAGGTGTAGGTACCAGCAGCCGGGCAGATCGGAGCGGCCTTGAGATAGGTCGCGGTCACGAGGGCGGCAACGTCGGCCGGCAGGGCGCCGGTCTCGGCCTCGTAGCTGCGGGCGGCACCGTCAACGGTACGCTCGTTGGCAAAGCAGGACTTGGTCTGAGCGTTGGTCTTCGCCGCGTTGAACACAGGGATCGCGATGGCAACAAGGATACCGATAATGAGAACGACGACCATGAGCTCGACCAGGGTGAAGCCTTCATCCTTACGGAACATAGCTTCGCACCTCCTTCTTCCCCTCTCGGGGCACCTTCGGCAGCCCTCCAGACCACCGATTTTCCACTACATGTCACCTATCGGTCCCGCACTTGGAGACCTTAAGTGATTTCTCAAGAATCTCGACAAACGGTGCGCGGCGTCACTGTACGAGCGTGATGACCTGGAACATCGGCATATACAGCGCGATGACCATACCGCCGACGATGACGCCCAGACTGGCCATCATCAGCGGCTCGATGAGCGACGTGATGCCGTCCACGGCCGTGGAGACTTCCTCGTCGTAGAAGTCCGCGATCTTGTTGAGCATCGCGTCCAGGGCGCCCGTCTCCTCGCCGACCGCGATCATCTGCACGAGCATCGACGGGAAGACCGGCGACTCCGCGAGCGGCTTGGCGATCGTCTCGCCTTCCTTGATCGCGGACCGCGCCTTCTTGACCGCTCGCGAGACGACCTCGTTGCCCGCCGTATCGGCGACGATATCCAACGCAGAGAGGATCGGTACACCGGCAGCGATCAGCGTGCCGAACGTACGCGTGAACTTGGCGAGCGAGATCTTGCGGACCATCGAGCCGAAGACCGGCATACGCAGCTTCGCGCCGTCCCAGATGAACCGTCCGCGCTCGGTATTGGTCCAGGCGCGGAACACGAAGAACAGCACGACCGCGATCACGAGCGCGGCGAGGCCCCTGAGACTCGCGACGAAGTCCGAGGCGTTCACCAGAAACTGCGTGATGCCCGGCAGCTCGCCGCCCATCTCGTTGAACATCTTCTCGAACGTCGGCACGACAAAGATCATCATCGCTGCCAACACGACCATGACCAGACCGCCCATGGCGACCGGGTAGGTCATGGCCGACTTGATCTTGCCCTTGAGGGCGAGCTCGCTCTCGAAGTGGTCGGCGACCCTCAACAGGACCTCGTCGAGCACACCGCCGGTCTCGCCTGCGCGGACCATGTTCACGAATATGGGCGGGAATACCTTCGGGTGGCGGGCCATCGAATCAGACAAAGACTGGCCGGCCTCGACATCCTTGGCGACCTGTTGGATGACGTCGCGCAAGCCCACGCTCTCAGTCTGCTGCGCCAGGATCGAGAGACACTTCGTGAGGGAGAGACCAGCGTTGATCATTGTGGCGAACTGCCTGGCGAAGATCGCGACATCCTTGACCTTGACGCCGGTACCGAAGCGGATGTCGTTCAGGGCGGCAAGACCGCCCTTCTGGTCGACCTCCAGGATGATGTAGCCCATCTCCCGGAGCTTCATGCTTACGGCTTCGCGGCTTTCGCCCTCCACCGAGCCCTTGACGATCTTCCCGGCCTTGTCACGAACCGAATAGTTGAACGTAGCCATACCTACTGCTCCTTGCCGCGAATCGAGCTGCCTTTCGAGCAGTGCCCCTGTCACGCCCGAGGACGCGCACCACACGAGCCTACCGACATGATACCTCGGAATCAGTTATCGGCTCATCCGAAGGACGGCGTTAGTCTCCAACGATCGAGCGAGCGGGGTCAGACTATGACGCGAAGGATCTCCTCGATCGACGTCCTTCCGAGCCTGACCTTCTCAAGCCCGTCCTGCTTGAGGGTCATCATCCCCTCGGCGATCGCGACGCGCTTGATCTCGTCGGCCGTGGCCTCATCGACCGTCAGTCTGCTGATCTCCTCGGAGACGAGAAGCACCTCATGGACGCCCATCCGACCGCGGTACCCGGTGTTGCCGCACTTCTTACAGCCCTTGCCCCGATAGATGACCTCAGGGAGGTTGTCCTCGCGGAAACCGGCGTCGATGAGAACCTGCGGCTTGGGCCGATACTCCTCTTTGCAGTCCGGGCAGAGTTTGCGCGCAAGGCGCTGGGCAAGGACGCAGTCCACTGCCGAAGAGACGAGGAACGGCTCGACGCCCATCTCCACAAGACGGGTGATGGCGCCCGGCGCATCGTTCGTGTGCAATGTAGAGAGGACCAGGTGGCCCGTGAGCGCCGACTCGATGGCGATCTTGGCGGTCTCCTGGTCGCGGATCTCGCCGACCAGGATGACGTCGGGCGAGCAACGAAGGAAAGAGCGCAGGGCACGAGCGAAGGTGAGTCCCGCTTTGGCGTTGGTCTGACACTGGTTCACGCCCGGCAGCCTGTACTCGACAGGGTCCTCGGCGGTGATGATGTGCCGCGCCGGATCGTTGAGGACGTTGATAGCGGCGTACAGCGATGTGGACTTCCCGGAACCCGTCGGCCCCGTGACGAGGATCGCGCCATAGGGCTTGGTGAACGCGGACTGGAAGCGTTCGAGAGCCGTGTCGGTGAACCCGAGGTCCGAAAGCTGAAGAAGGATCGAGTCCTTGCGAAGGATTCGGAGAACGACCCGCTCCCCGTACACAGTCGGCAGTGTGGAGACACGGAAGTCCAGTTTGTGCGTGCCGATCGTCAGTGCGCAGTGGCCGTCCTGGGGCCGACGCGACTCCGCGATGTCCATCTCGGCCATGATCTTGAAGCGGGAGAGGATCGCCGCCTGGACGGTCTTGGGACTACGCATGACCTCGTGAAGCACGCCGTCCACGCGGAACCGAACGCGAAGATCCTTCTCCTGGGGCTCGATATGGATGTCCGACGCGCGCTCGGCGACGGCTTTCTGGATGATGTAGTTGACGAGTTTGACGATCGGAGCGTCGGACTGGACATCCGTGAGCTGATCGAGGGCGCTGTCGTCGAGCTCGTCACTCCCGATGAACTCATCGGTATCGGAGTGCTCCGCCACCTTGTAGTACTCCTCGATGGTGGCGATGATGTCGTCCTTGGTGGAGATGGCCGGCTTGATCTCGTAGCCCGTTATGATCCGCAGATCATCAAGAGCCAAGACGTTCTGCGGATCCGCCATCGCCACGACGAGCTCGTTCTCGTCGTTGATCGTGACCGGCATCAGCACGTATCGCTCGGCCAGCTCCTTGGGCACCACCGATACGGCGGTGGGTTCGGGCTTGCGCTCAGCGAAGTCGATGTACTCGATCCCGATCTGCGCGGCCATGACTGAGAGTATGGCGCCCTGGGTCGCATACCCCAGATCGACCAAGACGCGGCCCAGCGGACTGCCGGTGGCGTTATGGACCTCGAGGGCATCCACCAATTGGCGGTCCGTGATGATACCGGCACGCATCAACAACTGACCGAGTCTCTGTCCAGCTTCCGCCACTAGTCGACCTCATCGGGATACGTGGGCGCCGGGCGCCCGGAACGAACGAGACCATGGTACGACAAACCGAGGCGGTTGGCGCAGTGATCGACCGGCAACGGAAACGCATGCACTCGCTACGTGCGAGGTGTCGATGCTCTCAGGTCGTCGAAGAGCACCTTGGCGATGCGCTGGAAGCGATCATAGGTCTTCGAGCCCGGCTTGACGCCAACGCGAGCGTCCCCGAACCACATCTCCACGGGGGCCACCAGCTCGTGCTCGGGTACATCGGCCGCACTGATATCCCGGATGCGGGATCGGGGGCGCTGCACCGTCGCCTCCACACCGGGAACCGCAGGCGTCGCCTGTGCCTGTGCGTCGGAGGGGGTGGTTTGGGCCGGCACCGGCGCCGGAGTGACGGTCGCGACGGGCCTCTGTGACTCGGGCGGTCGCACCGATTGCGCCACCCGCGGACGCTCCTCGATAGCCGGGGCGACAGGTTCGGCAGGCACGACGGTCGCGGGCCTGGGACGCGGAGCCACCGGCGCGAAGGACGCAAGGATCTCGGCCATCCCCTCTTCGGCGGACAACTCGGGCTCGGGTTCGGGCGCGACAACGGGCGCAGGCACGGGAGCTGCGACGACCGCGGGTTCGGGCGCGACAACGGGCGCAGGCACGGGAGCTGCGACGACCACGGGTTCGGGCGCGGGTTCGGGCGCGGGTTCGGGTTCGGGTGCGGGAGGTGCGACGACCACGGGTTCGGGCGCGGGTTCGGGCGCGGGTGCGGGAGGTGCGACGACCGCGGGTTCGACCGCAGGTTCGGGCGCGACGACGGGCGCGGGCGCAGGCACGGGAGCTGTGACGACCTGCGATTCAGGAGTCTCCAGCTCAGCAACCAGGTTCTGTATCCAGAGCCGGTCGATCGCATCGTCGAGGTGGTCACCGTCAGGATCCGCCCCGATCTCGGGGGTGGTGGCAGCAACTGAGACCGGCATCACACTGGTCGCCACTTCGCTGTGATCGGACGGTGCCTGAACGTGTGGCGGGGCGGGCGTGGCGGCCGAGGTAGGCGGCGCAGGCACTGACGGCGCAGGCGCACCACCGGTGTCGCGTACGAGCAAACCAGGCTCGTCAACCAGTGAGTCCCAGTAGTCGCCCGAGGATGGAGCCGGGACGTCCACGGGCCCAGCTGAGTCGGGGCGCCAAGTCCCGGTCCGCAACGGCTGGCTCAGGACCGCAGCCATCCCGCCCGAAGGTTCCGCGAAGGGGCCGTCGGCCAATCGCTGAGCAACGGGGTCGCCGGGCGCCGGATTGAGCATCGGCCACTCGGCGACACCGGGCATCGGCGCATCAGGCAACTCATCGCCTCGTCTCGCGCGGACCAGCGAAACGACCAGCACGATGATCGAGACGACGACGAGCGCGAACGCGACGGCCAGGATTATCAGCCGCGTGTCCACGCTATTCCATGCTCTCCAGGATCTCGTACAGAAGGCCGAGGAGCACGGCCTTCACCGAGTCCTTGTCGCGTGCGTCCACGGGCAGAAGCGGCACCTTGTCGGTCAGGCCCAACTCCGAGCGCAGTTCCCTCAACCGGTCGACGTCATCGGCGTCCACCTTGTTGCCCGCAACGACGAAGGGTACATCGGACATCTCGGTGAAGAACTCGATCATGGACCGAGCGTCGTCGATGGTGTCTGGGGCCTTTGCATCGACCAGAAGCACGAATCCGAGCATACCCTCGGACAGGGTCTCCCACATGAACGAGAAGCGTTCCTGCCCCGGCGTGCCGAAGAGGTAGAGCACGACGTCATCCGAGACTGTGATCCGACCGAAGTCCATGGCGACCGTGGTCTCACCGCCGCCCTCGCCCGAGACGTCAGAGACCTGGCGCTCGGTCGAGAGCACGGTTATCTCGCTCACTGACTTGATGAAGGTCGTCTTGCCCGCGTTGAACGGCCCGGTGACGACGACTTTCACTGACTGCATCGCACGCTCTTCTCCTCGCTACAGACCCTTGATGCCCTCGATGATCTTGAGCACCAGGTCCTTGTCCACGGTCTGATCTCGATGGATCTCGATCGGTGACCCCGCATCCGGGATCTTGTTCACGCTCGCGGTCGGTCGCTTGCTGCCACCCGCGCCCGTCAGGGCCGAGAGCTCGTCTCCGAGCCCGCTCGAAAGGCCGACCCCGAGGCTCTCACCGGCTATGTCAGCCAGGAACGCGTCGGTCGAGATCACGCCCATCGAGGGCGCGGGCTCAACGGCCGAGTCATCCAGGAGCGGCGTCTCGACGACCTCGACCTCTTCGCTGAGGCCCACCTGCGTGTCAAGGCTTTCGAGGATGTCGGAGAGGTCGGGGATAGCGGCGCTATCCTCATCGGTCGGTGCGGCGTCCATGACGACGTCATCGCTGTCCGGCTGCTCGGCGGAGAGCACCAGTTCGGGCGCTTCACCGAGGGCTTCCGTAAGCGACGCGAGGTCGGCGAAGGGTTCCGAGTCGGCGACTTCCTCGGGTGTGTCCTGCTCATCGGGCGGGTTGACCACGATCTCATCTGCAGCGGTCTCGAAGAAGTCCTGACTCGGGAGCTCACCGAGCCCCAGGGCCATCAGATCCCGCTCGAGATCGCCTGTCGGCGTCACCGGCTCGGGCTCCTCGGCCAACTCCGCCCTGAGCGACTCCAGTGCGCCAAGGGAGGAATCGGCGTCATCGCCGGTTGCATCCGCAACGGGAGTCTCATCTCCCCCGGCGGTGAAGTCGAACTCATAGACCGCGGAAGGCTCGAGCTCGAGCGACGGTGCTTCGTCCGGTTGGGGTGCCGGCTCGACGCCGAGGGCGAACTCAGGCTCCTCGGGGGCGACATAGGGTGCCTCGACTGCCGGTTCGGCCTCTGCGGAATCCTCGGGCAGCGCTATGATCGGCTGCTCCGGGACGTCGGGGGCTGCGGGCGGCTCCTGCGCCTCGGGGGCCTCAAACGCCTCGGGCGCCTCGGAGATCGCGGGAACGAGTTCGTCGGCGACCGCCTCGGGTTCGGGCACGACGTCGACCGCGTCTTCGGGCGCCTCCAGAACGGCCCCCATCATCTCGGCGAACACCGCCATATCGTCGGCTGACGCCGCCTGAGAGCCATCACCCACAAGGAACTCGGGTACCTCGGGCTCGGGTCTGTCTGCGAGATCGGCGATGCCGACCGGCTGCTCCGCCTCTGTCGCCGCCTGAGCAGCGGCCTCGGCCTCTTCGGCCGCCGCGTCAGCTTTCGCGCGATCCTCGGCCTGCGCCTCAAGCGCCGCCTCTCGCTCCTGGGTCTCACGAACGGCCTCGGCCTCAGTTGCCGCCTGCTCGGCCCGGATCTCGGCGAGAAGCGCCTCGCGCTCCACACGCTCCGCCCTCAGGCGTTCGACCTCTTCGTCCGAAGCGACCTCGAGCAGACCGGCCGAGAACAGACCGTACATGATACGGGCCACTTCGAAGTCGGTTCGATTCGTCTCCGTGGCGAGCTGCGCCACGGAGCGGGTGCCGTCGACAAGAAGCAGGAGATTCCATTCGATGGGCTTGAGGGAGATCTCGAAGGTGCCCTCCCCTGGCGCCGTGGCCATCTTGAACACGATGTCCATCGACGGGATCTTCTTCTTGATCCGCGTCCATTCCTCGAGACGCCTGCTGCCCTCCATGATCACGTTCTCGATGGAGACCGAGAGGCCGATGTCCTCGTCGACGACATCCGGCAGCAACTCGAAGTCGAACTCGCCTTCATCCCAGCGCATCAGGTCGAAGATGGTGTCCTGGATCTGCTCCTGGACGAAGGCCTCGAGGACCTTGTCGGTGATGTAGCCTTCTTCGACCAGGATCTCGCCTAGCCGACGCCCCCCTTTGGCTTCCTTGGCGCGCATGTCGAGCGCCTTTGACAACGCGCTCGGCGTGATGCGGTTCGCGTGGACCAGGCGTTCGCCCAGCGGCTCGCCATGCCAGTTCGACTGCGCAAAGAAGACCTCGCCATCACGGAACCAGACGCTGCCGTCGGTACCATCGGCGCGCTTTATGCGCAGAATGCCGGTCTTCTTGCTGAATGTGACCAGCTGGAAGACATCCGGCAGACTGAAGTCTCTGAGGTTGCCGCGAAGCGCCATCGGCTACCTTCGCACCCTTCTGTCGTCAGGCCGCGTCGGCTAGCCGAGGATCTCGGCGATACTGTCCGCTGTGGCCTTCATGTCGTACAGGACGAGGCCGAGTTTGGCCTCCTTTTGGGCGAGCGTCGTGAGAACCGCACGGTCGCCCGCGGCGATGAGTACCACGTACCCATCGTCACCCTCGATGAACACCTGAGTCAGATGGCCACGCCCGAGCTCGGCCGCTGCGCGCTCACCAAGTCCCAGGATCGCGGCCGACATCGCGCCGACGCGGTCCTCTTGCATGCCAGCAGGCAGTGCCGAGGCCATCGTGAATCCATCCATGCTCACCAGCGCGGCGGCCTGGATGTCCGGCGAATCGACCATCAACTCATCAAGCGCCGACGCCAGACGCTCCTCGCGACTCGCCTGGCGCACCGTCGTCTGCGGTCGCGCCGCGGCGACGGGGGCCG
>CAZMFQ010000003.1:0-244513 GCA_964565645.1 uncultured Eubacteriales bacterium
ATCACGTTGTACCAGGCCTCAGGGATCCTGGTCTCGTCGAGCCCGAACCTCGTCTTGTCGCTACCCATGTCCTGCTCCCTTCCCGGGGCACATGCCCCGAAACCATGCGGCCGACGGATGCCGGTCCGCGTGTTCCCAGCTACAGAACGGGTGTGCTCCGCGCCACGCCCGTCAACTCCGAAAGCACGTCCTCAGGAAACGGCGCCCTCATGAGCGTCTCCCCGACCAGCACCGCGTGCGCGCCCGCCGAGGAGGCCGCCTCGACGTCCGCACGCGTCTTGACCCCGCTCGCGGCCACGAGCGTGAGGTCGTAGCGCAGAGCCGAGCGCATGACCTCGCGTGCGCGCTCGGGGTCGACCACAAGCGTCCGGAGGTCGCGGCTGTTGACCGCGACGACACCCGACCGTACGCCGAGCGCGATCGCGAGTTCCTCCTCCGACGCGATCTCCACGAGCGGCGTCATGCCGAGGGTCTCGGCGATGTCGGCGTAGTCGCGGGTCATGTTCCCGAGCACGCTCACCATGAGCAGGACCGCATCGGCGCCGTGACCGCGCGCAACGAACAGCTGCACCGGGTCGACGATGAAGTCCTTGCAGAGCACCGGCACGTCGACCGCGTCGGCCACGTCGGACAGGTCGCTCCACGCACCGCCGAAGTACTCCGGCTCGGTGAGCACGCTCACGGCGGCCGCCCCACCGTCCTGGTAGTGGAGCGCCTGCTTGCTCGCCTCGCAATCGGGTGCGATCGCACCGGCGCTCGGCGAGGCCTTCTTGACCTCCGCGATCACCGCGACATCGGTCCGGTCGCGCAGAGCCGCAGCGAACTCCCGGGGCGGTCGGGCGCAGCATGCCAGACGCTCGCGGTCCGCCGAGGAGAGCTCGCCGTACTCCGCCTTGATGCGCTCGTAGCGCTTGCCCATCACCGTCTCGAGGAAGTTCACGCGCTCTCCCCTCGGGCTGCGGCGCGGGCTCGGGCCTCCGCGGCCAGACGCTGCGAGACACTGGCAAGCGACTCGAGCGCCGAGAGGGCCTTGCCCGAGTCGATGGACTCGCGGGCACGGATGACGCCTTCGGCCAGGTCGGGCACCACGCCCGCCGCGAGCAGGGCCGCGGCCGCGTTCATGAGCACGACATCGCGCCGGGGACCATGTTCGCCGCCCAGAAGCCCGCGCACGATGCGGGCGTTCTCCTGCGCGTCGCCTCCGGCGATATCGGCGAGCGTGCCGCGCGCGATGCCGACCTGCTCGGGCGTGATCTCGTAGGAGCGCACCCCGCCGGCCTCCGCGTCGAACTCGGCGACCGCGGTCGGGCCGCTCGCCGAGACCTCGTCCATCCCCGGATGCCCGTGCACCACGAGCACACGCTCGGCGCCCAATCGGCCGGCCACCTGCGCCATCACAGGGGCAAGATGCGGATCGTACACGCCCAGCAACTGGCGCTTCGCTCCTGCCGGGTTGGTGAGCGGGCCGAGGATGTTGAACACCGTGCGGATCCCGATGTCTTTGCGCACCGGCCCGGCGTGCCGCATGCTCGCGTGCAACGCCTGGGCGAACAGGAAGCCCACGCCGCACTCGTCGACGCAGCGCGCCATGTCCGCGGGCGAGAGGCCCACGTCGATGCCGAGCGCCTCGAGCACATCGGCGCTTCCGGCAGCGCTCGAGACGGCGCGGTTCCCGTGCTTGGCGACCGGGACCCCGGCTCCCGCGACCACGAACGCGGTCGTCGTGGAGATGTTGAAGGTGTGCAGCCCGTCCCCGCCTGTTCCGCACGTGTCTATGTAGCGTGCGACGGTGGGGTGCACGGGCGTGACGCGCTCGCGCATCGCGCGGGCGAACCCGGTGATCTCGTCGACCGTCTCGCCCTTCATGCGCATGCCGACCACGAGCGCGCTGATCTGCGCGGGCGT
Source organism: uncultured Eubacteriales bacterium (assembly GCA_964565645.1). Classification (GTDB taxonomy): domain Bacteria; phylum Actinomycetota; class Coriobacteriia; order Anaerosomatales; family JAHIQC01; genus JAHIQC01. The sequence continues at coordinate 1,906 of CAZMFQ010000003.1, forward strand.
GGCCTCGCCGTCCATGATGGCGCCCATCACAAGCTGGGCCTCGTCCTCGGAGAGCGAACCGCCGTTGCTCACGCGCCCGATCGCGCCACCGATGCCGGTGACCTCGGCGGACGCGTCGGAGGCCCGACGGCTGCCGCCGGCCGCGGACAAGGTCGCAGGCACGCCCGAGACGGCGCCCGCCTGCGGCACCTCACCCGAGATGTCCAGGAAGTTGGCGAGGAGCTTGGTGCCCTCGGGTGTGAGCACGCTCTCGGGGTGGAACTGCACGCCAAAGACCGGTAGCTCGCGGTGGCGCAGGCCCATGATCACGCCGTCGGGGGTGCGCGCCGTTATCTCGAGCTCGCTCGGCACGCTGTCGATGTCCACGCACAGCGAGTGGTAGCGCGTGGCCGTGAACGGGCTCTCGATGCCCGCGAACAGCCCGGCCCCGTCGTGACTCACGTCGTCGGTCTTGCCGTGGATGGGCTTGGGGCTGCGGCAGATCGTACCGCCGTAGACCTCGGCGATGCACTGGTGGCCCAGGCAGACTCCCAGCAGCGGGATTCCGGCCGCCGCGGCGCCGCGCACGACGTCACGGGAGATGCCCGCGTCATCGGGTGTGCCCGGCCCCGGCGAGATCACGATGCCGGCGGGCGCGAGCGCTATCGCCTCTTCGGCGGTCAGCGCATCGTTGCGCTCGACACGCACCTCGGCGCCGAGAGCGGCAAGCAGCTGCACGAGGTTGTAGGTGAACGAATCGTAGTTGTCGATGACCAGGATCATGCGGGCACCCCCTCGTGCATGCCGGCCGCTAGCTCGAGCGCCTTGTGCAGCGCGCGCGCCTTGTGAAGGCACTCCTCGTACTCGCGCTCGGGGTCGCTGTCGGCCACGATGCCCGCGCCGGACTGCAGGTAGGCGGTGCCGCCCGCGAGCACGAACGTGCGGATCGTGATGCACATGTCCATCGCGCCATCGAGACCGAAGTAGCCGACCGTGCCCGCGTAGGGTCCGCGGGCCGCTGGCTCGAGTTCGCTGATGATCTCCATCGCGCGCACCTTGGGCGCGCCCGAGACGGTGCCTGCGGGAAACGTCGCCTGCAACGCGTCGACCGCGTCCTTGCCGGCGGCAAGCGTGCCGGTCACGTTGCTCACGATGTGCATGACGTGGCTGTAGTACTCGACCTCCATGAGCTCGTCCACGCTCACCGTGCCCGGCTCGCACACGCGACCCAGGTCGTTGCGGCCCAGGTCCACGAGCATCACGTGCTCGGCGCGCTCCTTCTCGTCGGCGAGCAGATCGGCACGCAGCCGCCCGTCCTCGGCCAGGTCCGCGCCGCGCGGACGCGTGCCCGCGAGCGGTCGCGTGAGCACGGTATCGTCCTCGACACGCACGAGCGGCTCGGGGCTCGAACCCACGAGCGTCACGTCGCGCGTGCGGACGTAGAACATGTAGGGGCTCGGGTTCACGGCACGCAGCACGCGGTAGAGGTCGAGTCCGTCGCCCGCATACGGGGCGCTGAAGCGTTGCGAGAGCACGACCTGGAAGATGTCGCCCGCCACGATGTGCTCCTTGGCGCGCTTCACGCTCGCCACGAACTCCTCGCGGCTCGTGTGCTCGCGCAGCGGCACCTCGGCGGTCAGGCCGACCGAGCCGAGCTCCGCGCCGCGCGGACCCTCGTCGATCCGCTTGAGGTAACCGTCGATCCGCTTGAGCGCGGCGTCGTAGGCCAGCTCCGGGGCCCCGCCGGGGCGCACCGGGGCGATGACCTGCATGACCCGGCGTGCATGATCGAACGCTACGACCACGTCGGCGAGCATGAACACCATGTCCGGCACGTCCAGCTCGTCGTTCGCATGCCGAGGAACCTTCTCGAACGTCGTGGCCGCCTCATAACCCACGAACCCGACGGCACCGCCCACGAACAGCGGCAGCCCGGGAACACGCGCGACACGGCCGGCGTCGAGCTCTCGGGTGACGACCCGCAGCGGGTCTTGGGCACGTTCGCCGCGGACGCCGCCGTTCTCGATGACGACCTGGTCGCCACGAGCGGTGACGACCTCGCGGTCGCCCACGCCCAGGAAGCTGTAGCGCCCGAGGCGCTCCCCGCCCACGACGCTCTCGAGCAGGAACGCGTGCTCAGCGCCCTCGGAAAGCGCCATGAAGGCGCTGATCGGCGTGGCGAGGTCGGCATAGACCTCGCGAGCGACAGGCACCACGTCGTGGTCCGCCGCCAGCCGTACGAACTCGTCTATCGATGGAACGATCACCCTGCGACTCCTCACCGGCACTTCGCGCCGCGCTTGCGGCTCGTCTCCTGTGCGGGAATGAGGGTCCGGAAAACAAAAAGGCCCCTCATCCCCAAGGGACGAGAGGTTCTCTCGCGGTGCCACCCTTGTTGCCGACCCCGAAGGACCGGCCCCTCTGACAGTACGGGAACCTCGCGGCTCCGATACCCGACCCCTTGTATCGGTGGGGACTCCGCCGGGACTAGTCGGCTTGCGCCTTTGCCCTCGGTGCCTCTGGGGTCCATTCTCGCCGATCGCTCATGTCAGGTTTCCACCGTCCCTGACTCTCTAGGTTTCGCGACCGGGGTACTCCTCCCCGTCACAGGCTCGTATTCGATTGCCGAGGAGTGTAGCACCGTGCGTGTGGGGGTGCAAACGCGTGTGCTGATCCGCCACTTCGCAGCGCACTTGTCTTCTGCGCGATTAATCATATAATCACATTAGTGTTTATGCGTTGAATACAGAAGGGCCGTCATCGTGTATCGATATGAGATCACAGAAGCCGTTGCCACAGGCATCCGCCGGATCGAGGAACTCCGCGCCCGCCTGGATGCACAGGGGCCTCTCCCGCGCATCTGGCTCGGCCGGACGCGACGCGACCTGGAAGCCGAAGCCGTGGCCGCCTCGACGATCATGGAGGGTGTGGCGGTCACGGTGGATGAGGCCCGCAGGATCCTGGCGGGCGACAGGCCGACCGGGGTCTCTGCAGAAGACATCGATCTGGTGGACGGCTACCGCGATGCCATGCGCTTCGTTCTCGCTCGCGCCGATGCGGATGCGTTCCAGTGGCACAGCGAGCTCATGCTCTCGCTACACCACCTGGTGCTCGGCGGTTCGTATGCCAAGGGCGCGGGCCGGTTCAGGGGGACCCAGAACTGGCTCACGAACCGTGCGAACGGCGCACAGGTCTATCTGCCGCCTCCCGCTGAGAAGGTGCCCTCTCTCGTGAACGACTTGGCGGCGTGGCTTCAGGAGACGGACGAACCCGGACCGGTGACATCGGCGCTCGCACATGTGTCGGTGGCGGGGATCCACCCGTTCGCCGACGGCAACGGCCGCACGGCGCGGATCGTCGCATCACTTGCGATGTATCGCGCAGGATTCCGGTTGCCTCAGTTCACGAGCCTGGAGGAGTGGTGGGGCCGCCACCTCGATGACTACTACTCGGCGTTCGACTGTCTCGGGGCGGAGTGGGCGCCCGACACCGACGTCACCCCGTTTCTCGAGACCCACGTGAAAGCGCAGGTTGCCCAGGTCGAGGCGCTCTCGTTGCGCAACGCCACAGAACGCGCCCTGTGGACGGTGCTGCAGGACGTCGCCGTACTCGACATGGGCCTGAACGAACGCGCCACGCATGCGCTGTACGACGCCTTCTTCGCACGCGATGTCACCAACCGCTACTACCGTGGGATGGCGGATGTCTCTGAGGTGACCGCATCACACGACCTGGGCAAGCTCGTCGCATCCGGCACCCTTGAGCCCAAGGGGGCCGGACGGAGCACGCGCTATGTCGCCGCGCCGGCGCTCTACGAACTCGTGGTACGGCACGCCGAACTCGATCCGCGATGGCTCGGCGCACCGGGGGACGCCGCCGCCCGGAGGGACGCCGTTCTCATGGGGCTGGCTGACCGCCTGCACGTGACCGATGCATCCACGGCGGGCTGAGAACGCGGCAAGCCATGAGGGCAGGTCTGGCAGCGCAGACTTCTGTGGCCGTCGCGCTCATCACTCGTAAGCCCTTCAGCCAGGCCCTCGTGGGGTCACCCGTCCTGTGTCGAACCGCGTCTCAGCCGCCTGCGAGTCCGACCCATACGGACCCACAGCGGCAGCGAGGTCAGTACCGCCAACAGCCAGCAGACAGCCACGACCATGGCTGTCCAGTCCACTTCAGACCGATTTCGACTGTTGGTCAACGACGAGACGAGTATGGCCCCCAGCAGTAGGGGCTGCGCGAGCTGCAAGCCAATCAACAAGGGCAACTCCCATGGCGCGAGCGGCTTGTTTCCGCGCCAATAGACGAGAATAGAGGTGGCCAGCCATACGGCGATAAGGGAAGCGATAAGGGCGGAATCTGTCACCACAATCCTCCATTGTCGCGGAAGCCGGGAATGTCCCCGCCATCCACCTCTTCGTAGCTCAGCATAGCCACGTACGCGCATCCAGTGCCAGTCACCAGGAGGATCGACCCACAGTGGCACTCGCCCCGCCACCCGAGTCTCCCCGCACGGTCCCCGCCTCCAAGTGACAGACTGCGGGTTCTTCGGCATGCAGATTGCTAAAGATTCCTTAAAGAGCACTCGATACCATGAGTGAAGCAACGATTCCGGAGGTGGGATCGATGGTACGCAAGGAAGCGTGCACCGCGTGCAAGGGAAACAAGGTGGTCTGCGTCACCACGAGCCGTGGGGACCACAAGTGCACCCCGTGTCCGCAGTGCGGCGGCAACGGCTACCTGGTGCGTGTCGAGCTTGACAGGCGCTGACGCCTCCCGACCACCCGTCGGAGCCGCAGTGGCCGCTATCCGCGCCTGACGAGCGAGCCGACGGCGCCTCCCGCAAGCCCCGCGAGCACCGCTCCCCCTCCGACGAGAACGAGCAGCAACTCGCCGTTCATCCCGAGGTCGACCGTGGTCATGAGGCTGCGCCCGAGCAAGTCTATGCCGAGCATCGTGACCGCGCAGACGACCCCCACGAGCGTGCCGATCCCCTTACGACCCGACATGACCGCGGCCACGAACGCGGTGACGAGCACGACCGCCACCGCCACGACCTCGAGGGATGCGAACCTGGCCGCGTACTCGGCCAAGACGGGATCGCCCGGGTCCGCCATCACGGGACGCGTGGCCCCCATGCTCATCAGGCCGCCGGTCGCAGCCATGGACACGATCAAGCCCCCGAGCAGCGGTCCCCACACGAAGACCTGATCGGGGATCTGGACGTAGTCGCGCTTGGGCGGCGGGATGTAACCGGGTTCGCGCGAGAGTTCCGAGACCGGTGAGGGCGGAACCGCGAGATCCGGATACTGCTCGGCGGGCGCAAGGGTGTCTGACGCGGCATCAGCCAGGCCGTCGGTGCCCACGATCTCCTGCAACCGGTCGAGACGCTGCCACTCGGGGTCGTCCTCGTCGGTCAGGTCGTCGCCTGCCCAGATGTAAAAGAGCTGCGCGTAGAGCGGCTGGGCCACGCGGATGCGGTTGTCCGCCTCGATGGCCTCACGCAACGCTCCGAGCATGGGTCGGGGGTCCTTGAGGAGCAGCATGCCCTCGGCATCGGCGAGCTCGGATGCGATCAGGTGCGACCTGCGGTGGCCGAACGCCACGAGCTCCGAGGCGATGACGGCGGCCGTGTAGGTGAGCCACACGAACGGGCCCACGAAGGGGAACATCGCCACGTAGCTCGCGTCCGTCGCCGGGCTCTCCTCGGCAGGACGTCGCTCGCGCACGGCCGAGTACGTGGGTCCCGCGGGATCGCCGGCGACGTAGATCCGTCGTTGGCGATCGAGGACGATCCTCTCGTCGGGAGCAAGCCCGAGGTCCTTCCAGCGCCAGACCGGCGACATCAGCGCCGACACCGCGGTCGCCCACTGGACGTCGCCGGCGCGCAGTCGCGCCATCAGGTTCGCGAAGATGGCCCGCTGATGGTCGATCGAGACGCGATCGGCCATGCGCGACGTGATCACCACATACGCGCGTTCGTGCGCCTTGCCGATGATGAACGCGTTGAGCGAGGAGGACTCGAGCACGAACAGTTCGGGCTGCAACTCCGCGTACCCGGATGCGATCGCCATGTCGCGCAGCGCGCGCCGGGTCTCGGGGTACTCGCGGTAGACCGCATGCACGCCGAGCGCCGCAAGCCTGCGGCGAAGCGGCTGGGCCAGCATCACCGCGGCGTAGACGATGGAGCAGACCGCGCCCAGGATCCCGACGCCCACCGCGGATGCCGGCAGGTCGGCAAGCACCCAGCGTGAGAGTTGCAGCCAGAACCCGGGCTCGGCGTTGGCGGAGCCGTATGCCGAGACGGCGGCGAGGACGAGCACGCCCGGGGCCCACAGCACGATGATGAACGCGAGGGCCCACGCGAGCAGGAACGCGAGCATGAAGACGGCGAGCTTGAGCCGGTTGCGCTCCACGCGCAACCACAGCGGTGTGACCTTTACCGGACCACGCGCTCTGGCCATGGGCCCCCCGTTACTTGCGTCGGCGCGAAGCGAGCTCCTCGGCGAGTTCATCAAGCGTCAGATCGTTGCGCACCATGACCACCATGAGGTGGTAGATGAGATCGGCGATCTCGTAACGCAGCTGGTCGTGACTGCCGTCCTTGGCCGCCATGACGACCTCGGTCGCCTCCTCGCCTATCTTCTTGAGCAGCTTGTCCTCATGGCCGAGGAGCAGTTTGGCCGTGTAGCTGTCCTCGGGCATCGCGTCCTTGCGGCTCACGAGGACGGCGTAGAGGTCCGGCAGCACATCGCCGATCTCGGCGCGCTTGGGCGGCGTCGGGGCGCCGAGCACATCGATGGGGTCGGTCACGGGTCTCTCCTTAGGAAAGCGGCATCTCGGCGCCGTCGGCGGACTCGGGCGCGAGCGGGAGCGTGCGGTAGAAACACGTGCGCTCGCCGGTGTGGCAGGCGCCGGAGCCGACCTGGTTCACGCGCACGAGCAGCGTGTCGGCGTCGCAATCGTAGCGGACCTCGAAGACCTCCTGCACGTTGCCGGACTCCTCGCCCTTCATCCAGTACTTCTGGCGCGAGCGGCTCCAGAACCAGGTCCGACGCGTCTCGAGCGTCTTTCGCAGCGAGTCCGCGTTCATGTAGGCGAGCATGAGGATCTCGCCGGTGTCGTGCTGCTGCACGATCGCCGGGATGAGGCCGTCGGCGTCGAACTTCATCTGCTCGACGGTCAGATCGTCGCGTTCCCTGTCCATGTCTGTTCCTTTCCTACAGCCGCACGGGGATGCCGTGCGAGCGCATGTGCTCCTTGACCTGCCTGACCGTGAACTCGCCGAAGTGGAACACGCTCGCGGCAAGCACCGCATCGGCATCCGCCTCCACGACCACCTCGGCGAAGTGGTCGAGGGTCCCGGCGCCGCCGCTCGCGATGACCGGGATGTTCACCGCCCGCGTGATCGCGCGCGTCAGGTCGATGTCGAAGCCGTCCTTGGTGCCGTCACAGTCCATGCTCGTGAGCAGGATCTCGCCGGCCCCCAGGCGCTCGGCCTCGCTCGCCCACGCCACGGCGTCGAGTCCGGTGTTCTTGCGGCCGCCCGAGACGAAGACCTCCCAGCGCGCAGGGCTTGAGCCCGGCACGCGACGGGCGTCGATCGCGACCACGATGCACTGAGAACCGTAGATGCGGCTCGTCTCGTTGATGAGGTTCGGAGCGGCGACCGCCGCGGAGTTCATGGAGATCTTGTCGCAGCCCGCCGAGAGCATCGCGCGGATGTCGGCCGCGGTGCGCATGCCGCCACCGACCGTGTACGGGATGAACACCTCCTCGGCGGTGCGCCGCGCGACGTCGAGCATGAGCGGTCGCTCCTCGTGCGTGGCGGTGATGTCCAGGAACACGAGCTCGTCGGCGCCCTCTTTGTCGTAGGCTGCGGCGAGCTCCACGGGGTCGCCCGCGTCGCGCAGGTTCACGAAGTTCACGCCTTTGACGACGCGGCCCTCGTGGACGTCCAGGCAGGGTATGACGCGCTTGGTCAGCATCGCGGGCTACGCCTGACCCGCACGCGCGCGTGCGATGGCCTCGGGAAGCGTGAACGAGTTCTCGTAGAGCGCCCGGCCCACGATCACGCCCTCGACCCGCGGACCGATGGTGAGCAGGTCGTCGATGTCGTCGAGGGTGGCCACGCCGCCGCTCGCGATGACCGGTATGTCGATCTGGTGCACGAGCGCCTGGTAGGCGCCGTAGTTCACGCCGACCTGCAGTCCGTCGCGGCTGATGTCGGTGTACGCGAGTCGCCGCACGCCCAGAAGCTGCAGCTCGAGCACGAGCTCGAGCACCCCGTGATCCGTGCCTTCCTTCCAGCCCTCGATGGCGACCTTGCCGTCACGCGCGTCGATCCCGGCGACGATGCCCTCGGGGTACTTCTCGCAGGCCTCGCTCACGAGATCGGGGCTCGTCACGAGCGAGGTGCCGAAGACGGTCCGCGTCACGCCGGCGTCGAACAGACGGTTCACGGTCTCCATCGTCCGGATGCCGCCGCCGGTCTGCACCGGCACGTGCGTCGCCGCGATGATGCGCTCGATGATCTCGATGTTCTTGGGCTCGCCGAGCACCGCGCCGTCGAGGTCGACGACGTGCAGCCACTCCGCGCCCTGGTCCGCCCAGATCCGCGCCTGCTCGACCGGATCGTCGTGGTACACGGTCACCGCATCGAGGCGGCCCTGGCGCAACCGAACGGCCTTGCCGTCGAGGATGTCGATTGCCGGGAAGATCTTCACGAGCGTGCCTCCTTGACGATGCGGCCGAAATTCGCGAGCAGGTGCAGTCCGTCGGTCGACGACTTCTCGGGGTGGAACTGGACCGCGTAGGCCGCCGGAGCGAACTGCACGGCCGCGGCGAACCTCACCCCGTACTCGGCGGAGCCGATGATACAGGACTCGTCGGCGGGAACGAGGCGATAGCTGTGCACGAAGTAGAACGCCGTGGACTCGGGGATGCCCGCGAACAGCGCGCTCTCGCGCGGATACTCCACCGTGTTCCAGCCGATGTGCGGCACCTTCACGCCGCCGGGCAGGCGCTCGCAGGTCCCCGGCACCAGACCGAGCCCGGCCCACTCGCCGTCCTCGAGCCCGACGTCGGCGAGCAGCTGCAGACCAAGACATATGCCGAGGAACGGCGTCCCGTTCTCCACGCGCTTGAGCAGCACGTCCCACATGCCGCTCTCGCGCAGGTTGGCCGAGGCGTCGCGGAACGCGCCCACGCCGGGCAGCACGATGCCGTCGGCGGCGGCGAGCACCGCCGGGTCGTCGGTCACACGGACGTCGTCGACGCCTGCGTGCTCGAAGCCCTTCTCGACGCTGCGCAGGTTGCCCATGCGGTAGTCGATGATCGCGATCACAGCGAGCCCTTCGTGCTCGGCACGCCGGTCACGCGCGGGTCGATCTCCACGGCGGCGCGCAGCGCACGCGCCGTCGCCTTGAAGGCCGCCTCGATGATGTGGTGGCTGTTCTCGCCCGCGACGCTGTGCAGGTGCAGCGTGAGGCCCGCGTTCATGGCGAGCGCGTAGAGGAACTCCTTGGCAAGCGTCGTGTCGAAGGTCCCTATGAACTCGATGGGGACCTCGACCTCGTAGACCAGGCCACCACGGCCGGAAATGTCGACGGCCGCGAGCACGAGCGCCTCGTCCATCGGGATGCACGCATCGCCGAACCGGCGGATGCCCGCCTTGTCGCCCAGTGCCTGCGCGATCGCGGAGCCCAGCACGATGCCGACGTCCTCGACGGTGTGGTGCGCATCGACCGCGAGGTCACCTGTGGCCGAAAGCGTCAGGTCGAACAGCCCGTGACGCCCGAAGGCCTCGAGCATGTGATCGAAGAACGGCACGCCGGTGACGACCTCGGTCGCCCCGCTGCCGTCCAGATCGACGGTGAGCGTGATATCGGTCTCCTTGGTGGCGCGCGACACGGTCGCTGTGCGGCTCATACCTAGTACCCCACTTCGTCTGAGGTCGCGGACGCGTCGTCCGATTCCTCGGCCATCGACTCGATCTCGTGGCGCTGCGCGGCGCCGTTGGTCTGCAACGCCGACTCGCGCCGGTACGCGAGCACATCGCGCATGGCGTCGAGGAAGCGCACGTTCTCCTCGGGGCTGCCGACGGTCACACGCAGGCAGTCCTCGAGCCCGGGCGCGCGCGACAGGTCGCGGATGAGCACCGAGTGGTTGTGCAGGAGGTCGCGCCAGAGCGCCCCGGCCTGCTCCACGCGGAACATCACGAAGTTCGCCTCCGAGGGAAAGACCTCGATGCCGGGCAGCGAGGAGAGCCCGTGCAAGAGCCGGTCGCGCTCGCGGATGATGTCGCGGATCGCCGACTCGAAGACGACGCGCTCGCGAAAGACCTTGGTTGCCACCCACTGGGAGAACGCGTCGACCGAGTACGGCTGGCGGACCTTCATGAGTTCGCAGATGACGTCCTCGTGCGCAATCGCATAGCCCACGCGCATGCCCGCGAGCGAGAACGCCTTGGAGAACGTCCGCAGGATCACGAGGTTGTGGTGACGGTCCATGTGCGGGCGCATGGTGTGACGCGAGAACTCGAAGTAGGCCTCGTCGACGAGCACGAGTGCGTCGGTGGCGTTGAGCACGTCGATGAGGAACGTCTCGTGACTGAGATTGCCCGTCGGGTTGTTGGGGTTGGCGATGACCACGATGTCGATGCCGCCCTCGGCCAGCCGCGCGAGCACGCCCTCCTCGTCGATCGAGAAGTCGGCGCGACGCGGGATGTCCACGACCGCCGTGCCCGTGGTGGCGGCGTCGATCGCGTACATGGCGAACGTGGGCGGCATGTCCATGAGCGTGCGGCCCGGCCCGCCCCAGGCGAGCAGGATGTCGAAGATGATCTCGTCCCCGCCGTTGCCCAGCAGCACGTTGCCCGGCTCGAGCCCGTTGGCCTGCGCGATCAGCGCGCGCAGTTCCTTGGCGGTCGGGTCGGGGTACCGGTTGAACGGAAAGCGCGGCAGCCGCTCGGCGAGCCAGTCCACGATCTCACCGGGCAGGTTGGCGGGGTGTTCGTTGCTCGCCAGGACGACCTCGGCCTTGACGTCTTTGACGTCGTAGGGCACGAGGTCATCGAGCTCGGGGCGCGGCGGTCGGATGTCGGCCATCACGCCTCACCCTCCTCGGCACCGTACTCGTCGAGGTCGTCGAGCTCGCCGGCGAAGTCGTCGACAGCGGCCAGTCGCAGCCCCACCGCGGCGCCGTGGGCCCACAGGCCCTCACGCTCGGCAAGCTCCATGGCGATCGGACCGTCCATCTCGAGGGCCTCGACGGAGTACGACAGGACCGAGGACTTCTTGACGAAGTCATCGACCGACAGCGGGCTGGAGAAGCGTGCCGTGCCACCGGTGGGAAGGACGTGGTTGGGCCCGGCCACATAGTCGCCGACCGACTCGGGCGTCCAGTGTCCCAGAAAGATCGCACCCGCGTTGCGGATGGAGCCGAGGAGATCGAACGGGTCGGTCATCTGCACCTCGAGGTGCTCCGGCGCGATGAGGTCGACCGCGTCGAGCGCCGCGACGATGTCGGGGCACAGCACGACGACGCCGTTGTCCTGAAGCGAGCGGCGCGTGATCTCACCGCGGGGCGACTCGGCGAGCAGCGCCTCGAGCGCCTCCTCGACGGCGGCCGGAAGCTCGGGGTCGGTGGTGACGAGGTAGGTCGCGGCACGCGGATCGTGCTCCGCCTGCGCCATCAGGTCGATCGCCACGAACGCGGGGATCGCGGTCTCGTCGGCAAGCACCAGCACCTCGGAGGGGCCGGCGAGCATGTCGATGCCGCACTCCCCCATCACGAGCTTCTTGGCCGCGGTCACGTACGCGTTGCCGGGGCCGACGACCTTGTCGACGCGCTCGATGGTGTCGGTGCCGAACGCGAGCGCGGCCACGGCCTGTGCGCCGCCGACCTTGTAGATCTCCTCGACGCCCGCCTCCGCGGCCGCCGCGAGCACGTAGGGGTTGACGGTCCCGTCGGCATCCGGCGGGACGACCATGACGATCTCGTCGACACCCGCCACCTGTGCGGGGATCGCGTTCATGAGCACGCTGCTCGGGTAGCACGCGCGTCCGCCGGGCACGTAGATGCCCACGCGACGCAGCGGTGTGACCTTCTGGCCGAGGAATATGCCGCCCTCCTGCGTGGTGAACCACGACTGCGGGACCTGGCGGCGGTGGAAGTCCTCGATCGCGCCGGCGGCGGTCGCTATGGCGTCGAGGAACTCGTCGTCGACCTGCGCGATGGCCATCTCGATCTCATCGGGAGTGACGCGCATCTCAGAAAGCTCCACCTTGTCGAACTTGGCGGTGTACTCGCGCAGCGCCACATCTCCCCGCTCGCGGACGTCGTCGACGATGCGCGCCGTCACGGCGATGATCTCGGCGTCGACGCCGCCTGAGCGGCGGAGCGATCCCTCGGTGAGCCGCTCTCCGCGACCCAGTTCGATCAGTCTCAGCATCTCGTGTGCTGCCTTTCTCCTCGGCCACGCGCCCGCACGAAGCGGCGCGCCCGGCCCGACTATTGTACCGATGCGGCGGCGAGTCTCTCGGCCAGGCCGGTGATGCGGTCGCCCGCCGTCCGGAGCGCCGACGGGTTGGCGATGAAGCGTGCCGTCGAGGGCGAGACGTCCTCGACGATCCTGAGCCGGTTCTCGCGCAGGGTGGTCCCGGTCTGCGTGATGTCCACGACCTGGTCCGCGATGCCGATGAGCGGCGCGATCTCGATGTTGCCGTTGAGCTTGATGATCTCGACCTGCATGCCCTTGGCGGCGAAGTGCCGCTCGGTGACGCGCGGGTACTTGGTCGCGATGCGGATGACGCCCAGGTGCCGGTACTTCTCCTCGATGCTCGCGCCGGCGTCCTCGGGCTCGGCCACCACGAAGCGGCAGCCACCGAAGCCGAGGTCCACGAGTTCGACCACATCAAGCTCGGTCTCCTCGAGCACGTCCTTGCCCGCGATGCCGATGTCGGCCGCTCCGCTCGCGACATAGATCGGGATGTCGGAGGGCTTGCCGACCAGGAACTCGAACTCGGGCGCCTCGATGAGCAGCGTACGCCCCGGGTCTGACAGGCCGGCGAGCTCCACACCTGCCGAGGAGAGTGCCGCGAGGCACTCGGCGAACAGCGCGCCCTTGGGCACGGCCATCCGCAGCTTGCCCGAGGCGTTGTCGCGGGCGAGCCCGGTGGTGCGTGCGGCGATCATCGTGCTCCTCCTTCGGCTGCCCAGGAGGCGCTCGGGGATGCGGGCAGGGGGTCTTGAAGCGGGATGGCGGGTCCGCCCGCACGGTCGAGTCGCACGATGCGCGACTCCTCGGCCAGCAGAGCCTCAGCGGCCCCGGCGCGTTCGGCCTCGCGCACGAGTTCGATGCCCGCACGCTCGGAGAGGCGCACGCGCCAACCTGCGGTGCGCAGGCGGCCCGCAGCCGCGAACGCGTCGCTCGGCGCACCCCCGATCACCGCGTCGAGCGCCGGGACCGGCACCTGCGTCCGCTGCTCGGCGAGCGCGATGTGCAGGCGCTCGAGCCCGATGGCGAAGCCCGCCGCAGGCGCGGGGGCGTCGAACTCGGCGAGCAGGCCATCGTAGCGGCCGCCGCCACCGAGCGGAAGGCCGAGCCCGGGCGCGTAGACCTCGAGCACGATCCCCGTGTAGTAGTCGAAAGAGCGCATGATGCCGAAGTCGACCGAGACGCAACCGGCCACACCGGCGGTCTCGAGCAGGTCCCAGACCTCATCGAGCTCGTCGAGTGCGGCATCCACGCCGCAGGTACGGGCGGCGAGGCGGCACTCCTCGATCGCGCGGCGACCGCCGCGGATGCGAGGGACGGCCGTGAGCGCCTCGCGGACCTCGACCGGGACGCCGTCGGCACGCGCGAGCTCGTCGATCCCGACAAGGTTGCGCTGGTGCGCGGCTGCAAGCACCGCCGAGGACCACTCCTCGGGCATCTTCGCGCTCTGAAGGATCGCGCGCAGGACGGCGACCGTGCCCACACCGACCACGAACTCCGAAAGCCCCGATGCCGACAGCGACTCGACGAGCACGGCGATCACCTCGGCATCCGCCGCGGGGCCCTCCGCGCCCACGAACTCAAGGCCCACCTGCGTGAACTGGCGCGACTGCCCGCGCATCGATGCCTGCTCGCGGAACACATCGGCGCAGTAGCGCAACCGGAACGGGCCCGGCTCGCCCGCGAACCGCGTGGCGACCATGCGCGCGATCGGCACGGTCATCTCGGGACGCAACGCGAGCAGGCCTCCGTCTGCATCGAACAGGCGGAACACCTCGCCCGCGATCGAACCGCCGGCGCCCGCCTCGAGTGTGGCGTTCTGCTCGACCACGGGAGTCTCGACGAGCCCGTAGCCCCACATCGCCATCGTGTCTGACATCGCGCGCGCGAGCGCCTCGCGCTCCGCGGCCTCCTGCGGCAACACATCTCGGAACCCTCGCGGGGTGACAGGTCTCATAGGTGGTTCCCTCGGTCTCGGCACGCCCGGCGTGTCCCCGGACGGTGGTCGGTACATGCATGTCCATACCCATGGCGCAACGCTATAGTACAGTAGAGTGCTAGAGTACTAGAGCGTTCACACGAGTGTCAAGCGCGCGCGATCTCGATCAGCGAGACCGGCAGAAAGAGCGGGACCGTGGGCCCGATCGGAGCGTCGGGCTCGAGCGTCGTGAAGCCGAACCGCGTGTAGTAGCCCACCGCCGCCGGCTTCGCGTCTACCACGACTCCCACGCATCCGACACGTTCGCTCATGTCGAGCGCGATCTCCAGCGCCGCCGAAAGGAGCGCGGAGCCCACCCCCTCGCCACGCACCCGCCGATCGACCGCGAGGCGCGCCAGTCGCAGCGCCGGCAGCGGGTAGCGCGGCAACCGATCTCGCGACGCCGGATCGATCCGTGCCGCCCGAAGCGATGTGGCCGCGAGCGTCATGTAGCCAAGCACCACGCCGCTCTCCTCGGCCACGTACGTCACGCCGATGCGGTGCGTGGACTGGTTGAGCAGGGCATAGCGGCCCAGGAACCGGTCGAGCTCGGGCACGCCGCATGAGAACCCTTCGCGATCGTTCTCGGGCCTGAGCGGGTGTATCAACACGTCAGGAACTCGCGCGCCGCGCCGTCATGAGGGCGCGCAGGGCCTCGGGAGGCTCGCCCGGCGACTCGATCGAATCGATGACCCGCCCCAACGCTTCCTGTGAGAGGGCCACTTCGGCCGGGATCACGTACTCCGCCGGCAGATCGGCACGCTCGTCGAGATACGCCTTGAGCGCGTCCTCGATCACGGCGCCCTTCTTGGTGCCGGTGCGCGTGGTGTAGGCCTCGAGGCGCGACTTGGTCTCGCGCGCGATGAAGGCCGATATCTGGGTGCGGTCCTCTTGCATGGCGACCTCCTTTCTACAGAATCCTACATACTTGTAGAGATCCATACAAGGGGTTGCCCGGACGCGTGCCCGCATCACCACGCCCGACCGGTCGGTCGGGCGTCCCTACACCGCCTCGCGCACCGCTTGACCGCCAAAGACCTCCATGAGCTCGGCGAACAGGCCGTTGGAGTGCCGGTCGACGTTGCCGCACTTCCAGACCTTGACCGACTCCGGACCGACGAGGTGCAGTTCGAGCGTGTCCTTGCCCGGATAGCGGGCGAGTATCTCCTTGAGGCGCTCGATACGACCGTTCTTGAACGCGGCGGCCTCGGTCTCGACGACGACCTTGCCCGGGCCGGATGAGAACTCCTCGCCGTCGAAACGCTCGACCTGCTGCACGAGGAGCTTGGTGCCGCGCTCCTCTGACTCGAACCGGGCCCGCACGCGCACGATCTCGTCCTCGGCCACCAGGTCGCGGTACTTCTCGTAGACCGCGGGAAAGAGCACCGCCTCGATGCTGCCCTCGAGGTCCTCGAGCTTGGCGACCACCATCATGGTGCCCTTCTTGGTGGCCTTGCGCTGGACATCTGAGAGGATGCCGGCGAACCAGCCCATGGTGCCGCCGCGCATCTCGTCGGTGTCGCCGAGCGAGTAGTCCGCCGCGCGCCTGATCTCGCCCGCGATGCCCTTGAGCGGGTGGTCCGAGACGTAGATGCCGAGCATCTCCTTCTCGAAGGCGAGCTTCATCTTCTTGTCCCACTCATCGCCGTCGGGCGCAGGCACCTCCTCGGCGAACCCGTGGTCCTCCTCGGCGAACATCTCGAACATCGAGACCTGTCCGCTGTCGCGGTCCTTGGCTTTGCGCGACGCGGAGTCCACCGCGTCATCCATGAGCGCCATGAGGTGCTTGCGGGTGTAGCCGGTCGAGTCGAACGCGCCGCCCTTGATGAGCGCCTCGAGCGTCTTCTTGTTGATGCCGCGGACGTCCACCCGCTCGCAGAAGTCGTGCAGCGAGGTGAACGGGCCGCCCTCGTCGCGCGCCTTCACGATGAGCTCGACGACGCCCTCGCCCACCCCGCGGATGCCGGCGAGCCCGAAGCGGATGCCCTTCTCGACCGCCGTGAAGTCGGCGCCGGAGGAGTTGACGTCGGGGGGCAGGACCGTCATGCCCGCGCGGTTGCACTCGGCGACGTAGCGGACGATCGACTCGGTCTTGCCGGTGTAACTCGTGAGCACCGCCGCCATGTAGTCGAGCGGGTAATGCGCCTTGAGATACGCGGTCTGCATGGTGATGAGGCCGTATGCGGCGGAGTGGCTCTTGTTGAACGCGTACTCCGCGAAGGGCAGGATGTCCGCCCAGATGCGTTCGGCGAGCGCCGGATCGTACTCGTTGGTCTTCGCGCCCTCGACCCACGCGGCCTTGAGCGGCTCGAGCTCCTCGAGCTTCTTCTTGCCCATGGCCTTGCGCAGCTTGTCCGCCTTGGCGGCCGTGAACCCCGACATGGTCATGGAGATCCGCATGACCTGCTCCTGGTAGACGATTGCGCCGTAGGTCTCCTCGAGGATCAGCTTGAGGCGGTCGTCGTAGTACGTGACGGCCTTGCGCCCGTGCTTTCGGCCCACGAAGTCGTCGACCATGCCGGACTTGAGCGGGCCGGGGCGGTACAGCGCGAGCACGGCGACGATGTCCGCGAACGTCGTGGGCTTGAGGTCCTTGAGGAGCTTGCGCATGCCCGCCGACTCGACCTGGAACACTCCGACGGTGTCGGCGCGCTGCAGCAGCTTGAAGGTCTCGGCGTCGTCGAGCGGGATCTCGTCGGGCACGATCGTCACGCCATGACGCTGCCTGATGCTCTTGACCGCGTCCGCGATGACGGTGAGGTTGCGCAGGCCGAGGAAGTCCATCTTGAGCAGGCCGAGGTCTGCGACGGTGGGCCCGTCCCATTGCGTGATGACCGCGCCGCCCTTGGTGTCGTACTTGACGGGCACGTGCTGGTAGACCGGGTCGGGGCAGATCACGACACCCGCCGCGTGCACGCCTTCGCCGCGCACGATCCCCTCGAGCGAGGATGCGGCATCGACGATGCGTTTGGTGTCCTCGTTCGCTTCATAGTCGCCCGAAAGGTCGGGGTTCTGCGCCATCGAGCTTTCGATGGTGGCGTCGAGGTCCTCGACGATCATCTTGGAGATCCGATCGGGTACTCCGTACGGATAGCCGAGGACCCGGCCCGCGTCCCGGACGGCGGCGCGCGCCTTCATCTTTCCGAACGTGATGATCTGCGCGACGTGGTCGTCGCCGTACAGGTCGCGCACGTAGTCGATGACGTCGCCGCGGCGCTCGTCGTCGAAGTCGATGTCGATATCGGGCATCTCGGTACGCTCGGGATTGAGGAACCGCTCGAACAGCAGCCCGTTGGCGATCGGGTCGAGCGCGGTGATGCCGAGCGCGTAGGCGATGATCGAGCCGGCGGCGCTTCCTCGGCCGGGGCCTACGCCGATGTCGTTCTCCTTGGCCCACTTCACAAAGTCCGCGACGATCAGGAAGTACGCCGCGAAGCCCTTGTCGTTGATGACCTTGAGCTCGGAGTCGAGTCGCTCGAGCACCTCGGGCGGCAGGTCCTGGCCGAACCGCTTGGGGTCTTTGAGCCCCGCGATGCAACGCTCCCTGAGGTAGGACTCCTGGGAATGCTCCTCGGGCACCTTGAACCGGGGCAGGTGCAGCTTGTCGAACTCGATGTCGACGTTGCATTTCTCGGCGACTTCGAGCGTGTTGGAGATCGCCTCGGGGTAGCGGGACATGACCTCGGCCATCTGCTCGGGCGTCTTCATGTAGAACTCGTCGCACGAGAACTTCATGCGGCCCGGCTGGTCGACCGTCGAACCCGTTCCGATGCACAGCAGCAGGTCCTGTGTCTCGGAGTGCTCCTTGGTCAGGTAGTGGATGTCGTTGGTGGCCACGAGCCCGAGGCCCATCTCCCGACCGATGCTCGCGATCTCCTCGTTGAGCTGCGTCTGGCTCACGCCGTTGTCCGAGACGATGCCCTGTTCCTGGATCTCGAGGTAGAAGTCACCGGGCGCGAAGATGCCCGCGTAGGTCTCGGCCCATCGGCGGGCCTCCTCGGGGTCTCCCCGCTCGATGGACTTGCTCACGATGCCGCTCATGCACGCGCTCGTGCCGATCAGCCCGCCGGCGTGGCGCTTGAGGAGTTCGAGATCGACCTGCGGCTTGTAGTAGAAACCTTCGACCGCGGCGTTGCTCACCAGCGCCTTGAGGTTGCGGAACCCCTCGTTGTCCTTGGCCAGGAGCAGGAGATGGTAGAGCTCCGGTTTGCCGTCGCGCAGCGTGCGCTCGTTGGGCGTGAAGTAGACCTCACACCCGATGAGCGGCTTGATACCCGCCTTGGAGGCTCGGCGGTAGAAGTCAACGGCGCCGTACATGTAGCCGTGGTCGGTGATGGCGAGCGCGGGCATCTCGAGCTCGACCGCGCGGTCGACCAGGTCGGCCACCCGGGCCGCGCCATCGAGAAGCGAATACTCGGAATGCGTATGGAGGTGCACGAACGACATGGTCTAGTGATCGCCCGCCCCGTCGGGTCCGTCGCCGAGGCGCTCGAGCACGAGCGCGTATCCGTCCGCGCCGTAGTTCAGGGACTTGCTCACGCGACTGATGGTGGTCGCGGAGGCGCCGGTGAGCTCCTGGATGCGGGCGTAGTGCTCCCCCGCGGCCAGCATGCGGGCCACCTGCAGGCGCTGGGCCATGTCCTTGACCTCGCGGATCGTGCAGATGTCCTGCAGGAACGCGTAGCTCTCGTCGGGTGTCTCCAAGGCGAGGATCGCGCGAAGCAACTCCTCGACCTCGGCTGTTCTCAGGCGGTCGCCAACCATGCCCCGGACCCCTCCTGGTCAGCCGGAATGCACTACATGTCGTGTCAAGGATAGCACCGACACCGACATCTGGGGCCTGTGGATAGCCGAACGGCTGTTCGAAAGCGACGAGCGGGAGGGCGCCCTCGTCAGCCCGCGACGACGTGGTTCACGAGCGAACCGATGCCCTCGATCCGCACCTCGACGGTGTCCCCCGGCACGATGGGACCGATGCCCGCAGGGGTGCCCGTGAGCACGACGTCGCCGGGAACGAGCGTCATCACATGCGAGATGAACGAGACGAGTTCGGCCACGCCGAAGATCAGGTCGCTCGTGCGCGCGTCCTGACGCACCTCGCCGTTGACGAACGACTGTATGCGCAGGTCCGACGGGTCGATGTCCGTGTCGATCCAGGGGCCGAGCGGGCAGAACCCGTCGAAGCCCTTCGCACGCGTCCACTGCCCGTCGATCTTCTGGAGGTCGCGGGCGGTCACATCGTTGGCGCAGGTGTAGCCGAGGATGTTGTGCGCGGCCTCCTCGGCCGAAGCGCGGTGCGTCCTGCGGCCGATGACGGCGGCGAGCTCCGCCTCGAAGTCCACGCGACCCACGCCCTCGGGGATGACGATCTTGCCGTGAGGCGAGTTGATCGCGGTGGGCGGCTTGAGGAAGATGACGGGCTCATCGGGGAGTTCGTGCCCCATCTCGAGCGCATGGCCACGGTAGTTGATCCCGACGCAGACGATCTTGGTCGGCACCGCGGGCGTGAGCAACTCCGCCGTGTTCAGCCCGAGCGCCCCTTCGGGCTCCCACGCCGCAAACGGTTCATCTGAGATGAGAGTGACCGTGGAATCGTCCGCGAGACCGTAGCGGCAATCCCCGTCACTCAGAACACGGACGACGCGCACCCCTCGCCTCCGGATCTCCTCGAGCCTGTCCCCCTGCGGATTACGTTCCATGAACATATGACCTTTCCTGCATGAACAGGGACGAGTGGCGGATACCCGCCGAGGAGCGTGCGCCCGGGCCGATCCGCGGGAACGACGCGAGTCGGGTCTCAGGCGTTGCGCGGGTGAGAGAGGCCGAACTCGACGGAGTCGACGAGCGCCTCCCACGAGGCCTCGATGATGTTCTCGGAGACGCCCACCGTGCCCCAGGACTTGTCGCCGTCGCTGGTCTCGATGAGGACACGCGTGATGGCGCCGGTGCCCTTCTTCTCGTCGAGCACGCGGACCTTGAAGTCGGTGAGTTCGAACTCGGCAAGGTGCGGATAGTACTTGCCGATCGCTATGCGCAGCGCCTTGTCGAGTGCGTTGACGGGACCGTTGCCCTCAGCGGTGGCGATGTAGCGGTGCCCCTCGACGTGGATCTTGATGGTGGCCTCGGTCATGACGCGACCGTCCTCGCGCTTCTCCATGATGCAGCGGAACGACTCGAGGGCGAAGAACATCTCGTGGGTGCCGAGACGCTTGCGGAGCAGTACCTCGAGCGACGCGTCGGCCGCCTCGAAACTGTAGCCCTCGTGCTCGAGGTCCTTGATGCTGTCGAGCATCGTGCCCAAGGTGTCGGGGTCGCCCGTCAGATCGATGCCGAGCTCGGCAGCCTTCATGGTGAGCGAAGCACGACCGGCGAGCTCACTCACGATGACGCGGGCGAGGTTGCCCACGGCGGCCGGATCGATGTGCTCGTAGGCTTCGGGCAGACGCGCCGCGGCGCTCGCGTGCACGCCACCCTTGTGCGCGAACGCGCTCGCACCCACGTAGGGCTGGTGCGGGTTCGGTGAGATGTTGGCGGTCTCCGCCACGAAATGGCTGACCTCGGTGAGCAGCTTGAGCTGGTCGCGAGAGATGCAGTCGTCGTCCATCTTGAGCACAAGCGACGGGATGATGGCGAGCAGGTCCGCGTTGCCGGCGCGCTCCCCGTAGCCGTTGGCCGTACCCTGCACGTGCACGCAGCCGGCGTCTACGGCCAGAAGCGAGTTGGCGACGGCACAACCGGCGTCGTTGTGGGCGTGGATCCCGAGCGGCGCGTCGACCACCAGCTTGACCGCGTTGACGGTCCGCAGCACCTCGTGCGGCAGCGTGCCCCCGTTGGTGTCGCAGAGCACCACCGCGTCGGCGCCGGCCTCGGCCGCCGCCTTGCAGACCTCGATCGCGTACCCCGCGTTGTGGGCGTAGCCGTCAAAGAAGTGCTCCGCGTCAAAGAACACCGTGCGCCCGGCGGCTTTCAGGAACGCCACACTGTCGCGGACCATGCGGACGTTCTCCTCGAGCGTGGTCTGGAGCGTCTCGGTGACGTGGATGTCCCACGCTTTGCCAAAGATGCACAACGCCGCACAGCCGGTCTCGAGCAGGGCGGCAAGTCCGGCGTCCTCCTCGGCTGGCGTGTCCTTGCGACACGTCGTGCCGAACGCGGAGATGACGGCGTTCTCGAGCGAAAGCATCTTGGCGCGCTCGAAGAACTCGATGTCTTTGGGGTTGGAACCGGGGAAACCGCCCTCGATGTAGTGCACTCCCAGGGCGTCGAGCTTCAACGCGACGCGGACCTTGTCCTCGGCGGACAGGGACATGCCCTCGCGCTGGGTGCCGTCGCGAAGGGTCGTATCGTAGAGGGTGACCACGGGGTCCGTCCCGTCCGCGGCGCAAGCGCTACACGCGCTCGAGCCACTCCTCGTAATCGGGGTCGGCGCCATGCACGACGTCAAAGAACTTCTTCTGCAGTTCGAGCGTGATCGGGCCGGCGTCGCCTATGACACGTCCGTCGACCGAGCGCACAGGCACGACCTCGGCGGCCGAACCGGTCATGAACATCTCGTCGGCGGTGTACAGGTCGGTGCGCACGAGCGACTCCTCGACCATGATGTAGTCGAGGTTGTCGGCGATCACCATGATCGACTCGCGCGTGATGCCCGCCAGCAGGCCGTCGGAGATCGGGGGCGTCGAGATCACGCCGTCGCGGATGATGAACAGGTTCTCGCCGGTGCCCTCGCAGACCTTGCCCTCCTCGTTGAGCAGGATGGCCTCGTTGTAGCCGTGGCGGTTGGCCTCGATACGCGCGAGCGAGGAGTTCAGGTAGTTGCCCGTCGCCTTGATCGCGGGCGGCAGCGAGTTGATGCCGCGCTGACGCCAGGAGGACACGCCGACGTCGACGCCCTTGATCAGCGCCTCCTCGCCCATGTAGGTCTCCCAGGGCCAGCACGCGATGGTCACGTTGACCGGCGCGGGGATCGGATCGAGACCCATGATGCCGTAGCCCCGGAACGCGAGCGGCCTGATGTAGCACGACGGCAGCTTGTTCGCGCGGATGGTCTCAAGCACGGCCTCGACCATCTCGTCGACCGTGTAGCCGAGGTCCATGAACAGCATCCTGGCGGAGCGCTCGAAGCGCTCCATGTGCTCGCGGAGGCGGAACACGGCGGGGCCGTCGGGGGTCGCGTAGCAGCGGATGCCCTCGAAGACGCCGCTGCCGTAGTGGAGTGCGTGCGTCAGGACGTGTACCTGCGCCTTGTCCCACTCGACAAGCTCGCCGTCCATCCAGATGAAGTCCACCTTGGGCAGTGACATGGCCCGCACCCCTCTCGCGCTCGCGTTCTGTGTCGAACCAGTGTAGCGGAGGAGCGCCGTATGCCCTAGCCTTGAAACCACACCTTTCCCTGCCGAGGAGTGTCGGCATGCCGCCGGGTAGCAGCCTCAGAGCCTTCGTACGCGACCGCGGTGCGCTCAACGCCGTAGCTGCGCCACTCCACCGCGGCGCGATGCTCGCGCTGACCGAGGCGCGTGCGCTCGTCCCACGCGTGGCTCCGGGTACGCTCCCGGCAGACGCCGGGTTCCCCCGCGTCGTGATCGACGGGTGCGCGTTCCATGCCACGAGCGGCGGCATACCGCGTCTGTGGGACGCGATCCTCGATCGCTGGTCCGAAAGCGGGTTCGGGCAACACGTCGTGGTGCTCGACCGGGGCGGCACCGCCCCCCGACACCCGGGGATCTCATATCGCCCCCATCCGCTGCTGCGCGCGCACGACTCCTCGGCGGAGCGCCGTATGCTGCAACGCGCCTGCGATGCGGAACGCGCCGATGTGTTCGTCTCGACGCTGTATACGCGGCCCGCCCTCACGCCGACGCTGCTGTATCTGCATGACATGACGCCCGAGGTGCTTGGCAAGGACCCGCGGCAGCCCCTGTACCGCGACAAACGCGCGGCGATCGCTTCGGCCCGCTCGATCGTCTGCCTCACGCACGCGACGCGAAGCGACCTCGGACGTTTCGAGCCGACCGCCGCCGAACGGGTCGCCGCGGTGGTGCACCCCGGTGTGGATGCGAGCTTCGCGCCGCGCCCCGCCGAGGAGATCGCGGCGCTCACGCGGAGGTTGGCGCTGCCGGAGCGCTACGTGCTCTATCTGGGCCATCGCACGAACTTCAAGGGGGCCCCGCTGCTGTTCGATGCGCTGCGGATGCTGCTCGATCAGGGCCGGATGCGCGATGTCGGCCTGCTCGCGCTCGGCGGCGACCCGGGGCTCGAGGCGCGCTATGCCGACGTCGCCGCTCGGATGCCGGTGCGAGTCACGCGCCTTGCGGAACCTGAGCTGCGTGCGGCCTACAGCGGCGCCGCGGCGTTCGTGTTCCCCTCGCGCAACGAGGGCTTCGGACTGCCGATGATCGAGGCACTCGCTTGTGGGTGCCCGGTGATCGCCGCCGATGTCCCCGCGTTGCGTGAAGCGGGCGGCGGGCAGGCGCGATACGTCGACGCCGATGACGCGGTCGGACTCGCGACAGCTATCGAGGAGACACTCGCGCATCCTCCCCGGACCGGGGTGCGCGACGCTGGCATGCGGCACGCACGCGGGTTCTCCTGGGAGGATGCCGCCTCGTTGCTCGCACAAGTGATCACGACCACGGCCGCAGACGCCTAGAGTCCGCCCGTCGCGGCGACCCGACTCCGCGCGGGACCGCTACGCGCTCAGTCGCTCCGCCACCAGGTCACCCATCGCTGTGGTGCCCACGATCCTGTCCTCGGCCGTGGACGCGTCCGCGATGTCGCGGGTACGCCACCCGTCGGCGAGCACGCCCTCGATGGCGGCCGCGAGCTCGTCAGCCGCATCGTTCATGCCGAAGCTGTAGCGCAGCATCATCTCGACGGAAAGCAGCATCGCGAGCGGGTTGGCGATCCCCTGCCCTGCGATGTCGGGCGCGGAGCCGTGGCTCGGCTCGTAGAGCGCGGTGCCGTCGCCGAGCGAGGCGCTCGCGAGCATTCCGAGCGAGCCGGTGAGCATCGAGGCCTCGTCGGAGAGGATGTCTCCGAACATGTTCTCGGTCACGACCACGTCGAACTGCGCGGGGTTTCGGATGAGCTGCATGGCGGTGTTGTCCACGAGCTGGTCGAACAGCTCGACATCGGCGAACTCGGCCGCGTGCAGACGGTGCACGACCTCGCGCCACAAGCGTGAGGACTCAAGCACGTTGGCCTTGTCGACCGAGTGGACACGACCGCCGCGCAGACGCGCGGCCTCGAAAGCCGTACGCGCGATGCGCTCGATCTCGAACTCGCTGTAAGCCATCGTGTCGTAGGCGCGCATCCCGGCGCCGCCGCCTGTCGCCGCGCCCTCGACGCCAGTCTCCCGGTCACGGGCGCCGAAGTACAGACCGCCCGTGAGCTCGCGCACGATGAGCATGTCGACGCCCTCGAGGAACTCGGGCTTGAGGCTGCTCGCCGAAAGCAGCGCCGGAAACAGCTTGACCGGACGCAGGTTCGCATAGAGCTCAAGGGCCTTGCGTATGCCGAGGAGACCCTGCTCGGGACGCGGCTTGGCCGGATCGGTCGTGTCCCACTTGGGGCCGCCGATCGCGGCGAGCAGCACAGCGTCGGCCGCCTTGGCCTTCGCGAGCGTCTCCTCAGGAAGCGGCGAGCCGGTCTCGTCGATGGCTATGCCGCCGAGGAGCGCCTCCTCGTAGGTGAAGGTGACGCCGTGACGCACCCCGATCACGTCGAGGACCTTGACGGCCTCGGCGGTTATCTCGGGGCCGATCCCGTCGCCGGGAAGCAGGCAGATCGCGTGCGTCGCGCTCATCGGCCTGCCACCTTGGCCTTGGTCGCCTCGACGAGCCCGCCCTCTTCGATGATGTCCTTGATGAACGGCGGGAACGGCTGGGCGCGGTAGGTGGCACCGGTGGTCTCGTTCACGATCACGCCGCTGTCCGCGTCGACGACCACATGGTCGCCGTCGCTGATACCATCGACGGCCTCCGGCGCCTCCATGATCGGAAGACCGGTGTTGATCGCGTTGCGGTAGAAGATCCGGGCGAAGGACTTTGCGATGACGACCGAGACGCCGGCGGCCTTGATGGAGATGGGCGCGTGCTCGCGGCTCGAGCCGCAGCCGAAGTTCTCCTCGGCCACCAGGATGTCGCCGAACTCGACCTTGCCGACGAACCCTGCGTCGAGGTCCTCCATGCAGTGCTTCGCAAGCTCCTCGGGGACGCTCGTGTTCAGGTAGCGGGCGGGAATGATGACGTCCGTGTCTATGTCACGTCCGTACTTGTGAGCCGTACCCTGGAACTTCATCCTGACCGCCTCCTGCGTGCGTACCCGTGATTCACTTGGGCTGGAATCCTAGCACATCCGCGGGCTCGAAGCAGGCCGCGGGACGGGGCGTCGCGCCCTGCGGTAGTATTCGGTTCACATGCTCCATCGGACGATCCGGAGCCCCGCGTATGAGTCCCGCACTGCTACTGGCGACGACGGTACCCATAACCCTCGAAGCGTTCCTGCTGCCTTTCGCCTCGCATTTCCGGAGCCGCGGCTGGCGCGTGGACGCGCTCGCGAACGGGGCCCGTTCGGACCACGGACTCGACGACGCGTTCGACGAACGCTTCGACGTGGCCTGGAGCAGGAACCCCGCGCGGCCGGCAAACCTCATGGGCACCCCTGCTGAGATCAGACGGATCGTCGCGCGCCGCCAGTACGACATCGTGCACGTGCACACCCCCGTCGCGGCGTTCGTCACGCGCTATGCGCTCCGGGACCGCCGGGTGCCCGACAGGCCCGCGATCATCTACACCGCCCACGGCTTCCACTTCTACGAAGGACAGCCCGCGCCCGAGCATGCCGCCATGCGCGCGATGGAGCGTCTCGCCGCGCCGTGGACCGATTACCTCGTGACGATCAACGCCGAGGACCACGCGGCGGCGTTCGGGCTCGGCGTCCCGCAGCGCGACCGCATCCGGCACATTCCCGGCATCGGCGTCGACACCGCGCGCTTCGCGCCCGGTGTGGTCGACCCCGCGCAGGCCTCTGCCGTCCGCGAAGAGCTCGGCGTCCCCTCCGATGCGTTCATGCTCACGTGTATCGCCGAGTTCGCGCCGGTCAAGCGCCACGAGCACCTGCTGCGCGCGTTCGCCGCGGCCCCGACCGAGCATGCGCACCTCGTGCTGGTGGGCGATGGACCGCTCGAACCGAAGCTGCGCGAACTCGCGTTCGCGCTCGGGATCTCAGCGCGCATGCACTGGGCGGGCTTCCGGCGCGATGTGCCTGAACTGCTCGCCGCCACCGACGCCCTCGCGCTCGTGTCAGAACGCGAGGGGCTGCCTCGTTCGATCCTGGAGGCGATGGCCTCCGGCGTGCCCGTGATCGGCACGCGCACGAGGGGCATAACCGACGCGGTGGGCGATGAGGCCGGCTGGATCGTGGCCAAGAACGACCTCGCGGAGCTCAGCGAGGCGATCGAACGCGCCGCCCGGGATGCCGGGACACGCGCGGCGTTCGGGGCGGCCGCGCGCGAACGCGCAGTCCGCGAGTTCTCCCTGGACCGGGTCCTCGGCGAATACGAAGGGTTGTATCGTGAAGCGCTCGCATCGCGCCTATGACACTCTCAAGCGGCTGCTCGACATCGTCGCCTCGGCGGCGTTGCTCGTGCTGCTCTCGCCGGTGCTGCTCGTCCTTGCGCTCCTGGTCCGGATGCGTCTCGGCTCTCCCGTCCTGTTCGTGCAGGAGCGGCCGGGGATCGGCGGGCGGCCGTTCCGCATCCACAAGTTCCGCACGATGTCAGCGCCGGCCGCCGGCGAGGGCGCACTTCAGGCCGTCGCCAGCGACGCGCAGCGACTGACGGGATTCGGTCGAGCGCTGCGGGCGAGTTCGCTCGACGAGTTGCCCGAGCTCTGGGACGTCCTGCGAGGGGCGATGAGCATCGTGGGGCCGCGTCCTCTGCTGACCGAGTACCTGACGCGCTACAATGAACAGCAGGCCAGACGGCATGAAGTCAGGCCCGGCGTCACGGGATGGGCGCAGGTCAACGGCCGCAACGCGGTCGAGTGGGACGAGCGGCTGGCGATGGACGTGTGGTATGTCGACAACCGGTCCTTCGCCCTGGACGCGCGGATCCTGCTCAAGACGATGGCGACCGTGTTCGCCCGTGAAGGGGTCAGCGCCGAAGGGCATGCTACCGGCCGACCGTTCGACCCCGAGGCGACGACGAACGACTCCGAGGAGCGCACGTGAGACTGCTCGTGATCGGTGCAGGCGGACACGCCAAGGTGGTGATCGACGCCGCGCGCGCAGCGGGCCTCGATATCGCCGGCGTCGTCGCGCGCGACCCCGATCCCGCGACGGTCCTTGGCATACCAGTGACCACTTCTCCCGCCGGCATCGTCGCCGACGGGTTCATCGTCGCCATCGGCGACAACGCCGTGCGCGCCAAGACCTTCGAGGCGTTGCGCGAATCGGGCCTGCCCGCCATCGCCGTGGTGCACCCCTCGGCCCGCCTTGCCGCGGGCGTGGCGGTGGGCGCGGGTGCGTTCATCGCGCCGGGCGTCGTGGTCAACGTCGACGCGTGCATCGGCGAGAACGCGATCCTCAACACCGGCTGCACGGTCGACCACGACTGCATCGTGGGCGCACACGCGCACGTGGGGCCGGGCGCGAACCTCTGCGGCGCGTGCAGCGTCGGCGAGGGCGCGCTCGTGGGTGTCGGCGCAAGCGCCGTCCCCTCTTCGCGCATCGGCGAGTGGGCCGTGGTCGGCGCCGGCGCGGCGATCGTGGGGCCGGTGGCGGCACGCGCGGTGGTGGGCGGCGTACCCGCAAGACCCCTGGCGAGCGGTGGACGATGAGCCTTCGCGACCTTGCCATAGAGGGCGGCACGCCCGTCCGCACGGCCCCGATGCCGCGCTGGCCCGCGCCCGGGCCAGCCGAGCACGAGGCGGTCGCCGGGGTCCTCTCCTCGGCGGACCTCAACTACTGGGCGGGCACTTGCGGCCGTGAACTCGAGCGCGAGTACGCCGCGTCGCTCGGCCGGACCCACGGCATCGCTGTCGCGAACGGGACGCTCGCGCTCGAGCTGGCTCTGCGCGCGTTCGGCATCGGCCCCGGCGACGACGTCGTCGTGCCGAGCCGCACCTTCATAGCCACCGCGAGCGCCGTCGTGGCGGTCGGCGCACGCCCGGTGTTGGCCGATGTCGACCCCGCAAGCGGCAATCTGAGCGTCGCCACGCTCGAGCGAGCACTGACGCCCGCGACACGCGCCGTCATACCGGTGCACGTCGGCGGATGGCCCGTCGACATGCCGCCGCTTCTGGAGCTTGCGCGCTCGCACGACCTGATCGTCATCGAGGACTGCGCCCAGGCGCACGGTGCGACGCTTTCCGGTAGGCCCGCCGGCTCACTCGGCTCCCACGCGGCCGCGTTCTCGTTCTGCCAGGACAAGATCATCTCGGCGGGCGAAGGCGGCCTGCTCGTGCTCGATGACGACGAAGCGTTCGAACGCGCCTGGGCCTACAAGGACCACGGCAAGGCGCTTTCCAAGGTGCGGGCGGCCTCGGGTCCTGGCACGGAGTTCAAGTGGCTGCACGATTCCTTCGGCAGCAACTGGCGGCTTTCCGAGATCTCCTCGGCGTTGGTCGGGGTCGGGCTGCGCGCGCTTCCCGGGTGGCACACGGCGCGCACCCGCAACGCGCATGCGATCGCCGAAGGGGCCGGCGGACTGCCCGGCATCTCGGTGCCGCTCCCCGACGGCGGCGCGGAACACGCGTTCTACCGGCTCTACGCCCGCATCGACTCCTCGGCGCTCATCGACGGCTGGGACCGTGACCGGGTGGTCGCGGCGATCGCCGCCGAGGGCGCTCCCTGCAACTACGGGACCTGCGCGCTCATCGGTCGCGAGGCCGCGTTCGCGACCCTCCCCGGGCATACTGCCGCTCCCCTTCCCGTCGCCGAGGAGTTCGATCGCACGCAGATGGCGATCCCCGTGCACCCGGCACTCGGCCCGCGCGAGACGGCCGATATCGTTGCCGCTGTCCGCAAGGTGCTTGCGGCGGTGGCGCGATGAGCCCGGCGAGCCTGTACGCCCGCGTGCGCGCCACGGGACGGCTGTGGAACACCATCCTCGTGTTCCTGGACGCGGCGGTCGTGGTCATCGCCACCGTGCTTGCGTACTATGCGCGCTTCGAGGGCGAGGTGCCCGAGCCGTTCGCACGCTGGATGGGCTGGGCGGCCGGCGTCGCCGTCATAGTCTACGGCGTGCTGTTCGCGGCGTTCGGCCTGTACCGGCTCGTGCTGCGCTTCGTGGGCGTGGACACGCTCCTGAGGCTTTTGGGGGCCTCGGTCCTGGGCTTCGCGCTCCTGCTCGCCGCCGACCTGCTCGCGCCGATGACCGACCAGATGCGTCTCGTGCCGATCGGCGTGCTGTTCATGCAGGCGATCCTCGTGTTCCTCGGCGCATCGGCCGCCCGGATGGCGGCGCGCGTCATGATGTACCTCCGCGCCGCGAGCACGGTCGACGGGCGTCGCGTGCTCATCGTCGGCGCGGGCAGCGCGGGATCGCTCCTGCTGCGCGAGATCCAGGGCCGACCCGACCTCGGGCTTTCGGTCGTGGGCTTCCTCGACGACCACCAGCCGCTGCGCGGCCGCACGATCGGCGGAGTGCCCGTGCTCGGCCCGACCACCGAGCTCGCTCGCACCGTGGCCGACAAGCGGATCGACGAGATCGTGGTCGCCATGCCCTCGGCGTCACAGACGGTGATCAGGCGCGTCCTCAACGAGGCGGCCGACGCGGGCGTTCAGACGCGGGTGATGCCGCAGCTCGTGATCGCCAAGGGCTCGGTGAGCCTTCGTGACCTTCGCAGCGTCGACGTCGAGGACCTGTTGGGCAGGGACCCGACCCCCATCGACACCGCCGAGGTGACCGGGACGCTCGCGGGCAAGGTGGTGGGCGTGACCGGTGCCGCAGGCTCGATCGGTGCCGAGCTCTGTCGCCAGATCGTGGCATTCGCTCCCGCCGAACTGCTGCTCATCGAGATCGACGAGAGCCGCCTGTACGAGCTCTGGCTCGAACTGGAGGACCTCGCGCCCGGCGTGGCGCGGATGTGCCTGTGTGATATCCGCGACGCCGAGAAGCTCGGTGCGCTGTTCTCCGAGCATGCACCCGACGTCATCCTGCATGCGGCGGCATACAAGCACGTCCCGCTCATGGAGATCTCCCCCGAGGAAGCGGTCAAGACCAACGTCCTCGGCACCGCCGTCGTACTCGACGCCTGCAGGCAGGCGGGGGTCGAGCGCTTCGTCCTCATATCGACCGACAAGGCCGTCGCGCCGGTCAACGTCATGGGCCTGACGAAGTCGCTCGCAGAACGGATCATGCTCGAAGCGGTACGCGACGGCGGCATCCAGGCTATGGCCGTGCGCTTCGGCAACGTGCTCGCCAGCAGAGGGTCGGTCGTGCCCATCTTCGAAACCCAGTTGCGTCACGGCGGCCCCCTGACCGTCACGAGCCCCGAGGTGACGCGCTACTTCATGACCATCCCCGAAGCGTGCCGCCTGGTGCTGCAGGCCCAGGCGATCGGCCGGCCCGGCGACGTCTTCGTGCTGGAGATGGGCGATCCGGTCAGGATACTGGACCTCGCGCGCAAGATGATCGCGCTATCCGGCGTACCGGCGGACATCTCGTTCTCGGGCCTGCGGCCCGGAGAGAAGCTCCACGAGTCGCTCGTGACCTCGACCGAGTCCCTCGTCACCACGAGCCGCGAGAAGATCCTGCGCGTCGAGCGCGCCGCTACCGATGAGACCGGGCTCCAGGAGAAGGTCACCGCGCTCGTGCGCAGCGCACAGGCGCGCGACACCGACGCGATGGCGGCGGCGATCGAGGCGCTCGAGCCCGGGTTCGCCCGCCGGGACGCCGCACGCTGATCCGGCGCGCGTCCGCAGGGGGGCCGCGCGACCGTTAGCGAGCGCTCAGCAGCTCCTCGGCGGTCGTGACGTAATCCTCGTTGTACGGGTAGGGCGCGCCCCAGCGTTCGGCTTCGGGCAGGGCCGCCTCAACGGCGGCGAGGTCGCCCGAGAGGATCGCCGCGTGCAGCCGCTCCGCGACGAGCGATGGGATGGGTGGCAGCTTCTCCTCGGCCGCATCGAGCATGCGCATCTCCCACGACACGTCCGTGCGCTCTGTCCGCTGCGCCTGTGCGAGCGAGTATGTGGCGAGACTCACGAGGTTCGGGGCGAATGCGCGGACGGCGGGCGAGACGTCGTCGACCTCGGCCTGCACCTTGGCGACCTCGATGCTGTCCGCCGCCACCAGCAGACGGGTCTCGAGCAACCGGCGCTCGATGACCGGATCGCCGGGAAGCTGCGCGAGCACCTGTCGGTACTGCGTGACGGCCGCGTACGGGTCGTCTGCGGACGCGTTGTAGGCCTTCCACTCCCCGGTGCCCAGCCATAGGGCGAGAGCGATGAGCGCGGCACCGACGATCCCGAAGGCGACGCGCGTCATCCGGGCACCATCGTCTGCTTCGGCCCTCGTGCCCCAGGTCCCTACGGCAAGCCCGGCGGCGGCCGGAGCGAACAGCCCGATGGGGAACACCACCGGGTTCACGAGCAGGATGAACGCCGAGGAGATGAAACCCGCGCCCAGTGCGAGCCGGACGTCGGCCCCCGCCGCGTCGTCCCTGACGCGGTCGCGGATAACGGCGACCCAGCACCAGCCGAGGAACGCGAATGCTGCGAGGCCAACCAGCCCCAGGCGTGTCGCGATCTCCCAGAACACCGAGTGCGGCGACTGCGGACTGTAGACGGTCGGGTCGATGTTGCCTGCCCGGTCCGCCCCGAACTGCAGCGCCTCGGGGTCGAGATACTCCACCGCTGCGGTCCGGTACCCGGAGGGACCGAACCCCGCGATCGGCCGGGCGGCGAGCATGCGCGCAGAGCCCTGCCACAGATAGGCGCGCGTGGCGATGTTGCGGTCGAACGAGGCCATCCGTGCGGGCGTCAGGACCGCGTCACTGACGAGCGGCATCTGCACGAGCAGAAGGCTGGCGACCGCGATCCCCGCGAGCACGAGGGCCCCGCGCGCGACTCCTCGGCCAGCGGATGCACGCGTTCCGCGAAGCGCGGGATGGACCGAAAGACCCGCGAGCACGGCGAACCCGGCGCCGAGCAGTCCCATGAGCGATCCGGAGAACGCTCCGAGCGCCAGAGCGATGAGCCCGGCGGCCCCGTAGCGCACGATGCGCCCGCGACCGGTGGCGCGATGCGCCGCCAGCATGCCGATGGGGATGAAGGGCACGAGCGCCGTGATGCTGTACGCGGTGCTGCCGAACACGCCGCTGCCGTGCAGCGTCAGCTGCTGGAATGCGAGGACCACCGAGAGGAGAACGGCGGCCGCGAGCGAAACGTCGAGCCCGCGCCACACTGCGCGCTCCTCGGCACCCATCCCTGCGGCCAGGAGGAACACGAGGGGGAAGGCCAGCCATTGCACGAGCGGCATGTCCGCGAACAGGTCGTAGACCAGGACGATGAGGTGCGAACCGCCGAGCGCGAAGGAGAGCGCCACCGCGGCCAGAAGTGCCGCGAGTCCCCGCTCAAGCCGTCGATCGGATCTCGACCACCCCACGAGCCCGGTCGCGAAGACCACACACCATACGCCGGCGCCGGCGAGTTGAAGCGCCTTGGCGATCGGGACCGGCGGGAACGTCGTGACCATCCATGCACCCGAGGACAGGAAGGCGAGTGCGAGCAGCGCCGCCGGCACCCATGACACAGGCTCGGGTCGGGGCTTCGCTCGGGCGGCCATCCTAGCGCGGACTTTCTTCGATCGCGGCCTGAGAGTGGCACACGTCCTCACAGAAGTCGCGGCTGCGGGTGGGAGCCCACTGCTGGTGACAGCTGTTGCAGGCCACCGAACTGGTGACCGGCTGGTGCGTGCGGGCCATGCTCACCGGATGAGCCTTGCCGATGAACTTGGTATGGCACTTCTGGCAAGGACGCCTGTCGGCGGTGTGGCACTTGCGGCAGGTCCGGCCGTTGTTGTACCAGGCGTCGACGGCAGCGGCCCGCGCGTGCGCGCCCGCCATGAACCGCTGCGAGTGCGGCATGCGCATGCCATGGCAGGTGTCGCAGTCCCGCTTCTCGTTGTGACACCCGCCGCAACTGACCGTCGCGATCTGTGTCTTGGCGAGATCGGTCGTGCGGGCGCGAGCCGCAGCGGATGCGCTCTTGTCGTGGCAGGTATCGCACTCCGATGAAGCGGTCTTGGCGTCATGACAGCGCATGCAGGGATTCATCCCCACTGTACGGGCCGAGACCACGCCAGCCTTGATCTTGTGGCAGTCCAGGCATGTGGCGCCGGCATCGAGGGGCTCGGCATGCGACATGCGCACCCCGGTCTCGCTGTTGGTCAGCACACCCGTCATCTGCCCTCGATGGCATGCCTCGCAGCCCGAACCGGTGACCAGACCATACTCGTCGGCCTTGACCGCGGGGACGACCTCGCCCACGAAGTGGACGACGCGCGACGGCACCTCACCGAGGTACCGTGCGAACAACCCGCCAGGCTCATGGCAGGAGACACAGGCGACATCGACGTGAGGGTCGGTCCCCTCTTCGGCGGCCGCATGCGAGGTCATGACGTGACACCCGCCGCACACGGCGGAATTCGAAGTCGTGAATCCGAGTGCGGCCCAAACCACCACGACCACGATGAGTGCGACACCCCAGCGGACGAGCCTGGTGCGAGGATCCACGGGGGGCTTGGGCGGCCGGGACTGCCTGGGTCGGCCGGCGCCGGCCGCAACGGCCGGAACACCCTCCTCGGTCGTTGCGGACTCCGAGCCCTCCTCCTCGTCTTCAGGAAGCGAGATGAGGA
Organism: uncultured Eubacteriales bacterium; assembly: GCA_964565645.1. GTDB lineage: Bacteria > Actinomycetota > Coriobacteriia > Anaerosomatales > JAHIQC01 > JAHIQC01. The sequence goes on from CAZMFQ010000003.1 coordinate 36,217, forward strand.
ACATGATCGCGAGGATGAGGATGACGAGCAGGGCCGCCGTGATGATCGCGTACAACAGCAACGCACCGGTGAGGTTGGATGCCGGATCTACGAACAGCGTCGTCAGGCGTGTCCAGATCTCAGAGAGGGATACCTCGCCCATCATTCACCCCCGCCCGTGGAGGTGTTGCCCAGCGTGCCGATGGCGCCGCCGGGATGGACATGCATCTCGTGACAGGTCTTGCAGTCATCGTCGGAGTGACAACGCTTGCATGCCGCCGGGTCCGCGTCCGAGGTCTTCTCGTGAGTCTTGGTGAATCCGGCGGGATGCGGCATCTCGGTCCCGTGGCAGTCGTTGCAGAAGCTCCTCTCGTGGCAGCCGGAGCACTTGGCATCGGGCTGCACCGCGAACTCCGCGTGCTTCTCGATGAACTTCGCGTCATGCGGCAGGCCCGGACCGTGGCACTTGTCGCACGTGGCGGCGGTGTGACACACCGTGCACGTTGCGGCGTTGCCCATACCATGGGTCTTCTGCCAGTCGGGGCCATGGGTGACGGCGAAGGTGCCGGACTTGATGCGACGCTCGGTCGCGCGCCCTTCGTGGCACAGATCGCACTTCACCGAGGACTGGGAGACGTGACACTCAAGGCATGTGTCCATGTCGTAGACGCGAAGCCAGGTGGTCGCAGTACCGTGAGCGGTCGCGGAATGGCATGCGGAACACGACGACCCCTCGGCACAGGAGCTGTGCCGGATCCGCAACCCGTTGGAGGTCGAGGTCTTGGTGTCGAGTTTGTCGTGACAGACCACACAACGGGCGTCCGGCACCGCCGCGGCATCCCGGTCGGTCCCCCTGTCCAACGGCAGGACCATGTGGAACAGCTGCCGGAAACCAAAGCCGACGCGATCGAGCGCCGCAGTGGGAACGTGGCACGACCGGCACTCGACCGCGGCATGCGCCGAGGCCTGTGTCTGCTCGGCGAACTCGCCTTTGCCATGGCAGGAGGCGCACCCGGGCAACGCGACGGCGTAGTATCCACCGGCGAGGATGATGAGCGCTACCAGGATGGCGGGGGCCGCCCAGATCAGCCTGCGTCGGGCGGCAGGAGACATCTTGCGTTGCACAGTGGCTTGCCTTAGGGAAGTCGTGTCCGAAGATGCTTAAGCGAGCATTAACTCTACCACACGCACAGCAGCATCTTCCGTACCAAACATGGAGTTACCGTGTGCTTCTGGGAACAGTGCCGCAACCCTGCCCACCTGCGGCAAAGAAAGAGCCGGCTCCCGAAGGAGCCGGCTCTCTTGCTTCGAGGAAACCTCTCAGCAGAAGCGCGAACTAGTGATCGATACCGATACCGGCAGCCGAACCAGTGTCGCGGTGGCACTTGAGGCAAGCACCGTCGAACGCCTTGTCGCCAGAACCCATGGCGGTAAGGGTGGCACCCTTGGCGCCGGCGTAACCCATCCAGAGGTACGCACGGCCAGCGCCCAGGTTGCTCGTGCCATACGGGGTCTCAGAGTGCGGGAAGGTGAAGCCCGTACGAGTAGACGAGTCCGTCTGGTCGTGGCAGCTGGTGCAGCTCTCCACAGGGGTGTAGGAAGCGTGGGTGGCAGTGGCCTCAGCGGAGGTGAGGTGACCGGTCTTCATGACCTCGGTACCGAAGCTCTCCGGGTACTGCGAGAGACGCAGCTCAGCGTAGTTCCTGTTCAGGACGGTGAGCATGGTCTGCTCGTGGCAGCCCCAGGAGTTGCAGGTGTAACCGACAACAACGGCACGACGGGTGTTGACGTCCCACGTCGAGGTAACCTCGGCGTTGAGGTCAGCGGTCGTGATGAGCGAGCCAGCGGGGTTCGCCAGAGCGGCCTGGATCGAAGCATCGATCTTGGCGCCGGAGGCGGTCATGCTGGTCTCGTTGTTGATGAGCTTGGCCGCGAAGATCTTGTACTGCGACGCGCCCGCACCGTGCGGGTTGTTCAGGTGGCAAAGGCGGCTGTTGCAGCTCGCGTCGGTACCGGAGCTGTGCGGGCCACCGGTCTGCCAGGACACCAGAACGTTCGTGACCGTCGAGGCGCCCGCGCGGTGACAACCGGCGCAGGTAGCGGTCGCGGTGTTCAGGAGCTTGGTGCCGGAAGCGTTGGCACGGTGGACCGAGTGGCAGATACCGCACTTGGCGGTGTTGGCCAGGTAGTTGCCGTGAACGCCCGGGTTGGTCGGGTTCGCACCCGTGTTGCCCAGGGTGGTGCCAGAAAGACCGGCGCCGGGCATCGAACCCCAGCTGTAGTAGTCCTCCTGATAGTTCCAGGTCTTCGCCGAAGTCGCGTGGGCGGTGGCCGCAAAGGCAAGGACGAGGGCGACCGCAAGCGCGATAACGGTGATGGTCTTCTTCATGGAGACTCCTTTAGTAAGGTTTGTTGAGAAAGCTTGTTTCATCGAAGCACCTCCTTTCCCAAGCTGGATTCACAGAAGCATTCCAGCAGGTCACACAGGGTAACCAGCAGAACGCCATACTGCCTTAAGAAAACTATATCTCATCAAGCCCGATGATTCAATCTACTTAAGAGAATTCCTTCACGAATCGCACACAAAGTGCTCATCGATTCTACTCCGACTCCCCTTCCGGCGTCACGAACGCGGCCTCTCCCGCAGCTTCGAGAGGCACCGACCCCTGCGCCTGAGCCTCGCGGCGGCGCTTCCGCGCCCTCGCCACGAGCGCCACGATGAGCGCCAGCAACAGGAGGAGCAACGGCAGCAGACAAGCGCGCAGCGGCCCGGTCAGGACACGTCTCACGGCCGCCAGCGGGGCGCCCTTGGCCGAGTCGGGGATGCGCACGATCTGCACGCGGTTGTTGAGCGCGTCGGCGACCGTGAACCAGTCGCGACCGGGATCATAGCCGACCGTGGTCGGATAGAAGAACTCACCGTCATCGGGACCCGCGTCGCCGTACTTGGCGATGAACGAGCCGTCCTTGGGATCGAAGACCGCGAGCGAACAGTCGTACATGTCGACGATGACGAGACGTCCGGCACCGTCGATGGCAAGTCCGAGAGGAAGCTGCAGGGCGTCGTCGGCGCTCAGATCGGTGTCCGGCGTGGCAGTCACCACGAGCGAATCGTTGACGATGTCCGCCGAGTTGCTCGGCTTGCCGGTCCGCACGATCCACAGACGGTTGCCGTCGGCGTCGTAGGCGCTCAGGCGGTTGTTGAACGAGTCGACCACGTAGATGGTGCCGTCGTCTCCGATGGCCACGCCGTGGACGTAGTCGAACTGGTTGTCGCCCTTGCCGCGCTCACCCATGACCTTGATCGGCTTGCCTTCCTTGTCCAGGATCGCGAAACCGGAGACCGCGCCGACCACGATCCGGTCCTCGCTCACCGCGATCGAGACAGGCTTGGGGATCCCGAAGGAGCCCGCATCCTGTCCATCCGGAGAAAGGACCCTCACGGCGTCGGCCTGCGTCTCGCACGCATACAGCAACCCGTCGGGACCGATCGCGGTACGCGACGGGGCCTCCAGCGGCGCGTCGGCCGGGCCGGTGAGCATGCCGAGGTAGCGGCCGTCCGCGGCGAAGTGCATCAGTGCGCGATGTGTACCGTCGGTGATCCAGATCGTGCCGTCAGGCTCGGAGACCGCGGACTGCGCCCGCTCGAGCTGGTCGGCGGGCGCCGTGCTCATCCCGTAGATCGAACGGACCCAGGTCAGCCCGCCCGTCTGATCCGCTGTGGCATGCGTGCCGGGAACCGAGATGAGCCGGAACAGCAGGAACGAGGCGAGCCCGAGCAGAAGGATGAGGACAGCGAGAACAAGGCCGAGGACGCGACGACCACGGCGCGACCTCGTGCGCTGAGGCGCTGCGGGCTCGATGCCTGTTGAGGTGGTATCGGTCACGGCTTCACTCCGATCTCGGCAAGACCGTCCAACGCCTCTGCGTTGTCGGGGATGAACTTGAGTGCGGTGCGGAAATCGGCCTCTGCTCCGGCCGTGTCTCCGATCTCGATCTTGGCCTTGGCGCGATCCACGAGGATGTCCGCGGCGCCGGCGTTCTCCTTGATGTAGATATCGAACTGCTCGATGGCCTTCTCGGTCTCACCGAGTTCGAGGTAGGAGTAGCCCTTGATGAGCACCGCGTCGAAGTAGTTCTCATCAAGGCCGAGGACCTCGACGGTCTTCGCGTTCGGTCCGCCCGCTGCGACAGCGGCATCGAAGGTGCTCTTGATCTGCTTCATCGTCGCGTCGGCGGCTTCGATGGCCTCGGGGTACTTCTTCTGTGCGCGGTACAGGCGCGCCTCAGAGAGCGCGAAATCCGCGGTCTGGGAGTCGTTGACGCTCGCGCGGCCCTGTTCGATGGCGCTCTTGGCCCGCGCGTATTGGCGGTTCTCGATCAATGCCGCGATATATGCGTTCCAGTCCGCGGGATCGGTGCTGCCCGAACGCACGGCCTCGCCGGAGACAGCGAGCTCCTTCTCGGCAAGCGTCCGGGGACCGGAGGCGCCGATGACTCCAGTGACAAGTGCGCTCAGCACCGTCACGAGAAACGCGACGACAAGACCGACGGCGATCCAGGTCATGGTCCTGACCACCGGATCGCGGAACATGCTGGGTCGGGTAGGTGGAGCAGCCTGCGGCTTGGTCACGCCGGTTTCGACGACCGCGTCGGGTCCGGAACCATCGTCAGACATTCACATTCTCCCATTCATACTTCAGGCCAAGGAATCGTCAGATGAGATGCGTGGAACGGCAGTGCCACAGTGTACTGCATCGGTATGGCTCTCCACGAAATCTCCGCATGAGCGCCGGGCGGACGTCCAAGGACGGCCGGTTCAGGGTGAAGCAAGATTAATGCCGAGTCCATACCAGACCCCGAATCCGATCAGGCCGCGAACCCTCATCGCAACGGGTCGAACGCTCCGAGCCTGGCCAGCACTCCGAAGTACACCCTGCGCGGCAACGCGCAGAACACCACGAGCGCGTAGCGGTGAGTGCTCACGAAACGCAGAAGCGGGTGCGGCCACAGCGCCTCGCAGGTCTGGTCGTCACGCCAGGCGGGAAACACCTCGTCAAGCAGCGAGAACGTCTTGGCGATGAACGCCGAGCGCACCCGCGCGCTCCCGTTGGCGAACAGGTCGGGGTAGCGTCCGGCGACCAGATGCGTCAGGTGCAACCTCAGGAGCGCGGAGGTGTGCGACGCGGCGAGTCCGTTGTTCAGGAAGGCGCGGTCCAGGATGCGGAACCCCTCGATCAGGTCGAGGTAGCCGTGGCCCTGCACCGCGGTGATCGAGCCGCTGCGCTCGCGCCTGTACAGGTACAGAGGCCTGTCGATCTTCTCCACCCGCCTTGCGTGCGCGAGAAGGCGGTAGACCGTCGGGACATCCTCGAACGCGAGGCCAACGGGAAAACGGATCGTGGAGCGCTCGAAGAGCTCCCGCGCATAGAGCTTGTCGCACGCACTCGCGTCGACCCGGAACAGCAGGCGCGGTTCCTCGGCAAGGGAATGGCCGAACACCGACATGTCCGGTTCGGGATGGTAGGGCCCGAGTTCGGCGCCGGTGAGGTTCCGGATACCGCAGATCACAAGCTCGGCCCCGGTCCGCACCGCCAGCGCGTGCATGCTCGAGAGCATGTCCGGCTCCACGAGGTCGTCGCCGTCCACGAACGCGACGTATGCCCCACGCGCGCGATCGAGTCCAAAGTTGCGCGCGTCGCCGAGTCCGCCGTTTGGCTTGCGGAGCGCGCGGACGCGGTCGGGGTGCGCCGCGGCGTGGCGTTCTATGACCGCCGAGGAGCCGTCGGTCGAGCCGTCGTCGACGACGACGATCTCGAAGTCCTCGAAGTCCTGGGCATGCAGCGAGTCGAGACAGGCGCCGATGTAGTCCTCGATGTCGTGGACGGGCACGATCACCGAGATGGCGGGCCGGTTCTCCGGGATGCTCACGAGGCCGCGCCTCCCCTGCGCACGAGCGCCGTCAGGCGCGACAGCGCGCCCGAACGCTCCTCGGCGTCAAGCACGAAGGCGTACGCGCACGCCCAGTAGACGAGCGCCGCGACCGCGCCGGCCGCGAACAGCCCGAGAAACGAGTCCGCCGCGGGGGTGAGCGCGATCGCAGCGGCCGCAAGGACCGCGACCGGCAACACCGCGTATGCGGGGGCCGCGGCCCGCATCCATGCGCCGAAGCGCAGACCGGTGTGACCGAGGATCACCTGCGCGTACAACGGCATCTCGAGCATGCCGGCTATGAAGGTCCCCCACGCCACGCCGGTGATACCGACCACGCGCACGAGGATGACGCTCAGGACCAGGTTGAACAGCGCGAGCACTATCCCCCGACGCGCCCACAGCGAGAAGCGTCCGGCGCCGATGAGGATCGGGTCCCCCATCTGGTAGAGCGGGACGAGGATCTGGGCGAGGATCAACAGCCGGGCGATCGTCGCGCTCGTCTCGTAGCCGGAGCCGAACCATACCGAGATGAACGGGCCGGCGAGCACGAACAGGACGGCGAGCAGCGGCGCGACAAGCAGCGAGATGTAGCGGCTCCCTCTGAGGAAGAGGGAACGTACCGCTTCGTCGTCGTGGCGCGCGGCCAGTGCCGAGGCGACGGGCAACAACGCGGACGTGGGCAGGGTCGTGATCTGCGCGACGAGCATGCTGAGCTTCGCCGCCACCTCGTAGACGACCACGGCGCCCGGCCCGAGGACGACGCCAAGGACAAGCCTGTCCACCTGCTCGCGGTTGAAGAACTGCGCGAGACTGGCCACGAACACCGGCATGCCTCCCGCGACGATCTCCGAAGCGACGGGTGGTGCGGGCGGCAGCACGAGCGGGCCCGCCGGCCTGGCGCGCAGGACCGCAAGCGAGTTGATGACGGTCGTGAGCACCATGGTGCCCGCGCTCATGAGCAGCAGTGCGACCGGCCCGAGCCCCGCGAGCAGGACGACGGCGATCGCTCCGACGTTCAGGCACGTCCCGATCACGGAGGTCCGCGCGACCACATCGTAGCGCTCGAGGCCGGCCAGGACGTTCGTCGCAAGCGTCGAGGGCCAGTACCACAGTTGCATCCCCGCACCGATCAGGAGCAGCGTGCGCAGCAGTGTCGCCTCGGATGCCGAGACACTGAACAGGTCCTGCGCCGCCAGTGCGATGCCGGCGATGGCTGCGGCGACGACAAGCCCCAGGAGCGCGAGCAGACCCAGGGCGCTCGAGATCACGGTCGCGAAGCCCCGCGCGTCGTCGAGTGAGACGCGGGACGCCACGAGCCTGACCGTGGAGACCCCGATCCCGAAGTCGAACATCGCCGTAAGCCCGATGGTGGAGATCGCGATGACGTAGACCCCGTACACCGACGGCCCGAACGCGCGGACGAGCAGCGGGAAGAACACGAGCGTCGAGATGATCGAGGCGAACTGTGCGACGGCGTTCATCGCTGTGTTCGCGGCGATACCACGCTTGCGACGCGGCCCGGAGCTTGCGGAAAGTTCGGTCACGGTCCCCATCCAACGCGCGGCGGCCTGCACCGGGACATGATAGCATCGTGCCGGTGCCCACTCCCGTCTCCGAGAGCGAAACGGCCACATGCGACCCTCACCGTTCCGAGCATTCCTGAGCGCGACACGAAGGCGCCTTCGGAACACCTTCTATCTCGCGTACGGCATGCGGGGGACCGCGCCCATCAACCCGGGGTTCGGCTCCGACGTCGGCACGCCGATAGACCGCTACTACATCGAGCGGTTCCTCGGCGATCACCGTGATCGGATCACCGGACGCGTCCTGGAGATCGGCGACGACCGGTACACGAAGGCGTTCGGCGTCGGCGTGACCCGGGCCGACATCCTCAACGCCGTGCCCGCCGACAACGCGACGTTCGTGGGCGACCTCGCGTCGTGCCCCGAGATCCCCGACGCCACGTTCGACTGCGTCGTGCTCACGCAGACGCTCCACTACCTCCGGGACATGGAGCGCGGCGTGGGCGAACTGCACCGGATACTCAAGCCGGGCGGAACGGTCCTGTGCACGGTGCCCGGCATAAGCCAGGTCAGCCGCTTCGACATGGAGCGATGGGGCGACCGCTGGCGGCTCACCTCGCTCTCGGCGCGCGAGGTGTTCGAGACCGCGTTCCGCGGCGAGGACATCGAGGTCGTCACGTACGGCAACGCCCTGTCGGCCGTGTGCTTCCTGCAGGGGGTGCCGCTCGAACGAATGAACCGCGCGAAGCTCGACCTGTGCGAAGAGGATTACCAGCTCATCGTGGCCGTGGCGGCGACCAGGCAGCGATGAACGCGATGCTCTCACTCAGGGCACGTGCGGGAACGGCGTACCGGGCGCTGCGCTCGACCGTCGCCGGCAGTGCACTCGTGCTCACCTACCATCGGGTCACGACCCTCGACCGCGACCCGCAGCTACTGTGCGTGGGACCGCGGGAGTTCGACGAGCAGATGGCCTGCATCGCCGAGGAGTACCGCCCCGTCTCAGCCCGCGGACTGCTCGAGATGCTCGCCGCGAAGCGTCGGATCCCCCGCCGGACCGTGGTGGTGACGTTCGACGACGGCTACGCCGACCTGCTCTCCGAGGCTCTCCCCGTCCTGGAACGGCGCGGAGTCCCCGGCACGGCGTTCGTGAACACGGCCCAGATCGGTACGGACAGAGAGCGGTGGTGGGACGAACTCGAGTACCTCTGTCTCGGTACGGGTGCATCGCCGGAGTCGCTGCAACTCGAGATCCCCGGCGCACCCGCGTTCGCGTTCACCTCGCGACGGGACCCCGTTTCCCGCGAGCACGAGTCAACGGAGGCCACCCTGTGGAACATCACCACACGGCCGCGTGATGCGCGAGAGCGCCTGTATACAGCACTCTGCGAGCACATGCGCCCGTTGCCGCCCGGGACCCAGGACACGACGCTCGACGCGCTTGCGGCCACCCTGGGCGTACAGCGTCCCGAGCGCCCCACACGACGCACCCTCGATGCCAAGGAGTTGCTGGCCCTCGATGCCTCGGGCGCGATGGAGATCGGGGCACACACGGCCTCGCACCGCTTCCTCGCCGCCGCGTCGCCCGCCGAACAGGCATCGGAGATCACGCGGGGCAAGACGGAGCTCGAAGCGCTCCTCGGCAGGAAGGTCGACCTGTTCAGCTACCCGTTCGGCGGCCGGGACGCCATCGATGCCTCCGCGATGCAGGCGGTCCGTGATGCGGGACTGGGCTGCGGGTTCGCGAACTGGTTCGGACTGGTGTTCCCTTGGAACGACCCGTTCGCCCTGCCGCGCTGTCCGACCTCGAACACCGGACGCGAGGAGTTCTCGGCTCAGCTGCGGACCTGGTTCTCGATGGGCCGCTGAGTCTCGGCGTCCTCGGGCGCGCTCGCGAGCCACTCGTCCATGCTGCGGTCGGAGCGCTCCCACTCATAGAACTCGCGGTTGCCGAAGTCGCAGTGCCGGCACCACGGGATCGGCCGGAGCAGGAACTCCATGATCGTATAGGGGTCCTCGTCGATCGAGATCGAGTCGGCCTCCTGCGCCTCGATGCCCTCGATGCCGTAGCGCTCCTGGAAGATGTCGATGAACGCCGCGTACGCACACGGATAGATGCGCCCGTCCTTGAGGACCGGGCAGTTCATGGCGCCGCGGCACTCGCGGAAGGAGTGCGCGGGGTCCTGCGACCCGGTCAGGTCGATGGGCAGCTTGTAGAACTCCTCGCGCGGGTCGGTCCACTCGATGTCCACGCCGTGAGTGGCCGCAAGCTCGTCGAGCTCCTGCTTCGAGGGACCCACGGGGTAGTCGTCGCACAGCAGCCAGGCACCGGTCGCCTTCATGGCCGCCCAGAACTCCTCGGTCATGCGAGGCACGAGCACGCCGTTGGTCATCACGTTGATACGCGAGCGCGGGAACGCGGAGCGCGTGGCGGTGATGAACGAGGCCAGCTCGGGATGCAGCAGAGGCTCCCCTCCCAGCAGGAAGATCTCGGTGATGTCCGAGAACACGCTGGTGAGACGGTCGAGCTGCGCACGGTACTCGTCGAGATCGGCGAAGCGCTTCGGGCTGATGTTGCTGAAGTGCGTGCATCCTCGGCAGTTGAGGTTGCAGTGGTCGGTGACGTGGAACAACAGCCTGTGGAGCACGGGCGGCCTGCGAAGTACGTAGCGACGAAACGCGAAGACGAGCGGGCCGGTGCGGTTCACGTACCCGCGCACGTAGTAGCGCCGCATGATCGCGTCTTTGAGCCGGTCGACGGTCTTTGCCGGCACGACGGCCCTGACCGCGCGGCGTATCGGCCGCGGCACCGCGGAGAAGATGCTCATCGCGGCACGTCCGTCCACTGACCGATCGAACGTTCTCCCCGGCTCCACGGGTAGGAGTGGAGGTGCTCCTGATCGCAGTGGCGGCACCAGGGCACCGGCGCGAGCAGGAAGTCCATGATCTCCCAGGGGTCCGCGTCGCCGTGGATCGAGATCGAGTCGTCCTCGGTCGCCTCGAGCCCCTCGATACCGAAGTGCTCGCGGAAGATGTCGATGTAGGCGATGCGGGCGCAGGGGTAGAGCCGGCCGTGACGGAGGTTCACGCAGTTGTCCACGCCGCTGCATGCTGAGAACGAGGCGGCCGCGTCCTGAGACCCTTCGAGATCGATGGGGATGGTGAAGAACTCGTCGCGGTCCTCGGTCCACTTGAGACGCACGTGATGCTCCTCGGCGAGCCGCTCTATCTCGGCTATCGGCAGGTCCACGGGGTACCGGTCGCAGTACAGGATGCATCCGGTGTCCGAAAGCGCCTTCCACACGCGCTCGTCCATGCGCGTGACGAGCGTGCTGTTGGTGAACAGGTAGATCGAGGTGCGAGGGAAGTGGCGCGCGGCGATGCGGACGAACTCGTCGACGCGCGGGTGAAGGAGCGGTTCGCCGCCCAGCAGGAAGATGTCGCGGATCGTTCCGAAAATCTCGGCGAGGCGTGCGAGATCGCGGTCGAACTCGTCGACATCGGCCAGCGCGGGCTCTGCGATGTTGCTGAAGTGCGAGCAGCCGCGACAGCGCATGTTGCAGTGGTCCGCGATGTGGACGTCCAGGTGGAAGAGCACGGGACGGGCATGGAACACGCGGCGGCGCAGGAACGTCGCGAATGCCGGCTCGCGGTCCACGGAGCTTCTGCCGAAACCGTACAGGGTGCTCATCACCTTGTCGCGTGAGGAGTCCACGAACGACGCGGGCAGCACGCGGCGTGCGGCCCGGCGTGCCCAGCCCGGTATGAGTCTGAATACATCGAATTCCACGTGGGATCGCATTCCCTGGAGCGGTGCGTGCAGGTCATCGGGGACTCAAGCGATTATCATACCTAAGCCCGCCCGGGCGCACCGCGCTAGAATGTGATACCGCCGGGCCATATACCTCGACGATCGAGAGAGCATGCACATCCTGCAGGTATCCACGGGTGACCTGGGCGGCGGGGCCGAACGGATCGCCGCCGACCTACACCGCACGTATCGCGCGCGGGGTCTGGGGTCCTGGCTCGCCGTGGGACGCAGAAGCGGCGACCTCGACAACACCGTCCTGATCCCGGGCACGGAGCCGTCCGCTCCGCGAGGCGCGGCGGGGCGCATGGCGTTGCGCGCGCGTCGCGCACTGGCCGACCCCACCTATATCGCCGACCGCCTTCGCGGCCTCGAGGACATGAGCTTCCCCGGCACCCGCAAGCTGCTCGGCCTGGTCCCTGACGCCCCCGATGTCCTGCACCTGCACAACCTGCACGGCGACTACTTCGACCTGCGGGTACTTCCACGGCTTGCGGCCGCCGTCCCAACGCTCGTGACGCTCCACGACACCTGGCTGTGCGCCGGGCACTGCGCGTACGCAATGCGGTGCGAGCGGTGGCGCACGGGTTGCGGGCATTGCCCCGATCTCGCGCGCCCCGTCCCGCTCGCGCGCGACTCCTCGGCGGCGAACTGGAAGCGCAAGCACGACATCCTGCGTCGCTCGCGCCTGACCGTGGTCGGGCCGTCTCGATGGGTGCTCGAGCATGCCGAGGAGTCGATCGTCGGCCCGGCCATCGTCGAAGGGCTTGTCATCCCCAACGGCATCGACACCTCGGTGTACACACCCGGCGACCGCACCGCGGCGCGCGGCGCTCTCGGCATCACGGACGACGCGTTCGTGATCGTCTTCAGCGCCCTGGCCGCCGATTCGAGCCCGTACAAGGACCTCGACACGATCCGTCGCGCAATGCGGGAGCTTCCGGCCGTGGCCGGCGGCAGGCCGCTGCGGCTCTTTGCGCTGGGCGCGAGCGGCGTCGCGAGCATCGAGGCGGAACGCACGACCCTGGTGCCGTTCGAGCCCGACCCGCGCCGCGTGGCGCAGTACCTTCGGGCGGCGGACATCTACGTGCACATGGCGCACGCGGAGACGTTCGGGCTGTCCATCGTCGAGGCCCAGGCGTGCGGCGTTCCCGTGGTCGCGAGCGCAGTCGGCGGCATCCCCGAGACCATCGAAGACGGCGTGACGGGCGTACTCGTACCCGAGGGCGACGCCGATGCGCTGGCCGCGGCCATCCTGGAGCTGAGCGGGAACCCCGAACGGCTCGAAGCCATGGGGGCCGCGGCGACGAGGTTCGCGCACGGACACTTCGCACTCGAGCTCATGGCGGACCGGTACCTCGAGACCTACGCCCGCATGGTCGGGGGTGGGCGGTGAGAGTGCTCTCCGTCAACGCGGCTGTCACGGGCGGCGGTGCAGAGTCGGTGGCCCGCTCACTGCACCGGGAGTACCTCGGGCGCGGTATCGACTCGTGGCTCGCGGTGGGCAATCTCAACGCACCCGTCCCAAACACCGTCGCGATCCGCAACGAGCGGCACCGCAACCCCTGGGCGCGTGCGGTCCGTCGACTCGCCGCCGCGGCCGCCGGGCCTTCCGCGTCCCCAGGTACCGTGCGCGGATACGCCGACCGCGCGCTCAGGATGCTCGCCGAACCGATGCGCTACGGCCGTGTGCTCCGAGGTCACGAGGACTTCGACCAGCCGGGGACGGCGCACCTGCTCGAGCTGACTCCCGGCCCGCCCGATGTGCTGCACTTCCACAACCTGCACGGGTCCTACTTCGACATCCGCGAACTGCCGCGCCTGTCCCGCGAGGCGCCCTCGGTCCTGACGCTGCACGACACCTGGCTTCTGACCGGCCACTGCGCACAGCCCTTCGAGTGCGACAGATGGCGCGAGGGTTGCGCCGAGTGCCCGCACCTGGACCGCTACGTGCCGCTGTACGCCGACGCGAGCGCCGCGAATCTGGCGCTCAAGCGTGACGTGCTGAGCAGAAGCCGATTGGGCTTCGCCGCGCCGTCGCGCTGGCTCCTGGACATGGCGCAGGACTCGGGGGCGCTTCATGCGGCCCTCGACGCCCGGGTGATCCCCAACGGCGTCGACACGACGGTGTTCGCCCCGGGAGACAGGACTGCAGCCCGGGACGCCCTGGGGCTCTCCCCGGATGCCTGGGTGATCGCCAGCGCCGGCCGCGATCTCACGTCGAACCCCTACAAGGGTTTCGACGTGCTGGAGGCGGCCCTGGGCAGGCTCTCGGCGGGTCCACGGGACATCGTGGTCCTCGCCATCGGATCGGACGGTCCGGGCCGCACCGAAGGCAGAGTCGAGTACCGGTCCGTCCCGTTCATCGACGACCCCGCCCGCCTTGCCGAGCAATACCGCGCAAGCGACCTGTACGTGCACCCTGCTCGCGCCGAGGCGCTCGGGCTCACGATCATCGAGGCGCTCGCCTGCGGAGTGCCGGTGGTGGCCTCGAACGTCGGCGGCATCCCCGAGGTCGTGCGCTCCGGCGTCAACGGCGTGTTGTTCCCGACCGGTGACGCCGACGCGCTCGCCGAGCAGCTCCGCACGCTCCTGGGCGATCCGGACCTGCGCGAGCGGATGGGGGGGCAAGCCGCGCGCGACGCTGCGGTGCGCTTCTCGCTGCAGGCGCAGGCCGGCGCGTACCTCTCCTACTACGACGACCTGAAGCGGGAGTCCGGCCGATGAGACCGCTCGTCTCGATACTCACGCCCTCGTTCCGCCAGGCCGCCTGGCTCGGCGACAACCTGCGCTCGGTCGCGGCGCAGACCTACCCGGCCATCGAGCACGTGGTGATGGACGGCGGCTCGACCGACGGCACCGTGGAACTGCTTGCGGCCGCCGGCCCGCGGGTCGTGTGGCGCAGCGAGCCCGACGCCGGCCAGGCCGACGCCATCAACAAGGCCTTCCGCGCCTCGACCGGCGAGATAATCGGGTGGATCAACTCCGACGACGCGTACTTCGACGCACAGGTGGTCGAGGACGTGGTCGCCGCCTTCGAAGCGGACCCCGGTCTCGATGTCGTCTACGGCCACTGCGTACAGACGACCGAGGACGGTGCGTTCATCCAGATGCTCTGGGCGCCGCGCTTCGACGCCGGCCTGCTCAAGGTCGTGGACTTCATCACCCAGCCCGGCGTGTTCATCCGCCGAGGAGCGCTCTGTGACCCGATGCTCGACGACTCGTTCCACTTCGCACTCGACTACGAGCTCTGGCTGCGGCTCGCGGCCGCGGGCCGCCGGTTCGCGCGAGTACCGCGTATCGTCGCCATCGACCGGCACCAGCCCGCGCGCAAGTCACTCACGATGCTCGACGTGCACGCGGAGAACACCGCGCGCCTGACCGAGCGCTACGGCGCGGCCGCGCCGGGGACCGCCGAGGGTGCGCGAAGCCGCTTCTACGTGCGGCAGAGACTCGCGGGCGCGCTCCTGATACCCAAGACACGCGTGGAGACGGTGTTTACGACGCCCGAGGACCCGCGCGCCGGCCTGCTCGCGCGCCAGGTGTTCACGCGCAAGAGCCGCTGGCCGGCCGAGTACCGCTAGACTCCCGCGATCTGCCGCAGGAACCCGCTCAAGCGCTCGCCGAGCACCGCCCAATCCCACTCGCGTGCGCTGCGTGCCGCACACGCGTCGCACAGAGCGCGATACTCCGTCTCGCCGAGCGCGATCGAGCGCTCCAGCGCCGTCGCGAGCGCGGCGGGGTCTGAGGCGGGAACCACGAACCCCGTCTCGCCGTCGGAGACCTGCTCGGGAAGCGCTCCGGCGTCCGAGACTATCGAGGGCACACCGAACGCGGCGGCCAGCGGGACGATGCCCGACTGGGTGGCGTGCGTGTAGGGCAGCACCGCGAAGCGCGCTTGCGAGAGAAGCGACGCGATCTCGGCGGAGTCGAGCCAGCGCGGCAGGACGACGACCGGACGGTCCGCGAGCGCGTGCAGCAACTCGTTCTCCTCGGCGGACAACGGTCCTGAACCCGCGATGACGAGCGGCGGCGCTATCGAGGCGTCGATGCGAGCGTATGCGCGCAGGAGGACATCGATGCCCTTGTATCGCTCGATCCTGCCCACGAACATCAGGTAGCGATGCTCCCGGCCCGCAAGTGCGGCCGCGCCGTCGAGGCTTGCGGCCGGAGGGAGCGGCTCGTCGGCGCCGGCATACAGGCTGCCGAGCGGAACGATCGCGTAGCGGTCCGGCGACAGGCCCTCGCGGCGGGCGAACGCGTGACCCTGGACCTCGCTGAGCAGCACGTAACCGTCGACGCGCCGACGGTTCGAGCGGTCGAGCGCGCGGTGCAGGACCGAGTCCTCGCCCGCGTGCAACTCCGGGTCGTGCAGGGTGAACACGACCGGAATGCTTCTTGGCAGGAACAGGTCGAGCAGCGGCTTGAAGGCATGGCCGCCCGGGTAGTACACGACGTCCGGCGCGAAGGCGAGCGCGAAGCGCCTGATCCGCCAGAAGCGGGTCCAGGCGAGCATGGAGAGCAGCAGGCCGCCGATACTGTTGAACGTGGGGACCTCGAGCCGGTCGACGCCGAGTGCGGCCCAACGCGCACGGTCCTCGGCGTAGGCGGAGCCGACCACGGCGATGTCGCAGCGCCCCGAGAGCGCTCGCGCCATCATCCACGCGTAGTCGTTGAGCCCGCCACGACGGCCCAGGGCGATGACGAGGACGCGGAGCCGACGCGCGGACATGCTCACTCGCCTCCCCGACCCGGGGTGCCGAGCGTGCGGTGCCGCAATGCGAACAACACGACCCCGAGCGCCGACTTGTACGCGGCGATGCGCTCCACGAGCGGTGCGGCGCCATGAGCGATGCGGATGTCGCGATACTCGCGCGCGGTGGCGAGAGCGCTGCTCGAGCTCACGCCCCCGAGCCGGAACTCCGAAAGGACCCTGCCGAGGAACCGCTCGGTCGCCCCCGCCTTCCACATGCGCAGGTAGACGTCGTAGTCCGCAGCGATCCGATAACGGGTGTCGAAGCCGCCGATACGCCTGACCAGCGCGGTGCGTACGTAGATCGACTGATGGCGGGTCGGAGCGCTGCGGGGCAGCCCCCGCCTGAGCACGAGCTCGGGCTCCTCGGTCCAGCCTCCGCCCTCTCCGATGACACGGGTCCCGCCGCACACGATGTCCGCGGCCGCTTCGCCGAGTCCGGCCTCGACTGCGGCCAACGCGCCGGCTGCCATGCGGTCGTCGGCCCCGAGATAGACGATGTACTCGCCGGCCGCGGCGGCAAGCGCCTTGTTCATGGCGTCGAACAGGCCCTCATCGGGTTCCGAGACCACCCGTAAAGCCCCCGGCATCCGGGCGACGTACGAATCGACGATCCGCAGCGTGGAGTCAGTCGAGCCGCCGTCGATCACGAGTAGCTCGAAGTCCGCGCCGGATTGCTCCGCCACGGACTCCAGGGCCTCGCCTATATGCGCCTCGGCGTTCAGACAGACGATCGCCACCGTGAATCTCACGGTGTTTCCGATGTCCGCCGCCGACGGCGTGTGCTCGTTCGAAAGGGCCTCATCAGGGGTCATGCCCTGCATGCTACCCCAGGTCGTCGGGAAGGGCGATGTGGCCTGCGATCGCTGTCGCCGCGGCAACGGCGGGCGATGCGAGGTAGACCTCGCTCGTGGGATCGCCCATGCGGCCGACGAAGTTGCGGTTCGTGGTCGCGACCGCGCGCTCCCCTGCCGCAAGGATGCCCATGTGCCCGCCGAGGCACGGTCCGCACGTCGGCGTGGATACAGCCGCGCCCGCATCGAGGAACACGTCGAACAGGCCCTCGTGCATCGCCTCGCGATAGATCTGCTGCGTGGCCGGGATGATGATCAGACGCACGTTCTCGTGCGCCTTGCGGCCCTTGAGCACCGATGCGGCGATGCGCATGTCCTCGATGCGCCCGTTGGTGCACGAGCCGATCACGACCTGGTCGACCCAGATGTCGCGCGCGTCCTCGGCGTTACGGGTGTTGCTCGGGAGGTGCGGGAACGCGACCGTGGGCTTGATGCTCGCGGCGTCGATCTCGTAGACGGCCGCGTACTCGGCGTCCGTGTCCGAGAAGTACTCCGTCCACGGCCGCTCGGTGCGGCCGTCCATGTAGGCACGCGTCGTGTCGTCGACGGCGATGATGCCGCTCTTGCCGCCGGCCTCGATGGCCATGTTGCAGATGGTCATGCGGTCGTCCATCCCGAGGCGCTCGATCGTCTCGCCCGTGAACTCCATCGACTGGTACAGGGCGCCGTCGACGCCGATCAGCCCGATGATGTGAAGGATGATGTCCTTGCCGCAGACCCACGGCGCAAGCTCGCCGGTGACGTTGAACTTGAGTGAAGCGGGCACCTTGAACCAGGCCTCGCCCGTCGCCATACCGACAGCCGCATCGGTCGAGCCCACACCGGTCGCGAACGCGCCGAGCGCGCCGTAGGTGCACGTGTGGCTGTCCGCGCCGATGATCACGTCGCCCGCGCCCACGACACCCTGCTCGGGAAGCAGCGCGTGCTCGACACCCATGCACCCTATCTCGTAGTAGTGCGTGATCGCCTGCTCGCGCGCGAACTCGCGTACCATCTTGGCCTGCTCGGCGCTCTTGATGTCCTTGTTGGGCGTGTAGTGGTCGGGAACGAGCGCGATCTTGGCCGCATCGAACACCTTCTCGACACCGATCTTGCGGAACTCCTTGATCGAGATCGGTGCGGTCACATCGTTGGCGAGCACGAGATCGAGCGCGCAGTTGATGAGCTGACCGGGAACCACCTCGTCCAGGCCGGCGTGAGCGGCCAGGATCTTCTCGGTGATGGTCATGGGACGGGGCATGTCGCTACAACTCCTCTTCGATGGTCCTGCTCTGGCTCACGAGGAGCCGGTTGAGCGCGTTGGTGTATGCCTTGGCCGAAGCCACGATGATATCCGAGTGGGCTCCTCGGCCGGTGAAGACGCGTTCGTCGGCGGCGCGGACGCGGATGGTGACCTCGCCGAGTGCGTCGATGCCGCGCGTGACCGACTTGACCGAGAACTCCGTGAGGTCGTTCTCGATGTCGACGATGCGGTTGATCGCCTTGTACACCGCGTCGACGGGACCGGTGCCGTGGCTCGAATCGATCAGGTGGTTGCCTTCGCGGTCCACGAGCTCGACCGTGGCCGTGGGGATACCGGGGTCACCGCAGACCACCTGGACGGCCTGAAGGTGGTAGAGCTCCTCGAGCGTGCGCTCGCGCTCTCCCACGAGGGCCTCGAGGTCCTCGTCGTAGACTTCCTTCTTCTTGTCGGCCAGATCGAGGAACGCGGCGTAGATCGGCTCGAACTCGTGATCGGGCAGTTCGAAACCGAGTCCCTCGAGGCGGTGGCGCAGCGCGTGGCGGCCTGAGCGCGCGGTGAGCACGATGCTGCTGCCGCCCACACCGACGTCCGCAGGGTCGATGATCTCGTAGGTCGAACGCTCCTTGAGCACGCCGTCCTGGTGGATGCCGCTCGAGTGTGCGAACGCGTTCGCGCCGACGATGGCCTTGTTCGGCTGGACGTTGATGCCCGTGATGCTCGAGACCATGCGCGAGGCCCGGGTGATCTCGCGGGTGTTGACGCCCGTGTCCACGCCGAAGACGTCATGGCGCTGCTTGAGCGCCATGACGACCTCTTCCATGGCCGTGTTGCCGGCACGCTCTCCGATGCCGTTGATGGTGCACTCGATCTGGCGAGCGCCCGCCGCGACACCAGCGAGTGCGTTGGCGGTGGCCATCCCGAGATCGTTGTGGCAGTGCACGCTGATGGTGACGTCCTCGATGCCGTCCACATGCTCGACCAGCCCGGCGATGAGCGCGCCGAAGCGCTCGGGGTACGCGTAGCCGGTGGTGTCGGGGATGTTGACGACCGTGGCGCCGGCGCGGATGACCTCCTGGATGACGCGGTAGAGGTACTCGGGCACCGCGCGGCCGGCATCCTCGGCATAGAACTCGACATCGTCCACGAACGTCCGGGCGAGCTTGACCGCGGCGACCGCCCGCTCGAGCGCGACGTCCTCGGTGATGCGCAGCTTGTCGCGCAGGTGCGACTCCGAGACGCCGATGCCGGTGTGGATGCGCGGGCGCTTCGCGAACTTGAGGGCGTCAGCCGCCGACTCGATGTCGGCCGGCACCGCGCGGGAGAGGGCGCACACCACCGCGGCGTCGCCCACCTCCTCGGCGATGCGTCGCACGCTCTCGAAGTCGCCGGGGCTCGAGATCGGGAAGCCCGCCTCGATCACGTCGACTCCGAGGCGCACGAGCTGGCGCGCGATCTCGAGCTTCTCCTCGGTGTTCATGGAGGCGCCCGGCGACTGCTCGCCGTCACGCAATGTCGTGTCGAATATGTAGACCCTGTCGGTGCTCACTTCAGTCTCCTTTGGGACGTCGCGTACGACCGCTTTCAGGCGCGCACCCTCGGTGCGGCCGACTCTCCCTCCGACCGGAGGGCGACGTCCCTATAGCTCGATGCTCCAGGCCTCGTCCATGCCCGCCTGCTCGCGGATGCGCTCGAGCAGCGCCGAGCTGATCTGCGAGTCCACGGTCACGCCCATGAGGGCCTGGCCGCCGGCCTCCTTGCGTCCGACCTGCATGCCGCCGATGTTGATGCCCTCGGCGCCCAGGATCGTGCCGACCTTGCCGATCATGCCCGGCCGGTCCGGATACATGAAGAACGCCATGAACTCCTCGGGAACCATGTCGAGGTCATAGCCGAAGAGTGAGACCAGACGCGCCTCGTTCTTCTTGCCGATGAGCGAGGCGGCGATGTCGACCTTGCCGCCGGCGCCTTCACCGGTGATGCCGATGAGCGACACGAAGTCGCGTGCCTCGGTCTGCTTGGTCTCGGTCACGCGGATGCCGCGCTGCTCGGCGTAGTAGTCGGCGTTGACGAAGTTGACCGACTCGGCCGAGACGACGGTGAGCATGCCCTTGAGCACGGCGGTCTTGAGGATGCGGGTATCGGTCTCCGCAAGTGCGCCGACGAACTTGATGTCGAGCGACTCGATGCCGTGCCTCGCCATCTGCGCGACCATCTTGCCGAGGTCCTCGGCGACAGAGAGGTACGGTCCGACCTTCTCGTAGACGTCGGGCGAGACCGGCGCTATGTTGACCGCGGTCGGGACCATCTCACCGCGAAGCCCGGCAGCGACGTACTCGGCGATCTGCTCGCCCGCGCGGTCCTGCGCCTCGGAGGTCGAGGCTCCGAGGTGCGGCGTGAGGATAGCGTTCTCGACCTCGACGAGCGGCGAGTCGGTGCAGGGCTCGACCTCGAACACGTCGACGCCCGCGGCGGCGACCTTGCCGCTCTTGATAGCCTCGGCGAGCGCGTCGACCTGGTAGATGCCGCCGCGAGCGGTGTTCACCACGCGGACGCCGTCCTTCATCATCGCGAACTGCTCGGGGCCGAACATGCCGATGGTCTCTTTGGTCTTGGGCAGGTGGACGGTGATGAAATCCGCCTGCGGCAGGATGTCGTTCACGTTCTCGAACAGCTCGACGCCCATCGCCTGCGCGCGCTCGGGGCTCGTGTAGGGATCGAAGCCGATGATGCGCATGCCGAAGGAACGGGCGCGCTCGGCCACGAGCGAACCGATGCGACCGAGGCCGAAGATCGCGAGTGTCTTCTCGTAGAGCTCCGAGCCGGTGAACTTGGAGCGCTCCCACTTGCACTGCTTCATGCTCGCCGCGGCCTGGGGGATGTTACGCGCACTGGCCAGCATGAGCGCCATCGTGTGCTCGGCGGCCGAGACCACGTTGGAGGTCGGGGCGTTGCACACGATGATGCCGCGCTCCGTGGCTGCCTGGACGTCGACGTTGTCGACACCGACGCCGGCGCGCCCGATGATCTTGAGGTTCACGCCCGC
Source organism: uncultured Eubacteriales bacterium (assembly GCA_964565645.1). GTDB lineage: Bacteria > Actinomycetota > Coriobacteriia > Anaerosomatales > JAHIQC01 > JAHIQC01. Next base: position 57,354 of record CAZMFQ010000003.1, read on the forward strand.
CTCGATGACCTCGCGGGTCGCGCGCGTGGCGGAGCGCACGATGAGCGCGTCGTAGGCCGGGATCTCAGCCACGAGCTGTTCAGGCGTCAGGTCGGTCTTGACCTCGACGTCGAACTCTCCCTTGAGCATCTCGATGCCGCTCGCGGCGATCTTCTCTGCGACAAGTACCTTCATCTGTGTCTCCCTACCCCTCCAGGAAGACGGCTTCCGCCGCCTTGATGCCCGAACCATGCTCGAACTCGTAGCCCAGCGTCGCAAGCGTCATCTCAAGCGCCGCGAGTGTGGTGATGATGTCGAACTCCCCGAAGTAGCCGAGGTGTCCGATGCGGAAGATGCGACCGGTGTAGTCGTCCTGACCGCCCGCGATCGTGACGCCGTAGCGGTCCTTCATGGTCTTGACGATAGCCTTGCCGTCGACGCCTTCGGGTACCCAGACCGGCGTGACCGCAGAGCCGCGGCCCTCCGGCGGAGCGAAGAGCGAAAGCCCGAGCGCCTCGCAACCGCGGCGTGTCGCCTCGGCAAGCATGGAGTGGCGCGCGATGGTGTTCTCGAGGCCCTCTTCGCGGATCATGCCGAGTGCGACATTGAGGCCAAGCACGAGCGAGACGGCCGGCGTGAACGGCGTGGTGTCCTTCTCGATGTTCTTCTTGTACTTCATCCAGTCGAAGTAGAACTTGGGAAGCGTGGAGCGCTCGTAGGCGCGCCATGCCTTCTCGGAGACCGTGCAGGCCGCCAGGCCGGGCGGGAGCATGAGACCCTTCTGCGAGCCTGTCATGACCACATCGAGGCCCCACTCGTCCGTCTTGCACTCCACAGCACCGATACCCGTGATGGAGTCGACGATGAGCACGCACTCGTCATAGCCCTTCACGATCTCGCCGATGGCCTTGACGTCGTTCAGTACGCCCGAGGATGTCTCGGACTGCGTGACGATGACGCCGCGCACCCCGGGATTCGCTTCGAGCGCCGCGGCCACGTCCGCCGGGCGGACGACCTCGGTCCAGCCGTAGGCCAGATCGATGACGTTGAGGCCGTACACCTCGGCGATGAGCTTCTGACGGTCGCCGAACTTGCCGTTGCGGGTCACGATGACCGTGTCGCCGGCGCAGAAGCAGTTGGCGATCGCGGATTCCATGACGCCGGTGCCCGAGCAGGCGAACAACAGCGCGTCGCCCTCTGTCTGGAACACGTACTTGAGGCCGACGATCGCCTCAGCGAACGCCGCCGAGAAGTCCGGCGTCCGGTGGTGGATGATCGGCGCGGCCTGCGTGAGCAGGACCTCGGCCGGTACCGGCGTGGGACCCGGGGTCATCAGGTACTTCTTCTGCATCGCGTCTCTCCCTTACACGGTGGTACCGCCACCCAGGCAGTGGCGGACGCTTCCCTAGTGCCATGCAAGGCGCTCGCGCGCCCTGCCGGGCTTCAGCGGCAGGACCTCGCCCTGTCCGCTGCAAGCCCGGCGTGGCACCGACGCGCGGGCGTACGCCCGCGTCGCGGTGCTACTTCTTCAACCAAGAGAACATGTTGCGCAGATCGCCGCCGACCTCTTCGACGAGGTGCTCGGCGTTGATGCGGCGCATGGCCTTGAAGTGCGGCGCGGCGACCTTGTTCTCAAGCATCCAGTTGCGGGCGAACGTACCGTTCTGGATCTCCCACAGGACCTGCGCCATCTCCTCGCGGGTCTCCTCGGTGACGATCCGCGGGCCGGTCACATACGCGCCGTACTCGGCGGTGTTGGAGATCGAGTCGAACATCTTTGCCATGCCGCCTTCATACATCAGGTCGACGATGAGCTTGAGTTCGTGGAGGCACTCGAAGTAAGCGATCTCGGGCTGGTAGCCCGCCTCGACGAGCGTCTCGAATCCGGCCTTCACGAGCTCGGTCGCGCCGCCGCACAGCACAGCCTGCTCGCCGAACAGGTCGGTCTCGGTCTCCTCGGCGAACGTGGTCTCGATCACGCCGGAGCGGGCGCCACCGATACCGAGCGCCCACGCGAGTGCGATGTCCTGCGCCTTCCCCGACGCGTCCTGGTGGACGGCGATGAGGCACGGCACGCCGGAGCCCTCGGTGTAGACGCGACGGACCATGTGGCCCGGGCCCTTGGGGGCGATCATCACGACGTCGACACCGGCGGGCGCCTCGATCTGACCGAAGTGGATGTTGAAGCCGTGAGCGAACGCGAGGACCTTGCCCTCGGTCATCGACTCGTGGATCTCGCTGTAGTAGATGTGCGCCTGCAGCTCGTCGGGAGCGAGGATCATGACGATGTCGGCCTCGGCGGCCGCCTCGCGAACGGTCATGACGCGCAGACCGTTCTCCTTGACCGTGTCCCAGCTCTTGGAGCCAGCGCGAAGCCCGACGCGCACGTCGCAGCCGGAATCGTGCAGGTTCAGCGCATGCGCGTGACCCTGCGAGCCGTAGCCGATGACGGCTATCTTGCGGTCCTTGATGAGCGAAAGATCACAGTCACCCTCGTAGAAGATCGTTGCCATTCTCGTTGCCTCCTCATATCCGCGGGCCGCGCCCGCGTCGGTTCCTATGTCGAGCGGCACAGCGCCGCTTGGTTCCTCTCTCTGCGCCCGGCCGCGCTTCGCGGTCGTTCGCCCCTAGCTCTCCCGGGACCCGCGAGCGAGCGCGATCTTGCCCGTGCGCGCCATCTCCTTGATGCCGTACGCCCGGAACAGGTCCTCCATGGCCTCAAGCTTGTCGGTCGAGCCGGTCGCCTCGATGGTGAGCGAGTTGCGCCCGACGTCCACGATCTTGGTGCGGAACACGTTCGCGATCTCGATGATCTCGTGGCGGCGCTCCGGTGCGGCGTTGACCTTGAACAGCACGAGTTCCCGGTCGATCATGTCGTCCGGATCAAGGTCCTGGATCTTGATGACGTTGACGAGCTTGTGGAGCTGCTTGGTTATCTGCTCGAGCGGGGTGTCCGCCGCGCTCACCACGAGGGTGATACGCGAGAGCGTCTCGTCCTCGGTCACGCCGACCGCGAGCGAGTCGATGTTGAAACCACGGCGCGCGAACAGCGACGTGACACGGGTGAGGACACCCGGCTTGTTCTCGACGAGAACCGACAGTGTGTGCTGCATCTACTCCCACACCTCCTCGAGGAGTTCGTCATCCAACATCTCGGAGACGGGGCCTCCGGGGATACCACCGAGCATCTCGTCGATCGAACCGCCCGGCGCGACCATCGGGAACACGCACTCCTCCTCGACCACGCGGCAGTCCACGATCGCCGGGCCGTCGAACTCGAACGCCGCGGTGAGGGCCGCGTCGAGCTCCTCGGGGGTCTTGACCCGCACGCCGAAACACCCGTAGGCCTCCGCGAGCTTCACGAAGTCGGGCACGTCCCGATCGAGCACCGAGCTCGAGTAGCGCTTGCCATAGAACAGCTCCTGCCACTGACGCACCATGCCGAGGAACCCGTTGTTGAGCACCACGATCTTGACCGGCAGCCCGTAGAGCTTGGCCGTGGCCAGCTCCTGGATGTTCATCTGGATCGAACCGTCGCCGGCGATATCGACCACGAGCGCCTCGGGACGACCGAGCTGAGCGCCGATCGCCGCGGGAAACCCGAAGCCCATCGTGCCCAGGCCGCCGGAGGAGACCCAGGTCCTCGGCTTGCGCAGGGTGTAGTACTGGCAGGCCCACATCTGGTTCTGACCGACCTCGGTGCAGATGACCGTCTCGCGGTCTTTGGTCAGCTCGCTGATACGTTCGACGACGTACTGGGGCATCAGACCGCCGCTGTCCTGCGAGTAGTGGAGCGGGAAGCGCTTGCGCCAGTCGTCGACGGCCCGCATCCATGCGTCGGTCCTGGGCTCGGCGCCCATCTTGCGCAGCTCGGCCGTGAGCCCTGCGATGATGTGCTTCGCATCGCCCACGATCGGCACGTCGACGGCCTTGTTCTTGCCGATCTCTGCGGGATCGATGTCCACGTGGATGACCTTGGCCTTGTTCGCGAACGTCGAGAGCTTACCGGTGACGCGGTCGTCGAAGCGCACCCCGATGGCCACGAGCAGATCGGTCTCGGTGATGGTGTAGTTCGTGAACTTGGCGCCGTGCATGCCCGGCATGCCGATCCACAAGTGATGGTCCTCGGGGAACGAACCCTTGCCCATCATCGTGGTCGTCACGGGGAGCTGCATGAGTTCGGCGAGCTCCTTGAGCTCGGCCGCGGCATTGGAAGCGAGCACCCCGCCGCCCACGTACAGCAACGGCTTGCGGGCCTTCGCGATCATCTGCGCAGCCTGCTTGATCTGCTTGCTGTGGCCCTTGTAGGTGGGCTTGTAGCCGGGCAGGTTCACATGCTCGGGGTACGAGAAGGAGAGGTCGTGCTTCGACACGTCGGCCGGCACATCGATGAGGACCGGCCCCGGACGCCCGGTCGTGGCGATGTGGAACGCCTCCTTGATGATCTCGGGGATCTCCGCGGCGTCCTTGACCAGATAGTTGTGCTTGGTGATCGGGAGCGTGATCCCGGTGATGTCCGATTCCTGGAACGCGTCCGTGCCGAGCACCGCGGTCGCGACCTGTCCCGTGAACACCACGAGCGGGATCGAGTCCATGTACGCGTTGGCCAGCCCCGTGACCGTGTTGGTGGCCCCCGGACCGCTCGTCACGAGCGCCACACCGGGCTTGCCGGTCACACGCGCGTAGCCGTCCGCCGCATGCACGGCGCCCTGCTCGTGCCGCGGCAGGACGCTCTGGATCTGCTTCGACTCGTACAGCGCGTCGAATATCGGAAGCACGACCCCGCCCGGATAGCCGAAGAGGACGTCTACCCCCTCCAACTCCAACGATCGAACGAGCGCTTGTGCGCCGTTCATCTTCTCACTCATGAGAGCACCGCCCCCTTGTCCGCACTCGAAACGAAATGCGCGTAGCGCGCAAGATACCCTGTCTTGACCCTCGGCTCCGGCGCCGTCCACGCGGCGCGGCGCGTCGCGAGCTCCTCGGCGTCAACGAGAAGCTCGATCGAACCGGCGTCGATGTCTATGGCGATGCGATCCCCGTCGCGTACGAGCGCGATGGGGCCGCCGTTGGCCGCTTCGGGACTCACGTGACCGATCGAGGCGCCGCTCGTGGCTCCCGAGAAGCGCCCGTCGGTGATGAGCGCGACCGAGCGGTCGAGCCCGATGCCCTTGATGGCGCTCGTGGGCGTGAGCATCTCGGGCATCCCGGGGCCGCCCTTGGGACCCTCGTAGCGGATGACGATGACGTCGCCTTCGGCGATCTGCCTGCCGAGGATGGCCTCCACGGCCGCGTCCTCGCCCTCGAAGACGCGCGCGGGACCCTCATGTCGGCGCATCTCGGGAGAGACCGCCGAGCGCTTCACGACCGCGCCGTCGGGCGCGATGTTGCCCTTGAGCACGGCGAGGCCGCCGATGGGAGCGTAGGCGTCGGAGACCGGTCGGACCATCGAGGGATCGGTGTTGCGGCCCGATGCCGCGATCTCACCCATCGTGCGTCCGTCGACGGTGAGCGCGTCGCGTTCGATGAGCCCGGCCTTGTCGAGCTCGTGCATGATCGCCGGGATGCCGCCGGCCGCGTAGAGGTCCTGCATGTGGAAATCGGATGCCGGGGAGACGCGCACGAGGTTCGGCGTCCGGTCGCTCACCGCGGCCCAGTCGTCGAGCGTGATGTCGGCGTCGGCCTCGTGAGCGATGGCGGTCAGGTGCAGCACCGTGTTGCTCGACCCGCCGAACGCCATATCGAGGGTCATCGCGTTCCTGATGGCCGCGGGCGTCATGATCCGCCGCGCCGTCACGCCCGCCTCCAGAAGCTCCATGACCTTCATGCCGGCGTGCTTGGCGAGCCTGATGCGCTCCGAGTAGACCGCGGGAACGGTGCCGTTGCCCGGCAGACCCAGCCCGATCGCCTCGGTCAGGCAGTTCATCGAGTTGGCGGTGAACAGGCCGGCGCAGCTGCCGCACGTGGGGCACGCGGCGTTCTCAAGCTCGATGAGTTCCTCGGCGTCCATGGTGCCCGCGCTCACCTGGCCGACCGCCTTGAAGACCGTGTCGAGGTCGACGTCCTTGCCCTTGTAGCGTCCGGCGAGCATCGGGCCGCCCGATATCACGACGGTCGGGATATCGAGCCGCGCGGCGGCCATGAGCATGCCCGGGATGATCTTATCGCAGTTCGGGATCATGACCATCGCATCGAAGGCATGGGCCTGGACGGCGAGTTCGACGCTGTCGGCGATGACTTCGCGACTGGCGAGCGAGTAGCGCATGCCGGCGTGATTCATCGCGATGCCGTCGCACACGCCGATCGTGGCGAACTCGAGCGGGGTCCCTCCGGCCATGATCACGCCGGTCTTGACCGCGTCGGCGATCTTGTCGAGCATCAGGTGCCCGGGGATCACGTCGTTGACGGAGTTGACGATGGCGACCAGAGGCCGCGAGATCTCCTCGTCGGTGAGCCCGTCCGCCTTGAGCAGGCTGCGATGCGGGGCCTTGGCCACGCCGCCCTTCATGCGTTCGCTTCTGTACTCCATCGCGCACCTTCCGTCTCATGACGGTGGCGAGAGCCGTTGCGAGCCGCACGAGCCGTGATCGGGGTACGCCGACAGGCGGCGCTTCCCTGAGCGCGAGGTGCCCGGAAGACACGAATACCGCGGATGCGCATGCTGCCGCCCCGCGCCGGGACGAGAGCACGAACTCCCGCGGTACCACCCCGCTTGACGCCCGGTTCCTCGGCGGATGTCTTTCGATATGCCGAAGAGACGCGCGTCCACTCGTACGGCAGGTAACGGATGCCACCGACCCGGCCTAGTTGCCGAGGAGCTTCGCGAAGGTCGTCCGCGCAAGTAAAGCTCCACAGCGTTCTTCCGGGTGGCTCAGGGGACAGTTTCGAGACGTCCTGCGCCGGGTTTCCACCTGATCCCGACTCTCTGAAGCGAGGATTGGCCTCTACTTCTCCCCTTCAACGCCTATTCCATATTCAATGGTTGGGTTCGGAGTATATGGCAGTGCGTGTCACCGGGCAACAACCGGCGCCCGCGGCGTGACCGAGCGCTGACAGCACAGGACCCGGCGTCGCCGCCGGGTCCTGTCATGACGCCCCCCTGAACGATGATTCACTCGTAGACGCGAAGCTCCGCGATGCCGTATCCGTTCGAACGGCCTGTGCCCGTGCGACGACACTCGACCTTCACGTACCGGGCACTGCGAGGCGTGAAGTTCACCGCGTTGATCCCGCTGGTGCCGCTCGTGGTGTAGTAGACCTGGGTCCAGGTCGAGCCGTTCGTGGAGGTGTAGATGCGGTAGTCGCGCGCCCACAGGTCTCCCGACCACTCGATCTCGAGGCTCGAGACGCTTGCCGAGGACTCCAGGTCTACGAGGAGGAACTCGATCGCCGTGGAGGCGCCTCGCGAGTTCGACCACCACCACGTCCCCGTGTCCTGATCGCCCGCCAGCCTCGGTGCATAGGTTGAGCTCACATACCTCGACGCACTGAAGACCTTGCCCGCCGCGAGGTTGGCGACGTCCATCCCGGGAGGTGTGGCGGCCATCACGCTCGGCCACGGCGTGCTGATCGTGTCACTGTGCTCACCGCTGCCGCACGCGGCGTTGCAGTCGGACTCGCTCCAGCCGTTCGGCGTGTAGTTGCGGAGCCTGAACTTGCTCAGGCCATTGGAGAGCGTGCGATACGCGAGCGGGTCGGTCGTCGCGCCGAGCAGACGCGGACGGCCCCAACCGTGCGGGATACGCGTATGGCACAGGACGCACTTGCCGTCGCTGCTCCCCTGGTGGTCGCCCTCGTCATGGACGTTGTTGCTGAACGAACTCCCACGCAGATCATGGCACTTGGCACAGATGACGTCCGAGGCGGTGGAGTTGCCCGGGCGCGCCATGCCCGTCGAGCTCCCCGACAGGTAGGCGGTCGTCCAGTCGGCCGAGTAGGCCGGGTCCAGATTGACCTGCATGGTCGCCCCGTGAGGACCCGCCGCTCCGCTGTAGGCGTGGCACGAATCGCAGGTCAGCATGGTGGTGTAGGTGTACCCCGTCCTGAGGAAGCTCGAGGCCGACGGCAGGCTCATGGTGTAGTTCGCGCCCTTGACCGAGAACGAGGACCGCATGCCGGGCTTATCGGCGCCCGTCCGGTGCAGAGAGGCGTTACCGGCATCGAACTCGTAGGCCTGCTGCGCGTTGTGCGCGGAATCCGGATGGCAGGTCAGGCAGCGCACGTCGCTCGCGGCGATCGCGCCCTGCACGACCGGGTCGGTGGAATCGTGACACGTCGCGCAGGTGAGCCCCAGAGCGGCATGCTCGTCATCGATGTAGCCGAAGTGGCAGCCCGTGCAACCGGCGGGACCCGAGGCGGCGGTGTTGTGGAGCTCGTGGTGGTCGGCCCCGAACCCGGCGTGACACGAGGCGCAGTCCGTCGAACCCGGCAACTCGTCCCGGCTGGTGTGGCAGACCCTGCAGCCTCCACCCTGGACGCCCTTGTGGACGTCGGAGACGTCGGAGATGTCGTGGCAGCCCACTCCGCCGCATGCGGAACTCGAGGAAGCGTGCTTGGCCTGCATCTGCTGATGCTTCGTCGCATGGCACGCTGCGCAGGTCTTGTCCCACGCAGCCGTGAAGGTATCGACCTTGGTCTCATGGCACGTCACGCAGTCGACAGGGCCCGCGGTCGGCTTGTTGTGCTCCGGCGCCATCTCGAGGTAGTGGCAGTTGATGCAGCCGGTCTCATCTGAGGCCGTATGCACGACACTGTCGTAGTGCTTGCCCGAAGCGGGTGACTTGTCATGACACTGCTCGCAGTCACTGCTCGTCTTGTCCCATGTCAGATCGCCCTTGACCGGGTTGTTGTGGCACCAGTCGCACTTGTAGGCCTCCGAAGCGTCGTTGACGATGTCGATGCCGTGGACGTCGATGACCCAGTTCGTCTCGTGACACGCGACGCATTCCTGGCTCGCTGTCGAGGTAGCGGTGTGCTTCTGGCGATCGTGCGGCCAGCCGTGGCAGTTGCCGCATGTGGCTCCCGGAATCGTGTTCCAGTCGATGCGATCGGGGTCCTCGTTCAAATGGCACAGCGCGCATGTGTCCTGATACTGCGAGAACTGCTTGCCGTCGCCGACGTAGCGCGCATGAGCGTCGACCACGTTGCCTGACGGATGACAGCCTGTACCCGCACAGCCGCTCGAGGTGAAACCGACGTGTGATGCGGCCATGCCGGCATGGTAGTCGACGCCCTGGTCCGCGTGGCAGTTCACGCAGTCCACAGTGCCCGACGTGTCGACCGTGGCGTTGTGGCAGGTGGAACACGCCGGGTGCAACTCGCGTACGTCCGCTGTGTCGTGGCAGCGCACACAGGCGCCGCTGGCGGTCGCCGTGTGCGCGACCCCGAGGTCTGAGTGCACCTGGTGACAGGAGGAGCAGTCCGCGTTCGCGCTCGCCCAGTCCACCCGCTCCGGGTCAACGTTCAGATGGCACAGGGCGCACGTGTCCTCGTACTGCGGATACCTGGCCAGATAGGGCTCGTGTACTTCAGGCAACGTGTTCGCGGCGTGGCACCCGTCGACGGTGCAGCCGGGGTCCATCCCGGTGAACGTATGTTTTGAGGGCATCGACACGTGATAGTCCGTGCCGGCGACCGGATGACACGACACGCACGCGGTCGAACGTAGGAGGAAGCCGCCGCCCATGCCGCCGTGCATCGCGTGGCAGTCCATGCACGCACCAGTGTGGCAGGTCGCGCAGGAATAGGTGTCGTGGACCACACGGATGTCGGTCGTCTGGTGGCAGCGCGCACACTCCGCGCTGCTCGCGTCGGCGGGAACGTGCGCCGCCTCGAGCGTCAGATGGTAGCTCGTGCCCTGTTCGGATTCCGGATGGCAGTCGGTGCACGCCGCCGTGACGCCCTCGGTCACCACGGTGCCGTTGTGGCAGATCAGGCATCCTTGCAGACGATGCACGCTCGATACGTCCGGGTTGCTGTGATGGCAGGAGTTGCACGCCGCACTCTCGGTCGACAGGTGCTTGGCGGCCATCTCCCGGTGATAGTCGGTGCCCTGGGTCGTGTGGCAACCCGCGCACTCGGCGGTCATACTGCCGAGGTCCGGCACGCGCGCGGGGTTCGCGTGGCACACGGCGCAAGCGCCGCCGGGCGCAGCGGCATGCACCGCCTGCACGTCGATCGCCTCACCGCCCGTGCCGTGACACGGGCCGCAGTCGGCCAGGCTCGCCGAGGAGACGGCCTCGTGGCTGCTGGAGCCGCTGTGGTACTGGGCGTGACACGCGGTGCATCGCGTGTCGTTGGTGATCGCGATCGCCGCCTGGACCTCCGCACCGCGTGCGCCCTCGGTGTAGTCGTGGCAGATGGCGCAGCCGGTGAGGACGGCACCGGACGGGGTCGTCGCGGTCACCGAGCCACTGTGGACGACACTCAGGTCGGCCGAATGACATCCCGCGCAATCGATGGGACGCTCGTCGGCGTACGTCGACGCGTGCGTGGCCGGGATGGTGTCGTGGACGACGTGACAGGCATCGCAGCGCGAGTCACCCGTCGCGATCGCCAGACCCACCTGCGGATCGAGCGAAGCATGGCACGTGGCGCAGTCAAGGGCCTGCCCGGCCGAGTCGATCCGCGCCAGACGGGTCCACTGACCGTTCTCGTACACGCCCATGTGCTCGTCGACGAGATTGCCGGTGTGGCACCCGGCGCATTCGGTCGTGGGGGTGCCGCCCTGCGTGCCGAACGAGTACGCGTAGTTGGGCTGGGGAGGATCTCCGCCCACGAGCGGGGGTGCGGCCCAGTGGACGGAACGGTGCCCTTGCTCCTGCGAGATGCCGGTATGGCACGCGTCGCAGGCGGTCGCTCCGCCACTGATGGCAGCAAGAACGTTCGCATCGGCGCTCTTGTGGCAGGTGTTGCACTGGAACGCCGGGTTCTTCTCGGCGTGGACACCCATGAGGTCGTTGGTCGTGTGACACGCGGCTCCGCCGCAGGTCTGCAGCGACCAGGTGCTCTCGTGCACCGTCGCGTCGTAGTGCCCCTCGAACGTGAAGTGGCACACCGTACAATCGCCCGTCTCAGGCGCTCCCGCCGGGGTGTGGCACACCAGGCACGATGTCGCACCCTGGTCGTCGACCGCACCCGCGTGCACCGATCCGAGATCGGCGCCGTCGTGGCACCCGAGGCAGACCTCGCCCGCGGTGACGACAGCGTGAGCCGTACCCGTGGCCGCGTGCATCGGCGCGCTCGAGGCGGTCGTGTGGCAGCCGCCGGTCACGCACGACTGGTCCCAGGCGCCGAACGTGTTCCGGGGGGCCGGATGACACGTCGCACACCCCTCCGCATTTGAGCTCGAGCTCGGCTTGGCATGCTCGGTCGATAGGTCCAGTGCATGACACGATGAGCACGCGACGCCGTCCGTCGCGGTATCGTCCGCGACGTGATCGACTTTGTCGTACCCGTGGGTATCGGTCTGGACGGGATGGCACCCCGAACAGGACGGCACGAAAGCCTCGGTACCCGCGGCCGCGACGGCGTGACAGGAGAGGTTGACGCAGGTCGAGGGGGTGTAGACGACGGAGGTACCCGTGGCCTGCTTGTAGCTGACCGGCGAGTACGCCGGTGTCGCATGGTCGGTGTGGGAGACCGCGCCCACGTGGCAGGTCGAGCATGCCGCTGCGGCGTGGCACTTGGAGCACGCGGGATACTCCGCGTTGAACGTCGACTCGACCCAGCCTGTGCCGTCATGGAACTTGTGGATCGCGTCCGGCCCCGCGAGCAGGGACTCGGCGGTGGCGAAGAAGCCGAGCGGGGACGAGTACAGATAGCCCGGCTTGCGCGGCGAACCCGGCGGGACCACGAACGCGAAGGCGTCGTTCCCGTTGTGGCAGTCAGTGCAGTAGAGGTACCCGAAGTGGTAATGGGTGGCCTCATACTTCCCGGCGTACAACACGAGATCCGGAAGGTTCTGATGGCACTTGGCGCAGGCGGTGTAATCGACCGACCCGACGCCGAAATCGACCTTGCTGAACGCGGGACCGTCGAGTGCGACGTCGTGGCACTCAAGGCACTCGGCGTTGGTGTCGAACGGCGGCGTCGGCTGCGCGCTGGCCACGCCGACCCATCCTGCGAACAGAAACGCGCACAACACGACGACGAACGAGATTCGCACTCGCATGCGGACCGCCACCTCTTCCTATGCCCAGGCACACACGGAGGGTGGGCCCCCTTGGGCCCGTTCGGCGGTCGGTGCTTCCTCGCGGAAAATGAAAAACCGGCCGAACTCGATCAGCCGGTTGCGCCACTCGCTCCCCGTCGTCCAGGCGCCCAGTCTTGCGGACGACGGTTCTCTGCGTCGGATCGGCCTGCGGCTCCCCCCTCGAGGGCCGCAGGACACTCGTGAATTATGAACGCGACCCCGGGTACGGGTCAATAGTGATATTCGTCACAAGCCCGCAGGCTCCTGCGCCGAGATCACAGTCCCCCGCCGTCCACGACGACCACACGCCCCATCCCGTCGGGAAGCACCTTCATCACCGACGTCGGCTCACCCTGGAACGCGTTGCCCTCCACGAAGAACAGCCGCCTGCCATCCGCACTCCAGCACAGCGGATACGTATCGCGGCGCAGCGAGAGTGCCACCGAGCGTCCGGTCGAGGAGTCGTATATGTAGGTGCGCGAGTACCCGTCATCGCCGACCTCGGCGTAAGCGAGGTACCTGCCCGCCGAGGAACCGCCGGCGCCGGAGGTCCCAGGTGATGCGCACAGGTGCGCGTACGAACCCGGACGGGATCCCGCAGGCTTGCCCACCACCTCGCGCACGGCGGCAGAATCGATGGCAAGCGCCGGATCGTGCTTGGCTGTGAGGATGCGCGAAGAACCCGGCGCGCTCTCGACGACCATCACCACCCCGTCGACCCCGAATGCGATCTCGGTGGCCGTCTGCGCGGTGTACCGCGACGGGGCGGCGCTCTCAAACATACGCGTGCTCGCGTATCCCGGCTGCCCGAACGCCGTATCCGCGATCCAGGCGAAGCCGGAACCACCGGGAGAGACCCTCGGAGAATGACCGGGTGCGAGCGCACCGTCTCCTCGCCCGTCACGCAGGACCTTGCGCACCTCGTAGCGCGCCGGTGACTTCGCGGTGTAGGTGAGGAACTGCGACCCGGGCGCCCAGCACAGATCGGCGTCCTCGGCGGTACCGACTGAGACGGACTTGCCGCTCGACACGTCGACGAGCGACAACCGCTTGCTCGCCGTGTCGACGTAGGCGAGGGTGCCCGCATCCGGCGAGAGTGCGAACGCGCCGTGCTCGGCACTCGCCAGCTTCTTGGCGTCCTTGCCATCCTCACGAGCGACCCAGATGGCACCGTCGAGGCGATACGCGATCCAGGGCTGCCGGACGACCTCGCCGATCGAGCCCTTCTCCGTCGACCCGCCCGTCGAAGGTGCGGCGGTCTGCTCCTGGGCGGGTGAAGGGGTCTGGGAGGTCTCGGTCGAGGAGGACTCGGTGGACGGCTCCTCGGCCGAGGGGATGTCCGAGCCGGCAACAGGCCAAGGGGTTTCCGGCCCGCTCGCGCCGAGCAGACGTACACCCGCGATCACGAGCAGCACGATGACGAGAAGCGCCCCGCCGACGACATACGCGAGCTTGCGCTTGTCGGCGACGAGGCGCTCCCAGAACGATTCGGGGATGTCGACGCGGTCTTCCACGGACACTCCTCGGCGATCGGCGGACCTAGCGGGTGATGACCTCGATCAACGCATCGGCGTAGGCCTGGGTGCCGACCGCGCCGTCGGTGCTTCCGGTGTTGCTGCGCTTGACGTCGTAGGTGACCTTCTCGCCCTTGCCGATGACCTCGCGCACGGCCGCGAGCACGCGCTCGGAGGCCTCGGTCTCGCCGAGGTGCTTGAGCATGAGCATCGCGGAGAGGATCTCGGCGGTGGGATTGGCCATGTCCTTGCCGGCGTACTTGGGCGCCGAACCGTGGACCGGCTCGAAGACCGCACACTCGGCGCCGATGTTGGCGCCCATCGCGATACCGAGACCGCCGATGAGCCCGGCCGAGAGGTCGGAGACGATGTCGCCGTACAGGTTCGGAAGCACGAGCACGTCCCACCACTCGGGGTGCAGCACGAGCTGCATGCAGGTGGCGTCGACGATGTAGTCCTCGAACTCGATACCGGAGTCCTTGTACTCCTCGGCCACCTGCCGCGCGACCTTCAGGAACAGCCCGTCGCTCATCTTGAGGATGTTGGCCTTATGCACGGCGGTGACCTTCTTGCGGCCGTTGGCGATCGCGTAGTCGAACGCGTAGCGCACGATCCGCTCGGTGCCGGTGATCGAGATGGGCTTGAGGGACAGACCCGAGTCGGGACGGATGATGCCGGCGCCGCGGTCGGCGGCGAACTTGATGAGGTCGGCGGCGTCCTGGGTGCCTTCCTCGAACTCGATGCCCGCGTAGAGGTCCTCGGTGTTCTCGCGGACGATGACGATGTCGATATCGTCATAGCGCGCGCCCGAGCCCGGGATCGTGAACGCCGGGCGCAGACAGGCGTACAGGTCGAGCTCCTTGCGGATCGCGACGTTGACGCTGCGGAAGCCCGTGCCGACCGGGGTCGTGATCGGGCCCTTGATGGCGACCTTGTTCTTGCGGATCGAGTCCAGCGTCGACTCGGGCAACGGGGTGCCGTACTTGTCGATCTGGTCGGAACCCGCCTCGGCGATCTCCCACTCGATGTCGACGCCGGTCGATTCGACCACGCGGGTCATGGCGGTTGTGAGCTCGGGACCGATACCGTCCCCGGGGATGAGCGTGACTGTGTGCTTGGCCATGCGAAGAATCGAACCTCCTGGTCGTGATGTGTACGTCGATCGCGCGGAGCGAAGTCCGCCGCGAGGCTTTCTGCAGGGCTTCGGACTACGACGCAGGCGCCGCAGGCTTCTTGCGTCCGCGCTTCTTGGGGGCGCACGCCACTATCTGCTTGGCGCGCCTGCCTATGAGTCCCTTGGCGTGCTCGGCGTCGAAGAGCATCCGCTCCGCGGCGGCAAGCTTGATGGAATCATCCGCCGCCCCCTGCATGAAGCGGTAGAAGCCCGAGAGCATGTTCGGGAACTCGGGGTCGCCGTGGTACACGCGCATCGCCTCGTCGAGCAGCGGCCAGACCTTCTCGGCGCGCTTGGCGGTCGTCGCGCCGTACGCGCACAGCAGGCGGAACGCCGCGAGACGGACCACGCCCGACTCGGCGTCATGAAGCGCGCTCGAGGTCGGGACGATCGCCTTGTCCACGACGCGCGCATCGATCGCGACCATCTTCTCGAGCGTGCCGAGGACTTCCCAGCGCGTCTGCGCCTCGGGCCGGTCGAGCGCGTCGGCGAGCTCTACGCCCCGGTCCTTGAGGATCTCCGGCTTCTTGGTCGCGATGGCATGGATGACCCGTGCGGCGAGCGGACGCTGGGAGCGGTCGTCGCCCGCGAGCGCGTCGAACACCGCCTGGAGCGCGCGCTTGCCCCTGAGGGCGGACTCGAGGATCTCGTCGCGATCGCCCACAAGGCGTCCGCTCGAGTCGATCGGCTTTGCAGCTGTCTTGTCCGCGCTCATATGCGCGTCACTCTCCCTACAGGTTGAAGCCACCGTGCTTGCGGAAGTGCTCGACCAGCCCGCCGTCTGCGAGGAGCTGGGCCATGACCGGCGGCAGGGCCGGGAACTCGATCTCGGTGCCCTTGGTGACGTTGCGCAGCACGCCGGCCTGGAGATCGGCGATGAGCTCGTCACCCTCGTCGATCAGATCGGTGTCGCACTCGATGACGGGCAGGCCCGTGTTGATCGCGTTGCGGTAGAAGATGCGCGCGAAACTCTTGGCGAGCACCGCCTTGGTGTTGCTGTGGATGAGCACGAGTGGAGCCTGCTCGCGACTCGAGCCCATGCCGAAGTTCTTGCCGGCCACAAGGAAGCCGCCCTCGGGCTTGACCTTCTCATAGTAGTGAGGGTCGAGCTCCTCCATGGCATGGACGGCCATGCCCTCCATGTCCGCGGACTTGAACTTGTACTTGCCACTGATGATGTAGTCGGTGTTGATGTCGTCACCGTACTTGAAGGCCTTGGCGCGCAGTTCCATCTTCGCGTCTCTCCTGTGTTCCTCGGCGTACCTTCGGTCTCTACCCGAAATACGGGCGCGGGTCCGTTATCTTGCCCTCGATGACGGACGCGGCCACGGTGGCCGGGCTCCCGAGGTATATGAACGAGTTGCTATTGCCCATGCGGCCCTTGAAGTTGCGGTTGGCCGTGGAGATGACGTTCTCGCCGTCGGACGGGACGCCGTTGTGGGTGCCGACGCACGGGCCGCAGCCCGGCGTGACGAGTGCGGCGCCGGCCTCGACGAGCGTCTGGATGTAGCCGGCCTCTATCGCGTCGAGCAGGATGCGGCGCGACGCCGGAGCGACGATGAAGCGGACGTCGGGATGCACGCGGCGCCCTTTGAGGATCGAGGCGGCGATCGCGAGGTCCTCGAGGCGGCCGTTGGTGCACGTGCCCAGGACGCCCTCGGCGATCGGGGTGCCCTCGACCTCCTCGATGGGCGAGACGTTGTCGACCGCGTGCGGCTTGGCGATCTGCGGGCCTATGACGTTCGCGTCGAGCGTGAGTTCCTTGGCGTAGACCGCGTCGGCGTCGGGCGTCTGCGGGGCCGGGGTCTTCTCGCCGCGGCCCGCGAACCAGGCGAGCGTCTTCTCGTCGGCGTTCATGAGGCCCGCCTTCGCGCCGACCTCGATGGCCATGTTGGAGATCGTCATGCGCGCCTCGACGGACAACTCGTCGATGACCGGGCCGTGGAACTCGATGGCCTCATACGTCGCGCCGTCCACACCGATCTGGCCGGCGAGGTACAGGATCAGGTCCTTGGAGAACACGCCCGGCTGCAAGGCTCCCTCGTAGGTCACCTTCATGGTGTCGGGCACCTTGAACCAGAGCTTGCCCGAGGCCATGGCGGCGGCGCCGTCCGTGCTGCCGACACCCGTCGAGAAGACGTTCAGGGCACCGTAGGTGCAGGTATGGGAGTCGCAGCCGACCATCAGATCGCCCGGAACGACGTGGCCGTTCTCGGGGATGAGCTGGTGGCACACACCCTCACCGACGTCGTAGACCTTGGCGCCGGTCTTCTTGCCGAACTCGCGCATCATGGTGTGGAGCGCGGAGACGCCTTCGAGCGGGCTCGGGGAACTGTGGTCCATGACCACGGCCACCTTGGCCGGGTCGAAGACCTCCTCGACGCCCATGCGCTCGAGCGCGCGGATCGCGAGCGGCGAGGTGCCGTCCTGACCCATTACGAAATCCACGTCGGCCACGACTATGTCGCCGGCGTGAGCGTCGGTACCCGAGTGTGCCGAGAAGATCTTCTCGGCGATCGTCTTTCCCGAAATCGTCCTCACCCTTCCTTCTTGCCGTCGCGCAGGCTAGCCGAGCTCGCCGGCGCGCATCGCGTTGTAGAGTTCCACGAGCTCCTTGTCGAACAGCGGCCGCTTGATCTGGACGGCCTTGGTGCGCACGAGCGGCAGAAGTGCGACCGCCTCGTCACGCGAGAGCTCGAGCCCGTACTCCTCGAACTTCATCTCGAGCGTGCGTGAGCCCGAGTGTTTTCCGACGACGATCTGACGCTCGAGGCCGACCTCGTCGGGACTGAACACCTCGTAGGTGTGCGGGTTCTTGATGACGCCGTCGGCGTGGATGCCGCTCTCGTGCGCGAACATGTTGGTGCCGATGACCGACTTCCACACCGGGATGGTGCGGCCTGCGGCCTCCGCCACGAACTCGCCCATCTCGCGGAAGCGCCTGGTGTCGAAGCCCAGGTCGACGTCCTCGATGTACTTGAGGGCCATCACGACCTCCTCGAGCGCAGCGTTGCCGGCACGCTCACCGAGACCGCCGACGGTCACGTTGACCCAGGTGGCGCCGGCGTGGATGCCCGCCATGGCGTTGGCGACGGCCATCCCGAAGTCGTTGTGCGTGTGCATCTCGATCTCGAGCCCGGTCGCCTCGATGAGTTCCTTGATGACCTTGTAGGTGCGGAACGGGCCGAGCACGCCGATGGTGTCGCAGAAGCGCATCCGGTCGGCGCCCTCGGCCTTGGCCGCCAAGGCGTACTCGATGAGGAACTCCATCTCGGTGCGGCTCGCGTCCTCGGCGTTCACGGAGACGTACACGCCGTTGCTCTTGGCGTAGGCGACGCTCTCACGGATCGTATCGAGGACCCAGGCGCGGTCCTTCTGCAGCTTGGTCTTGATGTGGATGTCGCTCGTGGCGAGCGAGATCGCCACCGCGTCGACCCCGCAATCGATCGAGGTCTTGATGTCGGCGACGTTCGCGCGGTTCCAGCCGAGCACCGAGGCTCGAAGCCCCAGGCTCGCGATCTCAGCGATGACCTCGGCCTCGTCGCCGCCCATCACCGGGATGCCGGACTCGATCTGGTGCACGCCGACCTCGTCGAGCATGCGCGCGATCTTGACCTTCTCCGCATTGCTGAACACGACGCCCGCGGTCTGTTCGCCGTCGCGCAGCGTCGTGTCGTCGATCTTGATCTCGCACGCACCCATGACGGTCTCGATGGGCAGCGCCTTGATGGCGTCGTGGTCGTTCGTTCCGGGCAACTCGAACCTCCTAGATGGTGTAGCGAGCCGGACGCGGAGCCCGGGCGTACATGGCCGCAGCCGTGTTCGCCCCACTTCCACGGCCGGGTCCTGCTCATGCGGAAAGGACATTCTACGACACGCCGGGGTTCGGCGCCACAGCGGACCGTCACCTGCCGAGGAGTACCTCGGCAGCATCTCCGATACCGATGGCGTGGTCGGCGGCCCAACCGGCCTCGATCTCGAGGACGTAGCGCGCGGGGTTGGCGCTCGAGGCCTCGCGGGGCCCGTCGGGAGCCATCGATGCGATGTCGACGACGCGTCCCTGCCCGTCGATGAACACCAGATCGAGCGCGTAGGCGACGTCCTTCTCAGCGAACACGCGCGTACCGTCCTCGCTCCAGACGAAGAGCATGCCTCGTGACGCGTCGGCCGCACTGTGGCCCTGCAGGCCCGTCGAACGCTCGAGCGGGTCGTCGGCCACGAGCGGGCGCGCGGTCACGCCCTCGAACCTCACGACAGCCTCCGAGTGCGCGCACGCGACGAGCGCCGGAAGCGCGAGGAGCGCCACGGCGAGCAGCGCCGATGCGACACCGGCGCCGACGAGGATGCGAGGAGCCCGGCGGCTACTCATCGGCCCACGCGGGAACGAACTCACCCGCGTCACGCATGCGCGCGCGCAACGCGCGGGCGTCGGGCTCCAGCGAAGCGAGGTGCCGCCAGAACCGCTCGCCGTGCCCGCGCTCGGCGACGTGCGCGAGCTCGTGGAGCACCACGTAGCGGGCGAGTTCGGGCGGCAGGAACACGAGGTTGCGGTGCAGGGAGATCGTGCCGCTCGCCGAGCAGCTCCCCCACCGGGTCCGCTGGCCTCGCACGCTCAGGCGCGCATATGCGATCCCGGTGGCCGAGGAGCACTCCCGCAGCAGCGCCGCCAGCGCACTGCGCGCGGTGCGGTCGCGCCAGCGGCGCAAGGCCGCGAGCCGGGCCTCGGGGTCGGAGGCCGAGCCGCCCACATGGAGCGTGGCGCCGCTGGCGCGCACGCGCACGGCCCCGCCCGAGGCGCTCTCGCGATACTCGACGGCGTAGCGGGCGGAAAGCGCGCGGAGCACGATCGTCTCCGGGAGCCGAGCCTCGGGTGGGGCCGTGAGGGCGGCCCGCCGCGACGAGACGGCCGCGAGATGAGCGAGCGCCCACTCGCGGCGGGCCGCCACCGCGCGCGCCGCCTCGCGAGCCGCGAGACCGCGGGGCAGGGTCACCACGAGGCCGTCGCGGGCCGAGACCGTCAGGCGCACGCGACGCGCCCGCGCGCTTACGCGGACCGTGTAAGCGGGAAGGGAGCCGGACGCGGGGACCTCGACCGGCTCGGGCACGCGGGACGCGCCCTGCGTGCGGGCGGCTCCTCGGCTATGCACGCCGCACCCGCCAGGTGTTGTGGATCCGGGGATTCCGCGCGAAGTCCTCGGGGATGGTGCCGGGTGTGACGTCGGTGGCCGCGAGTCCGACCCCCGCGAGCCCCTCGTGGTCCATCTCGAAGCTCCGCAGGTTGTTCGAGAACACGATGAGGCCGTCGGGGGCGAGCAGCGCGCCGACGCGACCGAGCAGGGTCACATGGTCGCGCTGGACGTCGAAGCTGCCCTCCATGCGCTTGGAGTTCGAGAAGCTCGGCGGGTCGCAGAAGATCAGGTCGAACGGCCCGCGATTTCGCGCATCGTCGGTGTCGACCCAGGCCATCACGTCGGCGCGAAGCCGCTCGTGCTCGGGGCCCGCCATGCCGTTCTGGCGCATGTTGCGCTCGGCCCATTCGAGGTAGGTCGAGGACATGTCGACCGTGAGCGTGTGCGCGGCTCCCCCCGCCGCGGCGTAGACCGTGGCAGCGCCCGTATAGGCGAACAGGTTCAGGAACCGTGCACCTTGCGCCTGAGCGCGGATCATCGCGCGCGTCGGGCGGTGGTCGAGGAACAACCCGGTGTCGAGGTAGTCCGTCAGGTTCACCGCGAAGAGAAGCCCGTCCTCGGCCACGGTGTGGAGCTCGGCGCGGCGGTCCTGCCTCGTGTATTGGTCGGTCCCCTTCTGCTTCCGGCGGACCTTGAGGAAGACGTCCTCGGGGCGCACGTCGAGCACGAGCGGGGCGGTCGCGACGATCTCGGCGAGCCTGCGCTCGGCTGCCGCAGGATCGATGCTGCGCGGCGGCGCGTACTCGGCGAGGTGCAGCCAGCGTCGCCCCTCGTCGGGACCGGCACCCTCGTACAGGTCGACCGCCGCCGAATACTCGGGCATGTCGGCGTCGTAAACGCGGTAGCAGCTCACGCCCGCCTTGCGCGCCCATTTGCCGAGCCGCTTGGCGTTCTTGCGCAGCCGATTGGCGAACATGGAGTCTTCTGCGGTCCGCGTATCCGCAGCACCGAGCGCGCCGGTCCGGGCTTCTGCAGTGCGTGTATCCGCTGCGCGCTCGCCCGCGGCCGCACTCGCGCCCACATGCATCACGCTCACCCGCGACGCGATCGCGCCGTTGAACACCTCGTGCGAGGCGTCGACCGGCAACCCGAACGCGGCTGCAGGCGAGTCCTCGGCGGTGATGGTCGCGACCTTCCAGCCCACGAACCGCTCGCGCAGAACCGCGCCGACCGCACCATACAGGTCGCTCGCGCCCTCGGAGTCGGAAAGACGCACGCCGTAGGGCGGGTTCATCACCACAAGCCCCGGGACCTCTCCGAACGGGACGATCTCACGCGCATCGGCCTGCTCGATCTCGACGAGGCCCGAGAGGCCCGCCCGCTTCACGCAGCCGAGCGCGAGCGATACCGCGCGGGGGTCGAGGTCGCGCCCGCGGATCGGCAGGCACGCGGCGCGGCCCTCCTCGGCACGCCGGTCGGCCTCGGCCAGCAGGCCGTCCCAGAGTGCGGCGTCATGACCAGACCAGCCGTCGAAACCCCAGTACGACCGCAGGATACCCGGCGCGGTGTCGGTGGCCATGAGCGCCGCCTCGATCGCCAGCGTGCCCGAACCGCACATCGGGTCGAGCAGCCCCGCGCCCGCAGCTGCTTGGGCAGGCCAGCCCGCGAACAGCAACACGGCCGCGGCGAGGTTCTCCTTGAGCGGCGCACCGACCTGCATCCCCTGCTCCCGGTAGCCGCGGCGATGCAGTGCCTCGCCGGACAGGTCGATGCTCACCACCGCGCTGCGCGACCGCGCCGCGACGTTGATCCGTAGGTCGGGGACGTCCCGGTCCACGTTCGGACGCCGCCCTTCGCGCTCGCGGAACCGGTCGACGATGGCGTCTTTGACCTTGAGCGCCCCGTACTTCGTGTGAGTGATGGGTGAACGCGACGCGGTGAACTCCACGGCGATGGTGCCGTCCACGTCGACGTGGTCCTCCCAGGGCAGCGCGAACACCGAGGCGTAAAGCTCGTCGGTATCGGCGGCCGGCACCTCGGCGATGCGCAGGAGCACGCGCGCCGCAAGCCGGGACCACAGGCACGCACGGTACGCCACCTCGAGATCGCCTGCGAACGAGACTCCCGCACGCGCGGCCCTGACCTCGGCGGCGCCGAGCGCGCGCAGTTCCTCGGCCAGAAGCGACTCCAGGCCGAGGGGACACGGGGCGAAGAATGCGTGCGGGTGGCTCATGGGCGACACCCTAGCACACGGGCTACCGTCCGCGGACGGCCGAGGCTATCTGGGCACGCGCCGCGTCTCCCACCGCAGCGGTGCCGCCGTAGCAGCGGACCTTGCCGATCTCGGCGCGATGCGTGCTGATGGCGCCCGCGACCCCGGAGTCGAGCCAGCCGCCCGGCGTGAGGACGAGCAGAGAGCCTGCGGCTCCCTGGGCGACCCCGCCAGCGAGCGCGTCGGCGTACGAGACGCCGGTCGCGATCCCGAGATCGCTCCACGAAAGCCCGAGGTCCTCGCCGTGTGCCGCCAACTTCAGCGCTGTGTCGTAGCGGCTCGTGCCCGCGATGCGCTCGACTCCAACGCCGAGTCCCTCGATCCCGGCTGTCGCGGTCGTCCCGACCGCGCTCTCTCCGCCGATGACCCACGCGTGCGTGACCTTCAGAGACGCGATGGCCTCGGCGGTCGTCGTGGGCAGACGCGAGGGCTCGGTGAGCAGGATCGGCCTGCCTGTGACGAACGCCGCGGGCGAGGCGGCCAACGCGTCCGGGAAGTCACGCCCCGTCGCCACGTACACGCCGTCGAGCGAGCGCCCGGATGCGAGGAGTCGCACGCGCGTCTCCTCGGCCACCAAAGCCGCCGTCTCCCAGCGATCTGCGCCGCCTATGCGCTGGATGCTCACACCCGGGATCGCGTCGACCGCCTCGGCGACCGCGGTCGAGACCGAGGATCCGCCGCCGAGGATGTAGACCTTGGGGACGTCGAGCCGGTCGATCTCCGCACGCACGGCGTCGGGGAGCGAGTCAGGCTCGGTGAGCAGCACCGGCCCGTCGACAGCACCCGCGAGCGCCGCTCCACCGAGGGCGTCGGGCCAGTTGCGTCCGGTGGCGAGCACCACCGCCCGCGCGTCGCCGACATCGGGGAAACCGGTCCACGAGGACTGGACCGCCGTCTCGAAACGGGACTGCCCGTAGACCGGTGCGATGGCGTCGAGGTAGTCGTCGTCGACACCCAGATACCGATACGGCGCGAAACCGGTCTCCCCCCAGAACGGGTAGGTGATCGTCGCCATCACAGCCCCCGCGCCCGAGCTGCTCTGGTGGTAGGCGATGTACTTGGTGTGTTCCGGGTTCGCCCAACCGACGAAGAGCACCGCGTGCCCGTATGCCGCACCCGGCTGGTCTTTGGGGCGCAGGATCATGTCCCCTGGCTGCAGTTCCTCCTTGGTGATGGATCGCACGAGGCCCGGAGCGTCGAGCTCGGCGGTCGACGGCGAGTACGGCACGCCGTTGCGCGCCAGGGCCCACGACATCGAGAGGAAGCCGGAGCAATCGGTCCGGTAGCCCTCGAAGCTGGCGCTCTGGCTGTAGGGAACATGCCGGTCGACCCACGAGCGGCCACGCGCGACGATCGTCGAACGCGAGATGCCGTATGCGGGGGTCGTCAAGGAGAACACGAGAAGAGCGACCAGAACGGTCGCGAGCGCGCGCCTGCTGCGTATGGTGGTGTGGTTCCGTGCCGTCATGTCTCGTCTTTCGCACGGGAGCTGCATCGACTATTCGGTTATCGGCGCATCCGCCGCGCGACTTGGCGATATGCGTCACAGTGCATATGGTACCGCGCTCACTTCTCGGAGGCGAATCCTTCGACCACGTAGGTGCCTGAGCGGGAGTCCTTGCGCAGCGTGAGGTACCCGAGGTTCTGGGCGTCTTCGAGCATCTGCGTGAACGATCGATAGCCCGCACCCGACTCCGTGAACGAGGGCTGCTTGCGCTTGATGGTGTCCTTGACGAGCGACGAGTGCATGACCTCGACGTTCTCGCGCTGCAGCGCCTCGATCGTCTCGAACAGGAGCTGGAAGGCCGCGCGCTTCTTCTTGGGCACCGTCGAGGGCACGTTCGGGGCGCCGGCGGGTGCGCCGAGGTCCTCGTAGTAGATGAACTCGTCGCAGTTGGTCGCAAGCAGGTCGGAGGTGGAGTCCTTCATCCCGAGACCGATGACGCTCTTGCCGTTCTCCTTGAGCTTGCCCACGAGCGGAGTGAAATCGCTGTCGCCCGAGACGATGACGAAGGTGTCGATGTGCTCCTTGGCGTGACTCATGTCCATCGCGTCGACCACGAGCTTGATGTCGGCGGAGTTCTTGCCGGTCATGCCACGCTCCGGGATCTCAACGAGCTCGATGCCCAGTTCGTGCAACGGCGTGACGTAGGCCTGGAAGCGGCCCCAGTCCGCGTACGCCTTCTTGGCGACGATCTTGCCCTTCTCAACGAGGCGCTCGAGTACGCGCTTCATGTCGAGCGGGGTCGCGACCGTGCTCTTGGACCGCCCGCGACGGCCGCCCGACTGCTCGGCGCCCAACGCGAGGTTCTCGAAATCGATAAAGACCGCGAGCGAGTGCGCTTCTTCGGCCACCCTGTACCACCTGACCTTGTCTCCGGAAATCCCCCACGGGAGTGTCTTCCCTGCTTATGATGATGACACACAACCGCCGAGGATACGGAGTCGAGAGGATGAGAGCGTGGCTGAGAGCGCGCCTGGGCACGCTCCCCGAGACCATCCGCTACGGGCGCGTACCCGGCGAGGGCGCCTATCACGCGCCCGTCCTGTGGGACGACGCGGGCAACCACGCCGTACGAGAGACCCTCGCAGCCGGTGACCCGTGCCTCGTGGCCCGCCTGGGGCTTTCCGAGACCTGGTGCGCGAGTTTCGCGTCGCGCTGGCGGAGACTGCCGTGGCCTCGGCCGTCCTATCCGGCGTACACACGCGAACTCATGACCGTCAACGCGGGCGTGTTCCCGGGAGACGACGCGACCCTGGACCGGTTCGCGGAGATCTACCTCGACGGACTGACCGAAGCCGATGTGATGGCGGTATGGTTCAACCGAGGCGAACCGCGCCTGCTCGCGTCGCACTGTCCCGATGCGACGCTCGTGGAACTGAACGCGCTCAACGCCATGTGCCACGCGAGCCCCTGGTCGAGCGAGCTTGCCGGACGCAGGGTGCTCGTCATCCACCCCTTCGCCGAGAGCATCGAGCGCCAGTACCTGCAGAACCGGACGGTGCTCTTCGACGACCCCGCCGTTCTTCCCGCGTTCGAGCTGATCACTCTCATGCCGGTACAGTCGATCGCGGGTACGAGCACGGGCTTTCCCGACTGGCCGACCGCACTCGAACACACCTGCGAACGCATCGGGGAGCTCGAGTTCGACATCGCCCTCATCGGCGCGGGCGCGTACGGATTGTCGCTCGGCGCATTCGTGAAGCGAATGGGCAGACAGGCGGTGCACCTGGGCGGAGCGACACAACTCCTGTTCGGCATCAGGGGCAGGCGCTGGGAACTGGAGTACGCGGACACGATCGCGCCCCTGTTCAACGAACACTGGATCCGTCCGTCCACAGCCGAGACGCCGGACGGCGCCTCGGCGGTCGAGGACGGATGCTACTGGTGACCCCGCACCCGTCCGCGATGGCGCGGATGGGGTACGTTCTCGTCAGCGACGACCCCGGCCGAGGAGCCTTGATGGATACCGAGACGCTCTACATGTACTGCACACCGTGGTGCGGCGACTGCCGTGCGGCGCGCGCCTGGCTCGATTCCCGCGGTATCGACTACGTCGAGATCGACGTGTCCGAGGACCCGCAGATGCGCGCCAAGGCGGCCGCCCACAACGAGGGCAGGCTGCACACACCCACGTTCGAGTGCGGTGAAGCCGTTTGCGTGGATTTCAGGCCCGAGCGCCTCTGCGAGATGCTCGGCATCGAGTACCGATGAAATCGCACACCGTCTACAAGACGTTCCGCGCACCGGGTCGCCGGGAGTTCGTGCGCATCACATCAGATGTGCAGAACGCGGTCGAGGAAGCCGGCATCGCCGAAGGCATGGCGATCGTCTCAGCCATGCACATCACCTCGGCGGTCTGGATCAACGATGACGAGCCGGGTCTCCAGGAAGACGTTCTCGAGTGGCTCGACAAACTCGCGCCCCCCTCATGGAAGTCGCCTGCCAACGACACCGCCAGGGACCTGATTCCCGATCCGGGCGACTACCGCCACCATCGCTCGGGCGAGGACAACGGCGACGCGCACCTCAAGAACCTGCTCGTACACCACCAGGTGATCGTGCCGGTGACGGCGGGACGACTCGACCTGGGGCCCTGGCAGGCCATCTTCTACTGCGAATTCGACGGCGCTCGCGACAAGCGGCTCGTGATCAAGGTCCTGGGCGAGTAGCCGGAGCAGCGCAGGCAGGACGCGCAACGACGCTGCCCGGCACACATCGCCCGGAACAGCCGATCGACCCGCATGGGCAGGCGGGTCGATCGAAAGGCAGGGTGGCGTCCCCTACTTCACCGTAACGCCGCCGAGATACCGGCGGTTACGGGTCTGTCCCGAGAAATCTACTGCGTCGTATCCAGGCACGAACCATCGCGCAGGCCTGCGCCGCGACCGGCGCCGCGACCGCCACCCATGCCGCCGCCCATGCCGCCGCCACGACCGCCGAGTTCCGCGGAATCAACGCGGTCGTTCAGACGGTCTGACATGCGCTCGAGGATCTCGGTCTTGGTCTGCTCGGTGATGGTCCCGTCCGCAACCTTGGCATCAAGGATGGATTCGCGGGTCTGGAGCGCCTTGTCCACCACGGTGTCGGGATCGACGCCCTCCGACTTCGCGATGTCGGAGACCGACTCGCCCTCGACGCGACGGTCATGGATGTCGTCGACCGACAGGCCCGTGAGGTCCGCCAGGATGTCGACCATCCTGCCGCCCGCGTCGCGGATGGCGATACCCATGCGCAGGCCGTAGCCGAGCGGCTCGCCTGTGGCGGGATCTGTGGTCGGAGCGGCCGAAGCGATGCTCAGGGACCCGAGGATGAGTCCGGCGGCAAGCGCGGCGGCGGCCAGTGCGAACGCCTTGCTTCTCTTCATGTCGTACACCTCCGTGCGATCGGTGCCAAAACAGGCACACACCGAATATCGCGCGTAGGTTTGAACTCGGCGTGAACGCCGGGTGCGAGTGGGATGAACTCCCCGGGTTCAGGAACCGGCGATCAGCGGCACCCTGTGCGCGCCGTACTTCACACCGGTCAAGCCGCCGCCGATGACGCCGACACCGGCGACGAACAGGGCATCGGTGCCGACCTGAAGTCCCAGAAACGCGATGCCGACACCGGCGATCGCGAGCAGGACCGCGGCGGTCCAGAACCACCAGGCGGCCTTGGGGGCAACGAAGCGCCCGAGCGCGAACCCGACTCCCGCGCCCCCGCCGATCCCGAGCACGGCCCCCACCACCATGAGCACAGCGTCCATCGATCACTCCCCCTTGTGTGCGTTCCCGCCGAGCGTACCAGAATCAGCCGGACGCGCTACTCCTCGGCGGGTACCGTCACGGAGTTCTCGCGACAGATCCGCTCGTAGGACCGCGCGCTCGGACGCAACGTGCGCTCGAGGGTGTCGTAGTCGACGGCCGCGAGCCCGAACCGCGGCGCGAAACCCTCGCGCCACTCGAAGTTGTCGGTGAGCGCCCAGTGGAGGTACCCGCGCACGTCGCAACCCTCCTCGATCGCCCTGTGGAGCCATGCGAGGTGTGCGACGATGAACTCCTCGCGTCGCATGTCCTGAGCGTCCGCTATGCCGTTCTCGGTGACGATGATCGGCTTGCCGCAGCGCTTCGCCGCGCTCCTGACGGTGTAGTACAGGCCCTTCGGATAGATCTCCCAGCCCATGTCGGTCTTGGGCAGCGGACGCATCCCCGTCGGCAGCGCCAGCGGGTCGCCGGCGAGCAGTTGCTGCACGGTGGCGCGCGTGTAGTACTGGACCCCCACGAAGTCGGAGCGGTCTTTGACCTTGTCGATGAAGTAGTGGTTCGCGAGCCAGTCCACCCACCCGCCGAGGAGCCTGTCCTTGAGCGTCGGACGACCGGGATGCTTCAGCGCCG
The DNA here is from genome assembly GCA_964565645.1 of uncultured Eubacteriales bacterium. GTDB lineage: Bacteria > Actinomycetota > Coriobacteriia > Anaerosomatales > JAHIQC01 > JAHIQC01. The sequence continues at coordinate 85,492 of CAZMFQ010000003.1, forward strand.
TGACGTTGACGGCCGGCCCCACGCGGCATACCGGGTCGAGTTCGTGGATCACGTCATAGGCCGCGCGGTGGGCGCGCACGAGGTTCGCGGCCACACGGAGCGCGGTGGACCAGCCGGTGCGCTCGGGCGGCCATAGCCCGAACAGGTAACCCGCGCTTGCGAGGAGCATCGGTTCGTTGATGGTGATCCAGGTGTCGACCCACGGCGCGAGCGCCGGCACGACGGCGCGGACGTACTCGGCGAAGATGCCGGGTGTCGAGGCGCCCTCCCACCATCCGTACGATCCGAGCCAGTGCGGGCTCGTGAAGTGGTGCAGCGCGACATACGGCGAGAGCCCGTGGGACCTCGCCGAACGCACGACCTCGACGTAGTGCGCGATCTCCTCGGCATCGTAGACGCCCCGCTCCTTCTCGATGCGCGACCACTCGATGGAGATCTTGACCGCGCCAAGCCCGAGTTCCTCGGCCAGCGCGAAGTCCTCATCGAAGCGGTGGTAATGATCGGTGGCTCGGCCGGACGTGTCACCGCGCTCGACCTTGCCCTGTTGCTCGAAGGCCCACCAGTCGTTGTGGCGGTTGTCGCCCTCGACCTGGTGCGCGGAGATGCCCGCGCCCCACACGAAGCCCTCGGGGAACCGCAGGATGCGTTCGGGGTCCGGCACCACCGTCACGCGCCTCGGGCGCCGGACCGGTACAGACCGATGAGCGCCTGCGTGCCGAGATCGGCGCCGCCCGACTCCGAGAGCCGGTCGTACAGCTCGTGAGCGAGCGTGAGGCCGGGTAGGTCGATGCCCATCTCCTCGGCGGAATCGAGGGCTATACGCATGTCCTTGAGGAAGTGCCGCACGTAGAAGCCGGGCGCCATATCGCCGGCGATCATCCGCGGCACGAGGTTGGTAAGCGTCCAGCTCCCCGCCGCACCCGCGCCGATGCTCTCGAGTACACGCGAGGGCTCGAGCCCTGCGGCCTCGGCGTATGCGAGCGCCTCGCACGCGCCGACCATGGTCGACGCGATCGCGATCTGGTTGCACATCTTGGTGTGCTGCCCGGCGCCGGGGCCGCCCTGCAACACGACGTTGGGGCCCATGACGCGCAGCAACTCCTCGGCCTTCGCGAACGCCTCGTCCGAGCCGCCGACCATGATGGTGAGCCGCGCTTCCCGGGCCCCGATGTCCCCGCCCGAGACGGGCGCGTCGAGCGCGAACAGGCCCCGGGCGACGCATGCGGCGTCGATCCGGCGTGCGAGGACCGGCGAGGAGGTCGTCATGTCGATGAGCACGCATCCCGGGCGGGCGGCTCCCACAAGACCGCCGTCGCCGAGATAGACCTGCTCGACGTCGGCAGGATAGCCCACGATGGTGATCACCGCGGCAGCGCCTTCGGCCGTCTCGGCAGGCGTGTCGCACCAGGTCGCACCCGCCACCACGAGCTCATCGGCACGAGCACGCGTGCGGTTGTGCACGCGAAGCTCATAGCCGGCGCGCATCAGGTGACCGGCCATCGAAGCGCCCATCACGCCCGTTCCCACAAAGCCGATCGTGTCACCGGGCCGGATCATCGAGCCTCCCTCATGCCGCGTGCGCGGCGTCGCATACTCCCAGAGGCATGATACCCCGTGCTCAGCGGGGTGAACGGGAGAGCAGCAGTCGCCGGTACGCCGGTCGGAACCCCGAGCGCACGGCGTTCCGGTGCGACGCGGTGCCGGGCGCGGCCTCGGTGACCGCGAGCGTGCATCCCGCCAGGCGGCCCGCTTCGATGCGCGCGCTCTGCAGCGCAGCCTGCAGCCCCCGACCGCGGTGCGCCGGCAGCGTCCCGTCGGCGGAGAGCCACGCGATGCCGCCTGAGGTCCGCAACTCCCCCGCCGCGACCGGCTCGGATCCCCGGAGAGCCCAGAACAGGCGGACATGTGGCACCCGGACCATGGCGCGTGCGAAGCGCAGGTCGACTTCGGGCGGCTCGTGACCGTCGCTGAACGCGGTCGCGACTAGCCGCGCCCAGGTCTCTGCATCCGCCGGCCCCGCCTCGCCGATCTCGTAGCCCGCGATCGCCCCCGCATCACCGCTCGCACTCGGTGCGCTGACGGCATCCCGGTCGTCAAGGGGCATCACGAAGACGTCCTCGAACTCGGCGTGAACGAGCCCGAGGGCTTCGAGGCCGATGCGCAGACCCGCCGAGGAGTCGGCCGGGATACTCACTTCGACGCGGCCGCTCCCCGCACGATCGAGGAAGGCGCGCACGCGGGAACTCTCCTCGGCGGAAAGCGGGCGTGTCGGGTCGAGGCCGTCGATGCTCGAGACCCCGATGGCCTCACCGCCCGAGACCGCGACGGCACCGCCGATATGCTCGACCGCCACGCCCGCCCCCGGGAACAGGCGCGCGGCCACCCCGGCGAGGACCTCCCGGTCGCGCGCCGCGAGCGCCTCGAGATCGCGCGCGATCGCCTCCGGCTCCACGCGGACCTACGAGCCGAGCTTGCCCAGCAGCCAGGCCATGTTCTCGCCGAGCCGCTTCATGGTCCCGAGGCCCTCGGCGTCGCTTTCGACCTCACCGACGCCGCCGCCCACTCCGAGATTCCAGTAGCTCGATCCGACCACGACCATCTCACCGATGAGGAACAGGTGGTTCATGGTGTCGAGCGTGTGGATCGCGCCCGCACGTCGCACCGCGGCAAGGGATGCCGCCGGCCTGCGCGCGAACATGTTGCCGTTGGCGCGCGCCACGTACCCGGCGCGGTCGATGACCGCCTTCATCTCCGCACTCACGTCGGCGAAGTAGACCGGGGACGCCAGGATGATCGCATCTGCGTCGGCGAGCGCGGCGATGACCTCGTTTCCGAAGTCGTCCCGCCCGTGACACTGCCGGTCCTGATGCTTGTAGCAGGCACGGCACGCGGTGCAGCCCTGCACCTTGCGCGCCGCAAGCTGGATCTGCTCGCACTGGTGACCGACCGCCCGCAGCGGCTCGAACACGGCCTCCACGAGCCGTGAGGTGTTGCCGTCCTTGCGTGCCGATCCGTTGATTGCGACGACTCTCATGCGTGGTTCCTCCAGGTCAGGGCGCGGACCTCAGCGGGTCGCGCGTACGGTATACGAGCGCGGCGGTGCCGGGGCCGACGTGCAGCCCGATCACCGGCCCGATGGTGATGATGGGGACCTCGCGACCGGCGATCGGCTCCGCCATCCTGGCGAGCATCTCGCCTTCGACGGGATCGTCGATGTGGTGCACGGCGATGTCGGTAAGCCCCGCCGCGGCGACGTCGGCCGCGAACGCCTCCACGATCCGTTCGAAGGCGCGTTTGCGCGTCCGCACCTTGTCAAAGACCTGCGTGCGGCCCTCCTCGACCGTGAGTATCGGCCGGATCTGCAACAGCGTGCCGAGCAGGGCCGACGCTCCCCCGATGCGACCGCCCTTGCGCAGGTAGTCCAGGGTCAGCGGCGTGAACAGGTAGCGCGTCCGCAGGATGGTCTCCTCGGCAGCTCGCACGCAGGCCTCGGCGTCCTGCCCGGCCGCCGCCGTCTTCGCCGCCGCGATGGCCGCGAAACCGAGCTGCATCGAGTTCGAGCGTGAGTCGACGATGCGGATGTCGGCTCCGGGATGCTCGCGACGCAGCTCCTCGGCCACGAGCTCGGCCGAGGCAAGCGTCCCGCTCATGTCCGAGGAGATGAACACGCCCACCACGGGGTCTCCCGCGAGCACCCCCGCCTCGAACGCGGCGCGCATCTCGGCAGGTGAGGGCTGTGAGGACGTCGGGATCTTGGGCGAGACGGCCATCTTCTCGTAGAACCAGCGGTCCTCGACATCGAGCTCGCGGAAGGCCTCGTCCCCGAAGACGACGCCGAGCGAGACGACGGTGATGCCGAGTTTCTCGGCGGTCTGCTTCGGTATGTATGAGGTGGAGTCGGTGACGACGCGAACCGGCATCTCAGTCCCCCGGATCCTTATCGGCTCGGGCCCGCCGGCCCGCACGAACACGATACCGCAGGCGAAGGTCGTCCGCATGCTATGCAGGGATAGGGGAATCCTATACATGTTCGACAGCGAGCACCCACGCGAGAGGCGGCATCCGATGACATCGTCACCCACTCGAATCGTGATCATGGGAGCGGCGGGCCGTGACTTCCACGTGTTCCTGACGCGGTTCGCGAGCGACCCGGGGACCCGGGTGGTCGCATTCACGGCGACCCAGATCCCCGGGATCGACGGCCGCCTCTTCCCGCCCGAGCTCGCGGGGCCGCTGTACCCCGACGGCATCCCCATCGTCGCCGAGAGCGAGCTTGCGGCGCTCATAGCCGAGGAGGGCGTGGAGCGGGTCGTGTTCGCCTACAGCGACATCTCGCACACCGACCTCATGCACAAGGCGTCGCTCGTGCTCGCGTGCGGCGCGGACTTCGAGCTCCCGGGCCCCGAGGCGAGCATGCTGCCCTCGGAGGTGCCCGTCATCTCGGTGTGCGCGGTGCGCACCGGTGTGGGCAAGAGCGGCATATCCAAGCGCATCTGGCGCAGGCTTGCAGAGCGCGGCGTGACCGCCGTCGACATCCGCCACCCGATGCCCTATCGCGATCTGGGGCGCATGGCCGTCGAGCGGTACGCGAGCATCGAGGATCTCGACCGCTACGGCTGCACGATCGAGGAGCGCGAGGAGTACGAGCATCTCGTGGAACAGGGCGTCGTCGTGTACGCGGGCGTGGACTATGCCGCCATCCTGCGCGAGGCCGAGAAGGAAGCGGATGTGATCATCTGGGACGGCGGCAACAACGACATGCCGTTCATACACTCCGACCTCGAGATCGTCGCACTCGACCCCCTGCGCGCCGGGCACGAGCGGCTCTACCACCCCGGCGAGGCCAACTTCCTGCGCGCCGACGTACTCGTCATCACCAAGGTGGACAGCGCGAGCCCCGAACAGGTCGCCGCGCTCGAAGCCGCCGCGGCCGAACACAACCCTGACGCCCTCGTGCTCCGAACGGTCTCGGCCGTCACCCTCGCGGACGGACCGTCGCTCGCCGGCCTGCGCGTGCTGGCGGTCGAGGACGGTCCGACCGTCACCCACGGCGGTATGGCGTGGGGCGCCGGAGCGCTTGCCGCCAGGCGCGCGGGAGCCACGCTCGTCGACCCACGGCCGTACGCAGTCGGACTCATCCGCCAGGCGTTCGAGGTCTACCCGCACCTGACCGAGGTGCTGCCGGCGGTGGGCTACTCGGCGCAGCAACTCGCCGACCTCGCTGCGACGATCGCCGCCGTCCCGTGCGACGCCGTGGTCATCGGCACCCCGATCGACCTGGCCCGCCTCATCCGGATCGACGCACCGCACCTGCGGGCGCTCTACGAGGTCCAAGACACGGACGGCCACGGCCTCGATGACGTGGTCGACCGTTTCGTGGCCGCATGCGGCCTTCTCGCCGAGGAGGCGTGATGACGCAGGCGCCGACATCCGCACCGCTCCGCATCGTCGTCGCGCTCGGCGGCAACGCCATCGTCCGCGCCGGCGAGGCGGGCACGATCGAGCAGCAGTTCGCGCATGCCGAGGAGGCCACAGCCGAGATCGCACGACTGGCCCGGGCCGGGCACCGCGTCCTGCTCACCCACGGCAACGGGCCGGTGGTAGGCAACATCGTGATGCGCGGGGAGGCCGCAAGCGACACGATACCGCCGATGCCGCTCTACATCGCGGGAGCGGACTCCGAGGGCGGCCTCGGACTCATGCTGCAGCAGGCGCTCCAGAACAACCTGGCGCTCCTCGGCGTACCGGGAACCGCCGTCACGATCGTCACGCAGACGGTGGTCGATCCCGACGACCCGGCGTTCGCCGACCCCGACAAGCCCATCGGGCGCTACATGACCGCACTGCAGGCCTCGCAGGCCGGGCAGACGCGCGGCTGGAGCGTACGCGAGTTCCCGGGGCGCGGATGGCGACGGGTGGTCGCATCCCCGAGGCCGATCAGGATAGTCGAAGCGGATGCCGCGCTCCGGCTGAGCGAGAGCGGGACGATCGTGATCGCGGCCGGTGGCGGAGGCGTTCCCGTGACCATCGATGACACAGGCCGCCTCTCGGGCTGTGACGCGGTCGTGGATAAGGACTGGGCGGGCGCGTTGCTGGCGTGCGCGATGCGCGCCGACATCTTCGCGATCCTCATGGAGAGTGACGCCCTGTACGAGGCATGGGGCACGCCGGACGCGCGTGTCATCCGCGATCTGAGTGCCGAGGACGCCGCCCGCGCGGCCGCCGAGGGCCGATTCGAGCGCGGCACCGTCGGGCCCAAGGTGGCCGCAGCCGCACACGCGGCGCTCACCTGCGGATGCACCAGCATCCTGTGTCCGAGTGGCGACCTCGAAGCGGCGCTCGCCGGCCGGTCCGGGACCCGGATCATGCCGGCTTCTGTGCGCTGACTCACTGTGCAACCTGACTCCGGGGCCCTTGGTCCACCCCGTTCTCCCGCTGGTCGGGTCGTGCTCACGGTGAGCCGCGGGCGGACCGATACACTGACCGAGGGGCAACGGCACCACCGAGAACACAGGGGCACGACGTGATAACGACCGCACAGACGCTGACGCGCATACGTCAGCACTACACGCCTGACACGAAGTATCTCTACCGGATACTCCTCAACGCGACGTCCGTCGTCGAGGCCAACATCGCCCTCGACCTCCTTCTCAAACACGTGCCCGAGAAGGACCTCACCGCCGCCGTGAACATGCGCGAAGCGATCAAGGCGCTTCCCGCGTCGCCGTTCCCCATGGCTGTCGACGAACAGACGCTCATGCGGGTGGCCGGGATGGAGAAGCACCTCGCGGTCTTCAAGAAGACCCTGCCGGACGGCTACGACCTCGTGATCACGACGGCCGGCAACCTCGTCCTCGACCTCATCGTCATGCATGACGGGCACAAGTTCTTCTGGACTCCCGTACCCGTCAAGGGCGATTTCGTGACTCCGGCCCTCATGGACCACATCATCGCGAGCGACCACCTGCTGGGCAGCGTCATCGATCTGGTCCAGGCGATGGGACTCGTGTTCAACCCCACGCTGTACCTCTCACTCGAGGACTGGCATCTCGAGTACGCGGCCGAGACGATGGCGGGGCTCGGGGACCTCTTCTGACCGCCGAGGAGCGTGCCGATGACGTCGCGCGCGGGGTGTCGCGGCTCCTCGGCAGGAAATCCGGCAAACGGTCGCGTTCGAAACCCTGCCACGGGGTATAGAACTCTGGCACTTGCCGCAGTCGATGATATGGGGGGACGTCGATGGCCATCGAGGACGCCGGGCCTCACGCCGCACAGGATGAAGCGCAGGCAGCACCTCCTCGCAAGGACGATCGGGCCGAACTCGCCGAACGCGCCGCGGACGCCGCGGCCGACCTGTACGTGAGCAACGAGCATGAGCAGCGCCGCAGGCGCTTCGATCTCGCCTTGAACCGGGCCGCCGAATCGCAGTGAGCCGGCGATCGCAGCTCTCTCCCCTCTGCCGACCCCGATGGGACCGGCCGTACCCTGCGTGATACCCTGTCCCTGAGGGCGCCGCCCGTGCGCGGGGAAGGGCAGCAATGGACGCACCGGGGTCAACAGTCCACATCACCGACGGCCGACCCGCGGGGGTCTTGCTGTTCAGGGTCCAGATGACGATCCTGGTGGCCCTCTACACGCTCCTCGCCTTCGGCGGCATCTACCTCCTCACGCGCACCTTCCTGCTCGATTCCGTGCGCAATCAGGCCGCGTCCTACGCCTCGCTCGTGCTGGACACCCGGACCTGGAACGCCTCGAACGGGGGCGTTTGGGTCCTCAAGGGGCCGGGCGTGGAGAGCAACCCCTATCTGGAGGATCTCGGGATCCCCGCGGACATCGAAACGGTCGACGGGCAGATCCTCACGTTGCGCAACCATTCCACCATGACCCGCGAGATCTCGGAGATCTCACACACGCACCGTGGCGTGTGGTTCCATCTCACCGCGCTCGACTTCCTGAACCCGACCAACGCCCCCGACGAATGGGAGAGCGCCGCCCTTTCGCGCATCATGGACGGCGAAACGACCGTGGACGGGATCGACCTGCTCGACGGCCAGCGCACGTACCGCTACGCCGAGCGCCTGCGCGTAGACGAGAGCTGTCTGGAGTGTCACCGCGACCAAGGCTACAAGGTCGGAGACACCGGAGGCGCCGTCACCGTGAACATCCCGATGCACGAGACCGACTCGCAACTCAGACGGGCCGGAGTGGCCCTGGCCGCACTCGGCGCGCTCACCCTGAGCCTGTCTCTGCTCGTGATGTTCTACCTGACGAACAGGATGCAACAGCGCATCGAGCACGCCAACACCCGGCTCGAAACCGCCGCGATCACCGACGCTCTCACCGGCGTGCTCAACCGGGGCGCGACGCTCGCCCGCCTCGCCGAGGAACTCGAACGCGCGCGCCGCGACGGCTCGGCGCTCAGTGTCGTGATGCTCGACCTGGACAACTTCAAGCGGATCAACGACACCTACGGCCATGCGGCCGGCGACTGCGCACTGCAGGAATTCGTGACGCGGACCCGCGACACGGTACGAGCCTACGACGTGTTCGGGCGGATCGGCGGCGAGGAGTTCCTCATCGTCAGTCCGGGGACCGACGCTCAGACGGCCTACGGTCTGGCGTTCCGCGTCCTGGAGCACCTCCGCTCCCGGCCGATCGGCTGCGACGAGGCGCTGGCGCTGACCGCGAGTGCCGGGATCGCCGAGGCGCACCCCGGCGACGAGCGTATCGACGTCCTGCTGGCCCGGGCGGACGCCGCGTTGTACCGGGCCAAGGACCTCGGTCGTGACCGGGCCGAGGTAGCCGACCGGCCGGAGTAGCCCGCTCCGCTCCGCATGCCGGACCCGTGCTGGACTGTGCTACCGTATGCATTCTGCCGGTCACCCCATGCACTTCTGAACCACCGCCTGAGACACATCACGAGGACCAGATGTCGAGAACAACTGACACACACGCCCCCGAGCAGGGCTCCGGGCGGAGCGACCTGTACCGGATCGTCGGTGCGCGCTTCCTGTCACGCGCCGGAAGCGAGGCCGCGTTCTTCGTCGGGATCTGGGGCAAGGCCGCGTTCCAACTCTCCGCCAACGCTTCACAACTCGCGTTGCTCATGTTCACGGTCGCTGTGAGCTCGATCATCGGCAGCTTCATGGCCGGCGCCCTCGTGGACCGTTGGGGTCCTCGCAGGGTTCTCGCGACCTTCGAGGTCCTGTTCGTGCCCGCCGCTCTCGCGGTCGCGCTCGCCCGTGACATGAACCAGCTCACCGCGCTGGTGGGCGTGTGGGCGTTCGTTGGCGCGCCGGTGGTCACGGCGAGCGGTTCCTTTGCGCCGTTCCTCAAGAATACCGACCTGCCTCTCGAGAGGATCAACGCATGGATCGAAGGCGGCGCCTCCATGGCGTTCGCGGTGGGCCCCGCGATGGGCGCGCTGCTCGTGCGCTACGCGACCGTCGACTGGGTGTTCGTTCTCGACGCGGTCACCTCACTCGTCGCGGCCGCGATGGTCTGGAAGGTCGACGTACGCATGCCGGAGCGCGCGGCGGCGGCCGACAAGCATCCCTTCGCCGAGTTCTCCGAGGGCCTGCGAACCGTCTACCGGTACCGCCCCTTGCGCTACTACGTGCTGAGCGGCTCGCTCGTCTGGCTCGCGTTCGGCGCGTTCGGCGCGCTCGAGCCTCTGTTCTTCCGTGACGTCGTGGGCACGAGCGTCGAGACGCTGGGGTGGATGAACTCCATGTTCGGCCTCGGCTTCATCATCGGCGCCGCGCTACTGCCGCGGATGCCGCGTCGGTTGTTCTCGGCACGCGGTCTCGCACTCACAGTGGGGCTTGTCGGCATGGGGACGGCGCTCTACGTCGGGTCCTCGGACCTGCGGATCATCGCTGTCGGCGCGCTGTTCTGGGCGGCGGTCATCGGCCTGATGGAACCCCTGCTGCGCACGCTCATCCACCGCGACTCCCCTCCCGAGGTCGTCGGACGCGTCGTGGGGGCATCCGAGGTGCATCGCCGTGTCGGCGAACTGTTGCCGCTGGGCTTCGCGCCCGCCCTCGCCGGGCGCTTCGGCGTGCAGGCGGTCATGATCGCGGGTGGCCTGATCGCGACGCTGACCGCGGCGCTCTCATGGCGCGAAGCCGGTGCGGTGGACCGCCTGATCGGCCGAACGGGCGCGCTCCCCGAGGAGATTCAGCACCTTCAGAGCACCGACGAGCCGATCTCGCCCAACCGCTAGGGACGCGTACCGCTCTCGGGTACACTCCTCGGCAGGTATGACGGGGAGGGACGACGAGATGCCGCACGGATCCGAACACGAACAGCCGCCGGCCGAGCGGCCGACCAACCGCCTGCGCGACTCCCGCTCCCCGTACCTGGCGGCGCACGCCCACGACCCCGTGAAATGGCGCCCGTGGGGCAGCGTCGCGCTCGGACGCGCGCAACGGCTCGATCGGCCGCTTCTGATCTCCATCGGCTACCAGTCCTGCCACTGGTGTCATGTGATGCAGCGCGAATCGTTCATGGACGCCGACCTCGCCGGGTTCATCAACCGCCACTTCGTGCCGGTCAAGATCGACCGCGAGCTGCGCCCCGACCTCGACGCGCTATACATGTCCTTCGTCACCGCGACGACGGGCTCGGGAGGATGGCCGCTCACGGTCTTCGCCACCCCGGAAGGCGTCCCGTTCTTTGGCGGGACGTACTTCCCCCGCCAGTCCGCGGACCCCCGGATGCCGGACCTGCCCGGCGTCCTCGATGCGGTGCTGCGCGCATGGAAGCTCGAGAAGGCCGACACGATCGCCACCGCGAACGAGGCGCTCGCCTACCTCAAGTCCTCGTACGAGACGGTCGGTGCGCCCCTCGACCGCGCGCTGATCGACGAGGCCGCATCCGAGATCCTGCGTGCCGAGGACACTGCTCACGGCGGGATCGGCTCCGCTCCCAAGTTCCCGCAGGCGCCGGCGTGCACGTTCCTGCTCGGCTACCACCGCCTGACCGGCGCGCCCGACGCACTGGCGATGGTCCGGCGCTGGATCGACACCATGCTCGGTGGCGGCATCTACGATCAGGCCGAGGGCGGGTTGTTCAGGTACGCGACCGACGAGTCGTGGACCCTGCCTCACTTCGAGAAGATGCTCTACGACCAGGGCCTCCTACTCTCGACGCTCGCCGCCCTCCACGAACTTGCCCCCCAAGCCCGCTATGGGCGGGCGGCGCGCCAGACCGCGGAGTTCCTGCACACACGTCTTGCGCGGCCCGAAGGCGGGTTCTACTCCTCGCTCGACGCCGAGACCGACCACGTCGAGGGCGGGACCTACCTGTGGACCGCCGAGGAGCTTCTCGCCGTGCTCGACCAAGGCGAGCGTGAGACCGCACGGCGGGCGCTCGGGCTCGACGCGGGCGATGCGGAGCCCGGACGCCCGCAGGTCCTTGTGCGCCGCGGTGTCCCGGAACCCGACGCCGACGCGGTCGACGCGGTCGTAGCGAAGCTCGCCCGGGTACGCGCTTCGCGTCCGCAGCCTGCCCGCATCGAGAACACCATCGTGAGCTGGAACGCGTTCGCGGCGCGCGGGCTGATCGAATCGGGCGCGACGTTCGGCTCGGATGACCTGCTGTCGAGCGGAGTCTCGACGCTCGAGCACCTGCTGCGCACCGCCGTCGCGGGCGCGGGCGTCCGGCACGCCCTCGACGACGAGTCGGTCAGCAAGGTGCGGCTGCTCGAGGATGCCGCCGCGCTCACCGGCGCATGCATCGCCGCGTGGCGGGCCACCGGACGCAAGGAGCTCATGAAGACCGCTGAGCGCCTGCATCGTGACGCGGGCAAGCGCTTCGGCGCCGACGGGCGCATGCTCGCCTCCGCGGGCACATCGACGCTCCCCCTCGTACCGGTCGACCAGGCCGACGCGGCCGTGCCGTCAGGGGCGGCGATGTATGCCGAGAACGGTGCGCTGCTGTCCCGGCTCCTCGGCAAGCCCGGGTACGCCGAGGAGTCCTCTCGCGTGCTCCGGCAGTTCGAGCGGGCCGCGCGCGCCGTACCCGCGCTCGCCGGACACGCGCTCTACGCCGCGACACTGCTGGAAGACGCCTAGCGCATCTGTGGGCGTTCGAAGCTCGCGACGATCCCGCCGCCGCCGCCCGCGGAGTCCGCAAGAGCGGCGCCCGACATGCGGAGTTCGATGCGCCATCCGTTCGGCCACGTGAGCGAGAGCGGCACCACACGCTCGACGAGCGCATGTGCGACGCCTGAGAAGTCCAGTCTCGCATCCGCATTGTCGCGACCCGACTCGACCACAGACCAGCCCGGCGTGGAGATAGCGCCCGTCGTCGGGTCCTCGACAAGATCGAGCACGTCTTTGGCGACCTCGTTCGCGAAGGAGATGCGCCCCAGATCGTCGAGCAGCACGATCCCCGCAGGCGCTCCGTCGACGATCGTGAGCATCATGTCGAACGAACTCCTGAGCGCACGCTGGGCCCCTCGCAGATCGAGCAACTGCTGCTGGCGGTGCGCTGAGAAGATCGCCAGCACAGCCAACACCGGAAAGAGCATCTCGATGTAGCCCTCCAGTGACTCGAGCCGCTCGTTGAGCGCGAAGTAGGAGGTGACGTCGATCGCGAGCACGCAGACGAACACCGCCAGCGAAGCGATCGAGAAGCCCTTCGTCCATTTGTCGAACACCGTCTCGGAACTGGACGGCGCGGTCGCAAGGAACGCGATCCCCAGCCCGAAGCTCGCAAGTCCCAGGAAGTCCCCATATGCGGCCGCGACCATCAGATTCCCGCCCTGTCCCTGAGCGCGCCGGCACGCGTCTGGTACGCGCCGACGGCGGCGAACACGCCCGCGATGCCGTACCCCCAGTGCTGCAAGTTGTTCAGAAGCGCCTGCGGCATGCCCGGAGATTCCTCGATCACCGACATCATCATAGACAGGTATATGGCGCTCACGGCCACGCCGTAGAACAACCGACCATCAGACCGCCTGACCTGCCTGGTCAACGAGACCGCGATGGGCAACATCGCCAGCGCGATCGCCAGTCGCAGGACCTCACTCGGATTCGACATTCCCTCTCCTCCACCCGCGCGTCCACCATCTCTGATTTCGGCACGTCAGGGGGTTTCTCCTACAGGCGAGCGTACCGTATGGTGATACATGCGTCATCCGAGAGGACGAATCCGCGATAGCCATCCGAACGCACCCGACACGCAAGGAGCGTCATGGATCCCTGGAAGATCGACCCGGTGTTCTCATCGGTGACCTTCTCCATCCCGAACCTCGGCGATGCCACGGTCAAGGGACGCTTCTCCGAGTGGGACGGCCGCATGGAGCTCGACGCGGATGGCACCCCGGCTCCCACGATCTGGATGTCGATCGCCGCATCGGGCCTGAGCACCGGAGACCCCGCACTGGACGCCGAGGCGACCAGCCCGCGTTTCCTGGACGCCGAGCGACATCCGAGGATCGAGTTCAGCGGCTCCGAGATCCTCGACAGGACCGAAGACAGTGCGGTCCTGCGGGGGGACCTGACCGTCCGCGGCGTGACGGCACCAATCGAGGTTACCGCGACACTCGAGGGCCGCGCTCGCGACCTGGACGGCACCGAGCGCATGAGCTACGAGGTCTCGGCCCGCGTATCCCGAAGCGCGTTCGGACTGCTATGGCACCCCGCGCTCGAGAACGTGGCGGGGTTCGTGATCGGCGACATCGTCCAGATCACGGCGGATGTCGAGTTCGTCAGGGACGAATAGCATGCGGGTGGCCCTCGCATACGACGATGCGATGACCGCCTATCGCTTCCCCGAGCCGCACCCCATGCGACCGGAACGGTTCTCCTCGGCGGTCGAGCTCATCCGCGACCAGGGGCTGGTCGTCGAAACGCGTGGGACCCGGGATGTGCGGCGAGCGATGCTCCTCAGCTGCCCTCCGGCCGACGACGACCTGCTGCGGATGGTCCATGACCGCGCATTGATCGATGCGGTCCGAGCGGCCGGGTCCGCAGGGCATCCAGGCGACGAGGCGCGGCCGGCCGCGGAACTCGCGACCCATTTCGGGATCGGGCCGGGAGACACGCCGGCGTTCCCGGGTATGCACGAAGCCGCCGCGCTCGCTGTGGGCGGCACCGTCGCGGCGATGCAGGCGGTACTGGCGGGCGAAACGGTCCGAACGATGAGCCCGGCGGGCGGCCTTCACCACGCCCACCGGTCCCGGGTGGCCGGGTTCTGTGTCTACAACGATTGTGCTGTCGCGATCGAGCGGGCCACACGCGAGCACGCGGGGCTGCGCGTGGCCTACGTCGACATCGACGCGCACCACGGCGACGGCGTGCAGGAGGCATTCGACGAGCGGTCGGACGTGCTCACGCTCTCCATACACGAATCGGGCAGGTACCTCTACCCTGGCACGGGGGCCACACGCGATATAGGCACCGGAGCGGGCACGGGCTTCGCACTCAACGTCCCGCTACCGCCGTTCGCCGGAGACACGTGCTATGAACTGGTGCTCACGCAGGTCGTCGCACCGGCGCTCGAGCGGTTCTCGCCGGACATCCTGTTCGTCCAGGGAGGCGCCGATGCACACCGGGAAGATCCGCTGACCCACCTCGACCTGACCGTCGACGGCTACGCGCGTGCCATCTCGCACCTCGTGACGTTGGCCGACGACCTGTGCGGCGGGCGCATCGTGCTCACCGGAGGTGGCGGCTACGAGTACCGCGTGGTGGTACCGAGGATGTGGGCGACGGCCTTCGCGATACTGTGCGACGAACCGGTCAGCTCGTGGCCGGAGCGCGTCGAGCCCCCCGAGCGCGCGATTCAGGACGAAGCGCAGAGCCTCACCTTGCGCACTATCTCTGAACTGCGAGGACTCCATCCGCTCCTCGCCTGAAGAACCGTGTCACGGACCCGGCTTGCACGCCGGTGGCATGCTCTGTGCTATAGTTCAACGCCGTGCCCGGGAACACAGGTCGCCACTGCCCACGAAGCGCAGTGACACCGCCCGAACCGATACGGCCGCTGCTGCGGCCTGAACCGTAGCCTCGAAGGCCAACGCCTGACCGGTGACCGAGCACTGAGAAACGGCATATCGCATGCGCCCGGATCATCCGGAGCGCCCGCGCCTCTCCAAGCGAGACGCGCACGTCGCCGCATTCACCATCCGCGCACACATCCCTCGGGCATCCTATTGCCCTTGTGTGCCCGCGGCGGCGGTACTTGTCCCCGTACTAGGAGGAACTGCATGAGTAAACGCCTATTGACCGTTGTGGCACTGGCACTCGCCGGCGTGCTCGCGACCGCGACCCCGGCCTTCGCGGGCTCGTACAGCTCGCGGATCAGCCAGTACGTCGCCGCTCGACCCGCACAGGCCCACGTGGTCCAGATGGCTCTGGTCCGCGCCGGCTGGAGATATTCGACACCGGCGGACCGCACGCTGGTGCGTCAGGCCATCATGGTCTCCGCGGGAGAGAGCGGCATGAACCCGACGAACGACCGCAACAAGTCGTGCTCGGGTCTCTTCCAGATCTACAACGGCAAGGCAGCGTACGGCAGGTGGACCGCCGCCGAGTTGGCCAACGCCAAGACTCGCGACCATTACACCCTGCAGGAGCGCCCGTGGAGGTTCGGCAACGTACGGAAATACGAGAACGGCGCCTACCTGGGAACCGGCTACGGCTGGTATCAGAAGCCGGGTACCACGGGCACCAAGGCGACCGACTACCTGTACGGCAAGGTCCGAGTGTATGCCAACGGTGCGCCTGCGGGCGTGGGTATGGGCTACTATCGGGGCGCCACAGTGACCTACGCCACCCCGAAGGTCGGCGAGTACAAGATATTCAACCCGGTGTTCAACGCCGAGATAGCCAAGCGGATGCATGCATCCCGCGGCTGGCGCCCGTGGACGGTCGCGCGCAAGCTGGGCTACCGATAGACACGACGCACGCCCGGGCGTGCATGTGAGCACGACCCTGACCGACAGGCGTGGCACTCAGGTGCTACGCCTGTCGTGCGTAGCGGCGCGGCAACACGAGCCTGAACACAGAGCCCACTCCGTGCGACGACTCGGCCTCGATGCGACCGCCGAGCATCTGGGCGAGCCGCAAGGCGACGCTCAGCCCGAGTCCGGTGCCGCTGTGCTTCGTGCCATCCTGCTTGGGGGCCTGATAGAACTCCTCGAAGACGCGACTCAGTTCCCCGTCGGTCATGCCCACGCCGGTGTCGCTGACCTCGAAACGGATGGCATCGCCCTCGCACTCGGCGACGTCGATCCCGACCTCGCCGGTCTCCGTGAACTTGACGGCGTTCCCAAGGATCGTGAGCAGCAGTTGCTGCACACGCAGGGGATCAGAGTACATCCGCTCACAGCCCGGAGCGACCTGCACGGCAAGCGCGAGGCCCCTCTCGTCGGCGATCGGGCGGATCATGTTCACCACGCTCTCGACCAGCGTCACCAGGTCGAAATCACGTGGCTCCACGTCGAGCATCCCGTCCTCGGCTTGTGAGAACTCGAGGATCTGCTCCACGAGCTCGAGCAGATGTCGGCCCGCGCTTCCGATGAGTTCGACCTGCATGAGTTGCTCCTCGGAAAGCGGGTCGTGCCGCTGCTGGCCGAGCAGGCCGGAGAATCCGATCACCGAGTTGAGCGGGGTACGAAGTTCGTGGCTCATCGCCGCGAGGAACTCGCTCTTGGCCTGGTTCGCGCGGACGAGTTCGTCCGTCCGCTGCGCGACGAGGGATTCCAGCCGGCCCCGGTATTCCTCGAGTTCGGCTTCGCGACGAAGCAGCCGTCGCGTCGCTGCGGAGTGCTCGAGTGAGACACAGAAGAACACCACACACAGGTTGACTGCGGTCGTTCCGAGCCACGGCGCAACAGGCGGAGAGGCGTCAGGCGGCAGGCCTATGAAGCGCAACCAGTTCACGGCCGCGGCGACGCCGACCACCAGTATGGCGATGAGGCCGTAGTACGCCGAGCCGCCGATGGCCTTGAAGCGGGCGGGACGTGAGAGACCGACGATCACGCTGCCGAACAGCAGGGTGTTCTCGAGCACGATCGTGATCACACCGGCGGCCGGCGTGAAGATGTAGACGACCCACAAGGCCGCGCCTGCCGCGACCACCGTCCCCCCGACCCGTTTGGCGTCGAAAGCCGCGAAGTAGCTGAACACGCCAAGAATCAACAGAGTCGGACCCACGAGCTGGGCGGCCGCAAAACCGGCCTCGAGGAGCGAGCTCGGCAGCGAGGGGAACTCGGACACGGCCAGGAACAACAGCGGGGCCAGCCCGTTTATCGCCCAACCCGCACAGAACAGAAAGAGGTATCGCGGCTCGCGGCTACGGAGATAGAACCCGATGTAGAGCACGAGTCCGGCCAGACTGATCGAAGCCAGTACGAGCATCGCGTACGCCAGCAATACGTCACCCCCTGTCTCCCATTCTACGGCAGACCCCTGACAACCCACCGAATATCCGACGAACGGACGACACGCTCCCCCATGTCTGGCAGGTCCGGAATCGGGCATACTCAATCTCGATCACACAGAAGCGAAAGGCGGTCACGGATGCTCGTGCGAATGGCTGGTTGCGACGCGGATATGGAGTTCTCGGAGGGCCTCCTCGACATGATCAAGCGCGCCGAAGCGGCGTTCCCCGCCCCTGAGTACGCGATCATGTTCGCCGATGCGCAGGATGAAGATGAGGACGACACACTCACCATCGCGCGACGCTACGCCGGCGTGCTGATCCCCATGGTGTACGTGACGATCGACGAGCTCGAGGACCTGGAGTCCGACGGCGAGGACTGGGTCGCCCGCATCGCAGCGGATCTGGCCAGGACCCAGGAGCAGATCGAGACCGAACTCGACTCGGAAGACTGATCATGCGGGGCGACGAGGGCGTGGACGTCGAAGGATTCCACGAGCGCCTGGTCTCTCGCAACTGGGCGTTCATCGAACCCCATGTGCAGGCTGCGATGCGCAACTCCCGGATACTGTTCGCAGGCTGCGGCCTCGGAAGCGTGATCGCCACCTTGGCTGTACGGACGGGCTTCTGCCGGCTGCTCCTGGTCGACGACGATGTGGTCGAGATATCCAACCTGAACCGTCAGGCCTTCTACGCCGAGGACCTGGGCTCTGATAAGGCTGATGCGCTGCGTGCGCGCCTCGAGGCCCTCTCACCCGCGGTCGAGATCGAGCATCGCGTGACCCGGATCACGGCTGAGAGCGCCGAGGAATTCGTCCGCGGGGTGGATTTCGTGGTCAACACGGTCGACTTCGACGACGTCTCATGGGCGCTCAACCGCGCCGCCCGAAAGGCGGGGGTACCCGTCCTGTTCCCGATGAACATGGCGTGGGGCGGCTTCTGTCTCGCCTTCATGCCTGACAGCCCCGGACTCGAGTCGCTCGTGGGACCCGAGCCTCCGCACAGTGACGCGGAGTTCCTCGGCAGGCTGTTCTCGAACCTCGAGGACTTCGTGATGCCCGAGTACCTGGCTCGCCGACTGCACGAACTGCCGCAGATCGTGAGCGCAGCCGAGCTTCCGGCCCCGCAGACGGCGATCGCCGCTCACCGGTCGGCGAGTCTCGTGGTCGAAGCGTTGGTGCGACTTGCCGCGGGTGAGCCCGTGCGCAGCTCGCCCCGGGCGATGTACCTGGACGCATGGGAGGCGTGGGGCGCCTGACCGAGGGGGTCGTGGTGCCTGTCGGCATACCGCAAGGATCATGGACAAGGGGGACGATGTGGGCCTGCAAACGCTGGTGATGAAGAACCGACGACTGACGAACGAGATGATGTCACGGCTGCCGTCGGCCGCGCACACGAAGCGCGGCGCTGAGAACGCCGTGCGTGTCGCCAACGATGCGATCCGACGCACCAAGGCCTACCCGGCCTTCCTCGCGGAGCACGGCATTGCGGTCAACGAAGTACGCGACGCCGATGGACTCACGAGACTCCCGGTCATCGACAAGCGCTCATATGTCGACCGGTTCGCACTCCCCGACCTGACGTTGGATGGGAAGTGCGCCGCGGCCTACACCATCGAGAAGAGTTCAGGCCACACGGGCGGATCCTACTACTGGCTCAGGCTGCCCGAAGAAGACGCGATGTTCCCGCAGTACCTCGAGCACGCCTTCGCGCAGTTCTACGGCATGGGCGAACGGTCCACCCTGGTGCTCATCACCCTGGCGCTCGGAACCTGGACGAGCGGGGAGAAGATGGCCCAAGCGCTGCGCGAAGTCGCCGCATCGGGCCGGTACGAGCTCACCGTGATGGCTCCCGGGACCGACACTGACGAGATCATAGAGATCGTAAGGGACCTCGGCGGCTTCTACGACCAGGTCGTCATCGTCGGGTACCCTCCGTTCCTCAAGACCGTCATCGACGAGGGGTCGAGACGGGGCATCGACTGGTCGTCGATGACGGTCAAGCTCGGGCTCGGCGGCGAGGGCTACTCGGAGCAGTGGCGCGCGCATCTCGGGCGCCAACTCGGCATCGACGTGACACGCGACCTCCTTGCCATCAGCGGCGGCTACGGCGCGGCCGACATCGGTATGTCGATCGGACGCGAGTACCCGCTGACGGTGATGATCCGCCAGCTGTGCCTCGGTGATCCCGCGCTGGCGTCCGCGCTCTTCATGAACGACGAGCCGTTCAACGGCACCCTGCCCGGACTCGTGCAGTACAACCCGGCGACCTGCTTCGTCGAAGCGGTGGACGAGGAACTCGTGTTCACCGTTCGCTCCGGTATCCCGCTCGTCAGGTACAACATCCATGACCGTGGAGGCGTCGTCCCGTTCGACACCGCGCTCGAGATAGTGCGAGACCACGGCTACGACGTCACCGCGCGTCTGAGCGAACTGGGGTACGGCCGTGAGCAGATCTGGAAGCTGCCCTTCTTCTACGTCTACGGACGCAGCGACGGAACGGTCTCGATCGTGGGAGCGAACATCTTCCCTGAGAACGTCCAGACCGTGCTCGCCGAGGAAGGCGATGACCAGATCATCACGTTCAGGCTCGCGGTCCTGACCACCGAGGAGTACTCTCAGCGCCTTCGCATCGACATGGAGCACCACGACCCCGACCTGCTCGACTCGGAGCGGGAGGCACTCGCAGAGCGATATCACGCGATGCTGGTGCGAGGGCTGCGCACGGTGAACGCGGACTTCCGCGATGCGCACGACGACAATCCGCAGTGCGCCGATCCGATGGTCTGCGTACACGCGCGAGGCTCCGGTCCGTTCGCCCAGCACCGCAGCATCAAGAACCGCTACATCGGCACGACGGCGCTCAGCTCCACGGAAGCGTGAGCGTGAAGACCGACCCCTTGCCGACCACGCTCTCGACCTCGATGCGGCCGCCCAGAAGCTCGGCGATCTTCTGACTGATACTCAGACCAAGACCGACCCCCGGCCTTTGTGAGCCGTCGATACCTGCGACCTGCTCGAACTCGAGGAACACCCGGTCGAGCGCGTCGGCGGGGATCCCCACTCCCGAGTCCGCGACCCGCATCTCGAGATGATGACCCCGTGGGATGACCTCGATCTCGACGCCGCCGGTATCGGTGTACTTGATGGCGTTGACGACCAGATTGATCAGGATCTGTTCGAGGCGTCCGGGATCGGTCAGCAGCGTGATGTCCTGATCGGGCAGCTTGGCTGTCAGAGACAGCCCCTTCTCCTCGCTCAGCGCAGAGGACTGGGCCATGACCGACTCGAGCGTCTGGCGGATGTCGACGCGCCCGGCGCGGATCTCGATGCGGCCAGCTTCGATACGTGACAGGTCGAGGATGTCTCCGATCAGTCCGAGCAGGCGACGGCCCGATGAGTTGATCATCTCGATCTGGCGGTACTGCTCGTCGCTAAGATCTCCGGCGAGCCCGTCGAGCATGATCCCGGAGAAACCGATGATCGCGTTGAGCGGTGTCCTCAACTCGTGGCTCACGTTTGCGAGGAACCGGCTCTTGGCCTGCGACGCCTCCTCGAGCTGGCGTACGGTCTTGGCCAGTTGCGCGCCACGCTCCTCGGCTTTCGCATGAGCGAGGTCGAGTTGCCGGACGCGGTGACGCAGTTGCAGGTTGAGGTCCTCGAGCTGTGCCTGCGTATCGCGCAACTCGGTCACGTCGGTCATCAGCACCGTGTAGCCGACCGTCGAGCCGCGACGGTCCAGGGTCCGCCTGAAACGCCCCCAGTAGATGCAACCGCCAAGAGAGAGCTCGAAGTCCGCATGGTCGGCATGCGTCTCGATGTACTCGACGACCTTCCTTGCCACCGGCGAATCGACCGACTCGAGCAGAACGCCGGGCTCGACCCCCGGCAGGAGCTTCTCGGCGGAGGGGTTCATCGCCGCGATGAGGCGGTCCTCGCTGATGACGATCGCCGCGTCGCTCATGGTCCGGAACGCCTGCAGGGCCGCAACAGGCACGATGTCGGCGAATCCGGTGCGGAAGACCTGCCACAACAGGACCGAGTTGAGCAGAGCGAAGAGCAGGGGCACGGGATGCACCGTGAGCGGCAACCCGAGCACGTGCCGCAGCGCCCATGCCAGCCCGCCGAGGAACGGCAGCACCGCAGCGATACCCAGGATGAGCGCCTGTCGCTGTTTGAGCTGCGTGCCCGGTCGCGCGAGAGAGCCGATGAGCAGCCAGGTGCCCCAACCGACCAGTATGAATGTCGCGAGCAGGCTCGGGAATGCGAGCGGGCCGTACCCCACCGCGCCGTCGTTCGCTTGCGTCACGTAGAGCTCGTGCAGGGGGTTCGTGACCGCCACGGCGAACGTGTACACGAGCGGCAGGTGAGCGAGCCACAGGCGCCACCCGCGCGTCCATGACGCCTTTCGGGCGAACTCGGCGGAGAACAGGAACCAGTAGACCGGCGCCGCGGACAGGCCGAGGATCTCCAGCACGTACACGAAATACGCCTGGCTTCCGATCGGGACCACGTCGAGAACCACCGGCAGATCGAGGTTGAGTTCGACCGCATAGAACAGCGACCACAGCATCGTCGCGAGATTGAGCAGGAAGAAGAAGATGCCCATGCGATTGCCGCGCTTGACCAACCGCCATGAACTGGCCGCCAGGAACGCGGCGAGTGCCGCAGCGGCGAAGGGCAGCAACGAAACGCGGCTGATGACGAGCATCGCACCTCCCGACAGGGCCTACCCGTGCGCGGACTCACCAACTCGAATCGAGTATACGCTGGTCAGATACCCCATGTAACGCACCGTCAGACGCACGGGGTACGCGCGGGAGGACGAGGTGCGCGCCGAGAGGGCTCGGGGGCAACCGAATGCTGCCGACATCCGCCGGCCGCAGGGGCCCTACCCGAGCTTCTTGCGAAGCACCTCGTTCACGAGTTTCGGGTTGCCCTGGCCACGCATCTCGCGCATGACCTGACCCACGAAGAACCCGATCACGCTCTCCTTGCCGGCGCGGTAGGAGTCGACCTCTGCGGGATTGGCGGCCATCACGCGATCGACGGCGGCCTCGATGGCCCCGGTGTCGCTGACCTGCTTCATGCCCCTGAGCTCGACGATGGCGCCAGGCGCATCACCGGTGGCCGCCATCTCGGCGAATACTGCTTTCGCCTGCTTGCCCGAGATCGTCGCACTCTCCACCAGTTCGATGAGTTCGGCGACCATGGCGGGCACGATCCTGGACTCCTGCAGCGCGATGCCCTCGGCCTTGAGATACGCGGCGAGGTCGTTGAGCATGATGTTCGCGACGGCCTTCGCCCGCTCGGCCCCGCCTATCGTCACCGCCGCATCGAGGAACTCCGAGAGCTCCATGTCCGCGGAGATGATCGACGCGTCATACTCGCTGAGCCCCAGATCGTTCACGAAGCGAGCCTTCTTGGAATCGGGAAGCTCGGGCAGCCTCGCGCGAATCTCGTCGATCCACTCCTCGGCGAAGCGGAACGGGACCATGTCGGGCTCCGGGAAGTAGCGGTAGTCGTGCGCCTCTTCCTTGCTGCGCAGGGAGCTCGTGCGCTTGGCGCCCACGTCGAAGTGGCGCGTCTCCTGAACGACCGTGCCCCCGCTCTCGATGAGCTCGATCTGGCGTACGATCTCGAACGCAAGCCCGTCGTGGAGGGCCTTGAACGAGTTCATGTTCTTGAGTTCGGCCTTGGTGCCGAGTTCGGTCTCTCCCCGACGGCGGACGCTCACGTTCGCGTCGACGCGCATCGAGCCCTCTTCCATGTTGCAGTCGGAGATCCCGAGGGAGAGCCAGACGAGTCGGAGCTTCTGGGCGAACCGGCGCGCCTCCTCCGGCGTGCGGATGTCAGGCTCGGTGACGAGTTCCATGAGCGGCGTGCCCGCGCGGTTGAAGTCGACCAGGGAGTGCGTCGCGCCCGATATGCGACCCTCGGAACCCCCGACGTGGATCATCTTGCCGGTGTCCTCTTCGAGATGGATGCGGGTGATGCCGATGCTCGTAGTGTACGCCCCATCGCCCTCCCCGACCTCGATGTCGAGATGCCCGCCCTGGCAGAAGGGCAGGTCGTACTGGGAGATCTGGTAGTCCTTGGGCATGTCGGGATAGAAGTAGTTCTTGCGGTGGAACTGGCTCCAGCGCGCGATCTCACATTCGACGGCGAGGCCCGCGAGCACGGTCGCCTCGATCGCGTACTCGTTGGGCACCGGGAGCGCCCCCGGCAGCCCGAGGCACACCGGGCACACACGCGTGTTCGGCTCTCCCCCGAAGCCCACCGGGCAGCCGCAGAACATCTTGGTGTTGCTGCTCGTGACCTCGGTGTGGATCTCGAGACCGATGACGGCCTCCCACTCGTCCATGAGTTCGCTCAGACGGTCCTTCGCCATGAGGGGCGTTCTCCTTCGGGCAGCGCGAGCGTGTCGCGCGGATCGGCGCTGTGTGCGGCGATATGCCGCGTGGACGATTCTACCCGAACGTGCGCATGAACGGCCCTGCCGAGGAGCGGAACGGCCCCGCACGACCTCAGGCGCCGGCGAACCGGTGGGCCCAAGGCCGCACGGGGCGGCACGGAGAGAGCCTATGCGGTCGCCCGCAGGTCCAGACCGCGGTCCACGACCACGCCGTCGCGCATGACGATGGTGCGGTCACAGGCCTGCGCCACCTCGGGGTTGTGCGTGACGATCAGGAACGTGGTCCCGCGCTCGAGATTGATGGTGCGCATCACGCGCACGATCTCCTCGGAGGTCGCGGTGTCCAGATCGCCCGTCGGCTCGTCGCCCATGACGACGGCCGGATCGTTGACGAGCGCCCGCGCGATGGCGACGCGCTGCTGCTGACCCCCCGAGAGTTCGTTGGGGATGTGCCGCATGCGATCGCCGAGCCCCACGAGCGCGAGCAGTTCCTCGGCCTTGTGGGTGGCCTCACGGCGCGGCACGCCGGCGTACTCCGCCGCCAGCGCCACGTTCTCGACCGCACTCAGAGTCGGCACCAGGTTGAAGCCCTGGAAGATGAAGCCGACCTCCTGCCCGCGCACCTTGGCGAGCGCTTTGCCCTTGAGCGCCTCGACGCGCCTCCCGTTGAGCCACACGCGCCCCGCGTCGGGCGTGTCGAGACAGCCCGCGATGTGCATGAGCGTGGACTTGCCCGAGCCGCTCGGCCCCATGATCGCCGCCATCTCCCCCCGCTCGATCTCGAGCGACGCATCCACGAGCGCATCGACGAAGTTGTCCTTGCCGAGCCTGTAACGCTTCTTGAGGTTCATGACCTTGATGATCGGATCCATCTGAGTACTCCTGCTCTTTAGGGGCGTCATGCCCGCCGAGGAATCTGTGCGAACCGGTGTGCTACTCATAGCGAAGCGCCTTCACCGGATTGAGCGAGGCCGCATGCCACGCCGGGTAGATCCCGGAGAGCATCCCGAGCACGAGGGAGAATGCGACCGAGCCGGCCGCCAGCCTCGTCGTGATGAGGAACAGCTTGGTCGCGCTCTCGGCGCCCGCGGCGTTCGCTCCGTACACGACCAGCCAGCCGAGCCCGAGTCCGACGAGCCCGCCGATGAGCCCGATCACGGCGGACTCGGCGATGAACTGCCGCATGATCGCTCCGCTCGTGGCCCCGATGGACTTGCGGATGCCGATCTCACGGGTGCGCTCGGCCACAGCCATGGTCATCGTGTTGATGACCGACAGGCCGCCGATGACGAGAGAGAGCAGCGCCACGGCGTAGATGATCTGGTTGAAGATCTTGAGAGGCTCGGTGACCGACTCCTGGAAGCCCTTCGGTCCCATCGCCGCCACCTCGGGGATCTGGCGCTCGATGTCTTTGGCCAGCGCGTCGGGGTCGACCCCGTCGGCCGGGTATACCGTGATGTCCGTGACGATGGCGTGCGGGTCGATCGACTCGCGCACGGCGGCCGGCAGGCTCGCCGAGAACAGGTCCTGCGCGTCTTCCAGCGACATCGACACGCTCATGTCCGGCGCCGTCAGCGTCTTCTCGAGGATGCCGACGACCTCGAACTCCTTGCCCCTGACCTCGATCGTCTCGCCCACCTTGGCGTCGAGCTTGGTGACGAGGTCGGAACCGACCACGACGACGCCCTTGTCGCCCGGCTCGAGCTCCCGCCCGTCCGCCACGCGGACATCGAAAGACTCGACACCGGAGCCCTTCCCGTCACTGCCTTCGATGTTCGCCGGCACGCCCATGTTCACAGCCGACGGGTCCTCGTCCAGCAGCATCCCCACCGATCCGGAGGCCACCTCGACCCCGTCCACCTTCTCGAGCTTGTCGATCAGTGAGTCATTGAGCGGCTCGGTGCTGAACCCTCCCATGCCGCTCTGTCCCGTGACGATCACCTTGTCGGCGTAGTAGTCCGTCCCGCCGTCCACAAGCAACTGCATCTTCTCGGCCATCGCACCCATGACCACGAGCGCGAGCACCCCGATCGTGATGCCGAAGATCGTCAGGAACGCTCGCGCCTTCCTCCTGAACACGTTTCTCAGAACCCTCATGCCATCCTCCAGTCCTTCCGGCCACCCAGGGCCGATTCCCTCCGAGTCGCGTCGCGGTAGTCGACTCATAACGATAGTGTGAACTGCACACTAGTATTGGTTCGCACTAGTGTCAAGTCCCTACTAGTCATTAGTTGAGACTACCCGTGAGAGCGCGAAGGAACCCGAGTGGCCGAGGAGTTGCGATGGACACGCGCGGCCCGCGCGCGGCCCGCGCGCGGCGATCAGTCGTCGAGGCCCGAGGGGACCTCGAAGCTCATGACGAATCCGCCGACGCCGCCCTGCCCGTCATGCAGCGGCTGTCCGCTGACGTAGAGCGGCAGGCGCCAGCCTGTGTCCCAGACCAGTGTGAGCGATCGGCCCTTGTAGGCGTGCGGGCCGACGAGCGCGCCGAGGCCGTTCGTGCGCCTGCCATCGACCTCGACTGCGGCCCAGGCAGGCGCGATGATCTGACCGGTCGACGGGTTCTCGACCAGATCAAGAGCGTTCTTTGCCGCGGCGTTCGCGAATGCGATGTTGCCCGCGTCGTCCAGGAAGAGTATCCCGGACACCACGCCGTCGACGACGTCCATCATCAGGCCATGAGTGCTCGCGAGCGCGTTCTGCGTTCTCACCGCGTCAGCATATTGCTGGGCGGAGAAGACGATGAAGACGACGAACAGCGCGAGCACCGGATAGAGAGACTCCGTGTAGTCCTCCAGGAACTCCAGAGACTCACCGAACCCCAGATTGCCGAGCGTGTCTGAGACCCCCACCAGGAAGTACACGGACAAGGCGGCGAGCAACGTGTACTTGAGCGACACGCCCATCCAGTCGCTGCGCTCCACCCGAACGGGTACCACAAGCAGCATCGCCACAAGGAACGCCAGGACCGCGCCCAGGTCACCGATACCCCTGATGAACTCGATCATCGCGATCCCCCGCCAAGGTGGCCCGTCCGCCGCATCCCGAGCACGACGCGGATCCACAGGAGCCCCGCGACGAAGTACGCAAGGTGCTGGAACATGTTGAGCAGTCTCGGTGCCAGGAAGACCTCGGCGATGCTCAGGACATACGACAACGTGATGACCGCATACGCCGCCACCATCGGCCGCACCCAGTCGGCATCGCGAAGTCTGCGCGAGAACGACAAGAACACCGGCAGTACCAGCAGCGCGAGCGCCAGCCGGAAGAGCTCCGCACCCTCTACCTTCATTGGAGTCTCGCCCCGACGGCCGTCTCGACGGCGGTCGACAGGGCACTCTGCCCGCCCAGATAGCGCATCTCGTAGATCTCCATCGTGTGGTCCGTGATCAGCGCGCCGACATCGGGATCGAGCGAGGCGCTCGGCGTCAGCAGAAGCGGGCAGTAATCGCTGCCCTGAAGGACACCGCCGGCAAGGGCGTCAGGATAGTTCTGCCCCGTAGCGAGCGCGACCCGCGAGAACATCATTCCCATGCCGTCCCATGCCGCCTGGGCGAAGCGAGCCGAAGTCTCATAGCGCGTGTCACCCGAGACACGGGAGAACATGTCCACTCCCGGCATCGTCATGAACTCGTCGTTGAGTGCATCCATGACCGCGGGAGTGACAGCCACCTCGCCACCCACGACGTACCCGTGGGTGACACCCGCACCGACCATCGCATCCTTGACCGTGGTGGCGAGTGTCGCGGGAGATGTGAGGTAGATCGGCCAGCCGTTCGCGGCCGCAACGGGTGAGACCGACAGAGCATCTGCGAAGTTGGCGCCTGTGACCACGAAAGCCGTCCCGTCATACTGGGCGCCCTTGAGGCTCACCGCTTCCGCGGCTATGAGGTTCGCGGTCTCGTACCGCGTGGCGCCCCCGAGCCGCTCGGGTGCATGCAGGATCATGAGCGCATCGAGTTCGTCGTAGACGTCGTCGCTCACGGCACTCGTACCGCCGAGGATGTAGCAGGTCGTCGCTCCCAGGCGGACGATCTCGTCGCTGACCGCTTCGGGCAGTGTGTCGCTCGCGGTGAGCAGCAACGGTCCTCCGGCAACGCCAGCAAGTGCAGCGCCCCCCAAAGCATCCGGCCAGTTCGCCCCGGTGGCGACCACCACGGTATCGGCCCCGTCCGGGTACGCCTTCTTCGACGCCTCCACGGCCGTGAGGTAGCGCGAAGCGCCGGCCAGGCGTGTCGTCTCGGTCGCAACCTCCACGTTCCACTTCGAGACGTTGTTGCTCAGGGTGTTGGCGACACAGACGGTGCGGTCCGCACCGGCCCACAGCCCGTACGGCCCTCCGAACTGATCGACGCCCGAACCCGAGGAACCGAAGGTCGAAAGGTATCCCCCTTCGGGATCGAAGACCTGTCCGCGGTTGCCGATCGACTCGATCACGTAGCTGTTGCCGAGCGCATCGACCCCGACGTCGTAGGGCCGGTTGAACTGGCCCGTGCCGGAGCCCAGGCTGCCCCACATCCGCTGGTAGTTGCCCAACGGGTCATAGGTGATCACATGGTGGGCATAGGGCCCGTTGAGGTCCACGGTCGTGAAGACCTCGTTCTCCTGCGAGACCCCGAGCCCAAGGGCGAAACCGCCGAGAGGGTTCCATGTACCCAGGTAGTCCCCGCCGGTGGTCCAACGCTGGACGACGGTGCCGTCCTCGGCGATGTAGAGCGTCCCGTCCAGCCCGACCGCGAGGTTGTTGGGGATATCGATCGCGCTCTGGCCTGAGCCGTCGATGGTCCGCGACTTCCCGTACAGCTCGGGAAAGAAGACGCTCACGCGATTGCCGTTGCCCTTCTCGCCCACATAGATGTTGCCCCACCGGTCGGTGGCTATCGATCGCGGCTTCTCAAGTACAGCCGAAGCGGTTCCCGTCGTGCCGACCGAGCGGACGAACTCGCCTTGCGCATCGAACATCTGAACACGGTTGTCGTTGCTCTCGCCGCCTGCGACGTAGACGTTGCCCCACTTGTCGGCGGCTATGTCCTGCGGGACCTGGAACTGCCCCTCGCCCCAGCCCTGAGAACCCCAGGTGCGCTCCCACGTCACGGTGACCGCGGCACCCGCCAAGGCCGGTGTCGCAAGAACGATCATCGCCGCGACGAGCATTGCCGCCGCAGCGAGACGGCGCATCCGATTCCCCATGGTCGACCCCCTTGCCGGACGCGGCCCGGGACCGCGTCGTGGTTCCCTCATCCCAATGTACGAGAAGCGCAACGAGTCTGACCACACGAATCCGGTGAACGGTCGCATCTGTCGGAGGATCCAACGTGTCCGATCCGAACGGCACACTCAGCGGCGTCGGCCTCGGTAGTGAGACACCAGTATCGAGCCGAAGAACCAGAAGCTCACCACGAACGCGGCCACGAACCCGACCTGCCCGACCAGGCGCACCCACGACGGCACACCCGCAACGCTGACCAGCGACGAGAATCCGATGACAAGCGCCGCGACCACGACCGCGAAAGCCAGCCGGTTCACGAGCTCGTGCAACTCGGCCATGAGCCCTTCGTAGCCGGTGGGCCTGACCGAGACCTTCACCTCACCCCGCGAGAGGCGTCGCATGAGGCGATCGAGGTTGTCCGGCAGGGTCTCGAGCACGCGCACCGTGTGCCGCCAGGACTTCGCGGCCTTGTCGAACACGACCTCCGGGCGCATTCGGTTGCGCACGACCTCGTCGGCGAAAGGCTTGGCCACCGACGCGAAGTCGAACGAGGGGTCGAGCATCGCCCCGACTCCCTCGAGCGTACCGAGCGTGCCGATGAGCAGCGCGAAATCGCTCGGGACGCCGAGCCGGTGGCCCCTGATAAGGCCAAGCGTCTCGGTGAGCAACTCGCCGAACTCGATCCCCCCGAGTTCAAGGCCATGGTACTTGCCGATGAGCCGCGCGACCTCGCGCTCCAGTTCGACCTCATCGATCTCCGGGTTGCCGCTGACCGCGACCAGCGTGTCTGTCGCCAGTTGCGCGTCCTTGTTCATGGCGGCCCAGATCAGGTCGATGAAGCGGTCGCGGGATGATTCGGATATCCGACCGACGCGGCCGAAGTCCGTGAACCCGACCCGCCCGTCCATGAGCGCGATGAAGTTGCCCGGATGCGCATCGGCATGGAAGAAGCCGAGCTCGAACATCTGGTGCAGGTAGCAGCGGATACCACGGACGGCGAGTTCGGCGCGGTCGAGACCTGCGGCGTCGAGCTCGTCGAGCCTGTTGAGCTTCACGCCGACGATGCGCTCGAGTACGAGTACCCTCGACGTCGTGAACTCCCAGAAGACCTGAGGGAATGCGACGGTGTCATCGTCGGCGAATGCGCGCCAGAAGCGTTCGGCGTTGGCCGCTTCGCGCGTGTAGTCGAGTTCGTGGCGCACGGCCTCCGCGTACTCCTCGGCGATGCCCACCACATCGACATCCTCGAACAGGTCGGTGTGCTCGGCGACCCATCGTGCCTGGGTCAGCGCGATGTCGATGTCGACCTCGACCTGGTGCCGGACGTTCGGACGCTGGATCTTGACCGCGACCTCGGTGCCATCGTGCAGCGTCGCGAAGTGGACCTGGCCAAGCGAGGCGGCCGCCGCGGGCGTCTCGTCGAACGTCGCGAACAGCTCCTCGACCGGGGTCTCGAGGTCGGCTTCGAGGACCGCCCGGACCGCCTCGAACGGTTCGGGGGGTACCTCGTCCTGGAGCCTGCGCAGCTCGGCCGCGAGCGCGGGCGAGATGATGTCGGTCCGCGTCGATATGCCCTGGGCGACCTTGATGAACGTCGGTCCCATGCGCTCGATCGCACGACGCGCGTGCTGCTCGACCGTCAGCGCGTCGTCGGGGCTGCGGCGCGATCCCGCGCGCACAGGCGTGACGCGACGCAGGCCCGTCGCGTCGATCACGACATGAAGTCCCTCATCGGCCAGTACACCGGCGATCTGCCGGTACCGCGCGAGGTGCTTGCCGATCTCCGGGCCCTGAGAGACCCGCGGGGTCACTTCTTGCCGCTCGCCTCGGAGGGACGCAGCGATGCGAGCATCGCCTTGATCTCCGTGAGTTCGTCCTGGATGCCCGCGAGGTCCGCCTGTGACACGAGGCCCATCCGCTTGACTGCCTTCTCGGTCTCCTCGGCCACGGACTTCTGTACGGAGGTCGTGGCCTCGTCGGCCTTGGTGGCCACCTTGCCGATGAAGGTCTCGGACTCGGACTTGGTCATCTGGCCGCGCTTGACCATCTCTTCGGCGAGTTCCTCGGCCTTGTCCTTGGCGAACACCGCTGCGCCAAGACCCATGAGGAACGCCTTCTCGATGAGGCCGACGTCCGCGGACTTCCCGGTGCTGTCGCTCTCTGCCACGGTGAACCCTCCTGTCGATGCATGTCCCTGAGTGCCGAGGCACTCGATCTCACCCGTCGTTTCTCGGGAAACCAACATCCCCGGTTGGGAATGTTCCCCACCGGGCCGGGTTGCGAACGGGTCAGAGGCCGGCCGGCGTCGGGTCGAACCCGGTCGCCGCCTCGAACGCGGCGGCGGCGCGGAACATCGTCTCCTCGGCGAAGTAGTCCGCCATGATATGCAGGCCGATGGGCATACCCGAATCGGGACACAGACCGGCCGGGACGCTCATCGCCGGGATCCCCGCGAGGTTGGCCGGGATCGTGTAGATGTCGGAGAGGTACATCTGTAGCGGATCGGAGGACTTCTCCCCGATCCTGAACGCGACGGTGGGGGTCGTGGGTGTCAGCAGGACGTCGAAGCGTCCGAACGCCGCCTCGAAGTCCCGCTTGATGAGCGTGCGTGCCCTCTGCGCCTGGCCGTAGTACGCGTCGTAGTACCCGGCGGAGAGCGCGTAGGTGCCGAGCATGATCCTGCGGATGGTCTCCGGACCGAATCCCTCCGCGCGCGAACGCATGTACAGGTCGAGGACGTCGGCAGCGTCGCTCGCGCGATGGCCGTACCTGATGCCGTCGAAGCGCGCCAGGTTCGACGAGGCCTCGGCCGGACCGATCACGTAGTAGGCGGACAGTCCGTGTGCGGTCGCCGGCAGTGTGACCTCACCGACGTCGGCACCGAGATCGCCGAACACGCGCGCCGCGTTCTCGACGACGGCACGCACCTCGCCGGAACAGCCGTCCGCCTCGAGCAGATCGGTCACGATGCCGACGCGCAGCCCTTTGGCGCCGCCTGCGGAGCCTTCGGCGGCGGCACGCACGTAATCGGGCACCTCCTGGCGAGCGCTCGTGGCGTCCATGGGATCCGCGCCCGCGATCGCCGCAAGGACCGCCGCGCTGTCCTCGACCGTGCGGGCGAACGGCCCGATCTGATCGAGCGAGCTCCCGAACGCGACCACCCCGTAGCGCGACACCCGGCCGTAGGTCGGCTTGACCGCCACGGTGCCCGTCAGGGCGCCGGGCTGGCGGATGGAGCCGCCGGTGTCGCTGCCGAGCGAGATCGTCGCCATTCCGGCGCTCACGCACGCAGCGGAGCCGCCGCTCGATCCCCCCGGGACACGCTCGAGGTCCCACGGGTTGTGGGTGGGCCCGAACGCGGAGTTCTCCGTCGAGGAACCGAACGCGAACTCGTCCATGTTGCACTTGCCGACCGGCACGGCGCCCGCGTCGAGCAGACGGCGCACGGCGGTGCAGTCGTAGACGCTCTCGTAGCCCTCGAGGATCCTCGCGCTGCAGGTGGTCCTGGTGCCGACCAGGTTCATGTTGTCTTTGAGCCCCGCCGGCACGCCCGCAAGCGGGCCGAGGGTGTCGTGCGGGTCGAGCCCCGCGGCGACCGCATCGGCACGCGCGGCGTCGACCACGTCCGCCGCCGCGAGCGCGAGCTCGGGCGTGATCTGGTTGAACGCGTGGATCCGCGGCTCGAGTCCGTCGATGCGCGCAAGCGTCTCCTCGGCGATCTCACGGGCGCTGAACTGCCCGGAGGCGATGCCTTCGCGGATGGCCGCGCCGGTCATGGCCGATACGTCGGTGCCGCTCACGCCTGATCACCGCCCGGTCCCACGATCTGGGGGATCACGAACGCCGTGCCATCGGAGTCGGGCGCATTGAGCAACGCGAGCTCACGCGGCAGGCACGGCTTGACCACGTCGGGGCGCGTCGAGTTCACGCTCTCGAGCGGGTGAGCTGTGGGCTCGACTCCCGCAAGGTCGAGCTGCTGGATGGCGTCTATGTGACCGAGGATGGAGTTGAGGTCCTCGCCGAAACCGGCGACCTGTTCGTCGGTGAGCGCCAGGCGTGCGAGCAGGGCGACATGCCGCACCTGCTCTTCGGAGATCGACATGCGTGGTGGTCCTTTCGGGCGTCGGCTCAGAAGCGGCGCACGCCGCCCCGGCGGTCTGAGCCACCGGGGCATGCGCGCAACGTTGTCATGATACCCGAGTGCGGGCGCTCGCGAAGGCTACGGAAGCAAAGCCCCGATCGCGTCGTAGACCGCCGGCGCGATCGCGCTGTCGCCCCCGAAGACCTCGATGCGGTCGATCGTGTCCACATGGTCCGCGATCGCCGTCGCGGCAGGGGCGGAAAGTGCGCCGGGCGCGGTCAGCAGCATGACCCCGCCGCGCGCTCCCATGGCGGCTCCACCGCCGAGGGCGTCCGGGTAGTTGGTGCCCGTGGCGACGCCGACCTCCTGCCAGGACGCCCAGCCCCGGGCCACGCCGTACTGTGCGACGTTCGCCGCGGTCGCGTACCGGTCAGCGCCCGACCAGCGGGTGGCGCTCCCCGGCAACGCGGCATCGAGATCCGCGAGGACGCCGGCGCTCACCGCCGTCTCACCGCCGAGCACGATCCCGTTCGTCGAACCGATCTCGGCGAGCACGTCCGTGGTGGCCGAGGAAAGGCTCGTGCTCCGGGTGAGCAGTATCGGCATCGCGCGTGCGAACGCGAACGGCGCACCCGCGAGCGCATCGGGGAACGCGTCCCCGCGCACCACGAACGCCGTTGAGACGTTGCCACCGGCCTGCTCGACCCTGCGGGCTACGGCCGCGGCGGTCTCATACCGGTCCGGCCCCTGGATGCGGTCGACGTCGTATGTGGCGTCGAGTGCCGTCGCCACAACGGCCGGGACGGCGGAAGTGCCGCCCACGATCGCGACCGCGCTCGCGCCGAGCCGGTCGATCTCAGCGGTGAGCGATGTGGTGACCGAATCGCCCACGAGCAGCACCGGAGAACCGTACGCGCCGGCCAGACCGGTCGCAGAAAGTGCGTCGGGGTAGTTGCGGCCCGTGGCCACGACGACCGTTGTGACCGAGGAGCCGGGGAAGGTCGCCTCCGAGACCGCGATCGCGGTCGAGTAGCGGTCCGCTCCCGATGTCCGGTCGAGTTCGACGACATGCGGCGGAACCGGCATCGTCGCGCTCGCGCGCGGGCCGATGTTCGTCGCGGAATCGACAGCGCGCACGTCGTAGGTGTAGAGCACGCCCGCCTCGGTGGTCGTGTCCACGAAGGAACGCTCGGCTCCGTCGACGGATCCGATGAGGTCCTTGACGGGAGTGTAGAGTTGCGAGGTCGTCGGCACGGCCGAGCGGTGAACCGTGTAGCCCGTCACCCCTACGTTGTCGGTGGCCGCACCCCACGCGACCTCGATCCCGGTCGTGGTCGCCTCGGCACTGCAGGTACTCGGTGCGCTCGGCGGCGTCATGTCGGCGGCGCCCAGCGCCACGTCGGTGTCCACCGGCCCGATGACCGCGTCGTCGATCCTGAGGCTGCGACTCATATACAGATCGCACGCCTCGCCCGCCGGGCCCACCAGCGTGTAGTCCCCGGAGAGCCCGGGGAGCCCGCGGTCTTCGGCCGCGTCATCGACGAGACCGTTGGAGTCGGAGTCCACGATGTTGAGTTCGGTCTTGTTGAGCGACCACACGACCGTGGACGATGCGGGATCCGTGATCTCGACGCGTTTCGCCGCCTGACCCGTCGCCGCTCCGTTGTGGATCTTCGCGGCGGACGTCGCGCCGTCGAGCACGGTCACGAGCGGCAGGA
The DNA here is from genome assembly GCA_964565645.1 of uncultured Eubacteriales bacterium. Classification (GTDB taxonomy): domain Bacteria; phylum Actinomycetota; class Coriobacteriia; order Anaerosomatales; family JAHIQC01; genus JAHIQC01. Next base: position 120,308 of record CAZMFQ010000003.1, read on the forward strand.
CGGTCGGATTGAGCGTGTCGGCAGACCCGGCTTTGAGCGAGATCATCATGTAGTACGGACCCGACTTGGTCTCATCGCCGAACTTCCCGTAGTACCAGGTGTTCGGTATCGAGCCATCGGCAGCTGTGGTCACGGTCGGGAACAGCGTCCAGTTCTCCCCCTCCTGTATCCACTTGGAGGACGTGGGATTCCAGGTGAACCCGCGGTTGGTGGAGGGGCTGGGGGACGTGCCGAGCGTGAAACGGATCTTGACCGCGTAGGTCGTGTTCGGCTCGAGACCGGCGTCGGCCGCCACGTTGAACGTCACGCCGAAGGTCGTGTGGTCGTTGCTCACGTATTTCGGAGCATCGACCAGCCCGCCTGTGTAGGTACCGGCCGCGGACGCGACCTGAGGGGGCATCAGCAGGGTGAGCATGCTCGCTACGAGCAGGACGGACAGTGAACGTGTACGAAGCCGTCTGAACATGGTTACCCCCTCGACGAAATGGTTGATTCAGGCATTCCCAAACCCGGCATGCGTCTCACGCAAACAGGGAATAGACGAGATGCACGCACCTGAAAGCAGAAAGGGACGATCATGAAGGTCAGCGCACGCAACCAGCTCTCCGGGACGGTCACGTCGATCAAGGAAGGCGCCGTCGAAGCACAGGTCACCATCGACGTGGCGGGAACGACCATCGTCTCGGTCGTCACCATGGACGCCGTCGCCTCCTTGGGGATCGGGGTCGGCTCGTCTGTCGTGGCCCTCATCAAGGCCGACAGCGTCATGCTGGCCGTCGAGTAGACCGGCGGCTCGCACTCACCGTTCCTCGGCGGACTTCTTGGGCATTCGTCTGACGATGTGTGCCCAGCGGCCGTCTGCCTCGTACTGCACCGGTATGACGGCCTTACCGCCGAGGAGCCTCGGTCGGACCCATTCTCCGGTGTCCACTTCGTCGCCCGGCTTGGGTGAGACCACGTTGCGGTCCACCGGCACCACCATCATGCCCGCGGCCTCGAGTTCCGACACTCTCACGATGCGCCCGAACTCCCGCAGTCCGTCGGCGTAGTCGATGAACCGTCCCGACCACCCCCAGTAGGTGAGACCCACGCCCGCCAGCGCGCCGATCACCCCGTCCTCGGTGCCGCCGTGCCCTGACAGATGCACTCCGGCCGCAGCGGCGACGGAGCGCGCCTCTTCCTGGGACACCAGTTCCACCGCGGCCCGGCGGCCGAACGCCGCAACGGCCTCGAGGTCGGCGACACCCTCGAACGCGATGCACAGACCGGGATCGCTCCCCTCGACGAAATGCTCCGCGATATGAGCGACCGCCAGCGCGCGCAGTTCCTCGGCCAGGCGGACCGCCTGCTCCGAGTGCGGCGCAAGCCCCGGCGCATCCATCACGACGCATGCGGAACTGTTGTGCGACGTGAACGGGACCCGCGGGTCGAACAGCAGCTGTTGCCTGACGACGCCCCAGACCGCACAACCCGTCGGCGCCTTCTCGGCGAACCAACGAGCGAACTTGCCCGTGCCCCGACCGCAGTCGAGCGTGTCGGTGTCATCGAAACAGACGAATATGCGCATGGCACTTCCCATCACGCGTGTTGGTGGTTCACAGACTAGGGCGTCGCTTCGCCGGCGGGCACCCAGACCACTTCGCCGTTCTCGAGACGATAGACGGTCCCGATCGCAGAGCCCAGGCCCTGTGCGGCCGTGGACGTGTCCTTGAAACGCTCGATTCGCCCGTCCTTCTTGATCACGAGCTCCATCCCCGACTGCCCCGGGTCCTTCACGAGAGTGACGTCCTCGGCCGCCAGAAGGTCACCCAGGCCGAACGAGCCGAGCGCCATGATGAGCATGCCGAGCCCGATGAGCATGGCGAGGTCGAAGAGGTTGGTCAGTGCCTCCATGGGATCGCCGTTGCGATCAGGCACCAGTGTCACCCGACGCCGCATGTAGCGACCGGTGCTGCCCGCGCCCTGCAAGGATCTCATGCTAGACCTCCACGAGTTCGAGGACGTATTCGATGTCGCTCACATCGAGCGCGTACAGACGGTCCCTGACAGCGGAGACCACGAACGCGAGCCCGCCGATGAGAAGGCCCACTACCGTCGTGGAGAACGCGACCACGAGGTTGTCGGAGAGCGTGGCCACATCGCCCTGCGCAAGACCCACGAGCGCCGGGCTGATCGGAATGAGCGTCCCCATCAGTCCCAGCATCGGACCGAGGCGCACGAGTATGCGCGTGCGCTCGAGCCTGCGCGAGATGGCGGACTCCAGATCGGAGAGGCGCTTGAGGAGTCCCGTGCGGGTGAGATCGGCGCCGCCTGAGATCGAGCCGAAGTATGCGCCCGTCCACGTCGCCCCGGTGATGCCGGAAAGCACCACGGCGGCAGCGTCCGGACGGCCCGCCGCGAGCTCGGCGCGCGCGGCGGCTGCGGCGGCATCGAGCGTCGCGAGCGAGCGAGCGCCGCGCCTCCGCCAGAGCTCCCACGTGAAGGAGCCTGCCTCCCAGACGATCCAGACCAGGCCGACGAGTTCGACGAACAGCACCGGATACAGCAGCGCGGTCGCCACCGCGTAGATTATCGCCTGCGGGTGGGTCAGGTAGTAGCCGATCGTATCGGACATCTGGTCTGCTCCTTGGTCGCTTGAGTTCGTCGTCCTGTCGGACATCTCGACGCCCCGTGCCCGCCGGCGAGGAGACGCCCTGTGCACACTACGTCCTGCTGCGTACCACCGCACCGAGCACATACGCCCTGGTCGGCGCGAACGCAAGCCCGGCAAGATACACCCCGCCGAGAAGCGCCAGGCCGCCCGGCTCGATCGGACCCGCGCCGAGTTCGGGGCCGCCGGGACGAGCCGCGTCCGTGTCCTGAGAGCCCACGCGTCCGAGCAGCCGCCCCTGCGCCTCGACGAGACCGGTCGGGTTCTCGCCGCCGACCTGCACACGCGCGGCACCACGCCCGGCGCCACCCGTTCCGAGCGACTTCGGCACCAGCGGCACCGCGGTCGACCGTTTGGCCGTCCTGCGGGCGGAGCCCGTGCCGGAGGTCGTTCGGGGCGTGCCTGTCGACGGTTCAGGCGTCTCGGGCGGGTCCCCCTGCCCGACATAGGGCGCGTAGGTGATGCTCACGCTGTCGAGCTGCCCGCCGACGGAGTTGTCGTCGGTCGTGAGCACGACCCGGTATCTGAGGTAGACGCCGACCGTGTCGGCCGGCAGGTCCCCGCGCGGTGGCACCTGCGACCAGGCGCCGCCGTCGACCGCGTAGTACAGGACCTTCGACGTCCCGGGCGGCGTCGCCGCCGCGCAGGTGAGCGAAGTGAAGGTCTTGCGCACCCCGGGCAGGCCGCAGTCGATCTGAGACGAGGTGACCTTGGCGGTAGGTACCACTCCGACCTCGAGCAGACGGTCGTTGCCCTCGTCGGTGAGCAGCAGCGAGTTCGAAGGCGTCAGGGATATGGAGCGCACCTCGCTCATGCCGAGACCGGGCGTCGTGAGTGCGGGATCGGGGAAACGCCGCGCGACCTTGCCCGAGGCATCGACAAAGACCACCTCCCCGACGAGTTTGCCGTGCGTGATGGCGGTGGTGCCGTCCGGCATCCGCACGGCGCCGGAGGGCTCGAACAGGAACCCGTCCTCCCGGCCGTACACGCCCGGGGTGCCGTACGACCAGACCACGCGGCCGCCCGGCGTCACTTCGACGGCCCTCGCGCCCTTCTCGTCGGCGATGAGCGTGTTCCCGCTCGGGAGGCGTACCGCCGTCCTGGGCCAGTCGAGATACCCCTCGGCATATCCATGCTCGGCGGCGCGCTCATCACCGACACCGTAGCTCCACACGATGCTGGATGCGTCGTACCCCAGGTCGGGGGCATCGGGATCGTAGTCGCTGCTGCGGACCTCGAGCACGCGGCATCCCTGGTTGTCCGCGATCAGGGTGTTGCCGTTCGGAAGGCGGGTGGCCGAGTAGCCGTCGCGCAGCTGGCCGGGCCGGACGCCCGGCACTCCGGTACCGTAGCGCCACACGATGCTCTTGCCGGAGTCGACCTCGATCAGCGGGGCTCCCCAGCGCAGGCTAATGAGCGTGCGGGGGGTCCCGTCACCGGCTGTGAACCTCGAGGCCGCGAAGGGCAGGAACTCGGCGTCCGGGTCGCCCACGGCGGCGCGATAATCGGTCTCGTCGAAACGCCAGACCACCCGACCGGCCCTGTCGAGCTCGAGCACGGCGGCGCCGTCACGACTCGCGACCAACACGTTGCCGCCGGCCACGAGCATGGCCGAACGCGGATCGAGCCCGGTCTGCGTGTAGCTCCAGAGCACGTCGCGCTTGGGCACGATGGCCTCGTCGCCACCGGGACTCAGGCGGACCGCCGAGGAGAGGTCCCCCACCGAGAACGCCCTCGCGGTGGTGCCCTCGGTCCACACGCTCGCGGCGTGTGCCGGCCCCGCGGGGCCGGCCAGCACGCCGGCGGCGGCCAGGGCGACCACGACGAGCACGGCGGCCGGACCGCCGCCGCCCGGCGTGCGGGAGCGCTGGGCGAAGCCTTCGGGAGCGAGATCCGGTCGTGCGCGGTACAGCCGACCGAGCAGCAGCGCGCCCAGCGCTCCACCCGCCGCCCCGAATGCGGCATGGGATACCGCGGCCAACCCGAGCCCCAGAGCGATGAAGCCCGACGGGAGCCCGAGAGCGACGGCGAGCAGGTAGCCCGCGGCGAGCTTGCCGAGGTTGCCGAGTGCGCCCATCACCGCCGCCTGCACCGGGTGATGGAACCCCGTCGGAAGGACCAGCGCCATCATGTCGAGCGCCAATCCGGGCGCGACGTACTTCACCCACGTGAAGATGCCCTCCTGACCGGGCACGAGCATCACCGCGAGCAACCCGGACACGAGCCCCACCGCGGTGGCGGCGCCCGGCCGTCTGACGACCCCTCTCGCCACGATGAGCAACGCCATCCAGAACAGGCCCGAGTGCCCGGGCACATGGATGGATATCCTGAACAGACTCTTGGACAGGACGATCAGACCTGCCACGAGCGCTATGAGCACGAGTTCGCGCAGGGCGAATCCACTTGTCGCGCGGAACCCGCGGGTGTCGCCCGGACCGGTCATCGCGAACCGCCGTCGACGATGATGTCGGTGACATCCCGGACCCTGTCCGACCATGCCATGGCCGGACCGACCAGCTTGACCGTCCCACGGTTGGAGACGTCCAGGAGCACGCCGGGCGTCACCTCCTTCGAACTGAGGACAGCCTCACCGTCGTCCCGCACCCCCGGACCGATCACGCGTATGCTGTCGAACCTTTCGACTCCCGCATCCTTCAGAACGGTCGTCAGCGAGGGTCCTTCCTCCGTCTTGCCCAGGATCTCGACCTTGGTCTGATCGAAGGCCTCCAGCGCCGGCAGATCGTACGTCGCGAGCACTTCATCTCCTCGGCGCACCACGACACGATACGGCGCGCCATGAGCGGAGGACCACCACTGCGCCGCGAACGCCAGCGTGATGGCCGCCGCAAGCGCGACGGCCATCCACGCGAACCTCTTCTGTTGCGGATCAAGGACCATCCGCTTCACAGACTCCTTACGGGAACAGCGCTTGGATCGCGTCGTACACGTCCGATGAAACGGCGACCGGACCGCCGAAGACCTCCACACGGTCGATCATCGCCGCGTTGGTCTCGAGTGCGTTCTGGGCCGCGGGTGAGAGCGCCGTCGGCGACGTGAGCAGCATCACTCCGCCGTTGGCTCCCGTCGCGGCACCGCCGCCGAGTGCATCGGGGAAGTTCAGGCCCGTCGTCACACCCACGTAGTTCCAGGTCGCCCAACCGGCGAGCACCGCTTCGTCCGCGACGTTGGCGGCGGTCGCGTAGCGATCGGCGCCGAACCAGCGGTCGAGGGTACCGGGCAGCGCGCCGTCGAGTGCGTTGTAGACCGTCGTGGGCACGGCGGCGGTGCCGCCGACGACCACGCCGTCGGTAACCGCGATGTCCGTCAGGGCCGACGCGGTCGCAGCAGGCACGCCCGTCGTCTTGACGAGCAGGACCGGCATCATCTGGCTCCACGCGTAGGGCGCGGCCGACAGCGCGTCGGCGAAGTTGTCGCCCCGGGCGAAGAAGACGGTGTCGGTGGTACCGCCGGAATCACGGATCATCATGGCGACGTCCGCGGCGGTCTCATACCTGTCCGCTCCCCAGACCGGTTCGACCGTATAGCTCGCCTCCAGGGCCGTCTTGACCGACGTAGGAACGACCGCAGGCCCCCCGATCAACACCACATCCGTCGCGCCGAGACGGTCGATCTCGGCCTTGAGGTCAGCCGTCACCGTGTCCTTGACGAGGAGCACCGGTGAGCCGAACACCCCGGCGAGGCCGGAAGCCGAAAGCGCGTCGGCGAAGTTCTTGCCGGTCGCGATGACCACGGTGTCTACCGAACCGTCGGGGAAGTTCGCCTCGGAGGCCGCGATCGCGGTGAGATACCTGTCGTCGCCGGAGACCCGGGCGACTTCACCGAGGCCGCGCGATACGGCTGTCACGGTGTCGGAACGAGGCCCGATGTTCGTGTCGCCGTCGATCGCGCGCATCTCATACGCGTACTCGACGCCGGTGGCGACATCGGTGTCGACCCAACTCGTAGCCGTCGCGCTCACGCTCGCGACGGGCTCCTTGATCGGCGTGAACGCCTGATCGAGGTCGGGTACAGCCCACTTGTAGATGGTGTAACCATCAAGACCCGAACCGCCACCGTCGGTCGCCGCCGTCCAGTCCAGCTCGATCCCGCCCGGTTGCCCGGTCGCCACGAGGCTCCCGACCGCGCTGGGGGGAGTGCTGTCCGCCGCGAGCATCGCGCGGTCGGTGTCCGCGGGACCCGCCTGAGCATCATCGGCGAGCACGGTGTTGCGCTGGTATCTGATATCGAAGGTCTGTGAGGTCGGAGCGTAGAGGCGGTAGTCGCCGGTCGCGCCCGCGGGACCGTAGTCCTCGTTGTCCACGATCCCGTCACTGTCGTCGTCGATGGTGTTCGCCTCGGTCCGCGACAGGCTCCAGCAGATGGTCGACGACGCGGGATCCGAGATCTCTATCCGCTTGTCTGCCGCGCGCCCGGTCGCGGTCCCGTTGTGCACCCAGGAGCCCTCGGTACTCATATCGAGCACGGTTGCGACCGGCATCACGCTCGGATTGAACGTGGTGCCCGAGCCGGTCTGAGAGAGCGAGACCATGATGTGGTAGTCACCCGAGGCGGCCTCGTCACCGAACTTGGTGAACAACCACATCTGGTCGATCGAGCCGTCCGCATTGGTCGTCACCTGGGGGAAGTCGAGCCACGATTCGCGCTCCTGTGCCCATTGCCCCGTCGTCCAGTTCCATGTGTAACCGCGGTTCGTGGTCGGGCTCGGTGTCGTGCCGACCGTGAAGCGCACCTTCACGTAGTACGCGGTCGACGTCGCCAGACCACTCGAGGGAGGTGCGTAGAAGCGTATACCGACGGCGGTGTGGTCGTTCGGAATGTACAGTGGCGCCGAATCCGTGCCCGCGCCCGCGCCCCCGGTGTATGACGCCGCCGCCATGGCGGGATTGACGTTCATCCCGGCCAGCACCAGCGCCGTCGCGAGGGCGAGTGCCATGACCCGCCTGAACCTACCGTACATCATCGCGACCCCTTCCAACGGTTCCCGACTGAACAACTCTCATCACACGGCGACGCGCTCGGCGTGACCGGTGAGATTGACGTCATAGCCCCCGAGCCCGCTGGCCCGGCGCGCGAACCTCTCACTGCACAACGTGTCGAGCAGCACCCGGAATCCCGGCTCCTCGGCGCGCGCCGCGTCGAACACGATGTCGTAGCGCTCGCTGAACAGCGGAACGAACTCCAGGCCGGCGGCCTCGGCTGCGGCACGGATCGCGAGACCGGCGTCCGCGTGACCATCGGCGACCAGCCCCGCAACCGCTGCGTGGGTACGGACCTCGGTGTCGTAACCCAAGAGCGCCTCGCGGGGCAGTCCTGACGAGCTCATGCGGCGGTCGAGCCACAATCGCGTGCCTGAGCCCCCGATCCGGTTGACGAAGCGGGCGCCGCTGGACGCGACGTCGTCGATGCCGCGAAGGCCCAGGGGATTCCCCTTCGCCACGACCAGACCCTGCTCGCGTTCGACCAGTGTCACGACCTGGACGGCACGGTCAGGGAAGAAGCGTCTGACGTAGGGAAGGTTGTATTCGTCGCTCTCCACGTCCAACAGGTGGCAACCGGCGACATCCGCGGTGCCCTCGCGCAGGGCGACGAGGCCCTGCAGGCTTCCGACCGGCACCGTCGTCAGCGCGACCTGCGCCTCGCCGACCTCCTCGGCAAGAGCCGAAAGGGCGAGGTCGTCGCTTCCCACGAACACCATGGGCTCTTCGGCGCCGGTCGAGGGCACGAGCAACAGATGTGTTCCGTAAGCTCCGGCTGTGGCGGCCCAGTACTTCTCGGTGTAATTGCCGACCTGCCGCTCCTCGATGATCTCCACCAGTCCGGCATCGGCGAGGACAACGACGTGATGACGCACCCAGGCGGGGTGCTTTCCGAGGACCGCACCGAGCTGGGTGAGTGTCGCCGGAGCGGCCATGAGTCGGCGCAGGATGTCGAGGCGGACCGGCTCGCCGACAGCACGAAGTCGATCGTATGAGTCGATCGTGGAATAGGGTCGCATCGCCGGACCACCCTAGGTTTCGCCTTAACGTGCTGGTCTTGTCAGTGTATCCCGCAATCGGCATGCTTTCCAGCGCGCATTCGCGGACGGAGGCGATCCTCCTCGCTCGAACCCACATACATACGTGAGGACCGGCCATCGGGCCGGTCCTCCGCGATTCCATGGACGTCGGGCGCGAACGCCCGACACATGCCCTCGTCAGACTACGACTCGGGCATGAGCACCGAATCGATCAGGTGGATCACGCCGTTGCCCGCGACCAGATCGGTCTGCAGGATCCTCGCGCCGCCGATGTGCACGCCGCTCGAATCCACGTGTACGGGCAGGCTTCCGCCCTCGAGCGTGACCAGGTGATCCGATCCCAGGACGTCGGAGGCCATGAGGCAACCTGACACCACGTGATGGGTCAGGATCCTCGTGAGCATCTCCTTGTCCGCGAGAACCGAAGAGAGCGTTCCCTCAGGCAGCGCCGCGAACGCCTCGTCGACCGGTGCGAACACGGTGTACGGACCAGCTGCCGACAAGGTCTCAACCAAGCCCGCCGCCTTGATCGCTTCCACCAGAGTGCTCGTCATGCCCGAACCAACGGCCAGATCCACGATCGTTGAAGTCTTTGTCTCGGTGGTCATCTCGTGTACCTCCGACTGAGAAGACGGACCTTCGTCCGTCGTGAGTGTTGTTCCGCGTACGCCAGATTTATACCCATGGGGGTATCGGTTCAACCGGATCGCCGCAACCGGGCCGGACGTCTACCTCGACGCCAGGAACACGATCGCGACAGGCACCGCGTTGAACAGCGCGTGCAGGACGACCGCCGGCCACAAACTGCCCCGATGCTGCGCGAGATACCCGCACGCGAGGCCGAGCAGGAACGTCGGCACGAACATCCACAGCGAGAAGTGGTACATGCCAAAGAGCGCCGCCGAGACCACGAGCGCCGCGCCGGACCCCAGCCGCGAGCCGACCGCGGTGAGCACCACTCCCCTGAAGAGCATCTCCTCCACGAGCGGCGCGATCAACACCACGAGCGCGATCGAGAGCGCAAGCCCGGCGGGACCCCCACCGAACAGCCCGGTAAGCCCGCCGTCGACCGTACGGGGCTCGATCCCGATGGCCTGGGCGATCACCCCCCAGACCCACGCGGCGATGCGGGTCGCGAACAGAAGCAGCACGACCCAGCCCGCCGAGCTCGCCCACGAGCGGAACGACGCATGAACCCTGGCAAGCCCGAACGCCGCGAACAGACCGGATCCCCTCCGGTGTGCGAACAGGGCGAGCACGCCGACCTGGACGGCGTAGAACACCAGGAGCACCGCCACGCGGGCGAGCACGCGGCCGTCCTCGGGCATCGCAGCGACCAGCGAGGAACCGAGCAGCGCGTCTTTGCCCAGGAACGTGGCGAGCGCCACGATCAGCGCAGCGAGCGCCTCGAGCGCGGTCCAGGACACGGGACCGACCGTCGGCACCGCAGGCGCCGGGGGCGGCTCAACCCGCTCGGTCTGCTTCTTGCGCTTCGCAGGGGCCGACCTGGTCGTCGCCGCCGTCGTGCTGTGCCGCACGATCGCGCCCCGGTCACACGCGTCGACGCACTTCATGCACTGCGTGCAGGTACGTGAATCGAGGAAGATGTAGCTCGGCCCGATCTTGAGCGCCCGCGGCTCGCACACGCGCTCACAGCGCCCGCACCGATCGCACCGGTCGGGCACGAGCCTGATATCCACCCTGCTGCGCGACATCGGGGGGTCGCCGGTCTACTGCGCCGAGGCGCCGGACGCGCCGACGTGCGGCGCTTCACCGGACGCGAGTATCCGCGCAAGCGCCGCCTCGTCGAGCACGGGCACGCCGAACTCGAGCGCCTTGGCGAGCTTGCTGCCCGCGTCCTCGCCCGCGACCACGAACGACGTCTTCTTGCTGACACTCCCGGAGACCTTCGCGCCCAGTTCCTTGAGCGCCGCACCGGCCTCGTCGCGGGTGAACGCCTCGAGGGCCCCGGTGAGCACGAACGTGAGGCCGGCGAGCGTTTGCGGTCGCGCGGGCGCGCGCCGCTCCTCGGCGAGCTCCACCCCACGCTCGCCAAGTCGCTCGATCATCGCGCGGTTCTCCGCATTGCCGAAGAAGGCGCGGACCGACTCAGCGATCTTTGGGCCGACGCCTTCGACGCGGGCTATGGGATCGCTCGCGAGAGCCGCGGCCTGCGTCACGCCCTCGCCCGCAGCGAGTGGCTCGACCGCGGCAGCCTGCGCGAGCGCGTCGACGCTGCCGAACTCGGCCGCCAGGGCCTCGGCGACCGTCGCGCCGACGTGCCGGATACCCAACCCGAAGAGCACGCGCGCAAGCGAACGGTGGCGCGACGCCTCGATCGACCCGGTCAGTTTGGACGCCACCACCTCGCCGAGCACGACCGGCGAGCCGTCCTGCTTGACGCGGCCCATGTCAAGGGCTGCGAGCCGCTCCCGGGAAAGCGCGTAGAAGTCGCTCACGTCGTGCAGCGCCCCGGTGTCGACAAGCCGCTGCACGATCTCGTATCCCATGCCGTCGATGTCGAGGGAGCCCCGCCCGGCCCAGTGCACGAGCCGCTCGAGGCGCTGCGCGGGGCAGCCGGCGTTCACGCAACGCGTCGCTACCTCGCCGTCCTCGCGCCAGACCGGCTCACCGCAGCTCGGACAGGTCGACGGCATCCGCCAGACCTCGGCGCCCGCCGGCCGAAGGGTCTCGATGGCGCCGAGGACCTCCGGGATCACGTCTCCCGCCTTGCGCACGATGATCGTGTCTCCCACGCGCACGTCCTTGCGGTGGATCTCGTCCTCGTTGTGCAGCGTTGCGCGCGCGATCGTCGAGCCGGCCACGGTGACGGGATCGAACTCCGCGAGCGGCGTGAGGTTGCCCGTCCGTCCGACCTGCACGCGGATCTCGCGCAGCACCGTCGTCTTCTCCTCGGGCGGGAACTTGAACGCGATCGCCCAGCGCGGCGCCTTGCTCGTGTAGCCGAGCTCGTCCTGCAGCGCGAGCGAGTCGACCTTGACCACCACTCCGTCGATCTCGTAGGGCAGCGACTCGCGTCGCCGGATCGCCGAGGAACAGAACTCGCGCACGCTCGGAGCGTCAGCGCACACGATCACGTCGGGGTTCACATGGAAACCGGCGCGACGCAGCCACTCAAGGACCTCCGACTGACGCGCAAGTCCCAAGGCGCGCGGATCGGCGATCGCGTACATGAAGGTCGCCAGGTCGCGCGCGGCTGTGACCTGCGGGTCCTTCTGCCTCACGCTTCCCGCGGCGGCGTTGCGCGGGTTGGCGAACGGGGCGGCGCCGGCGGCCTCCTGCTCGGCGTTGAGGCGTTCGAAACTGGCCTTGGGCATGTATATCTCGCCGCGGACCTCGACCGGGATGGCCGGCTTCTCACCACGCAGCGCACCGGGCACGTCGGCGACCTGCCTGACGTTGACCGTGATGTTCTCGCCGGTGCGACCGTCGCCGCGGGTGGCGGCACGCACGAGCGCGCCGTCCTCGTAGGTGAGAGCCAGGCTCGACCCGTCGATCTTGAGCTCGCAGACGAACGCGCACGCCCGATCGCCGACGGCGTCGCGCACGCGGGCGAGCCACGCGTCGAGCTCATCGAGGTCCATGGCGTTGTCGAGTGAGTACATCCTCGCCGCGTGCGCGACCGGCGCGAACTGCGCGCTGGCCGCTCCGCTCACGCGCTGTGTGGGAGAATCGGCGCTTGCGAGCTGCGGCCACAGCGCTTCGAGATCGCGCAGTTCGCGCATGAGCGCGTCGTAGGCGCTGTCGCTTATCTCGGGCGCGTCCTGCTCGTAGTAGAGCCGGTCGTGGCGCTCGATCTCGGCACGCAGCGCCTCGACGCGCGCCGCGGCGCTCTCGAGGTCGGCAAAGAGTGTCAACGATGCTCCTCGGCAGGTCTAATCGTCGGTCTTGAGCCGCTGCACGTGCACGTCGTTGACCGAGTAGATCACCGTGTCGGGCACGAAGCGATTGAGGCGTTCCGCCTCGTAGATCCAAACGTCGGTGAGCGTGACCTTGAAGTACACGCCGCCGTTGGCGTTGATCGGCTCGACCTCGACCCCGTTGGCGAGATACGCACGCAACTCGGTCTCTATGTAGTAGGTGAAGACGCGCGCGGCGTCGCGGTACTCGTTATACAGTGCAAGGCGCTTCTCGGCCTCGTACATATCCAGTTCGTCGATGCTGTCCACCAGCATGCCCCTCTCTACTCGTCTGGCCCCATTCTAGCGTCATCTCGACGCCGTGGGCCGCGAATGAGCGTCAGTCCCGAAGCGGGGCGAGCGTCACCTGGCCCCAGGCGCCGATCTCCCCGTCCACGGTGGCGACGATACCCAGCACGCCGGGTATCGCGCGTGCGGTCTCGATCGCTGCGGCAAGGTCCTCCGGTCGCCTCACACGGTTGGCGAGGGCCGTGGCCGCGGCATCGGCGAGACATGCGTCGCGGGCGAGCACGGTGACTGCGTCCGCTGCCCCGAACGACGTCGAATGCCCGATACGGCCGCTGCTGGTGCACACGGCGACTGGCATGAGATCCCCCGGGATCACGAGTCCCACGCCTTTGACTCCCTGCTCCCCGGCCCACAACGCGATCACGCGCTCTGTGGCTCCCAGGACGAAGACATCGCCGCCGTTCTCGACGATGACCTCGGGTGAGAGTCGCGCCAACCCACGGGCGACATACTCCGCGACCGCACCTGCCACGGCGGCCATCGGCCCGACGTCGGCCGCGCTGCCTGCCGCCGCCATAGCCCGCACGATCTCGGGCGCTGCGTCATCGACCTCGACCGGCGAGTAGGACTCGAAGAAGCGGGGATGTCCCGCGATATAGGTCTCGATCGCGGAACGTGCCTCCACGGTGAGTTCCGCGGCGCGCTCGCTCAGCTCGCGCTCGGCGCAGATCTGAAGATCCGTCTCTTTGACCACGACCTCGAAGCACACCAGGCCTTCCGGTGCGACAAGACGACGATACGTACGCGGTTCGAACACAGGTGGACCTCCTCGACGGCACCGACCTCCTCCATGGTACCGCCCCCGCACTGACGGGGGGTATAGTAGATGAAGGGTAGCCGGCGGGTGGCCATGCGCCGCCATCGGGAGGGTGTCGATGCGAACGATCCTCGATCTGTGCGCACGGATGGACCAGCTCGCGCAGTCCACCTACAGGAGCATGGCCGCCTCGTGTGAGAACCCCGACCTCTCCGAGGTCTTCCGCCGCATGGCGATCGAAGAGGGCGGCCACATCGAGTGGTGGACCGAGCTGCTCTCGGCGTGGGACCAGGGGCTCGTGCCGGACGTCGTGAACGACACCGAGGGTCTGGAGCGGCACATGCGCCAGCTCTTCGAGGAGATGGTGGCCACCGCGCCGAGCGACTTCGCGGGCGTCGACGACGACACCAAACTCGACATCGCCGCTCGGCTGGAGTTCTTCATGCTCGATCCGATCTTCGGCGAACTGCTCGATCTCACCGAGCCCGGCGGCGCGCGGCAACACCGAGAGGCGTACGCTCGCCACCTCGAACGCATCGTGGGCGCCATCGAGATGCACTACTCGCGCGGCGAACTCGCGCGGTTCCTCGCACGCGTCCTGCGTCGCGCGTGGCGCGACAACCTCGCGCTCGCGGCGTTCGCGAGTCGCGACCCGCTCACGGCGCTGTACAACCGGCGGGGACTCATGACGCATCTGGAGCAATGGCTGTCATGGGCCGAACGGTATTCGCGGCCGCTCGGGGTACTGCTCATCGACGTCGACGATTTCAAGAGCGTCAACGACACACACGGACACTCGGTCGGCGACCTCGCGCTGCGGGCAGTGGGAACGGCCCTGGAGGCCGGGCTGCGCGGATCGGACCTCGTCGCACGCTACGGTGGCGACGAGTTCGCGGTCGTCGCCCCCGAGACGGGCGTCGAGGACCTCGAGATGCTCGCACAGAGGCTCGTGGACGGAGTGCGCGCCACTCCTCTCGAGGACTGGGACGGGTCCAAGATCCCACTCTCCATCAGCGTCGGCGGCGCGGTCATGCTCTCATCCGACGGCGCCGGGGTCGACGGCCTGCTCGCCGCGGCCGATGCGAGCCTGTACGAGGCCAAACAGCACGGCAAAGGGCGGACCGGGCCGATCACGAGCTTCGGTGTGGCACCGGTGCCGGTCGAGGGCGCGCAGAACTAGGCGCGTTCCCCGTCGACGACCGCCGCCTCCTCGGCCATCTCATGCGCGTGGTAGCTGCTGCGCACGAACGGCGCGCTCGCCACGCTCACGAAGCCCATCTCGCGCGCTGCGCGCCCGAGGCGCGCGAACACCTCCGGTTCCACGAACTCGGCGACCGGCAGATGCGCCTCACTCGGACGTAGATACTGACCGAGCGTGAGCAGGCGCACCTCGCTCTCGAGCAGCAGCGCCATGACCTCCAGGACCTCGTCCTCGGTCTCGCCTAGTCCGAGCATCAACCCCGACTTCGTTGGCAGGTCAGGCTGCGTCTCCCGCACGCGTGCAAGCACCGCGAGCGAGCGGCCGAGATCGGCGCCGGGACGGACCTCTGCGTACAGCCTCGGAACCGTCTCGAGGTTGTGGTTGAACACGTCGGGCCGTGCCGCTGCGACCATATCGACACTCTCGAGCCGTCCGGCGAAATCGCTCGTAAGAACCTCTACCGTGGCGTTCGGCACCGCCGATCGCAGGGCCTCGATGACGGAGACGAAATGCACAGCACCGCCATCGATGATGTCGTCCCGCGTCACGGTGGTGACGACCACGTGCGAGAGCTCCATGCGCTTCGCAGCCTCGGCGACACGTCGCGGCTCGTCGGGATCGAGCGGCTCGGGCGCACGTGTCTCGACCGCACAGAAGCGACACCCGCGCGTGCAGGCGTCCCCCATGATCAGGAACGTCGCTGTCCCGCTACTGAAGCACTCGCCGCGGTTCGGGCACTTCGCGCTCTGGCAGACCGTGTTGAGGCGCAGTTCGCCGAGGAGTCCGGCGACGGCTGTCGCCTGCCCCGGAGTCGCGAGCGGCCTGCGCAGCCACTCGGGCAGGCGCTTGGATGATGTGCCGTGTTCGTAGGTCATGCGGGCGATGCCGTCAGACCTTGCTCGCCGCGTCGGCCGCCGCGAACTTGATGACCTCGGAGACCGACGGGTGTGCGTGGACGGTGTGCGCCAGGGCCCCGACCGTGATGCCGTGACGCATGCACACGGCGAGCTCGTGGATGATCTCCACGGCGTGAGGCCCGACGATCTGGGCGCCGAGGATGCGTCCCGTGCCCTTCTCCGCCACGATCTGCACGAACCCGTCGCTCTCCCCCTCACCGAGCGCCTTGCCGTTCGCGGCGAACTTGGAGACCGCCTGGATCGCATCGAGTCCGCGATCCTTGGCGCCGTCACGGCTTCGACCGACCACCGCCACCTCCGGGAACGTGTACACGCATGCGGGCACACAATCCAGGTCCACGGTCTCGCGGGGCTCCTCGCCGGATAGCACGGCCATGGCGTTGCGGGCCGCGGCGACGCCCTCGTCCTCGGCCACGTGCGCGAGCATCATGCCGCCGACGAGGTCGCCGATGGCCCAGACGTTCGCGATGTTGGTGTGGTAGAACGCATCCACCTTGAGGGCACGGCGATCGAACTCCAGGCCCGCCTCCTCGAATCCGAACCCCGAAGAGTTCGGCACCCGGCCCACGGCGCTCATCACGATGTCGCTCTCGAGCACGCCGCCGCTGCGGAGGGTCGCACGCATGCGCCCGTCCGCTCCGCGCTCCACGCTCTCGACAGCGTCACCGAGGTGGAACTCGACGCCCATCTCCTCCAGCTTGGACTGCGCGAGCTTCACGACCCGCTTATCGTTACCCGGCAACACCTGGTCCATGAGCTCCACCACGCGGACGCGAGAACCGAATGCGGCGTACGCGCAGGCGAACTCGAGACCGATCACGCCCCCACCGATGATCGTGATGTCCTTCGGGATCTCGGAGAGGGAGACGGCGTCGTCGCTCGTCCACACGCCCTCCATGTCGTGATCGATGTTGGGAAGTTTGAACACGATCGAACCGGTCGCGAGAATGACCGCGTCGTGATCGATGCGCTCCTCGCCACCCTCCGAGAGCGCCACGACGCAGGTGCCGGCGCCCTCGAGCCTGCCCTCGCCATACACGACGTTGACCTTCAGCCGCTTGGCGCTTCCCTCGATCTGGCCGACGAGTTCGTCGACCACCCCTTGCTTGCGAGCTCGGAGCCTGTCGACGTCCACGCTCGCAACCTCGGCGTTGAGGCCGAACTCATGGGCGTGACGCGTGTCGACGACGATATGAGCGGAACGCAGGATGGTCTTGGTGGGGATGCATCCCCAGTTGAGGCAGGTGCCGCCCAGACGCTCACGCTCGATGAGCGTGACATCGGCACCGAGGCGCGCCGCCTCGAACGCCGCAGAATAGCCGCCGGGGCCGCCGCCGAGAACCGTGATGCGCATGAGAGGATCCCACCTTGAAGTCGAATACCGGACGAACGTCCGATGATTCTAGCACGCAGCCGGCGCCGCATATCCCGCCGACTCTATGCAGCGGCGTCCTCTCCGGCGACACGCCGCATTCAGACTTCGTTCACGCGGCGCTTGGTCTCGGTCACAAGGGTGCGACTCACCGGCACGACCGTGCCTTCGGCGTCCTCGAGCACGAGCCGGAACGCCGACTTGCTCGCCCAGTGATAGCCCTTCACCGCAGCCAGACGCACGATGTAGGAGCGATGGACGCGCATGAAGCCCGGATACTCGCGCGCCTCGAAGGCACCGAGTGACATCCTGCCGAGGAATCGCGCATCGAAGGTGTGGACGTAGGTGTAGTTGCGCACGCCCTCGACGAAGACGACGTCGCGCGCGTTGACGAACTCGGTGCCGGTGTCGGAGACCACGGGTATCCGCTCGGACTCGTCGGCGTCGGCGGGCCGGGACCGCTTGAGGAGCGCGTCGACCCTGCACCGGAACTCACGGACCGAGAATGGCTTGGACAGGTAGTCGTCCGCCCCGAGCGTGAATCCGTGGACCTTGGCGTCCTCGGTGCCCTTGGCGGTGAGCATCATGATCGGCAGGCGCTCGTGCGCCGGGTTCTCACGGATGCGCTCAAGCGCCTCCCACCCGTCCACGACGGGCATCATCACATCGAGAACGACCAGGTCAGGCTTATGGAGCGTGACCGCCTCGGCGACCGACGCCCCGTTGCCGAGCGAATGCACGCGGAAGCCGTCGTTCTCGAGCAGGGTGCTCAGACCCCGCACCAGGTCGGCGTTGTCATCCACGATGAGGACCGTACCCTTGCGCACGCGGATGGGTCTACCGGTATGTGTGGTCTGTGCGCCCATTGCCTTCCTCTTTCCTCGCAGTCCTGTCACACGACCGGGATCGCGTCCGGTCGACCTTCATAGTTGAGCGGCAGCGTCACGATGAAGACGGTGCCCTTGCCTGTAGGATTCGGCGCGAACAGTATCGCCCCTCCATGCGCGCGCGCGATCCTGTCGGCGATCGGTAGACCGAGGCCGAGACCGGCAACATCCGCATTGTCAGCAGTGTCTCCGCGGCCAAAGAGATCGAACAGCACATCGACCCGGTCCTCGGGGACGCCCCGCCCCGTGTCCGTCACCCGGACATCGACCTCCTTGTCGTCGACGGTCATGCTCACGATGACATCGGAACCGGGCTCCGAGTACTTGATCGCGTTCGAGAGTAGGTTGTCGAGCGCTTGGCGAAGGCGTATCGCGTCACCCCGGATCAAGACCTCGTGCAACTCGCCTTCGAAACGGACCGTCACACCGGCGTTCGCGCCGATGATCTTGGCGTCCTCCACCGCCTGATCGACGATATCGTGGACGGGGACCTCGGAGTACTCCAGGGACATCAGTCCGCGTTCCAGCATCGCCACGTCGAGCAGGCTCGCAACGATCGATGACAGGCGGGTCACCGCCGAGACGATGGCGCCCACCGCCTCCACGAGCTGCGGATCGGTCTCGCCGAACTCGTTGTCCTGCAGCATCTCGGCGTACAACCGGATGACCGCGAGCGGCGAGCGGATCTCATGGGACGCCACGGCGACGAAGTCGGACTTCATGCCCATGGTCTGTTCGAGTTTGCGGGCCAACTGCTCCTGTGAGAGATACGCCTCCTGCAGAGAGGCATACGACTCCCTGATCTGCCCCTCCTGGGCCTGCAGTTGCGCCGTCATCTCGTCGAGCGAGCGCGCGAGCTCGCCGATCTCGTCGCGCCGCCCCTCATCGAGGCTCACATCACGCTCGCCGTCGGAGATGCGCTCGGCGGCGTCGCGCAGCGACCCGATGGGCTCCACGACCGTGCGCATCACGATCCACCCGCCCCACAGCGCCGAGACGATCATCGCAAGCACGAGCGCGGTGGCCGTAAGGATCGCGGGCTGAACCACAGCATCCTCAAGACCCTGCGGCCGGAACTGGATCGAGACCGTGGCCACGTCCATCCCCTCGACAATGATGGGGACACTGGCCACCTGCGGCCTGGTGAACACATCGAGAAGCCCGCTGCTGGGCTTGACAGTGTCACAGGTGCAGCCACCCGAGGTCTCGGCGATCACGTTGCCCTGGGCGTCGACGATCTCGATGCACTGGATGTCGACGCCTTCGTTGGTGCTCATGATGCTCTCGAGCTGCGCCTGGATGCGGGACCGATCCATATCGGCGATCACCGGCATGAGTGCGCCAGCGGCCACGCTGCTGGCGTACTTGATACCGGTCAGGCGCTCTTGCGCGGCATGACGGACGGACGCCAGCGTGACCACGAGCCCGAGCAGCAGCCCCGACCCAACCACGAACACGACGATCATCCCGACGTAGCGCACGGACAACGACAGGCCGCGCCGCGCCGTGTCCGGCTCGCTACTCCTCGGCATGGTGACCACACGCGCCTCGGAGCTCACGCGCGAACTCGTACTCGGCCGGGTCGAGGACCTCGAACCCCTCGATCGCGCTGCCTGCGGGCAGGATGACGGACATGTCCATCCCGAGGAGCGCATCGGCGATGTGTTGCCTCAACTCGGGGTCCATGTCGGAGCGCACCACGACCGGGGGCGCCCCGAAGGGCTCGGATTCCTCGATGATCCGAACACCCGACAGGTCGAGCGATGCGCATTGGACGCTGTTGATCACGGTGCCCCGGACATCGCCGGCGAGCACGTCGTGAAGGTTCTGCTCCTGAGTCTCTCCCAGCCTGAGTTCGGCGAAGTAGTCCTCGGTCTTGTGCCCCCTCTGCTTGAGAAGGTATGAGATGTACGCGTAGCCCCCGAGCGAACTCTTGTCCGACACCGCGAAGACGCTCCCGGCCAGGTCGTCGACGCTTTGCGCGGGATCGTCCTTGCGCACCACGAGCTGTGCTCGCGAAGTCGTCACGCCCCCGATGACGGGAGTGCAGACTCCCTCGCACACCCCTTTGTCGGCCAGGTCCACGTAATGGTGCGCACATACGAACGCAAGGTCGATGCGGTCTCTCTCGATGATCGCGGCCGCTTCGTCCTCTTTGGACAGATAGCGCACCGTCACGGGGATCTCGAGGTCCTCCGAGAGGGTTCGGATGATCTTTGCCCAGTTGGACCACTCCCCGGGCCCGCCCGGTGTCCGCGCTACCGCCACGGTCAGCGCGCCTCGCGCGTCCTTCACATCGATAGCCGCGGGACGACCGTCTTCGAGAGTCGGCAGCGAGAGCAGGTTCACGAATTCAAGCGCGAGGAGCGCGACGCACGCGACCGTCACGATCACCGCGACGCGCAACCACCGGCGTGATGGTGGCCCGGGCGGACGCGACCCGCCCTCATCCTCGGCGGATCTGACTGCGACCGGCATCGGTCGACCCCCCTTGTGCGAGTGTGATTCCCTTTGACAGTCTACTTCATCATGAGTGGCCGGCGGCGAGCGCGTGTGCGTGCCCGCGTTCGCAGAACAGGAGCTGCTCGAGGATCGCACCGGCGAACCTCGAAGGCGGCGTCGCCGCGCGCGCGAACGTCGCGGCCGCGAACACGACGCCCCACCCGAACAGGTGGCTCAGAACGAAGGCCCGACAGGTCAGCAACGCGTCCCGGTCGCCGGTTGCGGCGGCCTCGAGACAGTGAGCGACGAACTCGAGTTCGTTCGAGATATGCGCGGGACAGCGCCCGCCGTCCGTGCGGGGGGTGAAGCGTGCGGCATCGTAGGTCACCAGCACGTCGGCGATGTCGTCGTCGATCTCTTCGGACAGGTAACTGCATGCGCATGCGGGCACGAGCGGCATCGCGCCCGCCCAGTCCTTTCCGCCGAAGAGCCGCAGGTGCTCCTCGGCCAGCGCATCGCGCGTTGGATGCTCGTCGAGCCAGGCGAGAGCCTCGGTACCGGAGGCGAGCATCGCCGAAGGCCGTGTCGGGCACTCGATCGCCACGGGACACGGACTCAGCATCGACCTGATCGCGCCCGGATATGCGGTCGCATCATCGCGGAACAGCTCAGCGCAGGCCTTGAACTTGCGCGCTTTGGCGAGTTGCAGCGTGATCGCGAGACCGGTAGAGGCGTCGGGAAGCACCGGCGCGGCAAAGCCGCCGCCGGGCGTCGCTCCCGTGAGCCTGAGGTCCATCCGACACCGCCTTGGCCGATCGAGGGGCCGGGCGACGCATCGCCCGCTTTAGAAAGCTGAACGCATGTGCATGCCCGAGCGATACGGCATCGGGCAGATGTGATGCGATCAGAGTTCCAAGCGCGGAGATGCGCGGACGGAGAGCGGGCCGGGAGCGGTGACCCGACGAACTATGACTGGGCGGGCAGGCCCTCGCCGAGGATGTGAGGCACAGCGGAGTCGAGCCCGAGCGGCATGAGATGCACGCCGTCGCAGATCCCCCGGCACGCCTCGACCTGTTCGCGGGCAAGCTCGACGGCCTCGGCCGCGGGATCGGCCGCACCCCTGATGCGCGCCTCGATATGCGGCGGGACCATGAGTCCGGCCAACTTGTTGTTGATGAAGTCGATGACCCGGGGACCCTTGAGGATCAGGATCCCGGCGATGACCTTGGCGCCGGCCTCATGCATGCGCTCGGTCGCACGCGCGAGCTTGTCGATATCGAAGATCGCCTGCGTCTGGAAGAACTCGGCGCCCGCGTCGACCTTGCGCAGCGCGCGCGTGAGCTGGACATCCCATGGCTCCGCCTCAGGGAACATCGCCCCGCCGATCAGGAAGCCCGTCGAACCGGCCAGCTCGCGGCCCATCATGTCGTGGCCCTCGTTCATACCGCGGGTGATCTCGATGAGCTGCGTCGAGTCCAGGTCGAACACGCCCTTGGCGTGGGGATGATCGCCACCGCGCGGGTCGTCACCCGTCACGACGAGCACGTTCTCCAGGCCGAGCGTCCACGCGGCGAGCAGGTCGGACTGCAGCGCCAGACGATTGCGGTCCCGGCACGTCTGCTGGAAGATCGGCTCGAAGCCCATGTCGAGCACGACGCGCGATGCGGCGAGGCTCGACAGGTGCAGGGTCGCGCCCTGGTTGTCCGTCACGTTGAGCGCATGGCAGTGGGGTCCGAGTATCGCGACGCTCTCTCGCATCGCCGAAAGGTCGGTACCGAGCGGGGGCGCCACCTCACCGGTGACGACGAACTCCCCGGCGGCCAGCGCATCGCGCAGCCTACTCACCGGCGCCACCCCCTGCCGCGGCATCGCGCTCTTTGTCCGAACGCAGGTTCACGCTGCCCGGCTTGAGCTTCTTCGCGAAGTCCTTGGGCGGGAGCACGCCCGCACCCGCCCGTCCCTGCTCGGCGAGCCGGTGCTGGATGCGCACGTGGGTGCAGTCCCGGTCCTGAAGCACCTCGCACTTGCCGTTCCACATTCCGCCGCACGGCCCGTTGAGCAGGCCCTTGGGGCATGTGGTCACCGGGCAGATACCCGCGGTCGCATCCAGGACGCAGTCGCCGCACATCTGGCAGCGCTCCTCGAACACGCCGTGCCTGATCACATTGCCGAGGAACACGGACTCCAGGCCGGGGAACACCGGTTTGTCGGTCGAGTCCGCCACGGTCTGGACACCAGCGCCGCACGCGAGCACGAGCACCGCGTCCGCGTCGGCGATATCGCCGTGGTGCTTGCGCGCCTCGAGCTTCGTGCCGCCCAGGTGACAGGCGACCTCACCGACCGCCCATCCCGTGACCTCACGGCCGTCCTGCTCCAGCGCGGCCTTGGCCTGCAGGATCTCCTTCTCGCCACCGGTGTTGGCCACCGTGGCGCACTGGCCGCAGCCCATGATGAACACGCGCGAAGCGCCGAGTTCGTCCAGATTCGACCGTATGCGGGACCAGTCCCGAGGTCGTGTGATGATCATCGCGAGTCGCCTTCTCTTGTTCGCGCGACGGCCGCGCGGACCGCCTCGACGCATCCCGGCGCATCCGAGGAGTACCCGGCGCCGATGCTCGCGGCCCACTGGGCGGTCACGACCGCGCCACCGACGAGAACCGGGGTGCCCGGCGACTCCTCGGCGATGAGGGCAGCGGTGCACTGCATGGCTGGCAGGGTCGTCGTCATGAGCGCGGAAAGGCACACGACGTCCGCCGTGCGCGCCGCTTCAAGGGCCGCATCCTCGCCCACGTCGACGCCGAGATCGTCCACGACGAATCCCTGGCTCTCGAGCAGCGAGATGCAGATGTCCTTGCCTATCGAGTGGATGTCGCCCTTCACGGTCGCAAAGGCCACGCGGCCCTCGCTCGCGTCCTCGCCCTCGGGCAGGTGTGACTTGACGCGCGCGACCGCGGCCTTCATGGCGTCCGCCGCGATCATGAGTTGCGGCAGGAAGACCTCGCCGCGTCCGTACGCGTCTCCGAGGCGCTGGATCGCGGGAGTCAGAACCGCGCCTATGACCTCGTCGGCGGGCCTGCCCTGCGCGATGACGGCATCCACGAGCGCCGGAGCGCCGTCGGCATCGCCGCGATCGATCGCCTCCGCCAGCAGTTCGACGGCCGCGCGCTTCTCGACATCCATCGCCGAGGAGTCGCCCGCGGGATCCGCCGCACCCGAAGGGCCCTTGGCCCTCGCGAGGGCCGCGGCGTAGGCAGCGTCCCAGGCGCGCCAGGTATCGTCGGGCCGTTCATGTGGGGCACCCGAAGCGCGCACCGTGTCAGCCAGTCGCACCGCTTCCATCACGACACGGTCCGCAGGATTGATGATGCCCGCGTCCAGACCGGCGTCCGCGGCCACGCTCACGAACGCCGCATTGAGGACCGGTCGGTCAGGCAGCCCGTGGCTCACGTTGCTCACCCCGAGCATCGTCGCGAGTCCGGATCCATGGACGGCGGCAAGCGTTGCGACCGTCACGCGCGGAGCGTCCGCGTCGGCCGCCGCGGTCATCACGAGCGAGTCGACCACGAGATCGCGGTCGTGCAGACCGGTCGCCAGGGCGGCTGCACGTACGCGCTCGACGATACCGACGCGACCTGCGACGTCGTGCGGGATGCCTTCGTCGTCGAGGGCGAGCACGACCACGGCCGCACCGTAGCGGGCAGCCAGAGGCAGCACGGCCGATATCGAATCGGCGCCGCCGTTCACGCTGTTGACGAGCGCGCGTCCCGGATACACACGAAGCGCCGCCTCGAGCGCCACCGGGTCGGTGGTGTCGATGACGAGCGGCAGGTCGCTCATTCCCACGAGAGCCTTGACGGCCTCCGGCAGCACCACGGCCGCATCCACGCCGGCGGCGCCGACGTTCACATCCAGCAACGTCGCCCCTGCCTCGGCCTGCTCGGTCGCAAGCGAACGCACGACCGACATCGACCCCTCGCGCAGCGAGTCGGCCAACGCGGGTTTGCCGGTGGGGTTGATGCGTTCGCCGATGACCGCGATCGGTGCGCCGGCGCCGATGCGCGCGACACCTCTCGGGCCGGCGAGCACCGTGCCCGCAAGCCCCTCGCGCGCGGGAGCAAGCGGACGCTGCTTGGCGAAATCCATGATCGCGCCGGTGAACGAAGGTGATGAACCACAACATGAACCCACGAGGGACGCGCCCGCGTCCACGAACAACGCGGCGTGCTCGCCCGTCTCGTCGGGCGTACCAGGAAAGACCGTCACGCCATCCTCGAGGCGGGGAAGTCCGGCGTTGGGCTGCACGATGATCGGGAGCACGGTCGCAGCGGCCATGGCTCGCACGAGCGGGAGCATCTGCTCGGGCCCGAGGCCGCAGTTCATGCCGACAGCGTCGGCGCCGGCCGCCTCAAGGATCACCGCAGCCGTCGCGGGATCGGTGCCTGAAAGGTCCATACGCCCGTTCAACCCGAACGTGCACGTGACAAAGACCGGCAGATCCGTCACCGACCTGGCCGCGAGCAGCGCACAGCGCGCCTCGGCGATGTCCGTCATCGTCTCGATGATGATCGCGTCAGGCCCTGCGGAGGCGAGCGCGGCAGCCTGCTCGGCGAACACCGCGAAGACCTCGTCGAACATCGCCGGCCCCAAGGGCTCCAGTACGAGTCCCGTCGGGCCGATGTCCGCGAGCACATGCTGCGCCCCGGCGCGCCGGGCGATCTCGACTCCCGCGCGGTTGATCTCAGCGAGCTGGTCCTCGACGCCGTACTCGGCGAGCTTGACGCGGCTCGACCCGAAGGTGTTGGTCGTGATGCACTCCGCACCGGCGAACACGTAGTCACGCGCGATCTGCTCGATGATCTCGGGCGCCGTGAGATTCAACTGGTCCTTGCACTGTTCGGGTGGCACCTCGTAGCGCTGGATCATGGTACCCAGGGCACCATCGATCACCAGCACCTCGGTGCCGAGTCTCATCCTGATGTCAGGCATCCGTACCCACCCGCGCCTTCTCGTGCCGGTACTTCGTCGAGAGGTACCGTGAGCTCATGAAATACATGATCCCTATCCATATCCCGCAGAACACAGCGATCTCGCCGAGGGCCGCAACACCGAACGCCCCTACGAAGCGCCCGAACTGCCCGCTGACGACGCCCCACGCTGTGAGCCCCGCGATCGCAACGAGATATCCCGTTCGCACGCCGAGGAACCAGCGTACGCCCGCACTCACACCTCGGCGTGCGCCGACCGCGAACACAAGGCCGAACGCGAGGAACGCCGCAAGCGAGGCGATGACGTAGCCCTGCACGAACCCGAACTGCTGCAGCTGCTCCACGTATCTCCCCCGGACTAGAACGTCAGCGTGATCGCACGCCGGGGGCAGGCCACGACGCACGCCTCACAATATACGCACTTGTCCTTGTCGAACACGAGAGAGAAGTCGCCCTGCGAGAGCGTGAGTGCGCCGGGCTT
The DNA here is from genome assembly GCA_964565645.1 of uncultured Eubacteriales bacterium. Lineage (GTDB taxonomy): Bacteria > Actinomycetota > Coriobacteriia > Anaerosomatales > JAHIQC01 > JAHIQC01. Next base: position 146,266 of record CAZMFQ010000003.1, read on the forward strand.
GCACACGGCGGTGCACAGCCCGCAGGTGACGCACAGGTCCTCGTCGAGGCAGATATCGCTTGCGGCCTCGTTGACCACCAGGCCCTGGCTCTCCAGGAACTCCACGCCGGCCGCGAAGTCCTCCTTGCGGCCCGTGACCTCGAGGACCATCCGGCCCTCCTGGCCCGGCTGTATCTGCGCACGCAGGATGTTGGGGACCAGTTCGTAGTCCTTGACGAGATGGTAGATGACCGGCTTGAGTGACTGCCGGGGCGGAAAGCTCAGATCGAGTCTCTTGCGTGGCATCTAGATCGCCTCCTCGGCACGTATCTCGAGCGGCTTGAAGGTCTGCGAGCCCACCTGCGGCAACTGCTGCAGCGGGGGCGCGAGCGTGAAGCGGTGGTCGGTGATCCAGGCCTTGAGCTCCTGGGCGACCCGGCGCGCCTTGGGCAGCGAGCTGATCGGGCCCGTCGGGATCTTCTTGCCGTCGATCTCGATCTGTCCGCTGCGCAACTCGGCGTAGGTCACCGTACCGAGCGAAGGACGCGAGCGGCGCTGCACGCCGTAGTCGAAGATCGTGGCCGTCAGGTCCGCATCGGTCAGGGCGAGCGTCTCGGCTATCTCCTCGTCGAGCACGGGGATCGGAATACCGATGCCCACGAAGCTCGACACGCCGTACTTGGTGAACGTGGCCGCAGAGAAGAACTCCGGTGAGGCCTGCTTGAGGTCGGCGATCACTGCAAGCGTGCCCGAGGGCTTGACCGGCACGCCGTGTTCGTCGCGGTCGGTGTGCGGGTTGTGCTGTGTGCCCTCCCACGCCACGTAGCCCGGCGCACCGGCGACGAAGCACCGGGTGCCGACGCCGATCGTGCGGTACGTCGGGTCGTTGAGCAGCGGCGAGAGTGCTCCGGCCGAGCAGTAGGTCGCGTTCGCAAGCCGGGGCAGCAGGGTCCCGAGGTAGGTATAGAGCGTCTGGTCGCCCGTGTTCACCGCGACCGCGTAGTTCTGATACGCGTTGCGGGGGTTGAACAGGTAAGCCTGGTTCAGGTCCTCGAGCGTGACCCAGGTGTCGATCTCGGTGCGCGGGTAGCAGTCGGTGCCCGGCCCGGTCGCGCGAAGGCGCACGGCACGTCCGCGCAGCAGGTCCTCGATCACGTGCGCGCCGCCGTACTCGATGCCCTTGGAACGCGACGGCTCGGTCACGCCTAGATAGGTGTCCACCGCCGCGAGGCCGCCCGAGGCGGGAACGTCGTTGAGCCAGATCTCGGCCATCTTGATGGGCGGGTCGCTGTGTCCGAAGTTCAGGAACACGCCGCTGGAGCACATCGGGCCGAACGTCCCGGTCGTCACCACGTCGACGCGCTTGGCGGCCTTACTCACCCCCTCCTCGGCGGCAAGCCCCGCGAACTCCTCGGCGGTCATGACGACCGCCTCTCCACTCGCGATTCGTGAGTTGATCTCTTCCCAGCTCTTTGCCACGACGCACCTCCAAAAATAGAAAACGCTCCCCGCCCGACAACATCACTGTTCGTCAGGGCGAGAAGCGAGATGCTCCACGCGGTACCACCCGACATTCGCCGTCCGCTTCACGCGGAGCGACCTCTCAAGCACGGGACCGGTGGTATCTCGACTCCGGCGGCGGGTCCTCCGGAGCGGGTCCTATGCTTTCTAGCCCGAGGTAACGGGGGCGTCCGTCCGGCTCTACTCCGCTTGCGCGTTTCTGCCGAATGCCTCCGGGGCCATGTTCCGCGGTCTTTCAGACGCCGGTTCTCAGCTACCCCGGCTCTCTGGAGGTCCTACTCGGACCGCGTACTCTTCCCCATCACAGGCATGCTATTCAAGTTCCGGCGACTATACTCGCCGAGGAGAACCGCTGTCAACGTGAACGGGAAGAATCCCCGCATGAGCGACACGAGCATACCTTCCGAAGAGACCACGGATCCCGACGCGATCGTGGCGCGACCACGGAGGCGCGCACTGTACCGGGTCCTCGCGGGCATCGCGGTTCTGCTCGCAGTGGTACCCCTCGTGTGGCCGGTGCCGCCGCTGCAGAACGTCGTGCCTCCCCGAGAGCTCGCGGAGCTCGACAGCAGATTCATCGAAGTCGACGGAGTGGAGATCCACTACAAGGAGTCCGCGCCCGCGAGCCCCACGTGCAATGTGATCCTGCTCCATGGTTTCGGCGCATCGACATTCTCATGGCGCGACACACTCCCCGGTCTGTCTGAACGCTGCCGCGTGGTCGCGTTCGACCGCCCGGCGTTCGGACTCACAGCCCGACCGATGCCCGGTGACTGGACCGGCCCGAACCCATACTCCCAAACCGCGCAGGCCGATCTGACCGTGGCGCTCATGGACGATCTCGGCATGCAGCGTGCGGTTCTCGTGGGCCACTCAGCGGGCGCGAACATAGCCGTCCTCGTCGCGGCACGGCATCCCGAACGCGTGAGCGGCCTGGTCCTCGAGGACCCCGCGATCGTGTCAGGGGGCGGCACGCCGCGTTGGATCGCACCGTTGCTGAGGACTCCGCAGGCCCGTCGGATCGGTCCGCTTCTGGTGCGTCGCATCGCCGGCCCGGGGTCGGACGCGTTCATCCGCAGTGCGTACGCAGACCCGACGCTCGTCACCGAACAGGTCCTGGCGGGATACCGCAAGCCGCTATCCGCCGAGGACTGGGACCGCGCGCTCTGGGAACTCACGGTCGCCCCCCGGCCCGATCCCGCAAAGGAGTTGCCGAGCCTCGAGGTTCCGACTCTGGTCGTGTATGGCGAGGAAGATGCGATCGTCGCGCCGAAAGACAGTCGGCGCACCGCCGAACTGATACCCGGGGCGCAGGTCGTGTCGATCCCGAACGTGGGTCACATCCCACACGAGGAGGTTCCCGGCGCGTTCGAGACGCTCGTGTTCAGGTTCCTCGACGACCTCGAGACGTCCGGAGTCCCCTGAATGTGAGCGCGCGACCGGTCGGTCGCCCCGGGCAAGGACGGCTACCACTCGCCCCGCAGCCTCAGCTCCTCGATGCAGCGCGCGACGACATGGTTGTGGTCGAACGCGAGCGGAGGCAGATCGCGCACCCGATGCCACTCGGCCTCGGCCGCATCATCACCTGCGCAGGCCCTGAGCGGGACCTCCCCCACCCACGCCGCGTAGACGAGCGTCGCCGTCCATCCGCGCGGATCGCGCCCGGGATCTGCGAATGCACCCGCTTGCACGAGCTCGGCGTCCCAAACGATGCCGGTCTCCTCGGCCAACTCTCGCCGCGCCGCCGCCTCGACATGCTCGCCCTCGTCCACGAACCCGCCGGGCAACGCCCAGTTGCCCAGGAACGGCTCAGCGCCGCGGCGGATCAGGAGCACGCGACGATCGTCCTCGTCGCCGCAGAACAGGGCGACGTCGGCCGTCAGGGCGGGACGCGGATACTCGTACTCGGGCATGCGAGGTTCGTTCCCTATCTGCCGAGAGAATCCCCGTACTTGAGAAGGAGGTCGACGTCGCCCTCCCAGTCCAGGCCCTGCTCGACCTCCACCCGGTGGTAGAAGGAGCACTTGTGACACTGGACGTACTTCTCCTGGTAGTTGCCGCAGACGCGGCCCTCGCACAGGGTGCCGGCTATGACCCAGCAGGCGCGGCCGCCGTTGCTGCCGCCATTGCTGCCGTCGAGGCCGGACTCAACGGACGCCGGACACACGCCGGTGCCGTCGGCGTTGTGACCGCCCGGCTGCCTGCCGCAGCCCTGATATTCCCAGCAGTTGAATCGGCCGTTGACCATACCCCTATGGCGCCCTTCGTTCCACGAGCCCGCTCGGCCCATGCAACAAGCAAGTTGCCTGCCAGCAATCCACACAAGAACTCCATACCCATTCTCTGGAATCTGGAGGAGTATGCTGACGTGATCCGATCGCTCTGACCGAGGACTGCTGTGAGACTCCTGGATCCGTCGACCTGGCCGCACCGGGCAAAGCTCGTCGCCGCCTTCGCGACACTCTATATAGTGTGGGGCACCACGTACCTGGCCATCAGGATCGGCCTCGACGCCCAATGGCCGCCGGCGGCCTTCGCCGGGTTGCGCCTCCTGCCCGCAGGACTGATCCTCCTCGGCATCTCGAGGATGCGAGGTGTTCCGCTACGGGTCAGCGCCCGCGACAGGCGGACCGTGATCGTCGTCGGCATCCTGCTCCTGGTGGGCGGGCAGTACGGCACCTATCTCGCCGAGCAGTACATCGGCAGCGGGCTTGCGGCCCTGATCGTCGCTCTGCTTCCCCTGTGGATCGCGGGGGCGGAATCGCTGCTTCCCGACATGGAGCGCCCGTCGGCGCGCGGGTACCTCGGGCTCGTGCTCGGCTTCGCCGGGCTCGGCATCCTTCTCGCGCCCAGGATCACCGGCATCTCGGGTGGCCCGACCGAGGTGCTCGGGATCGGCATCGAGATCCTGGCGACCTGGCTTTGGACGACCGGCTCGATCATCTCCAAGCGCAGGCCGGTGTCCGCAGACGCGTTGGTCGCCACCGGATACGAGATGCTCGCAGCCAGCGCGGTGCTCATCGTGATCGCCACGCTCAGAGGTGAATGGGCGCATGTCACGCTCACCCCCGCAGGTCTGGGCTCGCTCCTCTACCTCATCATCATCGGCTCGTGCGTGGCGTTCACCGCGTTCGTGTGGCTGCTGCGCAACGCCCCCGCGAGCAAGGTGATGACGTATGCATACGTCAACCCCGTGGTCGCCGTGTTCCTCGGCTGGCTCGTCCTGTCCGAACCCATCGACGGCTGGGTCATCGCAGGAATGGCGGTCATCGTCGCGGGTGTCGCGCTGGCGACCAGTGCGCCGACACGCCCCGCCCGAAACGGCTCGACGCCTGCGCCGGCAGCGGAACCTTCGGAGGTCTAGACCTCCGTCCGACCTGCCATCGCCCGAGGTCAGGTGGCTCATCTGTGGGCGCGGAGGCATCTCCACACGACCTCCACACACGGTTCACGACCCCTCCTTCAACGCGGGTGATACTCATCTCACGCTAGCAGTGAGGAGGTGAACGCGATGACAGTCGTATGGATGACGGTTTTCACGGTGCTCGTGTGGTCGGCCTACCGCACGCTCCGGATCCACCCTCATGCGACGGTGAACGCCCCGTCCCCGGACGAGGGTGCTCTGATGGTGGCACACAGGAGACTCCTCCACGGAGAGATCACCGCCGAAGACTACGAGCGCATCGCGGACGTCCTTCATGGCTAGCAGGAGATACGCCATACCTCCTATACCTCCCTTCCCGCACGGAAAAGGGGCCCCGCCCAGGGGGCCTCTTTTCCGTTTTCTGGATGGTGATACGATGGCATGTGGACTGACATCTGGCTCTTGGGGGACGCCATGAGGACTGTTCCGTTCAGGATGGATCCATCCACCTTCTTCGCGACCGTGGCGGCACTTGTCGTGTGCGCACTGCTATGGAGCGCTGCGCCATCCTTGGCGATGTCCACGCGCGCCGATACGGCCACTATCAGGGGCACCGTCACCGACAAGCTGACAGGCGAGCCCCTCGAAGGCATCGACACCTTCCTCAAACTCAAGACCGAGTCGGATATCGTGGAAGTCGCCAAGACCACGACGGACGCCGACGGAGCCTACGAGTTCGATTCGCTGCCCGCGGGAGAGTACATCGTGTTGTGGATCGACTACTCCGCGCGGGAGTACCGTGCGGTGTACTACGACGACGTGCCCTGGAACTCGTCCTACACGTTTGACGGCGCCAGCCTGATCACGCTGGCAGACGGGGCGACGGCCACAGGAATCGACGCCTCACTGCTTGTGATGCCGAGCGTGAGCGGCCGAGTCGTCGACAGCGGCGGCTCGCCCGTTGCCGATGCGACCGTCGTCCTGCAGCGAGAGGCCTCCGGTGGACAGCAATACACGGCCACCCTCACGGACCCCGATGGTATGTGGCGCACCACGCTGTCGGAGATCGGTACCTACACCGTCCTGTTCGAGCCCTCGCCGGACGATGACGATGTCGCCCCGGAGTACTACAACAATGTTCCACGCTCCAAGCCGGAGTCGGCGACTCCGCTGGTGGTCGACACATACGGTGCCGCGATCACGGGCATAGACGCCACACTGCCGGCGGCAGCCCACCTATCGGGTCGCGTCACGCACGAGGGTCAAGGTGTGCCTTCGACGGTGATCATCTGGGAGAACACGACCGCGGGCTGGACAGCACGAGGGAATGACTGGACCGACTCGCTGGGTCACTACGCGATCGGCGGTCTCCCTGCCGGCGAGTACTGCCTCGAGTTCTCCTTCTACGGCGACCGGTACAGCAGCTCCGACCCCATCCCGTTGCGCGAGTTCAGCGGGAACGCCCCTTCACTCGAGCTTGCGTCGCCGTTCACGCTCGAAGAGGGCGAAGTCGTTGGCGGAATGGACGCCGAAGTCCTGCTCGACCCGTACCGTGCCGCCGGGACCGACCGCTACGCGACCGCCGTCGCCGCATCGGCCGCGACGTTCCCGACCGGGCGCACCAAGACGGTCGTGTTGACCACCGGAGCGGGATTCGCGGACGCCCTGTGCGCCTCTGCACTCGCCGGTGCGGTCGACGGGCCGATCCTTCTCGTGCGGAATCACGAAGCACCCCCATCCGTCCTGCAAGAGATCAAGCGGCTTGGCGCGACCGCCGCCTACATCGTAGGCGGCACCGACGTCGTGGATGAGTCGGTCGCCCGGGCCGTGGATGCACTACCCGGCATGGGGACGCCGAAACGACTGGCAGGGACCACAAGGTATGAGACGTCGGTCGAGGTAGCCCGAGAAGTAGCGCGGCTCGAAGGGGGCTCGTTCTGCGACGAGGTCTTCGTCGCCCGCGGCGACACCTTCCCTGACGCGCTGTCTGCCGGACCGTACGCGTACGATCGACGCATGCCGGTACTGCTCACCAGGACCGATCAGTTGCCCGCGGAGACCGCGGAATGCCTCAAGTCCCTCGGAATCACGAGCGCGATCATCTGTGGGGATGAAGGCGCCGTCTCATCGCATGTCGAGACGGAGATCGTTGCGCAGCTGTCGGGCGCCGCCACCACGACACGCCGCGGTGGCCTCACTCGCTACGATACGTCCGCGAGCATCGCGATGCTGGGAGTCGAGCGCGGGTGGATGTCTCGGTCGTATGACGGCCATCAGGTCCCGCCGACCTTCGGCTATGCCACGGGGCTGAACTTCCCTGATGCCCTCTCGGGCGCCTCCACCCTGGGAGCGCGGCACGGCTGTCTTCTTCTGGTGAATACGAACGCTCTGCCCGATCCCATCGCAGGCTTCCTAGCCTCCCAGCGGCAGCCCTACACGAGCTACCACCCGGACACCTTGGTTCTCGGCGATGTCGGAGTCGTGAGCGACTGGGTGATGACCCAGATCCACTATGCCCTGAAGCCCGAGTACTACCCGGGTCCCCCGCCCATCGACTAGCGCGCTCCGAGAGCGGCGTCCGGCCGAGCCGATCCATATACCTCGACCACCACTCTAGGGTACCTATAGGGCCGCTAGCTGCCCAAACTCCTTCATATCTCGACCACAGGTCGACACTTGCGCATCGTATATGTTTTATCATATATTGGCGTTGTCATATATCCGAAATCGGGGGTTCGCGTGTCGCTCGACCACGCGATACTGGGGTTCCTGGCAGACGAAGACCTGTCTGGCTACGACATCAAGACCCGCTGTGTCGACCAGGACGCTTCTCACTTCTGGACGGCCGATCAGGCGCAGGTCTACCGCACTCTGGACAAGCTCGAATCCGCGCACCACGTCACCTCCGTCGAGCATCCCCAGTCCGGCCGGCCCAACCGCAGGGTCTACTCGATCACGCAAGCGGGACGAGACCGGCTCGACGAGTGGCTCGCCGAGCCTCACGACCTCCCTCCATACCGCGACCCTTTCCTGATCCAGGTCTACTTCGGGTCAGAGATCCCCGACGAGATGCTCCTCGGCGTACTGGAACGCGCACGGGACCAGAGACAGTCGCGCCTGCGGATACTGCGGGAGCGCGCGACGTCGCACGCGATGGACGTCGGCCCCTCTGCCGACCGCCCAGCACTCCTGCACCGCATGACACTCGATGCCGCGATGGCCGCGGAGCGTGCCGCTATCGACTGGCTGGACGACTCGCTCGAAACGCTGCGCTCGCTCGGAGACGAACCCGGACCCCAGCGGCGTCTGTTCAGGGACGACCAGGCCAAGGGAGGTCGCAGAAGATGAGGATCATCGCCATCGACGCCAGTCGCAGGCGAGGGGCTGTGAGCCGCTCCGTGGAGACCGCGGCTCGGGCCGCCGAGGCCTCAGGAGCCACGGTGGAGCGGGTGCGACTCGCCGACCTTGATGTCCGATACTGCACCGGCTGCAACATGTGCAAGCTCACGGGGGCCTGCAAGATCCGCGACGACGTCCCTGCGCTGGTCGAACGCATCGCCGAAGCGGACGGTGTGATCTTCGGCACGCCGTCGTACTTCCGTCGCGCCGAGGAATCCACCAAGGCCATCATCGACCGGCTCGCGGGCTACTTTGCGGACAACGGCCAGCTCAGACTGCCCGGCATGAGCGAGCGCGATGTGCCATCCCACCCCGTCGCACGCGCCGCCAAGCGAGCCGTGATCATCACCGCGTGCGCCGCACCCGAGCCACTCGCGACGTTCTTCGGCTATACGACCGGGCCGGTGCGGGAGCTGCGTGACGCGCTCTCGGAAGCGCGGATTCGGACCATCGGGTCGCTGGCCGTCACGGCGGCATGGCGCCGCGAGGACTTCGACGACTGGGAGCGCGACAAGGCCGCGTCGTTGGGCCGGATACTCGCCGGACGGATCTAGGACGCCCGGGGTGCCCGGCGGGTGCCCCGGCCCAGCAGCAACCCCATGACTCCCCTGCCGGGATCGACAAGCAGACCCGTCGCCGCCGCGCAGGGCTCGTCGTAGCACGAGGCTCCGTTCGGGGAGATGCCCGGACCGGCCAGCACGAACGGCACCGGCTCGCCGACGTGGGTCTTGAGGGCGATCGGGGTCGGGTGATCGGGCATCGCGAGGATGCGCAGAGGCTCGCGGAACTCGAGTGCGCGCGCGACGACCTCGCGGTCTATGGCCTCGATGGCCGCGATCTTGGCCGCCACGTCGCCGGCGTGACCCGCCTCATCGGGAGACTCGACGTGGATGACGACGAGGTCGTGATCGGACAGGGCCGCGAGCCCTTCGATGGCCTGAGCGGCGTAGTCGTTGTCGGGCCCGTCGCTGACTCCCGGTATGTCGATGCGGTCGATCCCCGCGAGCACGGCCAGCCCGTTGAGCAGGTCCACGCCGGAGGTCATCGCGGCGTCGATGCCACGAAGATCCGAGAAGCGGGCCATGGCTCCCGGGGCGACGCCCGGCCAGAACGGCCAGACGTCGGTGACGGGAAGGTGCCCCGCATCGATTCGCGCGTCGTTGACGGGATGCTGCGCGAGCAGAGGGCGGGCACGGTCCATGTAGGCGTGCAGCAGGACGTCGCCCGGCCCCTCGGGCAGGTACTCGGCGAAATGCTTGTCCGATATGTCATGCGGGGGCGTGTAGCGGACCTCGAGAAGCTCGCGATGACCCTTCACGACGAGGATGTGGCGATAGGCCACCCCGGGGTACAGCCGGAAGACGTCGTCGTCAAGTTCAGTTGCGAGATCGGCCACGATGGCGCGCGACTCCTCGGTGGTGATATGCCCCCCTGCGTAGCTGCGCATCAGGCCTTCGGCGAGCGTGACGGTGTTCAGACGAAGCGCCACCTCGTCGGGGGCGAGCGCGATGCCCATGCTCGCCGCCTCGATGGCTCCCCGGCCGACAAAGTCGGCGACGGGATCGTATCCGATGATCGACGTGCAGGCGGCTGCCGAAGAGGGCTCCGCACCGTCGGGCACGGTCTGCGCCATGCCGACGAGTCCCCTCCGCGCCATCGAGTCGAGGTTGGGCGTATCCGCGGCCTGAAGACAGGTCCTGCCCCCCAGTTCGGGAAGCGGCCAGCCCGCGGCCCCGTCGAGGATCACGATGCAGTACTTCACGGCGCCCCCCTGGTCGATGATGGTGTCGCGGGTATGCACCAGCGTACACCAGACGGGTGCCCGGGCGCCTAACCCGCCGACCGCGAGTATGGGTATCCTCTAGGCACGACGATGCGGAGGAGGCGTCATGAAACGCAACCGGGCACTGCGGCTCGTTCTGGCCGCGACTCTCGCTCTATCGATGATCGGTGGCGGTCTGGCGAGCGCTGCCGGGCCCGGCCTGACGTTCACCGAGTCTATCATCGCGGACGCAACCCTCATTTCGGCGACACTCCCCGAGATGGACGGACGCTACGTCGTGTTCCGCAACGAGTTCCAGCTGATACCGAGCGACTCCGACGTGTTCGTGCACGACCTCGCGGAGGATACATCGGCGCCGACCGTGGACGACGCCGCAGACCAGACGGATCCCGATGTCTCGAGTGATCTCGTGGCCTACGAGGACTGGACCCACGGGAACGCGGACGTCCACGTCTACAACATCACATGGGGGTCCGTGACCGAGTTCGCGACGGGAGCAGGCAATCAGGAGCGCCCCCGCATCTCCAACCACTACGTGATCTGGTACAGCAGCACCTCAGGCTCGCTGTGGTGGCGCGACTACATGGGCGGCACCGCACATGAGATACCGTCGTCGACAGGCGCCGACTTCTGGGACATCGACGGGGACACCGTCGTGTTCACGACCGGACCGAGCGCCGGCAGGAGCTACCTGTACGAATGGAAGGTGGGCTCGATCTCGGATCCGGATCCGGTATATGACTTCGCCGGAGAGTTCCTGTCCGTCCGCCTGCATGCAGGCACGGTCGTGTGGGGCCAGACGAACGGGGTCAGCTACGACGCATGGAGCATGTCGTTGTCCGACGGTGCGGCCGAGGCCATCGCAGAGAACCAGACCTACACGGAGTACCAGCCCGACGTCTTCCATGACGGCGTGGCATGGGACCACTTGGCAGCCGGCAACCCGAACATCGCGTTCGGGCTCCTGGGCCAGGCGGGCTGGTCGAACGTCGGCGTGACCGCGGACGCCGAGAGCAGCCCGTCGCTCTTCGGCCACAGGGTGGTGTATGAACGCGATACGACCTTCGGCGATGTATACCTGGCGACCTCGACCCCGTCTGCCGTGCGCACCTCGGGGGCCGACCGCTACCAGACCGCCGTCGAGATAAGCGAGGCGTACTTCGATGGTGCTCACTCCGCGGTGATCTGCACGGGGCTGAACTTCCCCGACGCGCTCGCCGCGGCGCCGTTCGCGCGCTTCCTGGAGGCGCCGCTGCTGCTCGTGCCCGGAACGAGCGTCCCTGCCGGGGTCCTGGCGGAGCTCACGCGGCTCGGTGTGAGTAACGTGTTCATCGTGGGTGGCGAGTCTGCCGTGAGCGCCGGTGTGCGAACCACGCTCGAAGATGATGGCTACTCGGTGGAACGCATCGACGGCGTCGACCGCTACGAGACCGCACGCAAGCTCGCAGACCGACTGTATGACGGCCTCATGGCCGACGACAGGCCGTGGTACGGCTACGCGTTCGTCGCGCGAGGCGACTCGTATGCCGACGCTTTGTCGGTCGCCCCGGTCGCGGCATCGGTGTACGCGCCCGTTCTGCTCACGAGGTCGACGAGCCTGCCACAGCCGACCACCGACGCCTTGACGTTCCTGCCCATCAGGAGTGCGGTGGTCATCGGCGGCACCACGGCGATCAGTGATTCCGTCAAAGACCAGATCGAGGTCATCACCGACACCCACGCCGGCACTCCCGCCGAGCGCTGGCAGGGTCCGGACCGCTATGCGACAGCCGTCTCGGTCGCGAACAACGGGCTGTCGCTCAACTGGATCGACCTCGACACCCTGGGTCTGGCCACCGGGGCGAACTTCCCCGACGCCCTGGGTGGCGGCGCCGCTCTCGCTTCGTACGGGAGCCCCGTGCTCCTCGTGAAGCAGAATGAGGTCCCCGCGTCCGTGGAAGCGTTCCTCGGCCAACGCGAGTGGGAGATCGGCCGGCTCGATGTGTTCGGCGGGACGACGGTGGTCTCCGACGGAGTGAAGGACTCCGTCGCAGGACACCTGAGGTAGCCGACATGAGCGGAGTCGACCAGGACGGATCCCCCGTGCTCAGGGGCGAGCGTGTCGAGCTGTGCCCGCTGCCCGCAGAGGAGGCGCCCGGGATGGCGGCGCTCATGGCACAAGACCCCGAAGCTTCGCCCTGGTGGGGTTCGGACGCACGCAAGATCGAAGGGTGGCTGACCGAGGACGGTGTCCACCCGTATCGCATTCTCGTCGACGGGCGTACCGCGGGCATGATCGAGTTCGAGGAGGAGAACGACCCCGACTACCGCTACGCGAGCATCGATATCACCCTGCTCGCGGGGTTCGTCGATCGCGGCATCGGCCCCGAAGCGCTCCGGGTCCTCCTGCGTCATCTGTTCGATGCGAGAGGGCACCACCGCGTGACGATAGACCCCAACGTCGACAACGTCCGGGCCATCAGGGCCTACGAGAAGGTCGGGTTCAAACCGGTCGGGGTCATGCGCAAGGTCGAGCGCGACCCCGAGGGAACCTGGCGCGACGGACTCCTGATGGACATCCTGGCAGAGGAGCTGACCTCGTGAGCGATGCAGGCCCTGAGAACCGATTCGCAGCATGGTTTCGCAGGCACCGCATAGCCTTGGGCATCATCGCCGCTGCGCTGGTGGTGGCGTTCTTCGGCAGTTCGCTGTACACCGACCGCCCGCAGTTCTGCACCACCTGTCACGAGATGCAGCCCTTTTACGACGCGTGGGCGGCCGGACCGCACGCCGAGACCTCGTGCATCCACTGCCATGTGGGGCCCGGCGTCGAGCGCTTCACGCACAAGTTCGTGGCGCTGCGGGAGGTCTACGATCACTTCGCGACGCATCCGGCGTTCCCGATGCTCGGGGTCGAGGTCCCGGACAGCCGGTGCCTCAGATGCCACGAGGAGATCGCGAGGCAGACGGCCGAGCGGTTCTCGCACACGGCGCACCTGGATCAGGGCGTCGCCTGCAGCACCTGCCACGGGGCCACCGGACACGTGGTCACGCCCGCGGCGCTCGAGGCGCAGGGCGTCTACAACGCAGGCAACATGCCGCCCGGCGCGGCGCACATAGGAGACATCCCGTCGGGTGGCGGGAAGCCGAGCGTGCTCATCGGCCACAAGAAGGTGGAGTGCGTGAAATGTCACGACATGGCCAACGCGTCATGCCAGTTGTGCCATACGCCGCCGGGCAGCCACTTCGGCGCCGAGTGCAAGGCCTGCCACAAGCCCAACATAGCGTTCGCAGACACGAAGTTCTCCCACCCGCGCATCCAAGGCGAGCACAACTACCGCTCGTTCGCGTGCGCCAACTGTCACCCGAACGGCTTCACGACCTGGAGCTGCACCAAGTGCCACAAGGGCGGAGCGCCTCAGGACGACTGACACCCGGGCACAACCGGGCAACCACTGCGCTAGACTTGTGGCGTACGCGTCAGGCATCCGGGCATACGGAGGTGCTCCATGCCACGCAAGGCGGCGTTCTGCTCCCAATGCGGTCACTACGTCTGGCTCACCGATGAGGGACTGTGTGAGAACGGACACAGCAGGCCGAACCTGAGGGATGTGCGCGAGGTCGATGTCCTTCCGGCTGTGGCGGCCGGAGCCGCGAGCATGTCGACACCGCCGAGCCGGACGGAACCGGCGCCGAGCCCGTGGGAGACGCCGGCAGCGAGCCCGTGGGAGTCCCAAGTGCCGGGCCCGGCCGTTCCCGCCGGGCCGCCGGCGGTCGAACCGACGCTCCTGCCCCCGGCCACAGACCTCTACGCCAGTTCGGTCGCGGGCTCCGCGGGCTACCCAATCGCCGACCCGGTGCATGCCGAGATAGCTGCCGTCGGCGACCCGTTCCTGTATGCGGCCATGACCCAGGTCCAGCCCGCGCAGACGGACGTGTTCGGCAAGCGGGTCGGCGCGTTCCTGATCGATACGGTCATCCTCCAGGTCGTGCAGGTGATCGCCGGCGTCGCGCTGGGCATCGCGCTGGCGATCGTCACGATGGGCCGAATCTCCGAGTCCGCTGCCGGGTTCATCGGCTATCTGTTCGCACTGGTGATCTACCTCGGGTACTTCACGCTGTTCGAGGTGACGCTGGGCTTCACGCCGGGCAAGGGGATCTTCGGACTCCGCGTGGTCACCATCGACAAGGACAGGATCTCGTTCGGGCAGGCCCTCGGACGCAACGCCGCCCGATTCATAGACCTGCTGTTCTTTGCGTTGCCCGGGATCCTCGCCATCAGGGGCTCCTCGCATCATCAGCGTCTCGGGGACCAATGGGCGGGGACCTACGTCATCGGAAGGTGACGCAACGCCCGACGGTTCAGGTAGGATTGCACGCATGAAGAAACAGATGCACTACCTCGATACGCGCGGCCTCGATCCGTCGCGTCCCACGTTCTCCTCGGCGGTCGTCAAGGGCATCGCTTCCGGCGGCGGCTTGTTCGTGCCCGAAGAGCTGCCGACGCTGACCCAGGAGGAGATCGCCGCGTTCGCGGGATGGCCGTACTGGCGTCGCGCGGCTGCGGTGTTCTCGCTGTTCGGAGTGGACATGAGCTCCGACCGCATCGACGCGCTCATGCAGTCGGCGTACGGCGAGCAGTGGGACGACCCGCGCATCGCGCCCGTGGTCGAGGTGCGTCCGGACATGCACGTGCTCGAGCTGTGGCACGGTCCCACGAGCGCCTTCAAGGACATGGCGCTGCAGTGCATGCCGCTGTTCTTCTCGGAGTCCATCGAGATGATACACGCCAGGGGCCAGGCCGAGGACGACTACCTCATCCTCGTGGCGACCTCGGGCGACACGGGCAAGGCCGCGCTTGAGGGATTCGCCGACCGCCCGCACACGGGCATCGTCGTGTTCTACCCCGCCGACGGCGTCTCCGACATCCAGCGCAAGCAGATGGTGACGCAGCGCGGCGAGAACGTCGGAGTCTTCGGCGTGCGCGGCAACTTCGACGACTGTCAGAACGCGGTCAAGGCCGCCTTCGCCGATGACGCCTTCAACGCCTGGCTGCACAAGGAGCGCTCGCTGCGGCTCTCCTCGGCCAACTCGATCAACTGGGGCCGTCTGCTCCCGCAGATCGCGTACTACGTGAGCGCGTACGCGGACATGGTCGCAAGCGGCGGCATCAAGACCGGCGAGCCGATGGACGTCTGCGTGCCCACCGGCAACTTCGGCAACATCCTCGGCGCGTACTACGCCAAGCTCATGGGCGTGCCGATCGGGCGGCTGATCTGCGCGAGCAACGAGAACAACGTGCTGGCGGACTTCATCAACACCGGCGTCTACGACATCTCGGACCGAGCGTTCGTAACCACGCCCTCGCCGAGCATGGACATCCTGATCTCGAGCAACCTCGAGCGCCTGCTGTACCACCTCGCCGGGCCGGAGAAGGTCCGCGAGTGGATGATGCAGCTGGCCGAGGAGAAGCGGTTCCGGGTGGACCGCGAGACGTTCGCGACCATGCGCGAGACGTTCGTGGGCGACTGGGTCGACAACTACGAGGCACTCGCCACCGTGCGCAGCGTGTTCGAAGAGACCGGCTATCTCATGGACCCGCACACCGCGGTGGCCTGGGAGGTCGCGGAGCGCATGCGCGGCGAGGACCCGGTGCTCGTGGTCTCGACCGCGCACTGGGCCAAGTTCGGCGCCGACGTGCTCAAGGCGCTGCGTGGACTGCCCTACGAGCAGCCGCTTCCCGCTGAGTACGACGGCATGAGCGGTCTCGACCTGCTCGCGCGGGTCCAGGAACTCGCCGGCGAGGACTGCGCGTGCGTGCCCGGCCCTCTGGCCGCACTGGCTGAGGCGACGGAGCGGTTCTCCGAGGTCGTAGACGCGGGTCGCGAAGGCGTCGAGGGCGCCGTGCGAAGCTGGCTGGGGTAGCGCCGTCCGGCGAGGCCGCGCGCGGCCCTCTTGGGCTAGCCGCCCTGCTTGGCGCCGCACTCCCCGCAGAACTTCGCGCCGGTGGCCAGTTCGCCGCCACACTCGGTGCAGAAGGACTTCTGCGCGAGCTTGAACCCGCACTCGGGACAGAACTTGGCCCCGAAGGTCTCGGCGTCACATTCGGGGCACTTGAGCTGTGTGCGCGTCTTGACGTCCATCTTCTTGCCCTCACGGATGCCCTCGAGGGCCGCCTTCTCGCCCACCCCGTACACCGCACCTGAGGCGCGAGCCGCCTCGATCTCGACCTCGGCACTCGGCGCGCAGTTGTAGCACAGCCCCGCGTCCTCGTTCCAGCAGGTGTCGCAGACATACTGGTAGCACCGCGCGCAGCGGTGGAAATGGTTCTTGGCTTCCTCGATGGCGGCCTGGAACGCGTTGTCATGCGCCTGGCCGTAAGTGGCCGAGGAAAGGCCCTCGATCGTGTCGGCGGCTCCCCCGAGGATGCCGCCGAACATGTTCGAGGCGCGCCCGGCCCACTCGGCGGCCTGGCCCTGCTTGAACGGCGAGAACGAACTGCGCCACGTGTCGTTGCAGCGCTCGCAGTAGAACTGGAACTGGAACCCTGCCCGGGCGCCCGACTCGCACGAGAGATCCTGGTAGTTGTCAGCGAACTTGAAGTCGGCCATGTGTTCCTCCCCGGTAGGCTTCTACGCGTTGACCATGATGAACCCGGCACGTGCGACCTCGCAAGACCCGCGCGGCGAACGGCGCGGATACGGCGACGAAGCGCTCCGGAGCCGGCAGGCTATGATCGCCCGGCCGTGATCAGCCACGCGTAGGGCAGTGCCCCTTCGTGGACGACGACCGCATCCAAACCGGCCTCCGCGAGCGTGGCGGCCGCGTCGGCCGCGCTCGCTCGGACGTGCTGCGGGGGTCCGTGCGGCGAGTCTCCGGGCGCCCAGTCGGCCGCAAGGAACCTGCCTCCCGGGCCGAGGAGGCGCAGGGCCTCGCGATACGCCGCGAGCGGCGACTCGAGCTCATGGTGCAGGTTGATCATGTAGACGATGTCCGCGATGGCGTCCGGAAGTGGGACGTGGTTCTCCTCGGCCAGCAGCGGTATGAGACGCGCCTGTTCGACCTCGGGACGGTTCGCGCGCATCCACTCGATCATCACTGGCGCTATGTCGGCGGCGTAGACCGTCGCGCCGGGCGCCAGGGCGCTGAACCGGGCGGCGAACAGTCCCGTTCCCGCCCCGATCTCCACGATGGTCCGGGCCTGTGCCGGCGCGCCGAGGACCTGCCAGAAGACGTCCGGGGGCAGCGTATCGAACCGCCCCGGATCGTTGAGCTTCTCGAGCTTGCGAAGGTCGAACTTCTCATGCGCCAAGGTGCATCGTCCTTTCGGCTGCCTGCGTGCTACCCTAATCCACCATGGAAGATACCCGCGAACAGATGATGAGGATGATCGACGCGCTGTTCCGTGAGCGCAGGTTCGTCTCGCGCCTCGACATCATCATCCGCGCGCAATCCGTCGACCTGCCCGAAGACGCGCTGTCGATCGTGAACCTGCTGCCCCCGGGACGCTACTCCCGGCAGAAGCTGTGTGACCAGCTCAACTCGGCCATCGTGGGCCACGGGTGGTCTCGGCACATGGGGACGTTCGAGTAGCTTCGGATCCATCCCGACGGCCGTCCGGCGACGCCAGCGGCCGTTCAGCCCCGCGGGCGTCCCGTGCGCAGCCCGGCGCCCGCGAGTCCGCCGAGCGCCGCGCCCGCCACGCACAGCGCCAGCACGGTGAGGTTCCAGCCGGCCGTGCCCGCCTCGCTGAACGTGTACAGCACGAGCATCACGGCGGCCGGGGGTGTGAGCCAGACGGCCCAGCGCCATGAACGCTCAGGCCACACGAGCCCGAACGCGATCCCCAGGAGCGCATAGGCCCCCAGGACGTAGAACATGGCCTGGACGTAGGCGGTCGTCCCGAACACGTCGCTGAACACCGCGTTGAACGCCACGAAGAAGCCCCAGACGACGCCAAGGAGCACGGCGGACAGGGCCTGGGTCAGAACGCGCGTCCGCGGGCTCATCGGTCTCCGTTCAGGTCGGCCGAGGCGTGCTGCGATGCTCCTCGGCAGGCGGAAGTCACCGAAACGATTCTCGCACCCGTGCGCCGGCCACGCCAGCATCAGCGGTCGGCACGCGCCCGGTCCCGGGTGCGCATCTCGCGCAGGAAGCCGCGAGAGGCCCCCACCGCGCCCGCGGCGGCGGCGGGCACCGGGATCGCCCAGCCTGCGACGATGTCGGTGCCGGGCGCGAAGTACTGCGTCAGCCCCAGGACGACGAATGGGGTGAGAAGGGTGGCGGCGATCCGCACGGCGCGCAGCCGGGTCGGAGCCGGGTCGTCACGGAAGCGCTCGCCGGCCAACACGATGAGCACGGACGCCGAGAAGCTCATGATCGAGACGCCGAGGAACACGCTCTGCATGCCTGCGGCGACCGCGATCGTGCCTGCGACGAGGACCGGCGTCATGGCCATCAGCGCCCACAGGCTCATCCGCCGCACCCGAAGAGGTACGGGCAACCCCCAGTGGAGCAGCCAGACCAGGAACGGTGTGAGCGCGACGAGGACGGCGACGGAAGCGATGTAGGCCGCCGCGAGACCGGGTGCACCGGGGATACCGAGCACAGAGAACAGCGGAAGACCGCAGGCGATCACAAACGAGTCGAGGAGCAGACAGTCGGCTCCGAATGCCGAAGCGTCCCCCGCCTGCGGGACGGCGGTGTGTGTGCCCCGGGTATCCGGGACGATCCTCTCGCGCTCCCCCATGTGTGTCCGTTCCGATGCCGCGCTGCCCTACGAGGGGTGTTCGACATCTGACGGCGCTCGCCCTGCCGCAGCGCCGGCGGGCGGCAAGTCACGACGGATGAAGAAGATGCCGAGGAAGGCCGGGCCGGCGGCTAGAGCGTCGCCATCTGGATGTTGGAGAAGCGGCGCCGGTAGAAGCTCATGTAGTCGACCTTGCGCTCGAGCGCGTCGATGACCGCATGGGAGAAGTTCACCTTCTCGAACTTCTGAGCGCTCCCAAGGCCACCGGGCGAGAAGACGTTCACTTCCATGAGCTTGTCGCCCACGATGTCGAGCCCGACCAGGAACATCCCGTCCGCGACGAGCTTGGGGCGCACGATCTCGGCGATGCGCAGTTCCGCATCAGTGATCTGGGCCGGTGCGATCGAACCGCCCGCATGCACGTTGGAGCGGATGTCATCGCCCTGTCGCACCCGGCGGAACGCGGCGTACTTGCCCTTATGGCGCAGAGGCTGGCCGTTCATCATGAACAGACGCGTGTCACCGTCCTCGGCGGCTTCCAGGTACTCCTGGACGATCACGTAGCCGTCGCGCGTGAGCGCGTCGACCATCTGGTTGAGGTTCTTGGTGGTGGCGTGGTCCACGAGGAACACGCCCTTGCCGCCCGAGCCTTGGAGCGGCTTGATGACGGCCCGGCCTCCCTCGTCCTTGACGAACGACTTGATCTCGTCGCGGTCACGGGTGATGAGGGTGCGCGGACGGACCTCCTCGGGGAACAGTTGGAAGTACATCTTGTTCATGGCCTTGGCCAGGCCGTTCGGATCGTTGAGCACGATCACGCCGTTGCGCATCGCGATGCGACCGAAATCGATCCCGGCGTACTGGCGCCAGGGGCGGTCGAAGTCCTGGGAGGGGTCGTTGCGAAGCATGAGCACATCGAGGTCGTCGACGGTGATGCGGCGCGTTCGGGCGCTCTTGCCGCGCAGTCCCGCAAGGTAGGCCGAGCCGCCCTTGTACTTGTCCTTCGGCGCGTGCTTGGCGCGGGCCTTGATCATCTCGTCGGGGTCGTAGGCAAAATCGCCGGGCGTCATGATCCACGCCTCATGGCCGCGGTTGATCGCCGCCATCGCCATGCGAGTGGTCGTGTAACCAGCCTGTTCGGTCTCGATATCGTTGACCAGAAACCCGATCTTCATCGCGTTCGCACGCGTCCTTTCACAAGGTCCGTGACCGTGAGTCCACCTTGGGCGAGCCCGGCCAGCCGCCCGACCGCGTCGGGGCGCATCAAGTATCGCGGAAGTACCGCGGGCGGCGATAGTACTTCACGCAGAAGTAACTCGTCTATGACCGGCACGTGTTTGACGGCGAACTTGCCGAGGAAGAGCCGGTCGAACGAACACCCCTCGGCGACGTAATCGAGGGTGCCCATGAGGCCACGCAGGTACATCGCGTCCTTCGCAAGCCCTCCTCCGCGATACACCCGCGTGGTGATCGTGAACGCCGAGCGCTGGGAGAAGCCATGTGTGCGCAGCATCCTCCAGGTCTCGACGAACTCGGCGCCCTCCGTCATCGCGTGGACCGCCAGGACACGAGCGGCGAGTACGCGCATGCGCTCGGCGTCGAGCCCGCCCACGAGGTACTCGCCGAGCACCGCCAGACCCTCCTGCAGCTCGTCATATCCCGGCAGGCCGACCGCGAGGAGTCGCAGTCTCTGGGCACGGCCGTTGTGACGGGTGACGAGGTGCGTGCCGACCTCGTGCTGGATGAGCGCGTCCGCACGCGACGCGGGAATGTGGGCCTCGGAACCGATGAACAGGCGGCCATGGGATACGAGCAGTCCTGAGTAGATGTCCTCGCGCACCTCGGGCAGGACACCGAATCGGGGATGGTCCTCGCGGTACGCGTTCACCTCGGCAGCCGCCCTGCCCGCGAACTCCTCGGCGGTCAGCCTCGGGGAACGCCGGCCACCCCGGGTGCGCGGGAGCGTATCGAGCAGGTGGCTCGCGAGCGAGGCGAGCCCGTCCTCGACGCCGCCGTGTATCTGCAGCGAGGTCTGCAGGAACTCCGGACGCTCTATCTCGGAGACGAGCGATATGCGCTTGTCGAGCGCGTACTGCGTGTCACGGAACAGATACATGAGCGTCGGGTCCTCGACGCGCTCCGTCCGGATGGACCAGAGCGCATGCTTCAGCCGGCCCGGATCGAAAGGGAGCGGACGGTAGATGAAGCGGGGGCGCCGTTGGTAGCGAGAGGCATGGAACTCCCGCCACGCCTGCTCGCCGTTGACCGGAGTGACCTGCAACAGAGGGTCGAAGGACTCCCCGATCTCGGCGAGCGCCTTGTCGACGTCCCAGACCGCCTTGACCGAAGCACGACGGCCGAGGGCGTGGTAGTGCGGAGGGCGCGCCGTCGTACGGCTCAGCGTATAGCGGTATGCGGCGCGGTCGATGCAGGTGGCCAGCCGACGGGCCATCTGGCGGACCACCACGGGATACAGCTCACCCGACTCCGAACGATAGACCGGACGGACCTCGACGCCGAGAAGGTCGGCGCCGATGGAGCGCAGTGTCCTGGCGTCCATGAGCGGCCGCATGCCGGGGGGCGCGACGCGCCTCGACTCCCCGCTCTCCACGAGCGGCGCCTGGCGCATGATCCGCGATTCACGGAGCGCCGAGGACAGTTCCTCGGCGGTCGAATAGACATCGGGATCGCGGTAGTGCGACACGCGGTACCCGGGCCGGGGTGCCGCCGCGTCCGCGTCGGGCTCACCGTCCTCGGGGGCGCTCCAGACCTCGAGAACGAGAAACGCGCCGAACGCCTCGACCATCGTGCGCGCGATCCGCTCGAGCAGGCGCGCGAGGGACGGGGCGCTGGCCGAGCCGCCGTCGGCGAGGAGGTACCCGGCGACCCCGACGACGAGACGCTCGGTACCGGGATCGGGCCGGTCGTCCGGCCTCCGATACACCACGATGAACGGCAGCTGACGGTCGACGTGGAGTCGGCCCCAGACCGGCATCGCCCGCCGCACGGCCCGGTCGGATTCGAGCCTGTCGATGATGTCGGCGATGCGCTTCTCGGTCAGAGCGGGTCGGTTCACGATCGGCCGCCGAATCTCGCGGACAGCGCCCGGGCCGCCGAGGCCAAAGCCTGACGTGCGCGCTCGACGGCATGCGGATCGGGCGTCCCGGTCCACTCGTCCATGAAGGTCTTCTTGAACTCGATGGCCAGACCGCAACCGACCCCTTGGTAGCGCGCGTTGACCCAGCGCACGAACGCCCCGCCGCGGAACTTCACGTTCTCGGCGACGTCGTACCCCGCATCGGTCAGCGTGCCGGAAAGGGTCGCTATCGCAGCCCCGAAGCGCACCGCATCCACCGACTCTGTCCCCAGGTTGACCTCGGGATCGGTCGCGGGATGCGCCGGCGGGGCTTCGGGACCGCCGCGCCTATGGTTGTAGCTGTGGATGTCGAACAACACGAAGCCGCCGTGCGCATCGACGGCGCGGTCCAGGAGTCCGGCGACGGACGAGTAGAAGGCGTCATGGATGCGACGCGACTCCTCGGCGGCCTGATCGTCGATCGGAGCGGCCCAGACATGAAGTCCCCAGGCCATCTCGGGGGTGTGGTACACGGCCTCGGCGCGGCCGCGGTTGAGGTCGACCTCGAAGCGTGACGTCTCCGCCACGACGCGGCTTACGCCTATGTCGGCGATCACGTCGGTGAACGGGTCCTCCTCACGCAGGCGCTCGCTGTCGGAAAGCGCCATCAGGGGCAGCAGCGAGGGTCGCACCGCATGTCCCGCGTGCAGGGCCACTGTGATGACCGGGGTCGCTCTGTCCTCGATGCGGAACACAGCCACCTCCGCCGGATCAGCTGGTCGACGCGGATGGCGTGCGTGAAGCGACCACGCGAAGGAACGCGTAACCCAGACCCCCGGCCGCAAGCGAGGTCACGAGGATGGCGAACTTGGCCTCGGCGATCAGCAGAGGATCGGTGAACGCGAGGTTCGAGACGAACAGCGACATCGTGAACCCTATCCCGCCGAGGATGCCCGCACCCGCGATGTGTCCCCAGGTCACCTCTGGCGGCAGATCCGCGAGCTTGAGCTTGATGGCGACCCAGGTCATCGAGAAGATGCCGACCGACTTGCCCACGATCAGCCCGAGGAAGACTCCTATCGTGACCGGCTGGACCACGAGGACCGAAAGGTCGTAGCCAGTCAGGGCCACGCCGGCGTTCGCGAGCGCGAACAGCGGGAGGATCACGTATGTCGTCACAGGCTGAAGGGCGTGCTCGAGGCGCTGCAAGGGCGCAGCAACGTGGCGAGCGACCGCGCGGATCTCGAACGCCGCGTGCTGCTGCTGCGGATCGTCGAGCACATGCGCGTCGGGGACCTCGACCTGCTCGATGTGATCGAGCGTCTTGCGGGCCCACTGCACGAACTCCATCGGTCGCGTCCGAGAGACCGCCGGGATGGTGAACGCTATCAGCACGCCGGCGATCGTCGCGTGGATCCCGGAGTGAAGGAAGCAGAACCACACGACGATGCCGACAAGCGCGTAGGGCACCGGCGAGTCGACCCCGGCGCGATTGAACCCCACGAGCACCAGCAACAGTGCGATGCCCAGCCCGAGCCATGACCAGTGGATGCTCTCCGTGTAGAACATGGCGATGACGATGATCGCTCCGATGTCGTCAGCGATCGCGAGCGCGGTCAAGAAGACCTTCAGCCCCACCGGGACCGCACTGCCGAGCAACGCGAGCACGCCGAGCGCGAACGCGATGTCGGTCGCCATCGGCACGCCCCAGCCCGAGGCGCCCGGACCGCCCGAGTTGAACGCGAGATACACGACCGCGGGAGCCACCATGCCGCCGAGTGCGGCCACGATCGGAAGTGAAGCCTTCCTCGCCGAGGAGAGCTCCCCCACGAGCACCTCGCGCTTGATCTCGAGTCCCACCACGAAGAAGAAGAGCGCCATCAGCCCGTCGTCGATCCATCCGATCAACGTCTCGGTGATCTCCCAGCCGCCGACGTGGATGCCCATGGGAATCTCCCAGAACGCCGCGTAGGATTCGGCCGCAGGCGAGTTGGCCAGAGCCAACGCGATGATCGCCGCGGCCAGAAGGAGAATGCCTCCCGAGACCTCGAGCGCGAGGAATCTATGGAAGTCGTGCTGCGCTCGGCCGACGGCGGTAAGCGTCGCGGAGATGGTTCTTCTGATCATGGAGCCCCTCGGGTCGGATCGCCAACGTACAAGGATTCTAACCGACAGAGGCGGACCGGTAGGACTCGGCCTCAGTCCCGGTCGGGCAGTATCAGTGCCATGATCACCACGTCGAGCCACCCGCCGAACTTGAATCCGACCTCCGGCAAGCGTCCGACCTCACGGTATCCGAAGCGCGTGCCGAGGGCGATGCTCGCGGTGTTGCCGGCGACCACCTGCGACAGCAAGGCATGATGGCCCGCGTCGCGGGCGCGCTCGATCAGAGCCGTCATCAGGCTCGACCCGATCCCCTCGCCCAGGGCGTCTTGAGAGATGTAGGTCGATACCTCGACCGACCTGTCGTATGCGGGCCTCGGATGCCAGGGGCTGAGCGAACCCCAGCCTATCGTGCGCCCGGCGCGTTCAGCGACGATCACCGGGTGGGCCGGCCCGTGCGTCCGAAGCCATGTCCGCCGGTCCTCGGCGGTCTTGGGCTCGGTATCGAATGTCGCAGTGCTATGCAGCACGTAGTGGTTGTAGATATCGGCGATCGCCTGCGCATCGGCGTCGACCGCGTTCCGGATGACGAGTCCGTCCATCGCGCATTTCGCCTTCCCGTCGGGTTGTTCTCCGCGCATCACGATAGCATCAGGCCGCCTGTGTGAGCGCACGACTTCTTCACAACTCATGCGAGGGGAGTTCACCGGCGCTCTATAGCATCCGACCTCGGAAGACAACCGATGAACGGAGCGAAGCATGGCGACATCCACCACGGACAAGGCCGGCAGAAGGCGGGCGCGGCTGGTCAGGCTCGTCGGACTGGTCGCGGTACTCGGGATCTCGACGGGGCTGGGACTACTGCACGCGGCGAACGGCGGTACCTGGCGGCCCGTCAACGTCGACGCGCTGTGCCCCTTCGGCGGCATCGAGACCCTCTGGGCGTTCCTGTCGGGCGGCTTCCTGCTCCAGCGTGTCGCGCTGAGCAGTATCGTGCTGCTGGTCGGCACGCTCGCCGTCGCCCTTGTGATGGGACGCGCGTTCTGTGGCCAGATATGTCCGCTCGGCACGCTGCAGGAGTTGTTCGGACGTCTCGGCCGACGAATCTTCGGCAGACGTCTGACGATGCCGGCGGCGCTCGATCGCCCCGCCCGCTATCTCAAGTACGCGATCCTGCTCGGGGTCACACTGTGGACCTGGGCGGCGGCAGAACTCGTCATACGCGCCTACGACCCGTGGGCCGCATACCACCACCTGAGCAGCGCTGAGCTCATGGCCGAGTTCGGCATCGGGCTGGCCGTTCTCGTCGCAAGCCTGCTCGGCTCGATCGCCTACGACAGGTTCTTCTGCAAGTACGCCTGTCCGATGGGCGCATTCCTGGGCGTGTTCAACCGTCTGAGTGCGTTTCGCGTACGCCGCGACGAGGTCACGTGTGTGGATTGCGGGGCCTGTGACCGCGCATGCCCCGTCAACCTCCCCGTCGCCACGGTCGAAGAGGTCAGGTCAGCGGAGTGCATCGCGTGCGGCGAGTGCGTCACCGCGTGCCCCGCTCCCGGCGCGCTGACGTTCGCATCCAACTCAGGGCGTCGCATAAGCCCGGTACGGCTCACCCTCGTGACCTTGGCCGTGTTCTTTGGGATCGCCGCCGTCTCGACGGGTCTGGGCTGGTTCGAGTGGTCTCAGCCCACGCTCGCCGGGGAGATCGAGAAGGCCGCAGCGACCGGTGAGGCAGTGGACACGAGCGTGATCAAGGGCTTCATGACGATGAACGAGGTCGCCGAAGCCACAGGTATCCCCGCCGAAGAACTGCAGGGCGTGTTCGGCATCACCGAGGCGGAGATGTCCCAACCCCTCAAAGACGTCAAAGCGGTCTACGGATTCACCATGGAGGACGTGCGCTACTACGTGGAAGAAGCCATGACCGCACCCTGATCATCCGCATCATACGCCTCATCATTCTGCTACACCGGCGGGCCTGTTCGGCACGCAGATTGCTTGCAAACGAATCGAGAACGCGGCGACCCGCCTACCTCCTCCTCCCCCCTCGGGGCGGGGTCCGCCGTTCGCGAAAGACAGGACGCGCCATCCCCTCGGCGCGTCCTGTTGCGTGCGGGGAGCGCCCGCTTTGGGGGCGGTCACGGGACATAGGCGAGGTCCACGATCTCTCCCCTCGGGTCACCGACCTTCGTGCTCGTCACCGCCCTCAGGTCTGCATCGTAGTACGTCACGGTCCCGTCGCCCTGGGCCACCAGCACTCCGCCGTCGGGACCGCCCGACACGGAACTGACCCCGCGCACCTGCAACACACCCGCCTGCTCGAGGGTCACAGCGTCGACGAACACGATCCTGTCGGCCTCGTATGTGTCCTGCGGGGGGCCGTCCGCGACTGCGACATAGCGTCCGGCCGCCCACGCGAACGCAGGGCCGGTCTCGAATCCCCCCACGAGTACCTCGCCGAGGATGCGAGCGTCGGTAGCGGAGTAGCGGACCAGGCGCGCGTCCATGCCCGAACGTCCGAACGCCACGACCTCGGTTTCAAAGCCGCAGAGCGACACCGTGAGCGTCATCTCGCTCGAGACCGACTGCGGGGTGCCGGCGGCGGAGTAGACGTAGTAGCCGTCCGACGGGGCCCCGGACTCATCGTCCCAGTGATGCCAGACCCACACGCGATCCCGGGTCCCAGCGCATCCGGCGACACCCGGCGAGAGCCAGAGGTCTTCGACCTTCCCTTCGGAGTCCACACGATGAAGCCAGTGTCCCTCCGGGCCGACCAGGCCGGTCGTAAGCATGAACCATCCCTCACGGGTGGCGGCGGCCATCTGGGTATCCATACTCCCCAGCTTCGTGTAGGTCAGGTCGCCGCGCTCCAGGTCGAGCGCGCCGTACTCGCGGCCCATCTCATCTCCATGGCCTCCGCACTGAGCCGTGATGAGCCGCCTGCCCAGGACACCCAGATCGAGAGCCTGCGAGGAGAGCTTCACCCTCCGAAGCTCACCCAGGTCTCCCGGGTCGAGCAACACCACCTCGCGCGACATCTGACACAGGACGGCGACCACGGGCCCATCGACCGGTTTGAACGTGACGGGCTTGTCCTTGGAACAGCCGGTCGTCAGCACACACCCGAGCGCCAGTAGCCAGACCAGCGCGCTGCGCATCCAACGAGACCCCATGATCGCCGCCCCCTCTCGGTCTTGATCAGCGCCTAGTGCGACGCCGCAAAGACCTTCGTGTCACCGTCGTTGTACACATCCACGGGCGCGACCCAGTACCCCCCATTGGCGTCGAGATCCCTGCGCGCGCTCGTGTAGTAGCCGGCCCAGGGCAACTTGCTGCAGTACCACTGGGTGTAGTCCGTCTTGGCCGAGAACAGGTTGTAGCGCTCACCGACCTGGCTCGAGCAGAAGCGCCGTGCCGCCGAACGTTGGCTGAGGAGCGCCCTGGGCACGTAGAGCCCGTACGCCCAGTCATAGGCCCGGTACTTGATCGGCTTCTCGAGCGTGACGCAGCCCGGCTGCTCCTTCACGGCGCTCCAGACGCACGATGAGAAGAGCGATATCCCTCGCGTGGCATCCATGATGCCGACGTGCCCGACGCTCCACGCGTTGAACCCCATGATGAGGTCGCCGTCGCGGAAGCCCGTGATCGGCAGCGAGTTGCCGCGCGTGGTCGTGGCGAGCGGTGAGACCTCCGAGCTCAGGTCGAAGACGGCCTCGTTCGCGTCGGGTTCGGCGTCGACGAACGGGGCGACCGGAACGCCCGACGCCGAGAACGCCTCGACGGACATGGCCTCCAGAGCGCTGGGCTCCTTGGGGATGTCGAGCCGCGCCTCCTCCTCGATACTCGGCACGAAGGGGTCTGTGAGCGTCAGATCGGCCGCACTCGCCGGCGCCACCGCCGCAAGACAGATGAGCACGGCCGTTGCGACCGTGAAGATGTTCCGTGTTCCCATGGTTCCTCCCTGATGATCGATGGATCGACGACGCAGGCCCGCGACGCCAACGATCATCAGGGATGGTACGAATCCGGGCCTTACCAGGATCTCAACCGTGGTCCGGAGCCGGTTCTCCGCTGCTAGCCGAACCGGCCCGTGATATACGCCTCCGTGCGCTTGTCGGACGGATTGGTGAACATGGTCCGCGTGTCCCCCATCTCGACGAGCGAGGCGGGCCGGTCCATGCTCTCTCGCAGCATGAACGCGGTGCGGTCCGAGATGCGTGCTGCCTGCTGCATGTTGTGGGTCACGATGACGATCGTCACGTCGTTCTTGAGTTCGGCGATGGTGTCCTCGATCTGTTGGGTCGATATGGGATCGAGAGCGGAGGCCGGCTCGTCCATCAGCAGGACCTCGGGCATCGTCGCGAGTGCACGCGCGATGCACAGACGCTGCTGCTGACCCCCCGAGAGCTCGAAGGCGTGCTTCTTGAGCTGGTCCTTCACCTCGTTCCACAGGGCGGCGCGGCGCAGCGCCTCCTCGACCACGTCGGAAAGCGCTTCCCGGCCCCGCAGGCCGTGTGTTCGCGGTCCGTAGGCCACGTTGTCGTAGATCGACATCGGGAAGGGGTTGGGCTTCTGAAAGACCTGCCCCACCCGGCGCCGAAGGTCGACCGGGTCGATCGCCTTCGCGTCCATGATGTCGACGCCGTCGAGCAGGATGCTTCCGCCCACCCGGACGTTGCCCAGTTCGTCGTTCATGCGGTTCAGGCATCGCAACAGCGTCGACTTCCCGCAACCCGACGGGCCGATGAGCGCCGTGACGGCCCGCGCGGGGATGGTCATCCCCACTCCGGCGACCGCAGTCTCGCGGCCATAGGTGACCGATACGTCCGAAAGCTCGAACGACCCGGTGCCTGACGAGGTCTCTACCATCTGATCTTTCTCCTTTGGGCGGAACGCCACAATGCGACGAGCACGTTGAGAAGGCTCACGCCTGCGACGAGTACGAACGCGGTGCCCCACACCATGTTCGGAGCGGGTTTCGTGGCCTGCGTGGCCATGATGTAGAGGTGGTACGGCAGCGCCATGGTCTCGTCGAGCGGACCGCTCGCGACCGGCGCGAAGAAGGCGACGGCGGTGAACAGGATCGGGGCGGTCTCTCCGGCGGCACGCGACAGGCCGAGGATCGAGCCTGTGATGATGCCGGGGCCGGCCGCGGGCAGGATCACCTTGCGTATGGTGCGGAGCTTCGTCGCGCCGAGCGCGTAGGAGGCGTGCCGGAGCTCGGTGGGGATCTGACGCAGCGCCTCCTCGGTCGAGGTGATCACGACCGGAAGGGTCAGACACGCGAGCGTGAGCCCACCCGCGAGTATCGAGCGGTTCAGGCCGAACTGGATGACGAACAGGGCCACGCCGAAGAGCCCGTAGACGATCGAGGGCACACCTGCCATGTTGGCGATCGCGAGACGGATCGTGCGCGTCGCGGCGTTCCTCGGCGCGTACTCGGACAAGTAGATGCCGGCCATGATGCCGATCGGAAGCGCGAACACGGCGGTCCAGAACACGAGGGACAACGTGCCGAGGATGACCGGGTAGATGCCGCCCTGAGTCATGAACATCTTGGGCGACTCGGTCAGAAAGCCCCAGCTCACGTACCGGGCGCCGCGGTAGGCGATGTAGCCGATGAGGCCGACGGCGACCGCCAGGGCACTGCCGGCGGCAACCCCGAGCAGGAGCCGGGCGACCTGCTCCACCAGTCTTGCGCGCGCTGTGCGGTTCATCGGCGCCACCTCCTGCGCTGGCGCTCGAGCACGACGTCGGCGGCCAGGTTGATCGCGAACGTCACCACGAACAACACGAGGCCCATCACGAACAGCACCGAGTAGTGCTGACCGCCCCGGACGACCTCGCCGAGCTCACCGGCGATCGTACCGGGCAATGTGCGTGCCGGAAGGAGCGGGCTGCCGGGGATGATGCCCGCGTTACCCGCGAGCATGAGCACGACCATCGTCTCGCCGATCGCACGCCCCATGCCGAGCATCACGGCAGCGAAGATGCCGGAGGACGCCGCAGGCACCACGACCTTGTACGTCGTCTGCCAGCGCGTGTTGCCGAGCGCGAGCGAGCCCATGCGCAGCTCGTTGGGCACGGCGTGCAGCGCGTCCTCGGAGATCGAGATGACCGTGGGCAGGCACATGATGCCCACCACGATGCCCGCGGTGAGCGAGGTCAGGCCCGTGTCGAGCCCGAAAACGGTGCGGATCTTGGGCGCGAGCAGCGCAAGCCCGATGAGGCCTAGGACCACCGACGGGATGCCGGCCATGAACTCGATGACTGACTTGTAGACGTCTTTGAACCTGCGGCCGGCGAACTCGGAGACGAACACCGCGCTCGCCACGCCCAGGGGCATCGACAGAAGAAGGGCCACCAGGGTGACCCAGACCGTGCCGACCTCGGAGGGCAGGAAGCCGTACTGCGCGTTCTTGGAGGTCGGGTACCACGCGTCACCACGCACCACATTCCAGAGCCCCACCTCGGAGAGGGCGCGGTAGGACTCGAGGAACAGGTATGTCGCGATGGCCGCGAGTATGATGATGGCCGTCCAACCGCTGACGGCTATGAGGTTTCTGACAAGGCCTTCGGCCGCCCGGGACAATCCCGGACGGCCGAGGCGGGACCTCGTCTTCTGAGGTGGCACTCCCATAGGGCGGCGTCTCGTCCGCTAGGACAGCGGGACGAAGCCCTGGTCGACCACGGTGGCCTGGCCTTCCGCGCCCAAGATCCAGTCGAGGTAGGCCTTCATGACGCCGTCCACCTCACCGTTGCTGTACATGTACAGGTAACGGGAGATCGGGTAGCTGCCGTCCTTGGCGGTCTCGACGCTCGCCGCCACGCCGTCGATCTCAAGCACCTTGGTGGCGTCGGTGACATACCCGAGACCGATATAGCCGATCGCGCCGTCGTTCTTGGAGATCTCATCGACGATCGCCTGGGTCGACGCGAGCAGCTGCGCCTCCTTGGCGTACTCGGCGTTCTCGTCCTCGGCCGCGACGACGGCCTCCTTGAAGTACTCGTACGTACCCGAGGAGCTGTCGCGTGAAAGCAGGACGATGGCCTTGTCCGGACCGCCGACGTCCTTCCAGTTCTTGATCTCGCCACGATAGATCTTGCCGAGGTCTGCCGAGGAAAGGCCCGTGACCGGGTTGCCCGGGTTCACGACGACCGCGATGCCGTCGATGGCGACCTTGTGCTCGACGGGGCTGACGCCGTTGGCCTCGGCCTGCGCCCTCTCCTCGTCTTTCATCTCACGAGAGGCGTCTGCGAAGTCCACGGTGCCGTTGATGAGCGCCGCGATACCGGTGCCCGAACCGCCGCCCTTGACCGAGATCATGACGCCGGGATTCTCGGTCATGAACTGCTCGGCCCAGGCCTGCGCCATGTTGACGAGCGTGTCCGAGCCCTCGACGTTGATCGAGCCCGTGAGCTCGGTGGTGCCGTCGGTGCTGCCGCCGCTGGTCGCGTCGTCCTTGGCACCGCAGCCGGCAAGGCCGGTCGCGCCCAGGGCGAGCACCGCGATCAGCACGAACGCGATCCACTTGTTCGACTTCAAGATCGATCCCTCTCCTTCATTCACGGTTACAGGGTCCGACCTGATCGGCCGGGTTCTCCTGGGCATACGATAGGGGGGTCGTGGGCGTGAGTGGTTGCACCGCTGTTAAACCCGGCCCGCATGTGTAACACTCTTGTTAAACGCATATGAAACAAGCACGAATCGTGACATCATGAGGCCGCAGAGCCCCCGTGAAAGGACTCCCCCGTGGCCCGGATACTCATAGTCGAAGACGACCCGATCATCAGACAGACGGTCGAGTACGCCCTCAAACGCGCCGGTTTCGAAGTCGCCTCATCCGGCGACGGTCTCGAAGCGCTCGACCTCGCCCGCGCGATCGCACCCGACCTCGTCGTGCTCGACCTCATGCTCCCGGGCATCGACGGATACGAGTTCGCCGAGGAGCTGCGCAAGACCGACACCGAGACCGCGATCATCATGGTCACGGCGCTCGACCAGGAGCGCGACAAGGTCCGCGGGCTGGATGCCGGCGCCGACGACTACATGACCAAGCCGTTCTCGATGGAGGAACTGCTCGCACGCGTGCGCGCGAACCTGCGGCGCGTTCGCGAACGCGAAGTCCTGCAGGACGACCGCGTCATCGAGGTCGGCGACCTGCGCATCGAGCCGAGCGAGCTCCGTGTGTTCGTGAAGGGTGTGCCCGTGAAGCTCCGCCTCAAGGAGTTCCAACTGCTCCTCGCGCTCGCGAGCACCCCGGGGGCGCTGCGTACGCGCCAGTACCTCGCCCAGGAGGTGTGGGGATATGACTTCCTCCCCTCCTCGCGCACCATCGACGTGCACATCCGCCGACTGCGCCAGGCCGTCGAGGACCCCTCCGACCTCGTGTTCATCCACACGGTCCACGGCATGGGCTATCGCTTCGACCCGGTCCCCAAACCCTCGGCGCTCGACCGATGACCGCCAAGGAGCACCGCACCATGACCGACCTCGCGCACCGCTGGGCCGACTCCTACCGCGTCCGACTCGCCGTGGGCTACCTGCTCGTCGTCGCGCTGTTCGCGGCAGGCTGGGGCTGGAGCCTGTTCGGCCCGCTCACCGCTGCCACGGTCGAACAGCAGCAGGCCACCCTCAGGGCGGTGGCGCAGGCGGGCGTGCTCGTGCTCGCAGAACCCGACGCCGACGCCCAGGAGTCCGTCGACCGCCTCGTCGCACGGACCAACCTGCGTATGACGGTCGTGGCCGCCGACGGGACCGTGATCGCGGACTCCGAGGAGGCCCCGTCCGCGATGGAGAACCACGCTGGGCGCCCCGAGATCGCCTCGGCGCTTGCCGGCGAGACCGGCTCCGACCGCCGCGTGAGCGCGACGCAGGGCACCGAGCAGATATATGTCGCGGTTCCGGCCGGTCTTGACGGGCAGCGCGTGGCCCTGCGGGTCTCCGAGTCGCTCGAGCGCATCAACGCCGTGGCCGCCTCCTCGCGAAGGATCGGCCTGTTCCTGCTCGCTGCCGCGGTGCTTGCCGCCGGCATCATCGTGGTGCGGCTCACGGGTGTCGCCAGCGAGCCGATCGTACGCCTATCCGGCGCGGCCAAGTCCATGGCCGCCGGAAACCTCGACGCCCCCGTGCCTGTCGAGCAGGGCGACCTGTCCGTCCTCTCGGGCGCGCTCCTGGACCTGCGTGAGCAGATGAAGCTGAGGCTTTCCGATCTCGAAGCCGAGGAGCGTAACCTGCGCGCCGTCCTCGACGGCCTTGCCGACGCGGTCTTCCTCCTGCACGACAGGGAGGTCCGCTTCGCCAACCGCGCGGCGAGCCCGCTGTTCAAGGCGCCGTCGGGCGGCTGGCGCGGACGCGATCTCGCACAACTCAGGCTGCCGGCCTCCGTGGTCGCCGCCATCGAAGCGGGGATGGACGCCGAGGAGGCGCCCCTCGTCACCGAGTGCGGACCCGATCCGCGCGGCCGCTACCTGCGCGTGACGGTGCTGCCCCTCAACCCGACCGACCAGTTCGCTCGCACGCTCGTGGTCATCGCCGACGTGACCGAGCGCGTGCGCATCGACGCGGTGCGCCGGGACTTCGTGGCAAACGCGAGCCATGAGCTCAAGACCCCCACCGCGGCGATCCATCTCCTCGCTGAGTCCGCCGCCACCGCGGCAGGCGACGGCGACTCGGACCAAGCGGTCGAGTTCGCCCGGCAGATCTCGGCCGAGTCGGCACGTCTCTCCCGGCTCGTGAGCGACCTCCTCGACCTCTCGCGGCTCGAGTCCGCTCCGGCGCCGGGAAGCATCGCCGACGTCCGCGAGGCCATCTCCAACGCCGTAGTCAGCCATCGGATCGCCGCCTCGCAGCGCGGCCTGGAACTGCGCTACGACGATGCGCGCGCCGAGGGTGTCGACGCGTACGTGGTCGCCGACCCGACGGACCTCGCCGTCGCTCTCGACAACCTGCTCGACAACGCCATCAAGTACACGGAGGCCGGCTCGGTCACGGTGGGACTCGCCGCCGAGGACGAGTCCGTCAGCATCGAGGTCCGGGACACCGGAATCGGCATACCCGCCGAGGACCTGCCGCGCGTCTTCGAGCGCTTCTACCGGGTGGACCGCGCGCGCTCACGCGACAGCGGCGGCACCGGGCTCGGGCTCTCGCTCGTGCGCCACGTCGTCGACCGTTCGGACGGAACCGTGGAGGTCTCCTCGGCGGTGGGCGAAGGCACGACCTTCACCATCACGCTGCGCAGGGCGACGGGGCGCTCGTAGGGCCTAGCGCGGCTGCTCGGGCGCGGTGAACGCGAAGTAGACCGCGACGCACAGCGTGAGCCATGCCGAGCCGAGGATCCACGAGGCAAGCACGTCGCCGAAGTAGTGGACGCCCAGGTAGACGCGGGAGAACGCGATGAGGCCCGCGATCGTGACGCAACCCGCCAGGGTCCACAGCCGCACTCCCGGCCGCTTGGCCTCCAGAGCGACGATGAAGCACAGGATCCCAAAGAACAGGAAACTCGCGAGCGCGTGCCCGGAGGGCAGACTGTAGTTGTCGGGCAGCGGGATGCGCGCGTACTCCAGGCCCGGACGGGCGCGCTCGATGAGCGAGCGGAAGACCTGGCCCACGACCGCACCGAGCGAGACCGTGAGGACCACGAGAAGGGCCTCGGCGCGACGCTTGCGGGCGAGCAGGTACCCGCCGAGTACGAGAGTGGCGATGGTGACCGACCAGAAGTCGGCCAGGTGCGTGATCCCCACGAACACCGTGTCGAGCACCGGCGTCGACAGCGCGCGGATGGCGGCAGAGAAGGACTCGTCGAACGCGACGAACGGGTGATAGAGCAGGACTGCGGCCACCAGGGCGGCGAACGCGAGCGCTGCGAGCGCGAACGCGAACACGAGCAGGCCCGGCCTGGGGTCCCTGCGCCACAGCGCAGCCGCTCGTGCCCTCACGTGCCCTCCCCTACGAACCGGCCGCGTCGACCAATCTCGCGGCGATCTGCTTCTTTCGCGAGAGTACACCATCGAGCCAGACGCGGCCCTCGGCGAGGGAGACCCCCAGCCCGCGTTCGACGATGCGCGTCTTGCCCGATGCGAGGACCCAGCTGCCCTCGCGGACGACGTCGGTCACCATGAGCACGACCACGTCGTAGCCGCGCGCGTCCAGGAGCGCGTCCATGACGCGACGCAGCTCCTCGGCATGCTCGAGGGTCTCGTCGGCGTCCACGGTCTCCACCTGGCCGATCGCCGCGAAGGTGTCCCCCACGCGGTACTCCTTGAGGTCGGCGCGCACGGCGCGGTCCGCCGAGAACACGGTGCCCGCGGAGCGCGCCCGGAACATCTCGAGGCCGAACTCCAGAGCGTCCACGCCCGCGGTGCCGGCGAGCCAGCCCGCGATCTCGCGGTCGGTCTCGGTGGTGGTCGGCGACTTGAGCAACACCGTGTCGGTGAGCAGCGCCGAGAGCATCACACCGGCCATCGCGACCGGAGGCGTCACGTCGAGGTCGCGGTAGCGCGAAGCCACGATCGTCGCGGTCGAGCCGACCGGGAGGTTCAGGAACAGGATCGGGCCGGTGGTCTGCACGTCGCCCACGCGGTGGTGGTCGACGATCTCCACGACGGCGGAGTCCTCGATGCCCGTCGCACTCTGCGCGACTTCGTTGTGGTCCACGAGGATCACCCGGCGACGCATGCCGCGTGCGATGTTCGTGCGGGTCAGCACGCCCAGAAGCTTGCGCTGCGCGTCCACGACCACCGCCTCGCGGTGCGTGCTCGAGAGCATGTCCTCGGTGGCCTCTGACAGCAGCGCGTCCGGCTCCACGTACAGGACGTTGGGATCCATGATGTCGGCCACCCGGTGCGCGAGGTTCACGAGCCGTGCGGCGGCGAACGTGTCGTGGTAGGTGGTGATGACCGCGGCGCCGTGCGCCCTGGCCGCCTCGATGACCTCGGCGTCGGGTCGCGCACCGCCGGTGACCACGAGACAGGCGACCCCCGCGTCGATCGCCATGGGCTGGGTACGGAGCCTGTCGCCCACGATGAGCACGTCGCCCGGACGGATGTAGCCGAGCATCGTCGCAGGTTCCATCGCGCCGATAAGCACGTTGCCGCTGATCTCGGCCGCGGCGTCACCCTCGACGATCTCGCCCTCGAGCGCGGCGGCGAACGCGCCGACGGTCGTGGCCATGTTCTCGAACCCGCGGATCTGCAGGTCGCTCAGGTAGCGCTCAGCGAGGATGTTCTGGTTGATGAGCCCGACAACGAACCCGCCTTCGAGCACGGGCAGGGCACGCACTCCGCGCTCGGTCATGAGCCGACCGGCGTCGAGCATCGTCACGTCGCTTCCCACGTACGCGACGTCCTCGGTCATCACGTCTCGCACGCGTGTGTGCACGTGCCCGATCTCCTCGGGCAACTGGAGTCCGAACCGCGCGAATACCCACTCGGTCTCGGCCGGGACCGGCCCCAGACGCGCCGGAACGTAGACGTTCTCGGGATCGGTGAGGTTCTTGAGATGCGCGTAGGCGACCGACGAGCAGATCGAGTCGTTGTCGGGGTTCTTGTGGCCAAAGACCAGGATGGGTCCCATGTGTTCCTTCTACCTCCATGGCGGCGGGAGGCGCCGCGTTCGACGCACAGTGTAGCCGCTCCGCGGCACCCGTCCAACACCTGCCGAGGAGCATGCTCGCGCGCGGGTCAGTCCAGCGAGAGCCTCGAACGCTTGAAGCGCCGCATCGCAAGCCCCACGAAGACCGTGTCGACCAGAGCGAGCACGAGCGCGCTCACGAGCGCGATCATCCGCCCGTCGAGGGTTGTGGACCACTCCCAGAGCGCTTGCTGCTGGAGCGGGGTGAGCGCCCGCGCCGCGATACCGATCGCAAGCCCGGGGATCCACAGGATCGCGAGGATGCCGAGCGAGAGCGTCTGACCCGCCTGGCGCACCGTCTTGGCCTTGAGTGAGATCATCACGCCGATCGCGGCGATGAGCAGCGTGACGAGCAGCCCTATCACGAGCACGCCGAGCGTCACCGGGAACGAGAACAGCAGCACCCGCCCCGCCCTGACGGCGTAGACGGCATTGACGCTCAGAAGGCTCAGGGCCATGACCGCCACGAGCATCCCGTAGCCGTACGCGACGGCGGCGGCGATCTTGCCGAAGAGGATGGCGCGGTCCGAGAGCGCGGTCGTGAGCAGGGTCTCGAGCGTGTGACGCTCGCGCTCGCCGGCGAACGAGTCCGCCACGAGCGCGCTCACGAGGAACAGCGGGAGCCAGGTCCACGCGAACAAAAGCCACCAGCGGTCCACCCACGTCGCACCCGCCTGCAGGGGCATCACGACGCCGAAGACCACGAGGATGAGCGCGAGGTTGAATATGGTCGCGCGCGACCCGCCGGCCCTGAGCACGACCTCGCGGACCTCCTTGGTGACGATGAGCCACATGTCAGCGAGCATCCGCGCTCCCCTCCTCGGCCATCTCGAGCCCCGCCTGGTCGGCCCCTTCGAGCAGCGCGAGGAACGCCTCCTCGAGGGTCTCGGTGCCGTGCCGGACCTCCTCGATCTCGACGCCGCGCTCCACGAGCAGCCGGACGATGCCGGGGACGCGCGCATCGGGCGTCAAATCGATCCGCAGGCGGCCGTTGTCGCGCGCCGCGTCCTGCACGTAGCCGAGAGCGGCGACCTCGTCGATGAGAGGCTGCGTGAACCCGGAGCCCACGACCTCGAGCCGCCGCTTGCCCACCCTGCCCCTGACCTCGTCGGGGTGGCCGAACGCGATGAGCCTGCCCTTTCGGATGACGCCCACGAGGTCGCAGAGACGCTCCGCCTCGGCAAGGTGGTGCGTGTTGATGAACACGGTGACTCCCTGCTCGCGCACGAGGTGCTCGAGGTCGTCGCGCAGGTCGGCCGCGGCGATCGGGTCGAGACCGGCGGTCGGCTCGTCCAGGAACAGCATGCGCGGGCGGTGCAGGAGCGCACGGACGACCGCGAGGCGCTGCTTCATGCCGCGGCTCCACGTGCCCACGAGCTCCCCGCGACGCTCGTACAGATCGAGGGGCTCGAGCAGCTCCCGGAGGCGGGGTGCGATCTCGGCGCGTTTCATGCCGGCGGCGCGGCCGAAGAACACGAGGTTCTCCTCGGCGGACAGGCGTTCGTAGAGGCCGGCGTGCTCCATGAGTGCACCACTCACCGTGCGCACCGCATCGGCGTCGCGCACGATGTCATGCCCCAGGACCCGCGCGCTGCCGGCCGTAGGCTCGACAAGTCCGAGGAGTATGCGGACCGTGGTCGTCTTGCCCGAGCCGTTGGGGCCGAGGAACCCGAACACGATGCCGGCAGGCACCTCGATCGTGAGCGCATCGACCGCCCGCACGCTGGGGAAATCGCGCGTCAGTCCGTCGGTGGAGATGGCGTTGGAGTCCATGTGTATGTGTTTCGGCGTTTGAGGCGCCGCACCTTATGGTGCGGGGACGAGGCGCTGCGGAGGGACCGAAGCGCGCGGCCTAGCCGACCTTCCGAATGGGTGCATACCCCGCGAGCAGGTTCTTGGTGCCGGCTGGGCCTTTGAACACGATGGTGATCTTGTCGCCGACCACTGCGGTCACCCGGCCGACGCCGAACGTCTTGTGCTCGACGATGTCACCGGCCGCGAAACTCTCGGTCGCCGCGGGCTCCCGCTTGGCCACACCCTCGCCGCGAGGCGCGCCCGAGCCGAACACGCGGCCCTCGCCGCGGTACGCGCCCGAGCCGGTGCCGAACGAGCCGCCCCGAGAGCCCTCGCCGCGCCGCGCGAAGCCGGTGCCGGTCACGCCCTGCGAGCCGACCCCGGAGGCCTTGATGTGCTCCTCGGGGATCTCGGCGATGAAGCGGCTGGGCGGGTTGTGCTGCGTGGCGCCGAACAGCGAACGTGAGTGCGCGTGCGTGAGGTACAGACGCTCGCGGGCGCGCGTGATCGCCACGTACGCGAGCCGGCGCTCCTCCTCAAGCCCGGACTGTTCGAACATCGAGTTCGCGTGCGGGAACACGCTGTCCTCCATGCCCACCACGAACACGACCGGGTACTCGAGGCCCTTGGCCGTGTGCACGGTCATGAGCGTCACGGTCCGCTCCGCCTCGGCGAGCGTGTCCAGGTCGGTGCGCAGCGCGGCCCACTCCATGAACTGCGGCAACCCGGCGGCGGGTTCGTCTCCCTGCGCCGGATGCTGCGCCGAGAACTCCTCGACCACGCCGAAGAACTCCCTGATGTTCTCGATGCGGCCTTCGGACTCGAAGGTGCGTTCCGCTTCGAGGGCGCTGATGAGCCCGGCGCGCTCGACGATCGACCCGACCTGTGCGCGCAGCGACTCATCGGCCAGCCCGCGCAGCTCGTCGAGCAGTTCCACGAACGCGCCGAGCTTTCCCGCGATCGAGGAGCCGAACTCGCCTTCGGCGGCGAGACGAAGCCCCGCCTCGAAGGAGATGCCGCGCGCGATGGACTCGTACTCGATCCGCTCGACGGTCGTCTTGCCGATGCCGCGCTTGGGGGTGTTGATGATGCGCTTGACCGAGATCTCGTCGGCGGGGTTAACGATCGCCTTGAGATAGGCCATCACGTCGCGGATCTCCGCGCGGTCGAAGAAGCGCGTGCCCCCCACGATCTGATACGGCACGCCGGCGCGCAGGAACATGTCCTCGATCACACGGCTCTGGGCGTTGGTGCGGTAGAACACCGCGAAGTCCGAGTAGCTCAGGTGGTCCTCGCGCATGACGCGCTCGATCTCGCCCGCCACGAACCGCGCCTCGTCGCGCTCATCACTCGCGTAGTAGCGGCTGATCGCCTCGCCGCCGGCGTTCGCGGTCCACAGCGTCTTTGGCTTGCGCCCCTGGTTGTTCGCCACCACCGCATTGGCGGCCGCGAGTATCGTCGCGGTCGAGCGGTAGTTCTGCTCGAGCCTGATCACGGTGGCGTCGGGATAGTCGCGCTCGAACTCCAGGATGTTGCGGATGTCCGCGCCCCGCCACGAGTAGATGGACTGATCGTCGTCGCCCACGACCATGAGGTTGCGATGCTTGGAAGCGAGCAGGTTCACGATGCGGTACTGCGCGTGGTTCGTGTCCTGGTACTCGTCGACGCTGATGTAGCGGAACCGGTCCTGGTAGGCCGCGAGCACGTCGGTGTGCTCGGCGAGCAGCCTGTGCGCCTCCACGAGCAGGTCGTCGAAGTCCATCGCGCACGCGGAGCGCATCCTCGCCCGGTAGCGCTTGTAGACCTTGGCCGCGGCCTTGTCGAGCGGCGTGACCGCGGCGCCTTCGAAGTCCGCGGGCCCGACGAGCTCGCTCTTGGCCGAGGAGATGCGGCCGAGGATGCCGTTGACGGGATAGCGCTTCTCGTCGAGCTCGAGCTCGGCCATCACGGCCTTGATCATCCGCTTGGTGTCGTCGGTGTCATAGATCGTGAAGTTGCGGTCGTACTCGATCCTGTCCGCATCGGCGCGCAGCATCCTCACGCACATCGCATGGAAGGTCATGACCCACATGGCCCGCACGCTGCCGCCCACGATCTCTGAAAGACGTTCCTTCATCTCCGCGGCGGCCTTGTTGGTGAACGTGATCGCCAGGATCTCCGCAGGTGAGACGCGTTTCTCGGTCACCAGGTGCGCGATGCGGTGCGTGAGCACGCGCGTCTTGCCCGAGCCGGCACCGGCGAGCACCAGCAGGGGCCCCTCGGTGGTCACGGCAGCGTCGCGCTGGGCCGGATTGAGGTCTGAGAGTGAGTAGGTCATGGCCTGTCAGTCTACACGCCGCCACGACACGACGGTAGGGAGGAATCGCTCCGAAACGCGCCTAGAAGGCCCCGTCAGCGCTTCCGCCTGAGACACAACACCGCGGTGCCTGCACTGCACACGACAAGGCCCGCGAGCGCCATCGCATGCGCCAGCAGCAGTGAGTTGTCCGCGTTCGCGTAGCGCATGGCCTCGAAGGCCACGCTGGCGCTCCACATCCAGGCGACCGGCCCCAGCACGGCGAACACACCGAACACCGCGAGCGGCACCGGCCTGCGTGCGGCGGGGTCGGACCAGACGGCGTATGCGAACGCCGCGACCGCGAGCACGGTGGGGACCACCGCGGCGATGAGATGGCCGTCGGTGAACGCGTCGGCAAAGAACCCGAACGCG
Source organism: uncultured Eubacteriales bacterium (assembly GCA_964565645.1). Lineage (GTDB taxonomy): Bacteria > Actinomycetota > Coriobacteriia > Anaerosomatales > JAHIQC01 > JAHIQC01. The sequence continues at coordinate 187,351 of CAZMFQ010000003.1, forward strand.
CTCTCCGGCCGGAGTGCCTCCACGAACAGCATCACCGATCCCAGGGCGATGCCGAGCAGGCCCAGCAGAAGCCCCTTGCCCGCAGCGAGCAGCGCGCCCACCGGCCCGGGTCGCGCGCCCTTCGTGACCTCGCACACGGCCGCCGGCACGGTATAGGCGAGCGGGACGAGCAGCGCGCCAAGTTTGAGGAGCTGGCCGACGATCCCGACCGCGTCCCGTTGTGCCCAGAAGCACATCATCCCCACGGCGAGCACCGGCAGCGCTGCCACCCACGAGATCGCGAACCCTCGTGCCGCCACCTTCGACCGTTCGCGCATCTCGCTCACCAGCAACGCTCCCCTCGGGTCACCGGGGCACACGCCCCTGGGACATGGTTCATCATCCGGCCGGCCTATCCTGCCACATCACGCCACCACGCGCGCGCCCAGTACACCCAGAACCCGGGGATCTCGCGCACGACGAACAGCGGCGTCTTGCCCACCGGCGCCAGCCGCATCGCCGGGACCGTGTAGACCTGCTGGCCCGCCGCCGCGTACGCCATCTTGATCCTCGGCAGGTGATAGAAGTGGCTCACGGCGATGATGCGGGTCGAACCGGATCCGCCGAGGAGCGCCACGGTGTCGCGCACCGTCGAGTCGGTGTCGACACCGAGACTGTCGGTCATGATGGCGTCCTCGGGCACGCCGAGCTCGATCGCGCGGGCCTTCATCGCACGGGCCTCGTCCACCCCGTTGGCGCCGACGCCTCCCGACATCAGTATCGAGTCGACCTCGCCGCCCTTGAGGAGCTCGACGCCGGTGCGCACGCGCTCCTCTAGCGATGATGACAGCCGGCCGTCCGCATGCACTTTCGCGCCGAACACCACCGCGACGTCGGCCTCGCGACGGTAGTCCGTGGTGCCGAAGAACGCGATCTGAGCGAGCGGGAACGCGAGCGCCACGCACACCGCCACGACCACGGTGAGCGCGTTCTCCGATCGCGAAGGGACGTGCCCGCCGAGGACCACGAGATGCGCAACGATGGCTCCGAGCACAAGGGCTATCAGGGCTGAGAAGGGCACCGGCACATACGGGTCGATCGTGCCCGCACGCCACGCGCCATAGAACCCGGCGACGTTGAGGCAGGCGACGAAGGCGAGCACCGCGCACGCCGCGGCGGTGATCTTGAGACGCAACGCCGACATATCAGGAGCGACCGCGTATGCGACAAGCAGCCCCGCCGCGACCGCCGCCACCAGCGTGCCCATCTGAAGCGGCAGGACGCCCACGTCGATCCACCAGAGGTCGGCCCCGAAGCCCCTCCCGAGGACCGATCCGACCACGTTGAGCCCTGAGAACACCCCGAAGAACAGGGCGATGCCGCGCACGAGCGCGCCGGCGGGATGCGCTTCGCGCCATCCGGTCCTCACCGATACCATGCGGTCCCCCCGAGTCGCAGTGTCGCAGCCCTCGGAACAGTCTCGCATGCTCGTGGTGGTGCGTGCCCTGTCGTCACCGACCCGTCATATCCGCGCGCGAGACGATCGCGCGCCGCGTCACACGAAGGACCGCAGCACGGAGACGAGCGCCAATACCCCCGCGATGCCGAGAACGAGGGCCGAGACCCGCCCCGCCCACTCGACGAGCACCCCCGGAGCTTTCGCGCGCGCCATCGCCACCGCGAGCGCGAGGAACGTCCACCAGGCCAGCGATCCCGTCGCGATGCCCGCCACGAACACCGGCCCGTCACCCGGGTCCGCCACCGCGGCACCCAGCCCGGCCATGATGGCCGCAAACGACATGATGGTCGCCGGGTTCGCGAGCGTGAGGGCGAAAGCCGACCCGCCTGTCGCCAGCAGGCCGCGGGTCGTGGGCACGAGGGCGGCGTCGCACGACTCACCCGACCGCCTCCACGCGCGGACGGCGAGCACGATGAGCAGCACGCCCCCGACCAGCCGCAGCGGTGTCTGCGCGGCCGACGCGAACCGCGCGACCGCGGCGAGCCCGAGCGCGGCGAGCGCCGCGTACAGCCCGTCCGCGCATGCTACGCCGGCGCCACTCGCCAGCCCGAACCAGACGCCGCCACGCAGTGTGCGCTGGATGCACAGGACCCCGACAGGTCCCACCGGCGCGGCCACCGCTATGCCCACGGCGAACGCTGCGGCGAACGCGCTCACTCCCCGACTCCGAAGCGAGGGTCACCCAACGGCACCACGACACTCTCCTTGACGGTCGAAAGGACCACGGTGGTGCGTGTCCGCGCCACGCCCGGCAGTCCCTTGAGCCCGTCGCTCACGAGCCGTTCAAGCCCCCGCGTGCCGGCGCAGCGCACTTTGAGCAGGTAGTCGTCGTCGCCGGCCACGTGATGGATCTCGGCGATCTCATCGAGCCCGGCGGCGGCTTCCAGGAACGTCATGCGTCCGGCCGAGGAATCGAGCGAGACCGACACGAACGCCGTCAGGTCCGCGCCGACGCTCGCCGCGTCGACCAGCGCCGCATAGCCCACGATCACGCCCTCGCGCTCCAGCCGACGGACCCGGTCGGCTGCCGACGTCGCGGCGAGCCCGAGATCGGTGCCCAGGTCCGCCCACGAGACACGACCGTCGACCATGAGACGGGACAGAGCCGCCGTATCGAGTGCGTCCATGACCTATTGCCTCCGAATCATGTGTTGCTTATCACTATGCACACGATTCTATGGCACAACAAAGCCTGCACGCAACTTCTGTGTGCAGGCTACCGTACGAACTTGATCATGGAGAACGAGTCGCCCGACTTGTGGAGGCACTCGTTGTGGACGACCTCACGCTCACCGTGGGTGTGCTGGATGTTGCCACAGCGCTCGCACACGGACAGGCCGCAGACCTTGCAGGACCCGAGGCGTGCAGCGCTCGTGGCGCCGCAGTGCGGGCAGAACCTGTGCATGCTCGAGTCCGACACGCGCGAGCGTCCCCTTGTCGGTCCGGTCAGGGCTGGGCCACATCCGGCGGCCCGTAGGCGATCAGGCGAGCGTCGTACCCACGGCTTCCGCTACCGGTCTTAGTTCGTTAACCAGTGACCTTAATCCTTCTAAATCAAGTGACTGCGGGCCGTCACAAAGAGCCTCGCGGGGATTCGGATGCACCTCGACCATGATGCCGTCCGCCCCGACCGCCACGGCCGCCCGCGAGATCGCCGGCACGAGGTCCGAACGGCCGGCAGGATGCGAGACATCGATGATGATCGGCAGCAGTGAGAGCGACTTGACCACCGGCACGGCCGTGATATCGAGGGTGAAGCGGTACGCCGTTTCGAAGGTGCGGATGCCGCGCTCGCACAGGATGACGTTCTCATTGCCGTTCATGGTGATGTAGTTACTGGCCTGCAACCACTCCTCGATGGTCGCGGCCATGCCACGCTTGAACACCACCGGCTTCTGGGAGTCCGCCGTCACCTCGCCGACCTTGCGCAGCAGGCTGAAGTTGGCCATGTTGCGAGTGCCTATCTGCAGGATGTCGGCATATGCGGCGATCTTCTCCGCGTGCGCCGAGTCCGTCACCTCCGTGACGACCTGCAACCCGTATGCGTCGGCAGCGTCGCGCAGCAGCTCGAGCCCCTTCTCCTCAAGGCCCTGGAACGAGAACGGCGAGGTCCTCGGCTTGTAGGCCCCTCCGCGCATCACCCGGATGCCAAGCTCGGACAGGCATGCCGCGACCTCATGCATCTGCTCGCGACTCTCCACCGAACAGGGACCGGCGATGATGGTCATCCCGCCGTCGCGCTTCACGGCGGCGTCGGGGGCCGTAGCGCTCGCCATCAGCCCCTCAGCTCCTTCATGACGTGGAGGATCGCCTCGTAGATCTCCCTGAGGTTCTCAGCATACAGGGGGCCCTCGTTGCACTTGGCGAGGTTCGCGAAGATCTCCTCCTCGCGCTTGGGGTCGTACAGGCCCCAGTGCACCTGCGGCTTGAGCCCGCGGATGGCGAGTGATTCGGCGGCACGCGCGTTGAGCAGCTTCACGAGCTGACAGTCGATCTCGTCTATCCGGGCGCGGTGCTCCTCGATCTTGGCTTGAGCTTGCGTGTCTTCGGCCATCATGTTCTCCTCAGCGCCGGAACCTCATTGCGCGAGACGCCGGTTGCCCGGCGCCCCGAATGTCCCTCGTATGCGGTCTATTCCCACTCGATCGTGCCGGGCGGCTTGCTCGTGATGTCGTAGGCGACCCTGTTGATACCCTCGACCTCGTTGATGATGCGGTTGCTCATCTTGGCGAGCAGGTCGTGCGGCAACCGCGCCCAGTCGGCGGTCATGGCATCCGCCGAGGAGACCGCCCGGATGATGATCGGGTGCCCGTAGGTGCGCTCGTCGCCCATGACGCCCACGCTGCGGATGTCGGGCAGCACGCCGAAGTACTGCCACACCCCGCGCTCTGTGTCCCAGGCGCCGATCTCCTCGCGGACGATCGCGTCAGCGCGGCGAAGCGTCTCGAGCTTCTCGTGCGTGATCTCGCCGATGATACGGACGGCAAGGCCCGGGCCCGGGAAGGGCTGGCGGTGCACGATCTCGTCGGGCAGCCCGAGTTCGGAGCCGACGGCGCGGACCTCGTCTTTGAACAGCGCCTTGAGCGGCTCGATGAGGTCGAAGTGCACGCCCTCGGGGAACGGGATGAGGTTGTGGTGGCTCTTGATCTTGGCGGCCGTCTTGTTGCCCGACTCGATGACATCGGGATACAGCGTCCCCTGCGCGAGCCACTTCACACCTTCGAGCTTGGTGGCCTCCTCAAAGAAGACCTGCCAGAACTCCTCGCCGATGATGGTCCGCTTGCGCTCCGGGTCCGTGACGCCCGCCAGAAGCGTGAGGTACCGTTCCTCGGCGTCCACGTGCACGAGATCGATGTGGAACTGGTCGCGGAACGTCTTGACGACCTGCTCAGCCTCGTCGAGGCGGAGCATACCGTGGTCCACGAACACGCAGGTGAGCTGGTCGCCGATCGCACGATGCAGCAGCGCAGCGACGACACTCGAGTCCACGCCGCCGGACAACCCGCAGATGACGCGGTCGGTACCGACCTGCTCGCGCACGCGCGCGACGGTCTCGTCGATGATGTTGACCATCGTCCACACGGGCGGGATACCCGCGATGTCATGCAGGAAGGTGCGGATGATCTGCTGGCCGTACTCGGTGTGCGCGACCTCGGGATGGAACTGCGTCGCATACAGGTTGCGCGCCACATCCTCCATCGCCGCGATCGCGGTGGTCGCGGTGCGCGCGGTCACCGCGAACCCGGCGGGCGCCGTGCCCACGCTGTCGCGGTGGCTCATCCAGCACTGGGAGGTCTCAGGCACGCCGGCGAGCAACGCGCTCCCCGGATCGGTCACGGTGAGCTCGGCGAAGCCGTACTCCCCGATGTCGGTCTTGGGTATCTCGCCACCAAGATGCAGCGCCATCTCCTGGATGCCGTAGCAGAAGCCGAGCACGGGGATGCCGAGTTCGAGCACGGCCGGGTCCATGTGCGGCGCACCCTCGGCGTACACGCTCGCGGGACCGCCCGAGAGGATGATGGCGGCCGGCGCGCGGCGGGCCATCTCCTCGGCGGTCATGTCGAACGGCACGATCTCCGAGTACACACGCGCCTCACGGACGCGGCGTGCGATCAGTTGCGCGTACTGGGCACCGAAGTCGAGGACGAAGACGGTCGGTTGCGCGTCGTGGTAGTCCGCCACTAGCGGCCCATCCCGACGCCCTGGGTGTTCTGCAGGACCTTACCCTCGGTCTGGAGCGACGGGGCGACCATGACCTCAGCCTTCTGGAAGGCCTTGAGGTTCTCGTAGCCGCACGTGGCCATCGAGGTGCGCAGGCCGCCGAGGAGGTTCAGGGTGCCGTCGTTCTGATGCGCCGGGCCCAGGAGTATCTCCTCGAGCGTGCCCTTGACGCCGGCGCGCACGCGGGTGCCGCGCGGCAGGTCCGGGTGGAAGGTCGCCATGCCCCAGTGGTAGCCGCGGCCCGGGGCCTCGGCGGCGCTCGCGAGCGGCGAGCCGATCATGATCGCGTCGGAGCCCACGGCGATGGCCTTGGCCAGGTCGCCGCCGGTACGCATGCCGCCGTCAGCGATGACGTGCGCGTAGCGCCCGGTCTCCTCGAGGTAGCGGGTGCGGGCCGCCGCGGCATCCGCGATCGCGGTGCACTGCGGTACGCCGATGCCGAGCACGCGACGCGAGGTGCAGGCGTGGCCGGGGCCGACGCCCACGAGCACGCCGACGGCGCCCGCACGCATGAGGTGCAGCGCGCCCTGATAGCTGCAGCAGCCGCCGATGATGCACGGGATGTCGAGGCCCTGGACGAACGCGTTGAGGTCGAGGGGCTTGTCGTAGCTCGAGACATGCTCGGCAGAGACGACGGTGCCCTGGATGACGAGGATGTCGAGGCCGCCTTCGAGGGCGGGGCCGATGAGCCGCTCGACGTTCTGCGGGGTGAGCGATGCGGCGGCGAGCACTCCGCCTGCCTTGATCTCGGCCACGCGCTGCTTGACGAGCTCGGGCTTCACGTCCTCGGCGGCATAGATCGCCTGCATCTTGGCCGTGGCCTCTTCCTTGTCGAAGGAGGCGATGGCGTCGAGGTGCGGGGTCGGGTCGGCGTAGCGGGTCTGGATGCCCTCGAGGTTCAGGACGGCGAGACCGCCGAGCTTGCCCATGGTGATGGCGAACGCCGGATCGACGACGCCGTCCATGGCGGAGGCCAGGATCGGGAGCGGGAAGTTGTACTCGCGGCCCTTGAAGCTGAACGTCCAGGCGATATCGACGTCACGCGGGTCACGCGTCCGCCTCGACGGTACGATGGCGATGTCGTCGAACCCGTACGCGCGTCGTGCGGTCTTTCCCCGTCCGATCTCGATCTCCATATGTGCTCAGCGCCTCCTCTATTCGATGCCCTTGCGGGCGTTTTGACCTGCGGATATGCACAAAGACCAGGGACTCTCGCCAACGCGTCGCTGCGAGCGGATCCTGGTCTGATGAGTGCGGCGAGTGCTACCTGCCGAGGAGTCGTTCACGCGTCGGACGGCCTCTCGGTACGCGTATTGTAGGCGTTTTGAGCACGAGGTTGAACCCGGAAGGCTATAATAGTCGCCAGAATTCCGTGGATGTCCCGCGACACCGCGTGCCACCCTCGGATGACAACCACATGAAAGGTCGACACGCAGCCATGAATCGTAGAACGCGACCGTTCGCACCGCTTCGCCGCGCCCGCATCGCGACCGTCATCGCGACGGTATGGATCACGTTGCTCGCGCCCGCGAGCGCGTTCGCCGCGAAGGTGTTCATCGACCCCGGGCACGGCGGCAGATACAGCAATGCGAACCTGCCCTCGCTCGGGATCTACGAGAAGAACGTCAATCTCGCGATCGCGCTCGCGCTTCGCGACCAACTCGAATCCCGAGGGCACACCGTCGTCATGGCGCGCACGACCGACCGCGCCGTGGGCTCGGTCGACGTCCCGACGTGGAAGTACTCCTCGGCGACCGACCTGTGGGCCTACTATGCCGACGGCACGACCTACTACAGCGATGGCGTGCCGCGCGACGATCTCCAGGCCCGCTGCAACCTCGCCAACGCCTCAGGGGCGGACATCTTCATCTCGATCCACAACAACGGCGCGTCGAGCAGTTCGGCGAACGGCTTCGAGGACTACGCGTCGGACCAGGACATACTCGGCACGCGGCTTTCCCGCATCGTCCAGGATGAGGTCATCGCGGCGACGCCCCTGCACGACCGCGGCGCGGGCAACGTCGACTTCTACGTGCTCAAGTGGTCGCACATGCCGGCGATCCTCGTCGAAGGCGGGTTTCTGACCAACCCGAGCGACCGCGCATATGTGACGTCCTGGTCGGGGCGGATGCGGCTGGCCCGGGCGATCGCCGATGGCGTGGACGGGTTCCTGGCCACCGACCCGTACCAGCCGATATGGCCCCGACTCAAGGGCGACAGCAGGTACGGCACCGCCGCGGTGTTGGCCCGCACGGGTTGGCCGGACGGTGCTGAGACCGTGCTGCTGACAACGGGAACCAACTGGCCTGACGCCCTGTCGGCCGCACCGCTGTCACGCAAACTCGACGCCCCGCTGCTACTCACGACCCCAGGTGAACTGCCGGAAGCCACCGCGACGGAGCTTGCGCGCCTGGCTCCGCAGTCCATCGTGGTGCTCGGAGGCACCGACGCTGTGGCCAGCGAGGTGGCGAGCGCGGCGGCGCAGGCGGCGGGTATCGAGACAACAGCGGTACGGCGGATCGCCGGGTCCGACAGATATGACACCTCGGCCAGGATCGCACGAGAGGTCGGCATACCGGCCAACAAGGCCGTCGTCCTTGCCACGGGCGCCAATCCCGCCGATGCGGTGAGCATCTCGCCGTACGCGGGTCGAAACGAGATGCCGCTGCTGCTCGTACGAGAGAGCTCGGTACCCACAGAAGCGGCGTCATTCCTCGAAGACAACACTGCGACATGGCGGACGACCATCGCTGCGGGCGGTACGCGGGTGATCTCCGATGAGGTACTCGGGAGCTTCCCTCGGCCGAGGCGCGTCGCCGGAACCAACCGCTACGGCACGAACATCGCCGTGATCGAGCAGCTCTACAGCGGAAGCACCGATTTCCTCGTCTCGAACGGGGACGCGTTCCCCGACAACCTGACCGCAGGCGTGCTGGGCGCCAAGCAGGGCCAGGCGACGATGCTCGTCGCGCCAAGGACCATCGACAACAGCACACGGCAGTTCATCGAGAACCACGAAGACCGCATCGGCTCATGGACGATGATCGGCGGCACGACGGTCATGCCGTATCTGCAGGACTGGATCCTTCAGAAAGCCCTGCGCTGAGGGTCGTCCCGCGCCCCAGGTCCGCTAGACGTTGAAGCGGAAGTGCACGACGTCACCGTCGGCCATCACGTATTCCTTGCCCTCGATGCGTAGCTTGCCGACCTCTCGGGCCTGCTTCTCGCCACCGAGCGCAGTGTAGTCGTCGTAGCCCACGACCTCGGCCTTGATGAACCCGCGCTCGAAGTCCGTGTGGATGACGCCGGCAGCCTCGGGGGCCTTCGCGCCCACACGCACGGTCCACGCACGGACCTCCTTCTCGCCCGCCGTGAAGTAACTCTGCAGGCCGAGGAGCCGATAGGCCTCCCGGATCAGCGTGTTGAGCCCGGGCTCTGCCAGCCCGATGGCCTCGAGGTACTCGGCGGCCTCCTCGGCGGAGAGCTCCGCAAGGTCCGCCTCGACCTTGGCGCAGATGGCGATGGGACTCACGCCGTCGATGGGCTCAAGCTCGGCGCCGAGGGTGTCCTCGTCGACGTTGGCGACGTAGAGCATCGGCTTCATGGTGAGCAGATGCAGGTCGCGGAGCATCTCACGCTCCTCGGCGGTCATCTCCATCTTCCCGGCGCGGTGGCCCTGCTCCATCCACGCCTCGACACGCCTGAGCAGCGCGATCTTGGGCGCGATGTCCTTGTCGCGCTTGAGTTCCTTCTCAAGGCGCGGGATCGCCTTCTCGATGGTGCCGAGATCGGCGAGAACGAGTTCGGTGCGGATGGTCTCGACGTCGCTCGCGGGGTCGACCTTGCCGTCGACGTGGATGACGTCGGGATCGGAGAAGTAACGTACGACCTCGCAGATCGCGTCGGTCTCGCGGATGTTGGCCAGGAACTGGTTGCCGAGGCCCTCGCCCTCGTTGGCACCTTTGACCAGTCCCGCGATGTCCACGAACTCGACGGTGGCCGGTAGCACGCGCTGCGGGTTCACGAGTTCGGCGAGACGATCGAGACGGGCGTCTGGCACAGGCACGATGCCGACGTTGGGCTCGATGGTCGCGAACGGGTAGTTGGCCGCCACCCCGGTCTTCTTGGTGAGTGCGGTGAACAGCGTGGACTTGCCCACGTTGGGAAGGCCGACGATACCGATGGAAAGGGCCACGGGAGACTCCTTGTGGACGCGTAACGGACGCATGACGCTCGCGCGGGGGCGCGGAGGACTCTGGTACTGTACTCGATGGTCGCACCGACCGCCACCGCGCGCCAGCCGCGCCGCGGCGACGACGGCGCGTCACCGATGGACACCGGGGCATCTTCGAGGGAGAACGCATGCGCATCGGCATGTTCGCCGACATGTACAAGCCGCACCTGAGCGGGGTCACCAACTACATCTCGCTGTACAAGAAGCGCCTCGAGGAGCTCGGCCACGAGGTCTACGTGTTCACGTTCGGCAACCGCGACCACGACGACGACGAGACGCGTATCGTCCGCTCCCCAGCAATCGCCTGGGGCTCGACCGGCTGGCAGGCGGGGCTTGCCGTCTCACATGAGGCCCGCGAGCTGATCCCCACCCTCGACATCGCGCACGTCCACCACCCGTTCGTGTCGGGCCGCGTCGCCCTGCGCCACGCGAAGCCGGCCGGAGTGCCCGTAGTGTTCACCAACCACACGCGCTACGACATCTACTCGGACGCGTATGCCAGGTTCTTCCCCCGCTCGCTGCGCATGGCGTTCCTGCGCATGTATCTCCGTTCCTTCGCCGAGGAGATCGACCTGGTCATCTCGCCCTCGCCGGGCATCAAGACCTGGCTTTCCGAGTTCGGGATCACCGACGATGCGGTCCTGCTCTCGAACTGCGTCGATACAGAGCCCTTCAAGCATCCTCTGCACGTGCGAGACCGCTCGGAGTTCGGATTCGACGCCGACGACGTCGTGTTCTGCTACCTGGGCCGCATCGGTCCGGAGAAGAACCTCGGCCTGCTCGTCGACGCGTTCATCCGCACCGCCGAGGCGGAGCCGCGCGCGGCGCTGCTGCTCCTGGGTGACGGTCCGGCGCGCGGTGAAGCACAGGAGCGCCTGTGGGCCCACGGACTGACCGATCGCGTGCATTTCGCCGGGCTCACGCCATACGCGCTCGTGCCGGAGATGCTGGCGGCCGCTGATGCGTTCGTGACGGCCTCGGTCTCCGAGGTCCACCCGCTCGTGGTGATGGAGGCGATGGCCGCGGGGCTTCCCGCCGTGGGCATCGTATCGCCGGGGGTCGGCGACATCATCGTGGACGGTCAGACCGGGTTCCTTACCGAGGAGAGCGCCATCGCGTTCTCCGAGCGGATGCTCGATCTGACGCGAGACGACGCGCTGCGCTCGAGAATGAGCGCGAGTGCCCGTGAGGCCGCTGAGGGCTACGACATCCGCATCATGGCCGATCGGATGCTCGCGCTGTACCGGAGCGTGGGTGCGTAGATCCGATCATGGACGCACGCGAGCCTAGGGTGCGCTCGGCGTCTTGATGAATGCTGACATGTCGCGCCTGAAGGGGCTGTCCGCAGTGGAGCCCGCCGAGGACTTCGATGAACTCGAGCCGGTGGACGAACTGGAGCCCGACGTCTTGGCCACGCTCACCGGGGCCGCCTCGCTCTTGGCCACGGGGACGGTCAACGCGTCACCCGCCGCGCCCGGAACCGTCGCGAGCTTGACGGCCGATCCGGCCTCAAGCTTCTCAAGCCCCAGATCCGCGCCGGTTCCGCCGGCCGAACACCCGCCACATGCGAGCGCTCCCACCAGCACCACCGCAACGAACAAGCGACGCCTCACGAGACTCCCCCTTCGCGTCCATCCGCCTCGGTTGACACTGTATCACGCGAATCATGCGATACTCGGCACATGTCGCGCACCGAGCTGATACAGGCCCTGACCTTGTGCGGAACCGCGTTCATGGTCGGCCTGTCCGGCGCCATGTCGCCCGGCCCCTACCTCACGGTCACCATCAGCCGAACGCTCCGCAACGGCCGGATGTCGGCGTTCCTCATGCTCGTGGGTCACGCCCTCCTCGAGGCGGCACTGCTTGTGGGCTTCGCGTTCGGCCTGCAGCGCTTCCTCACCCGGCCCGACGTGATAACGGCTCTCGGTATCATCGGCGGGCTCGTGCTTCTCTGGATGGGCGGCGACCTGCTCTTTGGTGCAGTCCGCGGCAGCATCGCGGCGGACCTCGACGCCGCCGAGGACGACTCGCGGCTCGGTCCCGTGGCCCATGGCGCCATCGTGTCCATCTCCAACCCCTACTGGACGCTATGGTGGGCGACCATCGGCGTGACCCTCGCCGCCCAGGGTCTGCTCATCGGCCCGGTTGGGGTGCTCGCCTTCTTCGTGGGCCACCAGCTCGCCGACGTGGCGTGGTACTCGTTCGTGATCCTCGCCGTCTCAAAGGGACGGCACCTGCTCTCCCCCCGCGTGTACCGCATCATCATCGGGGCGCTCGCGGCGTTCCTGCTCGTGCTCGGGGGCCGTTTCCTGTGGGAGGGCGCGGGCTCACTGCTCTAACCCGTGCGCCGTGCCGGCATCGGACAATCGAGTGCGCTCGGTACCATGAGCACGCAGAAGGGCCCCGGCGATCGCCGGGGCCCTTCGTCTCAAACCACGTGGCTCTCGGGAACCCGAGTGCTACATCATCCCGCCCATGCCGCCACCCATGGCAGCCGCAGCCGCCATCGGGTCGTCCTTGACGGGGATGTCGTTGATGGTCGCCTCGGCCATGAGCACGTAGGCGGCGATCGACGCGGCCTTCTCGAGCGCGGTGCGGGTGACCTTCACCGGATCGATGATGCCCATCTTGATCATATCGCCGTACTCGCCGGTCTCGGCGTTGAGACCCAGGCCCTTGTCCATCGCCTTGACCTTCTCGACGATGACGGCGCCCTCCATGCCGGCGTTGACCGCGATCGTCTTGAGCGGCTCCTCGAGCGCGCGACGGACGATCGCCACACCCACGGCCTCGTCGCCCTCGGCGGTGATGCCGTCGAGCGAACCGGCAGCGGACAGAAGCGCGATGCCGCCGCCGGGGACGATGCCCTCTTCGACGGCCGCGCGGGTCGCCTGGAGCGCGTCCTCGACGCGGTGCTTCTTCTCCTTGAGCTCGACCTCGCTCGCAGCGCCGACGCGGATCACCGCGACGCCACCGGAGAGCTTGGCGAGACGCTCCTGGAGCTTCTCGCGGTCGAAGTCGGAGTCGGAGTTCTCGATCTCGGCCTTGATCTGACTGATGCGGGCCTTGATGTTCTCCTCGGTGCCGGCACCGTCGATGATGGTGCAGCTGTCCTTGGTGACCTTGACGGTCTTGGCGCGACCGAGCATCTCGGCGCCGATGGAGTCGAGCTTGATGCCGAGCTCCTCGGAGACGACCTGACCACCGGTGACGATGGCGATGTCCTCGAGCATGCGCTTGCGACGGTCACCGAAGCCCGGCGCCTTGACGGCGACGGAGGTGAAGGTACCGCGGAGCTTGTTGACGACCAGGGTGGCCATGGCCTCGCCCTCGAGGTCCTCGGCGATGATGAGGAGCTGCTTGCCCTGCTGCATGACCTTCTCGAGGATCGGGAGCAGGTCCTGGATGTTGCTGATCTTCTGGTTCGCGATGAGGATCAGCGGGTCGTTGAGCACAGCCTCCATGCGATCGGGGTCCGTGACCATGTACGCCGAGGTGTAGCCCTTGTCGAACTGCATGCCCTCGACGAGCTCGATCTCGTCCTTGATGCCCTGGGACTCCTCGACCGTGATGACGCCGTCCTTGCCGACGTTCTCCATCGCCTGGGCGATCAGCTTGCCGATCTCCTCGTTGCGGGCAGAGATGGTGCCGACCTGGGCGATCTCGTCCTGGTCCTCGACGTCGCGGGCGTCGCCCTTGATCGACTCGAGCACGGCGTCGCGCGCCTTCTCGATGCCGCGGTTGATCGCGACCGGGTTGCCGCCGGCGGCCACGTAGCGAAGTCCCTCACGCACGATGATCTGCGCGAGCAGCGTGGCGGTGGTGGTGCCGTCACCGGCGACGTCGTTGGTCTCGCTCGCGACCTGCTTGACGAGCTGCGCGCCCATGTTCTCGAGCGGGTCCTCGAGCTCGATCTCCTTGGCGATCGTCACGCCGTCGTTGGTGATCGACGGGGCGCCGAACTTCTTCTCAAGGACTACCCAGCGGCCCTTGGGGCCGAGCGTGACCTTGACCGCGTCGGCCAGCTTGTTGACGCCGGCCTCGAGGCCGCGGCGGGCCTCCTCGTTGAAACGGATCTCCTTAGCCATCTAAGGTATCTCCTCCTTCGTGTCTGACGGGTGGGTTTCCGGGATCTAGTCGACGACGATCGCGATGATGTCGCGCTCGGCATCGAGGATCTTGTACTCCACGTTGTCGATCTTGACCTCGGAACCGCCGTACTTCGAGAAGATGACGGTATCGCCGACCTTCACGTCGATCGCGATGCGGGTCCCGTCGTCCTTGAGCTTGCCGTCGCCGACTGCGACGACCTCGCCGCGCTGCGGCTTCTCCTTGGCGGTGTCCGGGATGAACAGACCGCTCTGGGTCTTCTCCTCGGCGTCCGCCGGCTTGACGATCACACGATCGCCCAACGGCTTGAGATTCATCGACTACCCTCCTGATTGTCCGAACAGAACTACGTCTACAGCGGGGCGCACGCCCTGCACACGCCCCCGCGCGACGCTCTCGTGCACAGGGGTTGTACCCACCTCGCACCCGAACGTCACGCTTGCTAGCACTCACAGGCTCCGAGTGCCAGCACAAGCGATTCTAGTATGCCGAGGAACCGCGCGCAAGCACCTGCGGGCACATCCTGAGCAGTTCACAGAATGCCCATGGCCGAGCACGAAGAAGGGGCCCGGCGATGACGCCGGGCCCCTCTCGCGTCACGGACTTCCCAGAGCGCGAGCCCCGGACCATCCCTTACGGGAGACTCTCGAGGAACGGGACCATGCCCGCCTTGAACTCCCAGTACACCTCGTCGTGGACAGCCGCAGGGCCGCCGACCACGTAGCTGCCCATGTCGGGCATGCCGTTGTCGTCAAAGAAGTCGTAGACCTCGTCGACCAGCAGGTCGGGCTTGGTCAGAAGCATCGGGCCCTCGGTGTAGTAGCTGATCGGTGCGGCAGCGAGACCGTCCGCGAAACTGGTCCCGGATACGAGCGTGATGCCACCCGGATCCATACCGTCATCAACGCCCCACTGCGCGACGGCGAGCGCAGTGGCGTAGCGCGTATCGCCACTCACGCGCTCGATGTTGGCCACAGCCGCCTCGAGTTCGGCGTAGGCGGTCGAATCGACGACCGCTTCACCACCCACTACCACCACGGTCTGGATCGAGTTGTCGGCGATGAAGTCCATGGTCGCCGTAGGTACGTCGGACTTGCCGCTCAGCAGCACGGGAGCACTCGCATAACCTGCCACGGGGCTTGCCGCGAGCGCGTCCCAGGGGCTCGCGCCGCCCGTGACGAACACGGCGTCGACACCTGAGTACTCGTCGACGAACGCGTTGCCTATCTCCGCCGCGGTCTCGTAGCGTGAGCCACCCTCAAGGCGGACGACCTCGCCCACGCCGTCCATGTACCCGATCTCGTCCTCGACCGCCTGGCTGACCGCAGCGGTCCCGCCGAGGATGTAGACCCGCATGCCGTAGTAGTCGCTACTCTCCGGGTCGTATCCATAAGCCATCGTCAGCAAGCGCTGCAGCTCGGCCTTGGTGACCTCAGGCATCCCTTCCGGGCGCGTGAGAAGGAGCACGCCGTCATTGCCGGCGGCCAGCGCCGATCCGGCGAGCGCGTCGGGCCAGTTCAGGCCGTTGGCGATGACGATGAATGCGGGGTCGTAGGGCTCGTCTCCGCCCATGGGATTCTGGTACTGACCCCAGAGATCCGTCATCGGCCAGATCGTCCGCGAGACCTTCGCCGCGGTGTCGAACCGGTCGGATCCATAGATGCGACGCGCGATGCCGTCCGACAGCGTCAGCGTGTAGGCGCCGATCTCATTCTCGCCATCGAGAGGGTTCACCTTCACGAGATAGTCGCCGGGCTCCGGAGCCTCGAAGTAGCACTGCGAGCCGTAGGTGTTCCACAGTGCGTCGTCGCTGTAGTTGATACCTTCCCAGTCCAGAAGGTCCACCGCGTCGCCGTTGACGTCCGTCGCGAAGATCTCCATCTCGAGGTCGACGTCGCGACCGGCGGTGGGCTCTGTCTCGATCAGGAACGGCTGACCCGTGGTCTCGGCCGAGAACAGCGTCCAGTCCTCGTCGTCGGCGTCGCTCAGCGTGTGCTGGGTGACCTCCATATCCGCGTCGTAGACCATGGCCTGCTCGGGCGTGTCGTCCGGTTCGTAGGCGTCCGGCGGATACGCTATCGCGAGCGGCGAGACCGCCAGCGCGGTGGCCGGCACGAGTGCCACCAGAAGTGCGAGCGCCACAAGAGCGCCCAGCGTGGTACGGAAACGTCCGTGCATCTGCATCACTCCCCATCCGGCGACGGGGAGCACCCCGCCGCTTCTCCTCATGAAACCTCCACCTGTTGATACCCGAACACGTCCGATACGGACAAGGTTCCGGACGCAGCTGGCGCTGTCGCGACGCCGATCGGAGATCTCCCGGTCGCGGCCCCACCGGCACTACGAACCGTCGAGCCTCAGGTTCGCGACCGCCTCGGCGTCCATGCCCAGACGCTCGCCCCGGCGGAAACGATGTGTGCCGGCGGCGGCGATCATCGCGGCGTTGTCGGTGCACAGGACGAACGGAGGCACCGAGACCCGCACTCCGCGCCCCTCCAGTGCCACGGTGAGCGCCGTCCGCAGGGCTCGGTTGGCCGCGACGCCGCCCGCGAGGCAGAAAGACGACACGCCGGTCTCTTCGACGGCGCTGAGCGCCTTGGCCACCTGCACGTCGATGACCGCCTGCTGGAACGAGGCCGCCAGATCCGGCACATGGATCTCGCGACCCGCCTCCTGCTCGTGTCGGATGTGGTTGATGACCGCCGTCTTGAGCCCTGACAGCGAGAAGGCGTAGTCGCCGGAGTGCAGCATCGCCCTCGGGAACGTGATCGCGGCGGGATCACCCTCCTCGGCCAGCTTGGAGATGACGGGCCCGCCCGGATATCCGAGCCCCAGGACCTTCGCGACCTTGTCGAATGCCTCTCCGGCCGCGTCATCGAGCGTCTCGCCCATCGTGCGGTACACGCCCCACTCCGGGACGTGCACGAGCGAGGTATGCCCCCCGCTCACCACGAGCGCGATCAGTGGCGGCGTGAGGTCCGGTTCGGCGAGCAGGTTCGCGAAGATGTGCCCCTCCAGGTGGTTCACGCCCACGAGGGGAAGACCCGTCGCCATCGCGAGGCCCTTCGCGTATGCCACGCCCACGACGAGCGCGCCGACGAGCCCCGGCCCGTACGTCACGGCGATCGCGTCGAGGTCTTCGAGCCCCACGCCCGCCTCCTCCAACGCCTCGTCCACAACCGCCACGATGGCCTCGGTGTGCTTGCGGCTCGCGATCTCCGGCACCACGCCACCGAAGCGCGCGTGGAAGTCCACCTGGCTCGCGATGACGCTCGAGAGCAACTCCGTGCCGCCGCGCATCACCGCGGCCGCCGTCTCGTCGCACGAACTCTCGATCGCGAGGACGAGCTCCTCGCCGAGTATGGCCTCGGCGGCCTCAGCCGCGTGCTCCGCAAGGACTTCGAGCCGCGCGGAGGCGCCGGGCGCGCCCAGGTCGTCGGTCCACATGATCACGGCGTCCTCGCCGGACTCGCTGTAGTAGCCCGGTCTCGCGCCCACCGCACGGAATCCCGCCGACTCGTACAAGGCGATCGCAGGAGCGTTGTGCTCGCGGACCTCGAGCGTGACCCTGTGCACCCCCCTGCCGACCAGACCGTCCATCACCTCGGCGAGGAGCGCCGTGCCGAGATGTTGGCGCCGGTGCCCGGCCTCGACCGCGAGGTTCATCACATGCGCCTCGTCGCCGTGCCACATCGCGCCGGCATAGCCCACGAGACGCCCGCCGAGTTCGGCGACGACCCACAGCCGGTCTTCACGCGCGAGGTCGTCGGTGAACATCGGTCCGGTCCAGGGCACGGGGAACGAATCGCGCTCGATCGAGAGCACCGCGTCGAGGTCGGTGGCGATCATCGGCCGCAGATGCACGCTCACAGCGCACCTCCGCCACACGGGGCGTCGACGCCCGGGCCGCCGGGGCCCTCGACGCCGGAATCAGGCATCGCCGGGGACCCGGCGCGCTCGCGCTCGTTCTCCTCGGCGTCGGACAGGCGTGTGTAGATGGGCAACAGGCCGCCGGGTGAGCCGTCGTCCACGGAACCGGCTTCGACCTGTGCCTGGAACGCCGCAAGCAGGCCAGCGCCGGTCGGCGCCCACACGGCGGGGTCCGCGATGCGCAGCCCGGTCTGCGGCGAATCGAAGAGCTCGCGGTACTTGGCCAGACCGTTGCCGGTCACAAGTACCGGCTCACCGAGGGCTCCCCAACGCGCGGCCACGTCAGCCGGAGACGCGACGCTATCGGCCTCCAGACGCGTCACGGCACCACCTGACGCCCTGAACAGCGCCGGATAGACCTCTTTGCGCATCGCGTCCCCGAGGACGCCTATGAGCCCCTCGTATGCCGAGGAGCGCCATGCGACCGCGTCGAGCGTGCCGACGCCGTGCAGCGGAACTCCGAGGCCATGCGCAAGACCCTTTGCCGTGGCGACGCCGATACGCACGCCGGTGAACGACCCGGGCCCGCGACCGACGATGATCTCCTCGAGCCGCGAGGGCTCGAGCCCCTCACGTTCGAGCATCGCGAGCGCCGCCGGCACGAGCATGGATAGGGCCTGCCGAGGAGCGTCGAAGTCGCCTGAGGCGATCATCTCGACCCTGCCGCCTTCCCGGCGCCCGAGAGCGAGCGCGATGCGCTCGGTGGCGGTGTCCAGGGCAAGGAGGAGCCCGCTCATCGGTCGACCTCCGCGCCGTCGACCTCGATGCCGTCGACCCCCGCGGCCGTGCGTCGCCACTCCTCGGCGAGCACCTCGCCCCGGGGCCCGGCACCGACCGCACTCAACATGCGGGTCTCATCGCCGGTGATCTCGATACTGACCGCGACGTGCTCGGCGGGCGCGGCCTCGGCGAAGCGGTCTCCCCATTCCACGCAACTCACGCCGTCGGCCTCGAGTGTGCCGAAGTAGTCGATGTCTTCGAGCTGGTCGGCGCGGTCGAGCCGGTAGAGGTCCATGTGGTAGAGCGGTAGGGCGCCCGGATGGACGAGCAGGATGTTGAAGGTGGGACTGGTGATCGGCTCGGCTATGCCGAGTCCCTCTGCGATACCTTTGACGAGGGCGGTCTTGCCCGCCCCGAGGTCGCCGGAGAGCAGGAGCACATCGCCGGCGGCGAGGATGCCCGAAAGCGAGCGCCCCAGGGCATGCATGGCCTGCTCGGAAAGCACGTTCGCCCTCACGACGCCTCCTCAGGGTCGAACAGGGGCTGCGTGACGGGACCACCGGCCGGCCCGCCTGGGCCTGCGCCGGGGGGTCGACGCAACGGCTCAATGCCGAGGAGTCCGGCAAGTGACGCGAAATCCGCCTCGAGCAGCTCGCGCTTCGTCCTGTCGTAGATCGTCGCTGCGGGGTGGAACACCGGGAACACGCGAACAGGGCCACCACCCGGTGCGTCCACCTCGACAAGCGTGCCCCTGAGCGTCGTGATGCCCTCTGCGGTGCCCAACATGAAGCGCGTCGCGAAGTTGCCGAGCGTCACCACGATCTCAGGCGAGACGATGGCGATCTGGCGCGCCAGGAACGGCGTGCAGCACTCGATCTCCTCGGGCCTCGGGTCCCTGTTGCCGGGAGGCCGGCACTTGAGGACGTTCGCGATGTAGACGTCTGTGCGCGCAAGGCCGGCCGTCGCGAGCAGGCCATCGAGCAACCTGCCCGCAGAGCCCACGAACGGCTGGCCGGTCAGGTCCTCGTTGCGGCCGGGGGCCTCCCCCACGAGCATGACACGCGCCCCCGCCTCGCCCGCGCCGAACACGAGCGTCGTGCGCGTCTGTGCGAGAGCGCATCTTCGGCAGTCACCGAGGTGCTCGCGAAGGGCCGGCAGGGTGTCTTGGCCTAGAGCCACGTCGTCAACTCGTCGATGGGCCTGCGGGCGGGCTTCGCCGAGGACTCCGCGCTGTGCCCCACGGGAAGTATGGCCACGGGAGTCACGGGTTCCTTGATGTCGAGCGCCTGCCGGACGGCCTTCTCGTCGAACGCACCGATCCAGCACGAAGCAAGGCCGCGGTCGACCGCGGCGAGCAGCATGTTCTGCGCGGCGGCCGCGGTGTCCTGGATCGCGTAGAGCATCTCACCGCGATCGCCGTAGCGCGCCGAGCACGGGCGTGGGTCGACGGAAACGACGATCACGACCGGCGCGGAGGTCGCCCAACGCTGATGGAGCGCGGATGCCAGGCGCTCGCGCGCCTCGACGCTGCGGACCACCGTGAACCGCCAGGGCTGGATGTTGCCCGCCGAAGGCGCGCTTACGGCCGCGAGCAACAGCGCCCGGATGTCGTCGTCGCCTACCGGCAGCTTCGCATTGAAGTGCCGGACGCTCCTGCGCTTGCCGAGTACCTCGCTGAACTCCATCTGGAACCTCTCGTCGGGCCGTGCGGTCGCGCCTGCGAACGCCCATCGACCATCATGGATGACCGGCGAGCCGATGTCGCGGCCATCACATTCTAGAACAAGGGAATCACGCCCACACATCGAACAACAGCAGCAAGGAGGTGGCTGCACGTGAGCATGCACGGACCGGATGTGACAGATGAAGACATCGGGATGCGAGCCTTCCAGCTGCGCAAGGCCAAAGCGGTCGAGCGCGCGGTGGAACGGATGCGTCACTCCCTGAAGGACCACTGGGCCGCGATGAGCAACCACGAGGTCGAGGAACTCGAGTGGGTCCTCGGCGAACTCTGGGCGTACATCGCCCGAGAGGACTGGGACCAGCTCCACTTCGGCAAGCTGGACGCGCACGATGTGCGCATGATCCTCGGCCACGGTCGCGAGTTGCGCAAGCACTCGCGCAACGCGGTCGAGGTGCTGACGGACGTGGACAAGGTCGTCAGATCGAAAGGCTGAGCCGGGAGACCGGGGGATTCCCGTTCAAGCCGAAACGCCGCCGGGTCAGCCCAGCGGCGTTTCGTTTTGTGCTCGTGACCGATTCCCGGTCCGCACCCGGCGCCCGCGCCATCGGGGAGCCCGCGGCCCTCACTCGCTACAGCATGCGGCTTTGCGGTCCGGAACGGTTCGGGGTAGCATCGTGGGGCGGCGCCAGCACCCCCCGGTTGGCGACACCGCCCCACACTTGCGATCACGCAAGACTCCCGGCACACCGTTCCGGCGCCCGGACCTGCCACGTCACGCTTGCTGCGCGGCCTTCTTGCGCTCGATCTTCTTCTTGACCTTCTTGAGCCTGAACAGGTCCTCGCGGGCGCGCTCGTCGAGAGTCTGCCTGATGTAAGTCACCTGTTCGCGAAGCTGAGGCACGGTCACCTGCTCGAGAGCGTTGACCCGCCTGTTGGTCTTTTGGATCTCCTCGCCGAGTCGCTTGAGTCGCGTCTCGATGTCGGCATACTCGATGATGACATCCAGGATGCGCTCGAACTTGTCGGCGGTCTCGTCGACGCGGCTCGAGATACCCGTCACCGCGTACCCTCTCGTGAACGAGGAGCGGATCGGGCTCTCGCCCTTGGTGACGACCGGCACCGATACACCCATGATCTTGGTACCGGTCATGTCCACGACGATCTCGCCCTTCGTGGCCATACCGGCGCTTCTGAGGGCGACCGTGCCGTCGACCGCCTTGGCGACCGCGAGCGAGTACTGGGCCTCCGAGACCGACTTCTGCAGCGATTCGGACAACCGCAGGGTCTCGTCCATGACGCCCATGAACTCGATCAGGAGCGCATCCCGCTTCTGCTTGAGCAGGTCCATGCCCTGCTCCGCAAGCTTGATCTGCTCGCGACGCTCGAGGAGTTCAGCTCGTGTTGGCCGTACTTCCTCCACGATGCCCCCTTACAGGTCGCCGCCCTGGTCGCCGGCGTTCGGGTGGTACTTCTCGATGAAGTCGCGGACTCGCTTGAGCTCGCCCATGGGCAGACCGCTCATGAGCTCCCAGCCGATGGAGAGCGTCTCCTCGATGGTACGGCCCTCGTCCCCCTGGCCTACGATGCGGGACTCGAAGTCGTCCGCGAAGCGCAGGTAGCGGCGGTCGGTCTCGGAAAGCGCCTCCTCGCCCACGATGGCGACGAGCTTGCGCAGGTCGCGACCCTGGGCGTATGCGGCGTAGAGCTGGTTGGCCACCGCGCGGTGGTCGTCGCGCGTCTTGCCGTCGCCGATACCGAGGTTCATGAGCCTCGAGAGGCACGGCAGCGTGTCGATCGGCGGGTAGACTCCTCGGCGATGTAGATGACGAGAGAGCACGATCTGGCCCTCGGTGATGTAGCCCGTGAGGTCCGGGATCGGGTGCGTGATGTCGTCGTCGGGCATCGACAGGATCGGGAGCTGCGTCACGGAGCCGGGACGGCCCTTGATGCGGCCGGCGCGCTCGTAGATGGTCGAGAGGTCCGTGTACATGTACCCCGGGAAGCCACGACGACCGGGAACCTCTTCACGCGCCGTGGAGACCTCACGAAGAGCCTCACAGTAGTTCGTCATGTCCGAGAGGACGACGAGCACCTGCATGCCCTTCTCGAACGCGAGATACTCCGCGACCGTGAGCGCGCACCGCGGTGTGAGCAGGCGCTCGACCGTCGGGTCGTCGGCGAGGTTCAGGAAGAACACGACGCGCTCCAGGGCGCCGGTGCTCTCGAACTGCGACATGAAGTAACTCGCCTCGCGGTGGGTGATGCCCATCGCGCCGAACACGACCGCGAACTCCTCGCCCGACTTCACGCGCGCCTGACGGATGATCTGGGCGGCGAGCTCGTTGGCCGGCAGACCGGATCCCGAGAAGATCGGCAGTTTCTGACCGCGCACGAGCGTGTTCAGTCCGTCGATCGCCGAGATACCGGTCTCGATGAAGTCCGCCGGCTTCTCGCGGGTGTAGGGATTGATCGGGTTACCGGTGATGTCGAGACGCGCCTCGGGGATGATCGGTGACCCGCCGTCGATCGGCTTGCCGACACCGTTGAGCGTCCTGCCGAGGAGTTCCGGCGAGACGGCGACCTTCGCCACTTCTTCGAGGAAGCGGACCTCGGTGCGGTCGACGTCGATGCCCTGCGTGCCTTCGAAGACCTGGATGACCGCGATCTCGCCGGCGATCTCCAGGACCTGTCCGGAGCGGATCGAGTCGTCCGGCATCCTGAGCGACACCATCTCGTTGTACGCGACGTTGTGCACGTTGTTCACGAAGACCAGTGGTCCGGTGACGTACGAGATGGTGCGGTAGTCCGTAGAAACCAGCGACTGCTTGGGGGTTTCCGGACGTGTCATCGTGTCCTGGGCCACTTAGTACACCTCGATCCCTGCTATTTCCTCGGCCAGTTCGTTTGCGAATGCGGGAAGGTTCGCCATAGCCTCTTCATGCGGCGTCGTCTTCATGACCGCGATGCGGTCCTTGATCGGCATGTCGAGGATCTGGCGCAGCGAGACGCCCCTGTTGAGCGCGCCGACGGCCGCATCGTTGAAGGCCATGATGACCTTGAGCATCATGTAGGCCTTCTTGGGCGGGCAGTACGCGTCGACCTCGTCGAACGCGAACTGCTGCAGGAAGTCCTCGCGAAGCATGCGCGCGACTTCCAGGATGACCTTCTCGGATTCGGGCAGCGCGTCGGGACCGACGAGTTGCACGATCTCCTGGAGCTCGGTCTCCTTCTGCAGGATGAACATCGCGCGGTCACGGATCTCCTGCCAGTCATGCGCCACGTTCTCCTCGTACCAGCCGCGGATCTGACCGCCGTACAGGGTGTACGACTTCGTCCACGAGATGGCCGGGAAGTGCCGGCGATGGGCCAGCGAGGTGTCCAGCGCCCAGAAGGCGCCGGTGACCCGCAAGGAGTTCTGCGTCATCGGCTCCGACATGTCGCCGCCAGCGGGTGAGACCGCGCCGACCATCGTGACGGATCCGATACGGTCGTCGGTGCCCAGCGGGCGCACACGACCCGAACGCTCGTAGAACGCGGCGAGACGGGTCGCGAGATAGGCGGGGTAGCCTTCCTCGCCCGGCATCTCCTCGAGTCGACCGGAGACCTCACGAAGCGCCTCGCCCCAGCGGGACGTGGAGTCGGCCATCATGGCGACGTTGTAGCCCATGTCGCGGTAGAACTCCGCGAGCGTCGCGCCCACGTAGATGGAGGCCTCGCGCGCGGCGACCGGCATGTTCGAGGTGTTCGCCACGAGCACCGTCCGGTCCATGAGCGGAGCGTCGGTGCGCGGGTCCATGAGTTCCGGGAACTCCGTGAGCACCTCGGTCATCTCGTTGCCGCGCTCGCCGCAGCCGATGTAGACGATGATGTCCACGTCGGCCCATTTCGCGAGCGACTGCTGCGTGACGGTCTTGCCCGTCCCGAAGCCGCCCGGGATGATCGCGTTTCCGCCCAGGGCGATCGGGAAGAACGTGTCCAGGATCCGCATGCCCGTGGTGAACGGGTGCGTCGGATCCAGCTTGCGGTCGTATGGCCGGCCCTGACGTACGGGCCACCACTGCGACATCTTGATCTCGGTGCCGTCCTCGAGCGTGGCGACCACCTGATCCACGGTGTAGTCGCCCTCCGCGACGGTCGTCGCGACCTTGCCCTTGGTCCTTGGCGGCACCATGACCTTGTGGAGGATCGTGCGTCCCTCGGGAGTGGTCCCGACGACGTCGCCGGGGCCTACCTCCTGGCCGACCTCGGCCACGGGGGTGTAATGCCACGTCATCGTGCGGTCGAGCGCCGAAGCCACGGTACCTCGCTCGATGTAGTCTCCCGACTGCTCCGCGATCACGGGCAGAGGTCGCTGAACCCCGTCATAGATAGACGAGAGCAGACCCGGACCCAGCTCGACCATGAGCGGGCCTTCGGTGGACTCGACAAGGTCGCCGACCTTAAGGCCGGACGTGTCCTCGTAGACCTGGATCGTCGCGTTGTCGCCTTCGAGACGGATGACCTCACCCATGAGGCCCTGCTCACCGACGCGCACAACGTCGTACATCTTGGCGCCGAGCATTCCCTTGGCTACGACGACAGGTCCTGTGATTTTGTAGATCGTTCCGACTATCATCAGCCTCGCCTCAGTGTGATGTCGAATCCTATCGCTCTCCGGATCAGGCGTGAGAGATACGCCCGGTGGTCCTCGCCGACCTCGAGCCGTTCCTTGATCGGCAACGAGATGACGATGGGCCTGTAGATCGAGTCGATCTTCTTCTGCGTACGCTCGTCGATGACCGCCATCATCTTCTCGTTGACGGCGATGATGCCGCTTGCGTCGTCATCGATGAGCGAGTTGAGCTTCTTGCGGGCCACCTCGGTGGAATCGGCGACTTCAACGTCGACCCCTGCGAGCCTGAACCCGTCCGCGGTGTCCGAGTCCGTGAGCACGACGAGCTTATACAAGGATGAGCTCCCCTCTCACGCGTTCGACCGGCATGCCGACGGCCTTTCCTTTGACGATGATGCGCAGGTTCGTGATCTCGTTCTGCTTGCCCCACAGGTACGCGATGCAGACCCCGACGCCGAGCGGGTCGCCTGTGCCGAGCATGAGCGCCTTGCGCATCAGGTAGTCCTCCAACGCACGCTCGAAGACAGCGATCGAGTTCTCCTCGAGATACTTCATCGCAGCGTCATCGAGCGCCTTGCCGTACGGGGTACCGCGCAGCCGGTCGAGCACCTCGTCTATGTCGGACATCTTGGCGAGTTCCAGATACAACTCGGGCTTGATGTCCACCCCGCCCGCAAGGAAGAACCCTGCGATGTTGACGGTCTCAAGGTCCGCCTTCTGTAGGCGGAAGACCATGACGAGGTTCGCGATGTCCACCTGTATGGCAAGGATGCGCTTGGCAAGCCGGCTGTTGGTGCCCCGCCGCATCAGCCTCTGCGAGGCCCATGTGGTGTAGTACCGGTCCACCGCGAGTTCGATGTCGGCCAGTTCACCGCTCTTGAGGAACTCCGTGTACCCCTCACGCAGAGCCATCCCGTACGGGAGGCCCCACGTGACCGCGGTATCGACCACCGCGCGCACATCGTCCTGCATCGCAAGCGCCTCGAGATCGATCAGTGAGAGCTGCCCTGCGGGCAACAGGCCCTCCGCGATCTCTTCGGCGGTCAGGTGCATGTGCTTGCCGCGCAGGATCGTCTTGATGTTGAAGACGTCCCATCGGCCGAGCAGCGTCGTCACCAGGAACTGGGCCTCCTCGTTGAGGAATCCCAGGACCTTGCGGAACGTGCGTACCATGTTGTTCTTGAGTGCCTCGTCGATCGCCGCCGCGTCGCGACCGTGGATGAGCGAATCCTCCAGGTCGGGACCGTACTCCGTCTCGGAGAGCTCCTGTATGAGACGTTGAACGTCCGGGGTCGCGATCAGACCGTCCAGGAAGGCCTTGTCGAGCAGTCTCGAGCGCATGCCGCGGATGCGGGCGTTCGAGTACCCGTAGTCCTTGCCTCCGGTGGCCTCTTTGCGGGTCTTCGATGCCGTGGGACTCATGAGAACAGAATCTCCGCCACATCGGCCTGAGCCATCAGGCGCACCTTGTCGAGCCTGTCCTCAAGCGTGTTGCGCCGCATGATCCGGCCGTCGTCCACGGTCATGACCAGACCGCCCCTCGACGTGAGTTCCGGGCGTACGGCGGCCTGGATCCCCAGCTCGGCGAGAGTGCTCTTGGCGAGCGCCTCGTCCGCGGGATCCACCCAGACCTCCATGTCGCCGGAAAGGCCGGTGGCGGCCTCCTCGGCCAGGGCCTTGAAGATGGCCGGGTACTCGGGCTTGGCGCGCACCGAACCGAGCGCGGCGAGGGCTGCGTCGAACGCAGCACTCACACCGCCCTCTTTGACGGCGGCGACACGCTTCTTGCTCCCGAGCCTTGCGCTGTTCACGGTCTGAGAGGCGCGATGGCGCGTGGTGCGCTCCGCCTCCTCGACCCTGCCCGAGCGGATCCTTGCAGCCTCGTCCGTGGCGTCCTCGGCAATAGCCTGGGCCTGGTCACGGGCGACCTGCAGTATCAGCTCACATTCCTGCTGCGCCTGGTCTTCGAGGGCTCTGAAGATATCTTCGAGTGCCATCTGTCGGATTCTCCTCCGCGTTGCGTGCTATCGAACGGTCGCCTGCTAGCCGTTGATCATGATCGCGGAGACGAAACCGAGCAGAACGATGATTTCCGGGAGCGCCTGGAGCGTGATGATCCAGATCGACACCTCGGGGCGCTCAGCGAGCGTACCGGCACCAGCGGAGCCGATCTTCGCCTGCGCGTAGCCGGCGCCCAGCGCGGAGAGACCCATGGCCAGACCAGCGGCCATCGCCTTACCGACATTCGTCTGCCAGTCTGCTGCGGGTGCCGCAGCCTCCTGTGCCAGAGCGATTGCCGGGACCAGCATGGTCAGTACGAATGTACTGCCAAACACCCACCTTGCGAGCCGATTCTTGATCATGCGCTCTTTTCACCTCCGGTTTTCGTGAACGGTTTGTACTGCTGCTTTCCGGTCTCATAGAACTTCCCGAAGAACTCCAGGAAATTGAGACGCAGTGCATGGATTGAGGGGCTGAACGCCGCGATGATGAAGTTCAGCCCGTGGAGCAGGATGCCGATGACAAGACCGGCCACAAGGTTGCCCGTGTTGGCGACGATCTCGTTGACGGCGTCGGCGAAGATGGCGCCGGCCAGGCCGACCGCCATGATTCGGATGTAGCTCGCCATGTGCGCGACCGACTCGACCGTCTCGACGACGCCCATGACGCCGCCGCCCCGGATCGCGTAGATGAAGCCACCGAACGCGATCGCGGCGAACAGCAGCTGCCCCCACACGGTCCAGCTACCGAAACGCTCAGCCGAGAAGCCGATGACGACAGCGATGGCCACTGCGACGAGGAGGGTGAGGATACCGCCCTTCTCATACAGGTGATGCTTGTTCTTGGTCCTGACGGCGTTCACTACGCCGAACACAAGACCGAGGATGATCTGCACAACACCCACCGCGATGGCGATGAGCATGAATGTCTGAACGAACTCGACCCTGTAGAACGGCAATGTCACAGGCCCGAGTTCCAACGGCCTGATCACATCGAAGAACGCCGGGCCAAGCAGGTTCCCGAAGAACTCGCCGTACAGGAACCCGAAGGCGATGACCGCCGTGGACGCCGGGCCCAGGATCGACGTCGCGAGCTGTATACCGTCGCTGTCCTTGAACTTGAAGCGAAGCCACAGCACGATGCCGAGCATGATCATTCCGTACCCGATGTCACCGACGATCATTCCGAAGAACAGCGGGTAGAAGACAAACAGCATCCATGTGGCGTCCATGGTGCCGTAGCGCGGCATTCCGTAGACGCCGAGGAGCTTCTGGAACGGCTCCATGGCGGGGTTGTTCTTGAGCGCGACCGGCGTGTCGGCGTACTCCTCCTCGCGGATCTCGGTCTGGTTGACGATGACGTCGTCCTTCCAGCGCTCGAGTATCTGGGCCATCAGCGGCTTGACGTCGCTGACGGGCATCCAGCCGGTGATCACGAAGGCGTACTCCGTGCGGCCGAACTTGGGGATCGCGTTGATCTCCTCGGTCTTGTCGATCAGCACGTCGCGGATGGTCGACAGCTTGAGCTGCCATTTGAGCGACATCTTCTCGAGTTCCGTCGAGACCTTGCCGAGCTCATCGGGAAGCTGGCTGCGACGCGCGCGGAGTTCGTCGTACGCGACGTCGAAGGGCATGTCCTGGAACTCGGAAGGGAGCCGTATCTGGTTGACGTTCTCCATGGCCAGGAACTTGTGGACCGGCTCGGAGTACGTACGGTTGAACACGACGATCGCCGCCGTGGTGTCCTCGTCGACATCGGTGGAGACGATCTCGCACTGCTTGTGCGTGATCTTGTCGAGTTCCTCCTTGAGCTGCTCGAGTGCAGCCTTGTAGCGACGCTCCACGAGCAACGCCACCGACTCGTATGCGCCGGTCGTGATGATCTGCTTCGCCAGCGGCTGGATCTTGTGGAGGATCGGCTCATACCGGGCGAGCAACGCGAGTTCGCCCTCGATGGAGGTGTGGCTTGAAGCGAGCGAAGAGGTACGATCCTCGACCTCCCCGATCACCGAAGCCACCTCGTCCGCCAGCGCTTCGCTGTCCAAAGCGTAGAGGCGCGCGTACTCCGCCCTGCGCGCATCAGCGTCGATCGGCGTGTTGTCTCGATGCAGGGCCTTGAGGATCGCACGGACGCGGATCAGCATGTCATCCATGCGCTCCTGATCGCGCTGCTGTCTCTCGACGACCTCCATGCGCTCGATCGGGACTTCGCCCGACTGGATCTTGCGCGTGAGATCCTCGATATGCAGGCGACCCTGTTCGTGAACCAGGCTCACGACATCGAAGAACAGGTTCTTGGGGCCGATGATCTCGACCTTAGCCATAGGAACGAGCACGTGCGACACCCCCCACTGGTCGCCCGGCAGCGACCGACTCGGAACTAGACGCTGGTGACAGCCTCGACCACGAACGCCACAGCCCTGCCCGAACGCTCGGAGATCAGCTTCTCGATGGCTTCGCCGTCCGTAACGGCACCCGCCTTGATCGCCTCGATCTCCGCATCCACCTCTTTGAGCACCTTCTTCTCGTGCTCTGCGGCGAGCCGGGTGCCCTCATCCTCGGCTGCCTGAACGACCTCCACCGCCTTCTTGCGCGCAGTGGCGACGATCTCCTCGGCCTCCTTCTTGGCCGCAAGGACCCGCCCGGAGATCTCCATCTCCTTTTCGCGGATCAGATGCAACGGTGAGTTGGCGTCGCGAGACACAGTGTCCTGATGGAACTGGATCTCCTCGAGAACCTTCTCCTCCACCTGAGTACCCCCTTGTTCGCAGACCGGAGAATCGCTGCGCGCGAGAAGCGCGAAACAGCCGCTCAGTCGTGCATTTCGACGAAGGGGTACCCCCTCCTGCTAATCCGCTCAGAACTAGCGAAAAAACTCACATGGGGGGCTGCCGAGGAGTCCGCGGGCTCAGATGTAGCGGCGCTCCAGGCGCATCCCGAACCCGCAGGCGAGTTCGTAGTTGATGGTGCCCGCTGCGTCGGCCAGCTCGTCCATAAGGATGGTCTCCGACCCCTGAGAGCCGACGATGACGGCGGGTTCACCTATACGGAACGAGGAGCCTCTTGGCAGCTCGATCATGAACTGGTCCATGCAGACACGGCCGACCTGCTCGCAGCGCTTGCCCCCCACAAGGACGGAGAAGTGGTTCGACAGCACGCGGTGCACGCCGTCGGCGTAGCCGAGCGGCAACGTCCCGATCAGAGCGGGAGCGGCCGCACGCCACGTGAGCCCGTAGGAGACGCCCTCACCCATCGCGATGCGCTTGACGAACGACAGGCGGGCCTTGATGGCCATGGCGGGGCGCAGGTCGATCCTGCCGTATGTGGACCTGTCCGGGTGCAGGCCGTAGATCGCGATGCCGCACCGCACCATATGGAAGTGTGCGTCCGGGTGCAGGATGGTCCCGGCGGAGTTCGCCGCATGGACGATCCCCGGGTCGACCCCTTCGTCCCGCATCCGCTCCAAGGCCGTCTTGAACCGCTCCATCTGACGCTCGAAGTCCCAGTCCCCCGGCACGTCCGCGGTCGCGAAGTGCGTCATCGTGCCCTCATGAACAAGCCCGGGGAAGCCCTTGAGCGATGAGACGAACTCGGCGGCCTCCTCTGCTCGGACGCCGATACGGTTCATGCCGGTGTCGATCTTGAGGTGGAACACAGCCTCGATGCCGGATGCAGCAGCCTGACGGCCGAGCTCGACCGCGAACTCCCGGGTCGTGACCGTGGGAATGAGTCCGTGCTCGATGATCTCCGGTATCGCCTCGACCGGCGGCTCCGAAAGGAGATGCAGCGGCGCGCGAAGGCCCGCCTCCCGCAGCTCGACCGCCTCGCGTAGCGTCGCGACGCCGAGCCGGTCCGCTCCGTACGCGAGGGCGGTGCGCGCGACATTCACGGCGCCGTGCCCGTAGCCGTCCGCCTTGACGACCGCCATGAACAGGGTGCCCTGAGGTGTGAGGCCCTTGAGGGCGCGGATGTTGTGAGCGACGGCCTTCAGGTCGATCTCGGCGTGCGCCGCGCGGACGATCGGCTCCACGTGGGCTACTCCTCGGCGAGCAGAGAGCGGACCACGTCGGACTTGCTGACCACGCCGACGAGCTTCTCGCCCTCCAGGACCGGAAGCCTGCTCACCTCGCGCTCCACGAGGAGCGTTGCGGCGTCCTCGACCGGCGCGTCGGCCTGCACCGTTATGGGGTCGGTCGTCATGACGGCGCGCACGTCCGCGGCGACGGCCTTCTTGAGCTCGGCCTCGAAGCGGGCGGTGGCCGGTGGGTACATGATGAAGCCGTCGAGCAGATGGAGGTAGGTCGGGAACTCGAGTTTGACGTCCTGCATGATCAGGTCACCCTCGGTGACGATGCCGATGAGGCGATCGTTCTCGAGCACCGGCAGTGCGCCGATGCGGTTGTCGACCATCAGGTGTGCCGCCTCGGTGACCGTCTGTTCGGGAGTCACCGTGAGGGGATCTTTGGACATGATGTCCCTGACCTTGAGTTCTGCCATGTTCTGTCGCACCTTCCTATGTGGCCGACGCGTCGTGCGCGTCCGGCGAGCTGGTTCCAGAATAGCCGAGGAGCTCCATCATCGCTCGCGGAAGATACGACGGGACATCCTCGGCTGTCACGCATCGCTCTGTGAGCTCGGCGGCCGCGTGGTCACCCGCACGCCCGTGGAGATACGCGCCGAGCGCGCCGGCCTCGAGTGGCTCGAGCCCTTGGGCGAGCAGCGAACCGCACATCCCCGCAAGCACATCCCCGGTGCCGGCGGTGGCGAGCGCCGGCCCTCCCGATGTATTGAGGACCTGCCGGCCCCGGCTGCTCACGATGGTGTGAGCGCCCTTGAGCACGCAGGCGAGTCGCGGTCCGGTCAGCTTCGCGCCGAAGCCGGGGCGGTCGGACTGGACCTCGGCGACCTCGGTCTCGAGAAGCCGGGCGAGTTCGCCGGGGTGCGGCGTGACGATGGTCGGAGCGATGCGGGCGAGGATGGCGTCTCGGCTGTCGATCATGGCGTTCAGGCCGTCTGCGTCGATGACGAGCGGCGCCGTGAGTTCGGCGACGAGCCGCCGCACCACGAGGACCGCGCCATGGGCGACGGTCAGGCCCGGACCCAGCACCACCGCGTCCGACTCGCGCGCCACGTCGAGTATCTCCTCGGCCGCCTTCGAAGCCAGTGTTCGCGAGGGGTTCTCCGCGAGCGCCATCACGACCACTGAGGGCAGTCGCGTCTGGATGATGGGCGCGATCGATTCGGGCACCGCGAGTGTGACGAACCCGGCGCCCGAGCGTTGAGCGCCCATAGCGGCGAGGATCGCGGCCCCCGGATACGCGCCCGATCCGGCGACGATGAGCACGCGCCCCCGGGTGTTCTTGTGCACGTCCCGCGGATGGCGGGGCAGCGATGCAGCGTAGTCTGAGGGGTCCCAGACCTCGAGATCGCCCGGCTCCCCGATCATCTCCCACGGGATCCCGATGTCGGCGACGACCACCTCGCCCGCGCGCTGGGCACCGGGATAGAGCAGAAGACCGCGCTTCTCCGCGGAGAACGTGACCGTCGCATCGGCGCGTACGGCATGGCCCGGCACGCCGCCGGTATCAGCGATCACTCCGGATGGCATGTCGGCGGAGATGATGGTGGCTCCCGAAGCGTTCATCGCCTCGATCCAGGTGATGAACGGCTGCCGAACAGGACCCGACAGCCCGATGCCGAGGAGCGCATCCACGACGCAGGCGCTGTCGGAAAGCGCGTCCGGCTCCAATGTGCCCTCGACGACTCGCACCCGGACGCCCGCCTCGTGCGCAGCGCGCGCCGCGTCGCCGGCGACACCGTCCAGCGTGAGAGGGTCGACCGGGCTGACAACGGTGACCTCGCGCCCGCGGCCCGCCAGCTCGGTCGCCGCGACCCAGCCGTCTCCGCCGTTGTTGCCCTTGCCGGCGACGACCCCGACAGACCCGTACGGGACCCGCAGGGCGACCTCGTCGGCGAGCGCGCGCCCGGCACGATCCATGAGTTCTCCGAGGCTCACGCCCTGCTCTCGGACCGCACGCTCCTCGGCGCGCCTCGCCGCGTCCTGTGTCAGGGCGTATCGCACCAGGCCTCCTCGTGTCGCGAGAACGTTCGATGGCGGACACCGCGCCGGGAGTTCGGCTTAGCGAGCGCCGGGCCCCTGATCCTGTGTATCACCACGGGGTTCATCCCCGTTTTCGGCCCGGACGTCGACCTCGTCGAGCATCGCGCGCGCCTCTTTGAAGTTCGCAGCGAGCACGGCCATCGGATCCACGGGCGTCTCTTTGGGCTTGGGACGATGCGCCTCGGTCATGGCGACGGCCGAGGCCACCGCGGTGGTGTGGGTGAACGACAGGGAGAGGTGGAGCTCGACGACGCCCCGTTCCGCGGCGACCTCGGCGGCGCGACCGTACAGGACGGGGACCGGTCGCCCGCTCTCGTCGCGCATCACCTCGACGTCTTTGAACCGCATGCCGGAGAACCCGGTACCGAGCGCTTTGAGCACGGCTTCCTTGGCGGCGAAGCGCATGGCGTAGTGGATCTCGGGCTTCTTGCGCTTGTCACAATAGGCTCGCTCCGCCTCGGAGAACAGCCGCTCGCGCATCGAGGGCCTGCGGTCGAGCGCGGCCTTCATCCGGTCTATCTCGACGATGTCGACACCCAGACCACGTATGCCCACTGCCGCCTCCACCCGCGGGTCCGTCTCCTCGGCCACGCTACTCCACCGTCACGGACTTGGCGAGGTTGCGAGGCTGGTCGACGTTGCAGCCGCGGAGCTTGGCGATCCGGTATGAGAGGACCTGCAGCGGGATGGTCGCGGGGATGGCGGAGAGCAGCTCGGGTGTGGCCGGCACATGCAGGACGTGCTCGGCGTGCCGGGCGATCTCGTCATCACCGTGGGTGGCGACGACGATCACCTCGGCGCCGCGCGCGCGGACCTCCTGGATGTTGCTCACGACCTTCTCGTAGGTGTGACCCTGGGTCGCCACGACGACGACCGGGACCTCCGGGGTGATGAGCGCGATCGGGCCGTGCTTCATCTCGCCGGCGGGGTACGCCTCGGCGTGGATGTAGCTGATCTCCTTGAGCTTGAGCGCTCCCTCCATAGCCACCGGGACACCGATCCCCCTGCCGAGGAACAAGCTGGAGCAGACATCGGTGTACTGGGCTGCGCACTCGTCGATCGCCTTGAGGTCCGCGAGTATCGCCTCGACGGTCTCCGGGATCCGGGCGAGTTCGGCGAAGAGCGCCTGCACACGCTCGGTGCCCATGATGCCCTTGGCCTGTGCGAGTTTGAGCGCCAGAACGTTCAGGGCGGCGATCTGCGCGGTGAAGGTCTTGGTGGCCGCGACGCCGATCTCGGGACCCGCGTGGGTGTAGATGACGCCGTCCGACTCACGCGTGACGCGCGAACCGACCACGTTGGTGATCGCGATGACCTTCGCGCCGCGCTCGCGAGCCTCTCTCACTCCCGCGAGCGTGTCGGCCGTCTCACCCGACTGGGTGATCGCCACGACAAGCGTCTCGTCGTCCACGATGGGGTCGCTGTACCGGAACTCGCTCGAGGTCTGCACCTCGACGGGGATCCTCGCCCAGGTCTCGATAAGCGTCTTGGCCACGATACCCGCGTGATAGCTCGTGCCGCACGCGAGGATGAACACCCGATCGATCGATGAGACCTGCTCCGGCGTCATATCGAGTTCAGAGAGCAGTATCTCGCCCGACTCGCTCATCCGACCGCGAAGCGTCTCGCGGATCGCCTTGGGCTGCTCGTGGATCTCCTTGAGCATGAAGTCCTCGAAGCCGCCCTTCTCCGCCGCGGCCAAGTCCCACTCGATGTGGATCATCTCGGGCTCCACGGGGTCTCCGGCCATGTCCGTGACGATCACATCCTGCGCCGTGACGCGCGCTATCTGACCGTCGGCGAGCGCCAGGACCTCGCGGGTGTACTCGAGCACCGCGGGGATGTCGCTCGCGATGATGTTCTCGCCTGGGCCGATGCCGATGATCAGCGGGGACTCCTTGCGAGCGGCGACCACGACGTCCGGATGGTCCAGATGCACGACCGAAAGGGCGTACGCACCGTCCAACCGAAGGATCGTCTTGCGCACGGCAGCCACCAGGTCGCCGTCGTAGTACGACTCGACGAGGTGGGCGACGGTCTCGGTGTCGGTCTCACTCCGAAGCACATGGCCGTTGCGCGCGAGCTCCTCGCGCAACTGCATGTAGTTCTCGATGATGCCGTTGTGCACCACCGCGATCCGACCGGTGCAGTCGACATGCGGATGCGCGTTCTCCTCGCTCGGGCGACCGTGGGTCGCCCACCGGGTGTGGCCGATACCAGTGCTGCCCGCAACGGGCGTGTCGCTGACCGCGTCGGCCAACGCCGCGAGCTTGCCGACGCGACGGACGACGTCGAGCTCGCCGTCGCCGATCACGGCCACCCCCGCAGAGTCATAGCCGCGGTACTCGAGTCGCGCCAAGCCTCCGAGCAGCACATCGCTCGCCTGGCGCGGACCTACGTATCCAACGATCCCACACATATGGAGACGTCCCTTCGGTGTGTCAGCGCGCGCGATCGCGCGCGCCGGAAGCATGCTGATTCGGGTCCTCGACGTGGACACATGCCGAGGATCGGGGCACGGTGGGCCCCTGCGAAGTGAGGGAGAAACCGGACCGCCACCGCTTTGTCACTGCGGTCACCCGCAGGCTTTGTCGGTGACGTCACGACTCCGGTCGAGCCGGAGAGCCATCCGCCGAATGCTTCGATAAGCTCTCTCCTCGTCGACTGGCCATCGAGACGGCCAGTCCTGGCGCTTGGTGGTGCATCTGGTGTGTGCCGGCGTACCTCCTGTCGGGTCGGCTGCGCTCAGGCGCAGTATACCAGCCGGCGCGCCGAACCGTGGTGACGATGCGGTTACGGCCGAGATGAGAACAAGAGGGAGGCCGGGCGGGTAAGCGCGGTCCGTATCGCGTTGCCCCTACTCTGCAGGCGGCTTCTGCGGGCCGACGAACACCTTGCCGTCCTGCACCAGGGCCTCATACACCCGCAGTGGGCGTGGATGGCGCACGAGGTCGGCCATGCTCTTGGCCGCCCCGTGGAAGTCGGTCCACAACAGACAGCGGCCGTCGGCAAGGTCGAACTTCGACCCATGCCACGGGCATGTGATGACGGTACCGTCCAACTCGCCCTTGGAGAGCGGGCCGTGCAGATGCGGGCAATGCGCGTCGGAGATGTAGTAGGCGCCCGCCACCCGTGTGACAAGCAAGTCGTGGTCGTCAACCCGAACGACGCTCATCGCTCCGTCCGCGAGCTCATCGACTCCCATGACCTCAAGGTACTCGCTCATGCGCTGCTCCTGACCTCACAGACTGACATCTGTGTTGATGCCCGAAGCGACCGATGAGTTCACGCATGCGAGCGCAAGGATCAGCCGAGCTCGCTGCGCACGACCTCCACGAGCCGATCGACGACGGCCTGAGCCTTGGCCTCATCGGCGGCCTCGACCATCACGCGGACGAGAGGCTCGGTACCTGAAGCGCGCACAAGCACCCGACCCGTGTCGCCCAGTTCCGCCTCTGCCGACTCGATCGCCTCGGAGATCGCCGCACTGGTGACCAGGAGGGCCTTGTCCGATACGTGCACGTTCACGAGGACCTGGGGGTAGCGGTGCATGACCTGGCGAAGCTCGGAGAGCGGAAGGTCCCGCTGCTTCATCACGGCGGCGAGTTTGAGTGCGGTGACCAGACCGTCGCCGGTGGTGTTGTGCTCGAGGAAGATGATGTGTCCCGACTGCTCGCCACCCAGTACCGCATCCATGGTCAGCATCTGCTCCAGTACGTATCGGTCACCGACCTTGGTCTTGACCACGTGGATGCCGTGCTGGCGCATGGCGACCTCAAAACCCATGTTGCTCATCACGGTACCGACGACCGTGTCGTTGCGCAGCTCGCCCTGGGCGAACATGTGCTCCGCGCAGATCGCCATGATCGCGTCGCCGTCCACCTCACGCCCGGTCTCATCCACGGCGAGCACACGATCAGCGTCGCCGTCATGAGCGATCCCGAAGTCGACTTCATGGCTTGCGACAAGGTCGGCAAGCGGTGCGAGGTTCGTGGAGCCGCAGCCGACGTTGATGTCGTTGCCGTTCCAGTCGTCATTGATGACGATCACCTTGGCGCCGAGTTCGCGGAGCGCGACCGGGGTCGCCACGGAAGCCGCGCCGTGCCCACAGTCCACCGCGATCGTGAGGCCCTCGAGATCGCACTCGATGGACTCGAGCGCATGGGCGATGTAGCGGCCCACGGCGTCGTCGACCCGTCGCACCCGACCGACTGCCGCGCCCACCGGACGCTCCCAGTCCCGCTTGCGATGCGTGAACTCCTCGATCTCGTCCTCGAGCTCGTCGGGCAGCTTGAAGCCCTCACGTGAGAAGAACTTGATGCCGTTGTACTCGGGCGGGTTGTGTGACGCGCTGATGACCACGCCGCCGTCGGCCTCGAGCGCCCGCGTCAGGTACGCGATGCCGGGGGTCGGGATCACTCCGCACACGAGCGCATCCGCTCCGCCCGAGCAGATCCCGGCGACGAGCGCCGCCTCGATCATGTCACCGCTCTTGCGGGTGTCTTTGCCGACGAGGATCCGGCCGACCCCCTTCTCGCCCAGGAAGTGCCCCGCGGCCTCACCCAGACGGAATGCGAGTTCAGGTGTTAGTTCGACGTTCGCCACACCGCGAACGCCATCGGTACCGAACAGTCGAGACATCGGCCTGTCCCCCTCCAGTCAAAGCAAAGGGCCCGCCGCGAGGGCGGGCCCTTCTCTGTTCGAGTCGGTCCTCGCAGTTCCTAGCGCTTGGAGAACTGCGGACGCTTGCGGGCCTTCTTGAGGCCGTACTTCTTGCGCTCGACCATACGCGGGTCGCGGCGCAGAAGCCCTGCACGCTTGAGTTCGCCACGGTACTCGTCGCTCGCCTCGAGAAGGGCGCGCGAGATGCCGTGACGCAGAGCGCCGGCCTGTCCCGAGATGCCGCCACCGTGCAACTTGGCGATCACATCGAACCGACCGACGGTCTCGGTGGTCCGGAACGGGGTCTCGGCGAAGTTCACGAGCGCCTGACGGCCGAAGTAGTCGGCGGCCGGGCGGCCGTTGATGGTCATGACGCCGGTACCCGGCACCAGACGCACACGAGCCACCGAGGTCTTGCGGCGACCGGTGCCGTAGTAGACAGCCTTGTTCTCAGCCATGCGCTAACCCTCCAGCGTGATCTGACGCGGCTTCTGAGCCTCGTGCGGATGCTCAGGGCCCGCATAGACCTTGAGCTTCATGCCCATGGCGCGACCGAGCGTGTTCTTGGGGAGCATGCCCTTCACGGAGCGCTCGATGACGCGCCCGGGGTTCTTCTTGAGGGCGACGGCGATCGGGGTCTTCTTCAGACCGCCGGGAAAGCCGCTGTGGCGATAGCTCGCCTTGTCGTTCATCTTGTTGCCGGTCAGCCGGATCTTCTCGGCGTTGATGACGATGACGAAATCGCCGGTGTCAACATGCGGAGTGTACTGCGGCTTGTTCTTGCCCTTCAGGATCGTCGCGACCTGGCTGGCAAGACGACCCAGCACCATGTCGGTGGCGTCGACGAGCAGCCACTCGCGCTCGACTTCGCCCGGCTTGGCGTGGTAGGTCTTCACTGGTCCTCCAAATGACGTGTCGTTCTCGTGTTCGTCTGAGCTTTCACGGGGCTTCAAGCGAACCCTGTAACTATAGCCACCGTCTTTGAGTGCGTCAACATTAACACGCTCCCGGGCGTGTCTATGCCCTGCCGAGGAGCCGGAGCGGTCGCTGTCGACAGCGGGAGACAGTGCCTGGCGGCATCACAGCCAACACTCCTCGGCGTAGTCGACGTGCCAGAGCGTCAAGCCGCAGGCAGGCGCCGTCGGCCCCGCCGCCGACCTGTCGCAGGCCGCACGTGCCTCGCCCAGCCAGGCAGGGGCCCGACGCCCGGAACCGACCTCCACGAGACTCCCCACGATCACGCGGACCATGGAATGCAGGAAGGCGTTGCCGACGACCCGCACGACCAGGCAGTGCTCCCCCATCTGCACGTCCGGATCGATGACCACGAGTTCGAGTGTTCGAACGGTCGACCTGTCCTTGGCCGACTCCGTCACGCAGAAGGACCTGAAGTCATGCTCGCCGATCAGGTCCGCCGCCGCTTCGCGCATCTCGGACAGGTCGAGAGCCGTCTTCACCCACCAGGCGTGCCGGGCCAGGAACACGGGCGGCACCGGCCCCGGCACGATGCGGTATCGGTACTCACGTGCGGTGGCGTCGAAACGCGCCGAGAACCCCGGTCGGGCGCGGCGCACCTCCTGCACGGCGATGTCGGGGCCGGTGAGCGCGTTGAGTGAACGGATCAGAGCGTGGGTGTCCAGTCCGGCGGGTGCCGAGAAACTCATGACCTGGCCGAGTGCGTGGACCCCCGCATCGGTGCGCCCGGCCCCGGTGGTCCCGATGGACTCACGCAGGGACGTCGCCAGAGCTTCCTCGACCTCACCCTGGACCGTTCGCAGTCCGGGCTGGCGCGCAAAGCCCGCGAAGCCCGTTCCGTCGTAGGCGAGCATGATCGAATAGGTGTCGGTATCCACCACGGCTCCTCGGCTAGAGAATCAGGGCGCATGCGGTCATGAGCGCGACGCCTAGGATCATGGTGCCCCAATCGGTCGCCGTGAGCACACTCGCATGCAGCCGCGTGCGACCGACTCCGCCCCTGTAGCAGCGCGCCTCCATCGCGGTCGCGAGCTCGTCGGCGCGACGAAAGAGGCTCACGAACAACGGCACCAGAACCGGCACGTAGGCGCGGGCGCGGGCGAGGATGCCGCCGCGATCGAAGCGCGCGCCGCGCGCGGATTGGGCCACGATGATCTTCTGGGCCTCCTCGGCGGTCGTCGGGATGAAACGGAGGGCGATCGTGAGCATCATCGCAAGCTCCCCGACCGGGACACGCACGCGCTCCAGGGGACTGAGCACGCGCTCCAGCCCGTCAGTCAGGCCGACCGGCGAGGTCGTGAGCGTAAGCAGTGACGTCCCCATCACGAGAAGCACGATGCGGGCGCCGAAGAACATCCCGGTCACGAGCCCTTCGCCGTCGATCGCCAGCGGCCCCAGTCTCACAAGTGTCTCTGTCGCGGGGTTCCACCTGAGCGCATGTGCGAGCAGGGTGAACACGAGCAGGAACGAGATGGCCTTCAGCCCGCGGGCCACAAGCCGCAGCGGCACCCTCGAGGCCGACACGGCCACGACCGCGAAGATGGCCGCCGCGGCCAGCCCCGCGAAACCGTCGCTCGTGAACAACAGGGCGGTGTAGGCGACCGCGAGGCCCATCTTGGCCCGCGGTTCCAGCCGGTGCACAGCCGAGTCGACCGGGTAGAACTGGCCAAAGGGAAGTGCGGGTCTCATCCGACCCGCCTTTCCAGCGCCG
Source organism: uncultured Eubacteriales bacterium (assembly GCA_964565645.1). Taxonomy (GTDB): domain Bacteria; phylum Actinomycetota; class Coriobacteriia; order Anaerosomatales; family JAHIQC01; genus JAHIQC01. The sequence continues at coordinate 227,829 of CAZMFQ010000003.1, forward strand.
CGATCAGTGCACACGCGGCCGCGATCGGGTCGAGCCCGTTCGCGTCCACATCGAGTCCGTCCGCCCGCGCCGCCCGCATCACCGCGACGACATCAGGCACCGTCAGGCCCGCCCGCTCGAGCGGCGCAGGGTCCTCGATCAGCGCCTGGGCCTGGCCCGAGTACTCGCTGAGCCCCGCGCAGAGGACCAGCGCGGCGTCCGCCCTGCCGAGGAACTCCTCAGCGTCGTGCGTGACGATCACGATCCCCGTGTCGCCCCGGAGCGAGTCGAGGACGGCGAGGAGGGCGTCGCGCCCGGCGGCATCGAGACCGGCGGTGGGCTCATCGAGAAGGAGGTAGCGAGGGCGCATTGCGAGCACGCCCGCCAGCGCGACGCGTCTGGCCTCGCCTCCCGAGAGCGTGAAGGGCGAGCGCGCCTGGAAGAGCTCGGGATCGAGGCCGACCACAGTCAGCGCCTCCCGAGCACGCTCCTCGGCAACCGAGCGGTCGAGTCCCTGGTTGCGGGGGCCGAACGCGACGTCCTCCAGGACGGTCTCCGCGAACAGCTGACTCTCCGGCGCCTGGAAGACGATGCCCACGCCTGCGTCGGTCCCGGCCAGCAGTCCGTCGCACTGAGCGTCCTCCAGGAACACTCCCCCGCGGGTCGGCTGGAGCAGCCCCGCAAGCAGCGAAAGCACCGTCGACTTGCCCGAGCCGGTCGGCCCTAGAACGAGTGTCACGGTGCCGACGTCGACCCTGAGGTCGACATCGGAGACCGCCGGGAGCGCGAACGGGGTCCCTTCACCGTAGGTATAGGACACGTCCCTGAGTTCTAGCGCCATAGCGAAGCACCGATCGCGTCGGGGTCGAGCGCCCTCAGAGGCAGCCGCAGACCGTGCCTGCGCAGCTCCTCGGCCATGAACCAGATCGGAGGGAGGCGCAGACCGAGCGCCTCGAGTCCGCACTCACCCGCGAGCAGCCCATCGGGCGTGCCGAGGAACGCCACGGCACCGCGGTCGAGAACGAGCACCCTATCGGCGGTCAGAGCGTCGGCGAGGTGATGCGTGACGTGCACGATGCCACGGCCGGCGTCGCGAAGCCGGCCGATGATCGCGAGGACGTCCGCGCGTCCGCGCGGATCGAGCATGGAGGTCGGCTCGTCGAGGACAAGGTAGGCCGGGTCCATCGCGAGAGCACCCGCTATCGCCAGGCGCTGCTTCTGCCCGCCGGAGAGCAGATGGGGCTCGCGCGCGGCGAACTCGGCGAGGCCGACCGCAGCCAGCGCGTCATCCACGCGACGCCGCAACTCCTCGCGGGGCAGCCCAAGGTTCTCGGGGGCGAAGGCGACGTCCTCCTCCACGACGGTGCCGACGATCTGGTTGTCGGGGTCCTGTAGCACGAGACCCACCTTGCTACGGACGTCCCAGTGCCGGTCGGCATCACGCGTGTCGATGCCGTCGACCCGAACGCTGCCGGAATCGGGAAGGAGTATGCCGTCCGTCAGCCGCACGAGCGTCGACTTGCCGGAGCCGTTCGCCCCGAGCACGGCCAGCACCTCGCCCGGACGGAGTTGGAGGCTCAGGTCGGTGAGCGCAGGCGCTTCGGGCCCCGCGTAGGAGTATGTCACCTGTTCGAACTCAAGCATGACGGGAGCGCCTCCCTCGGTGCTCGGACAAGACAGAAGTATGACATGCGCGGAAAGCCGGATGTGCAGGGAGGAGCGTTCGTCGCAGGGTCAAGAGCGACTGCGGTCCCCGACTCGTCACCGACCGCGGACGCAACGAGGGCCCCTGCCGGGGCCCTCGTCAGCACTGCGATGCACGTCGAACTAGTCGACGAGTTCCAGGATCACCATGGGAGCGGCATCACCCTTGCGGGGGCCGAGCTTGAGGATCCGTGTGTAGCCGCCATCGCGTCCCTCGAAACGAGGAGCGATGTCGGTGAAGATCTTCTGGACCAGTTCCTTGTCACCAAGTGCGGCCAGAGCCAGACGTCGCGAATGCACGTCGCCCTTCTTGCCCCACGTGATCACCTTGTCCACAAGTGAGCGGACTTCCTTGGCGCGAGCCTCGGTCGTCTTGATGCGCTCGTTGGTGAACAGCGCGATCGCGAGACTCTTGAGTATCGCCTTGGTGTGGCTCGCATCGCTACCGAGCTTGCGGCCCTTCTTGAGGTGTCTCATCGTCAGATATCTCCTACTACGCTTTCAGGCCCAAGCCCATGCCCTGCAGCTTGTCCTTGACCTCTTCGATCGACTTTGCGCCGAAGTTGCGGATGTTGAGCAGGTCGCCCTCGGTGCACTCGGTGAGCTGTCCGATGGTGTTGACTCCCTGACGCTTCAGGCAGTTGTACGAACGAACAGACAGGTCGAGCTCCTCGATCGGCGTGTCGAGCACGCTCTCGCTCTCATCGATGGCCGCGGCGAAGATACCCTCGTCGGAGAGCGGCGTGAGCGCGTGGTCGGTGAAGACCATCATGTGCTCATCGATGATGTTGGCGGCACGCGCGACGGCGTCGTTCGGGTGGATCGCCCCGTTGGTCTCGACCTCGAGGATGAGCTTGTCGTAGTCGGTGCGCTGACCGACTCGGGTGTTCTCGACCACGTATGCGCAGCGGATGACCGGGCTGAACAACGAATCGACCGTGATGACACCGATCGGATCCTCGGCCCGCTTGTTGCGGTCCGCGGAGACATACCCGCGGCCGACGCCGACACGGACGCTCATCTCGAACTTGGCGCCCTTGTTGAGGGTCGCCACGACCTGATCCGGGTTTACGAGCTCGAACTCGGCGGGGACCTTGAGGTCCGCGCCGGTCACGGTCGTCGGGCCCGACGCGGAAAGCGTGGCCACGGCATCGCCGGCCCCGATCCCGGTCTCGCGGAACACGAGGTTCTTCACATTCAGCACCACGTCCGTGACGTCCTCGCGGACACCATCGATCGGCGTGAACTCGTGCTGCACTCCCTCGACGCGGATGGAGGTCGCAGCAGCGCCCTGCAGCGAGGAGAGCAGCACGCGGCGCATGCAGTTGCCCAACGTGTACCCGAACCCGCGCTCCAGCGGCTCGACGATGTAGCGAGCGACGGTGTCGTCGATCTGCTCCACGGTCACCTGCGGTCTCATGAACTCTGTCACTTCTTAAGCCTCCTTGGCTTGTCCGTGCGTCCTACTTCGAGTAGAGCTCGACGATCAGCTGCTCGCGAACAGGAGCATCGATCTGATCACGCTCGGGCAAGGACAGCACTTTGCCAGCCAGCTTCTCGATGTCCACCTCGAGCCACCCCGGAACCTCGACCTTCTCCGAAGAGATCAGCGAGGTCTTGATGACCAGGAGGTCCTTGGACTTCTCAGCCACCGAGATGGTGTCGCCCGGACGGATCCGGTACGAAGGGATGTTGACCTTGCGGCCGTTGACCTTGATGTGGTTATGACGGACCACCTGACGCGCCTCATCACGAGACTTCGCGAAGCCGAGTCGGTAGACCACGTTGTCCAGACGGCTCTCAAGCAGGCGAAGAAGGTTCTCGCCCGTGATGCCCGCCTGACGGTTGGCAAGGTTGTAGTAACCGCGGAACTGCTTCTCGAGCAGGCCGTACATCCGCTTGGTCTTCTGCTTCTCGCGAAGCTGCACCCGGTACTCCGAGTCACGCGGGCGCTTCTTGCCGGCCTGACCCGGCGGGTAAGGACGACGCTCGATGCCACACTTGTCGCTGTAGCACCGGTCGCCCTTCAGGAATAGCTTCACACCTTCGCGGCGGCACAGTCGGCAGTCCGCCCCGGTATAACGTGCCATCGTTGGGATCCTCCTGAATGCTAAACGCGGCGGCGCTTGCGCGGCCGGCAGCCATTGTGCGGAACGGGGGTGCAGTCCTGGATGCTCGCGATCTCCAGACCTGCGGCCTGCAGTGAACGGATAGCGGTCTCACGGCCGGAGCCGGGACCCTTCACGAACACGGAGACCTTGCGCATGCCGTGCTCCATGGCTGCCTTGGCACAAGCCTCGGCTGCCATCTGCGCGGCGAACGGGGTGGACTTGCGAGAGCCCTTGAACCCGACGGTGCCGGCAGAACGCCATGCGATCACGTTTCCCGTGGGGTCAGTGATGCTGATGATGGTGTTGTTGAATGTCGACTTGATGTGCGCCTGGCCGACCGCGATGTTCTTGCGCTCGCTGCGGCGTACACGGGTCTTGACGGTCTTCTTCTTGGCAGCCATACCCTACTTGCCCTTCTTCTTCGCGCCGATCTGACGCCTCGGACCCTTACGGGTACGAGCGTTGGTGTGCGTACGCTGACCACGGACCGGAAGTCCACGGCGATGACGCAGGCCGCGATAGCAGCCGATCTCCATCAGGCGCTTGATGTTCTGGCTGACCTCACGGCGGAGGTCACCCTCGACCTGCAGATTGCGGTCGATGTACTCACGAAGACGAACGACCTCTTCCTCGGTGAGGTTTCGGACGCGCGTGTCCGGATCGATCCCGGTCTCGCGTAGGATCTGCTGGCTGGTCGTCAGACCGATGCCGTAGATGTAGGTGAGGCCGATCTCAACGCGCTTCTCGCGCGGGAGGTCGACACCTGTGATACGGGCCACTCGTGCTCCCTCCTAGCCCTGACGCTGCTTATGGCGCGGGTTCTCACAGATCACGAGAACACGACCATGGCGCCGGATGATCTTGCACTTGTCACACATCTTCTTGACCGAAGGTCTGACCTTCATCGTTCTCCCTTTCGGCGTTCTTGCATCTATCTGCACGCCCAGCCGCAGGCGCGAAGTTTCCGATGACTCGGGGTCGAACACGCCTCCGGGCGTGTCCCATACCCCTCCAACAAAGCGGGTGTTACTTGTATCTGTACGTGATGCGACCGCGGGTCAAGTCGTACGGGGAAAGCTCCACGACGACCCGGTCGCCCGGAAGGATGCGGATGTAGTGCATGCGCATCTTCCCTGAGATGTGCGCAAGGACCTTGTGGCCGTTATCGAGCTCTACGCGGAACATCGCGTTGGGCAGAGGCTCGACGACCACGCCTTCCATCTCTATGGAGTCTTCACGTTTCGCCACGTACTACCTGTCTCCCTCTCGGGGCTTGAAGCCGCAAATGAGTAGTATACCTATGGGTCCTATGTGCGTAAAGCATTCTTTCGCGCCGCAGTCGGCTATTCGAGCGTCAGGATGATGGGTCCGTCCGGCCCGATGGCCACGGTGTGCTCGAAATGCGCCGAGTATGCGCCGTCATCGGTCACGACCGTCCAACCGTCGTCAAGGGAGCGCACGTCGGCGGATCCGGCGTTGATCATCGGCTCGATGGCCAGCACCATACCCTCCTGAAGCGCGGGGCCCTTCCCGGCGGGGCCATAGTTCGGTATCTGGGGCTCCTCATGCATGGACCGCCCGATACCGTGGCCCACATACTCGCGCACCACGGAGAAGCCGGCGGCCTCAGCGACCGACTGGACCGCATGGGATATGTCGTAGAGCCGCATACCCGGGCGGGCCTGGGCGATACCGGCCTCCAGGGAACGCCGCGTCGCATCCAGCAACGCAGCGGCTTCGGCGGAGACGCTGCCTACGGGGAACGTCATCGCCGAATCCCCGTAATAGCCCTCCACGATCGCGCCGACGTCCACCGAGAGGATGTCTCCCTCTGTCAGCACACGCGCACGTGACGGGATGCCGTGAACGACTTCCTTGTTGACCGAAGCGCAGATCGTGGCCGGAAAGCCGTGATAACCCTTGAAGGCCGGAACCGCTCCGGCCTGGCGGATCAACTCCTCGGCGAGTGAATCCAATTCCGCGGTGGTGATGCCGGGAGCGACTGCCTCCCCGACAAGACGAAGAGCCCGGGCGGTGACCCGCCCGGCCTCTCTCATCGTCTCTATCTCGGCTGCCGACTTCCGGATGATCACGAAATCATCGACCTTCGAGGATTCCCTCGACATCGGCGAAGACGGCGTCGACCGAACGATTCCCGTCGATCGCGTGAAGCAGGCCCTGGCCCGAGTAGAACGGCACGAGCGCGGAGGTGATCGCATCGTAATCGTTGAGGCGCTTGGTCGCGGCCTCGACCGTGTCGTCGTCGCGCTGATAGACCTCACCGGCGCACGAATCGCAGACACCCTCGGTGGCCGGCATCTCACCCATGACGTTGTAGATGCGCCCACAGGCACGACACTGTCTGCGGGACGTCAAACGACCCATGAGCACATCACGTGGCACCTCGATGGAAACGACCGCGTCCAGGCCGATGCCCATCTCGGCGAGCGCGGCGTCGAGTGCCTCGGCCTGCGGCAGCGTACGAGGGAAGCCGTCGAGCATGAAGCCCGCAGCACAGTCCGGCTGAGACAGGCGGTCTTTCACCATGGCGATGACGACCTCGTCAGGCACGAGCTGCCCCGCGTCCATATAGCGCTTGGCCTCCATGCCGAGCGGTGTGCCCTCCGAGACGTTCTTGCGGAAGATGTCACCGGTCGAGATGTGGGTGAGCCCGAACTTCTCGACGATCTTCGCCGCCTGCGTTCCCTTGCCCGCGCCAGCGGCGCCCAAAAGCACGATGTTCATCGGTCCCTCTCCTCCTCGCCGGCGTGCCTACTTGAAGAAGCCGTCGTAGTGACGCATCTTGAGCTGGCTCTCGATCTGGATCATCGTCTCGAGCGCGACGCTCACGAGGATGAGGATCGACGTTCCGCCGAACTGCTCAAGGATCGTCACATCGGTCAGACGGAACATGATCGTCGGCCCGATCGCGATCATCGCCAGGAAGATGGCTCCCGGCAACGTGATGCGATTGAGTACGTTCTCGATGTAGGTCACAGTCGCGCTGCCGGGACGCACCCCGGGGATGAACCCGCCGTTCTTGCGAAGGTTGTCCGCAAGGTCGATCGGGTTGAACACGAGCGCGGTATAGAAGTACGCGAAGAACACCACGAGCGCCGAGTAGAAGATGTAGTACATCCAACCGCTCGACAGCGCGTTGCCGACCTTCTGAAGCGTGGCGTTGTTGATGATGATCGCGATCTGCGCCGGGAAGAACAGCAGCGCGGAGGCGAAAATGATCGGGATGACGCCGGCGCCGTTGACCTTGAGCGGGATGTAGGTACCCGAACCGCCGTAGACCTTGCGGCCGACGACGCGCTTCGCGTACTGCACCGGGATCCGGCGCTGGCCCCGCTCCATGAACACGATCGCGGCGATCACGAAGACGAACAACACCATAGTGAAGAGCGCCATACCGGGGTTACCGACCCGGAACGCCTGATACACCGCGGTCGGGAAGCGGGCGACAATGCTCGTGAAGATCAGCAGCGACATGCCGTTTCCAACACCGCGCTGAGTGATGAGCTCGCCCATCCACATGATCATCGCAGTACCGGCGATGAGCGTGATGACGATGACCGCGTTGCTGATGATGTCCATGGAAGGACGTCCGGCAGACTGCAGGGCGGTCCTGAACACGCCGAGCAGAGCGATGGACTGCAGCAGTGCGATGGCGAGCGTCAGGTACCGTGCCCACTGCGTTATCTTGCGCTGACCCGACTCGCCCTCTTTCGACCAACGCTCAAGCGTCGGGATGACACCCTGCAGCAGCTGCATGATGATCGTCGCCGTGATGTAGGGCATGATGCCCAGAGAGAACACCGCGAACTGCTCGAGGGCACCGCCGGAGAACATGTTGAGCATGCCGAGCGTGGCCTGGCCCTCGATGATCGTCTTCACGGTACCGGCATCGATACCCGGCACCGGGATGAACGAGCCGACCCTGTAGAGCGCGATTATGACCAGCGTGAACAGGATCTTGCGGCGCAGCTCCGGGACGCGGAACGCGTTTGCAAGCGCGGTGATCACAGCGTCTCGACCGTCCCTCCAGCCGCCTCGACCTTCTGGCGGGCCGCTGCTGAAATCTTGTCGACCTTCACGGTGAGCTTCTTGCTCAGTTCGCCGTCGCCCAGGACCTTGACAGGTACCTGCTTCGACTTGATGAGGCCCGCGGCGAACAGGGAGTCGATATCGACGACATCGCCCGCTGAGAAGCGATCCTCAAGGCGCGAGACATTGATGACGGAATACTCGGTGCGGAAGCGGTTCTTGAAGCCCGGAAGCTTCGGAAGACGCATGTGCAGCGGGTTCTGGCCGCCCTCGAAACCGGGGCCCTTACCGCCGCCGGCGCGGGAGTTCTGGCCCTTGTCGCCGCGACCGGCGGTCGAACCATGACCGCTGCCGTTGCCGCGACCGACGCGCTTGCGCGGCTTGCGCGACCCGGGGGCCGGGAACAGATCGTGTACCTGCATTCTCAGTGCTCCTTTTCTCGCTTGCCGGACGGTGGTTCCGCCCGCTGCCGGCTGCTCGCCGCCGGCTGACTTCATGGTCGACGCGGCGGCGCCGCGCCGTACACGCCGAGGGGTGCTAGAGCTCCTCGACCTTCACAAGATGCTTGACCTTGAACACCATGCCGCGGATCACGGCGTTGTCGTCCTGCTCGATGCTGTCATTGATGCGCTTCAGACCAAGGGCACGAACCGTCGCCTTCTGGTCCTTGGGGCAGCTGATGACACTCTTGACCTGAGTGATGCGAAGCTTGCCAGCCATCAGGGCTACTCCTCCCAGCCGTAGATCTGGCCCACGGTCTTACCGCGCTTGCGCGCGATATCTTCGGGGCTGGAGAGGCCCTTAAGGCCCTCCGCTGCAGCCTTGACCATGTTCAAGGCGTTGTCGGTGCCAAGTGACTTCGAGAGGACATCATGGATGCCCGCGAGCTCGAGCAAGGCGCGCACCGGACCACCGGCGATGATGCCGGTACCCGGGGTCGCCGGCTTGAGCAGCACCTTGCCGGCACCGAACTCACCGAGGATGGCATGCGGGATCGTACCGTCGATGACGGGGACCTTGAACATGTTCTTCTTGGCGTCTTCGATGCCCTTCTTGATGGCGATCGGCACTTCCTGGGACTTGCCCATGCCGACGCCGACGCTACCGGAACCGTCACCAACGACGACGAGCGCGGTCAGCGCGAAACGGCGACCACCCTTGACCACCTTGGAAACCCGGTTGATGTAGACGACCTTTTCCTGCAGCTCCGAGACCGGAGCTTCCCTGCGGGCCATACCAGTCCTCCCTAGAACTTCAGTCCGGCGCTGCGGGCGCCTTCGGCAAGTGCCTTGACGCGACCGTGATAGATCCGGCCGCCGCGGTCGAAGACCACTTCGGTCAAACCCTTCTCGGTCGCCCTGCGCCCGACCAACTCGCCGACGGCCTTCGCCGCGTCGATGTTGCCGCCGGACTTGATGCTGCCGCGCAGCTCGGCATCGACGGAAGACGCGGCCACGAGGGTCACGCCCGCCACATCGTCGATCAGCTGTGCGTAGATGTTGCTGTTGGAACGGGTGACACACAGACGCGGACGGTCGGCGGTTCCGCTGACCTTCCCGCGAACACGGGTCTTACGCCTGACCAGACCCGCCCTCTTCGCCTTGAGTTTATCCATGACTCGATACTCTCCTCAGAATCGCCCGGCCCTCGCAGGCCGATCGCTCTCTTCTACTACTTGGCGGTCTTGCCGAGCTTGCGACGGACATACTCGCCCTCGTAACGCACACCCTTGCCCTTGTAGGGCTCCGGGGGACGCCAGCCGCGGATCTCGGCTGCGATCTGCCCGACACGCTGCTTGTCGATACCGCGAACGGTGATCTTCGTGGGCGCGGGCACCTCGAAGGTGATGTTGGGCTCCGACTTGATATGCACCGGGTGCGAGAACCCGAGCTGCATCTCGATGTCTGAACCGTTCATAGCCGCCCTGTAGCCGACGCCGACGATCTCCAGGTTCTTGTGGAAGCCCTCGGAGACGCCAACGACCATGTTGGAGAGCAGCGTGCGGGTGAGTCCATGCAGCGAACGGTGACCGCGGGAGTCGCTCGGACGGCGGACCGTCAGCTCTCCCTCGGCCAGTTCGATGATCATGTCCTCATTGAACGTCTGGGTGAGTTCACCCTTGGGACCCTTCACGATGACCGTGGAGCCCTCGATGTTTACCTCGACCCCGGCCGGGACCGGGATGGGCTGCTTGCCGATACGTGACACGGCTGTTCGCTCCTTTCCTGTCCTGTCCGGTTACCAGATGTAGGCGATGACTTCGCCGCCGACGCCGGCCTTGCGCGCATCGCGGTCGGTCATGACGCCACTGGACGTTGAGATGACGGCAACTCCGAGTCCACCGAGGACACGGGGCAGCTCGTCCTTCTTCGCGTACACGCGCAGTCCCGGCTTGGAGATCCGGCGGATGCCCGTGATGGTGCGCTGCTTCTTGGGTCCGTACTTCAGAACCACCTCAAGCGAGTCCTGCGGGGTCGCAGGGATCACCTTGTAGTCCTCGATATAGCCCTCCTGCTTCATGATGCGGGCGATCTCCACCAGCTTGGTGGACGAGGGCATGCTCGCCGAGGCCTTGAACGCCGAGTTCGCGTTGCGAACGCGGGTCAGCATATCGGCGATGGGGTCTGTCATGCTCATTGCGTAAAACCTCCTATGGTTCTCGGATGACTCCTTCGCGTGCGGTTCGCTTCGGCCCGTGGCCGGAGCGCCTGCACCCGATGGGCTCCCGTGTGATCCGTCCGACTACCAGCTAGCCTTGCGGACACCGGGAAGCTCGCCGCGGCTGGCAAGCTCGCGCAGACAGACTCGGCACAGGCCGAACTGTCGGTAGAACGCGCGCGGGCGACCGCAACGGTTGCAGCGGTTGACCCCGCGGACGCTGAACTTGGGCGTGCGCTTGGCCTTGGCGATCATCGACTTCTTGGCCACTTGTAACCTCCTTACATCGGCGTCAGAGACTGACGCCGGCTGTTATCGCTTGAACGGGAAGCCGAAGGCGTCGAGCAGTGCCTTGGCCTCTTCGTCGGTCTTTGCGCTCGTGACGAACGTGATATCCATACCGCGGGTCCGCGTGACCTGGTCGTAGTCGATCTCAGCGAAGATAAGCTGCTCGGTCACACCCATCGAGTAGTTGCCACGTCCATCGAACGACTTGGGGTTGAGGCCCCGGAAGTCGCGAACGCGCGGGATAGCCGTGGTTATCAGGCGGTCGAAGAACTCCCACATGCGGTCTCCGCGGAGCGTGACCTTCGCGCCGATGGGCATACCCTGCCTGATCTTGAAACCCGCGATGGACTTCTTGGCGCGCGCCACCGCCGGCTTCTGGCCGGTGATGATACCCATGTCCACCATGGCGGCATCGAGCTGCTTGATGTCCTGCGCAGCCTCGCCGACGCCCATGTTGACGACGATCTTCTCGAGCTTCGGCACTTCGTTCACATTGCCGTACTCGAACTTCTCGCGAAGAGCCGCGACGATCTCTGCGCGGTACTTCTCCTTGAGCCTTGGGGCCATGCTGTTCCTACCTTCCATGTTTCTTCTCGCGTACCGGATTTCCGACCCGGGACGTCTTTCGAGCCCTCGTCGAGGACTACTTGTCGATGTCGTTGCCGCACTTCTTGCACACGCGAACGCGCGTGCCGTCCTCGCGGCGCCGGCCCACACGGGTCGGCTGGGAGCAGCTCGGGCACAGCAGCATCACGTTGCTGACATGGATGGTGCCCTCGACCTCGAGGATGCCGCCCTGCGGCGCCTTGTTGGTCGGACGCTGGTGCTTCTTGATCATGTTCACGTGCTCGACGACAAGGCGCTGCTTCTCGGGGTACACGCGCAGGACCCGGCTTTCCTTGCCCTTGTCCTTGCCCGCGATGACCTTGACCTTGTCACCTTTGCGGATGGTCATGGAACTCGCCATCTTCGCGTACCTCCTAAAGGACCTCGGGGGCAAGCGAAACGATCTTCATGTACTTCTTGTCACGCAGCTCGCGCGCGACAGGACCGAAGATACGCGTCCCCCGGGGGTTACCCTGGTTGTCGATGACGACCGCAGCGTTCTCGTCGAACTTGATGTAGCTGCCGTCCTTGCGTCGTACTTCCTTCTTTGTGCGCACCACGACCGCGCGCACGACATCGCCCTTCTTGACCGCCCCGTTGGGGATGGCCTCTTTGACGGCGCACACGATCACATCGCCGACATGGGCGTAGCGGCGCTTGGAACCGCCGAGCACTTTGATGCACGCAACCCTGCGGGCACCAGAGTTGTCGGCGACCTTGAGCCGTGTCTCTGCCTGGATCATCTCTTCCTCCGAACATGTACCGAACACGAGAGGTGCGCCGAGTTCAGGACTCGCGACGCACGTGCATCGTCCGGATGCCTACTTGGCCTTCTCCACGATCTCGACGAGCCTCCAGCGCTTGAGCTTGGAGAGCGGGCGGGTCTCCATGATGGTGACCACGTCGCCTACCTGGCACTCGTTGTTCTCATCGTGCGCGTGGAACTTCTTGCTGTGCGTCATCATCTTGCCGTACAGCGGGTGACGCTTGCGGTCCTCGACCTTGACCACGCAGGTCTTGTCTCCGGCCGCTGACACCACGACGCCCTGACGGGCCTTACGCCTGTTGCGATCTTCAGTCATCTACGCTTCCTCCGGCCTACCCTACGAGGCGGCCGCGTCGCGCGCGGCTCGCAGCTCACGGGCCCGCAACTCAGTGTGCAGGCGCGCGATGTCCTTCTTTACGGCCTTGATCTGCGCCGGATTGTCCAGCTGGCCGGTGGCCAGGCGGAAGCGCAGGTTGAACAGATCGGTGCGAGCGTCCTTCACCTTCTGGACGATCTCGGCATCGGTCAGGTCCTTGATCTCTGTCGCCTTCATCTATGCCTCACCACCATCGGAACGCATAACGAACTTGGTCTTGATGGGCAGCTTGTGCTGGGCCAGACGGATCGCCTCGCGAGCGACCTCTTCCGGCACGCCGGCGAGCTCGAACATGATGCGTCCGGGCTTGACGACCGCCACCCACTTCTCAGGGTTACCCTTGCCGGAACCCATGCGGGTCTCGGCAGGCTTCTGCGTGATGGGCTTGTCCGGGAAGATGTTGATCCAGACCTTACCGCCACGCTTCATGTAACGGGTCATCGCGATACGCGCGGACTCGATCTGTCGGTTGGTGATCCAACCGGCCTCGAGAGCCTTGATCCCGTAGTCACCGAAGTTGATCTCGGTACCGCCCTTGGCGACACCCTTACGTGAACCGCGCTGTACCTTGCGGTGCTTCACTCTCTTAGGCAGAAGCATCTAGCGCCTCCCTCCACCGTCGTTGCGGCGGCCACGGGCCGGACGCTCGCGCTCGCGCTCCTCGGCGGGAGACGGGAACTTCTGTCCGGGAAGGACCTCACCGCGATAGATCCATACCTTGATGCCGATGGCGCCCATCGTGGTGCGGGCCTCGGCCGTACCGTAGTCGATCTTCGCGCGAAGGGTGTGCAGTGGCACACGACCCTCGCGATACCACTCGCGACGACCCATCTCGGCGCCGCCGAGGCGTCCCGAGCACTGGATCCGGATGCCGAGCGCGCCGCTCTTCATCGCCGAGGCGACGGCCTTGCGCATCGCCCGGCGGAACGCGACGCGGCCCACGAGCTGCTCCGCGACACTCTGTGCCACGAGAACCGCGTCGATCTCGGGACGCTTGATCTCGATGATGTTGATCGCGACGGAACCGCCGGTGACCTTCTCCAGCTCCTTGCGGAGAACGTCGACCTCGGCGCCCTTCTTGCCGATCACGATGCCGGGACGCGCGGTCCACAGCTCGATGATGGTCTTGTCACCCTTGCGCTCGATCTCCACACGAGAGACGGCGGCGCGGCGAAGGCGAGCGAGCAGCATCTCGCGGATCTTGAGATCCTGCGCGAGCGTCTCGCTGTAACCCTTGCCCTGGTACCAGCGCGAACGCCAGTCCTCGGTGATGCCGAGACGGAACCCTACCGGCTGGACTTTCTGACCCATGCGCCTACGCCCCCTCTCGCTGCTTGACGATGACCGTGATGTGGCTCGTGCGCTTGTCGATGCGGAAAGCGCGACCCTGCGCGCGAGGTCGGATGCGCTTGAGGGTCGGACCCTCGTCGACGAATGCGGTGCCGACATACAGGTCCTCGGACTTGATCTTGAGGTTCTTCTCCGCGTTGGCCACTGCGCTGTGGAGGACCTTTGCGACGTCCTCGGCCGCAGCGCGGGGCGTGAACTGGAGGATGGCCGACGCGTCCGCGACGGACTTACCCCTGATCAGGTCGACTACGATGCGAGCCTTGCGGGGGCTCACACGCACGTAGCGTGCAACTGCTCTGGCTTCCATGTGTCTTACCTCTTGCCCTTCTTGTCGGCCGCGTGGCCGCGGAACGTGCGGGTCGGTGCGAACTCGCCGAACTTGTGACCGACCATCGACTCGGTGACGTAGACCGGGACATGCTTGCGGCCGTCGTGCACCGCGATCGTGTGACCCACCATCTCCGGGAAGATGGTCGAGGAACGCGACCAGGTCTTGATGACCTTCTTCTCTCCGGCCTCGTTCATCTTCTGGATCCGCTCCAGGAGACGGGGCTGGACGAAGGGTCCCTTCTTCAGACTTCTGCTCATGTTGTGCTCTCAGCTCCCTCTAGAACCCTGGACCGCTACTTCTTGCGGCGGCGGATGATCAGGCGGTCGGACGCCTTGCCCTTCTTGCGCGTGCGGTGACCCTTGGTGGGAACACCCCACGGCGTGACGGGATGGCGACCTGCGGTCTTGTTCTTGCCCTCACCACCACCGTGCGGGTGGTCGACCGGGTTCATGGCCGTACCACGGACCGTCGGACGGATGCCCTTCCAACGGTTGCGGCCTGCCTTGCCGATCGAGATGTTGCCATGCTCGGCGTTGCCGACCTCGCCCACCGTCGCGCGGCAGGTCACGAGGACGCGGCGCATCTCAGAGGAAGGCATACGCAGGATCGCGTAATCGCCCTCCTTGCCCATCAGCTGGATCGAGGTGCCTGCGGAGCGGGCCATCGCCGCGCCCTTGCCCGGCTGAAGCTCGACCGCGTGCACGACGGTACCCGTCGGGATGTCCTTGATCTGCAGCGCGTTGCCGGGAACGATGTCCGCGGTCGGGCCGCTCATCAGCTGCTGGCCGACCTGAAGCCCCTTCGGCGCCAGGATGTAACGCTTCTCGCCATCCGCATAATGCAGAAGCGCGATACGGGCCGAACGGTTCGGGTCGTACTCGATCGTCGCGACCTTGGCGGGGATCCCGTCCTTGTTCCGCTTGAAGTCGATGCGACGGTAGCGCCTCTTGTGCCCGCCACCCTGATGGCGGGTCGTGATGCGTCCGTTGTTGTTGCGTCCGCCGGTCTTGTGCAACGGCTCGAGAAGGCTCTTCTCGGGCTCGGTGCACGTGATGTCGGCGAAGTCCGATACCGACTGGAAACGTCGGCCCGGGCTTGTCGGCTTGTACTTCTTGAGTCCCATCCTTGCTCCTTCCGTCCGATGGCCGGATCCGCCTGGGACGTTCGCGGTTCCGACTCCGGACTACCACGGTGCCGGGCGGCTCCATAATCCGCCCGCCGGCACCAACTCAGTACCGTACTCTCAGGTCCTAGTGACCCTCGAAGAACTCGATCTTGTCGCCATCCTTGAGGGTGACGATGGCCTTCTTCCACGAGGGCGTGTGACCCTTGGCATACCGCAGACGACGCGGCTTGCCGGACACGTTCATCGTGTTGACGTTGGTGACCGTGACACCGAAGATCTCCGTGATCGCCTGGGCGATCTGAGGCTTGCTGGCACGCTTGTCAACTTCGAAGGTGTAGCGGTTGTGCTCGATCATCTCAAAGGACTTCTCGGAGACGATCGGACGAATGACGACTGCGCGGGCGTCCATCATTATGCGAGCACCCCCTCAAGCCACGTCAGGGCCGGCTTGGTGAAGAGCACGGCGTTGTTGTTCACCAGGTCGTACGTGTTGGCCTCGGAGGCCGTGATCGCGCAGACCTTGGGGATGTTCCGGAACGAAAGCAGGGTGTTGAGATCGTCGTTCCCGACGACCACGGTCACACGCCCGCTGATGCCGAACGCGGCAAGTATCGCGGCGGCCTGCTTGGTGGACGGCTTCTCGAACTGCATCTCGTCGATGCAGAACAGAACGCCCTCGGCGGTCTTGGCGGACAGCACGCTGCGCATGGCCAGCTTCACGACCTTGTTCGGGACCTTGAACGCATAGCTGCGCGGCGTCGGCCCGAAGATCACGCCACCGCCCTTCCACTGCCCGGCGCGGATGGAGCCCTGCCGCGCGCGGCCGGTCCCCTTCTGACGCCAGGGCTTCTTGCCACCGCCGGAGACCAGCCCGCGGGTCTTGCTGCTGTGCGTTCCCGCCCGGCGGGCCGCCATCTGGCTGCGCACCACCTGGTGCACGGCGAACGTATGCGGCTCTATGCCGAAGACGCCGTCGGCCAGATCGGCGGTGCCGACCTTCTTGCCGGCGGTGTCCTTCACTTCGATCGTTGCCATCTTCTCTACTCCTCTTGAGGCTTCGGTGTCTGTCGCGCGGCTATCCGCTACGCGGTGCGGATGGTCAGCAGCGCGCCCTTGCCACCGGGCACTGCACCCTTGACGATGAGCAGGTTCTGCTCGGAGTCGACCTTCACGACCTCCAGGTTGCGGACCGTGACGGTCTCGCTACCCATGTGGCCGGCCATACGAGTGCCGCGCAGGACGCGCGACGGGGTGGCGCACATACCGATGGAGCCGGGAGCACGGTGGAAGTGCGAACCGTGACCGCCGGGACCACCCTTGAAGTTGTGGCGCTTCATGAC
>CAZMFQ010000004.1:0-201066 GCA_964565645.1 uncultured Eubacteriales bacterium
AGGTGAAGCTCGCGCCTGAGACCGGATCGGTGTATGCGGGCACCGCGGTCATCAGTGAGTCGCCCCACCCGGGGTGGCACGCCGAACCACAGTTTGATCCCGCCTGGTGATACGGGTGCGTCCCCACGAGACCCCCGACGTGGCATGCGACACATGCCGTGTCGCGGTCCACATCGGGCACCGGCATGCTCATCGCAGCCGCGTGACATGTAAGACACCCGCTGTTGTCGGCAGCCATCGCGCTCCCTGAGAACGCGAAAAGCGCCGCGACCACGATAGTCGCGACGGTGACTGCCCGGAAGACGCCCAGACGCCTAGCCATATTCAACCTCTCCTACCCGCATAGTCGGACTCTCGCGATCTGCCCCGGATCGCTCAAGTTCTTGCGCCGTGCTGCCTGCCCCAACGGGCTTGCGCGGCAGTCCTCCCTCGATACGAGCCTCCGTGAAGCCGGGGTACTAGTGGTCCCGACTGCTTAACGCGGATTATCGGGACGTAGTGGGGCTGCGAACAATACTCGCATCATGGGATTCCGACGAACGGTAGGAGTGCGCTCGTAGGATGTTCGACGAACGGTCAGTTATGGAGAGACTGTCGAGGTTCTGTGTGCCAATCACCGCCTAAATTCGCGTGACCAATGGATGAATCGCACCAAAGGCCGGACGGAGCGAGGGCTTCAGCGCCCCGTCCGGGCCCTTGGCGGCCTGCTACGGCCACACCGTTCCGGCCGGTGTCGAGTTGTGGCCGCCACAGCTGGTCCCACAGTCAGCTTCCTGCCAGGAACCTGCGGTGTAGTTCTTCCCGGTGATTCCCGTCAGGCCGGTACTGCGCCATGGGGCGGGGTCGCTCGTGCGTCCCAAGAGACGCGGGCGCTTCCATCCGTGAGGTACGGGTGAGTGACAGATCGTGCACTTGCCGCGACTCGTACCCCGGTGATCGCTCCGCGTATGGCCGGCTCCGCCCTGGCTCACCACGTTCGAGGGGTGGCACTTGGCACACAGGTTCGTGGTGTTGCTCATGCTGCCGTTGTTGTTGTAGAGCGTCCCGGCAGTGTAGCTGTTGTCGTAGGGCGTGGTGCCGGTGCGGATCGCGTAGTTGACGGCCATCGAGGCACCATGCGGACCGGATGCACCGGTGACACTCCCATGACAATCGGTGCACACGACCATGCTCGTCGGCGTCCATCCGCTGTTGAGCCATGCGGTGTTACTGCTCGGCAGCGTGAATGTGTATGACACGCCCGGGAACGATCCCGTCTTGGATCCGGGGTACGTGCTCCAGACCCGGTGGCCGGAGTAGGTGCTCGAGAACTGCACCCCGCCCGCTGAACCGTTCGCGCCGATACGCTGAACGTGCGGGGTCGCTTCGGTCGAGGTCGTGTGACATCCGTCGCACGCGATCGCACCGGCGGCGATCCGACCGGTCACCGTGGCCTTTGCCGGTGAGTACGTCCCGACCGTGTAGTTGGTCGCGTGGCACACCGAGCAGGGCTTGGCCGAGTAGGCCGAAAGCGCGAAGTGCTCGTTGGCGATGCTGTCATCATGGCAGCCCGCGCATTCGCCACCTGTTGCGAACGAGGTGAACGTCCCGCCGTTCTCATGGTGGGCGGCGCCGGAACCCATCTCGACATGCTCGTCGAGGTTCACGCCTGCGTGGCACCCTGAGGTCTGGCAGTTCTTGGTGGGTGCGGTCGTGTTGTTCTTGTGACAGATCGAGCACTTGGCCGTGGTCGCCGCATGGATCGCGGCTACATCGGTCACGATGTGACACTCGGTGCCGGTCGGGTTGTTCTGACAACTCGTCGCCGCGGAACCGGCGCCGCCACCGGCCGCGACCGGGGTGACACTCACGGCATCGATGTACAACAGGTCACCGGTGTTGTTGTCGGCATACAGTCCGAAGCGGATTCCGTCGATGGCCGAGGACAACCCCGTGAACGTCTCAGTCTTCCAGGCCTGAGTGCCCGGATCGGCTGCCGCAGGCGCGTAGTTCTTGAGATCCGTCCACGACCCTCCGCTGTTGGTGGTGTACTGGACGACCACGTCGTCGGCGGACTCGAGTGTCGCCCAACTGATGTCGTAACTCACATCGACGGTGCCCGCGCCGCTGTTGTCGATGCCGGTCTTGGTGAGGTACCACCACTGCGGACCGGACCCCGATGCCTCGGCCGCGTACGTTCCTGCGTTCTTGACCGCGGACTGAACGCCCCATCCGGCGGTGGGTGTCGGCGTTCCGGCGCTCACCACGATGTCGTCTATGTATATGTACTTGTTGTTGGCGGTGCCGGTCGCATTGAGGACGAAGCGGAAGTACGTGGTGGTGTTCGTCGGGAGGCTGACGGTCGCCTGCGTCCACGTGCCGACCACCGCGGAAGTGGTCCATACCCGCGTCGACCACGTGCTGCCATTGGTCGACGTGTCGACATCGAACGAACTGCCGTCGTTGATTCCCGATGTCTGGTACCAGAAGCTCAGCGTCGCACTGCCCGCCGAGGTGTTCTGGGAGGCGGAAGTGAACGAACGATCCGTACCTGATCCGGCGGAGCGATAGATGCGCGCCGCGCGGGAGCCGCCGTGAACGGGCGTGGTGACGATGGTCACGTTCGTCGTGCTGCTTCGTGTCCAGCTGTTGGTGTTGAAGCTGTTGGTCTCCCAGTCCTCGGAAAGGACCTGCGTGCCCGAACCGCCCTGGTTGTCGGCGGTCGTCCACGCACTGAAGTCTCCTGATTCGAGTCCGTCGGCGAAGCCGGCGCCCATCCCGCCGCCGCCACCGCCGAAGGTGGAGCCGGGGCTGCTCATGCTCTCAGCCGACGCGTCGTGCGCCGTACCGAGCCCGTTGTGCACGGTCGCACTCGCGTGGCACGCCTGGCATGTCTTGTCCCATGCGCCCGCGAACGCGTCGACCTTGATCTCGTGGCACGCGATGCACTTGTCGGCATACCCGGAGAGGTTGAACGAGATGTTCGTGGGCCCGTTGTGCGCCGGCTTCATCTCGAGGCTGTGGCACTGCGTGCAGGCGTAGCCGCCCGTGTTCGAGATACCGGTCTCGGTGCCCGAGGCGGTGTGGTTGGAGATCGCGGGCGTGTAGTGGTTCGCATCGTGCGGCGTGTAGACATGCGTGCCGACGAGCGTGCCATTGTGACAGGTCACGCACTCGAAGTTGCCTGCGGTCGTGTGGATGTCGGTGTAGCCTCCGCCACCGTGGCACGGCTGGCAACCGTCAGCGACGCCCGCGTGGATCGTCGTGACCGTGAGGGTCTCGTGGCAACCGCTCGTGGTACAGCCGATGCTCGTGGCGTTGGTGGCATCGTGCGCGGGCATATGGTTGCTGTTGGTGTGGTTCACGTGGCACTTGGTGGCCGCGGAGGTACCCGAACCGCAACCGATCGTGCCCGAGGCCATCGCCTTGTTCAGGTCATGGCAGCTGCCGGACCAACCGTTGGAGTCGGTTCCGGTGGAGGTGCAGCCCCGATCGGTCTTGGCGCGGTTGTGGATCAGGCGGACATCGTTCGTGGCCCCGGTGTTGTGGCAGCCGGCGTTCGCGCAGCCGTCCGCGGTACCCGTCGTGCCGAGGAGCGCGGTGTGCGTACCGGTCGTGTAGGTCGTGTGGCTCGTGGTGTGGCAGTCCGCACACGCGTCGTTGGTCCAGCTCGCTGCGACCTGTGCCGCCGAGCCCAACGTCGTGTCGGTGTGGCATTCGACGCACGTGACGGCGCCGACGCTGGTGGTCGCGTGGGCGACCTTGAGGGTGCCTGTGTGACAGTCGGCGCAGGTGTTTCCGCCACCGGTGTCGTACGCGGTGCCGTCGACCTTGGTCGTCATGCCTGTGGCCGTGTGGTTCGTGATCGCCGGCGTGTAGTGCTGATCGTCGGCCGGAGTGTACGCATGCGTCCCGAGCACCGATGCGTTGTGGCAGTCGGTGCAGTTCGCGCTGTAGTTGTTCTGCAGGTAGTCCACGAGCGTCGGATCGGTGTGACATGCGGCGCATCCGCCGCTGTGGTTGGCGAGGTTGCCGTAGGTGGTGTGGCAGTCGGTGCACTCCGTCTGAGCGCTCGTGTGCACGGTCGTGTTGTTCGGGTGCGCGCTGTGGCAGTCGGTGCACAGACGCTCGGTCGGAGGACCGCTCGCGTCATGACAGCTCGCGCAACTGCTCGTGATGCCGTCCGCGGGCGTGCCTGCGTGGATCAGATCCACAGCGGTCACGTTGTGGCAGTCGGCGCCGGAGCAAGCAAGCGTGTTGGCGGCGTCGTAGGCGCCGAAGTCATGCGCGCCGCTGAACGCCGTGTGCACGGTCGCGGTCGCGTGACAGGCCTGGCACGTCGCGTCCCAGGCACCGGAGAAGTTGTCCACCTTGAGCTCGTGGCACGCGATGCACTGGTCCGCGTAGCCGCCCAGGTCGAAGCTCGTCGAACTCTTGGCGTGCTCCGGCTTCATCTCGAGGCTGTGGCACATCGAGCAGGCGTTGCCGCCGGTGTTGGCGATACCGGTCTCGGTGCCCGAAGCGGTGTGCTGGGCCGTCGCCGGCGTGTAGTGCTGCGGGTCGGCGGGAGCATAGGCATGCGTGCCGACGAGCGTGCCGTTGTGGCAGCTCACGCACTCGGGATCGGTCACGGAGGCGCGGACGTTGGTCCAGCCGTCGCCGCCATGGCAAATGTTGCAGCCGTCGTTGACCTTGCCTGAGATCGAGGCGCCGATCACAGCCGGGTCGTGCTGTCCTTGGACGTTGCCGTACTCATGGCAGCTCACGCAGGGACTGCTCGTCGCCGTGTCGTGGACCGCGACGTGACCCGCGGTGCCGGCATGGCAGCCCGCCGAGGAGCAGTCGAGCGTCGTAGGTACCGCGTTGTTGTCGACATGGCATGTCGCGCAGGTATCGGTATCGGCGGACGTGACGGCCGAGACCGAGTTGGAGTGGATGGCCGCGACATCGGAGATCGCGTGGCAACCGGCGCCGCCGCACGCAGCGCCTGCGGTCGTGGCGTCGTGCTTGGTAGCGGTGTCGGTGTGCCGCGGAGTGTGGCAGTCGTCGCAGGTCTTGTCCCACGCGGCGCCGAGGTTGTCCACGGCGACCTCATGGCAGACCGCGCACTTGCTCGAATACGAACCCATCGTGAACGCCGAGGAGCTCTTGAAGTGCTCCGGTTTCATCTCGGTCTTGTGACACTGCGTGCAGGCGAACCCGGAGACCGTGCCGGCCTGGGAGCTGGCCGTATGGGTCGTCTCGGATCCGGTGTAGTGCTGCGGATCGACCGGGGTGTAGACATGCGTGCCGACCTCGTCGCCGTGGCACTGCGTGCAATCGGCGGTGTTCCCCGTGCTCAGGTTGCCGAGGCTCGGGTTGGCGTGGCACACCGCGCACGGGCCATCGGCCGCTGCTGCGTGTACGGTCTGGATGTTGTCCGTCTCATGGCACTCGACGCACGCCGCGCTGTTCAGAGCGGTGTGGGCCGCCGGGTCGTGACCGCCGTGGCAGTCCGTACATGTGGTCGTGGTCGGCACCGTGGTGTTCGAGTCATGGCACACCGTGCAGTCCGGCGTGAGGGCGTTCGTGGTGATCGAGTTGTCGTGCAGCACGGCCACGTCGCTCACATCGTGACAGCCAGAGCCCGCGCACCCGGTGTTCGCCGCGCCGTCGTGCTTCGAGGCCATCTGGGTGTGCTTGGGCGCGTGACAGCTGTCGCAGGTCTTGTCCCAGGGTCCGCCGAGCGCAGCGACCTTGACGGTGTGACACTCGACACAGCGATCACCGGTGGCGAACGCCGAGGAGGTCTTGTCGTGCTCGGGCTTCATCTCGGTGAGGTGACAGGTCGAACAGGCGAAACCGCCCTCGGTACCCGCCTGGGAGCTGGCCGTGTGCTGCGTCGAATACGGCTCGTAGTGGTTCGGGTCGTAGATCGCGTAACTCATCGGCGCAGGCCCCGCACCGTCGATATCCATGCTCGTGTTGTGGCAATCCACGCACCGGGCCTCGTAGTTGTCCTTGAGGTAGTCCGTCAGCGCGCCGTTCGAGCGGTTGTGACATCCGAAGCAGCCGCCGATGGCTCCGACGTGCTGGTAGAGACTCGTGAACGTGGAGTGACACGTGAGGCACGCTGCGTTGTCGGCCACGAGCGCCGGTGTGGCCTGGGTGTCGTGAGCCGCGGCCGGATCGTGATCGAACCCGGCATGGCAACCGGCGTCGTAGCAGCTGCTCACGGTTGGAACCGCGTTGGGGGTGGTGTGGCAGGTCTCGCAGCTCGAACCACGCGGGTTCGACACCGTCGCGTTGAGCGGGTCGGTATGGATGGCATCGACGGAGGCTGTGTCGTGGCAGATGCTCGAACCACCGCAGCTCACGTCCATACTCGCCGACCAGTCGTGCTTGGCGGCATACTCCGCGGCCTCGTGAGGCTCACCGGCACCCGAGGCGCTCGGCGCACCCGAACCGACGCCGTGACAGGCGATGCAGGTGTTGGTGGTGCCGGGGGTGTCGAACCAGGTGGCCGGCAGGTAGCTCGCGCTGTGGCAGCTCGAGCAGGTGACCTGAACTGCACCCGGATCGGTTATCGAGCTCGACTTGGCGTGCTCGCCGGAAAGCTCCATCGTGTGGCAGGTCGAACACGCGAACCCGCCGGTGCGGTCCACACTCGCCTGGCCGTTGTTGGTGGCCGGGTGGGCGACCGGGGTGTGGTTGTCCATCGTCACAGCCGCTCCGCCGAACGAGGCGTCGTGGCACATCGAGCTCGTGCAGTCCTTGGTGGCCGGGAAGCTTGCCGCCGAGTGGCAGGTCAGGCAGTCCACCCCGAAGGAGTTGCCCGAAAGTTGCGTGTCGTAGGGACGCGCGGAACCTTCCGTGTGGATCACGGAAAGATCGGTGCCGTGGCAGGACTTGCAGTCCGCGCCGTTGGCACCGGCCGAGGCGTCGTGGTTCCCGTCGACGAAGTCATGCTTCTGCTCGCCGACGTTGTTGTGACAGGGCTGGGGCGCGCCGTCGAGCGTGGTGGCGGTACCGCCGCAGGTGAAGTCGTAGGCGGCGAGCGTGTAGGGCGCATACGTCGTGTGACACGCCGCGCAGCTGGAGCCTGAGGTCTTGGAACTCGTGCGGCCGTGCTCGGTGAACATGCTCATCGAGTGGCAGTCGGTGCAGGCGAACCCGGACTCGGTGCCTACGGTGTGGGTGGCCTCGTGGCTGAACGATCCGCCGTGACCGCTCGACTTGTCGCCGTGGCAGCTCAAGCACTCGGGCGCGATCGAGTCGGGCACGTCGGTATAGACGCGGAAGCTGTCGACGACCACGTAGGCCGCGCGCGCCGAGGTGTTCTTCTGGTTGAGGGGGCGCACCGAGATCGTGTGCGAACCGGAAGCGAGCGTGTCAGACGAGAACATGACCGCCTGGTAGACGGTCGAGGCGGAGTAGGTGTCGATCGTGGCGACCTTGGCCCCGTCGATGTAGACGTCGGCCTTGCCGCGGTAGGGGTCTTTGTCCGAGACCAGATCGACCCTGCGACCGGTGAAGCTCGCCGTGAGCGCCGAGCCGGCCACGTTGTTGTAGCTCATGCGCGAGCCGGTGTAGACCGAGCTCGCCTTGTAGCGCCAGGCGCCCGTCAGCGTGATGGCCGAGGAGCTGCCGGTCGGGTCGTCGGGGTTCTGGCCCGCGGCGTAGTTGTAGTCCTCGACGTCGGCGGGCCTGTTGGCCTTGGTGCCTTCTATGTCGTGGCAACCGGCGCTCGCGCACTGGTTGGTCTCGACACCGGCGGTGTGCTGGGTCTGGTCGCCGCCTGTGACACCGTGGGCGACCATGCCGGTCCAGGGGGACTGCGCCGGATAGTTGGCGTTACCGGTGGCGGAGTGGTCGGTATGCTCTGCCGAGACCGCTCCGGTGTGGCATGCGGTACACGCTGCGGGGGCGTGGCAGCTCGCGCATGCCGAGAAGCTCGCGTCGACGTTTCGGGGCCAACGCGCATCCGAGTGGATGATGTGGAGCACGGCCGGAGAGGTGGCCTTGGAGGTACTGGAGGTGAAGCTCGCGCCTGAGACCGGATCGGTGTATGCGGGCACCGCGGTCATCAGTGAGTCGCCCCACCCGGGGTGGCACGCCGAACCACAGTTTGATCCCGCCTGGTGATACGGGTGCGTCCCCACGAGACCCCCGACGTGGCATGCGACACATGCCGTGTCGCGGTCCACATCGGGCACCGGCATGCTCATCGCAGCCGCATGGCACGTGAGACACGCACTGTTGTCGGCAGCTATCGCGCTCCCTGAGAACGCGAAAAGCGCCGCGACGACCATCATCGCGACGACAACTGCCCGGACGCCCAGACGTCTGCCCATATCGAACTCCGCTCCCACTGTTCGCATCGTGCGGTATGCCCCTACCGCACGAACCTTTGTCGGTCTGCTTCGCCTGCCGCAACCCGGCTTGAGCAGCCAATGCCTCCCTTGAAACGAGCCTCCTATCCCCGGATGCCCCGGGGGTATTCCTCGTGATTATCGACCGTTTATCACCTCGCTTCAATCCTCGTTAAGCCACCATAACGATAAGCGGTCACAATCCAAGAATCGCAGGTCATCACAGAGCGTGAGCGGTAACCCCAATTTCCCTTCACTCTCGTGGCCTTAATGTCGCTTAATCATCCCACAGGATTCCACGAGCGTTGGACGGCTCTTCGGCCACCGCTCCAGACCATGCGCCCGCGGGAGCTTTCGCGTCATGCGCGGCACTGTGGGAAACTACCGAGGAGACGAACACACCCCATCCCGGGCGACCCGGGCACACGAGGAGGCACACCGGTGACCAAGCGCGTATTGATCACGGGACTTACCGGGCAGGACGGCTCGTATCTCGCGGAGCTGCTCCTCGGCAAGGGGTATGAGGTCTGCGGACTCATGCGGCGGTCGTCGAGTGAGACGACCGAGCGGCTCGAGGGCTTCGAGGACCGGGTGCGCATCATCGGCGGGGACCTGCTCGACCAGACCTCGCTCATGGACGCCATCGAGGAAGCGCAGCCCGACGAGGTCTACAACCTGGCGGCGCAGTCGTTCGTAGCCGAGTCGTGGAAGGAGCCGGTCTACACCGGCGATGTGGATGCGCTCGGCGTGACGCGGCTGCTCGAGGCGATCCGCCGCGTGAAGCCGGACGCGCGCTTCTACCAGGCGTCGAGCTCTGAGATGTTCGGCAAGGTGCACGAGACGCCGCAGCGCGAGACCACGCCGTTCCACCCGCGCTCCCCCTACGGCGTCGCCAAGGTCTACGGCTACTTCATCACCATGAACTACCGCGAGAGCTACGGGATGCACGCGAGCAACGGCATCCTGTTCAACCACGAGTCGCCGCGCCGCGGGATAGAGTTCGTCACCCGCAAGATCACCGACGGGGTCGCGCGGATCAAGGCGGGGCTTGCGACCGAGCTCGCGCTCGGGAACCTCGACGCGAAGCGTGACTGGGGATTCGCGGGTGACTATGTCGAGGCGATGTGGCTCATGCTGCAGCAGGACGCGCCGGGCGATTATGTCGTCGCGACCGGTGAGACCCACACGGTCCGCGAGTTCTGCGAGATCGCGTTCTCACGCGCGGGGCTGGACTACGAGAAGCACGTCGTGGTCGACCCGCGCTTCATGCGCCCGGCGGAGGTCGAGCTGCTCCTCGGCGATCCGGAGAAGGCCAAGACCGAGTTGGGCTGGGAGCCGACGGTGAGCTTCAGGGGGCTCGTCGAGATGATGGTCGACACGGACCTGGAGCGCTACGGGGTCTCAGGGTCGTAGCGACGGGCGCGATCAGCCCTTCATGAACCGCGCGTACAGTTCCAGATGGCGCTCGATGCTCGCCGGCGCGGAGTACTCGTCGATGGCGCGCAGCCGCGCCCGCTCCCCCATCTCGCGCGCGGCCTCAGGGTCCGCGATGAGATCGGCGACCGCGGCGGCGAGCGCCTTGGGGTCGCCCGGCTTCACGAGCCGGATCTCTCGGCCGTCCTCGAAGAGCTCGGTGATGCCGTCGACACGCGAGGCCACGATCGGCCTGCCGAGGACCGCCGCCTCGAGCAGCGATGTCGGCACACCGGGCCGCGTGCTCGGGAACACCGCGATGTCGAACAGCCGCAACGCCGCAGGGACGCTGTCGACCCAGCCGAGGTAGCGGACGCGCGAGGACTGGATGTCGGCCTGCAGCGTCTTGAGCAGCGGCCCCTCGCCGGCGATCAGCACCTCCTCGGCGGCTCCGCGGGCGACCAGGATCGCCGAGGCCGCCACGAGCACCTCGAGTCCGCGGCTATCCTCGATCCGGCCGCCGTAGCCGACCACCGGGCCGGAGACGCGCGCTGGGGGCAGGCGGAAGGGCTCCTCGGCCTGCTCGATGACCTCACGCACATCCACGCTCGGCGGATCGAGCACGATGCGATCGGCCGGATAGCCCGCGGCCTCGAGCCTCTGAGCGGTCACAGCGCAGTCCACGACCATGGCGTCCGCCGAGGAGAGCGACTCCTTGTCGAGCCGGCGGCGCACGAAACGCGAGAGCGCCTCGCTCCCCTGCCGCGGGTAGTCGACGCAGGTGACCGAGTTCACGGCCGCGGTGCGCATCTCGCGCGCCGCCCAGCGCGCGATGAGGTCGGCCTCGAGCCCGGTCGAGTGCACTACGAGCGGGTGGTAGCGCTCGAGATACTTGCGGATGCGCGAGCGGGTGCGGAAGTAGTTGAGCTTATCGAGGTGGTAGGGCGCGATCTCGACGCCCAGGGTGGCGGCTTCGGCCTCGATGGGGCTGCGCGGAGTGCAGATGAGCTGCACGCGGGCGCCACGGGCGACGAGCGCGGCCATGACGCGCAGCATGCGTCGCTCGACCCTGCCCATGACCGGGGCGGTCCGGGAGGAGACGAACACGATGACGGATGAATCGAAGGTGACGGGCACGGGCGCCTCTCGTGGGATCAGGCGGAAAGGAGACGAGTGTACAGGGCGAGGTAGGCACTCGTCATGCGCTCGAGGGTGAACTCGGACGTGACGCGGTCGCGGGCGGCCGCGCCCATCTCGGCCGCACGGGCAGGGTCGTGCAGCAGCGCGGCGATGGCGCCGGCGAGCGCGGAGGGGTCCGCCGGCGGCACGAGCAGGCCGGTGCGGCCGTTGTCGATGACCTCGGGCAGGCCGCCGACGGCGCTCGCCACGACGGGCTTGCCGAGTGCGCCGGCTTCGAGGGCGACGATCCCGAAGCCTTCGGAGAGCGATGGGACGACCACGACATCGAGTGCCGCGAACGTGGCAGGCGCGCTCGGGACCTTGCCGGGAAACACGAGCCGGTCTTCGATCGCGAGAGCGGTACGCAAGGCATGCAGGTCGCCGGCTTGCGTACCCGCGCCGCCGATGACGAAACGCACGTCCGCGTGCAGCAGGGCGAGCTCAGCCGCCGCACGCAGGAACGTCTCCGCGCCTTTGACGGACTCCAGCCTGCCGACCATGCCGACATAGCGACACCCGGCGAGCGCGTCGAAACCGGGCGCCATCCCGGCGGCATCCGCGACAACGGCGTCCGCGTCGACCGCACCCGGGATCACCGTGATCCTGTCGGCCGTGGCGCCGAGGCGCTCCATCTGGCGCGCGACCGCGTGCGTGATGGGCACGATCGCGTCGGCGCGACCGAGCGACCAGCGATCGAAGCGGTTGCGCAGGACCTGTTCGGCGCGCGAAGCGCCAGACAGCCGGGGGGCATCCGGGTCGACCAGGATCGAGTTGACGATGCGCGGGCCACCCTCCACGCGCGCAAGCCGCGCCACGAGATTGGTGAGCCAGCCGTTGGAGTGGATGATGCTCGCGCGCGACTCCTCGGCGATGGAACGCGCGCGACGGGCACTCGCGAAGGGATTGGCGATCGAGTAGGTCACGGGCCGCACCTCGACGCCGAGAGCCGCGAACTCCGTGGCGACATCGGTGTCAGGCTCGCAGGCGACCACAACGTGCGCGCCCGCGTCGCGCACGGCGAGCACCAGCGAGCGCATGTGGACCTCGCCACCGCCGAGACCGGCCCCGGTGTAGTTGTTCAGGAAGAGTATGGAAGTCTCGGGGCCCACCGGCTATGCGCCCCCGAGGAACCTGTCGCGCATCGCCTCGAAGTCCATCTGCGCCCGTGCGTAGTCGTCGACACGGCCGATATCGAGCCAGTACTCGTCGGTGCGCTCCACGCGCACCCGTGAGCCCGCGCGCCGCATACGCTCGAGCAGGTCCGGCATCCCCAGGGACTCCCCGGCGCCGATGTGATCGAGCGCGGAAGGGCTCAGGACGTAGACGCCGATCGACACATCGTGGGTGTGAACCGGCTTCTCGACCCACTCGAGAAGGTCGCCGGCATCATCAGTGCGCACGACGCCGAACTCGACGGGGAACTCGCGGCGGGTCGCGACCGCTGTGGCCACCGCCCCGCTCGACGCGTGCTCCGCGACGAGACGCCCGTAATCGATCGTGGTCAGAACGTCGCCGTTCATCACGAGGAAGGGCGCATCAGACGGCGGCATGACCGCGAGCGCGCCCGCCGTGCCGAGCGGCTCGTCCTCGTAGACGTACTCGATCGCCAGCCCCCACTTGGAGCCGTCGCCGCAGAAGGCCTCGATCAGGCCGGCGAGATGACCGACAGCGAGGGTGACGTCGTGAAACCCGCCTGCGGCCAGTTGGCGCAGGACGATCTCAAGCACAGGCATGTCGCCGAGCGGCATCAGCGGCTTGGGGAAACTCACGGTATAGGGGTGCAGGCGGGTGCCTTTGCCCCCTGCGAGGATGACTGCTCTCACCGCAACCTCCCGATCTCCCGACATGCCGCGAACGCACGCCGTCTAGACGTTGTACAGGTCCGCCTTGTATCCGGCGAGATTGGCCGGCTCGCGGAACCACTCGACGGTGCGCTCGAGACCCTCACTGAGCGAGACCTCGGGCGCCCACGATGTGAGCTCTCGCATGAGCGTGGCATCACCCAGGAGCCGCTCGACCTCGCTGTCGGCGGGCCGCAGGCGCTCATCGTCGGTGACGATGCGGGCGTCCGGGTTCACGATGCCGATCAGTGTGTGCGCCAGGTCGCCGACCGAGATCTCCTTGCCGTTGCACACATTGACGACGCGACCGACGGAGGCATCG
The DNA here is from genome assembly GCA_964565645.1 of uncultured Eubacteriales bacterium. Taxonomy (GTDB): domain Bacteria; phylum Actinomycetota; class Coriobacteriia; order Anaerosomatales; family JAHIQC01; genus JAHIQC01. The sequence continues at coordinate 13,086 of CAZMFQ010000004.1, forward strand.
GCTTCCGCCAGCGCTATGAAGCCGGCGGCCGTGTCAGAGACGTAGTTCAGGTCGCGCGTCGGGCGCAGGGAACCGAGCCGGATCTCCGATGCCCCGGAGAGCAACTGCGTGATGATCGTGGGTATGACCGCACGGGCCGACTGCCGAGGACCGTAAGTGTTGAACGGGCGCACCGTGGTCACAGGCAACCCGAACGAAAGATGGAATGCCTCGGCCATCTTGTCGGCGCCGATCTTGGAAGCGGAGTACGGCGACTGTCCCTGCAGCGGGTGCGACTCAGGGATCGGAACCTGGCGAGCGGTCCCATAGACCTCGGAGGTCGACGTGACGAGTACCCTCTCCAGATCGAGGTCCCGGGCGGCCTGCAGGACGTTGAGCGTGCCCTTCACGTTCGTGTCGACGTAGCTGTCAGGCGAGTGATACGAGAACGGGATCCCGATGAGCGCGGCAAGATGGAACACGACGTCGCAGCCCTTGAGCGCCTCGCGTACACCGTTGGGGTCACGGATGTCGCCCGCGAACACATCGAGCGCCGCGCGCTCGGAGGCCGGGATCGTGTCGAGCCATCCCCAGGAGTTGAACGAGTTGTAGTAGACGAACGCCCGCACCTCGGCGCCGCGCGACACGAGCGCCTGCGTGAGGTGACTGCCGATGAATCCGTCGGCGCCCGTCACGAGCACCTTCTTGCCTGCGAGTTCCATGCGTCTCCCGAATTCGTGTCACCGCGGCGGGGTGGTCCTGAAGCAGACCCCGCCGACGCCTATGGTATCAGTGGCGGGGCGGCTGTGCGCGTGCGCGAGTCCTGCTACGCGCCTTCGCCCACGACCGCTTCGAGCACACTACCGAGACGCGCGACGAGCCGCGTGCGATCGAACTCGGCGACCACCTCGGGATCCGGCTCGGGCAGCTCACCCGCTTTCCACTGCCGATACATGCCGAGGAGCGCCTCTGCGGCGGCCTCGACATCGCCCGAAGCGACGACAGCCGCGGCCCCGGTGCGCACGAGCACGTCGCGGGCGGCGCCGTCGGGAACGAGCGCGAGCACGGGGCGACGGGCGCCGAGGTACTCGGGGAGCTTGCCGGTGAGCACCGCGCGCAGATGAGGGAAGTCCGCGAGCACGAGCAGCAGCACGTCGGCCGAGCGCATCTCGGTGACCGCCACATCGTGCGGCACGAAGCCGACGAGTTCGACTACGTCTCCCAGCCCACGGGAGCCGACGGCTGCCACCAGCGGGTCACCGGCTGGGCCGACCACACGCACGCGCAGGTCAGTTGCGAGACTCGGCTCACGATCGATCGCGATACGCACGGCATCGAGGAAAGGCTCGGACGGCGAACCGCTCAGGAAGCTGCCAACATAGGAGACCGTGAATGCGCGTCGATTGCGCAGCGGGGCTGGGCCTTGAAACTGCTCGGGATCGAACCCGTTGGTGATGGCGAGAACTCGGTCTGATGGCATAGGGTTGCGCGCAGCGATGTCGTCCCGGATCTGAGGTGTCGCGGCAATCACCCGAGCAGCACTACGCGCGATCCGGCGTTCGAACCTCCGCATGTAGTGTGCGTGCACCGACGTGGGTGGGCTGAAGAAGTAGTTGTCGACGATCGGATCACGGACATCGGCGACCCAAGGGACCCCGAGCCGTGAAGCGAGTTTCCATGCCACCCGGTAGGCAGTGAACGGCGGACCGCTCGCCAGGATGACATCGAACGGCTCTTCAGCATGCTGGCGCAGTGCGGCACGGACCGCCCACGGCGTCCAGCCGAGCTTCTCGTCGGGCAGGAAGAACGCCTGCACGAACCGGATCACGCCAGTCGGCGCGCCACTGTAGCCGCCCGCCCCGATCGGGGGCGCCGGACGGCGTGACATGCGGCGTAGCCACTGCAGGACCCGCGTGGGCTCAAGCGACCACGCCCGAACCACTCGGACCCCTGCGGGAATCTGTGCTTCAGCGGATGGATCAAGAACCGCGGTCGGCGGATCCTTGACCGTCAGCACGGTCACGTCCCAGCCTGCGGCGTCCAGCAGCCGGGCGATCTGGAGCGGCCGCTGAATACCAGGACCGCCCTTGGGCGGGAATTCGTATGAGATGAGGAGAAGTCGCATCAGAGGGCCTGCCGGCTGGAGGCGCGCCGATCTGCGATTCCTTGGTAGAGCCCCGTCAGTCGTTGCGACTCGATCTCCCAGTTCGCGCTTGTTTCTGCCACCCGCCTCGCATGCTCGGCCTTCCGGACCCTGTCGCCGGGATGCGCGATGATGCGGTTGATCGCCTCGGCGATCGAACCGGGCCGCTCGGGGTCGAACAGATACCCGATGTCCTCCCCTTCGACGATCGCCCGAAGGCCGGGGAAATCACATGCGATCACGCAGATGCCGGCCATCATGTAGGACCAGAGCTTGTTGGGCGCAGCAAGTCGGTTGTTGAGTGAAGTGGGCTCATAGGTGACGATTCCGCAATCTGCGTCGCAGGCATACTCGTGCAGGTCGTCCGGGGATACCCATCCCGTGAAGTGAACGCGAGACTCCAAACCCAGTCCCGCTGTCAGTTCCCGCAACATCGCCGATTCAGTACCGTCGCCCTGCAGGACCAATGCGACGTCCGGCTGTCCTGAACAGGCCCGGATCATGTTCTCCAGTCCGCGGCCCTTGTTCAGGACGCCCTGGTACAACAGTACCAAGGCGTGAGGAGCGATCGGCAGTTCAGAGCGCAACCTGCCGGTGTGGATGACGGGCTCGAGATCCGGCAGATTGCGCACGATCACGGGCTGAACCCCGTAGCGCGACGCCAAGACAGTCCCGCGTTCCGCGTTCACGCAGATCACCGCATCGCATCTCGGCACGATCGAGCGCTCCACGCGCCTCCAGTACCGGACGGCAAGCGGCCCCGCTCCATGGCCCTCCAGCATGTCCGGGAAGAGCTCGTGCGCGTCGTACACGAGACTCGCACCCGTCTTGCCAGCCACGCGCCAACCAGTGGGCAACGTGTCCGTGTCGTGGCAGTGCACGACATCAGGGTTCAGGCGCGCAGCGGCGTCGACGAACTTGGAGCGTCTGGTCAATGCTTCGGAGACCTTGCGGCGTGGTTTTCGCCACGTAGAACTTGTCGCCTCAGCCACACGATGGATCTCGAAGCCGGAACGACGTTCCACATCCGAGGCATCGGCCCCTCTGAGTGCAAGCACCGTGACCTCGTGCCCGGAGGAAGCAAGCGCAGCAGCCTCCCGGTCCACTCGGGCGTCGCGCTGCATGTCGTTGTGGACCAGCATCACGACTCTCATCGGCATTCGACTCCCGAATGTCCCTCGGTCACTAGGCCTGCATCTGGAGTTCGAATAGGCGGCGGTACGCCCCGTTCCCAAGCAGCAACTCCTCATGCGAACCAGACTCGACGACCTCGCCGTCCTCGAGCACGAGGATCTTGTCGGCACGCTGGACGGTCGAGAGACGATGCGCGATCACAAGGACGGTCTTCCTGCTGCGTAGATCCTCGAGCGCCTTCTGGATGTAGAGTTCGGATTCCGAGTCGAGCGAACTCGTGGGCTCATCGAGTATGAGGATGTCCGGATCCTGAAGGAGCACACGGGCGAGTCCCAGTCGCTGGCGCTGCCCGCCGGAAAGCCGTATCCCTCGATCACCGATCCGAGTCTCAAGCCCAGCGGGCAAGTCCCGCACGAAGTCCTCGCTGTAAGCACCGCGAAGCGCGTCCCATACGGCGTCCTCGGAGACCTCGGTGTCGAGACCGTACGTCAGATTCCCTATGACTGTGTCATTGAAGAGCGTCGCATCCTGAGACATGAAGCCTATACGGCGGCGCAGGCTGTGCAGTTCGTATTCCTCGATCGGTACATCGTCGATCAGCACAGTCCCGCCGGTCGCCTGTCGCAAACGCGGAACAAGATCCACAAGGGTTGACTTCCCGGCGCCGGAACGACCGACGAGGGCGATCATCGAACCACGCGGTACATCGAGGGTCACGCCCTTGAGCACCAGAGCAGCTGCGTCACCGGACTCATATGCGAAGTACACGTCCTCGAAACGGATGGCACTCCGAAGGCCCTCGAACTGACGGTGGCCGCTCATGATGCTCTGCGATCCTTCAGCAAGCTCGATCGTGCGATACACGTAGTCAAGGCTCTCTATGTAGGTCGAGAGTTGCTGACGATCCAGATTGAACTCCTTGGCCTTCGCATTCAGACGAAGAAGGATGAACATGAACAAACCCAGGCTCGCGAGCGTGACCCCGAATCGCTCCACGCCGACCCACACGATCACGAACACGCCGAACATCAGGGCGGGATCGATGATCACCTCAAGCATGGCTCTCAGACGAGCGACCTTGACCTGTGTGAACTCCATCGCTCGCACGGTATCGGTCACCAGTGCGGTCTCGCGGTCCTCCTGACCACGCATCTTGATCAATCGCAGGGCACCCACGCGCTCGTCGATGAGCGCGAACGCCGCGTTGAACAACCCCGTGGCCTCCTTGCCCAGTGCTTTGGACCGCTGCAGGTTCCCGCGCACGACGACGGCGATGAGACCGAGCAGCACGACGGCGATCGCTGTGAGCCGGACATCGATCGCAACCAGCAGCGCCACATATACGACGACAAGCACGGCGTCGGAGATCAGTTTGACGAACGAGAGAATGGCAAGACCCGCCCGCGTGCTCTGCTGAGTGAGCCAACTGACGAGATGCCCGTGATCCTGGCCGGCGACGAACGCAAGGTCACCGTGAACAAGCGCACCGAACCCCCGCGAACGAAGTCGGGTGACCGCGCGCGCCTGCACGATGGCGGTGTACCAGGTGTTGCAGTATTGCACCACCTGCCGGAGCAGAATCGGGATGAACGCCAGCACGAGCAACGTGACGAGCGTGACCGGCAGGTGAAGCAACTCCACGAACTTGAACAGGCCTGTCCATACGACACCCGAGCCGCCACTCGACAATGCGGCGGCCCCTTCATCGACGTAGTCGAGTATAGGCATCAGGAGACTGAGGCCGAACCCCTCGAACACTGCGTAGAGGAGGGCCAGGCAGACGAGCAGTACGACCTCGACCGGTCGCATCGCAAGGCGGCGCATCATCCTTGCGATGGCCTGAATGCGGAGCGGGTCCTTCTGCGCGGTCACGTCCTGCCTTTCCTGGTTCGATGGCGCGTCTCTCGGTACTATCGCATAGAACGCCGAGGGCCTACGAAACCCGTGTGTGCCGTAATCCGAACGTAAACTGCGGAAGTGACCATGCCCGAACGTATAGCACTGGTTTCATTCAAGTTCCCGCCCTACGAGCAAGTCGGGGCGCGTCGTTGGACCAAACTGGCCAAGTACCTGGCGATCCAGGGTGTCGAACTGGACGTGTTCACGACCTACTGGGGCGCCGGGGCGGCAGGGATTTCGGATATCGACCACACCAACATCCATGTGCACAGGATACCGTGCTTCGGCCTGCATCGACTCTGGTATGCCCGCTTCGACCGCTCGACCCTGTTCGGCAGAATCGGCTGGTTCGTCGAACGCGTGTTGACGCGGTACGTGCGGGGCTGGGCGCTCTTCGAGGAGGCTCGCTTCTGGCGACGCTCTGCAAAGGAGATACGACGTACCCTAGCGGACCGCGACATCGACACCCTCATCGCGACAGGTGCCCCCTTCATGGCGGTATGGTGGGCGGCCCAGGTCAAGAAGCAGCGACCGGACATACGATTCGTGGTGGACTACCGCGACCCCTGGACGCCCTCGGCTCCACCGGCAAGCAAGCGGGCTGCCCGGCAACTACGCATGGAAGACGACGTCCTTGCACAGGCGGATCTCGTAATCACCGTGAGCGAGGGGCTGGCGGAGATGCTGCGCGAACGCGCCCTCACCTGTCCTGTGGCCGTCCTGCGCAACGGCTGCGACCCGCAGGAAGTACGCCGGGAGGCGAGACCGACCGAGCGGGAACCGGTGATTCTGCACGCCGGCAACGTCTACGTCGGACGTGAGCGCCCACTTGAGGTGCTGCTGGAGGTGATCCGGGACAAGGGCGACGAGTTCCCGGAGTTGCGATTCGTGTTCTACGGGGGCTTCCCCGCACATCTGAAGCGCTCATACGCCGACCTCATCGGATCCGGCGTCCTGTCCGTACGCGACCGGATAGCGCCGGAAGACCTGATGGTCGAAATCGGATCAGCGTTTGCCTGCCTGCAGTTCAACGCCGCAGAGTCCCCGTTCGCGTTGTCGACGAAGATCTACGAATACGCGTGCGCGGGTCGTCCGACGCTCAGTCTCAACTACGGCGGGGAGATCGAACAGTTGATCACGGAGCACTCGTTGGGCTGGAGTGTCAACGCGGAGACAGCTGATGCGATACGTGCGGGTCTGCTCACAGTGCTGCAAGCGTGGCGATCGAATCCCGACATGGCGATCGACTCGCAGGCCACTCGCCAGTTCTCCTACCCAATACTTGCAGAACGGTTGATCACTCTGCTCGACACCAACCCGGGCGCAGATACCTAGAGGCTCACACGCTCGTACTGTGTCCATCGATCGAGACAGTAGACGCGCCATGCGAACGCCCAGTCACTCGATGCCGGGTCGTCGAGGTAGCGATCCATGCGCGAGAGCAGGTCGTCACGACCAGAGAGCACGCCCGACCTGATCCATTCGCTGAGCGCATCCCGCGAACACCTCAGTGGCGCGGCGAGCTCATTGCGCTGCCAGATCTCCTGGGGCGAAACGAAGCCCATCTTGTCAGAGCGGTCGACGATTCTCGCAGGCACTATCGACTCGGCATACACACGTTCGACGCGCTTGTTGCTGAAGTCGTGGATCTTCTCATCGGCGGGAAGGCTGAACGCGTACTCGACGAGACGGTAGTCCATGAACGGAACGCGAGCCTCCACGCTAGCCGCCATCGAGTTCCTGTCGTCATAGGCCAGATACTCGCGCAGGGCGCTACCGGTGACCTCTCGAAAGGTCGTCTCATTGAAGTAGTCGGGACGTCCCGCAGCGGCCTTGACGTGCCCGAGGGTGTTTCGAAGCACGCGCGCAAGGGGCACACCCCGAGCGACAGAGAAGCGACGCATCTCCGTGACGGCCCTACCGATACGCCCGCGAGCAATCAGATGCCCGAACATCACATAGTAGTGCCGTGTATATCCGCCAAAGAGCTCATCTGCGCCCTGCCCATTGAGCAGTACCTTGATGTCACTCTCGTCTTTGACCGCCCGGTACAACTGGTTCTGCGAGAAGACCGCGAGTGATCTGAACGGCTGCTCGATGTGGAAGAACAGGTCGTCGAGGTGTTCGGTGACGGCCTCCACATCGGGATACACCCAGTGAGGCTTGAGCTTGGCCCGTTCTACGACTTCCTCGGCGTAGGCGCGTTCGCTGAAGCGGTCGTCATCAAAGACGGCGGAGAACGATTCGAACATGCCCGGTCGAACGAGGCCGAGCTCGTGCAACGCGCAGACGATAGTCGAGGAATCGAGCCCGCCGCTCAGCAGGGTCCCGACGGGGACATCGCTCCGCATGCGCAGCCGAAGCGAGTCCTCGAAGAGTTCAGCGAACATGGCAACGGCGTCACGGCCGTCGACACGCATCGCGTTCGGCTCGAACCTCCAGTAGCGCTCGGACCGCAGGACCTTGCCGTCGAAGATCGCGAAGGTTCCCGGTTCGAGTTCGTCGACCCCGGTCCAAAACGTCGCCACAGTATCGTTGAGCAGGCATGCGTCCAGGTACCTCTCGACGCTCGCCGTGTTCGGGGTCGCGCCTGAGCCGGATAGTCGCCGAACCGTCCGGGTGGTACTACCGAAGGCAAGGAGCCCGGGTGTCTGGGCGTAGAAGAGTGGCTTGATGCCGAATCGGTCGCGTGACAGCATCACTGTCTTGTCACGGTCATCCCAGAGCGCAAGCGCCCACATACCGTTGAAGCGCGAGAAGGCGTCGCCGCCCCACTCCATCAGTGCCGACAGCACCACCTCGGTGTCGGACGCAGTCTCGAAGGTGCGCCCGCGCGCCCGCAACTCATTGCGCAGCTCGACGTAGTTGAACAGTTCACCGTTGTAGACGAGGTGATAGCGCCCCGATGGATCCGAGAAGGGCTGGCGCCCATGAAAGGACGTGTCGATGATCGACAGGCGACGCTGACCCATCATGAAGGTCGCCTCGGGCGCTACATCGATATGCGGCAGGTCCCAGACCTCGCTGGCCGAGGAATCGCCCCGGTATTGCGTGGCGGCTACGGAACCGGCGGCCAGGTAGCCCTCGTCGTCTGGCCCACGGTGCGACATGAGGTCAAGGGCAGCTCGGAACGGAGCACCCGCGACCCCGGTTTCGGTCCATAGCCCGAGTATCCCGCACATGCGTCCGCAGGTCCCCTTTCGTCAGCCGCATTCCGTCGGTCGCAGTCTATCACCCCGTATGGAACGACCCCATCGGCTAGACTTGTGTGCATCGCACGAGACCAGAGAGGCATCCGATGAAAGCCCACCTACTGAGCATGCTCCAATGCCCCGAGTGCGCTTCGCCTTTGAGGCTATCGACCGTGTCCGAGGAAGCGGGCGAAGTGCGCGAGGGGTCTTTGGACTGCATGGCCTGCAGCTTCACGGCACCGATCGTGGACTACATCCCGCGGTTCGTCGATCGGTCCAACTACTCCCACTCGTGGGGAGAGTTGTGGCAGGCGACGGGCGAGATCCTGCGCGATAGTTACACGGGGATACCATTTCACACCAACGTGATTCACGGCCACTACGATGAGAGCGGCGAAGCACGAGAGGGTGCGAGCCCTTTTGGCTTCGAATGGCCGCGGGATCTTGCGGGCCAGACCGTGCTTGAGATCGGCCCCGGAACCGGCAACTGCACCGAGGTGCTTGCGGCGACGGGGGCGACGCTCGTCAGCGTCGACATGTCACATGCCGTCGACACTCTCCCAGCCGCGCTGATCACCAGACCGAACGTGAACGTGATACAGGGCGACATCACGTCGGGCTTTCTCAGGCAAGGGGCGTTCGACAGAATCTGGTTCTTCCAGGTCCTCCAGCATACGCCTGAACCGCGCTCGACCCTCAAGGCCGTCCGACCGTTCCTGCGAGACGGCGGCGAACTCGCGGTCACATCTTACGGTGGGCACTTCGACCCCTGGTACTACAAGCACACGCGCAAGATCGATGATGCGCGTGCGTGGCGCCTTATCGCGACGCTCACCCCGAGCCTGGTACGGATCAAGTACGCGCTCATGCGTTTCGGCGACGCGCTTGGGTCACGGACCGTACGCGACAAGCTCGCGGCCATCCTCGGGTTCGTCGACCCGCGCAACATCTACTACCGCACCCTGCAGGGTCAGATGAACGACTACATCATGGGCCGGATATGGACGGAGCGACGCGACAGGAAGCTCCTCATGATGTACGTCATCATCAATACATTCGATGCGATCACACCCGAGTACACGAACAACTGCCCCGACCTTGCCACGATGGAATCGTGGCTGGCTGAAGCCGGCTTCAGACGCTGTGAGACCTGGGGCAAGGGCGGGGTTCGCGCGAAGGCGTGGACTTAGACGGGTGGCTGCGCTTCGAACCGGTCGATGCGCTCGGCATACCCATGGAGTCTGTGAGAATCGTCACCTTCATGGGCGGTCCCGCCAAAGTCTGATCGCCTCCATGTACTTTGCCCGCTCGCGCATGCGTTCGGTCGCGTTGAATCTCCGACCCATGGATTCGACGGCGCGCAGCGAGGCGGTTATGTGGCCCATACCGAGGCGAAGGACAAGCGCTGTGCGCATCGCGCCAAGGACCCGGCGTATCGTCCACCAGTCGATGTTGCGAGTCATGGCACGGTCCATCACGCTGGCCACATGTGCCGCGGCGCGCTCATGATTGCGCCCGTCCGCCCAGCCTATCGTCTCCGCCACGAGCGACCGACGCGCATCGGCCCGCTCCTCGAAGCCGGGTAAGGCCCCCGAAGCGAAGTACGCTGTCAGTGCTTCCATCAAGTCATGTGCGGTCGCGACCGCTGGGCTGCCCTCTGCGATCCGTGCGCGCCTGAAGTCGCGACCGAGCGGGTTCACCAACAGGGTCGGCTTCCCCAGCAACCATGCCTCAAGACATGTAGTGCTCTCATACGCGATCCAGACACTCGAAGCCGCGATCAGGTCGGCGATATTGTCGTCAGCGCGCTTGGAGGTGATGACGTTGGGCAACTCGTCGAGCCCAGCAAACTCGGAGTACTCCTCCTCGGTCTCGCCTGGATGAGACCGCAGAACAAAGAGCGTCTCAGGCATGGACGCGATCATCTCGCGATAGATCCGCCGTAGCCTCGGCAGCGCTTCTCGATGGCGCGCGACCATGTCGGGTCCGCCCAACACCGTGTCGACGACCTCAGAATGCGTGGCGTAGTAGTCGCCCAGAACATGATCGAAGGTCCAGCCCGCAACACCTATGACGCGCTCGAAAGCCGATACTCCGCGTCGCTCCATCAACTCCGCAGCCGTCTCGTGCCGCATCATCATGAACCGATCGAATCCTGTTGCTCCCGAAACCCGAATGTCAGCGTTCGCCGCTTCCGGTACGTAGGCCCGCGAAAGCGCCAGATTGCGCTCGGACCACTCAAGATGGAGAGCCTCATAGAGTCGACACTCGTCGTTCCAGCCCCAAAACATCCTTCGCACCGTGTCGGCGTCATCTGGGAACATGCCTTCCGACCTCATGGTGACAACCGGAATACCGAGGTTCGCAGCCAACTTCACCGCCTCGAAGTTCGTGCGACCCCCGCCTTGGTCCGCGATCAGGAAGAGCCTGGGCCGATGGGAGATGAATTTCCAGCCCGCATTCGCGATGCTGTCTCGCGCAACCGATAGCCCGTACTCAAGCTCGAGACAGCTGAGAACCGGTTCGACTATGTCAATATCGCGCCCGCGGCTGCTCCACTCCAGGTTCAGGATGTCGCACTTGTGCCCGATCACCAGCTTGCCGGCCTCTCGACATGCCGGTGATCGACTGTGGCATTCATGAGGGCGATGGCTGGGTTCGCGTCAAGCACACCCATAACATCTTGCAGTGACGAAGTCCGCCGTGCGCACCCGACCAGCGCCCTCATCATCTCCAGGTCAGCCATCTCATCAACGGTAAGCCTGAGTTCGGGTCGATTTGCCCAAGGCGGCGCCTCCACATTCCGCAGACGGAACCCGTCGGGATGCTGGTAGATGTATGGGGTCACATGCTCGCGCTCGTGAGCCGCAACGGCCGCAACGGCGGCCCGCTCCAGCGCTGCGCGCGAGAACACCTCAGTGTCCATCCCGATGGGATATGTACGCACCAGCACGTTGCTGCAGTAGTCGACCTCAGGTACCTCATTGAATGCCTCGATCACCCGGTCGATCACCTCGGGGTCGATGAGCGGGCAATCGCACGTCACGCGCACCACGGTGTGCGCTTCGGCGCGCTCCGAAGCGAGTACATAGCGAGACAGCACGTCATCCAGGGAACCCCGCACGAACGGCACGTCAAGCTCGCGCAGATGCTCGGCCAGCACATCATCGGACGGATCGGTAGTGGTGGCGACCCATACCTCGTCCGCAAGCTCCGCCCGACGACAGCGATCGACGACGTGATCTATGACCGGGCGACCAGCCAGATCCATGAGGACCTTGCCTGGCAGCCGAGTCGATGACATACGCGCCTGTGCAACGACAACAGTACGGCTCATCGCACGAGATCCCATGAGACCGGGGTACCCTTCGAGGCGTCCCGTGCCACACGTCTTCCGATGATCTCATCGTAGTGCACGGGCGCGAGACCATACCCCGGTCTCACGACACGCACGTTCTGGCTCGTGAACTCGTCGCCCGCGTGCATGTCCTCCGCGATGTATAGGGACCTTCGGAACTGGACCGAGGCCTCCTCGGCCCCCGTAGGACCGTAGACGACACTGCCCAGAGCACGCCAGGCGCGCTCACTCTGCTCTACCAGTTCGGCGAGCTCATCCGGTTCGATCGAGAACGCCGAGTCGACTCCGCCATCGGCCCGAGCGAGCGTGAAGTGCTTCTCGATGACCGTGCAGCCAAGCGCGACCGCCGCCAGCGAGACCCCGATGCCCAGAGTATGGTCGGACAGGCCCACTTGGCACCCGTATCGTTCGCGCATATCCGGGACCGTCATGAGGTTGGTGTCCGTCGGATCCGCCGGATAGGTACTCGTGCATTTCAGCAGGATCAGTTCCTTGCATCCGGCATCCCGTGCGGCCTGTACGGCCGTATCAAGTTCATCTCGTGTCGCCATTCCGGTGGACATGATGACGGGCTTGCCAGTCTCCGCCACCCTCCGAATCAGCGGTACGTGCCCGTTCTCAAATGAGGCGATCTTGTAGCACGGCACACCCAGGTCCTCAAGGAAGTCGACGGCGGTCTCGTCGAAAGGAGTGGAGAAGGCGATCATGCCAAGCTCGCGCGCTCGCGCGAAGATGGGTCCGTGCCAATCCCAGGGAGTGTGAGCCTGCTCGTACAACTGATACAGCGAGCGACCCGACCAAAGCGAGTTCTCGTCGGTGATGACGAAGGCATCGCCCGAGACATCGAGCGTCAGGGTGTCTGCGGTGTAGGTCTGCATCTTCAGCGCATGCGCTCCGGCGTGCGCAGCCGCATCGACGATCTCGAGCGCCCGCTCGAGAGAGCAATTGTGATTGCCGCTCATCTCCGCGATGACGAACGGCGGGGCCGAAGGGCCGACCTTGCGGTCTGCTATGTGGATCGACTCATTCATTCCCTGATGATAACTCGTGCGACCTCGCGGGATGATCGGCCACAGCGGTTGCCCCGGACGCCCCGCCCCGCTCCAGCGCGGCCCCGATCAATCCCGAAACGGGAGTGTCCCAACCTTGCGTGAGCAGATCGGCAAAGCGCTCCTTGTCTGCGACGCGATGCACGGTTCCGAGGCCATCCTGCGGCCTTGGGGCGATGGTTGCCGCTCGCAGCTCGCTCCAGTGCTGGATGAAGAGGTCCTCGATCTCGGACTTCAGGCGCTCATAACTGGTGCGCAGTGTGTCTGCGTCTTCCATGCGCACGGCCCTCTGGAGCAGGAGCGGGCCGGTATCCAGGCCAGGGTCGAGAACGTGGATGCTCACCCCTTTGGGAGTCTGCTCGAGGAAGCTCCAGAGGTTCGGATCCGCACCCCGGTTCCACGGCAGCATCGAGACATGCAAGTTCATGGCACGGACCCCGAAGGGCGCGAGGACCTCTGCCGGAATCAGGTGTCGGTACCCGAAACTCACCAGGCAGTCTGCCGTGTCGAGCAACGGATCGCCGGAGTGAAGAGGCGAATCCACCGCGACCACGCAATCGCCCTCGGCCTCGATCGCCGCGCGAATCAACGGATTCTCCGGCCCGAGCGCCAATACGATCATGATGACGCGCCCGTCTCGGGCAGGCCGAGATATGCGCCGAGTCTCTGAGCCACTCGTTCTGCACCGCGCGCGTCGACGAGTGTACTGCCTGCCGCGGACTGCCGGGCCCTTGCGGCGGGGGTCTCAAGTGCTCGCAGCAGGCGCGTGATCTCATCCTGCGTACCCGGCTCTTTCCATTCTCCGGCGAGCAGAACCGCGTCGGCGCTGGCAAAGGCATGTGCTTGTGAGAGTTGATTGTCCGCGACGACCACCGCGACAGTGGGTACCCCCAAGGCTGCGAGTTCATACAACGTCTGACCAGCGGCGGTGACTGCGATGTCGACCCCGGCCATGATGCCGCGAAGCTCGCGTGCAGTCTGCGGAGTGTCTACTACCCGGAGTGTCGCGTCGGGGTACGCCCGCCGCGCCGCCGCGCTGAAGCCCTCAAGCGAGCGCCCAGCATCAGTCCCGCCCGACATGATCAAGACACACCCGACGGTCTCGCCAATGACATGCGGAAGAGCATTCGCGAATTCCGCTCGCACCAGTTGATATTGGACGCCGAGGAGCCGATCCGCATCGCCCGACCATCCGAGGGTGCCCGCTTCCGGGTTCCCGTTGACCACGATACCTGCGGGATACTGCAACCGGGCGGTATCGTCCAGGTAGACTGCGACCCTGGCGGCGGATGACGCGGCCACATACACGCCCAGGGGAGCAAGATACGAATCGATCACGACCGCATCAGCATCACGCGACAGCATCGTGACGACATCCGCATCACGCCACTCGAAGGCACGCGCGCAGCGCTCCTCGACGATATGTCCCGGAACGTCGCCTGCGACAACCAGCTCACAGGAACCGCCCATTGCCGCAAGCGCGTCATAGAGCGCGCAGCATCTGGAGAGATGCCCGTACCCCTGAGCACGGCCCGCCTCCGTGAGGAACACCACACGCATGTCCGAAGTGCGCACCGAAGCCCCTATCCGAGCGCTCGTCGGACGGCGTCGATCACGCGGTCCTGCTCGTCGGTCCTGAGGTCTGGAAACAACGGGATCGTGATCGCGCCGGCGTAGTACTCCTCGGCATTGGGGAAGGCGCCCTCCGTGAAGCCGCGAGCACGGTAGTAGGGCTGCAGGTGGATCGGGATGTAGTGAACGTTCACACCGATGCCGTGCCCGCGAAGCCGCGCGAACACCTCGCCTCGGACCTCAGGAGCTACTCGGATCACGTAGAGATGGTATGCGGAGAGGTTGCCCTGGAGGACGACCTGCGTGCCGACGCTCGTGCCTGCGAATGCGGCGTCGTAGCGCCGGGCCCGCTCGTTCCGCGCGGCCACGAACGTGTCGAGTCGGTCCATCTGACTCGCACCGAGCGCGGCTTGGATGTCGGTCATTCGGTAGTTGTAGCCAAGCTCGAGTTGCTCGTAGTACCAAGCCCCCGGAGCATCGCCATGCATGTGCACTGGGTCGCGCGTGATCCCGTGACTGCGGAACAGACGAAGCCGCTCGGCCAGGTCGTCGTCATTCGTGAGCACCAGGCCGCCCTCGCCCGTCGTGATGAGCTTGACCGGATGGGTGCTCAGTGTCGTCATCTCGCTGAACGCACATGACCCGACGGGCGTATCGCCGTAGCGGCCCCCGAGCGCGTGTGCAGCGTCTTCGATCAGGGTGAATCCGTAGGTATCAGCCAACTCACGCATGGGGTGCATATCCGCCGAGGAACCGCCGAAGTGCACTGGCACGACCACATCTGGCAGGCGACCGGCACGCTCGGCATCCTCGAGCTTGTCGGCGAGCGCTTGCGCGCTCATGTTCAGTGTTTCAGGGTCTATGTCGACGAAGTCCACATCGGCGCCTACATAACGACCACAGTTGGCGCTCGCCACGAAACTGATCGGCGACGTCCAGAGAAGGCCACCGCAGCCGAGACCCGCCGCGTGCACGGCAGCATGCAGCGCCGCCGTGCCGCTGGAGACCGCCACCGCATGCGAGGCTCCGCAGTAGTCCGCGACCTTCGCCTCGAACCGCTCAATCGCCGGGCCTTGTGTGAGCCATTCCGATTCGAGCACCTCGACGACCGCCGCAATATCTTCCTGCGAGATCGATTGGCGTCCGTACGGAATCATCGCGACCTACACCCCAAACGTCGGGTCGACGTGCTGCCTGATGAGCTCCCTCAGTTGCTCGACCGAGAGCCACTCGGTGTTCTTGCCACTGCTGTAGCTGAACCCTGGCTCGCACATAGAGCCACCGAATGTGCGCATGAACTCCTCCACGTCCCAAAGCGGAATCGAGGGCAGGATGACGTACTTGTCCGCAAGCTCGACCGTCGAGTAGGAGTCCGTCTCGGTGATCATCTCCTCGTGCAGCTTCTCGCCGGGCCGGATACCCACCACACGCTTCTCGCAGCCGGGGCACACAGCCTCAGCGACATCGGTGATCTTGTAGCTCGGAATCTTGGGTACGAAGATCTCGCCGCCCCACATGTTCTCGAGTGCGTACATCACGAGTTCGACACCCTCATCGAGCGAGATGTTGAAGCGCGTCATACGCTCGTCGGTGATCGGCAGGGCACCATCAGAGCGCCTGTTCAGAAAGAACGGGATCACACTCCCGCGCGAACCCATGACGTTGCCGTAACGCACCACTGAGAAGCGGACATCATGTGCTCCGCGGAAGTTGTTCGCGGCGGTGAAGAGCTTGTCGCTCGCGAGTTTCGTTGCCCCGTAGAGGTTGATCGGAGCTGCAGCCTTGTCCGTCGAGAGCGCCACGACCCGTCCAACCCCTCGATCGATGGCGGCCTCTATGACGTTCTGTGCGCCGAGGATGTTCGTCTTGATAGCCTCGAACGGGTTGTATTCACAGACTGGGACATGCTTGAGCGCAGCGGCGTGCACGACGGTGTCGATGCCCTCCATCGCACGCGAGAGGCGATCCTTGTCCCGCACATCGCCGATGAAGAACCTGAGGTTCGGATAGCGGTCCGACGGGAACGACTGAGCCATCTCATACTGCTTCAGTTCATCGCGCGAGTAGATCACGAGACGCCGTATGTTTGGATGGCGGTCGAGAACGGCACGTGTGAACGCCTTGCCGAATGAACCCGTACCTCCGGTTATCAACAGTCCACTGTCACTCAACATGGCAACACCCATCTCGCTTCACGGAGAACATCGGTACCGGCAACGGCCTAGAGTATAGCGGGTCGAATCCAGCCACCCACCGCGCTAGAACCCCGCGAGCGGCACGATCCCGCCCGAGAGCGCCTCGACCACGCGCGCAGAGACGAGCTCGTCCCAGTACGTGGGCGGCTCCCAGTCGCACGGAGCCGCAAGCGCCTCGTCGAGCGCGTCGAGGATCTCGCGCTTGCCCGGCTGCACGAGCCGGTTCGCCCCGACCTCGACTGTGACGCCGCGCTCGGTGTTGCGCCGCACGGTCACGCACGGTGTGCCGAGCATGCACGACTCCTCCTGCACGCCGCCTGAGTCGGTCACCACTCCGGCCGCACCAAGCTGCAGGGACAACATGTCGAGGTAGCCCACCGGATCGATCGCGCGGACGTTCGAACCCGCGAGCCCGATCCCATACTCCTGGAGCAGCGGCCGCGTACGCGGATGCACCGGCATGATGACGGGCAGCGGAGCCGAGGAGAGTGCCGCCACGATCTCGCCCAGGTTCTCGGGATGGTCGGTGTTCTCGGGCCGGTGGATCGTGGCGAGCAGGTAGTCTCCCGCCTCGAACCCATACGCCGCGGACGCGTCGCGCGCAGCTACGTGCTCGCGGTTGCGCAGCAGCGACTCGGCCATGATGTTGCCCACCAGGTGCACGCGCGCGGGGTCTACAGCCTCGCGTGTGAGGTTCTCGACCGCATCGGCCCCCGGAGCAAGATGCATCGCCGACAACTGGTCGGCAACGAGGCGGTTCACTTCCTCGGGCATCGACATGTCGAACGAACGCAGTCCTGCCTCAAGGTGCACCACGGGCACACCCACCTTCACCGCCGCGAGTGCTCCCGCTAGCGTGGAGTTCACATCACCCACCACGATGACCGCGTCGGGCTTCTCCTCGGCGAAAAGGGACTCCAAACGAATCATCGCCGTGCCGGTCTGTACCGCGTGCGTGCCGGAGCCGACGTCGAGGTACCATCGCGGCTCGGGCAGCGACAGATCGCGAAAGAACACGTCGGACATGATGCTGTCGTAGTGCTGGCCCGTGTGCACGAGCGCGGCGTCGTGCCCCGCCTGCGCGAGCGCCGGCATGAGCGGCCCGACCTTGATGAAGTTGGGGCGGGCGCCTATCACGACGATGATACGCATGAGCACCTTCCGTGGGACGGTCAGGACTGCGGCCTGCGCAATACATTACCGCACCATCCACCGAAGCGGCGCGTTACCACCAAGGGCCGTCGATACGTTTCCTCTGATACACTCGACGTCGTCGCACACGAGGTTGGGGAGCACATGTACGACGCGGTATTGCTGGTCGCAGGCGCGGTCGTGGGATATCTCGTCAACGAGCTGTTCCAGTGGGGGCGCCGCGCCTGGAGCACACGCTCCAGCGAACGCAAGATCGCCCGACGCCGGGCGCTCATGGAGGGTGGCGCCGTCACCACCTGGCTGCTGGGCTACTACGAGCAGAAGGGTGTCGGCGATGAACTCTACCGATGCCGCATCGGCAAGACCGAAGCGACGCTGCCGTTCCTTACGCGACCCGAGTGGCAGAACAACGCGATCATCGCACCCGACGATGACGACATCCTCGATCCGGCCCCGCACGGGCGACGCCACTTCCCCGTCGACGAGAAGATCATCAAGCGGCGCGAGGCGCTCGGCCAGACGCTCTTCGACGACCCGACGCTCTATCTCGACGAGGTGACCATCGGACCGGATGGCACTCCTCGCATCTTGTACGGCGTCTGCCGCTACTTCCAGATGGTAACGGCACTGGCGGCCCTCGAAGAAGAGACCTTCGCGGAGGTGGCGCGTCCCCGCTTCCATAAGACGCCGATCAGGGACCGCGCGCTCGCCACACTGGCCGAAGCCGAGCAGGCGACGCTCAAGCCGCTCTCGGTGGGATGCACGGCCGCGCTCGCCGTCCGCACGGAGCACGGATACGACCTACTCATACAGTCCCGCTCGCATGCGACCGTGACCTATGGCGGGACACGTGCCGTCATTCCGAACTTCGGCCTCGCCCCCGTCCCGGATTCCGCGGCTCGCGAGATCGGGCCGTTCTTCTACAACTACGTGAAGGAGTACTGCGAGGAGCTCTTTGACTTCGAGGACCTCATCGCGCTTGGCTCCACGAAACGCACGGACCCCCTGTGGTTCCTTGAGCTTGAACCCGCACGCGAACTGCTGGACCTCCACACACGCGGCCTGTTCACGCTCGAGCGCCTCGGTTTCGGCATGGACGGCATGAACGGGGTCACCAGCATCGCGCTACTGGCGCGCATCGAGGACCCTGAGGCCGGTCGTCGGCTCAAGAAGAGCATCATCGCGAACTGGGAGGTGAGCCACCCGACGGACAGCCAGGACGCCGTGCTCTTCGTCGACGCGTTCGACGACCGCCTTGCGCAGTGGCTCGAAGACGGCGGTTACCAGTACGGCAGCGCCTTCACCATCTCCTTGGCCCAGGCGCGACTGAAAGACCTGCTCGCAACAGACGAGGGAGAAACGTCGTGATCGAGTTCGACAGCACCGAGTACTGGCTAGAGACCACGTGGGACCGATACAGCGAACTGGATACCGTCCCCCTTCCGGTACGCGAGGAATGGCTCAGACAGGAGCGACTGACGGCGGAGGCGGTTGCCGAGCACGCGACCGGGATCGATCGCCCGCGCATCCTTGACGTCGCGTGCGGCACCGGCCGACTCGCGGCGGCCGCACTCGACGCGCTCGGGCGACCGGCAGACCTGACGATGTGGGACCTCAACCCCGAGACACTGCGCAAGACGCGTGAGTACCTCGCGGATCGTGAAGGCATCGAGTACGTGCAAGGCGACGCATACGAGGTGCACACGCGCTTTCCGGGGACCGTCGATATCGTCATGTGCATGGACTTCCTGCACCACGTCTCGGACCTCCCGCGCCTGCTTGCCGGGATCCGCGGCTCGTTGAGACCAGGAGGTCATCTGGTCTCGAACGCGTTCGTGGATCGGCGTTTCGAGGAGTACGACGTCCTCAAGTACGGCCACGTCAAGTCGACCCTGCGAAAGCTCGGCCGCAAGGTCGGACCGACCCTGCATCGCATCGCCCCGGGTCCTATGGGCGCCTGGATCCGGCGCGTGGGCATGGCGCGCATCGATGCCTTAGACGTCTCGGACCTCGAAGCCCACCTCTCCTCGGCGGGCTTCTCGATCCGCCGGTGTGAGCAGGGCTACTACTACTGGTTCGTCGCCGAAGCGGTCTGACGAACGCCGCTAACCGACGCTGCCGAGCACTCGGTTGAGCATCTCACGGATGTCCGGTCCCTGGTCCGCATCCGACAGCGCCAGCGCGACATTGGCCTCCAGCCACGCGAGCACATTGCCCGTGTCGTAGCCCTGGCCGTCGACCACGACCGCGTACACCGGCTCGTGTTTGACGAGCTCCCGCACCGCATCCGTCAGCTGGATCTCGCCGCCATAGCCGGGCTCGATCTTGGGCAGCAGGTCCTGGATGGTCGGCGTCAGCAGATACCTGCCAAAGAGCGCCATCTGTGAGGGCGCCTCGTTGAGCGACGGCTTCTCGATCAGGTCGGAGACCTTCCACACGCCGGGCTCGACCTCCTCCCCCGCGATGATGCCGTAGCGGGAGACCATGTGACGTTCGACGTTGGTGACCGCCACGACCGACGCTCCGTACTTGTCGTAGGCAGCCTTGAGTCGGGGAAGGCAATCGTTCCCGGGCACGAGCACGTCGCCGAGCATCACGTAGAACGGCTCCCCGTCGGACACGAACGGCGCCCCGCACATGACCGCGTGGCCGAGGCCCCGCGGCTTCTTCTGGCGCACGTAGAACACCTCGGCGATCTCGGAGATGTTGCGGACCTCGCGCAGTTTCGCGGTGTTGCCCGCGCGCTCGAGCAGGTCCTCGAGCTCGATCGAGCGGTCGAAGTGGTCCTCGATGGCGCGCTTGCCCCGTCCGGTGATGATGAGGATGTCGTCGGCTCCGGCCGCAGCGGCCTCCTCGACCACGTACTGGATCACCGGCTTGTCGACGATCGGCAGCATCTCTTTGGGCTGCGACTTGGTGACCGGAAGGAACCGGGTACCCAGACCCGCGGCAGGAATGATGGCCTTCATGTTCGGTTCGACACCTCTCCGCAAACGACGTTGACGAGCGACTCGCCTATACTAGCCCACCTCAGGACGCACCGACCGGCCTTTGGGCCGCGTTCGGACGCATCGGCGACTACTCCACAGCGGCCGAGGCCGCATCCCGCACTGTCTGGCTCAGCGCGGAAGGCCCGCCGTAGAACGTGATGGTGGTGATTGCCGCGCTGTTTGTCGTCAGCGCGTCTTGCGCGGCCGGACTCAAGGTTGCCGACTTCGTGAGCAGCATCACCGACCCCGCCCTACCCTGCAGCACGCCACCGGCCAAGGCATCGGGGAACTTCTCGCCCGTCGTGAGCCCGACCCGGTTCCAGCCGAGCCCCGCGTCAGTCACCCCATAGGAGGCGACGTCGACCGCGGTGGCGTAACGATCCGCCCCGCTCAATCGCTCGACGGCCCCGGCCCCGAGTTCGTCATCCAAGTAGGTCTCGACCGAGGCCGGAACGGCACCGGTGCCACCCAGCAGCACAGCATGGGTCACCGCAGCCATGGCGGTCTTCGTACCCGGGGAAAGGCCCTGTGTGGGGCTGGACAAGAACAAGGGCCA
Source organism: uncultured Eubacteriales bacterium (assembly GCA_964565645.1). Taxonomy (GTDB): domain Bacteria; phylum Actinomycetota; class Coriobacteriia; order Anaerosomatales; family JAHIQC01; genus JAHIQC01. The sequence goes on from CAZMFQ010000004.1 coordinate 34,304, forward strand.
GCCGTTGGCAGCCGCCAACGGTGCCGCCGCCAGAGCGTCGGGGTAGTTGCCGCCCGTTGCGACGAACGCCACGCCGTCGTAGTACCCCTTCTCGAAGATGACCCGCTGCGCGATCTTGTCAGCCGTCACGTAGCGGTCCGCGCCTTCGATGCGCTCGACGTTGTACTCCGAAAGCCGATCGATGAGCACCGCCTCCACCTCGGGCCCGACCGCACTGTCACCGCCCAGGATGATTGCGTTGTTCGCGCCGAGCCGAGACATCTCGTCGAGCACCGCCTGCGATATGGAATGGGTGTCCACGAGCAACACAGGCCCATCGAGTACACCGGCGAGCGCCACGCCGCCGAGCGCGTCAGGCCAGTTGCGGCCCGTGGCGATGATGACGCTGCGAGTGCTCGAGGGCTCGAGGCCATCGGGGAAGGCCTTCTTTGAGACATCGATCGCAGTCTGATATCGGTCGTCCCCCGAGACCGAGACCGACGGCACGGAGTCGCCGACCATGTCGTGCACATACACGTCCGTGTAGCCGTTGGAGTCGTTGAGCAGGGTGTGGGAATCCGTGTCGAACGCAACGAACCGACCATTCGCTGAGATCAGACTCTGCCCCCAGCAGTTGTCGTTGCCTTGCCGACCTCCGGTGCTCACGCTCACCATGCTCGTCGTCCCCGCTTGCCGATCGCGTACGAACACGTCGGACATGCCGTTCACGTCGGCCGCGACCAGGTTCGGGGCATCAGAGCGAAACGCCACGTATCGACCGTCGGCAGACACAGTGGGCCTGAGGTAGTCCTCGGTCCACGAAGACACCGAGACCTGCTGCTCGTCTGAGCTCACGTTGACTCGCTCGGTCACTCCAAGCGTGCGATCCCGGATGAACACATCGCTGTGACCGTTGTTGTCAGCAGCAACGAGGCTGGTGGCCTCCGACGAGAACGCCACGAATCGACCATCGCTCGATACCGAGGCGGCCAGACTGTCGCCCAGCACCTGAGCCTCCGAGTCGCTGAGGCTCACACGGTCGGTCGCGAGGGTCACGAGCGATCGGATGAACACGTCGGACTTGGCGTTGGTGTCGCCGGACACGAGGTTCGTCGCTGTCGACTGGTACACGACCCACTGCCCGTCACCCGAGATCGTGGGCCAGTTGGACTCGTTGTTCCCGATGACCCCGCCGGGGCCCCTGCTGATGAGCAGCGTGGTTCCCGTCTGGCGGTCGTGAACGAACACGTCCCGATACCCGTTCACGTCGCCTGTGACGAGATCACTGGCCGAGGAGGCGAACGCCACGTACCGGCCGTCGGCAGAGATCGACGGGTATGTGCTCGTGTTCGACGCCTGTCCCCCGTCAGTGCGCACGCTCACACGCGTCGTCGTGCCGGCCTGCCTGTCGCGTACGAAGATGTCACGACGCAGGTTCGTGTCGCCTGTGACCAGGTTCGTCGCCTCCGAGTAGAACGCGACGTACCTACCGTCGCTCGAGATGGAAGGCCCACCGCTGTACCCGTTCGAAGCCGACTCGTCGTCGGCCACGCTCACGATCTCGGTCGTGCCGCTGAGGGTGTCTCGGATGAAGACATCAGCCTCGTTGTTGCTATCGGAACTCACGAGATTCGTGGCGTACGAAGTGAACGCGACGAATCTCCCGTCCGACGATATGGCGGGGTCCTGTGATCGGTCGTTGCCTTCGGCCTCAGTGTCCGAGATGCTCGCACGATCGGTCGTTCCGGCCCAGCCGGCGTCGACACGGGCCGGGGTACAGAGTGCCATCGTGAGCGCAAGCGCGAGAGACACCGCCAGGCCGCAATGGACTATCGAAGGCCACCTTCCGTACATGACACTGCGATGCGATGACATGCGTTTCTCCCCTCAAGATGGTCACCCGATCACCGACCCGAACCCCATCGGGCCGACCACGCCCTACCCTGCGATCACAGCGTCTTCATGACGGCCGAGGCCGCCTCGATGTACGCGTCGATGTCCTCGTCGGTGTGTGCGAGTCCCACGAACGTCGCCTCGAACTGGCTCGGAGCGATCGTGAAGCCGGCGTCGAGCACTCCTCGGAAGTACTTGGCGTAGCGATCGGTGTCCGAGGTGGATGCGCTCGCCCAGTTCGATACCTCGAGGTGCGTGAAGAACATGCATGAGATCGAGCCGACGCGGGTGCAGTACGTGTGGATCGCCGCATCGCCCGCCGCACGGCACAGGCCGTCCGCCAGGCGCTTGCTCTTGCGGTCGAGCTCCTCGTAGACACCCGGCTGGCTCAGGGCCTCGAGCGTGGCGAGACCGGCCACCATCGCGACCGGGTTGCCCGAGAGCGTCCCGGCCTGATAGACCGGGCCCACGGGCGCCAGGTACTCCATGATCTCGCGCTTGCCGCCGAACGCGCCGACCGGGAAGCCGCCGCCGATGATCTTGCCCATCGTGGTGAGGTCGGGCATCACGCCGTAGTACTCCTGGGCGCCGCCGAGCGCGAGCCGGAATCCGGTGATGACCTCGTCGAAGATGAGGACGACGCCGAACTCGTCGCACAGGTCGCGCAGGCCCTGCAGATAGCCGGGCTTGGGCAGCACGACTCCCATGTTGGCGGCCACCGGCTCGAGGATGATCGCGGCCACCTTCTCGCCCTGCGCCTCGAGCGTCTCACGCACGGAGTCAAGGTCGTTGTAGGGCAGCACGATCGTGTCGCCCGCGGCGCCGGCGGTCACACCCGGCGTGCTCGGGATGCCGAGGGTCAGCAGGCCGGAACCCGCCGCGACGAGCAGCGCGTCGGAGTGGCCGTGGTAGTTGCCATCGAACTTGATGAACTTCTCGCGGCCGGTGTAACCACGGGCGAGCCTGATCGCACTCATGGTCGCCTCTGTGCCGCTGGAGACGAAGCGCACCATCTCGACGCTCGGGACCGCCTTGATGACCGCCTCGGCCATCTCGACCTCGATGAGCGTCGGTGCGCCGTAGCTCGTGCCGCGCTCGAGTTGCTCCCGGACCTTGTCGAGCACCGCGTCGGGCGCATGGCCGAGGATCATCGGGCCCCATGAGGCCACGAAATCGATGTACTCGTTGCCGTCGACGTCCCACACGCGAGCGCCCTTGGCCCGGTCGTAAAAGATCGGTGAGCACCCGACGCTCTTGAACGCGCGGACCGGTGAGTTCACGCCGCCCGGAATCAGGTTGCAGGCGGCATCGAAGGATTCATTCGAACGGTTTCCCATGATTCGAGACACCCTTTCCGGGCTACTTGGGCGGCAGTCGACTGTACCGAAGAATGATACCCTATGCGAACCGCGCCCCACGCACCTGTACGCTCTACCGGTAGCTTCTATACTATTGTGGGCACCGTGGCGACAGAACCGCTGCTCTGGAGGTTGACGTGGACCGCATACTCATCCTGGCCCCCCACACCGACGATGCAGAGATTGGCTGCGGCGGCACGATAGCGCGATTCCTTGAAGAAGGCCGAGATGTTCACGTGGCGGCCTTCTCGTCTGCCGAAGACTCCCTACCCGAAGGCGCCCCCAAGACGCTCCTGCGCGACGAGTTCCACTCCGCCATGGATGTCATGGGAGTCCCGTCCGAACGCCGCTACGTCTTCGAATATCCCGTGCGTCGCCTGATGGATTATCGCCAGGAGGTTCTCGAGCAGTTGATCACGCTCAAGAAGGAGATCTCCCCCGACATGGTCTTTCTGCCCTCCGGGGAAGACGTACATCAGGATCATCAAGTCATGCACATAGAGGGACTGCGCGCATTCCGAAACGCATCGATCCTGGGCTATGAGCTGCCCCGCAACCACATCACGTTCACGACTCACGCCTTCGTCGTACTCAAGCAACGCCACATCGAGAAGAAGTGGCGGACTCTCCAGTGCTACGAATCGCAGTTCAGCCTCGCGCGCAGCTACTTCACCCAGGAGTTCATTGAATCACTCGCGCGCGTGCGGGGCATTCAGGTCGATTCCGAACTGGCGGAGGCGTTCCAGGTGTACCGATACAGGATCTAGCCGAGAGGCACCCGATGATCACCGTCTCAAGTGTCCGTGCCGCCCTGCCCCAGGGCTGTGAGGCAATTCTCGTCGACCCCTCCGGACTCGATCGCGAAGTCACCGGGCCAACCACCCTTGACTCGCCCTCGCCTACCGGCCTCGCCTACGTCAGGTACCGTGGCGACGAAGGCGTTGCGGCGGCACAAGCGTTGGTCAGCGCCGTCGTAGTCATTCCGGCTTCTCTCGATGTGAAAGCCGAATCCCTGTCGGCCGTACTGGTCATCCGCGCGCATAACCCACGCCTGGCCTTCATGCGTCTCGTGAATGCGCTGTTCGCGACCCGCCCCGAAGCTGGCGTTCACCCATCGGCGCTCATCTCCGCGAACGCAAGGATCGGGAAGGGGACACATGTAGGCCCCGGCTGCACCATCGGGGCATGCTCGATCGGCGACGATTGCGTACTGCATGCGGGCGTTCACATCTACGATGAAGTACGCATCGCCGACGGCGTGACCATACATGCGGGGACTACGGTGGGATCAGACGGCTTCGGCTACGAGCGAGACGAAGACGGAGTCCCGGTGAAGTTTCCACACCTGGGCGGCGTCGAGATCGAAGACGGTGTTGAGATAGGGGCCAATTCGGTCATCGATCGCGGCACGATCGGCGACACGATCATCGAACGGGACGCGAAGCTCGACAACCTCGTACATATTGCTCACAACGTGCGTGTGGGTAGCGGCTCGATGATTGCCGCGAGCGCGGTCATCGCCGGAAGCACGTCGCTGGGGAATCGCGTCTGGATCGGGCCGCTCGCATGCGTCTCCAACGGACTCAATGTGGGCGACGATGCCGAGGTGTCACTCGGCGCTGTTGTGACGCGCGATGTGCCGGCGGGCACTCGGGTCACGGGCAACTTCGCCGTGGAACACCACGCATTCCTGCGCCAACTGCGCACGCGCGACTAGGGCCCGCGCGTCCCGCATCATTGGTGCGACGCACCAGATCGTCGATGATGTCCACCCCGACGGCGAAGCCAACGGGCAGTCCTTGGCTCAGACCACCCTAGTCCCGCTGCGGATGTTCGCCCGTTGCCTCGGGCTCCGGTTCCGCAGCGCTCCCGGCGGTGATCGGCATGCGCACGATGAAGCACGAGCCCTCGCCGGGCGTACTCTCGAGCGTGATCTCCCCGCCGAGGAGATGCGCGAGCTCGCGGCTGATCGACAGTCCCAGCCCGGTGCCTGCCGGCTTGTGGCCCGCCTCGGTGCGCATCTGGTGGAACGACTCGAACACGAGGGTCTGTTCGTCGAAGGGGATGCCCGGCCCGGTGTCACTCACGCGGAACACGACCATGTCCGCCTGCGCCGAGGCGGCAAGGCGGACCTCTCCGTTCACCGTGAACTTGATCGCGTTGGAGAGCAGGTTGAGGATGATCTGCTTGAGCCGGTCCCTGTCGCCGTGCATGCGGTCCGGCGCCTCCTCGGTGTCCGAGGCAAGCGTGAGGCTCTTCTCCTCGGCAAGGGGCGTGACATCGCCGAGGACCTCGCCGACGAGCGCCGCCACCTCGAAGGTCTCGAGCTCCGGCTCCTCCTGCCCCGCCTCGATGCGCGCGAGATCGAGCACCTGGTTGATGAGTCGCAGAAGGTGCCGCCCCGATCGCTCGACGTGGGAGAGTTGGCGCTGCTGCTCCTCATTGAGCTCGCCGGCGAGCCCCTGCAGCAGCGTGCCCGAGAAACCGATGATCGAGTTCAGGGGGGTCCGAAGCTCGTGACTCATGGCCGCAAGGAACTTGTCCTTGGCCTTGGTCGCCTCGACCAGTTCACGGTTGGCGAGCGTCAGTTCCGCCGTCCGCTCCTCGACCAGCGTCTCCAGGCTGTCCTTGTAGCGCTCGAGCTGCAGCTGCATGCGTCGCTGATCGCTCAGGTCGATGATGGACACGAAGACCTTGCCGAAGGTGTCCTCGTAGCCCGGCGCGACGTTCCAGTAGATGTTGGCGAACATCATGCGCCCGTCGAGTGCGGGCATCTCGGCCGCGCCGAAGAAGCGCTGTTCGCCCTTGGCTACCGCGAGCAGCTCAAGCACGTAGAGCTCCTGGTTGACCTCGAGCACGTAGGGATCGAGGCCGCCCCTGAGCTCGCTCGCGTCCCTCGCCCCCCACAACTCCATCGTGGTCCGGTTCACGCGCTCGACCTTCATGCCCGCCACGGCCTGTGCGAGCACGTCGGGATTGCCGAGGAGGTAGTCCCTTAGCTCCTCGGCGGGTACCTCGAGATCGAGCATGAACCTCCGCGCCTCGGAGAAGTCCTCCTCGAACAGGGCGACGGGCGAGTTCTCGAACAGGACGCGATACTGCGCTGCGCTCTCGCGCAGGACCCGCTCGGCATTGAGCTGCTCGGTCATGTCCGTCACGAACGTGATGATCAGCGGGCCGTCGGGGAGGTCGAGCACGACGACGGTGACGCGCACAGGGATCTCCACGCCGTCCGAGGTGTAAGCAAGGCTCTCGAACGATGTCGGCTCGTCCTCTCCCGCGAGACGGTTGCGAGCGCGCTGTGCGAGTTCACGACGCTTGGATGGCGCGGCGAGGTCGGTCTCCGCCAGCCCGATCACATCGTCGGGCCCGCTATAGCCCAGCAGGTCGGCGATCGCCTGGTTCGCCAGCACCACGACGCCGGCGCGTGCGCCGATGACGGGAAGCGGTGAGCCCTCCCACAGCCGGCGGAAACGCTCCTCGCTCGAACGGAGGGTCTCGTCGGCGGACTTGAGTGCCTGCAGGTCCGAGGCCAGCCGCGTGTTCATCTCGGCCATGCGGCCGGTTCGCTCCTCCACCTCGTGTTGCAGGCGCGCCCGCTGCGAGAGGAGCCAGTAGGTCGTGAGTGCGACCAGCGCGGAGAGCATCACCGCGAAGCCGAACACGAAGCGCCAGTTCTGACCCGAGACCACACTCTCCCAGCCGTCGGTCGGAGCACCCGCCAGTGTCCAGGTCTGGTCCGCGACCGCGATGTCGTAGGTGATGGGGTCGGCGTCGAAGACGTCGGCCGATCCCGCGACCATCGTGCCGACCGAGGATCGCACGGCAAGATCGAATCCCGGCGAACTGCCTACGACTCCGGACTCCTTGAGCAACGGAGCCAGTTCGATCTGCACGCTGGTGATGCCCCAAAGGCTTCCGTCCGCGTTGTGGACCGCCTGTCGCGTCACGATGCCGTAGGGTCCCGTGAGCATCTCGTAGGGCCCCGTCGCCACCATCTGACCGCTGTTGATCGCGCGCGCTATGCCCTCCGCGACACCGGGCCGCGGATCGTGGACGAGGTCCCTCCCCATAAGGTCCGCCTCGTACTCCTTGGGACTCACGTAGCGGACGACCCCGTCCGGCGCGATGTGTACCGACGTGATCCCGCCCGTACTCGACCGAAGGCCCGTCGCGAACGCATCGAACTCCGCCGGGTCGATACCTGCCCTGGACTCCACGGCCGCGTACTCGTTGAGACCGCGCTGCACCGCGAGACGCGTGCTCACGGAAGTCGTAAGAGCCTGGGCATATGCGGACAGATCGAGCGTCAGTGAGGCTCGGGCATCAGCGATCGCGCGGGCACGATACCAGCCCGTGACCGCAACGGAGACCAGAACAAGCAACAGGAACAGGGCAAGGCTCAGGGCGATGGCCGAACGAACCGAGCGGTACTCGGTGATCGTCGGTTCCTCGGCGGGTCGAGCCACAGGCACACCCCCTGTCAGGTGCGATACACAGCGGAATATACCCGAGGCGGTGTTCTTGGGTGCTACACGCCCGCCGCCGTTCTGATCGCCGTCTCGACAGACGGAGCGATCGCGGCATTGCCGCCGAGGATGAACACGCCGTCGATCTCGGCCGCGTGATCCTCAAGTGCCGCCTCCGCCTCAGGCGCGAGGCTATCCGGCGGTGTCAGCAGCATCACGGTGCCGAGCGCCCCCAGCATGGCGCCACCCGACAACCCGTCGGGGAAGTTCTTGCCTGTGGCGACTCCGAGCCCGTTCCACGACATTCCCAGATCCGCTCCGTATGCGGCGATCTTGGCGCCGGTCTCATAGCGGCTCGCGCCGCCGATCCGTTCGACGTGTTCGGCGCCGAGACTGGTGTTGAGTGCATTCTCGACCTCTGCGGTAACGGCCCCTTCCCCGCCGAGGATCGTCACGTCGGTGACCTCGGCCGGCCGCGAGACCGTCCCCGTACGCGGATCGGCGAGCAGTATCGGCCTGACGGCCCATGCCGCCACGGGACTGGCGGCCAGCGCGTCCGGGAAGTTCGCCCCTGTCGCCACGAAGGCATCGCCGCTGTATGTGGAGCCCGCTATGTCGATCGCCGTGTCGGCCACCTTGCGGGCCGTCGCGTAGCGGTCGGCGCCCTCGAGACGGATCACCTGCGCGACGCCCGGTATGGCGTCGAGTGCGGTGGCGACCGGAGCACTCACGGCGGACAGCCCACCGAGGATGTAGACGGTCGACGCATCGAGCCTCTCGATCTCGTCGACAACGGCCGCGGGTACCTCGGCCTGCTTCGTGAGCAGCAACGGCCCCCCGACCGCACCGGCGAGCGCGCTGCCTCCCAGCGCATCAGGCCAGTTGGCCCCAGTGGCGACCACGACGGTGCCAGCACCGTCCGGGAAGGCCTCGAGCGAACCTCTGACTGCCGTGAGATAGCGGTCATCGCCGGCGATGCGGTTCGAGCCCGGGGGCGCGTCATAGACATCGGTCACCGTGATCGTGAAGTCATGGATCGACGAGCTCAGCGCCGGCCCACCGGCGGTGTCATCATCGGTCAGCTGCACACCCACCGTCGTGGAGCCATAGGCGTCGGCCGCGGGAGTGAACGAAAGTGTACCGTCATCGGCGACCGCAGGCTGTACAGCGAACAACGAGGTGTCGTCGGCCTGGACCGTGAATTCGATGTCCTGAGCCGACTCGTTCGCCGCTCCGGCTGAGATCGCGCTCGCCCACGGCGCGGAGTATGCACCGGAATCCTCGCCGACCGTCACGTCTGCGCCGGGAGTGAAGGAGGGCGCGTCGTTGACCGGCGTTACGGTGACCGTGACCGTGGCCGGCGCCGAGTAGACGCTCCCGTTGTGAGCCCGATACGTGAACGTGTCCGAGCCCCAGAATTCGGGCTCGGGCGTGTAGGTGGCCTCTCCCGAGGCGCTCATCTCGACGCTGCCGTGGGCGGGCTGCGTCAGTAGCTCCGCTGTCAGCGCCGGTCCGCCGGCCGTGTCGTTGCCAAGCACGCCGGGCGCCGCAAGCGTGAACACGGTGTCCTCGGCCGTGCTGTACGTGGAATCGAGGAAGTAGGCGGATCCGGCGTTCGCGCCGTTCGTGTCGTCAAGCTGCGACCCCACAACCGCTCTGTCACCCGACATCGCGACCGAGTAGCCGAACCAGTCGCTGCCGGCCGCGTCGGGCGCGACCACCTTAGGCCGCTCCCGCCATACGCCGTCCACCTGCTCGTAGACGAACGCCGCCCCACTGCCTCCGAGCGCATATGCGCCCACAAGCGCACGCGAACCGGAAAGCGCGACCGACTGACCGAACGCGCAGTTGGAGGTGATGAACGCCGAACCCAAGATCTCCTGCTCTGTCCAGACGGACCCTGTGCGCGTGAAGTACGCCGCTCCCCCGCCGTCGCCGGCATACGTGTCGTCGTTCAGGATCCCGACCAGAGCACGGTCGCCATCGAGCGCGACCGATTGGCCGAAGTAGTTCGACGCGATCTCGAACGACGGGGTCAGCTTGTCTTCGAAGGACCAGGTACCCGCCGAACGAGTGAACGTGTAGCACGCACCGCAGTTGTCCACACCCAGGTCGGCGAATGGCGCACCAACAAGCAGCGTGTCGCCCGATAGGGCGATGCTGTAGCCGAAGGCGTCGCCCGCCGCCGCGTCCGGCGCGGTTATCCGCTGGAGCTCCACCCAGTTCCCGGCATCAAGGCCGAAGACGTACACCGCACCGACGTCCGATTCCGGATCATCCGCCTGGGACCCGACGAGCAGGGTGTCGTCGGAAGCGGCGAGCGAGCAGCCGAACGCCTGGTTCGCGGTGGTGTCGCTCGGGAGCAGTTTCTCGGACTGCGACCACGTGTCGCCGCTGCGCGTGAACACGTAGACGGCGCCCGCCCAAGCGCCACCCTCGGTGTCCCCGCTCGCCCCGACGAAGATGGTGTCGCCGGCGATCGCGACGGCCGACCCGAAGTTCTCCCAGTTCTGTCGGTCGAGAGCTCTGAGTTCGGCGGTCTGCGTCCACCCGGAGGCATCGCGTTCGTACACGAACGCCGCTCCTGCCCCTGAATCGGCGCCGGTCGCCCCCACCACCGCGAGATCATCCGACATCGCGACCTTGTTGCCCGCGTTGTCACCCGCGGCGATGCTGCCGCCCTCGGCCTCCTCGATGGTCGCGAACAGGCCCGGATCGTCGACCGCCCAAGGCTCATCGGGGTTCACGGCTCCCGGCGTGTCGAGGCCAGGAGTGAGGTCCATACTTCCCATGTGCCATCCGGCGCTGTTCCGGTAGGCATGCCCGGGCGCGGTCGAGAGCGCGGCCGGACCGACCGTGGGCGGACCGTAGTACCATTCCTCGGTCATAGACGGAGGCATCTCGGTCTTGGCGAACGCGATACGGTCCACTTCGGTCGTCCACGGAGTGACATCGATGACGCCATCGTCATTGGTGTCGATGTCGCTGGCGAGCGCCCCGCTGAACCCCCTGACGAGCATATGCGTCTCGTTGTCGAGGTTCTCGAAGTTCAGGCCGCTCGCCCCCGCGTACAGATCGGGCGTGCCGAGCGTGAATGTGAACTCCGCACACACGAAGTAGCCGTCCCAGGGCATCGTCATCCCCGCGAGCGAGGTGACCGACTCGATCACGCCGCTGTCACCCAACGCGCCGTCACCCACCGAGATGTAGGTGTAGTCGTCGAGCGACATCCCCGGCGTGCCGAGGAGCTCGAAGTACTCGTCGTTGTCGGCGCCGGTCTGGTCGATACGCACCTCGTTGATGCGCACGGACGGCGCAGCGACCGCAGTGGCCGGAGCGAAGGTCATTCCCCCCAGCAGAAGCACGATCGAGCATGCCGAAGAAACAGCACGACTGAACCTGCTCGGCGCACGCATATGGATCACCCCTCGAACTCGCCCGCGGTGTGCCGCGGGCACGGCAGGCACCCCCAAGAAGGGTTATACCGCATGGAGGCACGTCGATGCGCGACCGTTCGCGGGTTGGTCCGCCCCGGTTCGCGAAGGGTGATCCACCCGATCGTTCGCCCTACTCCGCGCTCGGCGCGCACTCCCCGGTCCAGCCCGGCGGCTCGTAGACGCAGTAGGGCTCCGCCTCGAGGTAGTCACCGGTGAGTTCGAGGGCGCGGGCGCGACAACCGCCGCACACGGCCTTGTACTCACACGCGCCGCACTTGCCCTTCAGGAGCGAGTAGTCGCGCAGGTCGTTGAAGACCTTGCTCTCGGTCCATATCTCGGAGAACGGCTTCTCCTTGACGTTGCCGAGCTGCATGTCGAAGTAGCCGCACGGCTGGATGTCGCCGACGTGGCTCACGAAGCAGAAGGTGATGCCGCCGAGGCAACCGCGCGTCATCGCGTCGAGGCCGTACTCCTCGCGCGTGACCTTCTTGCCCTCTTCTTTGGCAAGCTGGCGGATGATCCGGTAGTAGTGCGGCGAGTCGGTCGGCTTGAAGTGGAGCGGGCTCGTCTTCTGGCGATGGTAGGCCCAGGTGAGCACGCGCTCGTACTCCTCGGGCGGAAGCTCCTTCTCGAGCAGATCGGAGCCACGACCGGTAGGCACCAGCATGAAGATATGGAACGCGTCGACGCCGAGTGACTCGGCGAGGTCGTGGATCTCGTCGATCTTGTTTGCGTTCAGGGTGGTGACGGTCGTGTTTATCTGTACGCCCACGCCGTGGCGCTTGGCGATCTTGATGCCCTCGATGGACTGGTCGAAGCAGCCCGGCTGCCCGCGGAACTCGTCGTGCTCGGCGGCCGTCGGGAAGTCGATCGAGACGCTGATGCGCGGGATGCGATGCTCGGCCATCTTGGCCGCGATCTCGTCGGTGATCATGGTCGCGTTCGTGCCGATGACCGGCATCGCGCCCTTCTCGTGGCAGTAGTCGACGATCTCCCAGATGTCAGGCCGCATGAGCGGCTCGCCGCCGGTGAGGATGATGATCGGGTTCGAGATGGTGACGATGTCGTCGATCGTCGCCTTGATCTGGTCGAGCGAGAGCTCGCCGTCATAGTGGCCGAACTCGGCCGCGGCGCGGCAGTGCGCGCACGAGAGGTTGCAGCTGCGGGTGATCTCCCAGGCGATGATGCGCGGCGCCTTGATGCCGGTGCGCTCCTGGTACGCGAGGGCCTCGGGGCCGCCGCCGGGACGGAAGCCCATGGAGCGCGCACCGCCGTGACGCTGACGCTCGCCGGGGCCGCCGGGAACTCCGGCGGGGTGTCCGCCGGGATGCCCCATCGGGATACCCGCAGGGTGTCCAAGCGGGACCGCCACGCCGACCTCGCCGCAACCGGCGGCCGCCTCGGCCATCTCCTGCTCGTCGATCGTGGGAGCGTCGTCTCCGAACGCCTCGTCGAGATCGAGGTCGGGCCGGGCGTCTGAGTTGCCTACGTTGTCAGCCATGTGGCGTGAGTCCTCCAGATACGGTGTTGAGAGCGATCACTGTCGACGAGCGACCGGCGTGCCAGAGTCGCGCGTCAGTCCTCGGCGAGCCAACGGGCCGCGTCCTTGGCGTGGTACGTCAGGATGAGGTCCGCGCCCGCGCGCTTGAAGCCGAGCAGCGTCTCAAGCACGATCCGCTTCTCGTCGACCCAACCGTTGGCGGCAGCCGCCTTGACCATGGCGTACTCGCCGCTGACGTTGTAGACCGCGGTGGGATAGGCGAACTCGTCCTTCACGCGGCGGATGATGTCCATGTAGGCGAGGCCCGGCTTGACCATCACGATGTCGGCGCCCTCGGCGATATCGAGCGCGACCTCGCGCATCGCTTCCTCGGAGTTCGCCGCGTCCATCTGGTACGCGCGGCGGTCGCCGAACGCGGGTGCGCTGTCGGCGGCGTCGCGGAACGGGCCGTAGTACGCGCTCGCGTACTTGGCCGCGTACGACATGATCGGGATGTCGGTGTACCCCTCGGCGTCGAGTGCGGCGCGGATGGCGGCGACGCGACCGTCCATCATGTCGCTCGGCGCGACCATATCCGCCCCGGCCTCGGCGTGGCTGACGGCCGTCTGGGCGAGCAGCTCGAGCGTCACGTCGTTGATCACGCACCCGGCGTCGTCGAGGATCCCGCAGTGGCCATGCGAGGTGTACTCGCACATGCACACGTCTGTGATCACGAAGAACTCGGGGTCGTGCGCCTTGATGGCGCGGATCGCCTGCTGCACGATGCCGTCCTCGGCGTACCCGCCGGTGCCCGCCTCGTCCTTGGTCTCCGGTATGCCGAAGAGGATCACTGCGGGGATGCCGAGCGCCTTGAGCTCGTCGATCTCGGCGGGAAGCTGGTCGAGCGATATGTTGAACACGCCCGGCATCGAGACGACCTCACGGCGCACGCCTTCGCCGAACTCCACGAAGAGCGGGTAGATGAGGTCCTGCGGCGAGAGGCTGTTCTCGCGCACCATGGCGCGCAGCGTCTCCGACCTGCGAAGGCGGCGAGGGCGGTACTCGGGGAACTGCATGGCGTGCCTCCAGTGACTCGATGGAGCCGGGGTTGCGCGTGCGGCGGTGCTACTCGACGAAGTCCTCGACCTTGATGGCTTCCTTCTTCTCGGACTTCTCCTCGGCAGGAGCCTCGGTCTTGGCCTCAGCGGAAGCGGCCTTGGCGGCGGTGGCACCCGTGGCGAAGTCCACCCAGCGCTTGAGCTGGACGACCGCGACGATCACGAGCACGACCATACCGACCCAGTACAGGAACTGGCCGCACCACAGAACGACCTGGATGAGCGCCTGGTTGTTCTGGATCCAGGCGTCGAGTCCGGACGGGGCCTGCTGGATGAGTGTGGGATCCATGTGTTCGCATCTCCTTGTTGCCGCGCCCCGCGAGGCGCACCGTCATGTCCTCATGCAAGTCGAGGCGTCCTGTGTGCAGGCCGCCTCGACATTGATCCTGTGGTGGAGACGAGGAGATTCGAACTCCCGACCTCTGCCTTGCGAAGGCAGCGCTCTCCCAACTGAGCCACGTCCCCGAAATGGGTAGCTTGCGGCGGGCCGCAAAGCAGTAAACAGGATGCCCACCACAGCGAGGTTTGTCAATGCGGAAACCCGCCGGGAGCAGGCACTGCCTCGGCGCGACCGCCGATACGTGACTCGATGGTCCGACTGGCGCGCTTCGCATCGCAAGGGGCGGACGGGGTTTCGGGTGACGACCATCGGGTATAGAAGCGAACGGGTGACAACGCTTGATCGCGTCGTTCAACTGGGGGGAACGCGTATGTCGACCGTCGCCATCGACGACGCATCGCGGCGCCGCGCGTTGTTCGCGTCGACGCTGGGTGTCGCTGCGGTGGTCGCGCTCATCCCGGTCAGCAGGACGAACTACCTTCTCTTTCACACACTGCTTGAGTTACTGACGACATCGATAGCGTTCGGCGGGTTCGTCGTGGCCTGGAACACCCGGGACATCGCCGAGAACAGGTACACCGCCAAACTCGGAATAGGGCTTGCGTTCGTCGGCCTCGTGACGCTCCTGCACGCCATCGCATATAGGGGGATGGGCGTCTTCCCGGACGTCGGCGCCAATCTCCCCACACAACTCTGGATCCTCTCTCGGGCGCTGCTCGCAGGGGCGTTCGCGGTCGCGGGCCTCTCGCTGTACGTGCGGGTCGCTCCCGTGTTCGCATGGGCGGGCTTCGCCACCGCCACCGTTCTGGGGCTCGTGTCCATCTTCGTCAAGTGGGGATTCCCCGTGATGTTCGTGGAAGGATCAGGCCTCACGCCGATCAAGATCTGGCTGGAGTACGCGATCATGGTCGTGATGGTGATCAGCGGGATCCTGCTATGGCGTGGTCGGGCGAGCTTCGGCGGCCGGGTCGTCAACATGATGCTCGCGGGGCTCATAGCCATGATCGCCGCAGAGCTCTCCTTCACCCTGTATGTGGACGTGTACGGATTCTTCAACTTCCTCGGACACGTGCTCACGCTCATCGGCTTCATGCTCCTGTACGCTGCGATCATCGACACGGGACTCCGACGGCCGACGTCGCTGCTCTTTCACGACCTTGAGCAGCGCGAACAGAGCGAGCGAGCGGCAGCGGCATCACTCGAACGGGCGAACCTGCGTCTTCGCGTACTCGTCGCCGACCTGGAGGCGACCAACCGGCGACTTGACGAAGCGACCAACGCAAAGGGCGAGTTCCTGCGCAACGTCAGCCACGAGTTGCGCACGCCGCTCAACTCCATCATCGGGTTCTCGGAGATCCTTTCCCGCGGCATGGCGGGGCCCTTGAACGAAGAGCAGTCCAGGCAGTTGGAGATGATCCACGCTGCCGGGGCGCATCTCCTCGAACTGGTCGAGGAACTGCTCGACCTGTCACGCATCGAGGAGGGGCGACTGCACCTCACGCTGACGGACTTCGACGCGCGCGAGATCGCCGCCACCGCCATCGCGATGGTACGACCTATGGCCGATGAGAAGCAGATCGAACTCTCGTGCGGCCTGCCGGAGAACACGGTGATGATCCATTCGGATGCTGTTCGCGTGGAGCAGATCCTGCTGAATCTCCTTGGGAACGCCGTCAAGTACACCGAGGCCGGACGGATACGCCTCGACGTCACCGCAGATGATGACTGGGTGGATTTCGGTGTGACCGACACCGGCATCGGCATACCCGCCGACGGGCTACAGGCCTGCTTCGAGGTCTTCTACCGAGCGGGCGAACCTACCGAGAAGGGATCAGGGCTGGGCCTTCCGGTGTCGAAGCATCTAGCCTCGGCGCTTGGCGGCGATATCCTCGCCCAGAGTGAGCCGGGCAGCGGATCGGTGTTCACGCTACGACTACCCTCGATGGCCGAGGAGACCGCCTAGGACGCGTCGTGTGGCCGTCCGTCCGGGGTCAGGGCCCCCACCGCACGAACCAGCGCGTCGACAAGCCCGTCGGACGTGTGCTCAGGCGCCTCGGCGAACGGTTCGATCCCGGCGGCCCGCAACGCGTCGGAGGTCACGGGCCCGATCGAGACCGATCTCAGTCCGCGCACCGTGCCCGCGGCATCCGTCGACTCGAACATCCGAAGGAAGTTGCGGACCGTGGACGGTGAGGTGAACGTCACGATGTCGGCGTCGCCGCGCGCTATATGCGCCACGACCTCCGGATCCGCATCTGCCGGCATGGTCCGATACACCGGCACAACGTCGATGATCGCACCTGCCGCGCGGAGCGCCTCGGGCAGCACCTCGCGGGCCTGTTGCGCCCGGGGGAGCAGGACCCGCGTCCCGCGTCCCAGACCGAGCGATGCGAAGCCGTCGATGAGCGACTCGGCTACCGCCTCCTCGGGCACGTAGTCCGGGCGTATGCCCTCTTCCATGCAACGCGCCGCCGTGGCGGGTCCCACCGCCGCTACCTTGCGCTCCGCCATCTCGTCGACAAGGCGTCCCATGTCCATCCCTCTGGACCTCGCACGACCCAGGAAGCGATCGAGCGCGTTCGCGGAGGTGAACACCACCCAGTCGTAGGCGCACAGACCATCGAGCGCGGCGTCGACGGGCGACCAATCCTCAGGGTCGACAAGCGCGATGACCGGCAAAGCGAGGACATCGGCCCCCTGCTCCTCCAGCATGCGAACGAGTCCCGCCGACTGCGCACGCGCCCTCGTGACGATCACGGTGTGACCGGCGAGCGCGCGCGCAGGTCGTGCAGCGTCCATCGATCAGGTCTCCAGCAGCGCGTCGACGCCGCCCTCGTCGGCAGCGGCGCGGATGGCCGCGAGGATCTCGACCGCGCCCATCTCCTTGAGGCTCGCGACCATGCGGTCACCGAGGCCGACCGGATCCTCGGCGGAGCCCTCGAGGTGGTCACGCAGGATCGTGGTGCCATCGACGGACCCGACCATCGCGTCCATCACGAGCTTGCCGCCCTCATAGCGGCAGTACGCGCCGATCGGGACCTGGCAGCCGCCGTCGAGCATGCGCATGACCACACGCTCGGCGGTCACACACTCCATCGTCTCGGGATGGCCGATGGCCTCCATCACGTGGCGCATGAACTCGTCGTCCTCGCGGATCTCGATGCCGATCGCTCCCTGGCCCACCGCGGAGATCATCTGCGTGGTCGGGATGTAACTCGTGATGCGCTCGGCCCAGCCCATACGCGTGATGCCGGCGCTCGCGAGGATGACCGCGTCGACCTCGCCGTTCTCGGCCTTGCGCATGCGGGTGTCGAGGTTGCCGCGGACGTCCACGATCTCGAGGTCCGGGCGCAGCGCGCGCACCTGCGCGACGCGACGCAGGCTCGAGGTACCCATGCGGGCACCCTGCGGAAGCGTGTCGAGGTCGTACCCGGCGCCGCTCACGATGGCGTCGCGCGGATCGACGCGCTCGGGCATCGCCGCGATATACAGGCCCTCGGGAAGCTGCGTGGGAACATCCTTCATGGAGTGGACGCACAGGTCGACCGTGCCCGCCAAGAGCTCGACCTCGAGCTCCTTGGTGAACAGCCCCTTGCCGCCGACCTTGGCGAGCGGGACGTCGAGGATCTTGTCGCCGGTCGTCTTGATGATCTTGAGCTCGACGGGCAACCCCGTGATCTCCTCGACCTTGGCCTTGATGTACTCGGACTGCCACAGGGCGAGCTTGCTGCCCCGGGTACCGATCACAAGCTTCTCGCGGCTAGTAGCCAACGGTGTCTCCCATCTCCATGTCATCACGCTTGTTCTCCTCGGCGGCCTTGTTCGCCCTGCCGAGGAGTGTCTTGAGCAACCCACCGTGCGGGTTCTTGCCTTCGGGGTTCGTATCGAGGCCGTAGAGGTACCGGGCGGCCTCGACGTAAGCGACGCCGTAGCGCTCGCCCGCGACGTTCTTGAGGCGGCTCGTGGGGCCGTGGAGCATCTTGTTCACGATCGACTGCGAGAGCATCTCGACCGTCTGGATCTCCTTCTCGGAAAGGCCGCCGAGGCGCTTCATCGCCTTCTCGAGCTCGGCTGCGCGGATCGCGTCGGCTTTGGCGCGCATCGCAGCCACGGTCGGCACGACCTCCATCGACTCGAGCCAGCGCTCGAACTCGCCCATCTCCTCGGCGATTATGACCTCGGCGCGCTCTGCCTCGCGCATGCGCTCCTCGAGGTTGGACTCGACCACACCGTTGAGGCTGTCGATGTCGTAGAGGAACACGTCGGGGAGCGCGTTGACGCCGGGATCGACGTCACGCGGCAGTGCGATGTCGATGAAGAACAGCGGACGGCCGCGGCGGCCCTTGAGGGCGCCCGCGACCTCGTCGCGCGTGATGACGTATCCGGTCGCGGCGGTCGACGAGATGACGATGTCGGCGTCGCGCATCCGCTCGAAGAGCTGGTCGTACGGGATAGCGACTCCGGCGAAGCGCTCGGCGAGCTCCTCGGCGCGCTCGAAGGTCCTGTTCGCGACGAGCACGTTGCACACGCCGTTGCTGCACAGGTGCTTGGCCGTGAGCTCGCTCATCTTGCCGGCGCCGACCACGAGCACGGTACGGCCCTCGAGCGTGTCGAAGACCTTCTTGGCCAGCTCGACCGCGGCATAGCTGATCGAGACGGCCGCCTCGCCGATGGCGGTCTCGGTGCGGACGCGCTTGCCGACCTCGAAGCTCTGCCGGAACAGGCGGTTGAAGATGCGGCCCGTCCCGTTGTGCTCGAACCCGGACTCGTAGGCCTCTTTCACCTGGCCGAGGATCTGCGCCTCACCGATCACCATCGAGTCCAGGGACGCCACCACGCGGAACAGGTGATGGACGACCGCCTCGCCCTCCTTGATGTAGAGGTAGCGCACGAGGTCGTGGCGGTCCAGGTCGTGGTACTCGCATATGAAGTCGATGACGGCGCCCGGCCCGTCGGCGCCCGAGGCCGTGACGGCGTAGATCTCGGTGCGGTTGCACGTCGAGACGATGACCGCCTCGACGACCTCGGCCGAGGATGTGAGGAGCGTGAGCGCTTCCTCCTGGCGGTTGGCCGGGAAGGTGAGCTTCTCTCGGATCTCTATGGGAGCGGTCTTATGGCTGAGACCGACCAGCGTCAGATGCATGCGATGTCCAAGAAATGGGTTCGCCCTCGCCGGAGCGGTGCGTGGTGTTCAGGCAAGCAGGCCCGGCGAGGGCGATATCGTATGCAGCGCATAAAGAAACACGCACCTTCTGCACGTTGCCTGAACATGGTCAGTCTACCATCCGAGCCGCTTACGCCGCAATTTCCATGCCTGCTCGCAAGAGTCGGGAAAGCCTTGTCCGGATGCGGGGTCATGGGGTTCAGGCCTTCGCCTTGCGGGCCTTGGCGACGTCCCCGTCCACGATCATGAAGAACACCTCGGGCCAGATCCCCTTGAGCCTGAAGTAGAAGCGGCTCAGGGCGTCCGGGATGATGTAGTACTTGTTCTTGCTCACGCCCCTGACGATCGCACGGGCGACCACCTCGGGCGCGATGGCCTTGATGTTGCCCGCGATCACATCGGTCTCCGCGGGGCGCAGCGTCTTCTCATACGCGAGCGCGGGCGTATCGGTGTCCGGGGGGCACACGACGTGGACCTTGACGCCCGCAGGCTTCATCTCGAAGCGCAGGGCCTCCGTGAAGCCCATCGTCGCGTACTTGGCCGAGGAGTAGCCCGTGTATCCGTAGATGCCGAGGTATCCGGCGACGCTGGAGACGTTGACGATGTGGCCGGTACCGCGCGCGGTCATGTGCGCCACTGCGGCCTTGCACGGCCAGACCACGCTCAGGAAGCCGTGCTCGATGTTGCGCAGGAAGTCTTCGGGGCTCATGGTCTCGAACTCGCCGGGCACGATCACCCCGGCGCTGTTGACGAGGATGTCGATCTCCAGCCCTGCGGCGAGCACGCGGTCGATGGCCGCGCGAGCCGACTCGAGACGCGAGAGGTCGGCGCTCACGGTCATGACCTGCTGCGAGGGGGCGCGACGGGCGGCCTCCACGGTCGCCTTGGCCCGCTCGAGCTTCTCGGGATCGCGGGCCACGAGCGCGACGTGCGCGCCCTGTGCAGCGAACGCGCACGCGGTCGCCAGACCGATCCCGCTCGAGCCGCCGGTGACGACGACGCTGGAACCTTCGAACATCTAAGCTCCTTGATCAGTCGATCGAAGACGACGAGGTCGGTACCGGCTGGCCGGCATCCGGCAAGAACTGTTCGATCTGGTAGTTCGAGAGTTCGGGCGCCCCGGCCGCCATCACCAGACAACCGGCACCTTCGGCCTCCTGGTATACCGCCCGCGCGATCTCGACCGCCGAAACGGCGCAGTACACCAGGCACGCGCCCGCGAGATCGCCGCGGACATACCCGCGGGCCTCATGCTCGATGAGCCCCTCGGCCACGAGTGCGTCGAGGGCGGACGTGACGGACGGGCTGACGACAAGGATGTCGGGACCGTAGTCGATGAGCTCGAGTGCGAACGCCTCGGCTTTCACTCCCCCGCCGATCACGACGACCAATCGGCCCGAAAGGTCGAGCAGGACCGGCAGAAGTGGGGTGCCCGCTCCCTCGATCATGAGGCACCCGGCAGCGCGAACACGTGGAACCCGACCGGGATCATCCGCGCGACGATCGCCAGGATCACGACGAGGACGAGTCCGACGATGGCGATCCATGCGGCCGAGCGGGCCGAGATACCGTGGCGGTACACGCGCACGAGATACGTGCCGAAGATGAGCCAGACCAGACCGGAGAGCATGATGCGGGGGTCGG
This sequence comes from uncultured Eubacteriales bacterium, assembly GCA_964565645.1. Lineage (GTDB taxonomy): Bacteria > Actinomycetota > Coriobacteriia > Anaerosomatales > JAHIQC01 > JAHIQC01. The sequence continues at coordinate 55,186 of CAZMFQ010000004.1, forward strand.
CCCACCATCCGGCCACATCGGTCTCGACCGCCCTGATGATGCCGAGGACCATGCCCGCGGTGTACGCGGGGAACGCCATGGCGATCGCCCGGCGGGCGAGGTTCTGCGTCTGCGAGAGCGACGGCAAGCGACGGAACAGCGCGGTGGTCTTGTGAGCCTTGAGCTGCGCGTCCTGCACGAGATAGAGCGCAGATCCGGCGCCGCCGACCGCGAAGCCGGCGTTGGCGAACACGATGAGTGCGACGTGGAAGCCGACGCGCCAGGAATCGAGCAGTCGCAGTTCCTCGGCGTTGATGTCCTTGGGTGTCGCGCCCGAGAGGAACTGAGCGACGATGAGCAACACGACCGCCGCCGGAACGAGGAACGTCCCGTAGACCTTGGCTTTGATGAGGTGCTCCATCACGAAGTACACGATGAGCAGCGCCCACGCGAGCAGCACGAGGGTATTGTGCGGTCCCGTGAGCTCGGTGCCGTTGGAGACGCTCGAGCGCAGACCGATCGCGGCGGTGAGGGTGATCGTGCCAGCGCCCGTGAGGAAACGCGCCCACCAGGCGAGGTTCTGGCGCCTGAGCAGGAACTGGTACGCGTAGAGCACCGTCGCCGCGATCAGGAGGGCCAGCGCGAGCCAGCGGGTGAAGACTGCGAGCTGTTCCAAACCAAGCCTCCTCGTCGCGACCGGGCCGGACCGCACGATGCGGGCCTGCGGCGTACAGACATTCTAGCCGATGGTGCGGGTTCTATGCCCTGCGGGCGAGCGACTCCTCGAGCACCGCGATCTCGCGCTCGACACCGGCGAGACGGCGCAGCACGAAGAACACGTAGCCACCGAGTCCGACCCAGAGCAGCGCGTACGCGGCTATGACGTACGGGGCCGCGTCGAGGACCGTGCGGTAGATCTCTGCGAGTACGGGATCCATGTCATGCGTCCTTTCGAGACGGAGGAACGGCAAGCGGGTCGTCTACGACTCCGCGGGAGTGTCGGATTCGGGAGCGTCCGTCGCGGACGAAGGCGCCTTGGCGAACGACGTGAACGCCGGCGCATCGGCGACCGGATCGTCCTCGAGACCGGCCTTGACCACCTCGACACGCTCCTTGAGCACCTCTTCCTTGAGGCGCACCTGGTAGATGACCCAGGCGATCATGAGCATGCCGAAGAGTCCGAGCAGGAACGGGATGAGCTGGGTCGGGACAAGGCCGCCGCCGCTGCGCAGCACCACGGGGTGCACCGAGCTTGGGATGAGCCGCGTGATCGCGAACGAGATCGGCGCGTCCAGGAACGCGACGATGCCGAACACCGCGGCGTACGTGGCACGGCGCTCCTCGTCCTCGATGGAGTTGCGGAGCACGAAATACGCGATGACGAGCAGCGTCATGATGAAGTAGGTCGTCAGGCGCGGCTCCCACACCCACCACTGGCCCCACTCGAACCGGGTCCAGATGTCGCCGGTGATCAGCGTCAGGATCACGAAAAGGAGCGTGACCTCGGTAGCGATCTTGGCCTTGGTGTCGTAGAGCTTGTCCTTGGTCATGAGGAACCGCACGCCGTAGAACGCCGTGAAGAAGAAGACCAGGAAGCTTCCGAGTGCCACCGGCACATGGAAGTAGAAGATCTTCTGCGAGAACAGCAGCTGGTTCTGCACCACCGCTCCGCCGATGACGCGTACGCCGGAGACCTGCGCGCCGATGACGAGTGGTGAAACGAGGAACGCCATGAGGAAATCGATCGTGGTCAGCACGAAGCCGAGACCCAGGAATCCGTAGATCCATGTGTCTTTGGCCAGGCCCAGGACCTTCTTCTCAGCCACTTCGGGGGTACCTCCTCGGCAGATGGTCAGTATGCGACCCCGGCGCTAGGCGCCGAGGATGAACTCGTAGAGCGCCCAGGCGGCGGCGATCATGATCGCGTCGTAGCCTCCGATGAGCGCCATGCCCGTCCAGAACTGCTGGATGTGGCCGTCGCCGCCCAGGACACCCGCCGAGGTCGCCGAGACGCACGCGAGCAGCAGCGGGTACATGAGCGGGATGAACAGCACCGCGAGCACGAAGTCCTTGCCCTTGGTGTTCACGGACATGGTAGCGAGCATCGTGCCCACGCCGGCGATGCCGATCGAACCGCCCAGAAGCGAGAGCGGGATCATCCAGAACTCACCCTGATACGTGCCCTGCTGCAGGAACAGGAACGCAAAGAACGGGATCATGATGACCTCGACGATGAGCAGGAACAGCAGGTTGCCGATCGCCTTGGAGAAGAAGATCACCGGCCGGTCGACCGGCGAGAGCAGCAGGGCCTCCAGACAGCCCTGGTCCTTCTCATGCACGAGCGAGCGGTTCAGGCCGAGCATGCTCGTGAACACGAACGCGAGCCACAGCAGACCCGCGGCGATCTTGCGCGGATCGAACGCGGAGCCCGACTGCGAAAGCGCCACCTGGTAGATCACGAGCGTGAGCATCGCGTAGATGCCCATGGACGTGATCATCTCCTTGGTGCGCAGCTCCATGACGATGTCCTTGCGCAGGATCGCCTTGAACTGGCGCATCGAAAGGCCGCGTGAGGCGGACGTGCGGGACGCCGAGGAACCGGTGGCCGCCATCACGCCACCCCCAGTCCCACGGTGGCGCGGTAGGTCTTGGTGAACTGCTCGGGATCGACGGCCCCGCGCTCGGCCGCGAGCACGACGCGGCCGCGCGCCAGGATCAGCGCGTGGCTGCAGAGCTCGAGGCCCTTGTCGAGGTCGTGGCTGATCATCACGAAGGTGTGGTCCTCGCGGATCTGCGCGATGAGGTTGTCGAAGATGTCCATCGCATGCGGGTCGAGACCGGAGTACGGCTCGTCGAGGAAGAGCACCTCGGGGCGGTGCAGCAGGGCACGCGCGATCGAGAGGCGCTGCAGCATGCCGCGCGAGAACGTCCGCACCAGGTCGAGGCGGCGGTGATCGAGCTCCACGGAGACCAGCAGCTCGCGCACCCGGTCGGCGGCGTCGTCGATGCCGTACATCTCCGAGAAGAACAGCAAGTTCTCCTCGGCGGACAGATCGGGATACAGGAGCGGATTGTGGCTGATGAGCCCGATGTGCTCGCGCAGCTCGACCGCATCCTGCACCACATCGAGGCCGCAGACCTTGGCGGTGCCTGTCGACGGGGTCATGAGCGTGGTGAGCACCTTGACCATCGTCGTCTTGCCGGCGCCGTTGGGCCCGAAGATCGAGAGGAACGCGCCCTTGGGCAGGTCGAAACTGACCCGGTCGAGGGCCTTGCGCACACCGAAGGTCCGGGTAAGGTCCCGGACCTCCAGCGCTGTGTCACAGACTTCCGGCATGCGGACAGTCTACTTCTTCTTCTTGGAGGTCGCGCCCTTGGCGGGAGCGGCCACGACCGCGAGCGTCTGCTTCTTGGGCCACATGGCGATCGCGGTGCCGATCACCGAGAGCAGGAACCCGACCCAGACCCAGCTGATGAGCGGGTTGACCTTGACCTGGATCGAGATGTTGTCGCCGTCGGTGCCCTGGAAGACCACGAACACGTCGCGCAGCGGCTGCACGAGTACGTCCGCATTGAGCTTGGACTGCTGCTGCTGGGCGAAGGCGACCTGACCCGGGGTCATGGTCGCGATCTTCTTGCCGCCCTTGGCGACGTCGAGGAGCGCCGTGCCGACCACGTCCTGGTTGGGCAGGGTCTCCTCTTTGAGGCCCTGGTAGGTGAACGTGTAGCCGCCGGCCTCGAAGGTCGAGCCCGGGACGTTGGGGACGCTGAAGTTCATGTCGTCGACGAACATCGCAGAGCCCACCAGGCCGATGAGGATGATGCCGATGCCCATGTGGGTCAGGTAGCCGCCGGACTGCGTGCGGGCCTTGAACACGATCTGGCCCAGGGCGCCCAGGAAGCTCTCGCCCTTGGCCGCGGCGCGCTTGCGCGAGCCCTCGATGAACAGGAACACCGCGATCGAGACGGCGAGCGCGCCCACGAGGATGCCGAGGATCGAGTAGACGTACATCAGCGGCACAGGCTCCCATGCGGACAGCGCGCCGTTCTTCTTGAGGATCGGCAACAGCTCGAGGTACCAGATCGCCATGAGCGGCACCGCGGCGACCGCGGTCCCGATCACCGGCCACTTAGCCTTGGACCAGAACGCCGGGCCCTCGGTCTTGCGCCACGACAGGATCGGGCAGACGGCCATGATGAACACGTAGATGATGCCGAACGGGTGTGCAAGCGCGTTGTAGGTGTCCGCGCTGAACGACTTGCCGCCGAGCGCCGGGGCCACGGTGAGCAGCGCGACGACGATCGCCGACATGAGCATGATCACGTTGTTGAAGTAGTACGAGGCTTCCTTGCTGGTGAGCGATTCGAACTCGTCGGCGCCCTCGAACTCCTTGGAGCGGACGGAGAGTCCCCATATCGCACCCACGAGCGGCAGCACCATCATCGCGCCGAAGATCCAGCCCGAGAGCGGGTCCTTCTCGAACGCGTGCACGGACTGCACGATGCCCGAGCGGGTGATGAACGTGCCGAGGATGACGAGCACGAAGCTCACCGTCGACATCATCACGGCCCACTTCTTGAAGCCGTCGCGACGGCGGTAGACGGTGAAGCTGTGCAGCAGACCAACGCCGGTCAGCCACGGCAGGAGCGAGGCGTTCTCGACTGGGTCCCAGGCCCAGTAGCCGCCCCACCCGAGGACCACGTAGGCCCAGATGGCGCCGAGCCCGATGCCGATGCCCAGGAACAGCCACGAGAACACGGTGATGCGGTCGACAAGCGTGACCCAGCGCTTGGAACCGTCGCCGACGATCAGCGCGCCCATCGCGAACGCGAACGGGACGGTCATGCCCGCGTACCCGATGAACAGGGTCGGCGGGTGAAGGATCATCGCCCAGTGCTGGAGCAACGGGTTCATGGCGGCCGCGACCAGGAGCTCGCCGTTGGGGCCGATCCACTCGGCGGGAGAGAGCTTGAACGGGTTGTTCAGGTTCACGAACAGCGAAGCGAGGAAGAACAGCTGCACGATGTTGAGCACAGCCAGGGACATGTTGGAGAGTTCGTCGGTCTCGCCGATGCGCTTCCACGCGATGTATGCGACGAACAGCGAGAGCACCCACGCCCAGAACAGCAGCGAACCCTCACGGCCGGCCCACACGCCCGAGATCTTGTACAGCCACGCCAGGCCCGAGACGTCGGTGCTGTGGTTCTCGGCGACGTACTGGAACGTGAAGTCCAGCCTGAAGAACGCCGCCAGAAGCACCGCGGTGGCCATAGAAAGGCCCGCCGCCACGCCGAAGGAGGCGAAATACCCGACATTGGTCGCGCCTTCGCCGTCCTTGGCCCCCATCATGCGGCCCCAGAACAGCGCGGCGACCGCGACGATCGCAGCGATGAATGCGAGGCCGAGCGCCAGATTGCCCAAAGATGCCATGTTCTCTCCGCTCATCCCGTGTCACATGAAGAGGCCGCCCGCTTCCGGCGGGCGGCCTCGTTGGATCCTCTGTTACTTCTTCTCCGATTCGGCGAGCGCGACCGACGTGGCCGCGTAGACCCCGTCAGCACCAAGCTCTCCGCCGATGACGACCTGCATACCGTCGTTCATGCCCTGAGGCAGTGCGCCCTCCCAGAACACGGGGAGCTCATCGGTGCCGCCTTCGTCGACGATCTTGAAGCGGAACGGACCGGTGACAGGACCGATGCTGCCGGCCACGATGACGCCCGTGACCTGGGTCGGCTTCCCGACGACGCTCTCACCCGCACCGAGCAGACCCCCGACCGTGATCGCCTTGGTCGCGGACTGGTACTTGGACGGGCACTTGGTGATCATATCGTCCGTCACGATCATGCCGGCATCCGAGGACAGCTCGCCGGTCACGATGGCGACGACGCCGTCACCGAACGTCGAAGGCACGCCGCCGGTGTACTCGACCTGTATGGTCGGCGCACCCTCCTTGGCCTTCTCATCACGGATCACGAAACGCATCGGGTTGGACTTGCGGTCCCAGGAGCCCTCGACGACCTCGCCGCTCACGCGGACCCGCTCGCCGGCCAGATTGGTCTTGCCGGCGACCTGGCTCACGGTGCGCGAGTAGGCGCCGTCTTTGGAGCTCGCCCCCAGAAGCACCGCAACGACAACGATGAGGATGATCGCGGTCACACCGATGAGGCGATTCCGTGCACGTTTGTTCACGTAGACACACTCTCCTTCGCACGATTCGCACATGCGGCCGGAGCGCGAGATGAGTGGGCGACCTGATACGGCCGGATACCACATACCGCTCTGCAGCCTGCTTGCCTGAACACCTTGGATACTACCATCGGCACGAAGCGCCGACAATGTTCATCGGCTCGCCTTGCACGCCCCATAAGGAGCAAACCCCTTGCCGAGGAGCGGTGCGGCCGGATCCGGGCAGTCGGAGACCGTCGCTTGCGGCCGTCGGCCCCGGACTACTTCTGCAGCCAGAGGGCGTCGGGCTTGAAGCCGACCTCGGCGAGCAGGCGCTGGTACTCCTCGGCGGGAAGCTCGCCCTTGGCGCCCTTGAGGGCGACCATCGTCGCCTCGATGACGTTGGTGCCGAAGGAGCGGCCCTCCAGCCGCGGCGTGCTCGTGACCATGAGTTCGACGCCCCGCGAGCGTGCGAGCTCGACGTCGGCGGGGGTCGTGGTGTTGGTGATGATCCACTTGCCACGCATGTCCTCGGGCATGTACTTCTTCACGTACTGCCAGTCGCCCGCGACGATGTCGGCCCAGTGGTACAGCGATTCGACGCGCTCGTTGCGCTTGGGCGCCTTGTCCTGCTCCGAACCCACGGGATAGAGCACCGAGAACGGCATGAGGCGCACGACGGGCATGAGCGTGCGCACGAACGCGCGCAGGCTGCCCCAGCTCTTGATGGCGATCGGGATGTCGAGCCCGTACATCAGGTCGCCGAAGATCATCTCGCAGCCGGCGTCGCGCAGGCCTTCGGCCATCCCCCAGCGGTCCACCGCCGAGGTCATGAGCACGCGCTTGCTGCGCAGTTGGAGGCCGAGCTCGTCGCGCATGTATGGGATCACGCTCGCCTCGACGGCGCCTTTGAGGCCGCTGCCGTCGAGCACCGGGGTCTTGGTCACGCCGCGGACGAGCTTCTTGGCCTCGCGGAAGTAATACTTCTTGCCGGCGGCCTTGAGGTACAGGTCGATGCCGCCCATGCCGAACGCGTCGATGGTGCCGTCGAGCTCGGTGAACAGCGCCTCGGACTTGGCCAGGTCGCCGTCCGTGCCGCGCCGGCTGATGCGGAACATCTCGCCCGCGAGTTCGATCTCGACCGAGTGGTCGCGCGCCGAAGAACCGATCGAGACGCTCACTACTTCCTTGATGACGCCCACCTCCCGGATGTGGCGCTCCAGCGCCCTGCGATCTCCTCGGCGGCCTCGCGGATCGCCGCTCCCATGCGGCCGCGGACGGTGTCCTCGGCCGACAGTCCCGTCACGCCTTCGAGCACGGCCTCGAGCTGTTCGAGGTCGACGACGATGTCCTCGCGAAGCGGCGAGTGGCCGAGCGGCAGCCCGACGACCTCGCGGCCGAGGATCTTCTCGATGGTCTTGATGCGCCAGTCGCTCGCGAGCATCACGAGCACGTCGTAGTCCTTGAGCGTGGCGAGCGTGTCGAGCAGCGAGTTGAAGACCTCGGTCGCCGAGCCGCTCTCGATGCCCTCGCGCTCCGCCTGACTGAACACGAGCACGAAGTCGAGTGCGTGGCGCTCTGCCAGTTCGGTGACCTCGGCGCAGTTCTTGACGGGGAAGCCGATGAGGGCGACGCGGGCTCCTCGGCGGACCTCTCCGAGGGTCTCAAGGAACGAGACGAAGGAGCGCTGGACGCCGTGGCGCTTGGCGGTCTCCTCCTGGGTGGCCCCGGCCTCGCGGTCGGCGAGGATGGCGCTGACCTCGTCGACCAGCTTGTCGCGGCTGACGACCTTGTCGCCTATGCGGAAGAACCTCATCGGGACCCGACCCCTCATGTGCGCTGCACGCGGTTGTGTACAGATGTGTGCACAGTGTAGCGCGCGGGTGCACATGCGGCGACCGTGGTGTGCGGCGGCGCGGGTGCGCGGCGGCGCGGGCGCGAGCGGCGACCGTGGTGTGCGGCGGCTAGGCGTTGCGCTCGTAGATGAGGATGAGGCCCTTGAGCGTGAGATCGGGGTCCACGGCCGTCGTGGTCGCGCACAACGGCGCCATCTGCGTGGCGAGCCCACCGGTCATCACGACCGGTGTCTCGGTGCCGAGCTCGTCCCAGACGCGGCGCACGAGGCCGTCGATCATCGCCGCCTCGCCGAGCAGGAGCCCCGCCTGCACGCTCTCGCGGGTGTTCTGCCCGATGACGCGCGGCGGCGCCTCGAGGTCGACCTTGGAGAGCCGCGCGGCCTTGGAGAACAGCGCCTCGGCGCTCGTCTCGACACCCGGCGCGATCGCGCCGCCGAGATAGGCGCCCTGGGCGTCGACGACGTCGATGGTGGTGGCGGTGCCGAAATCGACCACGACGACCGGACCTCCGAACGCCTCGAACGCGGCCACGCCGTTGACGATGCGGTCCGCGCCCACCTCGTGGGGATTGCCGTACTTGATGGCCATGCCGGTCTTGAGGCCGGGGCCCACGACCATGGGGGCTCTGCCGGTCGACTCCTCGGCCAGCTCCTCATAGGCGCCGGTGAGGCGCGGGACGACGCTCGAGATGACGACGCGCTCGATCTCGCTCCACGCGCGACCGGAGGCCTGCAGCAACCCGCCGAGTTTGACGCGCAGCTCGTCGGCGGTGAGCGCGGGGTTGGAGCTGATGCGCCAGTGGGTGGACAGGACGCCGCCTTCGAACAGGCCGAGCACCGTCTGCGTGTTGCCTACGTCCACTGCAAGGATCATGAGTACCTCCCGGTCCCAGGCCCGCCTGTGCGGGTCCCATGCCGTGTGCCGGCGTCCGCTTGAGGACGTGACGGCACGGTAACGCCGAATCCGACGCACCGGAGCCATGGTATACCATCGGCCCAGGTCGCCTCCTGCCCCAAGGAGCCGTACCCGGCCGGGATCATCGCCGGCCCAGCGAACGGAGAGACGCCATGTCGACCCAGACCCCGCAGATACTCGTCGTCGACGACGAAGAGGCGATCCTCGAGTTCGTCTCGTACAACCTGCGCAAAGAGGGCTACGAAGTGACCACGGCGACCGACGGCGACGAGGCCGTGAAGCTCGCCGACGAGAACCCCTTCGATCTCGTGATCCTGGACATCATGCTTCCGGGCACCGACGGCTATGAAGTCTGCCGCAAGATCCGCGCGCACTCCGAGGTCCCGCTGCTGTTCCTCTCGGCACGTGACACCGAGCTCGACAAGGTGGTCGGCCTGGAGCTCGGCGGCGACGACTACCTCGCCAAGCCGTTCGGCATCCGCGAGCTGCAGGCGCGGGTCAAGGCGCTGCTGCGCCGTACGGGCGGCAACCGCTCGAGCGACGGCGCGAACCTGCCGGGCGAGCGCCTCGAGGCCGCCGGGATCACGCTGGATGAAAGCTCGCACGAGGCTGTGTTCGGCGAGACGCTCATCGACCTGACGCCGCGCGAGTTCGAACTTCTGGCGACGCTCATGCGCTACCCGGGCAAGGTACTGACCCGCGAGCAGCTGCTCAAGCAGGCATGGGGGTGGGAGTTCCTTGTCGAGACCAAGACGGTCGACACCCACGTCAAGCGCCTGCGCGACAAGCTCGAGGCCGCCGGCGTGGACCCCGCCGTGGTCGAGACGGTACGCGGGTACGGCTACCGCATCCAGGCCTAGCGCTCCTCGGCCAGGGAACCTTCGTGCAGACCTCCATCCGAACCCGCCTGCTCGTATCGCTGCTCATCGTGGCGGTCCTGTCCGCAGGCGTGCTCTCGTGGTACTTCCTGAGCGAGCTGGAAAGCTACGGGCTGCGCAAGCTCGAAGAGCGGCTCACCAGTGAGGCGAGCCTCGCGGTCGTGCTCGCCGAGTCCACCGGCCTCGACCATCCCGATGAGCTGGCCACCGCGCTCGAGGCCTACGAGTCGCCGAGCACCTCGGTGGTGCGGGTCGTGGACGCCGAAGGCGACGTCGTCGCGAGTTCCGACGGGCAGACGGGCGCCGATCTGTCCGACCGTCCCGAGATCGCGACCGCTTTCGGCGGCTCCCCCGGCGCGAACACGCGCATCACCGGCGCCGGACGGCTCGGTCTGTTCGTGGCGCTTCCGGTGCTCGACGCCGACGGCGATGTCGTGGGCGCCGCATCGGCCACCGCCGACACGTTCTCGATCATGACGCTCATCCACGACTACCGGGCGCGCCTCGCAGGGCTCATCGCACTGTTCGCCGCGTTCACCCTCGTGGTCGCGGAACTCCTCGCCCGCTGGCTCTCGGGTCCGCTACGTCGCCTCGAGGCCGGGGCAGTCGCTTTCGCGGACGGCGATCACTCGGCGCGCGTACGCCCGACCGGCTCACGCGAGACGCGCGCCGTTGGCGCGGCGTTCAACCAGATGGCCGACGAGGTCCAGCGCGCGCTCGACGAACTCAAAGCCGAGGAGCGCCGCAAGTCGCAGTTCGTCTCCGACGTCTCACACGAGCTGCGCAGCCCGCTCACCGCCATCCGCGGCATGGCCGAGACGCTCGCCGAGGGCGATGTCTCGCGCGAGGACGAGCGGCGGTTCCTGGGCACCATCGTGCGTGAGGCCGACCGGCTCGCGCGACTGGCCGACGACCTCCTCACGCTGCAGCGTATCGAGGGCGCGACCGGTGAACTGCCGATCCGCCGGGTCGATCCCCTCGAGGTCGCCCGTCGCGCCGCCGGCGCGATCGAGCACCTCGCCGAGCTGCGCGGCGTGTCGGTCGTGGTCACGGGCGGTGCGCCTGCGGTCCTGGGCGACCCGGACCGTCTCCAGCAGGTGATCGCCAACCTGCTCGACAACGCGCTGCGCGTGATGAACGAGCAGTCGGGCACGATCACCGTCTCGCTCGCGCATGAGGGCGACTGGTCGACGATCTCCGTGCTCGACGAGGGCCCCGGGATCGCCGAGGAGGACCTCGCGCGGATCTTCGACCGTTTCTACCGCGCCGAACCGAGCCGCGAGCGCGCCAAGGGCGGCGCCGGGCTCGGGCTGGCCATCGTACGCGCGATCATCGAACGCCACGGCGGGCGCATCGAAGCCGCCAACCGGCCCGAGGGCGGGACGCGCTTCACGGTGTACCTGCCGTCACTCCGGGGCTGAGGCACGCCCGGGTAGGCGCGCGCGTCATCCGCCCGTTGACCGCTGAGAACCTTCCGTAACCGAGGCGTACCGCCGCCGCCACCCGCACGCCTGGGCTTGGGCGCAGGATGGGACGTGGGGGTGCCCGCCGGCCGGGCGCCATGTCTCGAGGAGGTCGTCGGTGACCGGATTGCGCTTGTTCGCTATATTCCTGATCTTCGTGGCTGCGATGGTGGGCTGGGTGGTCTTGGGTGGATCGGTCCTGTATCGGACGGATTCCGCTACCCAGGGCGGCGTGGCCGAGGTGGCTGGGCTATGGGGTGAGCCCCAGACGCAGACGGCGCCCACATTCCGCTCGGGCAACGACTCGCTGCCTGTGGTGTCGAGCGACATCACCGCGCAGTTCGAGCTCGACCAGCGACGCAAGGGACTGCTGTGGTACTCCACCTACGCGGTCGACTTCGGCGGAGCGTACGGTGTCCGCAACGCCTCGAAAGAGGCCACGAGCGTGACCATGCGCCTCTCGTTCCCCACCGCGAGCGGCGTCTACGACGGCTTCGCCGTGAAGGTCGACGGCCGGCCCGTGCCGGTCGCGTACCGGGAGGGGTCCGCGGTCGCGACGTTCCGTATCGACCCGGGCGCTACGGCGAGGGTCGAGACAGGCTACCGCACACAGGGGCTCGACGAGTGGCGCTACGTCGCGACACAGGGGGTCGGCGTGATCGACGACTTCTCGCTGACGATGAAGACCGACTTCGGCGGGTACGACTTCCCGGGCGACGGGGTCTCGCCGACCTCGAAGGACGAGGGCGCGAGCGGCGCCACGCTGTCCTGGGACTACGAGAGCCTGGTGAGCGGTCGCCCGATCGCCATCCGCATGCCCAAGCCCCTCAACCCCGGACCGATAGCGTCGCGGATATCGTTCTTCGCGCCGGTCTCGCTCATGTTCTACTTCGCGTCGCTCGTGCTCGTGAGCGCCACGCGCAAGGTCGACGTCCACCCGATGAACTTCGCGTTCCTGGCGGCAGGGTTCTTCGCCTTCCACCTGCTCTTTGCCTACCTCGTGGACCGGATCGACATCTGGTACGCGTTCGCCATCGCCTCAGTGGTCTCGGTCACGCTGTGTGTTTCCTATCTACGGGCCGCGATACGCGACCGGCGCACGCTGCTGGCGGCGGCCGTCGGGCAGTTCGTGTTCCTCGTGCTGTTCAGCGTGAGCTTCTTCTTTGAGGGCTTCACCGGACTCGCGGTGACCATCGGTGCGGTCCTGACGCTCGCCTACTTCATGTACACGACGGCCCGGGTCGACTGGAGCGAGATGTTCGAGCGCAGTGCTCAGCAACGTCGCGCACGTCGCATGGGCCTGCAGGAGCCGGTCAGCAGCGATCGAGTGTGAGCCTCGTGTGATCCGGCGCCACGAGCTCCATGAGCGCGGCGGTCTCCGGATGACACGTGAACAGGACGACCTGGCGATGGGTCGCGAGATGCCTGATGGCCTCCGCGGCCCCTCGCTTGCGCCCGGGGTCGAAGTTCACGAGCACATCATCCATGAGCACAGGCAGACCGGCACCGACGTGGTCGAGGGTCTCGATGAGGGCGATGCGAAGGGCGAGATAGAGTTGCTGCGCCGTGCCCGTGGAGAGTTCCGCACTCGACTTGGGACGTGCATCTGGGTCGAACACCGTGAACGGGCCCCCATCCGCGGGCACACTCACGCGCACGTAACGGCCTGAAGTGATCTGCTCGAACAACTCGCTGGCACGCCGCACGACCTCGGGCTGACGTGTCTGCTCGTAGTGGGCCTGCGTGCGTGCCATGAGACGTTCGGCGACCGAGAGCACCGTGTAGCGATCCAGGGCGTCGTCGCGGCGCTGCTCGAGGCCCGCGAGTTCGAGCCTGAGCCTCGCCATCATCGACTCACGCCCCTCGGAATCGAGTCGCGTGGCGAGCGCGGTGTGGTCGCGCGCGATCTCATCGTATGAGTCGGAAGCCTCTCGCGCGGCCTGGGCCGCCGAGCTCGTCTCGGCGTCGAGCATCCCGGACACCGCCCCGACGAACCCGAGGTCTGCAAGGCGCGTCTCGCGCTCCTCACGCATCGCCTTGAGCTTGGCCTCCGCCTGTTCGAGTTCGAGCTGCAGGTCGTCGAGGTGGGAGGCGATCTCCCCCGCCTCGCGCGCGGATGTCACGGCGGCGCCCACGAGCTCACGGATGCGCGCGCCGTGCACGGGTACCTCATCGAGCGCACACGCTGAAAGCGCCGGGGCCACTCCGACCGAGAGCGAAGCGAGCGATGCACGGTACTCCTCGCAGGCCTGCTCCTCCTGTGCCGCGGACTGCCTGAGCCGCGCCGCCTCCGAGAAGTGGGAACGCGCCTGCCGCACCCCTGCGACGAGCAACGCCACGGCGGCCGGGTCGGACCCGGCCGCGGACAGTCCCCGAGCCTCGAGCCACTCGGCCCAACGGGCGCGCGCAGCGTCGAGTCCAGCAGCATCGGACTCGGCTGCAGCGAGTGCGGCCCGCACGATGGCGGGGTCCGCATGCGGTGCACCCGCAGCCGGGACGGCGGGATGCGATACGCGATACGCGATCACGGCGCCCACACCGCACACGAGCGCGCCGAGCAGAGACTGGACGTAGTCAGCGGTCACCGCTCCGAGGACGAGCACGGCCACGCCCACCGCGAGCACGAGGATCCCGGGCACCCATGAGGCGCGTGGTTCGGTGCGCGCGGGCGCATCCGCCACGTCCCCTGAGATCCGCGCCGCCTCCGCTGCGCGACGGCTCGTGGTGAGCTGAGACTCGAGGTTCGCGATCTCGGTGCGCCAGCGCTCGACCCCAGCCTGCGTCTCGGGCCCGACATCCATCGACTCCGCCATCTCAGGGGAGACGCCGACCTCGTCGAGCGCCGAGATCCCCCGCGCCTCGAACGCGTCAGCCTCCGCGCGCTGTTGCGCACAGCGTGCGAGCCGGGCCTTGAAGCCTGAGAGCTCGGACAGCATCGCCTCGAGTTCAGGGGCGACGGCCTCCAGATCGGCGTCGAGCGCCAGGCGCGACGCCTTCTCCCGGGCAGCGGCGATGGCGAGAGCGGCCTCTCGCGAGCGGTCCTCGGCCTCCGCGGCCCGCGCGTCGAGTTCGGCCACACGCTGCACCGCGGCGGTCAGTTCGGCGGCACGCGCGGAGGTCTGCGCCCGCTGCTCGCGCGCCCCCTCGAGCGCCCGGGTCAGCGCCTCAAGCGCCTCCCGGTCCCTTGAGAACTCGGCGGCCTGCACCTCGAGCCCGGTGATCGAGCGTCGGGTCTCCGCGATCTGCGCCTTGAGCGCGTTGAGTTCCGGGTTGCGTCCCGCCGGGCGCCAGAGCTCGGACGCCTGGGCCTCCAACGCGGCCCGGACATCCGCGGGACTCACGTCGAGGCCGACTTTGGCCGCGTAGAGGCGCGACAGAACGTCGTCACCGGCGCTTCGGCCGGCCTCGATCTGCGCCATCTCCTCGAGTCCGAACCCGAACACCACACGGAATGCGTCGCGGCTGATGCCTGCCGTGACCACGTCGAGCAGGTCGGGGCGAGGCGCGCCCGCAAGCGTGCTCAGGGCGACCGGACCGCCGTGGGGACCCTCGACGCGCTCGACGGCCCACTGTGCGCCGTCCTCGGCGAACACGAGCCTTCCGAGGCGCTTGCCGGCATCCGAACCGTAGTCGGGCTCCGCGTCGCGTTTGGTGGGGTACCCGTACAGGACGTAGCGCACGAGTGTGGTGAAGCTCGTCTTGCCCGCCTCGTTGGGGCCGAGGACCACGGTGAGTCCCTCCCCGAGCTCACCGAGCGTGGCGGACCGGAGCGCGCCGAAGCGCTCGGCTACGATGCGCGCGAGCCTCATCGGTCCTCACCGCCGAGGAGCCGGTCGAGAGCGAGATCCCGTGCACGCTCGAGCACACCGGCCGCATCCCGCTCGCGTGCGCCGAATGCTCCGTCCACGCCGGCGAGCGCCTCGGCGAGCAGCGCCTGGGCCTGTTCCGGGTCCGCAAGCAGCGCGTCTGTGATGCGCACGAGATCGCCGCTGAAGTCTTCCACGCCTCTGAGGAACTCGACGTCGAGCGGGCCTTCGGTGGAGTCGCGCAACCGGTCGATCCAGACCCAGGGGTACTCCGCCATCTGTTCCTCGCGGAGCTCCTCGAGAAGCTCGGCGGCCGCGGTCCCCCGGCTCAGCACGCCGTGGACGGAGGTCCGGCCGAGAAGCTCGAGGCGCACGATGACCGGTCTGCCGTCGGCCGCCCCGCGAACGTCGTCGCAGGCCGTACGGACGGCCGCACGCACGTCTTCGAGCGAGTCGATCGGTGCGGCGTCAAGCGACGCGGCCGACCAGCGCACCGCGCTCGTCTCGACGAACTCCTCGGCGAGCACCCGACCGCGCTCCATGGTCACGAGCCAGACCCCGTGGGGGCCGTCCTCTTTGGGGTTGAGCCCCTGTGGGCTGCCCGCGTAGCGGATCCGCGGGTCCTCGGCCAGGTCGGCCGGTTTGTGTATGTGGCCGAGCGCCCAGTAGTCGAAGCCGGAGTTGCGCAGGTCGTCGAGGGTGCACGGCGCATAGGGCTCGTAGCCCTCCTGCCCGCCCACGTTGGCGTGAAGGACCGCGATGGCGGTCTCGTCCGCGGGATCGCGCTCGAAACCGCGAGCGAGGTTCGTGCGAGTCGCCCCGGTGGCGTACCCGCGCCCGTAGACCGCGCAGAGCTGCGCGCCTGTGCCGGGGTCTGTGACGGGGAACCTCCCCACGGCGTCCGTGGGGAACACGATGACGTTCGCGGGAGTCTCCAGACGCGCGGACCAGCCGTCGGCGGGGTCGTGGTTGCCCTGGACGAGCAGGACCGACACACCGGCGGCCTCGAGCCGCCTGCACGCCGCCTGGAAACGCATCTGCGCACGCAGGGACTTGTCGCGGCTGTTGTAGGCGTCGCCCGCGACGACGACGAAGTCGACGTCACGCTCCTCGGCGATCGAGACGATGCGGTCCAGCGCGGTGTATGTGGACTCGACCAGTGAGTCCCTCACGCGCGGATCGGTCGCGTCCACCCCGCGGAACGGCGCATCAAGATGCAGGTCTGCGGCGTGTATGAAGGTGAAAGGACGAGCCAACGGACCCCCTCGGCGATTCGCACTCCGTGTCAGGGTTCCACTATACGGGGAGCGTCTGACACGGGACAGCGCCCGGATGCAGGAGGCAGCGCGACCCGGAGCCTACTCCGCCGCCGGCAGGACCCCCGTGCGGCGCAGAACGCGAGCCACGCCGACAGCGACGAGCGCTTTGGCGACATCGATGAGCACGAACGGTGCGACGCCCGCGGTGAACGCGGCTCCCCAGCCCATGCCCGACACGAAGTGCAACTGCACCCAGCCGAGGAGGTAGATGAGCGCGACGCACACCGATGCGGCGAGCGCGTCCCGGGCGACGTCGGGCAGCGGAGCGGCCATCTCGCGGGCAAGCGAACCGGCAACCGCCCCCACGAAGAAACCGAGGAGGTAGCCTCCGGTCGGGCCGAAGAGCACGCCGAGCCCTCCCTGCATGCCTGAGAAGACCGGCAACCCGATCCCGCCCATGATCAGGTACAGCCCGACGGCCATGGCGGCGGGCACGGGCCGGCATATCAGCGCGATGAGCACGATCACGAACACCTGCAGCGTGAGCGGGACCGCGCCGAGCGGGATCGTCACGAGGACCGAGGCCGCCAAGAGCGCCGCCAAAAGCGCCGCAAGCACGGATTCGCGGGTCGCTCCCCGCGGCCGGACCGCCGATGTCATCTCGCTCATGTACCCTCCGTTAACCGTTGCGTGTGATGGTTAACGACGGTATGCGCAGAGCGGGCCCGCGTCAAGCGGCGCGATCACGCGTCGGGGACGCTGACACCCGAGAGCTGCACGAGCCGTCCGGCCACGAGCGGCTCGTCCCATCCCGGCTGCGGCTGCTCTCCATACGCTGCGAGCGCCTGGACGGCGACCTGCCAGCGGCCCTCGGGCGACAGTGCCGCGCGGCGCTCGAGATACTCGCCGACGAGATCCGCCAGCTCCTCGGCTTTGCCCCCCGCCACGGGCAGGCGCGCGGGAGGCTCATCGAGGATGACCACCGTACCGGCCGCGATATCGCCGAGACGCTGCGAGCGGCGGGTCACGAACATCGAGATGATGCCGACGGAGTACAGGCCGGGCAGAAGGTCGATGATGCGCACGATGTTGCGGGTGAACGAGTCGAGGACGCCAACGCGGCTTCCGTCCTCGCGCACCACACGTATCCGCATGACACGCTTGCCCAGCGTCCGCCCGTTGCGGACCACCTCGCCGAAGATGTAGTAGCCCCAGTACGTGACGAACATGATGAAGATGAGCAACGCGATTGCCCACGGCCCGAAGGTGTCGACACCGCCCAGCGAGAGCCGCGAGATCAGGGAGGCCGCGATCAGGAACAGGGCGAACTCCGCGAAGAGGATCGCCCCGAGGGTGAACAGGTCGACCACGGCCGCGATCCCCCGGGAGCCGAAACCCGCGATGCGGAACGAGACGACGACGGCCTCGGGAGTCTCGACGTCCAGAACGCGACCGACCGCTCGCTCTACCACGCGCTCCTCCTTGGGTGTCCCGGCTGCAGACCCATCATAGGCACGGCGGCGCATGGCTGCCAGAGCGGATATCGGCGGCACCGCCGCCGCGTGCTAGCATTGCCGCGGGAGGTGCCATGCAGGAGCAGGAGTTCATAGCAGGCTCACGCGAGGTCTGGGAGCGTCTGGAGTCCGCGCTCGCCGAGCGCAAGGGCAAGGGTGTCGCCCAGATGCCCGCGGTCGAGCTTCGGCGCCTTCATGAGGACTACCGCCGCGCGGCCGCGGACCTAGCCTACGCGCAGACCCACTACCCCGACACGCAGACGCATGCGTTCCTCAACGACCTCGTGGGCCTGGCCCACACGGAACTCTATGGTGCCGCGCCGCGAAGGATCGTGTCGCTGTGGCGTTTCATGGCGACCGGGTATCCCCGGCTCGTGCGCGCACACGCTCGCGAGGTCGCCCTCGCGAGCGGGCTTCTGCTCGGCGCGATGATGCTCGGCCTCCTGCTCGCGTACGTGAACTACCCGCTCGCACGCGTGTTCATCCCCGAGGGACTGCGCGACGGCGTGGGCGACAGGATCGCGCAAGGCGCCGACGCCGGGGCGATCTCGGCAAGCGTCGCACCGCTGCTCACGGCGGGTATCACCGCGAACAACATCCAGGTGGCGCTCATGGCGTTCGCGGGCGGCATGACGCTCGGCGCGCTCACCGCCTACGCGATGATCCAGAACGGCCTCCTCCTCGGCGCACTCGCCGGGGTCTTCAGCAAGGCGGGCGGCACGCTGTTCTTCTGGGCGCTCATACTGCCCCACGGCTCGCTCGAACTGCCCGCGATCATCCTGGCGGGGGCATCGGGGCTCACACTCGCCCGCGCCCTCATCTCGCCGGGCGACCTGCCGAGGATGAGTTCGCTGCGCGCGGCCTCCCCCGACGCGGTCCGACTCGTGCTCGGCACCATCCCGCTGTTCGCGATCGCCGGCGTGATCGAGGGGTTCTTCACCCCGTCGCAGGTGGACCCGGCCCTCAAGCTCGCTTTCGGGCTGTTGCTCTCCGGTCTGCTCCTCGGCTATCTGGGCTTTGCCGGGCGACGCGGCGAGGGCGCGTAGCCTTGAGCCCACCCCGGCCTTGGCTACAGGCGGCCGCGGGCCTTGAGCTCGAGGTAGCGGTTGACCGCCGCGATCGAGAGCTTCTCGGGCGCGACATCGAGCACGAGCGAGCCGCGCGCCTGCAGTAGCCGCATCGCCGCCGCCTTGTCGAGCAGGATGTCTTGGGCGACCGACGCCCGAAACGCCTCGAAGGCGTCCGCGGGCTCGACGGTGGCAAGCTCCTCGACCTGCGCGTTGCGCTGCGTGACCACCAGCGGAAGGTGCCGCGAGGATATCTGGCCGAGGACCGCGAGCAGCCGGCGCGAGGGCTCGGTGCCCACGAGCTCGGTGAACAGCACCACAAGCGAGCGCTTGGAGACCCTCGTGGCCAGGTACCGCATGGCGCGGGCGTAGTCGGGCTCCTCGACGCGCTCCTCGACCGCGTAGAGCGCTTCGAGGATGGCGAGGAACTGGCGATGGCCCTTCCTCGGCGGGAGGAAGCGCTCGATATCGCGCGCGAACACGAGCAGGCCGACGTTGTCGCCCGCGGTCGAGGCGAGCCACGCGAGCAGCAGCGTGGCGTTTATCGCGCGGTCGAGTTTGGACAGGCCGCCCACGCGCGCGGTCATCAGCCGGCCCGCGTCGATGGCGAGCACGATGGTCTGGCTGCGCTCGGCCTCGAAGCGCCGCACGACCGGCTTGCCGCGCCGAGCGGTCGCCTTCCAGTCGATGTCGCGATAGTCGTCGCCGTGCTCGTAGTCGCGCAGCGACTCGAACTCGCGGCCGACGCCCGAGAACCGCGCCGCGCGCACGCCGATCTCGTGGAGCATGCCCCGGCGGGCGAGCAGCGAGTAGCCGTGGACCGCCTGGATGTCGGGGTAGACGCGCACCTCCTCGGCGGTCGAAAGCGAGAAGACGCGACCGGCCAGCGCGCGCGGGCCGACGGAGCGCAGCGCGACATCCCCGAACTCGTACGCGCCACGCGCTGACGGCGTGTACGCGAGCGGGACCTCGTGACGGCTGTGCGCCGCCATCTCGAGCGGCCCGAACGTCCGAACGCCGCCAAAGCCGCTCGGCGGGGTCTCACGGCCCGTCACCGTTCCCAGGCGGCCGGAGACGTTTCTGAGCGTCACGGTCGTGCGGTTGGGCACGCCTATGGAGAACTTGGGTGGCGTCAGGCGCTCGCCCCTCACATCGTCGGGGCCGAGCGCGTCGCGAAGGTCGAGCGCCACAAGCGCACCCCACAACGCCACCCACGCAAGGGCGACCACGTACGCGACCCAGCCCTGCACCCACGCGAGCACGAGCGCGGGTGCGAACAGGAGCGCGGCGGCGCGCGGCGTGAGATGCACGCCGGCGATCCTCGCGAAGATGGCAGAGATGCGGCTCATCGGGGGACCGGCACGCCTTCCACGATGTCGCGCAGCACCGGGTCGATCGAGGTGCCCTCGATCTCGACCTCGGGGCGCAGGAGCACGCGGTGACGCAGGCACGGGAACGCCATCGTCTTCACGTCGTCGGGCGTCATGAAGTCCCGTCCGCCGAGGAGCGCGAGCGCTCGTGACGCCGTGAGCAGGCTCACCGCGGCGCGGGGGCTCGCTCCGAGCTCCACCGACGGATGCAGCCGTGACGCGCGCGCGATCTCGGTGACATAGGCCACGACCGATTCGTCGACGACCACTCTTTCGAGTTCCTCGCGCGCCGCGGCGACATCGTCAAGCGACGCGACCGGCGCAAGTCCGAGCGCGTCGAGATCCATCCACGAGCCGCCGTCGAGGTGGCGCCGGACGATCTCGGTCTCCTCGGCCTGGCTCGGATACTGCACGATGACCTTCTGCTGAAAGCGGTCGAGCTGCGCCTCGGGCAGCGGGTAGGTGCCTTCGTACTCGACCGGGTTCTGGGTCGCGACGACGATGAACGGGCGCGGGAGTTGATGGCTCACGCCGTCGACGGTGACCTGCCCCTCCTGCATCGCCTCGAGCAGCGCCGCCTGCGTCTTGGGGGGTGTGCGGTTGATCTCGTCGGCCAGCACGAGGTTCGCGAAGACCGGTCCGCGCCGCATCTCGAAGGTGCCGCGCTGGGCGTCGAACACGTTGGTGCCCACCACGTCGGCCGGCATCATGTCCGGGCTGACCTGGATGCGCTTGAACGAGGCGTCGAGCGAACGTGCGAGCGCGCGCGCCAGGAGCGTCTTGGCCGTGCCCGGCACGCCTTCGACAAGCACGTGTCCGCCGGTGATGAGCCCGACAAGCAGGCTGTCCACCAGCTCCGTCTGCCCGACGACCGCTTTGGCGACCTCCGCGCGCACCGCCTCCGCCATCGAGAGCGCTCTACCTGTTTGAGCCATCACGACCCTCCACTTCCCGTCTCGCCCGCGCGATATCGCGGGCGCATCTCACGAACTCGTCTTCGGTCATACCGTCCGCCGAGGAGACCCGCTCGAACAGCTCGGCGTAGCGTGGTTCTCGTGCGAGCGCCGCCTCGAGGCCGCCGTAGCGGCGCACGAGCGCGGTGCGCAGGCCGCCCGCGAGCGACTCGAGGGACTCCCGGCGCGCGCCCGCTTTGCGGTAGAGCTCGGCGAGCGAGCCGATGTAGGCACCCGTGCGCACCGTATGCTCCGGCGGCGCCTCGATCGGTGCGCCGGTGCGGCGGGCGGCCGACCACAGCAGCACGGCGACCGCCGCGAACGCGAGCAGCAGGGCCGAACGGCCTCCCGACGCGAGCCGGTCCCAGATGCCGCCGCCCTTCACGAAGCCGTGATGGTACTCGTCGAAATACACGGATCCCCGTGACGCGACGAGCAGCGTCGCAAGCCGGGCGTTGTCCGCCTCGCCGATCCCCGCGTTGCTTGCGGGGAACACGCTCGCCATCCACACGACCTCGCCCCTGCCCCGCACCCGGCTCGCGAGGTACTGCCCGTCGGTGTCCTTGAGGTGCGTGATCCACTGCGGGCTGTCCAGCAGCATGCGCGCGTCGTCCGCGGTCACCCGCTGCACACCCTGCGCGTAGACGCCGGGGAGCAGGGGCCGCAGCGTGGTCTCATGTCCCGCGCGCGAACTGCCGCCCAGCCCCGCCATCGCCTCCTCGGCATACCTGCCCATGAGGACGACGCGGTTCCCCTTCTCGACCCACAGCCCGAGCTGGCGCTTCTCGTACGGCGTCGGTGTGCGCTCCAGCGGCTCCTCGGCGGCTATCACGATCGTGCCCGACTTGGGCAACTCGTCGAAGCTCTGCAGGGTGTCGCGCTCGACCCCGAGCTCGTCGAGGTAGGTGTAGAGCAGCTTGGTACCGGCGTCCCCGCTCGCGAACACGGAGCCGGGCGGCGCGTCGACGAGGTAGTAGTCCTGGGAGAGCCGCACGAGCCCCGCGTACGCGGCGATGAGCGCCACGGCGATGCCGACAAGGATCAGGGTGGAAGGGTCGAGGCGCAGCGAGCTCCGCTTCACGACTGCTCACCGCCTTGCGCGGCCTCGCCGCCGACGTCGGCGCCGGGGCCGGCCGTCGGAGCGTCCTGTCCGGCGAGCCGGTCGAGGACCCGCAGGTACTCGTCGCGCGCCGTCGCAAAGCCTGTGGCGCCGGGATCGTGATGGCCGTACCACGCGCGCTCGAACACAGCGCACAGCGCGGCGAGCGGCTCGTAGACATGCGGTGCCGCCGGACGGATCTCGAGCAGGAGCTCGCCGTTGGTGCGCCGGTGTGTCTCGACGATGTAACCGGTCTCCACCAGACTGCGCGCCGCTCCGCCGAAGAGCGCTCTGACGGCGTCACGCCACTCCTCGCGTGAAGCGAGCTCGTCCGCGTGCGCGAGCGCATCGGCCGGAAGCCCGAGCGCAGCCTCGACGACGACCTCGTCGGACGCCAACCGCGGTCTCGCCGGTTTACGGGCCGTGCCCGACCGAAGGCTCATGACGACACGAACGAGCATCCAGAGCAGGCCGAGAGCCAGGCCCACGAGCACGACGATGGTCGCGATCCGCATGGTGCTCGCGCCGCCCGGCGTGGCTTCCGAGGAATCCCAGAGCTTGAGGATGAACTCCCCGAGCCTGTCAACGAGAGCCGCGAACCACTCGGAGACGGGGTTGCGCGACTCCTTGACCTGGTCGGCCAGGAGAGCGTCGAGCGCATCGGCATCCTGCGGGACCGCCTCGCCCGGCTCCCCCGCGGAGACGCTCAGGGCGGCCAGATGCCCCTGCATGTCCTCGAGGATGCGCACGCGCTTGGCATGCGAGTCCTGCGTCGCGAGCCGTTCCGCCAGGCTTGCGAGCACCGTGTTGTCCACGGTCACGACCTCGCCGCCGGGCATGGTGACACGCTCGGTCTCCGGCAGAAGCGACGCCACCTCGGCAGAGACGGCGTTCGCCTCCTCGGCGCTCACCGAGGTGTCCGTGACCGCGTCGTCAACGACAGATGCGGCCCGGGCGACCCGGTCGGTGTATGAGTCGAGCGTGTCGTCAGCGGCGTGTGCGCGCGGCCCTGCGAAGGCCGCGAGCATGGTCGCGAGCGCAAGGACGAGGAGCATGCGCATGATGCGCACAGTCGCCCGCGATCGGTGACCGGACGCGCTCATCAGAAGGCCCGCTCCGCGAGACGACCGGCCCGCTGGACGAGGTCCATGCCCTCGTGCCGTGCGCGCAGGTCGAGGTAGTAGAAGAACAGCGCGAGTTCCGAGAACGGGTACACGAGGCTCACGGCGGTGGCCGAGAGCACCCCCTCGAGCACCTTCCAGCCCACGGAGAGCTCGGAGAACAGGGCCTCCGGGTCGGTGATGCTCGAGAATATCTGCCGGATCACGGCCGGCGAGTTGACGGCCGACTCGAGCGCCAGGGTCAGCACCGCGAGCCCGATGCCGAACAGGATGGTGCGCCAGACCCTTCCCGACGTGAGCGCCCAGGAACGCTTGAACGCCACGTCGAGCGGTGCGCCCTCGACGACGCATACCACGCGGGCGACCAGGAGCCGGGCCCAGACGATGACGCCGGGGATGATGAGAAACGCGAACCCGATACTCGTGGCAAGGGAGAGGAGCATCGCGATGAGCAGCAGCCAGCCCCAGCGCGACAGACCGCCACGCAGGAACTCACGGGTCGAATAGCGGCGTCCTGCGAGCATGCCCGGCGCCGCAGCAAGCACCGAAGACGCGATGTAGATCTGCGCGGCGACGTACAAGGGCGCGACCAGGTTGGAGAGGCTCGCCCAGAGCTGGACCTTGCTCATCTCATCGAAGGCCATCGAACCATCGAACAACGCAGGCAACACAGCGAACAGCCCCCGCGTGTAGAAGACCTGCGCAAGACCCGCGATCAGCCCGACGGGAAACAGCACGATCGCCGCCGCGAGGGCGATGGTCGCGAAATTGGCGCGGTACAGCTCGAACGCGTCGTCGATGATCCGCCCGATGCCTCTGGGCGAAAGGTCCTGTCGCAACGCGCCGTCCCTTCTACGCGTCCAGCTCCCGAAGCGTCACGTCCCCGCTGGCTACCGCCAGCATACCCGAGCCGGACGCCAGCACGAGCCGTCCGAGGGGATCGACCGAGTCGACGGCGCCCCTGGCCCGCACACTGCCGTCGAGCTCCCTCACGGTCACCTCGCGGCCCGCGAGCATGTTGCGCCGCTCGTACTCCGGCAGCAGCGCCTGAAAGCCCGACGCCCGGAACTCACGGTACGCCGAGGAGATGCCGGTGAGCACGGCGGCCGCGACCGTAGAGGTCGAACAGGGCTCGACGTGATCGAACACATGCGCGACGCCTGCCGGCACCTCTTGTGCGGGACGCACGTTGATGCCGATGCCGGCGACGACCCACTCGACGCAATCGGCCTCGGCCTGCATCTCAAGCAGGATCCCCGAGACCTTGCCGGCCGGCGGCGCGGCTTCGAGCGGACCTGCGAGCCATACGTCGTTGGGCCATTTGAGCAAAGGGCGGCAGCCGAGCGCCTCGAGCCCGCGCGCCACGCCGACCGATATCACGAGCGGGAGTGAGACGATCTCGGCGGGCGCCAATGACGGCCGCAGCACGATGGACAGGTACACGCCGCCCTCGGGCGAGTCCCACCGCCGGCCGAGACGCCCCTTGCCCCCGGTCTGGGCGCCTGCGACGACCACGGTGCCCTCGGGGGTGCCTCCGCGCGCGAGGCGCTTGGCGTCCTCGTTGGTCGACTCGGTGACCGGGCCGCCCTCGAAGCGCACCCAGAAGGGGTCGGCCACGAGCGGCTCGACCTGCTCGGGCAGCGGCAGATCCGGGACCGAACGCAGCAGGTAGCCCCGCCTCGGCGCGGCGTCGATGACGTAGCCGGACTCACGCAGCGCGGCCACGTGCTTGGCGATCGCCACTCGGCTGACGCCGAGCTCCCCTGCGAGCGTCTCGCCCGAGAGCCCCTTCTCGGCGGCCGCCGTCAGCGCCTCGAGCACCTGCGACCTGCGGCTCATCGCGCCTCGCCGTCCTCGATCTCGTGCGGCAGATGGTCCGCCAGGACCTCGGGGCCGTATTCGTCGCACAGCTCCTCGGCGTACTCGTCGAGAAGCTCGTCGCGACGGTGCGCGGAGAGCTTGCGGCGTCCGAAGGTGAGCAACCCGATGAACAGCAGGAACATTCCCAGGCCGAAGTACCCGAGGTCGCGCGCGATGGTGAGCGCGCGGTCGAAGTTCTCGCCCACGAAGTAGCCGATCGCGCACATGAGCGAGGTGTAGGTGATGGCGCCGAGCAGCGTCCAGCCCTGGAAGTACGCCATCGGCATCTTGCCCATGCCTGCGATCACCGGCACGAAGTTCTTGAACCCGGCCACGAACCTCGACAGGAACACGGTCTTGGAGCCGTGCCGGTAGAAGTAGGCCTCTGCGGCGGCAACGCGCTCCTCGTCGATGCGGAACCTGCGGCCGTACCGCAGCAGCGTGTCGCGGCCACCGCGCCGACCGAACCAGTACGAGATGTTGCTGCCGACGACCGTCCCGACCACCGAGCACACCCACACGAGCGGGAGCCACAGATGCCCGTTCTGGGGGGTAGTGAGGAACGCGGCAGCCATGACCACGGTCTCGCCCGGCGTGAACGAGCCGATCACGAAGAGGTTCTCGAAGATGGTGAAGAACACGACCAGCCCGTAGCCCCAGACGTCCATGAACCCGAGGACCCAGTCGACGACCGGTATGCCGGTTACAGGCTGCATCAGACGGGACCCGCCTGTGCCGACGGACTGTGGAGGGGTGCTGCCGGGCGCATCATGCTCCTTGCGATTCGCCCGCATGCGGGCATCGGTCGTGCCGGTCTACCTAGTGCCCATCCAACCCGAAGTCGAGCGGTGGCGCAAGGGTCAAAGCGCTGGTCGAAACCCTATCGACACCTGAGCGGCGGATCGCGGGGAGGCGGTCGAAACGGATGCCCCCGCTCGCCTCCGTCAGGATGCGCACACCTTCGGGCGTGTTCTCGTGGACTGCGGCGACCGCGGCGGCGAGCGTCTCGTCGTCCATGTTGTCGAGCAGCACGATGTCCGCACCGGCCTTCGCGGCCGCGACGGCCTGAGCGACGGTGTCCGCCTCGACCTCGACGGCCAGGCCCGATTCGAGACTCCAGGCGCGCGCGATGGCGCCCTCGATGCCGCCGGCGGCGACCACATGGTTGTCCTTGACCAGTACCATGTCATAGAGGCCCAGACGGTGGTTCGAGGCGCCGCCCACCCGCACCGCGTACTTCGAGAGCATGCGGAGCCCGGGAAGCGTCTTACGGGTATCGAGTACCGCCAGGTCATCGCCTGCGGCGTCCTGCCAGCGGCGGGCCTCGGTGGCGATGCCGGAAAGCAGCATGAGCAGGTCGAGTGCGGTGCGCTCACCTGCGAGCACGGCGCGCGCAGGCCCGGTGATCTCGGCCACACGCGATCCCGGCGCAACGGCGGTACCCTCCGCGACCAGCGGGAAGACCTCCACCGGTTCCGCGAGTCCGGCTGCGCGCGACAGCATCGCGTACACGCTCTCGACGACGGGAAGCCCGCACACCACGCCTTTGGCGCGCGCCACCACGACGCCCTCGAAATGCACATCGGCGCCGAGCGAGACGGCGCTCGTGACATCGCGGTCGAGCAGCGCCGGATCGGACAATCCGCCCAACAGCCGCTCCGCGGGCACGCCGAGGTCCTCGGCGAGGGCGGCAGCGACGACGTCGTCATGACGCGGGAGCTCGAACGGCATCATGCACCCACCTTTCGCTCGACCGGCACCAATCGCGGCCTGGCTCCCCGGTTCCACACGAGGTGCCCCGACCAGTGCTCGTCATCGCGCGCCGGATGGTCCTCGCGGCTGTGCGTGCCTCGGCTTTCCGTGCGCACACGCGCCGCATGCGCGATCAGGTTCGCGACCGTGACGAGGTTCTGTAGTTCGAGTTCGACGGGGCGCGTGAACGCGGCCTCGACCACGCCGGCCATACCGCCGAGGATCAGCGCCGCCTCGGCGAGCGATCCCTCTGAGCGAGTCATGCCCACGAAGCGCGACATCGTCTCCTGGATCGTCTCCCGTGCGACCTCGCCCAGGAAGGTGGCCGAGGAATCGACCGGTCCCGAGACGACGCGCTCCGGACGCGGGCCTGCGCGGTCGGCCCGCAGCGCGCGCACGATACGTCGCGAGAACACGAGCCCCTCGAGGAGGGAGTTGCTCGCGAGCCTGTTGGCCCCGTGCAGCCCGCTCGCGGTCACCTCGCCGGCGGCGTACAGGCCCGGCAGGCTCGAGCGCCCGTCGATGTCGACCTTCACGCCGCCGATCATGTAATGCGCGGCCGGGGCGACCGGCACGAGGTCGGCGCCGAGGTCGTAGCCCGCCTCGGCACACGTCTCCCAGATCATGGGGAACCTCGCGCGCAGGTACTCGGCGCCGAGATGCCGCGCGTCGAGCCAGACGTTGGGGCGTCCGCACCGGGCCATGACCTTCTCGATCTCACGCGAGACCACATCGCGCGGTGCGAGTTCGGCGAGCGGATGAACGCCGATCATGAAGCGCTGCTCGTTGCAGTCGAGGAGGTAGGCGCCCTCGCCCCGCAGCGCCTCGGTGATGAGGAACTTGGGGCTGGACGCGTGGTCGAGCGCGGTGGGATGGAACTGCACGAACTCGAGGTCCGCGATGTCGGCTCCCGCGCGCCAGGCGGCCGCGACGCCGTCGCCGGTCGCGATGAGCGGGTTGGTGGTCACCCGGTAGACCTGCCCACAGCCCCCGGTGGCAAGGATCACCGCATCGGCCCAGAAGACCTCGGGAAGCCGCGTCTCCGGGTTGTACACGAGCGCGCCCACGCACCGCTCCTCGGCGGTCAGAAGATCGATGAGGAAGCGCTCCTCGAAGACCTGGACGCCGCGGGCGCTGCGCACGGTGGCGGAGAGCGTGTCCTGGACCGCCGCTCCCGTCGAGTCGCCGGAGTGCAGAACGCGGGGCAGCGAGTGCCCGCCCTCGCGGGCGAGGGCGACCTTGCCGCCGTCGGCGTCGCGGTCGAACGGGACGCCCATGGTGACCAGGTCGTTGAGGGCCTCGGCGGCCTCGGTGACCACCGCGCGCACGACCTGCTCGTCGCAGAGCCCCTGACCCACCACGAGCGTGTCCGCGAGGTGCAGCTCCACGCTGTCCGCCTCGCCGACGGCCCCCGCGATCCCGCCCTGGGCGTACCAGGTATTGGTCTCTTTGATACGCGCCTTGGTCACGAGGGCGACCGTGTGCGTGCCGCTCGCCGCGAGCGCCGCGGTCAGACCGGCGATCCCGCTGCCAATCACGAGCACGTCTGCGCTGTGGCTCACAAGCTCGTCGGTGTCGAAACCGATCAGGTAGCGGCGGTGGAGCGCGCCCGGCAACTCCCCCGCCTCCGGCGGGGCCTGCTCCGCCGAAGCGATGCGCGGCAGCTCCTCGTGTCGCCCGCGCTCAGCCAATCGCGATCATCTTCTCCACGCTGGCGAGCGCGGCGAGGCGGATGTCCTCATCCATGACGATCTCTCCGGACATGGCGCGCAGGCAGTCCCTGAGTTTGGTGATGGTGGTGACCTTCATGTTGGGGCACAGCATCGTGGGCTCGAGGTTCACGAACCGCTTGCCGGGCGCCGCCTTGGCGAGCCCGTGGAGCAGGCCCTCCTCGGTCACCACGATGAACTCCTGTGCGGGCGAGGAGGCCGCGTGGCAGAGCATCTGACTGGTCGAAAGGACCGCGTCCGCGATGTCGACCACCTCGGGACGGCACTCGGGATGTGCCATCACCTCGGCCTCGGGGTGCCGCTCGCGGGCCTCGCGGACCTGCTCGATCGTGACCTGCTCGTGCGTGGGACAGTAGCCGTCCCAGGGGATGACCTCGATCTCGGGCAGCGAGCGTGCGACCCATGACGCGAGGTTGCGGTCCGGACCGAACAGCACGCGCGGCGCGCCGAGGGAGCGGACCACATCGACCGCGTTCGCGCTCGTGACGCAGACGTCGGTGAGCGCTTTGACCGCGGCGGTGGAGTTGACGTAGGTCACTACGGGTACGCCGGGATTCGCCTCTCTCCATGCGCGCAGGTCCTCGGCGGTCATCATGTCGGCCATCGGGCATCCGGCGCGCGGCTCGGGCATGAGCACGGTCTTGTGGGGCGAGAGGATCTTGGCCGTCTCGGCCATGAAGTGCACGCCCGCGAACACGATCGTGCTCGACTCGGTGCGGGCGGCCTGGCGCGCGAGCCCGAGAGAGTCGCCCACGAAGTCGGCCACGTCCTGCACCTCGCCGCGCTGGTAGTTGTGAGCGAGGATGACCGCGTCACGCTCGGCGGCCAGCGCCCGTATCTCGTCGGCGATCGTCATGCTCGGTTCGGGCACGTGTGTCTCCTTGTGTCAGGCGCTCGGCGGCTGCAGCGCCGCGTTGTCGATGAGTCGTGTGTTCCCCACGCGGACCGCGAGGATCGCGCGGACGGGGGCCTCGACCGTCGCAACGGGCTCGAGCGTGGCCGGATCGACGAGCGCGGCGTACTCGAGCTTGGCAGCGGGGCGCTTGGCGATCTCCTCGGCCATGCGCCGCTCGAGCGCCTCGGCCGAGCGTTCGCCCCATGCGAGCGCCTCGGCGGCAGCCTCGAGCGCCTCGCACAGTGCGGTGGCCTGCGAGCGCTCCTCGGCGGACAGGTACGCGTTGCGGCTCGACATCGCGAGCCCGTCGCGCTCGCGCACGATCGGGCACGGGACGATGGTCACGCACAGGTCGAGGTCGCGCACCACGCGCTCGACGATCCTGAGCTGCTGGTAGTCCTTCTCGCCGAAGAACGCGAGGTTGGGCCGGGTGATGTTGAGCAGCTTGGCGACCACGGTCGCCACGCCGGCGAAGTGCCCGGGGCGCACCTCGCCCTCCCAGCGCGACGCGAGCGGGCCCGGCTCGATCGTGACCTGCGCGTCGGACGCGTACATCACGTCGGTCGTGGGCGTGAAGAGCAGGTCGACGCCCTCGGCACGGAGCAGGTCGAGGTCATGCTCCAGATCGCGCGGGTAGGCATCGAAGTCCTCGCCGGGGCCGAACTGCGTCGGGTTGACGAAGATCGAGACGACCGTGTACTCGGCGCGCTTGCACGCGGCACGAACGAGCGAGAGGTGCCCTTCGTGCAGCGCCCCCATCGTGGGGACGAGCGCGATGGTCTTGCCCTCCCGGCGCGCCTGCGCCAGCGCCTGCCGGCACTCCTCTTTCGATGTCACGCGTTCCATACGCTCAGCCCTCCACGGACCGCTCGCCCGCCACGGCACGCAGGCCGCCCGGACGTGTGTGTTCCACCTCGCCGAGGACCTGCGGGTCCATCGCGGTCGAGTTCGCCGCACCCGGGAACGAACGCTC
Source organism: uncultured Eubacteriales bacterium (assembly GCA_964565645.1). GTDB lineage: Bacteria > Actinomycetota > Coriobacteriia > Anaerosomatales > JAHIQC01 > JAHIQC01. The sequence goes on from CAZMFQ010000004.1 coordinate 85,842, forward strand.
GCGCACGTCGGACGCGTAGCGCTCGACCGCGTCGCGGATGGCGTCGCCGATCTCGGCATAGCGCGTGGCATGCCGAGGAGTGAACTCGCCACCGAGTCCGAGCAGGTCGTGAAAGACCTGCACCTGCCCGTCGCAACCGGCGCCCGCGCCGATCCCGATCGTGGGGATGGCGATCTCACGGGAGACGATCTCGGCAAGCTCGGTCGGGATGCACTCGAGCACGATGGCGAACGCGCCGGCGGCTTCGAGCGCCCGGCAGTCGGCGATGAGCGCTATGGCGGCGTCGGTCTCTTTGGCCTGCACGCGGTACCCGCCGAGCTGATGCACCGACTGAGGGGTGAGGCCCACGTGGCCCATGACGGGGATGCCCGCCTCTACGATCCGCGTGACGGTGGGCGCAACCCGAGCGCCGCCTTCGAGCTTGACGGCGCGAGCGCCACCTTCGGCCATCAGCCGGCCGGCGTTGCGCAGCGCCTCCTCGGCGGAGACCTGGAAGGTCATGAACGGCATGTCTGCCACCACGAGAGCGCGCCTGGCGCCGCGTACGACTGCGCGGGTGTGATGCAGCATGTCCTCAAGAGTCACCGGCAGCGTCGAGTCGTACCCGAGTGAGACCATGCCGAGCGAGTCCCCCACGAGGATCATGTCCACGCCGGCCTCGTCCACGAGGCGAGCGGACGGCGCATCGTACGCCGTGATCATCACGATGGGACGGTGCGCGGCTTTCGCCGCACGAAGAGAGGTGGTCGTGACGGACCTCGACGGGTCCATCGGTACTGTTGCGCTCATGGCGCGACTCCTTCCCGGTCCTGCCGTCTCAGCCTCCGAGCTGGAGGTCCAAGCGGCCCCGTGCGGGTGGGAATGGGAGTATACCACGCACACACAGGTCTCAAGCACGGGCCGACGGGTCGGCACGGAGCCGTTACGCGAAGGCTAGAGCTCGTCCTCGTCGGGGTACGGGCCCTGCTCCTCGGCTTGCTCCGCAAGCTCCTCGGCCTCGCTCCAGTCGAAGGGGGCCTGCGCCGCGTCGTCGAGCAGCCGACGCGCGTGCTCGGCCATCGAAGCGGGCACGAGCAACCGGAACGGCCGCGAGAGGTTGTAGGGATCGGTGCCCTCCTCCGGCGGATAGGGGTCCCACGCGAACGGGACACCGTCCTGGGCCAGGATGACCTCGGCGAACGAGGCGTCGAGGGAGGACTGCGGTGCCCCGAACATCAGTCGCATGCCGACCATGGGGCGGTCCGCCGTGCGCCGGTAGACCTCGGCCCACTCCTCGCCGGGCAGCGCGGTTCGGACGCGATCGGGCGTGGGCGGGACCGGCGGCCGCTCCCGCGCGTCACCGGCCGGCGTGCGGACCTCGAAGCCGGGGATGACGCCGAGGACCGACGTGATGCGGCCGACGCGTATCCCGCCGCGCGTGACGGGCGTGCCGTCGGGATAGCGCATGTCGGGGTCGAGCTCGAGCAGCGGGGTGACCACGAAGTCGCGCTCCGCGATGCGGGGATGCGGGACCTTGAGGTCGGGACGGTCCCACTCGTCGGTCTCCGCGATCAGGATGTCGAGGTCGATCGGCCGCGGGCTGTTGCGGGGCGCCGCGAGGTCGCGCCCCATCCCCCGCTCGATCTCCTTGAGGCGCACAAGCAGCTCCGGCAGGAGCGTGGGGGTGTCGATCAGGGCGACGGCGTTGGCATACGGTGGGTCCTCGGGCGACGGCCACGCCTCGCTCTCGTAGGCGTGCGAGACGCACAGCAGCGTGACGTCGGGCAGCGCGTCCAGGCGCCCGAGCGCCGTCCCGAGGTTCACGAGCCGGTCGCCCATGTTGCTTCCGATGCCCAGGAACACGAACATCGCTATGCCCCTTCCGCGAGCGCGGATGCCACCGCGAGCGCCTGCACGGTCTGTGCGACGTCATGGACACGTACTATCGCCGCGCCATGTGAGGCGGCCCAGACGGCAGCAGCAAGGCTGCCGCCGAGTCTGTCGGCCGGCTCGCCGACCCCGGTGAGCTCGCCGATGAACCGCTTGCGCGAGGCGCCCACCAGCACGGGATACCCGAATGCGGCAAGCTCGGGGAGCGCCCTGAGCAGCGCGAGGTTGTGCTCGAGCGTCTTGCCGAAGCCGATCCCGGGATCGAGTGCGATCCGCTCGCGCGCGACGCCGGCGCACTCGAGCGTGAGCGCCTGGTCGAGCAGATACTCGCGCACCTGCGCGACGACGTCGTCGTAGACGGGGTTCTCCTGCATGGTGCCCGGCTCTCCGAGCATGTGCATGACCACAAGGCCGGCCTCGCACGTCGTGGCGACCTCAACCATCCGCGGGTCTCGAAACCCGCTCACGTCGTTGATGATGGAGGCGCCGGCCTGCACGCACGCGGCCGCGACCTCGGCGTGCCGGGTGTCGATCGAGACAGGCGCCGCCAGTTCCTCGGCGATACGCGCGACCACCGGCCGCACGCGCGCCAGCTCCTCGGCGGTGCTCACTCCCGCGGAGCCCGGTCGGGTGGACTCGCCTCCGACGTCGACGACCCCGGCGCCCTCGGCGTGCATGCGCGTTGCGGCGGCCACGGCGGCGAGAGGGTCCTCGTGCAGCCCGCCGTCGGAGAACGAGTCGGGCGTGACGTTCAGGATGCCCATGACGACCGGGCGTTCGAGGTCGACCTCGAACGCGCCGCATCGCCACACGCGGGATGCGGGGACCGCCGGGTCCACGTCAGGAGCCCTTGATGAGCGACATGACCTCCGCGCGCGTCGCGGCGTTCGTGCGGAATATGCCGCGAACCGCGCTCGTGGTGGTGATCGCGCCCGGCTTCTGGACGCCGCGCATCGACATGCACAGGTGCTCCGCCTCGATCACGACCACGACACCGGCGGGCTCGAGGTGCTCCATGATCGTGTCGGCGATCTGCGAGGTCAGGCGCTCCTGGACCTGCGGGCGCTTGGCGAACACGTCGACGACCCGCGCGAGCTTGGACAGCCCGCAGATGCAGCCGTCCTTGCCGGGGATGTAGGCGACGTGGGCGCGACCCATGAACGGCACGAGGTGGTGTTCGCACACCGAGTACAGCGGGATGTCGCGCACGAGCACCATCTCCTGATGGCCCTCGTTGAAGGTGACGCAGAAGTGCTCGGCGGCGTCCTGTCTCAGGCCCGCGAATATCTCGGCGTACATGTCCGCGACCCGCCGAGGAGTGTCGAGCAGCCCCTCGCGTGTCGGGTCCTCGCCCACTCCTTCGAGGATCAGTCGCACGCCTTCGATTATCTTGTCGCGGTCCATCGCAGCCCCGTCACGTCGTCTCGGTGTGTAGCCAACAGGTTAGCGCATCCCCCGCCCGGGGAGCTGCACGAGTCCGGCGTCCACCGCCACGAGCACCGCCTGGGTACGGTCCGACTGTCCGAGCTTGCGCAGGATCCGGCTGACGTGCGTCTTGACGGTGGTCTCGCCGATCCAGAGCTTGCGGCCGATCTCCTTGTTGGACAGGCCCTGGGCCATCAGCCCGAGCACCTCGAGCTCGCGCTCGGAGAGCAGTCCCTGGAACCGCACATCGGGCTCACGCGGCGCCTGGCGCTGACCGGCGATGACCCGCGCGGCCACGCCTGAGTCGAACACGGCCTGGCCCTCGGCCGCGGTCCTGACGGCCTGGACGAGCTGCTCGGGACGTGTGTCTTTGAGGATGTAGCCGCTGGCGCCGGCGGCAAGCACGCCGAACAGCTCCTCGTCATCGTCAAAGCTCGTGAGCACGAGGACCGGCAGCTGCTTGTCGGACTCGCGGACGCGGCGGCAGGCCTCGACCCCGCCCATGCCGGGCATACGCAGGTCGAGCAACAGCAGGTCGAACTCGATCTCGCCGAGGAGTTCGAGCACCCGCTCGCCGTCGGGGGCCTCCGCGACGACCTCGATGTCGTCCTCGCCGTCGAGCAGCGTACGCAACGCGAGACGGACGAGCTCGTGGTCGTCGGCTATCAGGACACGTATCGGCATCGCTGCTCCCTAGACTCCGACGATGACTTCGATCCGGGTGCCCTGCCCCGGCGCGCTCACGATCCTGAGACGCCCGCCCTCGGCGCGCACGCGCTCCTCGATGCTCCGAAGCCCCATGCCCGACTCGCTCGCGGCGCACCGCGCCACGTTCTCAGGCACGAAGCCGGACCCGTTGTCGGTGATGACGAGGCGCACGGCGCCGGGCTCGTAGGACAGGAACGCTGAGAGCCTCGTCGGTCGCCCGTGCTTCATGGCATTGGCGATGGACTCCTTGGCCACCCGGTACAGACAGGCCTCGAGCGACGGGGAGAGATGCACGCGCTCTCCGTTGACGATGACCTCGGAATGCACGCCCTCGGTCGGGCAGACCTCGTGTATCCAGTACTCGATCGCTCCCACGAGTCCGAGTTCCTGCAGCTTGAGCGGGCGCAGGTCGTAGATGAACCGTCGCAGTTCGCTGCGGCTCATATCCACCTGCTGCTGCAGGTCCTCGAGGCGCACGGCCACACCTTCGGGGTCGTTGCGGACCTGTTTGCGGCAGACCTCGAGGCCGAGCGCCACGCTGAACAGCGACTGCGAGATGCCGTCGTGCATCTCGCGCGCGATGCGGTCGCGTTCACTGGCGAGCAGGACGTAGCGGGTCTCCTCGGCCAGCCGCGCGTTCTCGATGGCTGTGGCGGCGAAGGCCGCGAGGATCGCGAGGAAGTCCACCTGCGCCGGGCCGAACCGGTGCGCCCGCGAGTTGATCGCGCAGAGCAGTCCGATGGGGCGGTTCTTGACGATGATCGGCGCGCACAGCAGCCACGCGTCGTTCTCTCGATTGAGGTCGAGGTACATCTCGCCGCTCTCGAAGACCTCGGCCGCGATCCCCTGCAGCTGCCCGGCCCACCACGACTGCGGATGCTCGTCCCGCGCGCCGCGGACGACGAGCGAGTCCGCGTCGAGGTCGTGCCCGTGGTCGACGGTGAGCACGAGCACCGCCTTCTCGGTGTTGGTGATCCGCTTGGCGCGCTCCACGATCGTCTCGAGCACCTCGTCGAGGGAGATCGTGGACGACACCGCATCGGCGACGTCGTTGAGCGCGGCGATGAGGTCGGCCTGCGCGCGGCGGTTCAGGCCGGTGGACACCGAGGCGAACAGCCGGTGCGCGGCGGGTATCGACGGCTGATTGGAGCGCAGGGAGATCCCGCGGCCTTTCGGCGCGGTCGGACCCGGGTCGCCCGGGACCCCCGCCGTCGGACCTTGTTGTGCGTTCTGTGACACCGATGCCCCCCGAGCCGTAGGTCCCCGCTCCCCCAAGCGGCCGGACCCTGTCCCGACGACGCCCTGTCGCGCGACGCCGGTCCGCTTCAGAGTATAGCCTCCCGGCGCCGCGAACCGGTGGTGTCCGGCCCGGTGTCGGCCCCGTCGGACAGCGCCTGCGGCTCCTCGGCCACCCCGTCCCGGTAGCGCGCGAGCATCGCGCGGCTCGCCCGCTCGATCCTCGCCTGTGCCCGCGGGCGCCGTCGCTCCCAGATGTCGATGCCCGGCCAGTGGAAGATGTGTCCGAGATGACCGTGGGAGATGGCGTCCTGCTCGCAATGAAGCGCCCTGCCGAGGAGCTGCGGGTCGCGCTCCCTGACGGCCTGCTCGAGCCAGCGTCGCGCGATGCGCCGGGCGCCGAGCCAGCGGAAGTGATAGCGCTTGTTGCGCCAGCGGCGTCCGGGGAACTCCCGGTCCACGTCGATATCCGCACGGGCTATGACCTCGGCAACCTCCTCGCCGAAGCCCGCCTCCAGGGCCCAGCGTCGCGTCAGGCCGTGATGGACGTATCCGTTCACATACTCCTCCGAAACAGACGACGGACCCGAAGGCCCGCCGTCGATACGCAGTGTGTGTCCGGTCAGGCGAGCGTCACGTCGCCGGGCCCCGCCAAAGGAGGAGGGTCGGCGGACGGTGCGGGCTCGGCGACCGCGTCCTCGGTCTCGGCGGGCTCGCCTTCGCCGGGCTCGTCCGGACCCTTGCTCGCCGCGGCAGCCGCCTCGAGCTCCAGGAACTCGTCCCACTTGCCGCCGAGCAGGGCCTCGAGCGCCGGGCCTTCGAGCGACTCGCGCTCTACGAGCACGCTCGCCATGAGGTCGAGCTCCTCACGGTGCTCGGTGAGGATCTCGCGCGCCTTCTCGTATCCGTCATCGATCAGGCGGGCGATCTCCTTGTCGATCTCGTAGGCGATCTCAGGTGAGTAGTCCGCGTTGGCGGAGAAATCCCGCCCAAGGAACACCTCGTGGTTGGCGTCACCGAAGGTCTGCGGGCCGAGCTTCTCGCTCATGCCGAAGCGGGTCACCATCTGCTTGGCGATCTTGGTCGCGCGGTCGATGTCGTTGCTGGCGCCGGTCGTGATGTCGCCGATGGCGACCTCCTCGGCGACACGACCACCGAGCATCTTGGCGATCTCGGAGAGCATCGTCGAGCGGCTCTCAAGGAAGCGGTCCTCCTCGGGGATCGACCAGGTCAGCCCCAGCGCACGACCGCGCGGGATGATGGTGACCTTGTGGATCGGGTCCGAGTTCGGCGTCTGGTGCCCGACGATCGCGTGTCCGGCCTCGTGATAGGCGATCACGCGCTTCTCTGAATCGCTGATCAAACGGCTCTTGCGCTCGGGACCGGTCATGACGCGGTCGATGCCCTCTTCGAGCTCGGTCATGTCGATCTTCTTCTTGCCGTGACGCGCGGCGAGCAGCGCCGCCTCGTTCACGAGGTTGGCCAGGTCCGCACCGGTGAACCCGGGGGTGCGGCGCGCAAGGACCTCAAGCTCGACGTCATCGGTGAGCGGCTTGCCTCGCGCATGGATCTTCAGGATGCCGAGACGGCCCCTGAGGTCAGGACGATCGACCACGACCTGGCGATCGAAACGACCGGGACGCAGCAACGCCGGGTCGAGGATATCGGGGCGGTTGGTCGCCGCGATGAGGATGACGTTGTCTTTGAGGTCGAATCCGTCCATCTCGACGAGCAGCTGGTTGAGGGTCTGCTCGCGCTCGTCGTGCCCGCCGCCGAGGCCCGCGCCACGCTGGCGGCCGACGGCGTCGATCTCGTCCATGAAGATGATGCAGGGGCTGGCGGCCTTCGCCTGCTCGAACAGGTCACGGACGCGGCTCGCGCCCACACCCACGAACATCTCGACGAAGTCGGAACCCGAGATCGAGAAGAACGGGACCGCAGCCTCACCGGCCACCGCACGCGCGAGCAGCGTCTTGCCCGTGCCCGGAGGTCCGACGAGCAACACGCCCTTGGGGATCTTGGCGCCGAGCGCCTGGAACTTGCCGGGGTTGGCCAGGAACTCCTTGATCTCATGGAGTTCCTCGATCGCCTCATCGGCGCCGGCGACGTCCTTGAACGTGATCCTCGGCTGGTCGCGCGTCATGCGCTTGGCCTTGGCCTTCCCGAAGTTCATCACCTTGGAGTTGCCGCCCTGCATCTGGTTCAGGATGAAGAACATCAGCCCGGCGAGGAACACGATCGGGAGCAGATTGATGAGCAGCGAGCCCCACGAGAACGCCGCCTTGGGGTCGACGGTGTACTTCACCTTGGGGTTGGCGGCCATGAGTTCGTTCAGTGTGTCCGGCCCGACGTAGGTGGACGTGAAGGGCACGAGCGCGTCCTTGCCCTTGGCCTTGGCGTCCTTGTCCGGCCAGTACATGCCGTCGATGTTCGCCTCGGCGGCATGGTAGGTGACCTCTGTGATCATCCCGTCCTCGACAGCCGTGCGGAACTGGCTCGTCGAGAGCTCGGCGGGCTTGGCGGTGGTCTCCACCATGCCTGCGAAGATGTAGACGAGACCTGCCAGGAGCAGGAGATACAGCAGGATGGTCCTGAGATTCTTGTTCACGTTCCTCTAGACTCCTGAGTCTTCGGCGCGCGAGCGCCTAGTCCGAGTAGATCTCGGGCTTGAGAACACCGATATACGGCAGGTTGCGGTAGCGCTCGGCATAGTCCAGTCCGTATCCGACCACGAACTCGTCGGGCACATCGAAACCGATGTACTTGCATGAGATAGGTACCCGCTGCTTGCCTTCCTTGCTCAACAGGGTGACGACCTCGAGTGAGGCCGGGCCGCGAGACGCGAGGTTCTTGAGGAGGTACTTGAGCGTCAGGCCGGTGTCGAGAATGTCCTCGACGACGAGCACGTGCCGGCCTTCGATGGTCTCGTCGAGGTCCTTGATGATCCTCACCACGCCAGACGACTTGGTCGAAGAGCCGTAGCTCGAGACCGCCATGAAGTCGATCTCCACAGGCGAGGAGATGGAGCGCGCGAGGTCCGCGACGAACAACGCCGCGCCGCGCAGGACGGCGATGAGCAGGATCGGCTCGTCGCCGTAGTCGGCGCTGATCTGCGCTCCGAGCTCGGCGATGCGCTCACCGATCCGCTCCTCGGACAGAACGATCGTCTCGACGTCAGGATGCATCCGTCGTCTCAGTCCTCTCCTCGTCGCCGTCGGCGACGTCCGGGTGACGGTACCACCGAAGCCGAATCGCGCTCCGGGTGGCGGGCGTCACCTTGTACGGCTCACTCATCCGCACTCCGGCGATCCACACTATCTGGTCGCCGTCCCTCACGACCGGTGTCCCCTCGCGCGATCCGCGAGGCACCTTGGCGTCGATGAGCAGGTCGGATACCTTCTTGCTGCCCTCCATGCCCAAGGGCCGCATGCGGTCCCCTTCGCGGGGCGCATCGACCATGAGCGGCCCACCGCTCAGGCACGCCGCGTCGATCACCGCGACGTCCGGCCCCTCGTCCCTCACCTCCGCAGCGGTCGGGTTCGCATCGAGCGTTCCCGCCGGACCAAGGTCGACCGTACCAGGGACGGAGAGCAAACCGGGTGCCACGCTCAGGCGCCCTGCCCCCCTCCGGGAGACCGTCATTGTACCGTACCGGTTCTCGGCCCGCAGACCCTCCGGAAGGTCGCGCGCGAACCCGTCGGCCGCAAGTCCCTCCACAAGCGCCTCGACGTGCTCGAACTCGAGCCGCGAGGCCTCGGGGAACGCACCGAGGACGGCCGTGCGGACCGTCCGACGCTTCATGGGCAGCGAGAGAGTCGCCATCATCGAGCACTCGAACTCCACACGTTCTCCAGATGTCCGGGCGAAATCGCGGGCGAACGCCTCCGCCATCTCCGAAAGCAGCGCGTCCTCCTCGGCAAGCACCTCGAGCATCCGCGCGAGCGACTCGTCGAAACGGCCGTTGATCGAGCGCATGACCGGCAGGATCTCGTGGCGGATGCGTGCGCGGACCCTCGAGGTGTCGGTGTTGCTCGAGTCCTCGCGCCAGTCCTGACCGAGTGAGCGGAGGTACGTGCGGAGTTCGTCACGTCCGACCTCGATGAGCGGACGCACGATGCGGCCACGGGCGGGCTTCATCGCCGTCAGTCCGCCTGCACCCGCGCCCTGCGCGAGCCGCATCAGGTGAGTCTCTGTGCGGTCGTCGCGCGTGTGCGCCACCGCGATGCGGCCGAGCGAACGCGGCGCCCCCACTTCGTCGCATGCGGCGTCGAGCCGCGCCTCGGCGAGCGCGTAGCGCACCTTGCGCCCCGCGTCCTCGAGGTTGTCACCGGACTCACGCGCACGCGCCGCCACGTCGACACGCTCCACCTGCAGCGGCACGCCGAGCCCGGCGCAAAGCTCGCGCACGAACGCCTCGTCGGCGTCGGACTCCTCGGCGCGCAGGAGGTGGTTCACGTGCAGCGCTGAGATCCGCAGGTCGCCGAGGACCTCGCCGGAGGCGAGCAGACGCAGCAGGCCGACCGAGTCGGCGCCGCCGGAGAGCATGACGAGTACGACCGCGCCCTCGGGCAGCAGGTCGTGCTTCTCGACGGTGGAACGTACGATGTCGCGCGGATCGGGCATGCGACTAGGGTAGCCCTGCGCAACGACATCCGCGAGCGCCTACAGCCAGGAGTTCTCCTCGGCGATACGGACGACCCAGGCGGTCGTGCGCCCGACCAGATCGGTGCAGTGCGCCCAGCGCAACGGGTGGTCCATCCCGCCGTGCGCCTCGGAGATCGGCTCGCACAGCGTCGTGGACTGGTCCGCGGCGAAGCTCTCCCGCAGCTTCGCTGTGGCGTCCCAGATCGGCTCCCAGGGCTGCGTGGCCTCGGTGCGACCGCCGAGGAGCCCCATCGCCATCACACCACCGGCGAGCGCGCCGCACGTGCAGCGCGAGCCGCTGATGCCTTCGCAGAACCCCGAGGCCATACGGAAGGACTCGGGCGGCATCGGAGCGCCGGCGATCTCGTTGACGGCCCGCAGGACGGACTCGCCGCAGTGGAACCCCGCCTCGTAGTACGAGGCCGCGAGGAACTCCGCACGCTCGGAAAGCGAACCTTCGGCAAGGGCGCCGCAGGTCGCGGCATCGGTATCGGGCGCTGTCTGTCCGGTCCTCGGATCCACCACAGGACTCCTCGGAAGTGGGGAGTCCATGGTATCACCCGCCCTGATACTTCGGATAGCGCCGCCTAGTGTGTGCGTTCCCCGGCCGTGTGCGCGAAACCGCCCTGCGCGGCGCCGAGGTACGCGTCCAGGATCAGCGCGAGCGCCGCCGCCAGGATGCCGCCCTGCAACGTCACGGCGGGGTCGTAGTTGACGAGCCCCGAGATGATCGGGGCGCCCAGACCGCCCGCGCCGATCGCCGCCCCGATGGTCGCGGTCGCGACGTTGACCACGACCGAGACGCGCACGCCGGCAAAGATCACGGGTGCGGCCACCGGCAGCTCGGCGCGCATGAGCACCTGCGCCGGAGACATCCCCATCCCCCGCGCGCTCTCGGTGATGCTCGCGGGCACCGCGCGCAGGCCCGCGATGGTGTTCTGCAGCACCGGCAGGACTCCGTAGAGCGTGAGCGCGAACACGGTCGGACGGAACCCGAAGCCGAGCAGCGGCACCGCGAGCGTGAGCACGGCTATCGGCGGGAACGTCTGGCCCAGGTTGGCGATATCGGCGACCGTGTCGTAGAAGTCGGCCCCGGCCGGCCGCGTCACGAACACGCCGAGCCCGATACCCACCACCGCGGAAAGCACGCTCGAAAGCCCCACCATCGCCATGTGCTGGCCGATGAGCCGCAGCATCCCGGTGTGCTGGTACAGAAGCCGCGCCTCACCGGGAAACAGTCTGCCGAGGATCGTCTCCCAGACCGGCGGATACGCCGCGAGCGCCAGATACACCGCCAGCGCGAGCGAAGGCCCGATGAACGCGCGTATGAGCGTGCGCGTCCTCATGCCACCGGCCGCTTGAAGTGCGAGAGCACGTCTTCGATGCTCACCTGTCCGACCACACACCCGTCGTCTCCGACGACATCCAGCGCGTCCTCGCCCGTCTCGAGGATGCGCGAGAGCACCTCACGCAGGTTCGAATCAGCGGGCACGCTCGGTGAGACGCCGCACGCGCCGGCAGCCGGGCGCATGACGCCGGAAAGGCCCGCCAGCGACAGACGCTTGAGGGCCCGCTCGGCGCCCACGAACTGCGCCACGAACTCGTCGACGGGGTACGCGAGCACGCGCTCGGGGACGTCGTACTGCACGAGGTGCCCGTCACGCATGATCGCGATCCGGTCGCCGAGGCGCACCGCTTCGTCGATGTCGTGGGTGACGAACACCACCGTCTTGCGCAGCCGATGCTGGATGCCGAGGAACTCGCGTTGCAGCCGGTCGCGGGTGAGCGGGTCGACGGCGCCGAACGGCTCGTCCATGAGCAGCACCGGCGGGTCGGCCGCGAGCGCCCGGGCAACCCCGACCCGCTGCGCCTCGCCGCCCGAAAGCTCGTCGGGGTACGCGCCGAGATAGCGCTCCGGGTCGAGCTCCACGAGCTCGAGGAGCTCGACGGCGCGCTCGGCGATCCGGCGCTTGTCCCAGCCGAGCAGCCCGGGCACCGTGCCGATGTTCTGCGCCACGGTCCAGTGCGGGAACAGTCCCACGCCCTGGATCGCATACCCGATGCCGCGCCGCAGCTCCTCGGCGGGCAGGCTTCGTATGTCCCTGCCGTCGAGGGTCACCGTGCCCGAGGTGGGCTCGATGAGCCGGTTGATCATGCGCAGGGTCGTGGACTTCCCGCAGCCTGAGGGGCCGATGAGAACGACCACCTGCCCCTCCGCGACGTCGAGCGTCAGCGCGTCGACCGCGGGTCGCTCCGCGCCTTCGTAGTGCTTGGTGACCGCATCGAGCGAGATCATCGGCGACCTCCCCGCTGCCGGCGCGTGAGCAGCGCCTGGGCGCCGCGCATCCCCGCGTCCACCGTCAGGGCCAGCGCGACGAGCGCGATCGACCCGAGCAACACGAGATCGTTGGCCTGCTGCGCTATGCCGAGGAACACGAGCGGCCCGAGGCCGCCCGCAGCCACGAACGCCCCGAGCGTCGCGTTGCCGATGGTCTGTTGCGAGGAGGTGCGCACCCCGGAGAACACGATCGGGAGCGCGAGCGGCATCTGCACCCGCCGAACGAGCTGCGCTCCGGTCATGCCCATGCCCCGGCCCGCGTCGACGGTCTCGGGCGGAACGCTCTCAAGCCCCGCATAGGTGTTGCGGACGATCGCGAGCAGCGCGTACATGGTCAGCGCGAGCACCACAGGCGCCCAACCCAGGCCGCCGACGCCGATGCTCCTGAGCGCCGGGAACGCACGCGACAGGGAGGCGAGCGGCACGACGAGGATGCCGATGAGCGCCAGGCCGGGAATCGTCTGGAACGCGCTCGCGACCCCGAATATCGGGCGGGCGGCCCGGCGATTGCGGAACGCAAGGACGCCGAGGGCGACTCCCAGAAGCGTCGCCACACCGATGGCGCTCGCAGCGTAGATGATGTGCTCGCCGACCGCGGGCCAGAACCGGTCACCGAGATTGCGATACTCGACGAGGATGCCGAGGGTGTCGAGGCGGCCGGTCAGCACGCACAGGGCGACCGACACGGGAGCGAGCAGCGACACGAACCAACCGGCGGCACTGCCCACCCCCGACTCGCGCCGCGCCGAGACGACCACCACGAAGGTGGCAAAGACCGAGAGCCAGACGCCCGCACCGAGCGAGTAGCGCGCGAACTGCCCGATGGCCGCTGTCGCAGGACCGGCGAGCGCTCCCGAGACGAGCAGCACCACGGGCATGGCAGCGCCCGCACCCAGACCGCGCGCGAGCACCGCGCCGCGAGTGCGTGTCCGCAGAAACGAGCCCGCCAGGACCACCAGCCAGGGCACGATCATCGCTGCGAGTTGCGCGGGCGACGCGAGCTCCCATGCGCGGTGCGGCACGCCGGTGGCGATGCGGCTCGTGCTGACGCTCGCGAACGGGAGCACGAAAGACGCCGCGGCGAGCGCGACGCCCAGGATGCCGACCTTGTGCGGACGCCCCCTCCGCGCCGCGGTGGCGGACGGAGCGGCGGCGACCCCCGGCCCGGGAGGGCCGGGGGTCACGGATGTGCTCACTTTCCGATCAGTCCGTTCTTCTCGAGGTAGTCGCGAGCCACCGTGTCGGCCGGCTCGCCGTTGACCTGCACTCGTGCGTTGAGCTCCTGGAGCTTCGAGATGTCGAAGGATGCGAACACGGGGTCGAGCAGGTCCCTGATCTCGGGGAACTCGTCCAGCGTCGTCTTGCGGATGATCGGGGTCGGCCAGTACACGAGCTGGGCGCCCTTGTCGTCCTCAAGGACCGTGAGACCGAGATCGGCCAGCGCCCCGTCCGTGCCGTAGGCCATGCCGAAGTTGACCCCGTCGGTGCCGTCGGCCACCGCCTTCTCGGTCTGCGCCGTGTTGCCGCCCGAGAACACTACCTTCTGGTCCTCGGCGAGCCGGAACCCGTAGGTCTCGATGAACGCGGGCATCGCGTCGGCGTTGGTGAAGAACTCGTCGGACCCGGCCATCTTGACGGGCTTGCCGGCGGCCAGATACGCGGTGAAGTCGCTCATGGTCGCCAGGCTCTCGGCCTCGGCGAAGTCCTTCTTGAGAGCGATGAGCCAGGTGTTGTTGGCCTTCGCGGGCTCGAGCCAGACCACGTCGTTCTGCTCGAGATCGAGCTTCTTGACGGCCTCGTAGCCCTTCTCGGGATCCTTGTACACGGTGGGATCCTGGCCCTCGAAGAAGATCAGGCCGGAGCCGGTGTACTCGGGGTATATGTCGATCTCGCCGGAGAGCAGGGCCTTGCGGACGACATCCGTGGTGCCGGTCTGGGACTTGTCGACCACCGTATAGCCGGCGTCCTCGAGCACGACCTTGATGACCGAGGAGAGCAGCTCGCCCTCGGTGTCGATCTTGGAGCCGACCGTGATCGGTCCCTTGGTATCGGCCTTGTCACCGGAACCCGACGACGAGCCGCTCGAACAGCCCATCAGCCCGAGGGCGAGCACCGCCACCAACAGAAACGTCAGCATCCTGCGCATTGTTGTCCTCCTCCGTCTCGCGAACAGCCGCCGGGGCGGCCGTTTCGTGTGTACTTTCCCAAACACCACACGATTGCCCGCACCCCTACCCTCGGCTAATGTGAGTGTGTTCCCGACCGCTACCCACCCGAGGGCACGCGCGCCTGAAGCCGACCGCCCCGGATTCGTATGGCCGGGAGGCGTGGAGGCCGAGCGACCTGCAGGCCGACGCGCTGCAGCGCGGACCGAACGGATCTGGAGGCACTGTGAGCAACTTCTTCCTCAACGACGCCGCGCTGCGGCCCATCGCCGACAAGGTCGCGGCCGGAGAACGGCTCACCAGGCAAGACGGGATCGCACTCTACGCGAGCAACGACCTCATCGGCATCGGCCAGATGGCGGACTTCGCGCGCCGACGGATCAACGGCGAGCGCGTGTACTTCATGGTCAACCGCCACATCAACCCCACCAACATCTGCCGCAACCGCTGCAAGTTCTGCGCGTTCGCGCGCAGTGAGGGCGAAGAGGGCGCGTACGAGATGACGCTCGACACGATCGTCGACGCCGCCATCGAGGGCGCGAACGACGGAGCCTACGAGGTGCACATCGTCTCCGGACTGCATCCGGAGTGGAGCTACGAGTTCTACGTGGACATGGTGCGCCGCGTGCGCCAGGCGATCCCCAAGCACGTCATCGTGCAGGCCTTCACCGCCGTCGAGATCGAGCATATGGCGATCATCGCGGGCAAGCCCACGCTCGAGGTGCTCCGCGACCTCAAGGAGGCCGGACTCGACGCGCTGCCCGGCGGTGGCGCCGAGATCTTCAGCGACCGCACGCGCGCCGCCGCGTGGGACAAGAAGACCGCGAGCGACGTCTGGCTCCGCATCCACGGCGAAGCGCACTCGCTCGGCATCGGCACCAACTGCACGATGCTCTACGGTCACATAGAGACCGCCGAGGAGCGTGTCGACCACCTCATCCGCCTGCGCGAGCAGCAGGATGCAAGCGGCGGGTTCCTCGCGTTCATCCCGCTCGCGTTCCATCCCGCCAACACCGAGTTCGAGGACCTGCCCGCAACCACCGGCTACGACGACCTCAAGACCCTCGCGATCGCGCGCCTCATGCTCGACAACATCCCGCACATCAAGGCCTTCTGGATCATGGTCGGCCTCAAGGTCGCGCAGCTCTCGACGGCGTTCGGCGTCGACGACATCGACGGGACGGTCGTCGAGGAGCGCATCACGCACATGGCAGGCGCCACCACTCCGGAGGCGCTCTCGAAGCAGGACCTCATAGACATGATCGTCGAAACAGGACACGTACCGGTCGAGCGTGACACGCTCTACCGCATCGTGGAGACGTATGCGAACGAGCCCGAGACGCCCGCGTGGAACGCGGGGCCGATCGCGGACGCAGGGGCCTAGGACGCCGGATCGCTCCGGCACGAACGGGGGCAGACCAGATGAGGTACCGCAGGCGCTCTTCCCGGTTCTTCCATGCGATGACGATCCTGCTGGCGTTGCTGATGCTGCTCGGCGTGGCCGGGTGCTCTGACGATGCGACCGGAAAGGGCTCCTCCGGGGACGGTGGCTCCTCGGCGGACAAGGCGGCCGAGGAGAAGCCCGCGAGCCCCGAGTACACGTCGTGGGTCGTGAGCATCGTCGACGACCAGGAGAGTTCCCAAGGCGGCATGACCTACACGATCGCGCTGAACCTCCAGGCGACCAACCCCTCGCCGTACAAGTTCGGCACCTATACGGGCACGGCGACCGCCAAGACGACCACGACCGGCACGGTCGGCAAAGGCACTCTCAATGCGGAGGCGATCGCGAACAGCACCCAGCTCGAGTTCACGCTCGCCGACCCCGAGGCGGACGAGCCCGTCGCCTCGCTGGGCGACGACCTCACCTACACCGGCACCGGCACCATCACGATGCAGGCTGCCGGCACCGCGAGCGTGGGACCGGCCTCCGGCGGCTTCGCGAACAACTCCGCACAGCCGTTCACCATCACCGCGACCGGGGACAAGGTCACGATGGGCATCACCATCGACGGCAAGCCCTTCATGTTCGAAGGCACGATCAGCGGGCGGGAGTGACGATGGCCGCCCGACCACGCCTCGGTCACATCCAGTTCATCAACTGCCTGCCGCTGTACTACGGCATGGTCAAGAGCGGCGATCTGCTGCTCGACGTCGAACTCGTGAAAGCGAACCCCGCCGACCTCGCCTCGATGATCCTGGAGGGCGGCCTCGAGGTCGCGCCGATCCCGGCCATCGAGTTCGCGCGGCACGCCGAGCGCTACACGCTGCTGCCCGACATCGCCATCTCGTCTGACGGCGAGGTCCAGTCCATCCTCCTCCTCTCCAAAGTGCCCGCCGAGGAGCTCGACGGATGCACCGTCGCACTGACCGACACCTCCCGCACCTCCCAGGTGCTCGCGCGCGTGTTGCTCGACAAACACTGGGGCGTCTCGCCCTCCTACGTGGAGATGCCGCCGGACCTCCCTGCGATGCTGCGCGACGCGGACGCGGCCCTGCTCATAGGCGACGAGGCCCTGCGCGCGTACTGGGAGCCGCCCGCCGACGTGCATCTCTACGACCTCGGCACGGAGTGGACCGACTGGACCGGCCTGCCGATGGTCTATGCGGTGTGGGCCGTGCGCCGGGAGTTCGCCGACACACAGCCTGCGGCCGTCGCCGCCGTGGCCGACGCCCTCAACGGCTCGCTCGCGTACTGCCGCACGCAACTCGACGACATCTCCGAGTACGCTGCCCGCTGGGAGCCCTTCGCGCCCGAACGCTATCGCAGCTACTTCGACGCGCTCTCGTTCCGTTTCGGACCACGCTACCGCGAGGGACTGACACGCTACCTGACCGAGGCGGTCGCGATCGGTCAGCTGGACGCGGTGCCCGAGATCCGCATCTTCGGCGAAGGCGAGTAGACGTGGTGACACCGGCACGTCCGGCGGACGCAGCAGCCGCCCTCGCCTTCTCCGCGGCCGCGGGCGAGTTGCGGCTCTCGGAGCAGCAGGCCCTCTTCCTGCTCCGAGAGGCCCCGATACTGACTCTCGGCGCCGCCGCGACCGCGATGCGCGAACGCCTGCACCCCGAGCGCGAGGTCACGTTCATCGTCGACCGCAACGTCAACTACACCAACGTCTGCGTCTCGCGCTGCCGCTTCTGCGCGTTCTACCGCGACCCGGACGACCCGGACGCCTACGTGCTTCCCGCCGACGAGCTCTACGCCAAGGTCGAGGAGACCATAGCGCTCGAGGGCACCGCGATCCTGCTGCAGGGCGGCATGCACCCCGACCTGCCGCTGGAGTGGTACGAGGGCATGCTGCGCGAGCTGAAGTCCCGCTACCCCATCCACGTGCACGGATTCGGGCCGCCCGAGATCTGGCACCTCGCGAAGCTCTCCGGCCTGACGCCGCGCGAGGTGCTCACGCGGTTGCGCGATGCGGGCCTCGACTCGCTTCCCGGTGGCGGCGCCGAGATCCTTGTGGACCGCGTGCGCGACTACGTCTCCCCCAAGAAGGCGACCTCGGACCAGTGGCTCGACGTGATGCGCGCCGCGCACGCACTCGACATCTCCACCACCGCCACGATGATGTTCGGAGGCCTCGAGACCGCCGAGGAGCGCGTCGAGCACCTCCGCCGTGTGCGCGAGGTCCAGGACGAAGCCGTTGCCGGTGGTCACGTCGGCTTCCGCGCGTTCATCCCCTGGTCGTTCCAGCCGGGCAACACGGAGCTTGCCGAGGACGAGGCGTCCGCCAGCGGCGTGCCCCTCACAGCCGCCACCGGCTGGGAGTACCTGCGCATGCTCGCCGTCTCGCGCCTGTACCTGGACAGCGTCGAGAACATCCAGGCGAGCTGGGTCACCCAGGGCGGCAAGATCGGCCAGGTGGCGCTCGCGTTCGGCGCGAACGACATGGGCTCGACCATGATCGAGGAGAACGTCGTCGCCTCGGCCGGCGTGCGCTTCATGCTCGCACGCGACGAGCTGGTACGCCTGGTCGCGGACGCCGGCTTCACCCCCGTGCAGCGCGACACGCTCTACCGGGAGATCCGCCGCTTCTGAGGCTTCGGGCGTGGCGTCGTCGTTTGCGCTCGGGTACCCTCATACCGAGGAGGTCCCACCATGCCCCAGCAGCACATTCCCCACGCCGAGTTCGGCATATGCGGCGGCTCAGGCTCGCTGAGTTTCGCGTTCCCCGCCGCACTCGACGACCCCCGCGTGGAACTCATCGCCGAGGAGCTGCAGTTCGACACCCCCTTCGGCCGGAGCCCGGCCTTCACGCACTTCGCGGTCACCGGGCCGCACGGCCGGCGGGAGGCCCTGGCGATCAAAATGCACGGCTGGCGCCGGGGCGTGAAGCGCGGCGAGGCGAGCCTGCAGGCGTTCTGGGTGTTCCACGAGGCCGGTGTCCGCAAGATCGTTGCCGACGGCGGCGTCGGGTCCCTGAACCATCTCCTCGATCCGCGCGACGTCGTCATCCCCAACGACTTCATCGACCTCACGGTCAAGCAGGACATCTATGTGCGCGGCGACCATCTCCTGATCATGCGGCAGCCCATCTGTCCCGACCTCGCCTCGCATCTGTACGCGGGCGCCAGCGAGCACTTCGCCCGCGTGTTCGCCCGGGGCACCTACCTTGTGACCGACGGTCCGCGTTTCGAGTCGGTCGCCGAGATCGACTACATGAGGCGCCTCGGCGGCGACGTGATCGGCCAGTCCCTTGCGCCCGAGGTCTTTCTCGCCCGCGACATCGGGGCGTGCTACGCCGGCGTGTACATCGTGGTGAACTACGGTGAAGGTGTCGTCAAGGAGTGGGAGCACGCCGAGATGAGGTCGATCTTCTTCGACGAGTCCGCGACGATCGGCCGCATCGTCCTCGACGCGATCGTCGACGCGGACCTTGACGCCGCCTGCGGATGCGCCGATCTGCGCAAGCCCAGCCTGCTCGCCATACCGGACGACCGCACGGGCGACGACAGACCGGGTCCGCAGGTCCGTTCCTCGGCGGCACTTCCCGAAGACGGGGTCTGACGAATGCTCGTCAGCGCAGACTGGGTGGTGCCCGTCGCGTCTGAGCCGATCCGCGACGGGGCGGTGCTGGTAACGCGCGGAGTGATCGCCGAGATCGGTCCCGCCGAGGAGTTGCGCGCGCGGCATCCGAAGGCCATGCCGCACGAGTACCCGGGGTGCGTCATCATGCCCGGGCTCGTCAACGCGCACACGCATCTCGCGATGACCTCGCTTCGGGGCCTCATCCCGTCCCAGCCGTTCCATGACTGGATCGCGCGCATCCCCGTGGCCTGGGGCGCACTCAACGACGACGACATCGCCGCGTCGATCGCGCTGGGCGCGATCAAGAGCATCGCGTGCGGTGTGACCGCCGTCGGCGACATCGCGTACGGGCCCGAGTCGATCGCGATCGCAGCGGACACGGGGCTCGACGGGACATTCTACTGGGAGGTCCTCGGCATCACCGTCGACGAGCTCGCGCAGACGCTCTACGAGGCCGAGTTCCCCTCTGACCCGGGTACGGGCTGCCGAGGAAGGCTTCGGTGCGGCATATCTCCGCATGCACCCTACACCGCGGGTCCGGGCCTGCTCCAGGGGTCCCACAAGATCGCCATGGCACAGGGCTCGTCCTACGCGCTGCACGTTGCGGAGTCACCTGCCGAGGACGACCTGCTCGCCCGCGGCGAAGGTCCGCTTTCGGGGCTTGCCGGCCGTCTCGCCCACGGCTTCGAACCGCAGGGCACGACCACCGTGCGCTACCTCGACCGGCTCGGTGTGCTGGATCGCGCCCTGGCCGTCCACTGCACGCGCGTCACACCCAACGACATCCGGCTTCTGGCGGACAAGGCGAGCGGAGTGGCGCTCTGCCCGCGATCGAACGCCTATCTTCACGGAGGCGTCGCCCCGGTGAAGGGTCTCGCGGACTCCGGGGTGGCGATCGGCCTGGGCACGGACTCGCTCGCCAGCAACAGCGACCTCGACCTGTTCGAGGAGGCCCGGGCCCTGGCGGGCCTCGCTCCTTCCCTTTCGCCGGAGCGCATCGTGCGGATCATGACGACCGAGGGCGCACGCGCTCTGGGCCTCGACGACCGCTTCGGATGCCTTGAGCCCGGGCGAGACGCCGACATGGCGATCTTCCAGGTGGAAGGCGACGACCCGTACCGGGCGCTTCTCGAGCGCGCGGGACGCTCCGCCGTCCGTGCGGTCATGTCCGTCGGCGTATGGAGGGTCCTGTCCGGCGCACCGGTGATGGGCGTGAGCCGCGTCGAACGCGGCGCGCTCCTCGCCACCGAGCGCGCGGCGCTGGCGCTGCAGAACGCGGGCTACGCGTACTGAAGTTCGGGCGCGCCCGGAACGCACGACGGCCGCCCGAAGGCGGCCGTCGGACACTGCGGATGCGGGTATCCCGGCTAAAGCTCTCCGAGATACGTCTTGCGGACCTTCTCGTTGGTCAGGAGCTCCTTGCCGGGGCCCTCGAGCGCCACACTGCCGGTCTCGAGGACGTATCCCCGATGCGCCGTCTGCAGCGCCATGGCGGCGTTCTGCTCTACGAGCAGGATCGTGATGCCCTCGGCGTTGAGCTTCTTGATGGTGTCGAAGATCAGGTCGACGACGACCGGAGCGAGGCCCATCGAAGGCTCGTCGAGCATGAGCAGCTTCGGGCCCGCCATGAGCGCGCGGCCCATCGCCAGCATCTGCTGCTCGCCTCCGGAAAGCGTACCGCCCTTCTGGGCGACGCGTTCCTTGAGGCGCGGGAACAGGGTGAAGACCTTCTCCTGGTCCTCGGCGATCCCGGCCTTGTCGTTGCGCAGGTACGCGCCCATCTCGAGGTTCTCGAGAACGGTCATGCGCGGGAAGATGTGCCGACCCTCGGGGACCTGGATGATACCCTCGGCGGTCACCTTGTGCGCCGCGGTGCCCACGATGCTCTTGCCCTGGAAGGTGATCGTGCCTTCCTTGGGGGTGAGCTGGCCCGAGATCGTCTTGAGTGTCGTCGACTTCCCGGCGCCGTTCGCGCCGATGAGCGTGACGATCTCGCCCTCATGGACCTCGATGCTGATGCCCTTGAGCGCCTCGATCTGGCCGTAGAAGGTGTGGATGTTGTCTACCTTGAGCACGTCGCCTCCTACCCTTCCGCCAGCATGGCTTCGGCACCGGTACCGAGGTACGCCTCGATGACCTTGGGGTCGCGCTGGATCTCGACCGGGAGCCCCTCGGCGATCTTCTCGCCGAAGTCGAGGACCACGATGCGGTCCGCGATACCCATGACGACCTTCATGTCGTGCTCGATGAGCAGGATGGTCACACCCGCGTCACGAATCTTGCCGACGAGCTCGGTGAGCTTGGCCGACTCCTGCGGGTTCATGCCGGCGGCCGGCTCGTCGAGGCAGATCAGCTTGGGCTCGGTTGCGAGCGCGCGCGCGATCTCCAGGCGACGCTGGTCGCCGTAGGGCAGGTTCTTGGCGAGTTCGTTCGCCTTGTCGGCAAGCCCCACGAACCGAAGCCACTTGAGCGCCTCGTCGACCGTGTGGCGCTCTTCGCGCTTGAAGTTCGGGGTGCGCAGGATGGCCTGGAAGGGCCCGGCGTTGGTCCGCCTGTGGCGCCCGACCATGACGTTCTCGAGCGTGGTCATGTTCGAGAAGAGCCTGATGTTCTGGAACGTACGGGCGATGCCCATGGAGCTGATCTTGTGGGCCTTGTTCCCGATCAGGCTCTGCCCGTCGAAGTTCAGCGTCCCTGCGGTCGGGCGGTAGATCCCCGTGAGCATGTTGAACACGGTCGTCTTACCGGCGCCGTTGGGGCCGATGAGTGCCAGGATCTCGCCCGGCTTTATGTCGAACGTCACGTCGTTGACGGCCTTGAGGCCGCCGAACTGCATCGTGATGTTCGTGAGTTCTAGCAGTGCCATGTCTCTTTCAGCACCTCTCTACCCTGAGTCCTCGACACGAGACCTACAGCAGGTCGTTGTCCACGTCGGTCTGGTGTTCGGCTTCCCAAAGCTGCTGGTTCTCTTCGTCGAGGATCTTCTCGGACTCGGGATGCAGCTCCATGGCACGCCTGCTCGAAGGCAGGATGCCTTGTGGTCTGAATATCATCATGATCACCATCGTCAGACCGAACACCATGTAGCGGTACTGGCTGGCGAGGTTCGCCTGCTCGGTCGAGAGGAACTGGGACAGGAACGGCGACTGGGCGCTCCAGCGGATGATCTCCGGAAGACCGGTGATGATGACCGCTCCGAGGATGGCGCCCGGGATCGACCCCATACCGCCGAGGACGACCATGCAGACCACGAGCACCGACTCCATGAAGTTGAAGGACTCGGGGCTGATGAACCCGACCCAGTAGGCGTAGGTGATTCCGGCGATGCCTCCCCACAGAGCTCCGAGCGAGAACGCCCAGAGCTTCGTGGTCACGATGTTGATGCCGACCGAAGCGGCCGCGACCTCGTCCTCACGCATGGCGACCCACGCGCGGCCGAGGCGGGAGTCGTCGAGACGACGCACCACGAAGATGGTCAGCCCGCACAGCGCCACGATGACGAAGTACCACCACAGGTCGGTCGAGAACCTGAAGTCGCCGAAGCGCAGGTTGTCCACGAACCAGGTCTGTCCGGCGGGCGTGGGAACCAGCTGCCCGGGACCGGGAAGGCCCTTGGCGCCGTTGGTCAGACCCGCGACGTTGTTGGTGATGACGATACGGACGATCTCACCGAAGCCGAGCGTGACGATGGCGAGGTAGTCGCCCTTGAGCCGCAGGACCGGGAAGCCGAGCGCTATACCCGTTCCCGCCGCCGCAAGGGCCGCCACGGGCAACAGGGTCCAGTACGCGGCGCCGCCGAGCGATTCTTTGAACAGGAACCCGACGAGCATGCCCACATAGGCGCCCATCGCATAGAACGCGATGTATCCCAGGTCGAGCAGTCCCGCGTACCCCACGACGATGTTGAGCCCGAGCGCAAGCATCACGTAGATGCCCATGAGCGCGAAGATGCGCACGAAGAAGTAGTTCTGCGCCGCCTGGAAGAAGATCGGCATGCCGAAGATGGCCAGTCCGAGCACCACATACACGACGATCTTCTTGACGGTCCAGCCGCTCGAGGCGACCTGTGTCTTTACATCCATTTTGCTGCCGCCCATGGCTACACCTTCTCCACGACTGACTCGCCCAGCAGACCGCCGGGGCGGAACACCAGGACGAGGATGAGGGCCGCGAACGCGATGACGTCCTTGTAGCCGGAGCTCAGGAAGCCAGCCGCGAGCGACTCGATGATGCCCAGAAGGAACCCGCCGAGCATCGCGCCGCGAAGGTTACCGATACCGCCGATGACGGCCGCGGTGAACGACTTGATACCGGGGAGAAAACCCATGTCGAACTTGATCGAACCGTAATAGATGCCGGAGAAGATACCGGCCGCCGCGCCGAGCGCCGGACCCACGAAGAAGGCCACGGCGATCACGCGGTTGATGTCGATGCCCATGAGCGACGCGGCCTCGCGGTCCTGTGAGGTCGCGCGCATGGCCTTGCCGATCTTGGTCTTGGCCACGAAGGTGTCGAGCACCACCAGCAGGACCAGCGAGGTCACGATGATCATGATCTGGATGTTGCTGATGGTCACGCCACCCACGTTGATGCCACCCGGCGGAACGTAGTTCGGGAACGGCACCACGCGAGCGGTGATCCACAGGAGCACCGCCTGCTGAAGGAAGATCGAAACGCCGATCGCGGAGATCAGCGGAGCGAGTCGCGGCGCATGGCGGAGTGGCCTGTACGCGATCCGCTCGATGAGCACGCCGAGGATACCGATAGCGATACCGGCGACGAGGAAAGTCAAAGCGAAGAGGAGCACGAGCCCGAAGCCCGAGTCCGTGAAGAACGGTATCTTGCCCAGGAAATTGAATGTGAAGAGGCCGACGAACGCGCCCCCCATGAACATCTCACTGTGCGCGAAGTTGATCATCAGCATGATGCCGTAAACGAGCGTGTACCCAAGCGCGATAAGCGCGTACATGCCCCCCAGCGTCACCCCGTTCACGAGCTGCTGAAGGATTGTCTCTATCGACACGTGTGTCCCACCTGTCTTCTCTGCCTGCACTACAGGAAGGCCTTCGGGGGTGTCCCGCCTTCCCAACAGAACCCGGGCGAGCGGACACGCCGCTCGCCCGGGTCCCAACTTACCTAGGGACTGGAATCCCGGTGACTACTTGGCCACCCAAGCGCCGTCCTTGACGACGTACAGGGTGATGGCCTTGTTGGTGGTGTCGCCGTTCTCATCGAACGAGATGGCACCGGTGATGCCCTCACCGTTGAAGGTCCGGACCTTCTCGATGATGGCGGACTTGCCCTCGGAAGTGCTCAGCTGATCGGCGCCCAGCTCCTCGGCCACAGCGGCCACGGAGTCGAGGATGACCATGGCGGCATCGTAGGCATACGTGTCGTAGGCCTGGATCGCCTCGTCGCCGTACTTGTCGGCGAACTTGGTCTTGAACTCCTCACCCTGCGGCTGCTGGTCGAGCGGCAGGCCGACGGAGGTGCAGAAGTCGCCCTCGGCGTTAGCCGCACCGGCGAGGTCCACGAAGTCCTGGGCGTACACGCCGTCACCCGAGAAGAACGGGGCGGCCATACCGGACTCCTTGGCCTGCTTGGCCAGGAGGGCGCCGGCGTTGTAGATGCCACCGTAGTAGATGACGTCCGGGTTCAGCGCCTTCATCTTGGTGACGAGAGCGTTGAAGTCGGTGTCCTTGTCGGTGGTCTTCTCGGTGCCGAGCACCTTGCCGCCAGCGGCCTCGAAGTTCTTGGCGAACTCGGAAGCAAGACCCTCACCGTAAGGGGTGGAGTCGTCGATGACGAACGCGGTCTTGTAGCCAAGATCCTTGAACGCAGCCTCGGCTGCGAACGCACCCTGGACCGGGTCGATGGTGCAGACGCGGAAGACGTTGCCGTACTTCTGCTTCAGGGTCAGGTCCGGGTTGGTCGAAGCCGGGGAGACCTGGACGATTCCGGCCTTGCCGTAAACGTCCGAGCTCGGGATCGAGACGCCGGAGTTCAGGTGACCCACGACACCGATGACGTCAGGATCGGAAACAAGCTGGTTGGCGACGTTGACGCCGACCTTGGGGTCGCCCTGGTCGTCGACGACGAACGGCTCGACCTTGATACCGAGATCCTTGCCCTTGCCAGCGTTGAAGTCGTCGATGGCCAGCTCAGCGCCACGCTGAATGCCCTGGCCGAGCGCGACCGCGCCCTGGGTCAGCGGGGCACCGATACCGAGCTTGACGGTGACCTCGCTGGTGCTGCCTTCGTCGGTCTTCTCGGTGCCGCCGCTGCTACAACCGGCGACCAAGCTGGCCACCATCAGCATAGCGGTGAGAAGCGCGAGCAGCTTCTTGCTCTTGCCCACAGTCATCCCTTCCTCCCTGTTGCTCCGTGCGTTGCCGCATTTGCTCGTGCAGTGCTCGTGTGTTCCGGTCGCACCGCCACTCCTGTGGGGATACCCGCAGGACCTTTGGAGAATAGCAGAACGCATAGAAAGGCAACAACACGGTAACGCCCGACAAGATTGTCGCGTTGTAAGTCGGTACACGGCCGCGCGGCGCCGCATAACCACCCCGCCGAGCGTGCATCAGGAGTCCGTCATCGCCGGCGTGTCCGCGGTCCGGGGCCGACATCGGGTATGGTGGATATATAGAATGGCGTCCGGGGGTAGTAACGCGTTCCGAGGAGGACGGATGTTCGACGTCTGGTTCTGGTTCTGGGTCAGCCTGTCCGCGGTGTTGCTGATCGCCGAGATCTTCACTGCGGGCTTCTTCATGCTTCCGTTCGGCGCTGGCGCCGGTGTGGCGGCAGTGTGCAACTTTCTCGGCCTGTCGCTCGTGTGGCAGTGGGTCGTGTTCCTTGCCGTGTCGGTCGTGCTGTTCGTCTCGCTGCGACGGGTCGCCGAGCGGATCACGCACGAGCCGCCGGAAAAGACCGGCGCGAACCGCCTGATCGGCAAGCGTGGACTCGTGATCGAAGAACTCGTCCCCGACAGCCCGGTCGGCCAGGTGAGGATCGAGCGCGAGGAGTGGCGCGCCGACGCACCCGGGCACCCGGTCATCCCCGCCGGCACCAGCGTTGTCGTGACGGGCGTCGAGGGCACGCACCTCGTGGTGCGGCCCGCCGAGGACGACTGACGCCCACCCCCCGTCCGAACCTATCGAGGAGGATCCGAGATGGCCGAGGTACTCACAGTCATGTTGTTCGGGATCATCGCGTTCGTCGCACTCATCTACTTCGCGACCGCGATCAAGATCGTGCGGCCGTATGAGAAAGGCATCGTCGAGCGCCTGGGCAAGTACCAGCGGACCTACGATTCCGGGCTGCACATCATCCTGCCGTTCGTGGACAGGCTGAGCAAGGTGGACATGCGCGAGAACGTCGTGGACGTGCCTCCCCAGGAGGTCATCACAAAGGACAACGTCGTCGTCACCGTCGACGCGGTCGTGTACTACGAAGCGACCGACCCCGTGAAACTCATGTACAACGTCGCGAACTTCTACATGGCCGCCACGAAGCTCGCGCAGACCAACCTGCGTAACGTCATCGGCGAGATGCAGCTCGACGAGTCGCTCACCAGCCGCGAGAAGATCAATGCCGCGCTCCGGCAGATCCTCGACGACGCCACCGACAAATGGGGCGTGCGCGTCGTGCGCGTCGAACTGCAGCGCATCGAGCCTCCCGTCGACGTGACCGAGGCCATGCACCGCCAGATGAAGGCGGAGCGCACCCGTCGAGCCCTCATCCTCGAGGCGGACGGCGACAAGCAGGCCGCCATCACACGCGCCGAAGGCTCCAAGGGCGCGGCGATCCTGGAGGCCGAAGGTAAGGCGCAGGCCATCAAGAGCGTGGCCGAAGCGGAGAAGTTCCAGAAGATCGCGCTCGCACAGGGCGAGGCAGACGCGATCAAGAACGTGTTCTCCGCGATCCACGAAGGGGATCCGACCGACGACCTGATCGCGATCCGCTACCTCGAGTCGCTCAAGTCGATCGCCAACGGGCAGGCCAACAAGGTCTTCCTGCCCATGGAGATCAGCGGCATCCTCGGCAGCATCGGCGGCATCGCCGAACTGTTCAAGGACGACGGTCCCAAGCGCACCTACACGCCCAAGCCGGCGCCGAAACCCGCGATGGCCGACGGGACGGACGACGCCAAGGGCTAGCGCCCTTCTCCGCTGCAAGCGGGTGGGGCCCCGAGGGCACCCGTCCTCAAACATACTCGAAAGGCCGCCTCCGAGGCGGCCTTTCTGCGTAACTGCGGGCGGGACCCTCGGGGCCCCACCCGAGCGAAGCGCCTAGATGACGACGAACACGAACCCATCGCGCACGACTGTGGCGTAGGTGCGCACATCGGCGTTCGGGTGGTCGGTGGTGCCGTCGCGGACGTCGTAGCGCCAACCGTGCCACGGACACATCACCGTGTGACCGTCCATGAGCCCCTCGCCGAGCGGCCCGAACGCGTGGCGGCAGACGTTGGCCAGCGCGAAGTACCCGTCGTCCACGTGCGCGACCGCGATCTCGCGCTTCCCGACCTTGAGGCGCCGGATCTGCCCGGGGGGCAGGTCCTCCTCGGCAAAGAGGGGCACCTCGACCGGACCCTCGGGCTCCTCTATCACGCCGAGAAGTTCGCTGCCGTCCTCGACGTCGGCGAGGATGAACAGCCCGCACCAGCACTTGCGGATGCGTGCGAACTGGTCGCGGTAGAACGGGATGCACGGACAGACGATCTGCGCGTCCTCTTTGGGATCGCCCGAACGGATACGGCACGGGCAGTAGATGTCCCCGTCACGCTCCAGGATCTCGAGTTCGCTCTCGAGCACTTCGTCGACGAACTCGGTCTCCGTGTTGAACTTGTAGCCGAGACGCGCGGCGAACGGCTCCATGTAGGACTTGAGGTCCTCGACCGTGGTGCCGGGCGCGAACATCGCGCGTTGCGGCCGCGAACGGTTCTCCTCGGCGCTCACAGGGCCAGCAGCTCCTTGATGCGCTTCTTGTTGAACCCGACGATGACCTCGTCGCCGATCACCACGACCGGGAAGGAGGCACCGCCCGAGATCCGGCGGACCTCGGCGATGGCGTCCTCGCGCTCCTGACCCTCGAGCAGGTCGACCTCGGTGAGCTCGTACTCGGCCCCGGCCTCGTCGAGGAACTTCCTGGTCATGCGGCAGTATGGGCAGGTGGAGAGTGCGAAGAGCTTCGTGGTCATGATCGCCTCCGGGGGCATGCGGGGGATCGCCCGCCTGTTCGGTCGCGTACTATCTTCCACTTTGAGCGCCCGCGCACACGGGCATGACGGGAATCGGCGCAGGATACAGGCACGGAATGGGTACCCTCTGTTGGGGACACGGGACGGACGACGGGGGCACCGATGGAACGAACCACACCACAGGGCTGTGCCGAGACCGGCAGCGCGCGACGCGTGGTGATCGCGGGCGGCGGGTATGCGGGCACCACGATGGCGGTTAATCTCGGGCGGGGCATCAGGCCCGAGGACGACATCGAGGTCATGCTGATCGAACCCAACCCCTGCCAGCAGGCGCTCTCAGAACTCGACCTCGTGGCTGTGGGCCCGCCACGTCCGGAGTTCTGCGAACTGTGGCACCCAACCGTCTTCAAGGACCTCCCTGTCACCGTCTGCTACAACCGTGTCGACCGCGTCGATCCCGCGCGCAGGCTCGTGACCGTGGGCGCTCGCGGCGAGGCCGGCCAGGAGGTGCCGTACTGGCGCCTCGTGATCGCGACGGGAGCGATCGCGTTCGTGCCCCCGGTGGAGGGGCTCGCCGAGCACGCGGTGACCATGTGGTCTGTCGACGACGCCCAGGAGCTCCAGCGGCGCATCGAGGCGGCCTTCCGGCACGCCGCGATGATCGCAGACCGCGCCGAGCGCCGGCGCGTACTGAGTTTCACGGTGATCGGCGGCGGCGCGACCGGCATCGAGATCGTCGGCACGCTGGGTCAGATGCTGCCCAAGCGGGCGGCGGACGCGGGGCTCGACCCGGCCGACATGACCGTGCGGCTCGTCGAAGGACGCCCCCAGATACTCTACGACCTTCCCGACGCTCAGCGCGCCAAGGCGGTGCGCAGGCTCGAGCGTATGGGCGTCCAACTCGTCCTCGGATCGATGGTCTCGCGCGTCGACGAGCGGACGGTGTTCCTGGCCGACGGCACCGAGGTCGATGCGACCGTGCTCGTGTTCTGCGGTGGCGCGAAGCCCGACCCCGACGCGGTCGGCTGGGGGCTTGAGGCGGACAACTCCGGGCGGCTCGTGGTCGACTCCACGTGCCGCTCGACGCAGTACCCCGATATCTACATCGTGGGCGACGTCTCGTCGTTCCGCGATCCCGAGAAGAACCGCACGCTGCCGATGCTCGCGCAGTTCGCGATCCGCGAATCACAGCACTGCGCCGGCAGTATCCTGCGCGAGGCGCGCGGCCAGGAGCCCGAGCCGTTCGTGCCGCACATGCACGGCGAGTTCGTGAGCGTGGGCCCGCGCTGGGGTGTCGGCTGGATGTTCGGCATGAACATAAGCGGCATCCCGGCGATCATCATGAAGCGGCTCACCTACGTGCTGTACTGGTGGCAGGTCGGGCGGTTGCCGCTTGCGTGGAAGCGTCTGCGCGAGATGCTCTCGATGGCCCGCTAGGTCCGCCGAGGAGCCGCGCTCCGGCCGCATGCGGGGCGCCGTGTCCGAGCGCGTGTCATCCGCGCGCGCTACAATGCGCGCATGCCAGCCGCCGACACACAGCCGCACACCCACGCCTGCGCGTGCCTCGAGGTCACGTTCCTGGGCTCAGGGTCCAGCGGCAACGCCACCCTCGTGCACTGCGGCGAGGACTCGCTGCTCGTGGACAGCGGCTTCTCCGCCCGCGAGACGATGCGCCGCCTCGAGCTCGCCGGGGCCGACGCGTCCCGGATCCGCGCGATCCTCGTGACCCACGAGCACACCGACCACATCGCCGGCGTGCGCGTCCTCGCAGCCAAGCTCGACGTGCCGGTCTACGCGACGGCGGGCACGTGCGCGGCCGCGCCCACCGGTGCGCTGTCCGTCGCACCGGAGTCCCTCGTGCCCGGACAGCCGCAGCGGATCGCCGGCATGGAGGTGCTGCCGTTCGCGGTCTCCCACGACGCGGCGGAGCCGGTGGGGTTCCGCATCACGGGCGCCTGCGGCACGTCGTTCGGGCTCGTCACCGACAGCGGCGTCATGACACCCGAGGCGCTCGAGGCGCTGGCCGGCTGTGAGCTCCTCGGAATCGAATGCAACCACGACGTCGAGATGCTGCGCACAGGGCCCTACCCGTGGTTCCTCAAAGAACGCATCGCCTCGCCGCGCGGGCATCTCTCCAACGCGGCGGCGCTCGCCGCGATCGAGAGCCTCGCCTCGGACAGGCTTCGCGCGGTCTTCGGCGTGCATGTCTCGAGCAAGAACAACACGCACGATCTGGTCGCCGAGGAACTGCGCGCGACCCTCGGACGGCTCGGACTCGAGGTCGTGAGCGAGCCGGTGCGCCAGGGCGACGTGAGCGCGACGATACGCGGACGATGAAGGGCGGGGCCATGGGCGACACACGCCGAATCCGAACGTCGGAAGCCGGAGCGAGCGGTATGCTCGGGCGCGTCCTGGCGACGCTGACCGCGGTCGCGGTCGTGCTCGCCGTGAGCGGGTGCGTCGTCGTTCCCGTCGACAGCGGCTCCGGCCCCGGACCTGCGCCGGCGGACAGCGGGAGCGGCGAGGCCCCGCAGCCCGACCCCTCGGTCTATCCGCACGCGGGCGACGGCTCCGAGGTGCTCATGCTCGGCAGGTCCGTCATGCGCGGCTGGTTCGACCACTGGGGGTACTCCGGCAGCGGACCGGTCACGGTCGAGGGGTACGCCCTGTACTACGGTGAGATCGCGGGGCCGCCGGACATCGCCACGAGCGCCATCGAGAAGATCTCACAGGTCCCCGACGGGACGACGGTCTTCTTCAAGCTGTGCTTCGTCGACTTCGAGGCCTACTCCGCCGATGACGTGGAGGCCAGGCTCGCGGAGAACGCCGGCTACGCCGAGCAGGTCGTCGCGGCCACGCGCGGACGCGACATCACGCTGATCCTGGGCAACGCGCTGCCGAGGGTCGCGGGCGAGACGACCCCCGAACTCGCGGAGTTGCACGAGGGGTACAACAGGCGGCTCGATGAACTCGCGCAGGCCGAGGAGAACGTCCACGTGTTCGACCTGTACGGCAACCTCGCCACCAACGGCGTGCTGCCCAAGGGCCTAGCGGTATCTCCGGACGACTCGCACCTCAACGACGTCGCCTACTCGGTGCTCGACGAGGCATTCTTCACGCAACTCGACGAGATCGCCAAACGCTAGACCCGCCGGGCCGCTCAGCCGAGCGCGCGCACCAGCGCAAGCGCGTCGTCGACGTCGAGCGCCTCGATCGCGCCGGCGGCGAGCGCCTCGCGCGCGAGCCTCACAGCGGCGCCTCCGGCGAAATCGCGCTCCTGCGCGAACCCGGCCATGAACACGAGCGGCGGTCCAGCAGTGATGGTCGCCTCGAGATTGCCGAGGTTCGCGCCCCCGATCGGCACCTCGGCTACGATGCGCACGTCGGCCTCCCGCGCGAGGCGCTCGACCGCCGCGCGGTCCGCCTCCCCCATCGCGCCGAACGGTGCAAGTTCGACGTACGTCACGCCGAGCGCCTCGGCGACGGCCTGATCGATGTCGCCGCGCGATAGCGCGCCCGCGCTGATGGCGAAGCCCGCGAGCGCGAGCCGGCGCATGAGCCCGGCTGCTGCCCCCGATCCGCCGAGCACGAACACGCGGCGACCCGTGGGGTGTGACGCGGCCTGCTCGCGCATCACGGGCGTGATCGCGACCGAGCCG
This sequence comes from uncultured Eubacteriales bacterium, assembly GCA_964565645.1. Taxonomy (GTDB): domain Bacteria; phylum Actinomycetota; class Coriobacteriia; order Anaerosomatales; family JAHIQC01; genus JAHIQC01. Next base: position 118,117 of record CAZMFQ010000004.1, read on the forward strand.
GTGACCGCGTCGACGCCGACCACGGCACGCACCGAGAACACCTCGCGCAGCAGCGTCGGGGTGAGCACCGCCTCGGGCGTGCCGCACGCGGCAAGCCCCCCGGCGTCCACCACGGCGAGCCGGTCGCTGTAGCGGGCGGCCAGATCGAGGTCGTGGAAGACCCCCAGCACCGCCAGCCCGTCGTCGGCGAGCCGTCGCACGAGGTCCAGAACCTGCATGCGGTGGTTGAGGTCGAGATGGCTCGTGGGCTCGTCGAGCAGCAGGACCTCGGGCTCCTGCGCGAGCGCCTGTGCGAGCGTGAGCCGCTGGAGATCGCCGCCGGAAAGGGTGTCGACGCGCTCCTCGGCGAGTCTGAGGGTATCGGTCACGTCCATGACGCGGGAGATGACCGCCTCGTCGCGGGCCGAGAGGGAATCGAGGCGGCCGAGATGCGGGTGACGCCCCATCGCCACGAACTCGCGCGCGGTGAACGCGAACAGGCTCGGCAGCGACTGCGGCACCACGGCCGCGATCCTCGCGCGCTGCACCGGATCGAGTCCCGACACCGGCAGCCCGGCGACGTGCAGCGTGCCGCCGAGGATGTCCGAGGCGCCCGTGACGGCCTTGAGCAGCGTGGACTTGCCGGCGCCGTTGGGCCCGACGAGACCCACGAGCTCTCCTCGGCCGACCGCAAGGTCGACGCCGGAGAGCACCGCGCGCTCGCCGTAGCCGACCGCGAGCGAGGCGAACGCGACGCCCGGGGCGGTCGGGTCGGTGGCGGGCGCCTGTCGTGCCGCGGCGCTCACGAGCGCTCACCCCGCACGAGCAGCCACACGAAGAACGGGCCGCCGGCCAGAGCGGTGACGATGCCGACCGGGATCTCGACTGGCGCGAGTACGGTGCGGGCGACCAGGTCGGCAAGCACCATCACCGTGGCGCCACCGAGCAGCGAGGCCGGGACGAGCAGCTTGTGGTCCGGCCCGAGTACGAGGCGGACCGCGTGCGGCGTCATGAGCCCCACGAACCCGATCAGTCCCGAGACCGAGACGGCGGCGGCCGTGAGCAGTGAGCCGGCGGCGAGCACGATGCGCTTGAAGCGCTCGACGTCCACGCCGAGCTCGGAGGCCCTCGAATCGCCGAGGAGCATGAGGTTCAGTTCCCGCCAGCGCGAAAGCGGCACGACGAGCCCGAGTGCGAGCATCGGCGCGACGACCGCGACGTACTGCCAGGAGGCGGCGGTCAAACCGCCCATCATCCAGAACACGACCGAGGCCATGGACTCGCGCGAGAGCACCATGAGGAACGACGTGAGCGCCGCGAGCGTGTAGCTGATGGCGACACCGGCGAGCAGGAGCGAGGGGGTGTCGAGGCGGCCCCGCCACGAGGCGAGACGCGTCACGAGCAGGATCGTGAGCAGCGCACCGGCGAACGCGCCCATCGGCAGCCCGAGGTAGCGCCAGGCCGTGGCGGTCGTGGTGGTCACGATCACGATGATGGCGCCGAGCCCCGCGCCGCTCGAGATGCCGAGGATGTAGGGGTCGGCGAGCGGGTTGCGGAACAGCGCCTGGTACAGCACGCCCGCCACAGCGAGACACGCCCCCACGAGCGCCGCGAGGAGCACGCGCGGAAGCCGGATGTCGACGATGACGGCGTCGCCGGGCCGGGCCGCGGCTCCGCTGATGGCGCGGCCCACGGCGCCGAGGATCTCCCCCGGCGCCACGCGTACCGCCCCCAGACCCACGCCCGCGAGCATCGCGAACAGCAGCAGCGCAAGCAGCACTGCCACCGTCACGGATGTGCGGGCGCGGGTCGGGCGCGACATGCTAGTCGACCGGGATCTCGACGTCGGGGTGCAGCGCGGCCGCGATCTGCGCGATGCCGGCGACCACCCGCGGACCCGGACGGGACACGAGGTTGTCCTCAAGCACGTATACGCGCTGGTCCTTGACCGCGGCGAGCTTGTCGTAGCCGGGGCGCTTCGCCAGATCGGCGGGATCGCTCATCGAGCCGAGCGTCGCGAGGTAGACGGCAGGGTCGTCGGTGACGAGCTGCTCGAGCGAGTAGCCCACATACCCCTCGGCGGTCACGATGTTGCGGCCTCCGGCAGCCGTGATGAGGTCGTCGAGCAGGGTGCCCTTGCCGGCCGTGAACAGCGGGTCCTGTGCGATCTCGATGAAACACGGGGTCGGCTCCTCGGCGGAGACGGCATCGCCGATCGTCTTGATGTCGGCCTTCATGCCGTCGACGAGCTCGGTCGCCCCCGCCGTGGTGCCGGTGGCCTTGCCCACGGTCTCGATCGAGGTGTAGAGCGCGTCGAGCGTCTGCGGGTCGATCGCGATGACGGTCGCGCCGGTGCCCTCGAGCTGGGTGATCACGTCGGCCTGGACTCCCGTGGTAGCCAGGATCAGGTCCGGCTGAGCCGCCGTGATGGCCTCGATGTTCGGGGTCACGAAATCGCCGATCTTGGCGATATCGGCGACCTCGGCCGGGTAGTCGTCGTAGGTCGTCACGCCCACGAGCTTGTCGAGCATGCCGAGCGCGTAGACGATCTCGGTGTTGGCCGGGGCGAGCGAGACGATGCGCTCGGGCGCGGCCTCGACGGTGACCTCACGGCCGGCGTCATCGGTCACGGTGACCGGGAACGCCGCGGCCGCGGGCGTCTCTGTCGCGGGCTCGGCAGCGGTGTCGGCCTTGGCGCAACCGGCAAGTCCGAGCGTGGCCGCGAGCAGCAGCGCGAGAACGGCTGCGATGACGCGGGTGGTGCGTGCGGTGCGGGGGTGGTGCATGGTGCCTCCTCGTCGTGTGTGCGACACGGCCTGCGCGGGAGACGAGAAAGACCCGTCCTCATCATGAGGATCGGGTCTCCGAGTGATCTTGGTCTGGTGCCGGTGCGGCGCCGCGATCAAGCCTCATCACCTCGAAGGCCGTTGTCGCTGTCGCTCGGCAGGTCTCCTGACTTGCGAGTGCGCGGGGCCTTTGAGGCCGTACGCCTTCGCTTCACAGTGGCGGGTCCGTGTCGGATTCTCACCGACTTCCCTATTCTCCCGCTTCGGGCGCTGCTCGCTCTACGCGGCAGGCTCCTCGGCAGGCACCGGGCGACGCATATTCGGTTGTGACGCGGCCAAGGATAGCGCGATGCGGCGCGGCGCGCCACCCGGATTCCATGTCGAGAGCGCGACACCCGCAAGGGCGAGCATGCCGCCGAGGACCTGGGTCGCGACCGGTACCTCGCCGATCCACACCCACGCGACCGCGAGCGAGAGCACCGGCACGAGATACAGGAAGCGCGAGGCGACACCGGGCGTGAGTGCGGCGTTCGCGCGCGACCAGAGCACATACGCGATGCCGCCGGGGACGAGCGCGAGGTAGACGAGTGTCGCGACCCCCGCGGGCGGCGTGTGTGCGAGCGCCGTGAGGGCACCGCGCGAGAACACGACGAACGGGACCGCGCCGGAGATGATCGCATAGGTGGTGACCTCGAGCGCGGTGTACCGGGCGAACAGCGGCTTGGTCACGAGCGCGTAGCCTGAGAACGACGCGGCGGCGAGCAGCACGAGCCCGGCGGCGCCGGCAGACGCGGCGAACCCGCCTCGGGCGCTCGCCATCACCGCGATACCGCACATCGCGACACCCAGGCCGAGCCAGGTGTAGCGGCCCGCACTCTCGCGGCCGAGCGCCACCGAGATGACGGTAGTGATCACGGGGCTCAGGTTGATGAGGAACGCCGCGGTGGCGGCACTGACCCCCGCCTGCCCGTTGGCGAGCGCGACCTGATAGATCGTGAAGCCGAGGAGCCCTGCGAGCAGCAGCCGGCCGATGTCGCCTCGCTCCGGGAGCCGCATGCGTGTGGCGGCGGCGAAGCCCGCGAACACGAGCGCGGTGAGCGTCCAGCGCAGGAACACGAGGTGCCCGGGCGAGAAGTAGCCGAGCGCGGCGCGCAGCCCGGCGAAGGTCGTGGACCACATGAGCACGGTCGCGACGACCGTGAAGGCTATGGACGCTCCGATGCGCTTGACCATGCGGCGGCACTCCTCGGCAGGTACTCGTGCCCGTGCGCTCACGGGCCCCCGTCGGACGGGGTCGCTGCATGGTACAAAGCGAATCGGCTCCTGGACAGAGATAATCGAAGCCGTGTGATACATTCTGCATGTGTTTCGATATTCACAGACTCTCTCTACTAATGGAGCGAAAGCCATGGACGCGATCGACCGCCATATCCTCGAGGTGCTGCAGCTCGACGCGCGCACCGGCTACGCCGAACTGGGACGCGATGTGGGGCTCACGGCGCCCGCCGTCGCGGCGCGCGTGCGCAAACTCGAGCAGGAGGGCATCATCACCGGCTACCACGCGGGCATCGACCTGAAGAAGGCCGGGTACGGCATCCTAGCGATCGTGCGCATCAGCTCGCCGGCCGAACTCGGCTCGCAACTCTCCACGCTCGTGGCCGATATGCCCGAGGTGCTCGAGTTCCATCACGTCACCGGCATGGAGGGTTTCGTTCTGAAAGTCGCGGTGCGCTCGGTGGCGCACCTGGAGAGCACGCTCGGCAAGCTCCTGCCGTTCGGGCAGACGATCACCTCGATCGTGCTGTCCTCGCCGGTGGAGTGGCGGGCGATCGGGTTCGAGTAGACGCCGGACCGCGCTGAGCCCGAGCGCGCGCTCGCCGCCTGTCGGACCGCACTCAGAACACGTGCGAGACGTCGGCGATCCCCGCGCGGGTCTGCTCGGAGATGAAATCGTTCATGGACAGGTAGAAGAGCGGCGCGAGCGGCATCCCGATCTCGCGCAGCGCCTCGATCAGCGCGTCGGCGAGCTCCTCGTAGCGCATGAGCATGTCGAGCGCCGCGGGGGAGATGATCGAATCGGCCGCCCCGTGGAGCACCACGCGCCCCTCGACGGCGTGCAGCACGATCCCCGCGACCGCGTTGCCGTCCCCGATGAACTCGATACCGCAGATCCCGGCCTCGCAGTCCACGAACGTCCTCCACGAGCGCTCGGTCCGCTCGTAGCCGAGCACCCTGCCAAGGACCGCGAGCTCGGCTCCGGCGGTGAACGGCGGGGTGGGCACGTCGGCGAGGACCTCGCGCAGGTTGACCATGCGCACGAGGTCGTTCTCGGGCGTGCTCTGCCTGAGAAGGGCGAGCGCGAGGGTGACTTCGACAGGTGATGTCGCGTTGAGCAGCGTCTGGACGAGTTCGACGTCGACCGTGGCCGAACGTCCGGCTGCCATCTCCAGGCCCTTGCCGAACGTGGTCATCTCACTCACCTGCTTCCTGCCCGCCGTAGGAGTCCCGCGGGGACCCGGCGCCGGCGGTGCCGGCCGCCTACTGTTGATATCGGCGCGACAGGGCGCCCGTAGCATCCGTGAACCGACGAACGGTCGTCCGCGCAGGCCACCGCCGTAGCACCGTGAGCTAGAATGTGAGCCACGTCATACTCCCCGGACGAACGCGCACGGCGCACGAGTCCGCGACGCCCCCGATCGGAGCCCGACATGTGTCAGTTCTGCGTACAGCACGGCGACGGACAGCGGTGGTATCTCAACGCCGAGAACTACGTCGCCGACCTGGAGAGCGACATCGAGCGACACGAGTACGTGGTCGGGTTCGTGAAGGGCTTCGAGAGGATGCGCGACCGGGCGAACATGGCGACCAAGCTGCTCGACGTCGCACCCGAGCGGCTGACGGCCCCCGTCCGCGAGCGCATAACCCGTAACCAGCAGGAACACCACTTCGGCCAGCCGGTGCCCATCGAGGAGTGCGAGCGCGTCTTCGGACTCGCGACGTCGATCGTGCAGCTCCCCTGCGTCTGCCGCAACGCGGCGGGCACGCCCGAGCAGGGCTTCTGCCTCGCGGTCACGGCGCTCCCCATGGACGCCACCCTCAAAGAGGCGTTCAGCGGATTCACCGACGGCCCAGATACCGCCGGTCTGCAGCGCCTCACAAAAGACGAGGCGATGGCCGTGCTCCGGCGCTGCGAGTCCGAAGGGCTCATGCACTCGGTCTGGACGTTCAAGACGCCGTTCATCGGTGCCATATGCAACTGCGACATCGGCTCTGGCTGCATGGCCATGAACATGACGGTCGGTCACGACATCAAGGTGATGTGGCGCGGCGAGTCGGTCATAGCCCTGTCCGCCGAGGAGTGCACCGGATGCCGCGCGTGCGTGAAGCACTGCCCGTTCGGGGCGATCGACGCACCCGCCGAGAGGGGCGCGCCCGTCACCATCCGAATGCGCGACTGCTACGGCTGCGGCGTGTGCCGCGCGGTCTGCCGCACCGGTGCGCTCTCACTCGTGCCGCGTGAGACGGTCCCCGAGGTGGCGCTGCTGTGGTGAGCGGGCAGACCGGCGTCAATGTGATCGCGGTCGCGGCGGGCGGCGCAGCCGGCTCCGTGCTGCGCTACGCCGTCGCGCAGTGGGTCGTGGGCCGGTTCGGCCCGACGGTGCCGTGGCACACGCTCGTCGTCAATGTCACCGGAGCGTTCCTGCTCGGGATGCTCATGGCGCTGGCGACCGAGCGCGGGGTGGTCTCCGAGCCCTGGCGGCTGCTTCTGGGCGTGGGGCTCCTCGGCGGGTACACGACCTTCTCGACGTTCGCGTTCGAATCGGTCGAGCTGTTCGCCGAACACGCGCCGGTCCTGGGCGTCGCCTACGCGCTCGGTGGCGTGATAGCGGGCGTGCTCGCGGCATGGCTGGGAATCGCCGCGGGACGTTCGATCTGACGCGGGGCGATCAGTCCCTGCGCGCGATGGAGTCGCGCACGACCCACGCGAACAGACACGCGGCGGCGAACAGGCAGCCCACGATCGCAAAGAACGGCGCCTGTATCTCGAACGCTGAGTTCAGGACCGGGTTGTCCGGGTGCAGCGCCCGGGCCTCGGCGTTGGCGAACACGCGGACGTAGAGCAGGATCCACATGAGCGCCGCGAACACCACGTCACCGAGCGCGCGCAGCTTGTCTGACTCGAGGATCCGGTCGAACAGCAGCAGGGCCGCAAGCGCGATGAGCAGGATGAACTGCGTCATCAGCCTCGGGTCCGACTGGATGACGATCAGCGGCGACTGCTGTGAGCCGGTGAAGTCCCAGGTGCTCATGGCGGCGATCACGCCGAGCACGGTGTTGATGAGCCACAGCGGCGCCGCGACCGTCCGGAACCCGGCGCCCCAACGGTACAGGTCGCGTCTGGATGTGAGCAGGTAGCCGGCCGCGAACAGCCCCATGAGCGTGAACGAGGCCATGTTGACCCAGGTCGAGCCGCCGTGGAACATCGGCAGGCGGACCTTCTCGCCGAGGCCTTCGACCGGAGGTATGAGGTTCGTGAGCAGAAGCGCGGCGATCACAAACACGACCGCCGCGGCAAAGATCGCCGTACGCTTCTCGGGGCTCATCATCCTGGGCATCGCGACCTCCGCTTCGTAGGCTCGTCCGCGCCATTCTATCAGCGCGGCGCTCCCATTGCAGAGGTCGGGGCGCTACCCGGCCGCCATCTGCGCCTGGACCCTGCGGGCCACGAGACCGATGAGCGGGACGAGCGCGATCGTGATCCCGACCGCCACGGTGAGTTCCACCCAGACCTCGGATATCGAACCGCCCATGATCGAGACGCGCCAGATCGGCTCCAGGATCCAGTACAGCGGGAACAGCTTCGCGATCCACTGCGGCCACTCAGGGAAGATGTAGAACAGCGTCGGCGCGAACAAGAAGATGCCGAGCCCCTTGACCAGGCCGAACATCATCGCCGAGTCCTTCGCGAACGTGCCGATGAGCAGACCGATCATCGAAGACAGGCAGGCTGCCACGACCACGACCACGAGCACCTGCGCCCAGTTCGATCCCAGGGCGGAGTTGAGCAGCAGGGTGGTCGCGGCAAGCACGGTGGCGAGCAGCACACCCAGGAGCCACTTCGCGGTCAGCACGTCGGCGATCCTCGCGGGCGTGACGAGCAGTGCCATCAGCGTACCCTGCTCCTTCTCCTCGACCAGGTTCGAGCCCGGGACGAAGATGCCCGCCATGACCAGCGCGTAGAACACGATGACGGGGACGAGCCGCACGGATATGGGAAGCCCCGTCTTGCCGAAGCTCACCACATCGACCGTGACCGGCGCCTCGGAGCCCTCGAGTCCGCGGATCATGTCGATCGCGGTGACGGTGAGGATGATGCGGTTGGAGGCATAGCTCTCGCCGCTGATGAAGAACTCGAGGTCCGGCCTGGAGCCGTCCTTGACCGCCGCGTCGAAGCCGGCGGGCAGGACGATGCCGGCGTCCAGATCGTTCGCCTCGACCATGCTCTTGAGCTTGTCCGGATCCGACAGCAGTGTGAGCTTGATGCCCTCGGTGTCCTCAAGCCGTGTGGTGATCGCGGAGTCGCCTTCATCCACGATCCCGAGCCGGGGCTCGGGATTGAACAGCGTGCCGAACGCGACCTGGAGTATGAGCGTCAGCGCGAAAGGCAGCACGATGGCCCACAGGAAGATGGGCGAGCGCGGGCCGAGCGCGAGGTCCTTGCGAAGCACCTTCCATGACAGACGGGGACTCATAGCGATTCCACCTTCCGCTTGAGCGCGAGCAGGCCGGCCGCGAACAGCACGACCAGCAACACCGCACCGTAGGCGAGCGAGCCGATCGAGTCGGACCAGGTCGCCTGGTAGTTGAACGCACCGATGAGGGTGTTGATGACCGGATATGTGGGGATCACGCGCACCCACGTCGCGGCGGTGCCGGGAAACAGCACCGAGAACGCCGGGATGATGAGCGGGATCGTGAGCAGCATCGAGTAGAACAACTGCCCCATGAAGTCCTTGCCCGAGGCGCCCACGAACAGCGCCACACCGGTGAACATGATCGACCCCATGATGAGTGCCGCGACCACGAGCGACCAGTTCTCAGGTGTGAGCCCGCCCACGAGCAGCAGCACGAACAGCCCCTGCCCCAAAGACATGAAGGTGCCGAAGATGGTCTTGGCCGCAAGGAAGTCCATGACCGTGGCGGGTGTCACGAGCACCGCGGTCACGGTGCGCTGCAGCACCTCGGTCGAGATGAGCGATGCCATCGAGAACGTCTCCATGAGCAGGACCATGAACAGCAGCATCGGGCGCATCTTGTCCTGCATGCTCACCTGGTCGCCCGCACGGTCCGTGCCCAGCACGAGCGAGCTCTCATCGGCCATCGTGACCGGGAGCTGCTTGCCCGCCAGCTGGTAGGCCGCCTCGCGCACGAAGCTCTCCATCGCGCCCCGGATCTCCTCGGGGACGTTCGCGTCCGAGTACACGGTCACAGTCACACCGGGCTTGCCTGATGCGACGTCGGCGATGAAGCCCGCGGGAAACGCGATGCCGATATCGAGCGAGAGCTTCTCGGCGTCCTTTGGCTTCGCGTCCTTCGAGTCCGGATCGCGCAGGATCAGCGTGCCGTCGTCGCCGCGCCAGGCCTCCGACTTGCCTTCGATGACGCTCCGCAGCTCCTCGGCGGTCCGGAACTCCACGAGTGTGAGGCCCTCCTGCTGGTTGCTCAGGTCGGCCGAGCGGATCTCGGCGAGCTGTTCGTCGGTCGCGCCGATGGCCTTCATCGCGTCGGCGGCCTCGTCCACGAGCGTAGAGACCGGCGGAGCGACGCCGAGCGTGATCGACTCGCTCACCGTGGTCGGCAGGAACTTGAACGCGACCGGGATGGCGATGAGCACCACGAGCGTGAGGAACAGGTAGACCTTGTCGCGCGAGTAGGCGCGCAGCTCCTTCTTGAGGAGCGCGCCCACGATCGCGGCGCGTGATATCGGACGGCTCATCCCGCCAGCCCCCTGCCGGTCAGCTCGATGAAGATCGCTTCCAGCGTGGCCTCCTCGGTGTGGATCGTGAGCAGGTCGGGCGAGGCCGCGAGACGGGCGAGCTCCGCCGAGGAGCCGTCGCCCAGATCGAGGTGCTCCTCGCGCACCCCGTCGCCGTCGCGCAGGCGCACCTTCACCGAGCGCTTGCCGTACTGCAGCTTGAGGTTCTCCGCGGTGTCGAGCGCTACGATCTCGCCGTCGTTGATGAACGCGACCCGGTCGGAAAGCTCATCGGCCTCGAACATGTCGTGGGTCGTGAGCAGGACGGCCGCACCTCGATCGGCCTCCTCCTTGATGGTCTTGCGGATGGCCGCCGAGGTCACGGGGTCCAGGCCGTCGGTCGGCTCGTCGAGGAACAGCACCTTGGGCTTGTTGATGAACGCGCGCGAGATCATCATGCGCTGCCGCATGCCCTTGGAGAAGCTGTGTACGCGGTCCTTGGCGCGGTCAGCGAGCCCCACCCGCCGCAGGACCTCCATCGAGTCGGGGTCCTTGATGCCAAAGAGCGACGCGTAGAAGTCGAGGTTCTCCTTGGCGCTCATGTTCAGATAGAGGTTCTTCTCCTCGAAGCACACACCGATCTGCGCCTGGATGGCCGGATCGTCCTTGGAGATGTCCATGCCGAGGATCCGCGCAACACCGCTCTTGGGCGTGAGCTGCCCCGTGAGCATCTTGATCGTCGTGGACTTGCCGGCCCCGTTCGGGCCGAGGAACCCCAGGATCTCCCCGGGCTGGACGTCGAAACTGATGCCTTTGACGGCCTTGAGGTCCCCGTAGTTGTACGCGATGTCCTGAACCTCGATAGCAGGCTGTGCCATCACAGTCCCCTCTCTTTCCACGCCGCGATGATCGTGTCGAACTGTTGCTCGAAGAACGAGTACGCGTCCCGCATCTCCTCGAGCCGTGCGCGGGCCTGTTCGGAGTCGGTGTACTCGAGTGCTTCATTCGCGGCCTGCGTCACCGAGCCGAACACGGCGAACTTCTTGGCTAGCATGGGGCCCCACTGGCCCTTGCGGATGCGATAGTGGCTCTCCCGCGAGCCGGGGATCCGGTACTTCTCCGCAAGTTCGGTCCCGACCAGGAACTGTGTCGCGTTGCTGACCGACGCCTTGGAGATGCCGAGGGTCCCGACCAGTTCGCCCGACGAAAGCCCCTCGCCCGGCGCCAGCATCAACGCGGCGTACACACGGGCCAGGGCATGTGGAAAGCCCACCGTCTCGAGCGAGCGCGCCAGACGTTCGAGCGACGCCGCCCTTGCCTTGTCCACCTGTTCGCGTTCCACTTCGCCTCCACCGAGCGACCTGTCGCCGCGAGGCGACAGGACCTAGTATTCCCAACGTTCAATATGTTCTAAACGTTCAGTAGATGCAAGCGCTGACGCAGATGAGCGTTCCGAGTGGCCTCGGTCCCGCGCGTCGCGCGGCGGTCGCCGGGAGCGCCTCACCGGGGTAGCGGACTCAGACCGCGCCGCTGACCCGTTCGGTGATCAGCCCGGCCATCTCCTCGGCATGCGCCTCTTCGATAGCGGCTCCGAGCTCGACCGCCGAGGAGGGCATCGAGTACGCGACCGCGCTCGCCTCCGACTCGACGATGGTGTGCGCGCCGGCCTTTCGCATCGCGAGCAGTCCAAGCGCCCCGTCAGAGCCCAGGCCGGTGAGCAGGACGCCGAGCCCCCGGCTGCCGAAGGTCTGGGCGGCGGAGGACATCATGATGTCGATGGAGGGCACGTGCAGCGAGTCGGCGAAGTCCAGGTCGAGCACGAGCGCGGGCCCGGAGGCGTCCTTGTGAAATCGCAGGTGCCGTCCGACCGGAGCTATGTAGGCAGTGCCCGGCAGGAACGGCTCGCCACTGCGCGCCTCACGGACCTTGATCCTGCAGCACTCGTCAAGCCGCTCGGCCCAGTACGTCGTGAACCCGAGGGGCATGTGCTGGCACACGGCGATGGGGGCGGCGAAGCGCCTTGGCAGCGCGGAGAGGATCGACTGGATGACGCCGGGGCCGCCCGTCGATGCGCCGATCACGACCGCGCCGAGCGGACGGCCGCCCATGGGCACGCCGGTCGACTCGGGGAACAGACTCCTCGGCATACGCACCTCCCCGCACGCGCCGGCGGAACGGCTATGGCGCGTCGAGCACCGGGGTTCCGCGCTCCACACAGTACTGGAGCGTCACTGATGAGAGCTGCTCGGCGAGCAGCGCGTCGATCTGCTTCCACACGCTGTTGTGCACGGGACAGGTCTCCGAACGGCTGCAGATGCCCGGATCGAAGGTGCACAGCGAGAGCGACGGCCGCTCCCCCATCACCCGGAAGATGTCCATCAGCGTGATCTGATCGGCGGGACGCGAGAGGCTCACGCCGCCGCGCGCGCCGCGCTGGGAGACCATGAGGCCGCCGCGAACCAGCTCGTTGGCGATCTGGCGGGAGAAGTCGTAGGGGACCGAGCCGGCCTCAGCGAGATGCTGGACCGTGGCCATCGCACCAGGGCCGAGTCGTGCGGACTCGTACATGAGCCGCACCGCGTAGTCCGTTCGCCACTGTACTGGCATGGTCGCCCTTCGTCGTGCCGGTCAACGAATGCGATTATCGGCAGGTGCCGTCCGGCACCTGAGTGGATCGCATACGCTTCTTTGCTGGTAGGAGCAGTATACGCAGGCGCGCCTCTCGATGCATCACGTCGTGAGGCTCTAGCCACCCTCATACGCCGAGGAATCCGTTAGTCCTTCACGAACCTTCAGAAACCGCCGTTCGTCATATCGAGGATTACCGAGGTCAGGGCCGAGGTATATGCTCGCTTCGGCGAAGAAGCCCGCGCCCGCGGGCCTGTCTGGACAGGGGGAGAGATGTCCGCTCACGGTGGACGTTCCGCACGCGCACTCCGCGCACTCATCGCACTGGCACTCCTGGTCGCGTTCGCGCCGCTCGGCGCCACGGCCGCCGATCCCCCACCGGGGCGCGCGGCACAGGTCAAGGCACTCCGCGACACCACCCCGCCTCCGGCGGGCTCCTCGCTCGACGCAGCGGGCAACCCGTACGTCACAGGCGAGGTCCTCGTGCGCTTCAAGCCCGGGACCGGCGTGAAGGCCGCCGCGACCGCGCACTCCTCGGTGGGCGCGAAGAAGCTCCGCGATCTCGACAGCATCGACGGCCTCGAGCTCGCCCGGCTCCCCCGCGGCGCGAGCGTCGAGAGCGCCATCGCCCGCTACCGAACGATGCCGGGCGTGGCGTACGCACAGCCGAACTACCTGCACCACATCGACGCGGTACCCAGCGACCCGCGTTTCGACGAACTCTGGGGCATGGACAACACCGGTCAGACCGGCGGCACCCCCGATGCCGATATCGACGCGCCTGAGGCGTGGGACGAGCAGACCGGCAGCGATTCGGTCGTGGTCGCCGTCATCGACACGGGCGTTGACTACAACCACCCCGACCTCGCGGACAACATCTGGACCAACACCGGTGAGATCCCCGGCAACGGCATCGACGACGACGGCAACGGCTTCGTCGACGACGTCCACGGCTACGACTTCTTCAACGGTGATGGCGACCCGATGGACGACCACTCCCATGGCACCCATTGCTCGGGCACCATCGGAGCTGCGGCCGACAACGGCATCGGCGTTGCCGGCGTGTCCCAGAACGTGAGCATCATGGCGCTCAAGTTCCTCTCGGCCGACGGCTGGGGCGACACGGTCGACGCGGTCGACTGCATCGCATACGCGGACATGATGGGCGCCGACATCATGTCGAACTCATGGGGCGGCGGCCCGTACGAGGAGGTGCTCGCGGACGCCATCGCCGGCACGGAGGCGCTGTTCGTGGCGGCAGCAGGCAACGAGTCCTCCGACACCGACCGCTTCCCGAACTACCCGTCCTGCTATGACGCACCCAACGTCGTCGCCGTCGGCGCGACGGACATGAACGACGATCCCGCGTGGTTCAGCAACTACGGCGCCGAGACCGTCGACCTCTTCGCCCCCGGTGAGGAGATCCTGAGCACGGTCTACGGACCACCCCCGAGCTTCACCCCCGACGTCCTGTCCGAATCGCTCGTCAGCGACGGCTCATCGCTGACCGGGTGGGACACGAGCGAGTACGTCAACGGTCCGTGGGACCTCTCCACTGACGTATACTCCTCGGCGCCCTCGTCCTTCGCGCTGCTGGGGTACGGCGACGATGAGATGGCCTGGATCAAGTCGAGCTCCCCGCTCGACCTCTCCGGCTACGCCGGCGCCTCGTTGCGCTTCGATGCCTACTACGACACCGAGGAGTACCTCGACAACCTCTACGCCATGGCATCCACGAACGGTGTCGACTGGGCGCCTTTGGGGATGCTCACAGGCTCTTCGGGCGGCGAGTTCGTTGAGAAGACGCTCGACCTCACGGCGTTCGCCGGGTCCTCGACCGTCTACGTCGGGTTCTACTTCGAGTCCGACGGTTCGGTCTCATCGGGCGACGGCTTCACGGGCGTGGCGGTCGACGACATCAGCATCCTTGAGACGGATCCGCTCTTCGCAGACAGGTTCGATTCACTCGCGGCGTGGGACACGAGCGAGTACGCACAGCGCGCCTGGACGCTCTCGACCGCCTACAAGGTCTCGGCGCCGTCTTCGGCGGCCAACACGAACTACCGCAACAACGAGGACTCCTGGCTCAAGCTGGCCTCGCCGCTCGACCTTTCCGGTGTGACCGGCGATGTGGCCATGAACTGCAACCTCTTCTACGAGATCGAGCCGGGCGTCGACTACCTGCGCGCACTCGTCTCGACCGACGGGGCGTCGTGGACGCCTGTGGCGTCCTACACCGGCTTCAGCAGCGCGATGGGCGGCGAGTTCAGATCGGCGACCATCGATCTGTCCACGGTTGCCGGCGAGGCCAACGCATACGTTGCGTTCAGGCTCGAGAGTGACGGCTTCTTCGCCGGTTCCGACGGTCTCGTCGGGGTCGCGGTCGACGACGTCAGCATCAACGAGGGCTCGTGGAGCGAGGCCGACTACACGAACGCGTACGCGTACATGAGCGGCACCTCGATGGCCACACCGCATGTCGCGGGCATCGCGGCGCTCACGCTCGCGCAGTGGCCGGGGATAGACGCGGTCTCACTCAAGAAGGCGCTCATGAAGGGCGCCGACCCTGTCGAAGCGCTCGACGGGATGTGTATGACCGGCGGACGCGCGAACGCGTACAACTCGATCCAGGACCTGCTCGGTCCGAACCTCATCGACGACGCGGTCGCCGAGTACACCGCCAAAGCGGCGATCACCATCGATGCGACGGACCCCAACGGAGTGGACTGGATCGCCTACTCCTTCGATGGTGACGATCCGGTCCTCACGCCCGCCGACAGCGTCACGGCGGAGCTCGCCGTTCCCGGCGATCACACGCTCACCTACTGGGCGGCCGACGGGCTGGGCAACGAAAGCGACCCGGTCGATGTGGTCTTCCACGTCACCCGCGGTGTCACGAGCTCCAAGTCCGTGGCGGGCCCTGACCGGTTCGCGACCTCGGTCAAAGCCTCGCAGCTCTCCTATCCCGACGGAGCGGACACGGTCGTCGTCGCGACCGGTCGCAACTGGCCCGATGCGCTCGGCGGAGCCGCGCTCGCCGGTGCGGTCGACGGCCCGCTGCTGCTCTCCGACTCCTCGGCGATGCCCGCAGGCGTCGCGGCAGAAGTGGAGCGTCTGGGCGCCACGAGCGCGTACGTGCTCGGAGGCGCGGGCGCCCTGTCAGCCGACGTCTTCTCGGCGCTCGAGGAGGTCGTCGGAGAAGGCAACGTGACCCGCATCTCCGGGGCCGACCGCTACAAGACAGCCCGCCTGGTGGCCGACGAGGTCATCGCGCTCGAGGGAGACGGCTACGACGGCACGGCGTTCGTCGCGACCGGGCGGAACTACCCCGATGCACTCGCGGCCGCCCCGGCTGCACGCAGGCACGCATGGCCGATCCTCCTGGCCGATCCGGCGGGCTCGGTCTCGGTTCCCGGCGAGGTCTCCTCGGCGGTGATCCTCGGCGGCGAGGGCGCGGTGCCGGCAGGCATCGAGGCGGCGCTTCAGGGCAAGCTCGGCGAATCGAACGTCGTACGCAAGGGCGCATCGGACCGATACGGTACCGCGGCGCTCATCGCGGCCTGGAGTGTCGCGCGCGGCATGCACTGGGAGGGCGTCGGCATCGCGACCGGCACCAACTTCGCCGATGCGCTCGCAGGCGGCGTGATGCTCGGCCAGGGGCGCTCGGTGATGCTGCTCACGCCCGGCACGACCCTGTCTCCCGCGGCGCGCGCCCCGCTCTCCGTCAACAAGGAGATGATCCAGACGGTGCGCTTCCTGGGTGGCACGAACGCGGTCTCGCAGACCGTGCGAAACGACGTGATGGCCACGATCGAGTAGCCTCACACCGGCTCGACACCGACGGCCGCAGGGCGAGAACCCTGCGGCCGTCTTCGTTCATGCGTTCACGAATGCTGTGCGTGGGTACACTCCCGGAAGGATCCCGCCAGACGAGGGAGCGTGTGATGGAACTCGACTACACCGTGACGACCGACAAGCAGTACGACGACGCGGTACGTGCGGTGGTCCGCGCCGCCGAGGACAACGGATTCCGCGTGCAGTTCATCCACGACGTGGCGGCCACGCTCGAGGAGAAGGGCTTCGCGCGCCAGCCCGTCTCGATCATCGAGATGTGCAACGCCGGCTTCGCGAGCCAGGTGCTCGAGCGCGACATCAAGGTCGGGCTGATGCTCCCGTGCCCGGTGATGGTCTACGAGCAAGACGGCCAGGTGAGCATCTCGACGATGCGGCCGAGCCTGATCGCGACGTTCTTTCCCGATGCGGGGATCGACGCGGTCGCGCTCGAGGTCGAGAGCCGCATGCGCGATATCATCGACGAGGCCGCGCGGTAGCACCGTTCGGCCCGATCAGGGAGCTGACGCCTCGGCGCCGCCCGACGCGCCCCACAGCTCGCACACCCACTCGTTGCACAGCGGCGCGCGGTGCTCGCGCGGCAGAAGGCAACCCGTCTCCGGTTGGCAGAACGAGCACTTGCGCACGTCGACCCAGGTTGGAAGCGTCGCCCGGTACGCCTCGCCCTCCGGCGTCGGCAGATGGCTCAGCCGGGGGTCGTGCAGGGGTTTCACACCCGCAATGCCCGGCTCGAGCGAATGGGGTGTCACCACGAGCGCACCGCTCGCCTCCAGGCGCGCGATCCACACTCCGATGTACTCCTCGAGCCAGCCCTCACCGATGTAGCGCCCGTCCTCGTCATGCGCGAGATAGAGCGCGCAGCACAGTCCGCCGCACTCGTTGCACAACGTGAAATCGGCCCCGCTGTCCTGCCGAGGAGCTGCGTCGTCACTCATCGGCCAGCCGGATCTCTATGCGCTCCACACCGGCGCCCGGGTTCGCGCGCTTGAGCGTCACGGCGCCGATCTCGCCGGTCGAACGCGGGTGTGTGCCGCCGCAATCGACGCGCGCGAAGCCCTCGATCTCCCAGTACCGACGCTGCGTTGCCGCATCCGAGAACGCGCTCGTGATCGGGAGGTCGGCGGCGATCATGGAGGTCAGCTCCTCGGCGATCGAACCGAGTATGGGTGCGATGCTGCCCTCCCACGCGAAGTCGATCCGGGCCTTGCCGGGTGAGATGTCGGCGCCGAGCTTCTCGGGACGGCCGTGGCGCTGGTAGACGAGTTCGAGCACCAGCTCGGCCGCCATGTGAAGCCGCCTGAGCCGATCACGCGTGGCGGGATCGATCGTCACCTCGACGCCGTCGCCGACGCGCAGTCCGTGGGTGTCGGGCAGCCGGTAGACGATCTCGAGCGCCTCGCAGCGGGCCTCAAGCACGGGCACGCCGGCGATGGTGGCCGCGTCGCTCGCCTGACCACCTGAAGCGCCGAAGGCCACCGTGCGGTCGAGCGTGACGATCGGGCCGTCGACCGAGATCACCGTCGCATCGCAGCGAACGGCGTACGGATCGTCCCAGAACAGCTTCTCGACAGGCATGGACCCCAGTCTACGGCACCGTGTAGCTGACCGTCTTGACCGCCTCGACGTTGCCGAGGGTGTCCGTCGAGTAGTAGTCCATGGTGTGCGGGCCGGGAACATCGCCGCTCGGATGACCCACGCCGTTGGTCGCGTCCGCAGCGGTGTACTCGGTCCACGCCCCGCCGTCGAAACGGTAGTAGGTCTTGTCCACGCTGGAGCCGTAGCTGTCGTAGGACGTGAGCTTCCAGCGCCAGACACCGGAGACCTTGGCGGCGCTCGTGACGGGACCGCTGTTGTCGATCCAGACATCCGCGTACGTCATCGCGGACTGGTTGCCCGCATAGTCACGCGCGTAGTACTGGATCTGGAACCGGCCGTTGCCGCCGCCGTAGTCCTTGTAGGTGTAGTAGTTGCCGGAGTTCATCGCCCACGCACGCGCCTGAAGGTCGCCGACGGTGCGGGTGGACTCCGCGGTCCCGTCCAGCGCGTAGGAGTAGTCGGCCAGCGGCCACCACTGCTGGATCGAGTACGAGCCCCAATAGGGGTTGTAGGCCCTGACCTCGACGTGGATGAACGCCACACCCGAACGCAACCCGTTCACCTTCGGGTCCACGGCGAGCATCTGGATGGACTTGGCGACGGATGCCCCTCCGATCCCGTTGAAGGTGACCACCGGCGGCGTGTTGTCCGAGACGTCGTAGACCTTGGTCTGGATGGGCTCGGTGTTGCCTGCGGCGTCGACCGAGTAGTAGCGCAGCGTGTGCGCGTACGGGGGTTGCGCGTCGGCGGGATTCACGATGCCGCTCGCATGGTCGGCCGCCGTGTAGGGCACGAACGGGCCGTCGTCCCAGCTGTAGTAGGTCGCGACGACGCCGTCACCGACATCGGTGGCCAGAAGCTGCCACGTGATCGGCTCAGAGGCGATCTGCGTCACCGTGGTCACGGGCACCTTGAAATCGACGCTGGTGACCGGCGGGACGGCACCGGCATGGCAACCGAACGCCGCGCCGCACTGCATGTTCTCGGGGCCACCGTGACATGACTGACACATACCCTCTGGCTGGATGCCGATCGACATGCGGTTGTGATAGTGCAGGCTGTGCGTCGGGGGGTGCGGGGCGGTCGGACCCGGGTGACACGCGCCGGCCTGACAGTTCTTGTTCCAGCTCGTGAAGCTGGCGCGAGGTCCGCCCGCAAGATGGCACATCGAGCAGTTCGAGTAGTCGCTGCCGTGGTTGGACAGCAGGTTGGTGCGGTGGCAGCTCAGGCACTTGATCACGAACGTGCCGCCGCCCATGCCGTTCGAGCCGGGGAACTCGACCGGCGCCGCGTACGTGGCGCTGGCATCGTGCACGGACCCGTGCTGCAGCATCGGGTTGTGACACGCTGTGCAGTCCTTGTCGCCCGCGGCCAGCGCGGCGACCACCGTGGCGTCGACCGAATCATGGCATCCGCATCCGACCGGGGCATGGACGGTGACAAGGTCGCCGCCGTTGTGGCAACCCACGCCCGCGCACGTGGTCCAGGTGTTGACGTGCTGCGCCGCGTGCGGCGTGTGGCACGTCGTGCAACGCTTGTCGCCCGCGAGCACCGCGGCCTTCACGGTCGCGTCGGTCGTTCCGTGGCAGATGATGCAGCCAAGGGGAGCTCCCTCGGCATCGGTCTGCGCCTCGTGCAGCGTCATGAGATTGGTCTGTCCGTGGCAACTCGCACACCACGCGGAGCCCAGATCGCCGCCCGCGTGTGCGTCACGTGCGCCGTGGTCCGCCGCCTGCGACGCATGGCACGACGAACACTCCGGTGCGACGGAACCGCGGGACGCGGGGTACACGTTGAACGCATCGATCACCACGAACGCGCCGCGTGCGGCGCTGTCCTTGGCGCCCGTCGGGCGCACCGTGATGGTGTGGGCGCCCTGTGCGACGTCGCGCGCGAACACGACCGCCTGGATCTGGGTCGCCGGAGCGTAGCAGTCGATGGTGCCGACCACAGCGCCGTCGATCAGCACTTCTGCACGGCCCCGATACGGATCGCGGTCCGACACCAGCTCGACACGCCCGCCGGTGAACGCGGCGGTGAACGTGGAGCCCGCGACGTTGTTGTAGCTCATGCGGCTGCCGCTGTAGAGCGTGTTGGCGCGCACGCGCCAGGTACCCACGGAGGTGATCGCGTCGCTCGCCACGCCCGGATCGTCGGGGTTCCCGCCGACCGCATGGTTGTAGTCCTCGACCATCCTCGGCCGCGCGGCCCGCGTCGTGGCGAGGTCGTGACAGCCGGATGTGGCGCACTGATTGGTGTCTGCGAACGCGCTGCGCTGGGTCTGGTCACCGCCGATGACGCCGTAACCCATCACACCGCTCCACGCGCCGTTGGCACTCGACGAGTGCTCGGCGTGCACGGCCGGGATCGCACCCGTGTGACACGCGGTGCAGGCGGCGGCCGCGTGACAACTCGCACACGCGCTCGACGTAGCGCTGACGCCGGCAGGCCAGCGGGCCGAGGAGTGGATGATGTGCAGCTCCTCGGCAGGCGTGCTCTTGGATGCCGAGGAGGCGAATCCGGCGCGCGAGACCGGGTCGGTGTAGCGCGGCGTGGCCGTCAGCAGCGAATCGCCCCACTGCGGATGACACGCGGCCGCGCAGTTCGCGCCCGCCTGATGGTACGGGTGCACGCCGGCGAACTCGAGGTGGCACTTCTTGCAGGCGACATCGCGGTCGACCGGGGCCACGTCCATGTCGACGGTCGCCGCGTGACACGATGTGCACACCGCGTTGTCCATGGCGTAGGCGGCCTGCACCCCGAACGCGAGCACCGCGATGAACATCGAAACAAGGAGAGCAAGCGAAAGCCGGGTGCGCGATAGCGCCGCCGACCGGCCGAAGTACCCCGTGACCCCCGTCATGTACTGCGCCTTCCCCGTATATATGAACGTGCCTGAAGCGCATGCATCGTCAATGTAAGGGCTGCTCGTTCAGCGGTAAACGCTTTACTGATGAACGGGGTTCGCGTTAAGCATTCGCCGTTAAGCGGTCGGTTCACTCGCCCGTCTGGCGCCGCCGTTCGCAGACCCGTCACTTGAGGCTCGCCGCACCGCCCCCTACGATGTAGATGCGGGATCGGACCTGGGGCACGAGGGGAGTCTTCATGGCGTTCAACATGAGCGAAGGATGGCACGTCGGTCGCAAAGGCGGTGGCTCTGAGTGGAAGGGCGGGCCGTACTCCTGGACCCAGCTGCTGGCATTCGCAGCTGAGGGACGCCTGACCGCCGAGGACCTCGTCTGGCATCCCAGCATGACCGAGTGGCTGCCTGCGAAGCAGATTCCCGGCCTCATCGCATCGGCGGCTCCCGCACCCGCGCCCGCACCTGAGCCCGCACCCGAACCCGCGCCTGCACCCGAGCCTGCTCCCGAGCCTGTGCCCGCGCCCGCACCCGAGCCCGTGGCCGCGCCCGAGCCCGTCGCTGCTCCGCAGCCCGTGGCGGCCCCGCAGCCGACCGCGGCCCCGCAGCCCGTGGCGGCCCCGCAGCCCGCCGCAGCGCCACCCGCACCACCCCGCAAGGGCGGCAAGGGGTGGATCATCGCACTCGTCGCGGTACTGGTCATCGTGCTTCTCGCGGGCGCCGGAGGCGCCGCGTGGTTCTTCCTCGGCAGAGGCGGCGGAGCCGGCCCGAGCCTCGGCAACAGCGAGATCGCGCTCCCCTCGGAGTCGAAACTGATCGCGACCTCCGCCTGGGGCGAGGTGCCCGCCAACCAGATCGGCGTGGTCGTCTCCGAGTCCGGCAGGCGCAAGGACGCGGAGAACCTGGCCAAGGCGCTCGGCGGTACCGTGATCGGCGAGGTCGAGTTCGTCGGCATGTACCAGATCGAGTTCCCCGGCGCCACCGAGGCAGACCTGGTCGCGGCCATCGACACCGCTAAGGGCAGCAAGAACATAGCCCTCGCGTTCCCGAACCAGCAGACCATGATCGACGCCGAGATATGGGGCGTGCGCGTCGACCCCTACAACGACCCGGTCTACGGCGCCGGAGCCGGCGACGGCTACAAGGCCATGGGCGTCAGCAAGGCCTGGGAATACATCAAGGGCTCCGGCCTCGATCTGAACGAGGTACACGTCGGTGTGACGGACGACGGCCTCTACAAGCCGGGTGAAGGCGCCGAGAACGAGTTCGAGGGCAGCGGGGTCCAGATCGACTACCCCGACGGCCAGGCGAACAGCGAGCTCACCGGACCCAAGGTCAAGAACGGCAAGGTCAACAAGGCCGGCAGCCACGGAACCGGCGTGAGCACGATCATCGCCGGGGACCCGAACAACGGTGGCCCTTCCGGGATCGCGGGACCCCTAGGCAAGAAGCTCAAGCTCTCCATGACCAACATCTTCTCGGCCAACTACGGCAACGCCACGAGCACCCCCGACCCCAACGACCCCACCAAGGTGATCTGGGGAGACGGGAAGACGTACTCCCTCGGCGACCTCGTCGCGTTGCAGAAGCAGGTCGAGAACGGCGCGCAGGTCATCAACTGCTCGTGGGGCAATCCTGACGCGGACCCGCAGTTGGCCGCCGCATACAAGAAGTTCTTCGAGAAGATGAACGCCGAGCACCCCGATGTGACGTTCGTGTGCTCGGCCGGCAACACCGGCCAGGTCCAGGACGGGAGCAAGCGGTTCCCGAGCGGCCTGAACCTCCCCAACATGATCACGGTCGGCGCCGTCAACAACGACGGCACGCTCGCGGACTACAGCACGAAGGCCAGCGAGAACTTCGAGGTGAGCATCGCCGCGCCGGGAACCGACGCGGTCGTGGGCCTCGATCCCGCGGGCGGCCCGGTGCGCCAGAGCGGCACGAGCTTCTCGACGCCGGAGGTCACCGCTGCCGCAGCGATGCTGTTGGCCATCAACCCGAAGCTCCAGGCCGCCGACATCAAGGCCATCCTCACCTCCACCGCCCGCACGAGCATCAAGACGGGTGACAAGACCGTCAACGCACCCGCAGAGGCAGGCGGCAAGATCCTGGCGATCGACCAGGCCGTGCTCAAGGTCATCAACGACATGCGCGTCGCCAAGGGACTCCCCGAGCTCACGAAGGAGCTCATGGAGCAGATGGGCGTCATCGACGCGGTCGCGATCACCGGCGGGCCGGGCGAGTACCAGGTCAAGGGCATCGTCAAGGCGGCCGGCGAGAAGGGCACCGACGTCACCATCGACGTCTACGGCGAGAACTCCGCGATCGGCGGCAAGACGACCCAGCACGTCGCGGGCGGCTCGGGCGGTGAGACCGCGTGGAGCGTCACCCTGCCCAAGGACGAGGGCACCATCCGCGTCTCGCGCGGCGACAACGGGGCCGCGAGCATCATCACCATCGAGAAGATCGACATCAACGGCGCCTGGTCCGGCAGCTTCACCGTCACCGACGTCACCATCACCGACCAGGAGGCCGCCGAGAAGGAAGGCTGCAGCGCCGCGCTGCTCG
Organism: uncultured Eubacteriales bacterium; assembly: GCA_964565645.1. Taxonomy (GTDB): domain Bacteria; phylum Actinomycetota; class Coriobacteriia; order Anaerosomatales; family JAHIQC01; genus JAHIQC01. Next base: position 141,362 of record CAZMFQ010000004.1, read on the forward strand.
GCGCACTGAAAGGCAAAGCGCTGCCGATGACCATGAACATCACGTGCGACGAGTCCGGCCAGGGCAACGCCGTGACGCTCATCGACATGTCCGCGCTCAACCCCGAAGGGGAAGGCAACAGCGAACCTCAGAACTGGGGCGTCTCCTACAGCGGCTCCACGATCGAGTTCTCGCCTCAGGACGCGTCCGGAGTCACGAGCCTGAATGCCGGCGTCAGCCGCAACGGCGACAGCTTCGTCATGAAGGGCACCATGACCGGCGGAGGCGCCGGCTGGACCATGAAGGCCGTGTTCACGCTCACCAAGCCCGCGTCGTGAGCCCGGTCCTCGCACGCTTCGCCCTGGGGGGCGGCGAGGTCACGCTCGGCGCGTACAGCACGTTCTACACGCTCGCGTGGCTGCTCGCGCCGCTCGCGGGCGTGTGGCTTTCATCCCGCAAGGGCCTGCCCGCCCGCCGGGTCGCGGCGCTGTACTACCTCGCGCTGCTCGCGGGGATCCTGGGCGCGCGCGTCTTCGACCTCGGCATCGCGTGGCGCTTCTACGCCGAGGAGCCTTCCCGCATCTGGGGACTGACCTTCCAGGGCTTCTCGCTGTACGGCGGTCTCGTGGCCGCCACGCTGACGGGCATCGCACTGGCGCGCGCATGGAAGCTGCCGGTCTGGACGCTCGCCGACGGCGCCGTGCCGGCGCTCATGCTCGGCGACGTGCTCATGCGCACCGGTTGCTTCCTGCGCGGGTGCTGCTACGGGCTCGAGACCGACCTGCCATGGGGCGTCACGTTCCCGATGGGCAGCCCCGCCTGGGCCCAACAGCTCCTGGAGGGACGCACGGGGATCCTGGGGTTCGCCGGGCGCGTCGAGCCCGTGCACCCGACGCAACTCTACGAGATGGGCGGTGCACTGCTCGTGGGCGCGGTCGCGCTGCTCGTGATGCGCCGCGTCCGCCGCGACGGCGTGGGCTTCCTGGTGTTCGCGATCGGCTTCACACTCGTGCGCCTCGGCAACGGATACCTGCGCGCACGCCAGGTCGTCATCACGGCTCCGCCCTGGTTCTACCCGGTGTTCTACACCACGCTCGTGCTCGTGCTGCTGGGCCTGCTCGTGATGCGGATGCGCACCGACCCGCGCCCGCCTCCCCTGCCGCGGGACTAGCGTCGCGCATTACGGGTACCATGGGCACGACCGCCCCGTTCCCCTGCCGAGGAGTCGCGCCCGTGCCTCTCGCCCTCGTACGTCTCCTGGTGTTCGTCGCCGCGTTCGTGCTGTTCGTCCCGGTCCGCTGGCACGTCTGGGGCGGGCGCCTGCGCGAGTACCGCTGGCGGTTCCTCAAGGCCTCGTTCGGGCAGATGGTCGACGCCGAGCGGGCGCATCTGGCCGCGAGCCTCATCACCTGGACGGTCATCCTGGGACTGCTCACCTGGATCTCGACCTGACGCGATGACGAAGCGGATCCTCATCGCAGGAGCCAGCGGACGCACGGGTGTGCTGCTCACGCGCCTGGCGCTTGAGCGCGGATGTGCGGTGACGGCCTTCATCCGGGCAGGCGACGCGATCGGCATCGAGGACCCCGGGCTGCGTGTGGTGACCGGGGACGTCCTCGAACCCGAGACGCTGCCTGCGGCCTTGGAGGACGTCGACGTGGTCATCTCGCTGCTGGCTCCCCGGCCCCGCAGAACCGGACGCGTCTACATCGAAGGCACGCGCAATCTCGCCGATGCGGCGGTCGCGGCGGGCGTGCGGCGGCTGATCGCGGTATCGGCCGAGGGGGCGGGCGTCGAGGGTTCGCTGCTGCCGCTCGGATACCGGCTGGTGCGCAGGATTCCCGTCGTCGCGCGCCTGTATCCCGACATCGCCCGCATGGAGCGCGAGCTCGCGTCCCGCACCGATATCGCCTGGACCGTGGTCAGGCCCGCGATCCTCACGAACGGAGCGCCGACCGGGAGGTACCGCGTGGTCGAAGGTCCGGTCGTGCCCGGCGGGCTGCGCCTCTCGCGCGCGGATCTCGCGGCGTGCCTGCTGCAGATCGCGCTCGACGGCACCTACGTGCGCGCCACCGTCAGCGTGGCGGACTGACGCCCTCGTCGCACTCCCCCGCGCCGAGTTCGTCACGATCGTTCATGACCTCGACACCGGCGTTGCGCCCGGTCCCCTCGAACACGACGCCCGCGCGTCCGCCTCGCAGCGCGCGCAACACGACGTGTGCCGTACCTCCGAGCGACTCGGCGTCCCGCCCTTCCATCGAGCCGAAGACCGGCGCTTTGAGCGACATGGTCTCCGAGCCCTCGAGCGTGATCTCGATCTCCTCGCGGCGGTCCCGCAAGACGACGTGGGCCGTTCCTCGGCCGGTCTGGACGCAGACGGGTTTGGCCCCGGTGTAGGTGGCGAAGCGGTGCAGCTCACCGCCCACGAGCAGCCCCGCGATGTTGCCCACGAACGCCCCCGTCATCCAGGGCACCTTCGCGACAGAGAGCATGAGCGACACACCGGGACGGCCGAAGTGGTTGGACTGCGCCCAGATCCACGAACTCGGAAAGCTGCGACCCCAGTCCTTCTCGATGTAGCCGCGTCCGCCGGAAAGGTCGAGCCGCTCACCGTCGATCGCAAGGCCGCCGGTGAGTGCGTGGTCCATCGAGAGCACGGCGTGGTAGGTCTCCATCCGAGGAACGAACCGGAACGGCCCCATGATCCCCGGCGAGAGCGGACGGACCGGCCACGGCGACCAGGGCCCGAAGCCCACCTCGCCTTTGACGCTGCGGCCGTCTGCGGCCAGATCGAGGCGCATCCCCTCGCGCGAGAACTCGTTGGGGCCCACGCGGACGGAGAAGCTGCGCGGGTCGAAGGAGAACTCATCGACGCCATAGGCGAAGTAGTGCGCATCTCCGCCGCCGGGCACGAGCTGCACGAACGCGTGGCTCGCCGATCCGTCCTCGGAGTAGGAGACCCCGGGGATGATCGAGACGATCCGCTCCTCGGCGGCATCGACCTGCTTGAAGTACCAGCCCTCGAAGTAGCGTCGGCGCACAGAGCCGCCCTGGTAGATCTCGGGCATCCAGATCCGGCGTGTCGCGTAGGGCATGAGGCCTCTCAGGTCGCTACCAGTGCGTCACCGTCCGGTCGGCATGGCAGCTCCGACACTCCGGCGCGATCGATCCGGGCAGGTCGGAGTAGACCCTGAACGCATCGACCACCACGAAGGTACCACGCGAAGAGGTGCTCTTGTTGCCGAGCGGCCTGATCGAGATCGTGTGGGACCCGGGCGCGACGTCGGCCGAGAACACCACGGCCTGATACCTGGTGGTGGGCGCGTAGCCGTCGAACGTGCCGGCCAGCGCGCCGTCGATGTAGACCTCCGCGATACCCCGATAGGGGTCCTTGTCGGAGATGACCTCGATCCGCTCGCCGGTGAAGCTCGCCTCGAGCGCCGCGCCGGAGAGGTTGGCGTAGCTCATGCGCCCGCCGCTGTAGCGCACCGATGCGCGATAGCGCCAGGTGCCCGCAAGCGTGACGGCCGTGTTGGCGACCGTCGGGTCGTCGGGGTTGCCGCCTATGGCGTGGTTGTAGTCCTCGACGGCGTGCGGCCGCTTCGCCGCGGTCCCCGCGAGGTCGTGGCAGGCTGCCGAGGCGCACTGGTTCGAGTCGGTGAACGAGCTGCGCTGGGTCTGGTCTCCGCCTGTGACGCCGTGTGCGACGCGGCCACGCCAAGCCGGGTTCCCGGTCTGGTCGCTCGAGGAGTGCTCGCCGTGCGTCGCGGGCACGGCGCCCGCGTGGCACGCGCTGCATGCCGCCACCGCGTGACAGCTCGCGCATGCGCTCGAGGCGAACTCGAGGCTACCGGGCCAGCGCGACGTCGCGTGGATCGTGTGCAGCAGCGCCGGCTGTGTGGCCTTGGACTCAGCCGAACCGAACGACGCGCCCGAGCTCGGGTCCGTGTAGGCCGGGGTCGCCGAGGAGAGCGAGGTGCCCCACTCGGGATGGCACGCGGCGCCGCAGTTCGCACCGGCCTGGTGGTACGGATGCGTACCTACGAGACCGGGCGCGTGGCAGGCCTTGCACGCGGTCTCCCGATCTACCGGCGCGACGTCGGGGAACGCGGTCTTGGCGACCGAGAAGTCGGCTTGTGCCTGGTCGTGGCACGCGAGGCAGTAGTTCGCGTGCACCTCGCGCCCGGTGCCCTCGCCGTGACACGCGGCATTGTCGCACTGGCCGTCCCATGAGGCCCCGCCCATCGCCTGACGCGGACCACCCGAAGCGTGGCAGGTGTCGCAGGGATCCTCGTGACCGGCGCTCGTGGACTTTGAGTGCTCGGCGATGATGTCGCTCGAGTGGCACACCGAACACGCGCGCTGCCCGTTGGCCAGCGCGCTCACGTCGCCGGCGGGATGCGGGTGGTTCGCCGCGTGACACGCCGCGCAGTCGGTGCGGTGGTTGGTCATCGCCGACTTCACGGTCGCGTTCGGGTTCGTGTGGCATGTGGCGCAATCGGGATGTGCGGAGACGAGATTGGATTGGTGACAGCTCGAACACGTGGTCATGTCGGTCGTCGTCTGGTGCTTGCCCCAGTAGTCGGGGTGCAGCCCCCATCCGTGGCAGCTCTCGCACATCTTCTCGCCCAACGCGACCGACCGCTGAACCGGGGTGAGCGGCACCGGGAAGCCGTGGCAACTCTCGCATCCTGTGTGCGGATACCCCCACATCTCGGGCTCGTAGACACGCTCCTGACCCCAGAAGCCTGCGTGGCACGACATGCACTGCTCCGGCTGATGGCCGAGGAACTCCGGCGGCGCCCATCCCGGCGCGTGACACGACTCGCAGCCGCTGTGGTTGGGGCTGCCGGGCTGATAGGTGTAGTAGCCGGGGAGCGGGAAGCTGTGGCAACCGACGCACATCGCCGGCTCATGACGTCGGTAATCCGGCGAGTGGCAGGTCCCACAGTTGGAGACGTACTCGTGCTCCTCGGGCAACTGGTTGCTGTGGCAGCTGCCACATACCGCGAAGTCCGTGGTGGACGTGTGCATGCCGCCCCACAGATCACCATCGGTCTGGTAGCTCGAGGTGTAACCCACGTTGTCGATCGCCCAGTACGTGACCTCCATCTCGCCGCCCGGCACCCAGAACGGGCCGGTATAGATGGTGTCTCCCTGGCTGGGCGCGCCGTTTCGCCCGTTGATCTGGTAGTGGATCTCCTTGACGCCCGAGCCCGAGTCCTCAGCGTAGATCTCGACCGTGAAGCCCTCGGCCGGCCAGGTGTCGGGGATGTTGGAGCTCACGGTCGGACCGCCTGTGTCCACGCGGATGTGCGCGGTCTGCGTGGCCTCTCGGTTGCCCACCGCGTCGTACGACCAGAACTCGATGAGGTTGTCTCCTTCGGCGGAGACGAGTTGGTCCTGCCCGAGCGTGACCTGTTGCGCGGGACCGCCGTTGACGCGATACCACGTCGAAGCCACGCCGGACATCGTGTCACTCGAGTAGAACGCGAAGTAGTCGCCGTAGCTGTTCCACGACTGGTAGGCATCGGTGGTGGTGTGCGGCGCGGTCCTGTCGATGCCGACGTTGATCGTCTTGGCGGTCTCGACACGCCCGGCCACATCCACCGACCAGTACTTGAGGAACCGCGGCCCCTCCTGGTCGAATGTGATCGGCGTGCCCGTGTACGTCGAGGTCGTGTCCCAGCTCGACCCGTTCGTGGAGGTCTTGTAGTAGGTGTGCGCAAGGCCCGAGGTCGTGTCGGTCGCGGAAAGTGAGACCTGGAACGGAGCTGCGCGCCAGGCGCTTGCGGCCGTCGTGGTCGTCACCGGGTTCGCCCCGTCGAAGTTGAGGTAGATCGTCTGATGCGCCGAGGAGTTGCCCGCCGAGTCGATCGCCCAGAACTCGACGCGCTTGGACCCGTCGGTCGCCGAATCGAAGTACACGGGCTCGGCGCCCGATATCGCGACCTCCGGCCCGTTGTTGATGCGGTAGTGCACGGCCGAGCCCGAGATGTCCTCGGGCTGGAGGTAGAGCTTGAGCCAGAGCGTGCGCCACTTCTCGGTCGCATTGCTCGCGATCCATGAGTCGTCGAGCACCTCGCCGCCGTACTGGTTCGGCACACCCGTGTGCGGGACCACGACCGGTGCCGCCGAATCGATGCGGACCCACTCCTCGGTCAGACCCTCGATCTTGCCCGTCGAGCTTTCGGACCAGTAGCGGATCCGGGTGCGGCCCTCGGCCGAGACGCTGAACGGCGTCGAGTAGGTCTGCGCCGCGCCCTCGCCGATGCGATAGTAGGTCGCCGCCACGCCGTCGGCGCACGTGGCTGAGAGCGTGACGCTCACAGGCCCCGCACTCCAGCCCTCCGGGATGTTCGAGGTGGTCACCGGCGCCTGGTCCTCGACGATGCGACCGACGCTCAGGTCCGCCGAGGAGTCGGTCCACACGATGTTGTCGCCGGAGATGCGCACCGTGCCCGTGGCGGCGTCCGAGGGCAGCTGCCAGACGTTGTTCACGCCGGAGTTGAGGTCCGCGAGGTACTTACGCCCCGTCTGGGCGTTGCGCCAGATCGCGCGGTCCCCCCAGATATCGACCGGGTACTCCGGCGCGGTCGAGATCGCGACCGGCGTGCGGGCCTGGGTGGTCGCGTCATAGACCACGGCATCTTCCCAGGTGCCGTAGAACGTGGCATCGCGCTCGCGGCCCAGAACCCGGTCGCCCCAGAGCTTCGGCTCGAAGGGCTCACCGGCGCGGTTCGGGGTGAACGGCGTCAGGGCCGTGGTGTTGAGGTCGTAGATGTATGCCTTGGCCGGCGCGCTCCACCACGAGGAGCCCGAGCTGCGGAAGTAGTCGTCGGCATAGAACATCACACGGTCGCCGGAGACTGAGACCCGATGGTCCTTGGGCGACATGTAGTCGCCGGACTGCTTGGGCGAGCTGACCTGCGTGATGTCTCGATCGATGATGTCGTAGATGTAGACGTCGGAGCTGTCGCTGTCGGCCTCGTAGTCGCACCAGACCACGCGATCGCCCTCGATGAGCGGACCCTCGCCCGGGGCGTTCCAGGGCCAGCCGCCGTCCATGTAGGAGGCGCCGGTGATGTGGGTCTCGACGCCGAGGGTCATGTCGTAGACGTAGACCTCCGGGTAGTAGACGTAGTACGGGATGCCGCCCATCGAGTACTGCGTGCCCTTGCGGCGGTCGAAGAACGTGATGCGGTCGCCGTCGATGCTCGGCCAGAACTGCTCGGCCGGATGCGTGGTGATCCGACTCTCCACTCCGGTGGCCAGATCGAACAGGTAGATGTCTCGGTTGCCATTGCGCAGCGAGTCGTAGACCACGTGATCGCCGTCGATGGCGATATGTGCGCGGTCGTACGTATCGTTGGTGAGCTTCTCGGTGGTCACGGAAACCGCCATCGCCGAGGAAGGCGATGCGAGAACCCCCGAAATGATCGCCAGAAGACACGCGCAAAGAAGCGCGCGCGAAGCGTGCCGGACGCCACTGCCCATTGCCCTACCCCTCACCGGTTCCCTGAGCCCCTGCTGCAGGTCGTTCGCCGGGGCCCCAAACCGGCGAATATCGCATGCCGAGGACGGTGTGTCCCTGTCGCGTCCTCGAGCATCTGAACTCTAACCGCCACCTCGTCCGTGCGCAAACGAACATCGGTGAACGGCGCAGTACCCACCGGTCGGGCGCAGGCCCCGTTTCGGGGGCCTGTCGACCCTACCAGTGCGTGACCGTTCGATCCGCGTGACAACTCGCACACTCCGGCACGTAGAGCTGCGGCAGTGACGAGTAGACGCGGAACGCATCGACGACCACGAAAGCGCCCCTCGCTGAAACACTTCTCTGCCCGGTCGGGCGCACTGTGACGGTGTGCGTGCCGGGATCGACATCGGTGCTGAACACCACGACCTGGTAGCGCGTGGTCGGCGCGTAGCCGTCGAAGGAGCCGACCACGACGCCGTCGACGAGCACCTCGGCCTGCCCACGGTAGGGATCCATGTCGGAGACGATCTCGAGACGCTCACCGGCCACCGTGGCCGAAAGCGAGGCGCCCGCGACGTTGGCGTAGCTCATGCGCCCTCCGCTGTAGCGATTGGAAGCACGCCAGCGCCAGGTGCCCGCCACCGAGACGGCGGTGTTGGTGCCGGCCGGGTCGTCGGGGTTCACGCCGGCGGTGTAGTTGTAGTCCTCGACCGCATCAGGGGCCGAGGCCTTGGAGTCGACGAGGTCGTGGCAGCCCTGCGAGGCGCACTGCACGGAGTCCGTGTAGGCGGTGCGCTGGGTCTGGTCGCCGCCTGTCACACCGTAGGATACAAGCCCCCGCCATGCGGGGTTGGCGTCCTGGTCGCTCGCCGAGTGCTCGGCGTGCGTCGAGGGGATCGCGCCGGTGTGGCACGCCGTGCACGCGGCGGTCGCATGGCAGCTCGAACACGCGCTCTGGGGAAACGCGAGAGAGGCAGGCCAGCGCGGGTTGGCGTGGATGGTGTGCAGGACCGCAGCCGGCGTGCTCTTGGAGCCCGCGGTCGCGAACGAGGCGCCCGAGACCGGATCGGTATACAGCGGTGTGGCCGAGGAGAGCGAGTTGCCCCAACCGGGATGGCAGGCCGTACCGCAGTTCGCACCGATCTGGTGGTACGGGTGCGTGCCCACGAGTCCCGGAGCGTGGCAGGCCTTGCAGGCGCTGTCGCGGTTCACGTCGTCGACGGCCGGGAACGCGGTCTTTGCGACCGAGAAGTCGGGCTGGGAGACATCGTGGCACGCGAAGCAGTAGTTGGTGTGCACCCGGCGGGCGGTATCGGCCTGCGAGTGGCAACCGTCCGTGTCGCACGTCCGGTCCCAGGCGCCGACGATGGAGTCGCGCGCCCCTCCGGGGGCGTGGCACGCGTCGCACGCGTCGGCCGCGCTCGAGGACGTGGACTTGAGGTGCTCGAGGGTGAGATTCGTGTGGCACACCGAGCACTGCGGACCCGCGGGCTGCGCGCTCGCGGACAGATCGGGCTCCTCGTGATGGGGATCTCCCTGCCCGTGGCATGCGTAGCAGCTGGTGTCGTGGTTGGCGATGGCGGTCTTGACCGCGCTGTCCTCGTTCACGTGGCAGCTCGCGCACTGGTTCTTGAACGGCGAGTCCGCCGGGTACTTCGCGTGCTCCGTGACGAGGTTGAGATCGTGGCACGGGGAGCACTCCGTCAACTCGCTTTCATGGGCCGTCGCCGGAGATGTCTCATGCCGAGGAATCTGCGTCCAGTCGGGATTGGTATGGCACCACACGCAGTTCGAGACACTCGAGGCCGGATGCGTGTATGACGACCCGTGACAGTCGTAGCACGGGCCGAGCGGTGCGTAGCGGTTGGACTCATGTGGGTCGTAGAGCGGGTCGTCGGCATGGCAGCCACTGCAGTTCGTGAACGGGTGAGCGCCGGGGTAGACGGGGTGGCATGCCGTGCAACTGCCGGAGTCGGACATGGCCGGCAGTGCGACCACGGTGAAGGACCACGAGAGGCTCTTGGTGTTGCCCGCGGCGTCCCAGACGTCGGCGACCACGTTGTGCGTGCTGTTGTTGGCGAAGTCCGAAGTAGGAGTGAACCTGAAGATGGCCTGGTCCACCGGACCGTCGAACACCGTCACCCCGTCGAGCCTGAAGTGAAGATGCTGCTGCCCGGGAGCGTTGTCGTCGACCATCACCCCGATCTGCGGTCGCGGCACGTGCGCCGGAGCCGCGACGGTCGGGTACTCGCCTGTCAGTGTCGGCAAGATCTGTGTCTGGAAAGACCACGTGTCTTCCGTGACCACACCGGCATTGCTCAGCACGACCACCCTCACCGTGTGCGGCCCATCGAGGTTCGTGAAGTAGGCGGGATTCACCGTCACGAAGTGAGTCGTCCCGGAGTACACGTTCGATGTGTGGGCCACCCGCGTGCCATCGATGTACACGAAGATGTTGGTCCGGGTGACCGCACTCGGGCTTGCCACGGTGAACCTCATGGTCGGGTAGCTCGTCACCGTGGAGCCTGCTGCGGGGGTCCGACTCGAGAATGTCGCCTGGCTTCCGGCCGCGTACTTGATGGCGAACGACCACTCGTACGTCGCCATACCTCCGCCAAGGATGTCGGCCTCGAGCCGCACGGTGTGCGAGCCTTCGAGCAAGAGCCCGCTCTGGGCGGAGATCGTCGCCGAGGTCCAATCGTCGACGACCCAGATCGCCTCGCAATCGGGGTCTTCAAGATGGCCGACCCAGTCGACAGTGGCCGCAACCGGCACACCGTCGATCCACATCCGAGCGGGACTGAGGATCTCGGCCCCCGCGTCAAGGAACACACTGACCTGACCCGGGGACCCGGTGATCGTCGTACCTGCCGAGGGCGAGACCGATGTGAACAGCACCGCGTCGTTGAACTCCCAACTCAGAGTCGACGTGTTGCCTACGGCGTCGGTCACGGTCGCCGTCGCCACGTGGTTCACTCCCGACGCGAGGTCGAACGTGGGCGTCCACCTGAACGCGCCCTGATTCGTTTGAGCGTTGTAGACCTCGGTCCCGTCCAACACAAGCCTGACGCCGAGTTGCCCGGGCGTGTTGTCGGCGATAGTCAGGCCGATCTGCGGCCGGGGACCTGCGTACGAAAGACCACCGGCCGGAACAGGTGCGGAAAGCGTCGGTTTGATCTGAGTGTTGAACGTCCAGATGCTGTCGGTATACCGTCCGACATTGTCCAGAACCTCCAGGCGCGCGGTATGCGTGCCCTCGCTCGATGCGATCGTCGGCGTGTAGGCATACACACTGCCGCCGCCGCCCGCCACACTGAACGTCGTCTGCGCCACGCCATCCAGGTAGAACTTGACAGCTCCAAGCGGGCGGCCACTCGCGGGACCTACCCACGACTGCAGCGGGGCGGGCGCCGTGATAGACGCGCCGGGGGCGGGACTGCGGGACCAGAAGGTCGCTGCGGTATCGGGTGTGTAGGCGATCGTGAACGTCCAGGAGTAGGTCGATGTTCCCGAGGACTGGGTCCTCACGGTCACCTCGACGGTGTAGGTGCCCTCGCGAAGACTCGACGGCGTGGAGACCGTCGCAGCCGTCCAATCGCTGACGACCCAGTTCTCCTCGCAATCGGGGTCTGCCCAGTAGCCGGGATAGTCCAACGTCACGGGCACGGGTGTGCCGTTGATGGTCATCGTCGTGGTGCCGAGGATCATAGACGTGTCGTCGGCGTACACGCTCACGTATGCCGGGCTGCCCGGCACGGTCGTATCGGCCGCCGGTGTGACCGCCGTGAAGGTGGTGGCAGCGAGAGCACGGCCGGGCGATGCGAGGAGTATGCCGCAGCACGTGGCGACGCCGGCCGCGACGAGCGCGACACGCAGCAGAGCCACGCGCCCGCACGGTCCTCTATCGGTCCTGCCCGAACCCATGCCCGCTCACCTCCGCCGACTCGCCCGTCGGCCGCCACCCGGTCCTACTTCGTCGCCGCCGCCTGCGGCTGCTCGTCATGCGCCTTGAGCACCTTGTCGTATCGGTCGAGCGCCAACAGCCGCGACGAGTCGACCGACCCGCCCCACTGCCAGCCGTCGGTCTCGTCGAGATATGCGAAACAATCGCCCAGGAGCTTTGCGTCGATGCGCTGCTCGGGCCTCATGCCGCCGAGCATCAGCTCGAACGTGGCCAGGTCGGGCATGATGCGCTGGGCCGCGACGGTGGTCTCCTGCGAGCGGAAGTAGCCGTTCCACGAGTCCATGAGCACCTGGTCGAGTTCGGCCACAGGCATCTGCTCGGCGAGCTTGTTGCCCTGGTAGTGGGCTTCGAGGAAGGCGTCGACCACGTCGGGCCGCTCCTCGAGTACGCTGCGTTCGACCGTGAGGATCGTGTAGTTGGGCGTGTAGCCCACGTCGGTGAAGTCGCTCACGACGTGCGAGCCGGTCCGCAGGAAGCGGTCCTTGACGATCGAGAGCACCACGACCGCGTCGTACTTCCCGTCGAGGTAGCCGTTGAGATCGTCGGCGCTGGCGCCCGTCGAGAAGCGAATATCGCCTTCCCCGTCGCCGAGCTTCAGGCCCTCCTGTTCGGCCGCCGCGCGCATGAGCACGATCCGCGCGGGGTTGTTCTCGAGCCCGGCGACCGTACGGCCCGCCAGGTCGGCGACCGACTGGATCTCGGGGTCCTTGGTGATCAGCGTGTATCCGGCGCCCGCCGTGCTGCCCGCAAGCGCCACATACTGCAGGCCGCCGGCGCCACCCTGGTTGTCGTTGGTGCGGCAGTAATCGGTGAACACCGCGTACGGCATGTACACGAACGCCCACTTCGAGCGCTGCAGCGCGTGGAACGTGCGGGCGGGGATCTCGATCTTCTCGATCGCGGGCTTCACTCCGACCTTCGCGAGCTCCTTGGTGTACAGGCCGCTCTTCTCCTCGCCAAGCAGAAGCTGCGGGGACTGCGACGGGCTCATGATCAGGCAGACCGGCCAGGTCTCGTCCTCAAGGGTCCAGTCGCGGGTGGTGTCGTAGCCGGTGTCCGGATCGACGTAGGTCGGCAGCGTCGGATCGAGCTCGTAGGCGGAGTCCGGCAGCGCGTTCGCGTCGCGCCCCGCCGAGGAGTCGCTTCCCTCATCGCTCGTGGCCGAGGTGCAGCCGGTGATGACGACCGCACTCAGGAGCGCGGCGCACATCAGTGCGCGCAGCACCCGCGTGCCGCCCAAAGAGCCTTTCCGTACCGTCACTCGCACCTTCTACCATCCGATCTTGTCTTGGGCCGGGATGCCGGCTCATCGTCAGTGCGTCGCGATCCGATCCGCGTGACAACTCGAGCAGGCGGGCACGACCGTCTCGGGCAACTCCTCGTAGACCCGGAACCCGTCGATGACCACGAACGTACCGCGCGCCGAGGAGCTCTTGGCGCCCGTCGGGTACACGGTGATGGTGTGCTCGCCGGCGGGCAGGTCAGCGCTGAACACGACCGCCTGGACGACCGAGGTCGGCGCATACGTATCGATGGTCCCGTAGGAGACGCCGTCGATCCATACCGTCGCCGTACCGCGGTAGGGGTCGCGCTCGGAGACGATCTCGATGCGCTCGCCCGCAAACGTCGCGCTCAGACTCGTCCCCGCCGTGTTCGCGTAGCTCATGCGTCCACCTGAGTAGCGGCTCGACGCACGGTAGCGCCACAAGCCGGTCGCGGTGATCGCCGCGTTCACCGCGCTCGGATCGTCGGGGTCGCCGCCGGCCGCGTGGTTGTAGTCCTCGATATCCCTGGATGTCGTCGCCGCCGAACGGGCGATGTCATGGCAGCCCGCCGAGGAGCATTGCACCGAGTCCACGAACGCCGTGTGCTGGCTCTGGTCGCCGTCGACCACGCCGTAGCCGACAAGACCCGACCACGCCGGGTTCGCGTCCTGGTCCGAGCCCGAGTGGCCTGCGTGGGTCGCCGGGATGGCACCGGTGTGACAGGCCCCGCAGGCGGCCGTCGCGTGACAGCTCGCGCACGCGCTCCCGGGTGTGTCGACGCCGGCGGGCCAGCGAGGGTTGGCGTGGATCGTGTGCAGCAGCGCGGCCGAAGTCTCCTTGGAGCCGGCGGCGGCGAACGAGGCGCCGGAACCGGGATCGGTGTAGAGCGGGGTGGCCGACGCGAGTGAACGACCCCAAGTGGGATGACACGCCGAACCGCAGTTCGAACCGATCTGATGGTATGGATGCGTGCCCACGAGCCCGGGAGCGTGACATGCCTTGCAGGCGGTGTCGCGATCGACGGGGTCGATCGGCGTGAAACTCACCTTGCTCGTGGCAAAGTCCGGTTGAGAGACGTCATGACACGCGAGGCAGTAGGTCTTGTGCACGGGCGGCGCGTTCCCACCCACCGCGTGGCATACCGGGTCCGAGCAGGTGCCGTCCCAGTTGCCCGCAAGGATGACGTAGAGATCGTGTGCTCGGTCGTGGCATGTCCGGCAGCCGGCACCCGCGGTGCTCGCCGTAGGCTTCGTGTGTTCGGGGGCGAGATCGCCGGTGTGGCAGACGGAGCACTGGACCTCGCCGTTGGCGTAGCCGGAAACGTCCGCCACATGACTCGCGAAAGCCACAGACGGCGCGCACAGGACACAGGACAGCGCAAGGATCATCGAGGCGCAGCTCAGGTGCGCACGACGAAGGAGCAGAAACGACACCAGCAGGCCTCCCAGTCACAGTTCCGGCAAACCGTGAGAGGTCACACGCCCCAGGTTGTGCCTCACTTCACTAAGTCTACTCTTAGAAACCACCAACCGAGGGGTATTCGGGACGGGCGGCGGGATTGTGGGGTATGAGCGGCGCATTGGTATTCATGTTCGGTAGCGAACGGGCGCCCCACTTCTCGCCTCGGCGCATTTCTCGACGCAGAAGCGCGCGGTGGGATGCGCACGACCGACTTGGATACAATCCCCATATGCCTGACGTAGAGAGCTCCCCTCCCATAGGCCTCGCGGCTTCTCTCGACATCGCGATGACGCTGCACGGATGCGCCTCGCCCGATGAAGGGATCCGGTCGCTCAGCGACCGCATGGCCTCAGCGATCTTCGATCGGTTCGCCGAGGAGAGCCGCGACGAACGCTCCTCGCGCTACCTCACCGAACTCACCGCGGCGCTCTGGGCCGCATCGATGGCGCTCGTGGAGGCCCGCGCGGCCGCGCTCGCGCGCCTGACGGATACCCGCTCGGCCTACACCAAGTCACGGCAGGCGCTCGACCGGCTCGTGGGCGTCGGCTCTCTCGGCGCCACCGGCTGGCTCGCCAGGATCGGCGGACTCGTTGCCGGCTTCAGCCTCACCCAGATCGTGGGCGAGATCATGGAGCACGAGGAGGAGGTCTCCGTCGTCGTCAACGAGTCGGGCGCGCTGTTCCGCGAGATCGAGATCGGGATCGTGACCGAGATCCGCGAACCGGAGTTCGAGATCATGCTCGCGCTCTCGCTGCTCATGGCCGTGATCGCGGCCGTGGCCGTGGGCATGTTCCTGCGCTGGTACCGGACGCGCCGCATCGGCAAGCTGACACAGGAGCTCGACCGCGTGCAGGCCGAGGTCACCGCCGAGGCGGAGGCCCGCCGGACCGAGACCACCGGCCGGCTCGTGCGCACGCTCGTGTGCGTCATGGAGCGCCATTACCCGGGCGCGGCCGCCGAGGAGATCGCGTCGGTCCTGGGCGCCACCTGTGACGTCGACGACCTGCTCGCCGGCGCATGCGACGACGCGGTGACTTCATTCGCCCAGCGCCATATCGCCGCCAACCCGTTCGAAGCGGTGTAGCGGCGCCACAGCGGCGGTCGGGCCCGGTATAGAACCTGGATAGCGGCGGGCGTCATTCTCACGTACATGGATCCGCCGCCCGACACGACCACACTCGCCTGCGCGTGGGAGACCTGGCTCGCGTACCGCTGCTGCGGCGCGCGTCCGCTGCGCGCATCGACGCTCTCGGACTACCGATGCGTCTGGCGCTGTCACCTCGCGCCGCATCTGGCCGATACGCCGCTTTCCGCCATCGACGGCGCGCTCATCGCACGGACGGTCGTGGCCCTCTCCTGTGCAGGGGTCAGTCCGAGGCGGCTCGCCAAGGTGCTCATCCCGCTTCGGGCGTGCCTGCGCTGGCATTACCGCATGGGGAGCTTCCCGCGCGACCCGGGGCCGTGGTTCGACGCCTCTCCCCCGCCTGCCGAGGAACGCACCATCCTTTCGATGGCGCAGATCGAGGCACTGCTCGCCGCGCTGCCGGAGTTCTACCGGCCGATGATCGCGTTCGCGGCCTACACCGGCGTGCGCTTAGGCGAGCTTCGCGCGCTCACGTGGGACGACGTGGACCTGACGGCCCGCACGGCGCTCGTGAGCAAGTCGATGTTCCTGAACGAGCTGCAGCCCTCGACCAAGACCGGTTTCGACCGTACCGTGCCGATCCCGGCGCACATCGCGGAGATGCTCGTGGCCTGGCGTGAGGTGTGTCCGCGATCGCCCGAGCACTGGCTGTTTCCCAAGCCCAACGGCCGCGTGCTCGACGGCAACTCGTTTCGCAAGGACACCTGGCGCCCGGCGGTGCGGCGCGCGGGGCTGCCCGAGGGCCTGCGCATCCACGACCTCCGGCACACGAGCGCGTCACTCTACCTGCAGCACGGGGCGACGGTGCGTGAGGTCATGGAGATCCATGGCTGGCGGCAGATGGAGACCGCACTGCGCTACCTGCACACGTGTGAGTCGCTGAACCTGGCAGCCGACCGGCTCTCGGCTGCTCGGAGCGCGGCGACGGAGACGGCGGATGGTACGACGGCGCGCCCGCCATAAGGGGTATACTCCTTCTTAGCACTACCGTTCGGCACTACCAGAAAGGCGCATCATGGCCAAAGTCAACGTATCGCTCCCCGACGAGCTGCTCGAGCAGGTCGATATCCTCGCCGAGCAGCTCGATCGCTCCCGCAGCGGACTCGTCCAGGAGGCGACGGCGCACTACGTCGCGCACCTCGAGGAGAAGATCGCTGCCGAGGAGCGGCGCGAGAGCATCCTCAAAGCGATGGCGGACGCGCGCGAGATCGCGAAGGTCGCGCACCCCGGGATGGACGTCACTGAGATCATCCGGCGCGACCGCGACAACGACTACAAGCCCTGGAGCGTCGATGAGTGAGTCGATCGTGAGGCGAGTGGTCGATACGTCGGTGACGACCAAATGGTTCGTGGCAGAGCGCGAGTCACACGTTGCCGAATCCTGGGGGCTGCTCCAGGATCACCTGGCGGGTGCGGCAGTACTGGCGTCACCCGCCCATATGCGTCTCGAGGTGCTGAATGCGCTCAAGCAGCGACGCTTCCACGGAGACGAACTGATGCGCGTTGCGGACGTTCTTGAGGGCTTCCGACTCGAGTGGCATCCCCTCGACGCCGGGCTAGCCCGAGCGGCGGGTTCGATCTCGGCCGAGTACGGGCTCACGCTCTACGACGCCGCCTTCGCGGCGCTCGCGGTCGAACTGGACTGCGAACTCGTGACCGCGGACCGCCGGCTCGCTGCGTGCGGGGCGTGTCGGACGCGGCTGCTGGGGTGAGGCGTCAGAACCCGTCCAGACTCGTGAACAGGAACACGCCCGCAAAGATGATGACCGCCATGACGACGAAGAACCCGAACGTCCCAAGCATCACCCACAGCTCCATGTAAGGGTTCCGCGCCCGCAGTCGCATCATGAGAAGCTCAGACGAAGACAACTCGTCCGTGATCGCCGGCGCGGGCAGCGCTTCGGCGACCTGGAGGATCCGCATGAGGTCGTCGAGCCAGAGCCGTGCCTGCTCTGCCGTGATGTCCAGGCCGAACATCCGCCGGTTCCCCGAGAGCAGCAGTTGAAGGGTACCCGGCCTGAGCAGGACCTGCTGCCGGGTGAAGATGGTGCTGCCGAGCGCGGTGAGACGTCGAAGCGCGTCTGTGGCCGTTGGATCGGCCAGAAGAGAGCGCGTCCAGGCTTCATCGGCAGGGAACACCTGAAGCGCTGCAAGTTGCGGGTCCGCAAGCGCGATGGGCTGCTTGCCTGCCATGCCGGCCAACAGACTCGTGTCTGACTGCCACTGGGTGATGCCGAAACGGGTGGCGAGAGGCGTGCTCACCTCGACCGCGAGGTAGGGTCCTCGCCACAGGTAGACGTCCACCTGCCTGCCATAGAGGGTCCCGTGATACTGGCGGAAGTAGGACATGTAGGCCTTGCCTTCGAGCCCCAACGGCACGAAGAGCGCGTCGAGCGCTGCCGCTCTGCGCCTGACCGTCCGCACGAACCAGGCGCCGCCGAGGAGAAAGGGGCCCAGCCAGATGAGCGCGGTGAGACAGAGTGCCCATGGCTGGAAATCGAGACTCGTCACAAGCAGCAGCGTCGCCATCACGAGCAACAGCCCGAGCGGAAGCCCGATGGCGACCGCGACCAGGTAGATCACGACCCCTCGGCCGCAGCCTCTCCCTGCATCACGCACGATAGTCGCGATGACGACCCCCTGCTCATCCGGGCGATCTCGGCCTCAGGGGCAGTATAGCCGAGGACGTGAGGGCCGCCCCACCGATCAAGACGTAGCTGTCCTCGAACCCCGCGAAACGCTCGCGGAAGACATACAGCCCCCTTGCGCGTGACACCTCGCATCACAGGGAAACGTGAGCAAGCTTTCGCTGGATCGGGCGCATGAGCTCGTCAGATATCTGGACGCACCCTAGCCGGACGACTCGCTCAGATCGGCAATCAGTTGCCGAACCTCCCACTCATCTCCTCTGCTGCAGCGCCCTACCCTCTCTTCAACTGCATCAAACTCGCCGATGAAGACGAATCGTCGCCTGACCTGTTCGATCCAATGCGGAACGTCGACTGGTGTAGTCAGGTAGCCGATTGCTTCTGGCTGGAACTCGGAGTCAGCGCGCGACCTTAGGATTTCGTTGGGATCGAAGGGGGATGTGCCGAGACCGTCCTCAATCACGTCGCACCAGATCTTGAGCACTAGAAGTCGACGCACCATGCTTTCATCGAATGGGCGCTGCGCTATCCATGCGAGGTCGTACAGGTCTCGAGCGAGACTCGCTCTCCGGTACCGAGCGAGCTTCTCGGCAATCATCTCTTCCATCGCCGCAACAGGGATTGCGCTGACAGCAAAGTCGTAGCGTCGGTGGATCGGCAGTGGGATCGCACCCATGCTGCGCGCCGGCAACCACAGCGATCGCCGGCCCAGATCCAGCCGCGCCGGAACCTCAGATTCGCCAAAGGGGCTCGTCATCGTGAGACGCATCCGCCTGGTACCGTCGATGGGATCGATGCCGAATCCAAAGGGACCTACCTGCGCACCATCGATGAGCTCCGCCATGAGCTCCGCTGAAGCGTCCTCGACGCCGGCAAAATCCAAGTCCGTGGAGAACCGGCCCGCATTGCCGGCCCAGAACTTGCGAATCGCGGTACCCCCCTTCAGCGCGATTCCGAGCTCAAACACACCCTGCCGGCGTAGGTATTCCAGGAGATGATCTTGCGCAACGTCGATAATCGCGGGGCCCCTGCCGCCCCTGCGCCCTTGGTAGTGCCTAACGAGATGCCCCTCGGTTATCACGGTCGATCGGACTCCATCCCGGTTGAATCGATGACGTCGTACGCCTGTGAGTAGGTGCCCGTCCGCCGTCTTGCCCCCAGATAGTACGGGCCCTCACCATCCGGGGCCTTACTCAGAAGCTGCCCGGATAGTTCCGTGCGTCCGGCGCGGTCTGCCAGATACGCCGCCCGAGACCAAGCACTCCGTGGTCTGCCGAGGAGTTCGGACAGGAGCAACCCTGGTGACACCTCGGCGAAGGCCTGACCCAGCCATTCACCAGCATTGGGCCAGTCGCGGAACCCTGAGGGGCGCGCCGCCATATACGCGAGCAGTGTTTCCGCCGACCAGACAGGGAGGCCGGCTTTGTACAACACGGGTGAACGTGGAGTCCATTGCACGAGCCGGAACCCAGAAAGCGACTTGGGCAGGCGCTCGCCATCTGGCGCACCGATGACTTCCCGGTCAGGACGTCTACTCGCGAGGCCGAGCAGGTACGCAGCGGACTCAGCGGCCACAGTGAATGGTCGATCCGCGTTCACAGCGAGCACCGCCCTGAGCTCGATGAAGGAGTCTCCCGATCCAAATGCACCCGCCCGAGCTGCGGGCGCAAACTCCCACACGCCCCGAGTCTTGAGATCCAGCAGCCAACCGCTCTCGCGAAGTCGCCGCACAACGAGATCGGCCGGCC
Source organism: uncultured Eubacteriales bacterium (assembly GCA_964565645.1). Lineage (GTDB taxonomy): Bacteria > Actinomycetota > Coriobacteriia > Anaerosomatales > JAHIQC01 > JAHIQC01. The sequence goes on from CAZMFQ010000004.1 coordinate 161,048, forward strand.
ATGCGACGCCCGCCTGTATTGAGTAGTCGCGAATCACTTCCGCCGTGACAAGCGCTGGCTGATCTAGCTCAAGCAGTTCAAGCAGCGGTGCGAGTGTGGCGGTGATGGTTCTGACTGTCATTCTTGACACCTTTTCTGTCTCAATAGGACATCATATGTGTACCTAATGACAGCACAATTGTCAATTTCAACATCTATCTTGTCATTTTGAGACGGAATAGATGTGTAGAACGACAATTGACGACTACACGTCTCTTTGCGGACGTTTGGTTCTCTTTGGTCCGTAAAGTGCCCTCAGGGTCAGGCAAGCGGGGGGGGGTGACTAGCGCGCTTGAGGCACGACGGCATAGGGATTCGTTGAGTGACCGGTGTCTCGGTGAGAAGAATGGTGATGCTATCAAGTGACCTGCTGCCAGCGTCGTCAAGCAAGATCACCGAGCTCGGCCCCCCCGGCCTCACGCAAGTGGGGATGTGGAGCAGGTTCGCGCAAGGAATTCGATGCGGCGAAATGCGTATTCGAGCACTTGATGCATGCAAGGGCGCGATCGCAGACGGCACGTCCAGATGATCGACTAGACAGTGGCTCGAACAAAGTGGGGGAAATATCGATGGAACATGGCGTACTGCTCCATCTTGCCCTCGGACTTCTGCTGGTCTCTGTCAATCAGGTAGCCGAGTGTCTTAACGAGCGCTGCCCCCGAATGCACTTGAGGAAGATGCGGCGCAAGGGCCAGCCTCTCCTTGGTGCTCAACTCCGGCAAGTCGATCCATGTGGGTGGCGACCAATTCAAGTTCGCGAACTCCCAGCCATCGAACTTCGTCTTCACCGCTGGAACCTCGTCATCTGAACACACTAGTCCGGTGACTGTCACCATCGGTACCCCATCCGCGTAGCGGAACGAGCACAACGGCTGAAATCGCCAGCCGGCGGTAGCGGGGAGGGCCCTTTCGGCCGCGATTCGGACCATACGCTGAACGAAGTTCGAGAAGTGCTCGACCGTGACTGGGGCCTCATCGCCCTCAGGGAGGACCGCATCAAACGTTGCACGGAAGTTGTCCCATTTGCCATCCACATCCAAGGGGGCGGCCTTGAGCGTTATCTTCACGAGACTCTCAGGGGCCGCCCTGTCGAGCACCGCCTGAAAGTCCTCGAACATGCTGAATCGTAGTCCGGTGTAGTCCAGCCAAAACACCGCCGGTTTGTCACCCTCATCGTACGTCGAGATGAATGACTTGAAGTCCGTATTCTGCAGAGCGATGGACCCGCAGGGCAGGTTGAACTTCTGTCTCTTGAATGTCTCCTCGTCCCTTTCCAAAGAGACCATCCCGATCTCCGGGCAAAGATCGTAGAGCAGTCGAAAGTCCTCGAGGTAGGGGCCGCCCAGACTGTAGTAGGTGTACTCGGAGAGACCGCCGGCTCGGTCCGCCACCCTTCGTATGACATCGATGAGAAGGAGTCTGTCCACCATCTTGTTGAGGCGAAGGTGATAGGGCGGATGCTTCATTCCGATGCCTCCTGCGCGAACAAGTCGAAACACTTCTCACCAACGACCGATGGATCAATATCTGGGTCGTCAAAGAGATAGTCCGCCACTGTTCGTATGTCATCGAGTTCCCTCACGAAGGAGATCCGACGCCTGCGCGGGTCGATCTTCTGAGGCTGTGGGAGTGCGGGCTTGAACTGCTGGCCGGCCCCGGGCGCCCGTCTAGTTGTCGAGAAGTGCAGCTGATCAGACGCTGCCTTCAGTTCAGCGAACTGCATAGTTGGCGCGTCATGAACTCTCGACTCTTCTGCCTTTCCCTTCCACTTGTTCGTGTAGTCGATGAAGATCGCCATGCCCTCACGCATCTTGTTCTTCACCTGCAGGTAGAGCGGCGAGGACGCATCGATTCCGCGTTTCGTTGTCGTCGTCGGCAACATGGAAGCGTCGTTTGCTCGAAACTCAACAATCCCGGAGATGGCTATGAACTGATTGTGGTACCGGGGAACACCCGCCTCGCCCCAACCAGTCAGTTCACTTCTGTCGCAGTACACCACAGCTCGGTCGTTGCAGACGATCGTCCAACCTGCCTCAAGCGAAGAACGACGTGTCTCTTCTTGGGCCCCGAGACTCTCAGCTTCGGACGGAATGGCGCCCGTGAATCCCACAGCCATGAAGACAGAAACGCCATCGCATTCGGTCTTGAAGATGAACGGACGGATTGCCGGTTCCGACTTGCTCGCGGGAGCGAACATCAGTTTCGTTGGCCTGGGTTCGACGCGCTCGCCGTTGATCCTCACGACAAACCCCTTCGCAATGATGAAAGCGTACTGGGTCGCGATCATCCGATACAGGTCGGAGGAGAAGGACTCGCGGTCCTTGCCGAGCCTGGCCCTGATACCGGGGTGTAGTCGTGTGACTTTGATCGTTGTCCCATTGACGTCAAGCCCCCCGTTAAGACGCCGCACAGGGATCGTCCATTCCTTCTCATCACTGATCCACGCCGGGGAGATGCTTACCTCATATGCCTCGCCGGAATGTTGCGTCAAGATGCGGCAGTCTTCGCCCAACTTGAACATTGCTCGCTTCATCCCGATTCCGTAGACGCCGACTGAGCCGGGGACTTCCGAGGGGGCATCATCTGCCCGGCCCATTCGAAACGCGTAGTCATGCAACGACCAAGGTATCCCCCCACAGTTGTCGGCTATTGAGAAAGTGTCCTCGTCGAACTCGATCTCGGCCTGATAGCCGGCGTACGGCACGGCATCAGCCTCCGCTGCCCCCGTGCGGAGTATCCCATCAACGCAGTTGTCGAGCAGGTCGAGGATTGCGTCCTCTAGGCCGATATCCCTGGTTAGCATGCGCACAAAGAAGGACTTGACGGGAATGGCGCTCACGGTCAGGTTCGCGTTGTTCTTTGGAGCTCCCAATTCGACCTCACTTTCGCTTCGAACTGATGACCCTTAGGACGTGTTCGGCAATAATCGGACTCACGCTGTTCCCGATTTGGCGGAAGCTGTGCCACTTGGTGGCATCGAAGAGGAACCAGTCCGGGAAGCCCTGGAGTCTAGCGGCTTCCCTTGGAGTAATGACCCTCGGTTCTGTGGGGTGAATCGGGCGCAGTGCCTGATAGCTGCCGTGATCAGGCCCAGTTCCCGCGCGAAGTGTGGGGCAGAAACCCTCACTGACAAGTCGAGAAGCACGGGATGGTCCATCGACTCCGCCGGGCTTCAATACACGCAACCTCTCGACAACCTCAGCACTGTGCCGTGTGCCCAGACAGCCGGATACTAGCTTCGCCTGGTGGAGCCGCGCCACCGCATCGGCATTTCCCACGTCGACTGGGACATCTGAGTGTATCTTCTCCCAATACCAGTCGCCGTAGTCTGCGGTCAGCTTGCGCCACCCCTGCACCTCGGTCTGCCATTCCGGAGATATCCTCCTACGTAGACCGCGAAGCGCCGCTGCGACAGACGTGATTCGCGTTCCAGCATTGGCGCGAAAGTCCCCAGCCACCATGGACTCAAAGTGGTCAGGCAGCCAACCAATGAAGAACACACGGTCGCGGCTCGTCGCGGCGCCGAAATCGGATGCCCTTAGTGCAAGCGGCGCCAACTGCTCATACTCGGCCACTTGCCGCAAGGCGTCCCTACGGACATCGTCATACTCGGGATCAAGGATGCCTGGCACATTCTCGGCCACGTAGAACTGGGGCCTGATCTCTGACACCTGCCGGAAGAAGGTGTGAAACAACTCATTGCGGCGATCACCCGGCGCCCTGCGCCCAATCCGGCTGAACCCTTGACACGGCGGCCCGCCGAGAACGCCACATACCTGCCCGGGCTCTCGCCCTGCCACATCCAGCAGCTCGGCACCGTTCAACGCTCGCACGTCACCTTCCAGATGATGGCTCTTGGGGAAGTTCAGAGCATGGGCCCGAAGTGCCTTCGCGTCGTTGTCGACCGCCAGAGCAACTCGAAACCCAGCTCGCGCTGCGCCGAGGCTCAAGCCGCCCACCCCAGAGAACAGGTCGACTACCTCAGGCAGGTCATCCGCACCGACTGAGGAGGCCACACCGTTGACGGTTCTCCGTTGCATGGCACTTGCCAATCTACTGCCTCGATTCATTACTCGCGCTGCGCGCGTCAAAGCCGGCTTCCGACAAGACTGCCAATGCGCCCGAGCCGCGGATCCACTCTGTAACGGCATCCAGGTCCCTCGACTCGCCAAATGGAGGAGATCTCCTTCTCACAGCGCATTCCCATACAATTAGTACGCGCCACCCATCGTCCATTAGGCAGCAAACCGCAATCCGATCACGCTCTCGATTTCGCGAGATCTTGCCCTGCCAGAAGTCGATGTTTGACTTTGATCGAGGCCGTCGCCGGCAGTCGTGACCATGCCAGTAGCATCCGTGAACGAACACGGCGACCCTGTAACATGGCAGGACGATGTCCGGCCTGCCAGGTTGGTCGGCGGGATGAAGACGAAAGCGGAAGCCTTTTCGAAAGAGCGCCTTCCGAACTTCCAGCTCAACGGAGGTGTTGGTTGACCGGTTCCGCGACATGATGCGATAACGAGTCTCAAGATCGAACCTATCAGCCACGTAGGCCCCCGGACAGCGAAGACTCCTGACCCTCAGCGGTCCACTCGAATGCTAGCCGATCAGGCGCCCAATAGCGAGCAGCGGACATCCTCCGCCTTCTGCCGCAATCGTCAGCGGTGGCCGAGTAGAATCATGTGCAGAGGAGCTAGCTGGCAGGGATCAGAGACTGCGGTGAGATCGCAAGCCGGCTGGGTGATCCGGCTTCCGGTGCCTTCGTGCTCATGATGCGGTGTTCATGAGTTAGCCGCCCCCCCTCGGCTCCATGCACTCGAACTCAACTCCAATTGCGCTGGAGCCACTGGGCAACGACCGTCTGTCAGAGTGTCACGGTAGAATGTGTCCCTACTCGACGCACACGTAGAGAGGGCAACGATTACATGTCTCCGCTCAGTACGCCACAACTACCCGAATTCCTGATCGGCGACCTGTTCTGTGGTGCCGGCGGCCTTGCAGAGGGCTTTCGTCAAGCAGGATTTCGCTCCACCTTCGGCAACGACTTCGATGCTGCTGCGTGCCGGACATTTGCTGAGAACTTCCCATACGCCGTGGTCTATGACCGACCGATTCAGGACCTTGCCGCATCCGAAATCCTCGGGGACATCAACCTGAGAGAGGGCGAACTGGATGTGCTCGTCGGTGGCCCACCGTGCCAGGGCTTCAGCGTCAACGCCCCCGTCCGATCCGCCGATGATGGCCGGAACCACTTGTTTCGGGACTACGTCCGACTCGTTCTCGAAGGGCTGCGACCAAAGATGGTCGTCTTCGAGAATGTCCCTGGCCTGGTGAGCATGGGGGACACGCTGCACCAAGTCAGCACGGCCTTCGGCAATGCGGGATATCGCATCAAGTACAAGATTCTCAACGCAGCCCACTACGGTGTGCCACAGGAGCGATGGCGGCTGGTGATCGTTGGCACGCGTATGGATGAAATCTCGTTCTCATTCCCCGAGCCCAGGCACTACTCCGAGCGTCGAGCGAATTTCACCGGAGGCAAGGAATTCACATTCACGAGCGCAATCGGTGCCCCCAGGACAGAAGATGCTGCTTCCTACTGGCTCGAGAAGCCGCTGACAATTCGTGAGGCGATTGGGGACCTTCCGCCGCTCGCGAACGGTGGTGGCGCTCAGGAGGTGCCATACGAGGGTACCCCAACCGGCTCCTTCCAGGCCTACTGTCGAAACGGAGCGGGCGACATTCTGTACAACCATACGGGGTCGAGGATGTCAGCGGTCAACGTCGAGCGCTTCTCACACGTACCACAAGGCGGAAGTTGGCGCGATATTCCCTTTGACCTGCTGCCGGAGGGCATGAAGCGTGCGCGTCGCTCCGATCACACAAGACGATACGGTCGACTCGATCCCGACAGTATCTCTGGGACGGTCTTGACCAAGTGCGACCCCCACTGGGGAACCTTCGTCCACTACGACCAAGACCGCATAATCACAGTCCGCGAAGCGGCAAGAATACAATCCTTCCCCGATTCCTTCAGATTCACCGGCAGCGTGACGGAACAGTACCGACAGGTTGGAAACGCTGTACCTCCCCTGCTGGCAAGAGCAATCGCCAGTGAGGTACGCGCGGCCCTCGAATCGATCTAGGGCGATACCCCCAGGACGGTCGCCAGATGTTTGGCAATGCTGCTTGGGCTCGCCGGTACCGCGAGGAACTTGTCTGCGAGTTGCTCAACTGACGCATGGACCGATTTGTTCAAGACAAGCGTGGGGACCTGATAGGGCGCGGTCGCCGCGAGCGAGTATGCGTGTACGACGAGGTTGAATCCATCATCATCCACCATGGGACTGGCAATCCTTGCCTCGAACTTCGAGAAGACATTGGCGTCGACCAGAAACCCAATTCCGACGGCAGGCTCACTCTCTGACAGCTTCTTGAGCAGCATCCCCTTCCGAAGAAGTTGTGGGATGATTCGCTTGTTTACGTTCTCCCAGTTCAGTCCATGCCCCGATCTGGGGATGGTCGCCTGTTGCTTCATAAGCGCGGCTCGGGTAGCTCTGTAGTTTCCAGTCGTGTCAATCGCTTGAGCCTCGATAGCGGCGTACTTCTCGATTCCTCCATCGCGGACACATGTGGCGATCCAGTCTAGTGAGCCTGCTTCGGTTCGAACCTCGCCACTAGATCCCTTGCCAACAAGCACAATCCCGTCGGGGCGTCCTGCGGCTTGCCAATCCCGATACATGTACGTGGCTAGCGCCGGCTCTTCGAGCACGTCCCCGGCAAGCCCGCGGAGGGTCTCGAAGTTCGTCCCATAGAGACGAATGGGGCACAAGCACGTGACACGCGATGGACCCACCGCGTTCGGGTTGTATACCGAGCACACTCCGAGTGGGCCATTCAGTTCCGGATCGAACTTCTCTGCGCCGTCATCATTGTTCTTGTTGCATTTCGACGCGATGATTGGGCAAGTGAAGCTCCCGCGAGCCTCCCTCGCAATCAGACTCGTGTCGGTCGCAGAATAGGCAAAGAGCTCCTGGATCGTTGCTGGCATGTGGCGTCCCTTTGGCTGCTGTGGCCATGCGAATCCCATCGTAACCGGCCAGCTCGAGGCTGTACACGCAGCCAGTGCCGAGAATCCAGACTCGGGTGCACCCGGTCCTACGACTCTAGCAGCCCTCGATCAAGCGCTTCCCACAGATACAGCGAGGCAACCGAACGATATGGACGCCATCTTTGAGCTATGTCCGACAGCGCATGCGAACTTGATCGGTCAATCCCATAGGCGGCCAGCATCGCCCGCTGTAGTCCGACATCATCTTGCGCGAACACATCCATCCGCCCAAGCGAGAAGATCAGGAACATCTCCGCAGTCCATCTTCCGACGCCCCTGATTCTCATGAGTTCGCGGATGGCGTCCTCATCTTGCAGGCGGTCTATCCCAGCGAGATTCACAGCGCCTTCGCGAACCTGAAAGGCCAAGTCTGCGATGTAGGCTGCCTTTGCTCCAGACAGGCCAACGCTCCGCATAGCCTCGCGATCAGTTGACGCGATAGTCTCGGCATCGATTGTCCCGACCAATGTCACGAGTCTCTTCCAGATGGTTCGGGCTGCGGAAACCGAAAGCTGCTGACCGGCAACTGCCCGGGCCAATGCCGTGAATCTGTCTTCTCCAAGTTCTAGCTCGACCGAACCGACCTGATCGATGAGACGGCCAAGGACTGTGTCCGCGTTCTTCAAGTGCCGAAGTGCTTCAGCATCGATCACAAGATGCACCCCCACCGATGTCAGCACCTATCCGAGTCATCAGCCATGCGCGATTCCACATGCGGCAACGCCCAATGCCAATGAGCGAGGCATTAAGGACACTCTCCCACAAAGTAAGCAGGTCAGACACCTCTACCATATCCGAACTGCGCAAGCTCCCGACGCGGGGGAGCCGGACTTGAACCGACGACCTTCGGGATATGAGCCCCAAGTATGCCCCGCACCCGCCCCCTCCGCTCTAGCCAAGCGGAGGAAGCCCGAAGGTCACACGAAGCAAGATCACGGGAAGTCGGCCTAGACCACTCGCCTATGGTGTACAATATGTACAAGTTGTACACCACACCGGAGGCGACGGAAATGGCTGACATAGAGAGCGCAAAGTCCGTGAACGCGTTGGAAGCGGGGCTTGCTTCTGCGGATGGCGAGCACCAGGACTGTGCTGGACCTCGGGCCAGCTATCGGCTCGCACCTCAACCTATACTCATGGTGGCGGAAGCTCGTGCCAATTTCACGAGGCTCATTTCAGACGTGGAGACAGGTCCCGGGAACAGCGTGCTGGTTGGGCCGCGTGGCAAGCCGAGTATGGCTTGTGTCTCGTACATTCGTTTTGAACCAGTCCTGAAGCACGGCAACAAGGCGGAGAAGCTGGCATTCCTGATCGTCGAGGAACTGCTACCGGACGCACCTCTACACCTTAGGGTGCCCGCAGTGAGAGAACTGAGCGGTCTCCCGCTTGAGGACTTGGAGCTGCTCTTGCACATCGAAGAACTTCCACTTCGCGATGCTGATGCAAAGGCTCTAAAGCAGCGGATGCTTCATCCGGAGGCCTTCGATCGGCTCACTCGACGCGCGCATCTTGTCCAGACAATCGCGAATGCCCGCGAATCGGGCTTTTACGATGTGATTGAAGACGCATCTGGCGAAGCAGTTGATGGCGAAGGCCCGTCGAGGTGAATGCGGCTCTGTTTCTGGTCGCGAGGGCGGAGACCAGAGGACTCGACGGCCTCGCATGGCTCCTCAAGGACGAGCCCCCCTACGCACAGTTTGATCCGCTGGACTTCCTTGAGGGTGATGAGATCCAAGAGATTCATCGGCTGTACCGCGATGCGTACAGCCGATTCGATTCCGTGCTCAATGCGCCAACACCGGACGCCCTACTTGAGTTCAATCGATGGCTCGTGATCGTTGATGCGGCTGGTGCTGTGATCGCGTTCATGTGCTTCAAGACGACTGGACAGGGGCTCAAGCTAGGGTTAGCCGCGACCGATGGCTCGGTAGCTGGACGACATGCACTGAAGACGGCACTCTGCGCGGGACTCTCGCTTCCGGGTGTGTACGCTGAGGTCTCGGGCGGCATAGAGCGGCTGGTTGTAGGCTCTGTGCCAGAGGTCGAGCCCGCAGAGGCCGAGGGCATCCTCGGGAAACCAGTGATCGTAAGCGCCGACGGGCGACACTATCTGCGCGTGGTGACCAACGTTGGGCAGCGACAGAAGTTGCTTGTGGGCCAGCCGCTCTTGCTCGAACCCACAGCTACACAATCATGACTGAGAAGTTCATGGAGCCGGTGCGGGCTCTGTTTCGACGGCGGCTGCTTGTCCGACCATCTACTCCTCGGGGCCCACGATCTTCTGGCCGCCGATGTCGCTCCACATGCGGAGCGCGCGCGTGCCGGGGTCCGGGTCCTCGCTCGGGTACTCGCCGGGCACCCCCAGGAGCAGCTCGTCGACCAGGAACGCGATCATCTTGGCGTCATACGCGTCATCGGTGACGAGGTACTGGTCGGGATCGCGGCTGGCGTCGGCTTCGACCATGGCCCAGGACCGGTCCCGGGCGGCAAAGCGCACCACATAGACGCAGAACCCCGTCCAGCTGCGATGGAAGTACAGCGTCTCGTCCTCCCAGAAGATGAACCACTTCTCTTCCATCTCCTGCGGCACGAGTCCCGCGCGGATGCGCTCCATCTCCTGCGCGGTGTACGTGCGGTCGAGCGCGAAGGTCACATGCCGCTCGGGCAGCGGTTCGGTCTTCCACTCTGACCGGACTGCAGCGCGCATGCGCGCTCGCCCCCTCGCCTAGTTCGCGTCGCGGATCGGGTAGGGCAGCTCGAACGTCTTGGGGTCGATCTTCTCGCCGGCCACCAGGCGCGTGAACATCCGCGTCGTGGTGTCGAGTTCATAGGGTGCGCCGTCGTCTTTGGGGGTGTCGCCGCGCTTGATCACGCCGATGACCGAGCCGTCCTTGACGAGGTAGGTGATGTCCTCGGTGTACCAGCCGTTGGCCGCGCCGGGCATGTTCACGACGCTCTTGACCGTATAGACCATCCGCGTCGCCCCGGTCGCCGGATCGGTGCCGTCCTCCACGCTCTCCGGAGCGGGCTGCGAGTACTCGGCGAGGTAGCTCTCGACCGAGGAGACCGCCGGCTCGCAGACCTTCTCGTCCTCCTGGGCGAAGTACGCGGTCTTGCCGTCGGGCGACATGACGTCGCGCAGGTGCACGCCGTCCTGCCACACCGAGTATCGGAACTGGTCGCCGTCGACCCACACGGTGCCGGTGCCCTCGAAGGTGGTCTCACCCGCGGCGTTGACGGTCGTGAGCGTGAAATCGCCGGTGAGCGTGTCGGCCTCAAAGAACTCCTGGAGCGTGGGGTTGGGCTTGGACGAACCCGAGATCGCGGGCTTGCTCTCCTCGGCCTTGCCACCGCCGCACCCGGCGAGCACGCCCGCCAGCACGATCGCGCCCATCACGATGACCGTCGCCTGCATGAACCTGCGCGCCATGACCCCGCTCCCCTCGCTTTGCGGGCGGCGCAGCGCCGACCGCTCCTAGAAGTTCTCCCGGTTCACCTTCACGGCCTTCTGGAACTCGTCGTAGGTCTCGCAGAAGGTCTGTGAACCGTCCTTGCCGGTGAGTACATAGTAAAGGTATTTCGTGTCGGCGGGGTGCGCCGCAGCCTCAAGCGAGGCCAAGCCCGGGTTCGAGATCGGTCCCGGCGGCAGGCCGTCGTGCACGTAGGTGTTGTAGGGCGTGTCGCGCTTGGTGTCCTCGTAGGTCACCTTGTCGCTGCCCTCGGGCATCTCGTAGAGCACAGTGGCACAGAGCTGCAGCCGCATGCCCTTCTTGAGGCGGTTGTAGATGACCGAGGAGACGAGCGGACGCTCCTCGGCGATCCGTGCCTCACGCTCCAGGATCGACGCGATCATGACCACGTCGTAGACGGTGAGGTTCTTGCTTTCGGCGAACGCCATGTCGACCTGCGCGAAGTTCTTGTCGAACGCGTCGAGCATCTGGCCGACGATCTCCTGGGCGGTCGTGCCCTCGCGGATGCGGTAGGTCGCCGGGAACAGGAAGCCCTCGAGCGAGCCGCCGTTCGTGCCCTCGAGGTAGGGGCGCCCGTCGGTGAACTGTGCCGCGCCGGTGGTCATGAGCGCGAGCAGCTCGTCTTCGGGCACGCCGGTCTCCTTGGAGAAGCGCGCCGCGATCTGCCGCGCCGTGAAACCCTCGGGGATCACGACGTCGTAGTAGACGATCTCGGGGCCCTTGGCGAGCTGCGCGAGCACCGCGTCATAGGCGCTGCGCGTGGCGAACGAGTAGGTGCCGGCCTTGAGCTGACCGTCCGCCGCCGAGGAGCGTGCCTTCACGCGGAACATGAGCGCGTTGTCGACGACGCCGGCGTCCGCGAGCGTGCGCCCGATCTCGGCGGTGCTCGAGCCGGACTCGATGACGACCTCGACCGCCTGGCCGGAGGCGACCTGCGGAGCGTCGGGTTTGTAGAGCAGGTACCAGACGCCGAGCGCCGCGAGGATCGCCAGGATCACGAGCACGCCGAGTACGCCTGCCAGGACGCGGCCGCCCTTGCGGGGACGGGACTGCGACCTGCGGCGTGGCTGCGGGGTCTCGAGCGTGCTGCGTCGGGTCATGGGCCGGATCGTCCTTGTCGTGTGCTGTGTGAGCGCCCGGAGCGGGCCTCAGCGCCGCCGTTTCAGGCGACGCCAAGTATATCGTGAGCAAACGACACGCCGCAGTGACGACACCGGACCGTCACCGAGGGATCGGGCGGCGTCTGGGCCCACTTCTCCGACCAACGGATTGCGGGCCACCGGCGCACACCTTGTCGCTATCACTCTGCTAGCATCGAGAGTATGATCCTGGTCAGCGACTGTTGATGGCCCTGCGCCATGCTGGACCCGCCGAGGAGAAGGGGGATCCAGCATGGGGGTCGACACACGAGTATCACGGAGGACCACCATGCCTGATCTGCTGATACGCGACCTGAGTCCCGAGATCATGGCGCGCCTCAAGTCCCAAGCGGCCGCACACGGCTGCTCGATGCAGTCGGAGGCCAAAGCGATCATCGAACAAGGCGTTCAACTCTCGATGGAGGAATGGGCCGCGATGGTGAGGCGCTCTTCGGGGCAGCTAGCGGCGCGGCGCGGGCGGCTCGCAGGCTCCTCGGCGGAACTGATCCGCGAGGGACATGCGGAACGCGACGCCGCCATCGAGCGGGCGGTCCAGGACGCGAGCGACGGAGGCGAGGACGAGTGAGCCTGCCGGACGCGATCGTGCTCGATGCGAGCGCACTCGTCGCGTGCCTGCTCGGCGAGGCGCATGCCGAGGAGGCGCTCGCGCGGCTCGGTGCGGCCCGGACGCGGTTCGCACCCGAGCTCATCACGGCCGAGGTCGCGTCAGCGCTCCAGAAGCGTGCCCGGCGAGGCGACCTGACCGCGGAGGAGGCGCGGCTCAAGCGCAGGGAGTCGCAGCTGTTGCCCCTGCACGTGGTGCCGATGCGCAGCCTCGACGAGCGAGCCCTCGAACTCGGCATCGCGCTCGACCACTCGGTCTACGACTGCTTCTACCTCGCGCTCGCCATCGACAAGGAGTGCGCGGTGTTGACCGCCGACCGGCATCTCGCCGCCGCAGCAGGCAAGGCCGGACTCAAGCGATACGTGACGCTCCTCGGCGAAGCTTAGGGGCCGCGGCTACGAGCAGGATGCCACGCTGGCGGCGTCCCTACTTCTCGGTGCGCAGGATCTTGCCGGGGAAGATGCCGACGTTGTCGATCTCGACCTGGACGTCCTCGCCCTTGACCTCGATCTTGAACGCCACGGGGCTGTCGCCGGTCACGTCGTCGTTGACCTGGCCCGAGGCGTTGGGGCCGGTCGCCGAGATGTTGAGCGAGCCCATCCCCTTGCCCTTCATGACGCCGGCGCCCGCGATGATCGGGTCCCCGACCGGCGCGCCGGTCAGAAGGTCTGCGAGCGGCTCGTCGATGATGATGAAGGTGAGCGCGTCGTCGCGCGCGGATGCCTTGATGTCCCCAAGACCCTGGACGATGCCGCCGAAGTTCTCGCTGTACTTGCCGTCGACGGTGAGCGTCGCGTAGCCCTTGTAGATGCCGCCCTGAGCGACATCGCCGCCGGAGGCGAACAGGTCCAGGTCGTAGGTGAACGTCCAGCCCTGGTTCTCCTGCGTCTCGGTGCCCACGACCTTGATCGTCCAGTCGACGTCCTTGCCGCGCGCACGCGCCGCGTCGATGCGCGCCTGATCGGCGTCGCCGAGCCCGTAGGCCGAGAACCCGTCGACCTGCGCGGTCACGAGCGTCGTGGCGCCCTGGGTGGTCACCACCGAGGGCACGACCTCCCAGCTCTTGCCGTCCTCGGCATACTTGACGACGGTCGCTCCGGTGGGAGCCGGACCCGCGATCGCGAACCCGACCGAGCAGGGCTTGGCCGGCTCGGTGCCCGCGACGTCCACGTAGACGCCGGGCACCACGATGCCCTCGACGCCGGCAGGCGCTTCGGTGATCGGGGTGACCTTCCACGTCGCGCCATCGGCGGCCCCGGGAGGCGCCCACACGGCGGCCTTGCCGCCGGTAGAGTCCACGGCCACGCCGCCGCCCGCGTCGGTGATCTTCATCTCGGTGGTGGCGCCGGTATCGAGCGCGAACACGCTCGTCTCCTCGGCGGCCTTGCTCCCTGCCGAGGAACCGCCGCCGTCCTTGCCGCCACAGCCGGCCAACGACAGCACTGCCACGAGAACGCACACGGTGAGAACGCGAGTCCAACGCACGGCGAACCTCCCTGATTCCACCCCTACCCTGCGCAAAGCCTACTGCAGCGTCACGTTCTGCGCCACGATGAGCCCGTTGGCGGTGAACGGCTGGTCGACGGCGTTCAGGGGCGAGCTCACGTCGTACTCGAACTCACCGATCACACCGCGGTCGATGTGCAAGGTGACCATGAGTTCGTCGCCGGGATGTGCGCCGGTCAGAGGCACCGTGAAGTTGAAGGACTCGCCCTTGCCGCGCGGTACCCAGCCGAGCAGCCGTCCGGGCACCCCGTCCTCCATGATGTGGACCGCCACCCAGCTCGGGCCCGGCAGACGGACGTACTCCACGAGCAGCGTGCCGCCCTCGCCGAGCTTCTGGTCCTTCACGAGCATCGCGCCGAGGTTCTGCGGGGCCTCGACACCGTACAGTTCGAGGTCCACGTCGGCCTCGATCGGGTCGCCGTCCACAAAGATCGGCTTGTCGAAACTGCGCTCAGGCCGGTTGGGGTCGTACTCGAACACCGAGGACTGGCCGCGGTCCACATGCAGCGCGACCCGGACCCGCGAGGCGTCGGCGGCGTCGAGCGGCACGATCACGTCGCGGCTCACACCCTCCGGCACCCGCACCCGTCCGAGCACGCCACCCGGCGAACTGAGGGAGCGCACCACGAGCCACCCGGGCGACGGCGCGAGCACACGATCGACCACGACGCCCTTGGCGGAGCGGTTCTCCTCGGGCGCCTCGATCTCGGAACTGCCACGAGGCGCGACCACACCGAGGCCCATGCCGGGGCCGGGCGTCGGTCCCGAGCCGCCCATGCCCATGCCGCCCGAGCCTCCCGCTTCGCTCCCCGCCGAGGAACAGCCGGCGACGGCGAGGGCAAGCAGCAGCGACGCGGCCAGGCCGGTTCGGACCAGGGCTGTGGTGACGGTGCGGCGAAGCGGCATCGGTACGACCTGCTTTCGTGCGGGGAGCGCGGCTTGCGAGGACTATACCCCGCTCGTGGGCCCGTGCGCACGAGCGGCGCCGCTCGTCGGGTGGTCGGCCCCCGTGCGTGCCCGCAGGGGTACACTCATCTCGGGGAGGCGAGCTTCTTGTCTGCGTTGCCAACCGATGAGGTGGCTGCACCGCGACTTTGGCTGACACAGCACCCGCTGTGGCTCAAGGCGCTCGTGTACGGCGTCCTGTACTTCACGGCCGCTGAACTCGGCAACCTCCTTTCTGTCCAGCGGACCTTCTCCACCGTATGGCCCGCAGCCGGCCTCGCGGTGGGCGTGTTGCTTCTGTGCGACCGCAGAGAGTGGCCGGTGCTGCTGCTTGCCGGCGCGCTGGGCAACATCGTCTCCGACCTCGACCATGGCCGACAGTTGAGCATGGTTCTCGGCTTCGCGCTGGCCAACGTGAGCGAGGCCTTCCTCGCCGCATGGCTCGTCCGCCGCGCGCTCGGGCAGAATCCGCAGCTCGTCGCGCTGCACGAGGTGATGGTCCTGGGCGGGGCCGGAGCGCTGCTGAGCCCTATGCTCGGCGCGACACTCGGGACACTGACGGTGCACCTGGCGGTCGGCTCAGAGAACCCCATCACCGTCTGGTATACGTGGTGGATCGGCGATGTACTGGGGATCATCATCGTCGCGCCGCTCGTGCTCGTGGCGGGCGGATGGATGCGCCGCGAGAGCCGGAGCCACATCGCTCAGCCGGCGGGCGCGCTTCGCATCATCGAACTCTCGACCCTCATCGTCGCCCTGGCGATCGCGTCGTGGGTGATCTTCAGCGCGCATACGGGTGGTCAGGCGTGGAAGTACCTGCTCGTCCCGCTGCTCGTGTGGGCGGGACTCCGCTTCGGCATCGCTGCCTGCGCCGGTGCCGCGGCGATGATCACCGTGGTCGGCGTGGCGAGTCTGAGCTCGAGCGCGACCCGCGTTGCGCTCGCCTCGGAGCAGACAGCGCTTCTCGTTCTGCAGATGCAGCTGTTCATGGCAGTCGCGTCCTTCACCTCGCTCGCACTCGCCGCACTCGTGGAGCAGAACCGCGAGACGGCCGAGGCCGCGAACATCACTGCGGAGAAGTACCGCGTGCTCTTCGAAGCGGTGCCGATGGGGATCACGGTGAGCGACCCGGACGGCGCGATCATCGAAAGCAGCCGGTTCGCAGAAGGCATCCTCGGCGTATCGAGCGACGAGCAGCGCAGCCGCAGCATCGACGACGCCAAGTGGGAGATCATCCACTCGGACGGCACCCCCTACGAGCCCGATGAGTACGGGACGGTTCGCGCGTTGCGCAATCACGCCATCGCCTACGACCACGACATGGGCATCGTGAGCGATCTGGGCGTCCGATGGATCGACGTGACAACGATCCCGCTCGAGCTTGAGGGCTACGGAGTGATCGCGGCGTATGCGGACGTGACCGAGCGCCACGAGGCTCAGGCCGACCTGGCCCGCTACAAGGAGAACCTCGAGGAACTCGTCTCGGCGCGCACGGCCGAGCTCGAGCAGGCGAACGAGGAGCTGCGAGAGGCCTCCTCGGCCAAGAACCGGTTCCTGGCGAGTATGAGCCACGAGTTGCGCACGCCCCTCAACGCGATCATCGGCTTCTCCGGGGTGCTCAAGCAGGGACTCGCCGGTGAGCTGACCGAGGAACAGGCCAAGCAGGTCGGCATGATCAAGGACTCCGGAGACCACCTGCTCACGATGGTCAACGACATCCTCGACCTCTCCCGCATCGAGGAGGGCCACGTCAAGGTGGGTATCACGAGGTTCGCGCTCGCCGACCTGATCGAGACGGTCGCGCACTCCACCAGGCCGGCCGCGCTCGCCAAGGGGCTCGAGTTCATCACCTCGGTCGGCGATGAGGCCGGTCAGGTCGTCACCGATCGCGACAAGGTCTTTCAGATCCTCGTGAACCTGGCGGACAACGCGATCAAGTTCACCGCGAGCGGCTCGATCACGCTTTCCGCGGACGTGGACGGATCGATCCTTCGCCTGCAGGTCGCCGACACGGGCATCGGCATCAGCGACGAGGACCTGCCCCGCGTGATGGAGGAGTTCTCGCAGGTCGAGGCGGTCGGCGGTATGAAGCCGCCGGGTACCGGCTTGGGGCTGGCGATCACGAGCAGGGTCGCGATGCTCCTGGGCGGAGACCTGAGCGTGTGGAGCGAACCGGGCGTCGGCTCGACGTTCACGGTCGAGATCCCGCTCGCCCAGGAGCCGAGCGTCGGCTGAGAGTCGTCCCCCCGGCGACGCTGGCGCGCCGCCGGGGATCAGCGACTACTGGGCGGCAGGTTCCGCGAGCATGCCGGTCGGCGCGAGCGCCTCACGGATCGCGGCCTCGGAGGTCTCCGACTCGCAGAACCCGACCGTGAGGGCGCCGTTCTTGAAGTCGTAGGTGGCCGACTTGAGCCCCGGCAGCGGCCTGATCGCATCGAACAGCGCCTTGCCCGTGGCGGTCGGGTCCTTATCGCCCGCCGAGGCGACCGGGATATCCACGGTCACGCAGGCCTCGCCCTGGACGAAGACCTCCGCCACCGTGTCGCCCACGACCTGCGGCTTGGCGGCCTGGATACCGAGCGCCACCGCCGCGATCACGAGGACGCCAGCGATGATCGCGGTGACCATGCGGCGCTTGGCGGCGCCGGCTGCCGAACCGCCGGAGGCGTCGCCGTCGGCATCGGATGCATCGTCGGCAGCGTCGTCATCGGCCGCATGAGCGGCCGCGAATGTCGCGACAGGGCCGGTGGCCGCGCCGTCGGCCGGCTCCTCGGCGGCATCCGCATCGGCGGTGCGCGCCGCGATCTTGCCGCGTGCGCCCATCACGACCATGACGCCGCCCACGAGCAGCACCACGACGAGCAGGATGCTCACGAACGTCCCCTGTGAACCGCCGGGCGCACTCACGCTCGCGCCCGAGCCGGTGGTGGCGGCAGGCTGTGCTGCGGGCTCCGTGTAGGTCACCGCGAGGTCGACGACGTCTCCGGCCTTCACGTCTTTCACGGTCTTGGCGTAGTAGTCACTCGTGGAGTCCCCGGCCATGATCTGCGCGCCGGGGGCCGGGGTCACGATCTGCGCGCCCTTGGGCATGAGCACAGCGACGCGGACCTGGGGCAGGTCCTCGGCGGCCGGCCAGGTGAGCGCGGTCGTGTACGCGGTGCCGTCGAACGTGCGGCCCGCGGGCAGGAGCATCTCGATCTGCGCGATGCGCGCCTGGGTGAGCGTGAAGGCGTAGATGTCCGCCGCGCCCTCGGTGGTCTTGGCGAACTTGAGCTCGGGGTCCTGTGCGGGATCGCCGCCCAGGATCTCGCCGATCCACTGCACCTCGGCGCCGGCGGGCACCGAGAGGCGAGCCTGTGCGGGCAGGGTGACGCCCTCGGCGAGCTCGGCGTACACGGTCATGACGCCGCCGGACTCCTCGGCGTGGAACACGATATCGACCGTCTGCCACGGCGAGGGCGCGGCGAACGCGGCCGACGCGAACGCGAGCTGCAGCAGGCACAGAACGGTCACGAGTGTGATGCGAAGCGAGTGGCGCATGGGGTTCTCCTGATCAGACGAAGGCGAGCGGGGAACGTGCATCGCATCGTCAGATCCGAAGGGCGGCCGTCCTCACGAGCGCGAGCGGCCCCGCGTCGCGCATACATGCGAAGGAGTCACGCGCCGAGGTGATCATGGAGTGCAGGAGCGCTCCGCCGGCGAAAGCGGCGAGCAGGCGGCCGAGGGCACGCACGATGGCCGCGGCCGCACCGCGCGGGCGATCCGCGCCGTCCACGCACTCGTGCGCGCACGAGACACAGCCGCCCTCGGCGCACAACCCGACAAGAAGCACGCCCGCGGCGAGTAGCGCCGCGACGGCCACAGCCCGCAGCAGCAGGCCGGTATCGGGTCGGACGAATGCGAGCACGGAGGGCTCCTCGGCATACATCGAGCGGACGGGCAGGGATAAGACTAGCGGATGGCGTGCCAGTCGCAAGTGCGACGGGCATCCTAGGCCACCTGCTTCCCGGTCGGGTTCACACGTGCAGCAGGTCCACGCGCGGATGGGCGGCGTGGGCGCGGGCGTCGGCGGAGTACAGCGGCGCCTCGAGCAGATCGGCCAGACCCGCCGCGAACGCGTCGTAGAGCGCGCACTCGAGCGCCGCGCGTGCGCTCGCCGCTGCCGCCACGAGTTCGTCGCCCAGAGGGACCGTGACGAGATCGAGCGCCTTGAGATCGGCCCACACCCGTGCGAGGTCGGAAGAACTCCCCTCGCGTGACGCGACGGCAAGCACCTCGTAGGCGAACAGCGCGTCGACCACGATCACGATCTCACCGTCCACGTGCCGACGCAGCAGTTCCCGCGCCCGCTCCGAACCGGCGTCGTTGCGGAACCACTTCACTCCCGCGGAGGCGTCGAACACGCATACCGGCACGCTCACGCGCCCATCCCTCGCCCTTCGGCGCGCAGGGCACGCAGCTTCTCGAGGGAAGTCGGCCCCGGCGCGGTGGCAGGATCGGCGTCGAACTCATCGGCGAAGCGCCGCATGTCCTCGAGCGCGAGCAGCGCGTCACGCCGATACTCGCTCTCGGCCTCGTGCCCGCGACGTCGCACGACATACTCCGCCAGCGCCTCCTCCACCAAGGAGCTGCGACTGACGCCGGCGCCCGCAGCCTGGGCGTCGACCTCGTCGACCAGCCAGCCCGACAGGGCGACCGCCACCTTCCGCTTGGGCATGGCTCCTCCGTCGTCGCGATGGTATGACCATACATTCATACCATACCCATCTGACACGAGCGAGCCTGCCTCACCGGGCAACCGTCACGGGGACGGCGCGGGGACGGCGGCGGCGATCGCCGCCGCATCGGCAGCGGTTTGGCACGTCCTATGCTTGGGTATCACGATAGTTAGCGATATATCGCGATACACAAGACGAAAGGATGTTCCGATGCATACCCATCACGACTCCGAGAACTGCGTCCGTCGCGGCATGCGCGGCCACCACGACATGTTCGGCAAGCACGGCATGCGCCCGCCGTTCGGCATGGGCGGCCATCCCGGCTTCGGCGGTCCCGGCATGCGCGCACGTCGCGGCGATGTCCGCCCGGCGATCCTGCGCCTGCTCTCCGAGCAGCCCATGCACGGCTACCAGATCATCCAGGAGCTCTCCGCCAGAAGCGGCGGCGTCTGGAGCCCGAGCGCCGGCTCGGTCTACCCCACCCTGCAGATGCTCGCCGACGAGGGGCTCGTCTCCTCGGCAGAAGACGCAGGCAAGAAGGTCTTCTCGCTCACCGAGGCCGGCATGGCCGCGGTCGCCGAGACGGCTGACCAGCCCGCTCCGTGGGAAGAAGCATCACAGGGCGATTCGGGCTTCGGCGAGTACCGCGATGCGGCCGGCCGGCTCATGCAGGCCATGTTCCAGATCGGCAAGGGCGGCACCGAGGCGCAGCGCACCGCTGCCATCGAGGTCCTGACCGACGCCCGCAAGAAGCTCTACGCCATCCTCGCCGAGGACTAGGAAGCCATGAAGCCGTCACAGTTGCGTGCCCGGTACCGTCGCATCGTGTTCTTCTTCGGCCGGGTGACGCTCGGCTTCATACTCTGGGAGATCCTCCTCCCCCGCATCGGCCTCGGCGGCTGGTCGGCCCGGACCCGTTCCGAGCGCAGCCGCCGCACGGCCGTGCGCTTCCGCGCGCTCGCGATCCGCATGGGCGGCCTGATGATCAAGGTCGGCCAGTTCCTCTCCGCACGCCTCGACGTGCTGCCAGCCGAGATCACCGACGAGCTCTCGGGCCTACAGGACGAGGTCCCGCCCGAGCCTTTCGAGGCAATCCGCGCGCAGGCCGAGGCCGAACTCGGCGCCGCGCTCACCTCGCGCTATGCGTCTTTCGACGAGACGCCGCTCGCCGCCGCCTCGCTCGGGCAGGCGCACCGGGCCTGCCTCCTGCCTCAGGACGCCGAGGAGCTGGGCTTTGACGATGTCGTGGTCAAGGTCCAGCGTCCGCACATCGAGCAGATCGTGGAGGTCGACCTCGCTGCGATCCGCCGCGTCGGCGGCTGGCTGCAGCGCTACAAGCCCGTGGCCAAGCGCGCCGACGTGCACGCGCTCGTCGAGGAGTTCGCGACCACGACCCGCGCCGAGATCGACTACCTCGCCGAAGCGAGCAACGCCGAGTCGTTCGCGGAGTCCTTCGCCGACGATCCGCGCATCCGCGTGCCCCGGGTCGTCTGGGAGCGCACCACCCGCCGGGTGCTCACGCTGGAGGACGTCACCGCGATCAAGCTCTCCGAGTACGACGAGATCACGGCCGCAGGCATCGATCGCGGCGCGGTCGCGGAGGTGCTCCTCGGCACGTATATGCGCCAGATCTTCGAGGACGGCTTCTTTCACGCCGACCCGCATCCGGGCAACCTGTTCGTAGCGCCGCGCGAGACCCTCGACGCGAGCGGCCGACGTGACTGGCAGCTCACGTTCATCGACTTCGGGATGATGGGACGCGTGCCCGAGAACCTGCGTACGGGGCTGCGTGAGGCGCTCATCGCCATCGGGACGCAGGACGGCACGCGACTCGTGGGCAGCTTCAAGACGCTCGACGTGCTGCTGCCGACCGCCGATCTCAAGCTCATCGAGATGGCGAGCATGCAGGTGTTCGACCGCTTCGGCGGGATGAGCATGAGCGACCTGCGCGGCATCGATCACGCCGAGATGATGAGTTTCGGGCTGCAGTTCCGCGAGCTGATGCTCAACATGCCGTTCCAACTGCCCGAGAACCTGCTGCTGCTCGGGCGCACCGTCGCGATCCTGTCGGGCATGTGCACCGGCCTCGATCCCGAGTTCAACGTCTGGAGCTCGATCGCGCCGTACGCCGACAAGCTCATCTCCGACGAGGGCGGTTCGACCTGGGACACGGTGCTCGCCGAGGGCACCAAGATCCTGCAGACCGCCGTGGGCCTGCCGGGACGCGCGGACCGCGTGCTCACGCTCATGGAGCGCGGCGAGTTCAACGTGCAGACCCCGCTGCTCGACCTGCGCGTACGCAGGCTCGAACGCTCGGTGGGTCGTGTGGCGATGGCGCTCGTGTTCGCCGCGCTGCTGCTTGCCGGCGCGATCCTGTACCCGACCGAGCCCGTGCTCGCGAAGGTGCTCATGGGCGCGTCCGTGCTGCCGCTGCTGCGCGTGCTCATGGGTGGCCGAGGAGGCCATCCGGGACGGGGGTAGCCTCAGCCCCGCATCGCGAGCGCGCCCAGGAACGCGAGCATGACCACGAAGATGACCGCGACGTTGAACGACATGTCGCGAGCGTAGCGCTGGATCGCCATGCGCGTGCCGACGACGCTCGCCTCGTCGAAGCGGTCCTCGAACGCCCAGTTGGCGCGTTCCTGGGTGACCGACTCGACCACGAGGCGGCTGATCTCCGAGATCCAGCGCGCGAGGCGCTCGAGCCTGCTCAGGCCCTCGGTGCGATACAACTGAAGAGCCGCCCGGGACGACGCCGGGGACCCGGAGCCCACGACCGCAGGCCGCAACCCGCCACGCGGCAGGAGATCGGCGAGCAGCACGTCGAACCGTTCGGCCCCTATGAGCCGGTTCACGCCTGCGGAGATCTCACGGTTCACGTCGCGACCCGCCACGCGCAGGGGTGCGACCTGCAGGACGGTCTCGGCGACCGCCGCGCGTGAGGCGGCAAGGCCGGACACGACGCCGTCGAACCCCGCGCAGATCTCCTCGGCACACCCGTAGCGGACGACGTCTGAGATGACGCCCATCCGTTCGGTGAACACCCGGCTGGCCATGTGGAGCGCCACCTGGCGCCCGGCGTCGACGAGCGCATCGGCCTCGGCGGGCGCCAAGCCGCGGGCCGCGATGTCCGCCGTGATCGCCTCGACCGCGTGACGCACGGTCGCCTGACGTTCGCGTTCGAGCACGACGTACGCGTGCTGCACGAAGCGCTGGTCGCGCGGCCCGGGGGCGCCGGTGAGCAGTGTGGTCACAAAGAGTCGGCGCGCCCGGTCCATCCGCCGCCACTCATGGCGGTAGCGCACGCGGGTCCTTCGCAGCCACTGCGAGACCGAGCGGCGCACGAGCTCGTACCAGTCATCCACGAACGCGCTGCCGGAGATGACGCCGTGCGCGGCCTTGGTGTACCAGTAGTCGACGCCGAACCACTTGGGGGCGTGCAGGTGGAACAGCCCGAACCGCCGTCCCACGACGAAGATGAGCGCGCCGAGCACGAACGGGATGACGAGCGACTGGAGATCCGCGGCACTCAGGTACATCGTCTCGAGATACTCCTCGAGCAGCGTCGCGTGCAGCCCCCACGATTCCAGGCCGGGGGCGAACACTCCTCGCAACAGCAGTTGCGGAGCCACACCGAGCACCACGATCGCGCTCGCGAGCAGCCCCATGCCGGCAAGCATCCTCGGCGGGGCTTCACGCACATCCGGGCCGTACTCCTGTTTCGGCCTGCCGAGGAACACGAACCCGATGAGCTTGATGAACGAACAGGCCGTGCCCCCGCAGGTGATGATGAAGATCCACTCAGCGACCGCGAGCGAGGCGAGCTCGTGCAACTCCCCCGCCTCGACGATCGCATGGTGGATCATGCACTTGCTCACGAAGCCGTTGAACAGGGGCACTCCGGTGATGCCGAACGCGGCGATGAGCGTGAACAGGAACGTGAGCGGCATGCGCTTCCAAAGGCCGCCGAGCTTGTACATGTCGAGTTCGGCCGTTCGGAAGAACACGGCCCCGACCCCCAGGAACAGTGCGCCCTTGAAGATCGCGTGGTTGACCACGTGATACAGCGCGCCGCCGATCCCCATCGCGCCGTGCGCGCCGAGGTAGCCCGCGGCGCCGAGCCCCGCGAGGATGAAGCCCATCTGGCTCACGCTGTGATACGCGAGCATCCGCTTGGCGTTGGACTGACCGAGCGCGAGCAGCACGCCGATGAACATCGTGGCCATGCCGATCCAGAGCACCACATAGCCAAGCTGGCTCGCGAAATGCCACGCACTCTCCTCGAGTGACTCGCCGAGCTCCGGCCGCATGAGTGCGAAGAGCGTGCGGAAGATGCCGTACGCCCCAGCCTTGATCATCACACCCGAGAGCAGGGCGCTTGCCGGCGATGGCGCGACCGGATGCGCGTCGGGCAGCCAGACATGCACGGGCAGCATGCCGGCCTTGACGCCGAAGCCCAGGACCAGCAGCGCCGAGGCCGCCCAGCGCAGCGCCTCGCTACCGCCCGGAGGCAGTGGCTCGAGCGCACCGGTGCCGCCGAGCGCGAACGTGAGAAGGATACCGCCGAGGAGCGCGAAGCCGCCGACCACGGTCATCCACCAGTACTTCATCGAGGCACGCTTCGCCTCGTCGGTCTCGGTGTGGATCACAAGCAGGAACGCCACGAGCCCGAGCGCCTCGAAGAACAGGTACAGCGTCACCAGGTCGCCGGCAAGGACCACGCCGAGGTTGGCCGCGAGCACGATGAGGCTCGTGGCGTGGTAGCGGTCATGGGCGTGCTCGTGCTTGAGGTAGTCGAGCGAATAGAGAGTCGAGGCGAACCACACGAACGCCGTGAACAGCGCGAAGAGCAGCCCGAACGCGTCGACGGTGAACGTGATCCGGCCGAGCAGGGCCGGCACCTCGCAACCGATCCGGTGCTCTGCGCTCACCGGCCCGATCATGGCCACGGCCAGAAGCAGCGCGGCCCCGGCCACGCCGGCCACGATGGCGTTGCGCAGGTGCGGCCAGCGCTTCCCGGTCGCGAGCACGAGCACCGCGCCCACGAGCGGCACCGCCACAAGCGCTGCGGGCAGCACGCTATAGGCGACGTGCCACTCCTCGGCTATGAGCTCAGCGGCCTGCACCACGTGACCGGCGTCCATGCACAGCCTCCCCGTCCTCTACCGGCCGAAAGCGATCGCGGCAGCCAGCCGCGCGAGCGAAAGCGGCATCCCGTGGACCGAGGCCGCGAGTCCGAGCGCCACGGTCAGCGCCGTGGCCGCGATGAGCGGGACGAGCATGCTCCACGGCGCCTCGCCACCTGTGCGTTCCGCGAGCGCCAGCGCAGCGGCGCCGGCGGGCTTGAAGTACGCGGCGTACACGATCGGCAGCAGGTAGACCGCGGCGAGCAGCGCGCCGCCAAGCAGGACCGCGAGGTAGAGCGGCTGATCCACGTCGAGCATGCCGAGACCGAGGTACCACTTGCTCACAAAGCCAGACAGCGGGGGTGTGCCGATCATGCTGAGCGCCACCAGCGCGAAGGCCCCCGAGGTGACAGGCATGACGCGACCGATCCCATCGAGCTCGCTAACCTTGCGCGCCCCGGCCCGCTTGATGAACAGTCCGGCGCACAGGAACAGCGCGCCCTTCATGAACGCATGGTTCGTGATGTGCACGAGCGCGCCCGTGGCAGCCTGCTGCCCCAGGAGCGCCACGCCGAGGGCCACGTACCCCATCTGGCTGATCGTCGAGTACGCGAGCCGTCGCTTGAGGTTCTCCTGGTTGACCGCGAGTATCGCCGCGAACAGAACGGTGAAGGCCGCGACACCCGCGAGATAGGGCGCCTGACCGAGTTCGCGCACGAGCTCGACGCCGAACACGCTGTAGAACACCCGCATGATGCCAAAACTCCCTGCCGCCACCATCACGCCTGAAAGCACGGCGGAGAACGGCGCTGGCGCGGCCGGATGCGCGTCGGGGACCCATCCGTAGAGCGGCGCGAGGGCCGCCTTGACCCCGAAGCCCACCACGAAGCACCAGAAGACCGCGACGAGCCTGCTGCGGCCCATGTCCATGCTGAGCAGACCTGCGGGCGTGAGGGTCTGGTCCCCGGCGAGGAAGTAGGTCGAAACGACCGCCAGCAGAACGAGCGAGCCGCCGATCAGGATATAGATGATGTACTTGGTGCCCGCGGCCATCGCCTCGGGCGTCTCCTCGTGAACGATGAGCGGGTAGGTCAGGATCGAGAACAGTTCGTAGAAGATGAGGAACGTGAGCAGGTTGCCGGCGTACGCGACACCCATGGTCCAGCCGAGCGCCAGCACGAGGAACGCGTAGTACCTGCCCAGGCGCTTGCCGCCCTCCATGTAGCCGAACGAGTACACGAGCGCGAGCAGCCATAGCACGGCTGCGGTCAGCCCGAAGAGCGCCCCCATCGCGTCGACACGCAGGTACATCCATATCGCCGGTGTGACCTGAATGACGTGCGTCTCGTAGACCGCGCCGTCGAGCACGCCGGGCACGAACCATGCCGCGACCACCACGGTCGTCGCGCTGGCCAGGGTCAGCCCGACCCTGCGCAGTCGCTCGTGTCGAGCGGTCGCCGGCACGATGACGGCCGCCGCCAGTATCGGCAGCAGGAATGCGACCGGCGGCAGGAACGACGTGATCATCCGGGCATCCAAGACACCCACCCCCTACATGCCGAAGACGAAATGGACGGCAGCCTCCGCCAGCGAGAAGGGCATGCCGGGAACCTGTGTGGTCAGACCGAGCAAGACGACGTAGACCGCGCAGATCAGCGTCGGCCACAGCAACGTCGGGCGCGCCTCACGCACGTCCACCCGCGTGCCGGGCGGGACCCTGAAGAACGCGATGTAGACGATCGGGAACCAGTAGGCGGCGTTGAGGAGCGAGCTTACGACCATCACGATCGCGAACCACCACTCGCCGGCCTGGAGCGCACCGAGCGACAGATACCACTTGGTCACGAAGCCGGCGAACATCGGGAAGCCCACGAAGCTGAGCGCCGCGACGGTGAACGCCCCCATCGTGTAGGGCATCCGGTACCCGAGTCCCGCGAACTCGTGGACCTGGGTCTTGCCGGTGGTGCGTTGGATCGAGCCCGCGACAAAGAACATGGTGATCTTGGCGAACGCCTGGTTCGCGATGTGGGCGATCGCGGCCGTGGCGCCGTACGGGGTCAGCAACGTGGCACCGAGCACGATGTAGCTCAGCTGGCTGATCGTCGAGTACGCGAGTCTTCGCTTGAAGTTGTCCTGGAAGATCGCGATGAACGACGCTGCAAAGATCGTGAACACAGCGACCCACGACAGCCACTTCACCAGCGGCAACTCACGCAGAAGCGCGACCCCGAACACGTTGTAGAACACCCGAAGCAGCCCGAAAGCGCCCGCCTTGACCACCGCGACCGCGTGCAGCAGGGCGCTGACCGGCGTCGGCGCCACCATCGCGCTCGGCAGCCAGCCATGCAGCGGCATGATCGCCAGCTTGACGCCGAAGCCGATCACGAACGCGAACAGGAGCCACGAGAGCGGCCCCACCCCCGCCGACAGCGACAGGATGCCGGGCTTGCTCAGCGTGAGGGTGCCGGCCATGTCGTAGGTCACGACCGACCCGAGCAGCACGAACGCGCCGCCGATGAGCGTGTAGGTCAGGTACTTCCTGCCCGCCTTCATCGCCTCGGGGGTCTGCTCGTGGATGACGAGCGGGTACGTGCAGATGGTGAGCGTCTCGTAGAACAGGAACAGCGTCAGGATGTTCTCCGCGAACGCGATGCCCACCGTGGCCGAGACACACAGCGCGAAGAAGCCGAAGAACCGCGTCTTCGCGTGCTCGGGCTCCATGTAGCCGATCGCGTACACCGTCGTGATCAGCCACAGCGTCGAACTGACCGCCGCAAAGAACATCCCGAGCGCGTCGGCCCGAAACCCGATCCCGATGCCCGGCGTGAAGTCGACGAGCTTGTAGACGAACACGGTCCCCTTGAGTGCACCGGGCAGCATGGAGATAACGACCACGAGCTTCACCGCCGCAGCGCTCAGGCTCCAAAAGTACAGCCAGAACCGGCTGCGCCTCGTGAGGAACACGAGCCCCGCGCACGCGAAGGAGATCGCCGGCGCGAGCATCGGTCTGAGGTCGATGACTTCCATGCCTAACCCCCCATCGGCCCGAGCAGCCGCGTGACCGCGGGCTCGATGAAGCTCAGGGGCAGTCTGCCGAGGATGCCCATGATCAGACAGAGCGCCGCCAGCACGAGCACAGGGGCGAGCATGCTGAGCGGCGCCTCTTTGACCTGCGAGATCTCAGCGTGAACGGGCTGCTGGAAGTAGAAGGCGTTCACCATCCGGATGTAGTACACGAAGATGAACAGCGCACCGAACACGAGCGCGAAGCCGAACACCGGCTGGTTCGCCTCGATCGCGCCGAGCGCGATGTACCACTTGCACAGGAACCCCGCGGTCGGCGGCATGCCCACGATCGAGATCGCGCCGATCGAGATCGCGGCGGTCGTGAGCGGCATGGAGCGCCCGATCCCCCGCAGGTCCGTCAAGTTGCGGTAGCCCGTACGGTAGATGATGGCGCCGGCTCCCAGGAACAGCGTGGCCTTGATGATCGCGTGGTTGAAGATGTGGACCGTCGCGCCGATCATGCTGTAGCGGCTCGCAAGCCCGAGCCCCATGACGATGTAGCCCACGTTGGAGATCGTCGAGTACGCGAGCATCATCTTGATGTCTTCCTGGAAGATGGCAAAGAACGCGCCCATCACGATCGAGATCGCCCCGAGCCACACGAGCATGAGGTTCAGCGCGCTCAGATCGAGGACACGGGCGCCGTAGTAGATCTGATACATCCGGATCAGTCCCAGAAGACCCGTCTTGACCACGAGGCCCGAAAGGATCGCGCTCACCGGGCTCGGCGCGATCGCGTGGGCGTCGGGCAGCCAGATGTGCAGCGGAAAGAGCGCCGCTTTGACCATGAACCCCGCGACGATCACGGCGAACGCGAGCATCGCGGGCGCCTCGGGCGCTCCGCTGAGCCGCGACGAGATGTCCGCCATGTTCAGGCTGCCGGTAAGCGCATAGAGCACCCCGATGCCCAGGAGCACGAGCAGCGAGGAGACCGCGCCCATGATGAGGTACTTGAATGCCGCCATCTCGGCGATGTGCTCGCCGCTCACCGCGACGAGCGCGTAGCTGGACAGCGACAGGATCTCCATGAACACGAAGAGGTTGAACAGGTCGCCGGTCACCACGAAGCCGATCATGCCCGCGAGGTTCAGGAGCAACAGGGTGTAGTAGTACGGGAGTCGCTGGGCCGGCAGTTCCTTCTCGGCGTAGCGGAACGAGAAGAGGATCGCGAGGGTGCCGAGCAGGCATATGACGCTGATCGACGCGGAGAACTCGTCGAAGCGCAGCTCGATGCCGTAGGGCGGCTCCCAGCCTCCGAGATACGCTGAGAACGGCCCGACCTGGGCCACATGGACCATGAGGTAGAGCCCGACCGCGGACGTGAGGAGCATCACGCCGAGGGCCCACAGCCCTGCCCGACGAGCGCCGCGCCCCGCCACGACCGGCGTGAGTACCGCGCCCAGGAGCGGCAGGATGATGGCCGCAACTATCATCGTCCCGGCGTTCATCTACTCCATCTCCCGCAGTTCGTCGGCCTCGATCGTCCCGCAGTGGCGATAGATGCGGATGATGAGGCTCAGGGCGAGCGAGGTCGTGCTGACGGCGACCACGATCCCGGTGAGGATGAGCGCTTGCGGGATCGGGTTGGTGAACGGTGCCGCAGCGCCCGAGCCCATGATCGGCGCGTCGCCGCCGTCCACCACACCGAGCGCCACGATGAAGGCGAACACCGAGGTCTCCATGATGTTGAGCCCGATGAACTTCTTGATGAGGTTGTTCTTGGTGATGACGCAGTACAGGCCGATGCAGAACAGCACCACCGAGCCCACGTAGTCCAGGTTCGTCCACAGCGCGTCGATCATGCGTCCTCCCCCATCGTCCAGAAGATGGTCGCGAGGATGGCCGCCCCGCCCACGCCGATCCCGACCTCGATGATGGTGAGCCACGCCGTGGTGAGCCACGCGAGCTCGTGCGAGCGCGGGAACTGCAGGTAGTTGCCAAACAGGACCGCACCGGCCGTGCCGACCGCGATGAACGCGAGCGGTGCGGCGATCTGCAGCCAGCGGCGTGCGCGAAGCGGTACCAGCGCCTCTCCCTGCGCGCGACCGAGGACCGCGGTCATCACGATGAGGAGCGAGGCGAGGACGGCGCCGCCCTGGAAGCCGCCGCCCGGCGAGACATGCCCATGCAGGACCACGTAGACCGCGAACAGCGCGATGACCGGTGCGAACAGGCGGACCACGAACGAGACGACGACGCTCACCTCGACCGGCGAGGCGGGTCGTTTCGCGATCGGCTCCTCGCCTGCACGCACTCCAAGCAGCACGGCAAGGACGGCGGCGAGCGAGGTGAAGATCACCGTGACCTCACCGTTGGTGTCGAACCCGCGGTAGTTGAGGATGACGTCGGTCACGATGTTCTCGGCCCCCGCCTCCTCGGCCCCCTTTTCCAGGTAGCGCGCGGAGACGTGCGTGTAGGCGGGGCTGTCGGGACTGCCGTGCGCGGGAAGCTGGGCGACCGCGTAGAGCATCGGCAGCGCCACGACCACGAGCAGGGCGGCTGTCAGTGCGCGCTTCATTTCTCCCGCCTCACCGTCTTGCCGATGGCGAGCAGGAAGAGCACCGTCGTGACGCCAGCGCCGACCGCGGCCTCCGTCATCGCCACATCGGGCGCGCCCCGGTGCTGCCACAGCAGGCACAGCACCAGGCTGTAGGTCGAGAAGATGACCACGGCGCCGAGCAGGTCCTTGGTGCGGATGACCGCGATCGCGCAACTGATCAGCAGCACCATGAGCATGATGTCGAACGCCTTGCTCATACGATCTCACCGCCTCCGTCCGCGGACGGTGCGCGCCAAGGCTTGAGCCCGGTGCGGTATGCGGCACGCGCCAGGGCGTGGCCGGCCGTGGGGCTCGAGAGCAGTACGAGCGCGGCGAGCGCAAGGAGCTTGAGGGCGTCGGGGGTGAAGCCCTCGAGCAGCGTGAGCCCGAGCAGGATAGACCCTGCGCCCACGGTGTCGCACTTGGTGGCCGCGTGTGTCCGCGAGAAGAAGTCCGGGAACCGCAGGATCCCCAGCGTGCCGACGAAGAAGAAGAACGCGCCCACGACGCACAGGATGATCGAGAGGGCCTGGACGATGGCGGCGAGCGCGCTCATGACCAGTCCCCTATCAGCCGGCCGGTCTCCATCAGATGGGCGGCGATGATGGTGACCGCGGAGTTGAGCAGGCCGTAGACGAACGCGACGTCGAGGTAGAGGCTGCGGCCGAAGATGTATGCGAGGAGCACGAGCACGACGAGGGTCTTGGTGCCGACGATGTTGACCGCCAGTATCCTGTCGGCGACGGTCGGCCCGAGATACGCCCTGACCAGGCACAACAGTGCGTTGACGAGCAAGAAGATGCCGAGGCCCCAGAAGAAGGCTTCCATCACTACTCCTCGAAGACGCGATGGATCCGTGACTCCATGTCCCCGTTCTCGATGCCGGTCGCGAACGTCTCACACAGGCAGTGCACGATGTAGCCGGACTCATCCAGATCGACGGTGAGCGTGCCCGGGGTGAGCGTGATCGAGTTGGCGAAGGCGACCCTGGCGACGGTGCGCTCCAACGGGCTGCGATGAACGATCACGACCGGATCGATGGGCATCCGGGGATCGAGCACCTTCTCCGCGACCCCCACCGCGGCCGCGACGATCTCCTTGATCAGCCACAGCAGGTACACGCAGAAGCGCCCTGCCTGCGCGACGCTGAGCGACGGCTCGTCACCCGCGGCCCATAGCGCCCGGACAGCCCACCAGCCCAGGAGCAGCGAGAGTCCGACGCCTGTGAGCAGTTCGCCCACTGCGAGTGAGCCGGTGAGTACCAGCCAGAAGGCGAACAACGGGACGGCAGCACCGAGAGTCCTCATGAGGGGGCCTCCCCGGGGGCGGTGGCCAGGCGTTCGGCCGCAAGTTCGACGAGCGCGTCGAGGCCGGGCGCCTCCCGGGGGAAAGACGCCCAGGCCACGCTCGCGCGGCAATGTGCCGCGGGCTCGAGCGCATCGCCCTCGAACGACGCGTGCGCGATCGCCTCGTCGATGCGCGTCGCGATCACGGCGGCCTCGGCGGACGAGGCGAACGGCGCGACGACGGCGAACACGTCGGGAGCGAGGCGTCCCACGATGTCGCTCCCCCGTGCTGAGATGCTCACGACCTCGGCCATGTGTTCGAGGAGCAGCCCCGCCTTGTATGCGCCGAACTGCTCATGAAACGCCTCGAGGTCGTCGACACGAGCAACGACCAGAGCCACGTCGAAGCCGTGCCGAGTGCTGCGGTCGAGTTCTCGTGCAAGACTCTCCTGTAACGCCGAGGAGCTCAGCAGACCCGTCTCACGATCGAACACCGATGCCTGCTCGGTCTCGCGCACGCGACGCTCGGCGCGGCTCGCGGCGCGTCCCACCACGACCCCGCCTGCAAGAAACGTCGTGAACCCCACGATCATGCCGAGACGCACGGCGGCGGTGTGATCGGTGCCCGGCATCACGAGGGCTGCGATACCGACACAGACCGTCGTGGCCAGGATGGCCCCGGACACGCCGTGGGACAGGGCGGCGAGCAGGACGGGGACCAGGTAGAGCGGCCAAATCATGTCCAGATCGCCGGTGAACAGCGCAAGGAGCGTGATGAACAGGATGAGGGCCGCGACCGCGATCGTACGCGTCAGGCGACGGTCGTCGGTGAGCCCCGGTGTCGGTTCGGCCCGTGTCACACGAAGGTCCATGGTCTCCCCCTGCAACGAGTACGCATGCACTCAAGTACACTGCGTCGTCTCCGGGGGCCAACGGCGCACGAACACCGACTTGCTTGCCAGGTGTGAGCCATTTCACGGTCGACATCAACCCTATGCCCTTGTGCCTCGCTTCACACACGGGGTTGGCGCTCAGGCTTCTTCATTACTACGAGTTGGGGGTCAGGAGTGATGGGGCGCGGATTGCGTCTATCAGAAACCGGAATCCCGCGAACTCGAACTCCCGCCGCGGTCAGCGTGCCCGGTAGCGGCTCCGATGGTGTTCACACTGGTCCAGCTGGATGGCCTTGCTGCTGCTTGCCGCCTACTCTTCGGCGGGCCGATCGACGCCCGCGTCACCCGCCCGGACCCGGCCGATGCGCAGCGCCTATTGACAGTCCACACCGACACCTGTCAGGATATGCTGACATGTGAAGGAGGAACATGACGGACGAGCGAACAGGTGATCAGCTTCTGCAGATGCTGGGGGCCCTCGGCAATCCGCACCGCCTGCGAATCCTCGCCGCGCTGAGCGAACGCGAGAGCTATGTGAGCGAGCTGGCGCGCGAACTGGGCATCGGCCGCCCCCTGCTTCACATGCATCTGCAGACGTTGGAGAAGGCAGGCCTCGTGGTCGGACGCCACGAGGTCTCGGAGGACGGGAAGGCGCTTCGCTACTACCGGGTGGCGGACTTCGACGAGCACCTGACGCCCGAGCGGGTCGTACGGGCGACGAAGACGCTGAGCATGGACAGCGAGCATGCCGAGAAAGGACGGAACCGATGAACATGGGATGGCCTACCGCGATCGTACTGGTGGCGCTGCTCTTCACCGGCGTGTCGGTCTACGCGACGATCGTGGCGGCGCGCGGAGCTGAGGCCGACCGCGAGGCAAAGGGCAAGTATGGTGCGCAGTACAAGGAGCTCGCCGGCCAGTACGAGGGCCTCGCGGCTGAGATTCGCGACGCACAGCAAGGCATGCGGACCGACCTGGCCGCCGTTCGCACGTCGGTCGAGTCGATCGAGCAGATGATGCGGGATGTCGGCTGACTCCGGCACGCTGCGGGAGGGGGCGACGGGCTGATGTCGCTTCGATGGGTCTGGCTGGCGCTGGCAGCGGCGGTCGTCTTTGTCTCGGGGGTGTGGATGACCCGGGCCGGCCGTCCCCATAGCGGACTACTGCTCAACGTGCACAAGCTCGTGGACCTGGCTGCGGTCGTCTACATGGGCATCGCCTTCTACCGGGCCTATCAGGACGCTCGCTTCACTCCCGCGACATGGATGCTCCTGGCAGCGATGGCCCTGGTGGCGATGGCACTCTTCGCATCGGGCGGTGTGATCAGCGCAATGGGATCAGCGCCCGTCTGGGTGGTGCGGCTCCACCGCGTCGGCTCGTGGATCGGTGGGGCGCTCGCCGCAGCAAGCGTGTGGGCGGTCGGAGTGCGATAGCCAAGACACTCCGCCGCCGGAAACGAAGAAGGTCGGGATGGCTGCGCCTTCCCGACCTTCGTATTTACTGGTCGCGGGGACAGGATTTGAACCTGTGACCTTCGGGTTATGAGTGACGCCCAAGCAGGGCGTGCGGACAGTGGTGAATCCCGTTAGTCCTGCTCGGCGAGGGTGTGGCTACCTGACGTTCCATCTGGTTCCGGCTCAAAGTGTTAGAAGAAGTGTTAGAAGCGTCACAGTCGATGCATCCCCTGATCTCGCATGAAGACCTTCACGAGATCGTGGGTCCTCTCCTCAAGACAGCGCCTATCGCCTGTCTTGGCGTAGCGGAGAGGACAGCCACCCCAACACATCGGAAGCAGGCTACATGCACGACACGTCTCATCTTCGAATGGGTCGTTCCGGCGCCACGCCTCGTCCGCCCCGGCGTTGAGCTCGATCTCACCGTCCTGAGAGATGCGCCCCACCATAGCTGGCTGGAAGTCCAGGTCGTTGACACACTTCCAGATGGATAGGTCGGGAAGCACGTGCAGCGTGTTTGGACCACCATCGCCCTCGCAGAATCGGAACCGGTCAGGGTGTGCAGGGGCCACGCGGAAGCCAAGTGAGGCGGCGAGATCGTAGAAGGTCTCCTGATTCTCGTCGTTCACGTTCGTGGCCGAGAACAGACGAGTGTTGTAGACGGGCCGGAAGTACACTCGAAAGTAGGCCTTCTCTGGCTCCGAGAACTCCTCCAGCAACTCGGCGACCTCTTCAACCGTGTTGTTGAGCAAGTTCACCCTGAGAGCTGGATCAATGGCACCGTCTAGCTCCTGATTCAGTCGAACCAGCGACCGGAAGTTCTCGAGCACCCGTCCGTACGTTCGATCGATTCCGCGATGAGTTCTTGACTGATTGTGCGTTGCCTCGCACCCGTCAATTGTTACCTGGAACGTGACCATATTGAGCTCTGTGGCCAACATCCGAGCCGTGTCGTAGTCGAGGAAGTAGCCGTTGGTAGTGATTCCTGCGTCGAACTTGAACCCATGTTCGGTCGCAAGCGACACCACGAACCCCAGGTAATCCTGGAGAACCGGAATCTCGAGCAAAGGCTCGCCACCGAAGACCGTGATGTGAACCAGGCGCTTCTTCGGGAACAGCTTGCTTGAGAATCGCTTCAGCGTGAGCAGCCGCTCGCTCGTTAGGCGCCCGGCCTTGACGGACTCAAAGCAATACGGACAGGCGAAGTTGCACGCCATCGTCGGCAGCAGCGTCATGAAGACGTACTCTTGGTCTTCGCGCGCCCGCCGGTACGATGCCTTCAGTAGTCCCACCTCGTCAACGTCTGCGTCGACGAGGAACCCGTTCCGGGAGAGCGCCTCCTGGGCATGAGGGGGAACGTGGGCCAGATCAGTGCTCGACATGGCATGGTATGTATCTTGGTCAACCCTGGCAACAGCGCGAGTCGCGCTATTGAGGAGGTAGATGCCTTCTCCACGCAACTGCCAGATGTTGAACGCACTGGGCTTGAGGGACATTCAGAGGCCTACTTGATCGAAGCCCGCGTCTGCGGACCGCAGTACACGAGGGCCCCTGGAAAGCACCGCTTCCGCGCTGCCATCCGCCCGTTCGGCACTGATCGCATACCTCTTGGTGCTAGCTAGTGCAAGCGCAGTAGTTGTCCGTGCACTGGCACTGATTGACGTTCGACAAGGTCACGTCGTGCAGGGCCTCAACGACGGTACTTCCCGTTGCACACGACGGCTCTGCCTCCCTGAGAATCTCGATTCCCCCGAGTTCCTGATCTTCTAGCACAACGACCGTGTTCTCTTCGCGCATCGCCTACACCCCTCGACTCAATTGACCTGACACAAGGCTACCACGACGACGCCGAGGGAGACTATGCGCGCGGGCCCGAGGTCCGATCGCCAAGTGACTGTTGCCTAGCGATACGAGGCGAAGGTGTCCGCACTAGTCCTCGGGCACCGCGTACGGCCGGAAGTCACTCATGCCCTTAGCCGCAAGGCGGTTCGCCAGTTCGCGCGCCTTGAGTGCGGCCTCCGGATCAGTCGAGTCGATTCCGGCCTCAACGATTGTCATGTATTCCCTGCGTGAAGCGTGGTGCATGTAGCCCTCAGGGTCGTGGATAAGTAGCTGTGTGGCTGCCTCCACAACTCGGCTAGGATGTCTGCCCGCGTCCTCGGCGAGGCCCTTCAGGACCATGAAGTCGGGCTCAACCCAGTGGACAAGAGCAAGCACTCGTTCAAGCTGCGTCAGCCACCAGTCGGACGCGAACAAGGTGGAATCTACCATCGCACCGAAGGCCATCATCTCGTCGCGATGCGCATCGAGCGGTCTTCCGGCGGCGCCGGCGTCCTCCGCCAGGCCAATCCGACGTTCCCAGAGCGAGCGTGCACGATCAAGGAACTCTGGCTCTACGCCCTCCTTCGTGTCCCTACGTGCTGCAGCGAGCCGCGGCGCGTGGACCGAGGCGGTCTCCCAGAAGGGTTGGGCCGGCTCGCCATAGAGGAGCTCCATGAGTTCATCATCCAGTTCGATCGCACCGGCGAGATACATAACGATGATGTGTCTCGCAAGTGCTTGAGCCGGTTCGTTTCGCTCCCACACCACCGGGGGTTCGTCGGCGATGTGCTCGACGCGGAAACGGTATTCGCTACGGAGAAGCGGTACGAGCGGCTTGCGTATGGTTCCGAACGTGAGATATGCATCGAACACGACGTGCCGACGCGCCAGGTCATCGGCCGGAAACAGGGCTTCCCAATGCGTGCGAAGCCACTCGGGATCAACGATGGCGATCCAATCCAAGCGGGCGCCGATTGCCGCGCGCACCGCCAGCGACTTCTCGCTCGTGGTGTCAAGCAGTTGCTCAAGCTTCTCTGCCACCTCAGGTCGGGACGAAATGCCGCGTCGATCTTCAAGTTCCAGGTCGAAGACGCCATCCTGCTTCGCAGCTTCGAGCATGTACGCCATCAGAGCGTGAGCCGCCTTCCCGCGGACCGTGTTCAGCGAGAGTGTGAAGGGGTCCATGTTCGATCCACCGAACTCCGCCTCGTGTGGTTCAGTGGGGTTCGGGTCTTCGAAAACGGGCAGGAGAATCTCCCAGACCGCAGGCAGAAGCGGTGCCGGGATAGGAGTCGACTGAGACAGCATTCCGTCGGTCAGCAGACTCGCTGAGACAGCGAGTGTCTCATTTCCGTCAGTGCGACCTGCGCCCGTGTGTTCGTAGCGATGCTCCAGCGTGCATCCCCGCAAGAGGTCGATGACTCCCTCCCACTGGAACTCCGTTCCCTTACGCAATGCCTGCTCGAATCCGTGGATCACGGCATTGACGTAGTCCTGCTTCAGATCGAGGAAGTCCGATGCTACAGGGGCAAAGCGACCCGGGTCGGATTCGACGATGGACTCAAGCTGGGAGGCCAAGCCTCGAATGGTAGGCCCAAGGAAGTCGTCCTCCTTCTTGGGGGCCCAATCCCTGAGATACGCCGTGAGTTCTTCGATGTCCATCCCGGCAAGCGTGTCGCTATCGACTGGCGGGCGATCGCCCCATCCGCTGCGCACCTTGAACTGAGCGTAGTCATCCCATGTGGGCTGCTTCTCGAATCTCTCCGCCATCTGTTCGTACTGGGAGAGCTGTTCTGCTGACAGGTGGTCCTTAACAGGGAAGAGGCGCCTCACGCGCCATGCGCGTATGTAGCCGTCTTCATCGTCCGCAGACGGGGCCGAGCCCTTCCACTCTATGAACCTTGCCCTCCAGTCCCCCAGCTCGGGACCTTCGAAGGCGGCACGCAGGAACTCCTCCCTGGCGGCCTCAGGAACGATGGCGAAGGCGACGGATTGGAGTCGGGCCATCTCTAGGCTGATGCGCTGCTCGTCGTCGCTGATCCCCAACAGGAAGTAGCGGGTGGTCAGATCCATGGCGTCAGCCGGATGCTGCGCAAGCAGGTCGATGGCAACGCGCCTGAAGACCACGGGCTTGCGTTCCGTAAGCCTTTCGACGCACTCAGCTACTGTCATTCGACCGGATGCCACGCACTTCGAGGCCGCATCACGCACGAAGGTTACCAGGGCATTGCGTGGTTCCGAGCCTCGGTTGTCATCGCTATCACGAATGTCCGGGCGCCAGTACTCGGACATGTCCCACTCGGTGTCTCGCTCGCCGTTCGCAAGTGCGACCGCCGCCTCAAGGAGGTCAGCCGCGAAGCGCAACGCCCTCTCCGGATCAGCGTCTATCAGAGCCCCACTGATTCCGTCGCAGGCCTCGCCGAATCCCCAGTCGCCATACTGGCTGACAAGGTCCTGAGAGAACGGTCCCTCCCGAGCCTCAAGACGAAGGAGTGGCGTGGCCAGAGCGTAGGCATCATCGAGCATTCCACCAGAAGCCAGATTCGACACGAGTTCGGCGATCTCGTGTTCTAGCGGCAGGCGCGAGCCAAGGGCAATACCTCGCGCTACCTGCGGCACGAGACGCGCCGCAAGGGGAGCCGGCAGGTTCTTCGCGGCTTCAACGACGTTCTGGTAGGCGTACATGTTCTCGGTGGGCGGGAGACTCTCGAGGATTGCCGCAACCTCGTCCTGTGCTGCCTGCACCGAAGCCATCTGGGCCAGGTAGTCGCCAGCAGGCCAACCGTAGTAGCGCTTGCCTTCATCGGTGGTCTCGGGCTCCGGCGGCGAGTTCAAGAGTCCGACCTTGTGCAACGGGGACAGCCATTCCGGAGCCGTGCATTGTACGAACAGCTCACGCTGCGTGACGAAATCCCTCGGCATACGAGCAGCCAGGGCCTTTGCCGATTTCGCGCTTGGTCCGCGTCCCACGATCTCGCTGATGTGCTGCTGGATGAATACCGAGCGCCTTTCGAACACGTCGAGCAGGGCATCGAACATGGTCAAGTGCAGTCGCCAGAATCTGTGGAAGTCGTCGTTGGCGCCGCGCACCCGATCCAAACTGGAACCGTCTCTATGGGCCCAGCGCGACGGATGGAGTTTCTCCTTGTTGCGTCTCGAGGCGAGAACTACCCATGCTTCATCAGCTCTGAGATCCAGTGCCGCGATGATGCGCTCCCGCTTGGCGTCCTCTTTGTCGTAGTCGCCCTTCGGGTTCTTCCCGCCCTGCGGGTCAAGCATCGCCGTCAGCGTCGACTCGATTTCCCTGACGAGGTGCGCGATGAGGTGCGTCCGCGATTCGATGTCCTCGCAGTCGCTCATCAGGCGGGTTGCGTCCATGAACATGGTCGCCGCTGCTGGCGCTATCTTGGCGAGTCGCTGGTACAGCCGCAGCTCCTCGGCCCCCAAAGGCCGACCAGTGTTCTCCTCGCCTGGAAGGACGTCATCCAAGTGAATCAGCTCCTGAGACAGCATCGTCGATGATGAGGTGGTATTGCTTCCGCTAGAAGACTAGCCCGAGCGAATGCGAGGGCAGAGGTCCTCTCAGTACCGAGAAGCGCATCGAAAAGCCCCCGGGTTTCGAAAATCGGATTCGGTACGCGAGCGGGCAATAGATCGAGCGCAACCGGAATCGCGAGATATGTGCCCCCTACCCCTCGACACTAGAATCTGATCCCCGCACGTCGGAACAATCGCCTTGCGCTCTCCAGCGCACCGATGATCATGCTCACGGCCATCGTCAGGCGCAGCCAAAGAGGCCCAGTGGTCAGGAGCTCGTGGATGGCACGCGCCTCATACTCGGCCGCCATCGCTTGCATCCAGACAGCTACCTGAACCGACTGTTCGACCACTTCATGCATATCAATCGTACCGAACATGTGTTCTATGATACTCCTTCTCGTCGACCTTCCGTCGACGGTATCACCCGGGTCTGACATGACCCGTCATTTCGAAGTCGTCCTCTTCTCACATGACCCCAACCACCAGCCGTCAGCAGCGGAAGGAGGTGATGCGGCGTCCGGCTGTCATCCCGTAACTGATACGACTCCGATGTTCGCCCCCGACTCCCAACCATTTCCATTGTGGCGAAGTGCTTCTCGCTTCAAGTGTTAGAAGAAGTGTTGGAAACGGGTCTGACAAAGCAAACAGGCCAGACACCGTTTGAGGTATCTGACCTGCGTAAGTTCTGGTCGCGGGGACAGGATTTGAACCTGTGACCTTCGGGTTATGAGCCCGACGAGC
>CAZMFQ010000005.1:0-187132 GCA_964565645.1 uncultured Eubacteriales bacterium
ACGATGCCCTTGAAGCGGACACGCTTGTACTTGCCGCAGTAGCACTCCCAGTCCTTCGTCGGACCGAAGATCTTCTCGCAGAAGAGTCCGTCCTTCTCAGGCTTGAGCGTGCGGTAGTTGATGGTTTCCGGCTTCTTGACCTCGCCACGCGACCACTGGCGGATCTGCTCTGAGGAGGCAAGACCGATCCGGAGCCTATCGAAGTTGTTCACATCGACATCGAGCAAGGCTTACTCCTCCTCGTTCATGTCGTCGGCAGACACAGGCTCGTCGCCGGCGAGGTCGTCCAGTGCGGAGATATCGCTCTCCAGAAGCTCTTCGAGGGCGTCGGTGTCCGCGGCGACAGCACTGTCGTCGACGGATCCGAGATCCATGCCGAGTTCCTCGGCCGTCTTGAAGATATCCTCGTCCTCTTCCTTGAGTTCGATCTCGCCGCCGTCCTCGGACAGGATCTCGACGTCGAGACACAGCGACTGCATCTCCTTGACGAGGACCTTGAAGGACTCGGGAATACCGGGCTCAGGGATGTTCTCGCCCTTGACGATGGCCTCGTAGGCCTTCACGCGGCCGAGGACGTCGTCCGACTTGATTGTGAGGATCTCCTGAAGCACATAGGCCGCGCCGTACGCGTACAGTGCCCAGACTTCCATCTCTCCGAAGCGCTGACCACCGAACTGCGCCTTACCACCCAGCGGCTGCTGGGTGATGAGCGAGTACGGACCCGTCGAACGCGCGTGGATCTTGTCGTCGACCAGGTGCAGCAGCTTGAGGATGTAGATCTGGCCCACCGTGACCGGCTCGCGGAACGGCTCGCCGGTACGACCGTCGAACAGCGGGGTCTTGCCCTCGCGGCTGATCTGCGGCACGAGTGAATCGAGCGCCTTCTTGCCGAAACGCGCCTGGTACTTGAGCTGCATGTTGCGGTTTGCGGCTTCGAGCGAGTCGGAGATCTCATACTCGCGTGCGCCGTCGAACACCGGGGTGGCGACGGTCATCGGACCCTCGACCGGTGTCTTCTGCTTGGGGTCGTCCGACCAGCCGACGAACGCCGCCCAGCCAAGGTGCGTCTCAAGCAGCTGACCGATGTTCATACGTGACGGAACGCCCAGCGGGTTCAGGATGATGTCGACGGGCGTACCGTCGGCAAGGAACGGCATGTCCTCGATCGGCAGGATCTTGGAGATGACGCCCTTGTTGCCGTGGCGGCCCGCAAGCTTGTCGCCCTCTGAGACCTTGCGCTTCTGCGCAACGTACACACGGACGAGCTCGTTGACGCCCGGCGACAGGTCGTCGCCCTCGTCGCGGCTGAATTTGCGAACGGCGATGACGCGTCCGGTCTCACCGTGCGGCACCTTGAGTGACGTGTCGCGGACCTCGCGAGCCTTCTCGCCGAAGATCGCACGCAGGAGACGCTCCTCAGCAGTGAGCTCGGTCTCGCCCTTCGGGGTGACCTTGCCGACAAGCACGTCGCCGGGGAAGACCTCGGCGCCGATTCGGATGATGCCGTCCTCATCGAGGTTGGCGAGCACATCCTCTCCGACGTTGGGGATCTCCCGGGTGATCTCTTCGGGTCCGAGCTTGGTGTCGCGGGCCTCGACCTCGTACTCCTCGATGTGGATCGAGGTCAGAAGATCCTCTTTGACGACACGCTCGGAAAGGATGATCGCGTCCTCGTAGTTGTAGCCTTCCCACGGCATGAACGCGACCATGAGGTTCTGGCCGAGGCCGAGCTCGCCCATCTCGGAGGAGGGGCCGTCGGCGAGTACATCGCCGGTGTGCACCTCGCGACCCTCGTTCACCAACGGGCGGTGGTTGATGCACGTCCCCTGGTTCGACCGCATGAACTTGGGCAGATGATACTCGTCGATACTGCCGTCCGCCGCGCGGACGACGATCTTGGACGCGTCGACGTACTCGACCACGCCGGGGCGGCGGGCGAGGATGATCTCACCGGTGTCCACCGCAGCGCGGTGCTCCATGCCGGTACCTACGA
Organism: uncultured Eubacteriales bacterium; assembly: GCA_964565645.1. Classification (GTDB taxonomy): domain Bacteria; phylum Actinomycetota; class Coriobacteriia; order Anaerosomatales; family JAHIQC01; genus JAHIQC01. The sequence goes on from CAZMFQ010000005.1 coordinate 1,994, forward strand.
GCGGCGCTTTCGGGCGCAGCAACGGAACGGCCTGGCGCTGCATGTTCGAGCCCATGAGGGCGCGGTTCGCGTCGTCGTGCTCGAGGAACGGGATGAGCGCCGTGGCGACGGAGACCATCTGCCGCGGCGAGACGTCCATGTAGTGGACGCCCGTCGGCTCGACTTCCTCGGGCTCTCCGCCCTTGAGCCTGCAGAGCACCTTGGGATTGGAGAACTTGCCCGTCTTGGCATCGAACGGCTCGTTGGCCTGCGCGATGACGTAGCGCTCCTCGACATCCGCGGTGAGGTACTCGATCTCATCGGTGACCTTGCCCTTGACCACCTTGCGGTAGGGAGTCTCGATGAAACCGTAGGGGTTGATGCGCGCGAACGTGGCGAGCGAACCGATCAGGCCGATGTTCGGGCCTTCAGGCGTCTCGATCGGGCACATGCGACCGTAGTGGCTCGGATGGACGTCCCGGACCTCGAAGCCCGCACGCTCACGGGACAGACCACCGGGTCCGAGCGCGGACAGGCGACGCTTGTGCGTGAGGCCCGCGACGGGGTTGGTCTGATCCATGAACTGCGAGAGCTGCGAGGAGCCGAAGAACTCCTTGATGCTCGCAACGATGGGCCTGATGTTGATGAGGGACTGAGGCGTGATCTCCTCGACGTCCTGGGTCGTCATGCGCTCACGGACGACACGCTCCATGCGCGCAAGGCCGATCCTGAACTGGTTCTGGATGAGTTCGCCCACGCTGCGGATACGGCGGTTGCCGAAGTGGTCGATGTCGTCGACATCGTAGCCTTCGGCCCCTTCCCACAGCTTGACCAGGTACTGGACGGCGGCGAGTATGTCCGCGTTGGTGAGCGTGGACTGGCTGTCGGGCATGTCCAGCCCGAGCTTCTTGTCCAGCTTGTAGCGACCGACCTTGGCAAGGTCGTAGCGCTGGGGATTGAAGAACAGCCCCTCAAGAAGCGAGCGCGCTGACTCGACGGTCGGCGGCTCGCCCGGACGCAGGCGCTTGTAGATCTCGAGAAGCGCCTCTTCACGGGTCTCGGTGAAATCGCGGTCCAGGGTGATCTTGATGCACTCCGAGTCGCCGAAGAGCTCGAGTATCTCCTCGCGCGTCTCGGCGATACCAAGGGCCTTGAGCAGCACCGTCACGGGCTGCTTGCGCTTGCGGTCGACACGCACCGACACGATGTCGCGACGATCGGTCTCAAGCTCGAGCCACGCGCCACGCGCGGGGATGACCTTTGCGGTGTAGTTGATCTTGTCGGTGGTCTTGTCCATCTCCTCGGCGTAGTACACACCGGGAGAACGGACGAGCTGAGAAACGACGACACGCTCAGTGCCGTTGATGACGAAGGTGCCGCGATCGGTCATGAGCGGGAAATCGCCCATGAAGACCTGCTGCTCCTTTATCTCTCCCGACTCCTTGTTGATGAACCGAACCTCGACGAAGAGCGGCGCCTGGAACGACATATCCTTCTCTTTGCACTCGTCGACCGAGTACTTGGGATCGCCGAACTCATGCGCGCCGAACTCTACGGCGAGCGTACCGGTGAAGTCTTCGATGGGGGAAATGTCCGAGAACGTCTCGTGCAGCCCCTCGGAGAGGAACCAGTCGAAACTGTCCCGCTGTATCGCTATGAGGTTAGGTACTTCGAGGATCTCGGGAATCTTTGCGAAAGTGCGGCGCTGCCGAAGAACGGCGGGGGAACCTTGTCTGCCGGGCACCAGGCGATTCCTCCTTCAGGCGTAGAGGTGATACGAAGAGTCGCAAATGATAAAGATACCCAAGCGTCTCACTTGACGCAAGGGGCAACTTCTGTTCCAACAGGCGGGCAATGGCCGGGCCCGTCAAGCGGACCCGGCCACGTGCCCCCCTGCTTCACCGCGCACGCGCGGTTCACACAGTGATGAAGCGAGTTACTTGACCTCGACGACGGCGCCGGCTTCTTCCAGCTTCGCCTTGGCCTCCTCGGCCTTCTCCTTGTTGACACCCTCAAGGACGGCCTTGGGGGCGCCGTCGACGACGTCCTTGGCCTCCTTCAGGCCCAGGGAGGTCAGCTCACGAACGACCTTGATGACCTGGATCTTCTTGTCGCCGGCACCGGTGAGGACGACGTCGAAGCTCGACTTCTCCTCCTCGGCGGCAGCGTCGCCACCGGCGGCCGGAGCCGCGGCGACGGCGACGGGAGCGGCCGCGGACACGCCGAAGACCTCTTCCATGTCCTTGACGAGCTCAGCGAGCTCGAGGGCCGGGGCGTTCTTAACCCACTCGAGTACTTCTTCCTTGGTGATGTTAGCCATCTGTCTATCTCCTCTTTCTCAATCTGTCCGCACGCGGCATCCGACCGGTGCGACTGTCAGCAAACCTGGAAACTAGGCGGCCGCTTTCTGATCGGCGACGGCCTGAAGGGCGCGGGCGAGCGCACCGGCGGGTGCGTTGGCCATCGACATGAACCCACGGATCGGGTTGACGAGCGAGCCCATGATCTTCGCGATGAGCTCCTCACGGCTCGGCAGGGCAGCGATCGCCTTGACGCCCGCCGCATCGACCACGGTGTTCTGGACGTAGCCGCCCTTGACCTCGAGGACGTCGTGGCCCTTCTTGAAATCGACCAGCGCCTTGGCGGGCGCGACCGGGTCCTCGCCTGCGAACACGAAGGCGGTCGGCCCCTGAAGGTACTCGTCCATGTTGGGGAGCGCGAGTTCACGGACAGCGATCTCGGTCAACGTGTTCTTGTAGACCTTGACCTCTCCACCCGCCTCGCGGATCTTGATCCGCAGCTCCTGCATGTCCTTGACGGACAAACCACGGTAGTCAGCCATGATCACACCGCCGGAAGCGGTCAACTTGTCTTTGATCTCGGCTACCACATCGCTCTTTGCCTGTGTCGGCATATGTTTCCCTCCCTTCCTACACGCACGACCCACGTGAGAACCGTGTGGTTCTCCGCGCGGGCCACGTGATCCCGGCGATCACGCCGGGAAAAGAACGTGGCCCCCGCCGAGTTCAGCGGGGGCCACGAGCATGATCGATCAGCTCTGTCCGACCTTCGGTCGGATCCCCACCTCGGCTGGCGGGCCTGCGTAGCTTCGGCCCATTGAACCCGGTAGCCCGGGTGCCTGCTGTCTTCGGCAGACGTACGTCGTTCGTGTTCAGTTATGAAGTGCGCAGGTCAGTATGCGACAGCCGGGGCCCTTGCGCAACCCCGACCTACGAAGCGCCGCTGCTAGGCGGTCGCCTCATCGAGCAGGCCGCGGGTCTTGGCGGGATCGATCTTGATTCCCGGGCCCATGGTGCTCGTGATAGTGATGGACTTGATGTACTTGCCCTTGGCCGAAGACGGCTTCGCGCGCAGGACCTCATCGAGGACGGTCCCGTAGTTCTCCACGATCGCCGTGGCGTCGAAGCTCGCCTTGCCGATGCCGACGTGTGCGATACCGAACTTGTCGGCACGATACTCCACACGACCGGCCTTGAGCTCCTTGACCACACGACCGACGTCCATGGTGACGGTGCCGAGCTTGGGGTTCGGCATCAGGCCGCGGGTACCGAGGATCTTGCCGAGACGACCGACCTTGCTCATCTGGTCCGGCGTCGCGACGGTGGCGTCGAAGTCGAGGAAGCCGCCCTGGATACGCTCCACCAGATCATCACTACCCACGACCTCAGCACCGGCCGCTTCGGCCTCGCGGGCCTTGTCGCCTTCTGCGAACACGGCGACGCGCACGGTCTTGCCGGTTCCGTGCGGGAGCGATACGGAGCCGCGGACCTGCTGGTCCGCCTGACGCGTGTCCACGCCCAGACGGAAGTGGACTTCGATGGTCTCGTCGAACTTGGCGACTGCCAACTCCTTGACCAGCCTGGCGGCCTCGAGCGGCATGTAGAGCTTATCGCGGTCGACCTGAGTGACGAGTCCTCGCATACGCTTGCCTTGCTTCATGATGTTCCTCCTCGTGGTCAACGGGCCAGGCGGGCCCTCCCACATCACCGCGGCGTGCCGCGGAAAACGACTAGTCCTCGATGGTGACGCCCATCGAACGCGCGGTGCCTGCGATGATCTTCATCGCAGCCTCGACGTCGTTCGCGTTCAGGTCGGGCATCTTGGTCTCCGCGATCTGGCGGAGCTGCTCGGTAGTGACCGAGGCGACCTTGGTCCTGTTCGGAACACCGGAGCCGGACTCGATACCGGCAGCCTGCTTGAGAAGGACCGCAGCCGGAGGCGTCTTGAGGATGTAGGTGAACGAGCGGTCCTCGTAGACGGAGATCTCGACCGGGATGATGGTGCCCATCTTGTCCTGGGTGTCGGCGTTGAACGCCTGGCAGAACTGCATGATGTTCACCTGGTGCTGGCCCAGCGCGGGGCCGACGGGGGGCGCAGGGTTCGCCTGGCCACCCGGAATCTGCAACTTGATGAAGCCGATGACCTTCTTGGCCATGTCAGTGTCACGTCCTTCGTTTCGCGCCGCACATCTGCGCCGCAGCTCGCTTGTCTATCGAACCCTCGACCCTCATCCGCGAGAAGCCCGGCGTCGCATCCCGCCGGCACTGACACGGGCCGTTGATGCCTGCTATATCTTCGCCACCTGATCGAACCCGACCTCGACCGGAGTCTCACGGCCGAAGATGGATACCATGACCTTGACCTTGGTCTGATCGAGATTGACCTCGGCGATCGTACCGTCGAACTCCGCGAACGGGCCGGATGTGATCTTCACGTTCATGCCCTCTGCGAAGTCCGTCGACGTCTTGGGCTTGGCGCCGGCCTCGGTACGCTTGACGATACGGTTGAACTCGTCGCGGTTCAGGGGAACCGGCTTGCCCTGTGACCCGACGAAACCGGTCACACCGGGCGTATTGCGCACCACGTACCACGAATCGTCATCGAGCTCCATCTGCACGAGGATGTAGCCGGGGAACACCTTCTTCTCGCTGGTGACCCTGCGTCCACCCTCTTTGATGTCCGTGACGGTCTCCTTGGGAATCAGGACCTGGAAGATCTTGTGTCCCATACCCATGGATTCGATCCGGTGCTCAAGATTGGTCTTGACCTTGTTCTCGTACCCGGAATACGTGTGGATGACGTACCACTTCTTGGCCATGTTCTAGCTCCCGACCGAGATCTTGCCGATGAGCTGGACCGCTTGAAGAACGATCGTGTCTACCGCAAGGGTGAACACCACGAAGAAGATGAGCGTCACGATGACGACCAGACTCGAATTGACTACCTCTTTGCGAGACGGCCACACCACCCTCTTGAGTTCCGCCCAGACGTTGCGGAAATACCCTATGAGGCGTGCGAACACGTTCTTCTTGGTTGCCTTCGCCTGAGCCATCTCTCTCTTCTTCCGTTCCATCGACCCGCGTGGGGCCACTCGTTGAACCGCCGCGGGGTGCCGCGGCGGAGCGTTTCTCTGGCAGGCCAGGAGGGACTCGAACCCCCAACATCCGGTTTTGGAGACCGGCGCTCTACCAATTGGAGCTACTGGCCTGTGTCAGGAGCGAGGTTCTACCGCGTCTCCTTGTGCACAGTGTGCGTCTGGCACCACTTGCAGTACTTCTTGAACTCGATCCGCTCGGGATTGTTCTGCTTGTTCTTCTTGGTCGTATAGTTGCGGCGCTTGCACTCGGTGCAGGCCAGTGTGACGAGCGTTCTCATCAGTCCTCCTACCGGCCGCGCGCTAACGCGGCGGGCGTACGGATGCGGTAGGGTACTCTAGCACCCCGTTTTCCGCACTGTCAATCGAACGGACGCAGGTCCAAGCGGCGAAACGGGGCCCGGGCATTCGCACCGGGCCCCGCAGGTTCGCAGCGGTGGAGCGTCTTACTTCAGGATCTTGACGACACGGCCGGAGCCGACCGTGCGGCCACCCTCGCGGATGGCGAAACGGAGGCCGTCCTCCATGGCGATCGGGTTGATCAGCTCGCCGCGGATCTCGACGTTGTCGCCCGGCATGACCATCTCGGTGCCCTCAGGGAGGTGCGCGACGCCGGTCACGTCAGTGGTACGGAAGTAGAACTGCGGACGGTAGCCGTCGAAGAACGGGGTGTGGCGGCCGCCTTCGTCCTTGGTCAGGATGTAGACCTGGCCCATGAACTCGGTGTGGGGCGTGACCGAGCCCGGCTTGCACAGGACCTGGCCGCGCTCGATCTCCGTGCGGGCGATGCCACGAAGGAGGACACCGACGTTGTCGCCGGCCTGCGCCTCGTCGAGCAACTTGCGGAACATCTCGACGCCGGTGACGACCGTCTTCTTGGTCTCGGCGTGGATACCGACGATCTCGACCTCATCGCTGACCTTGACCACGCCACGCTCGATACGACCGGTGGCGACGGTGCCGCGGCCGGTGATCGTGAAGACGTCCTCGATGGCCATGAGGAACGGCTTGTCGGTGTCGCGCTCGGGAGTCGGGATCCAGGTGTCGACGGCCTCCATGAGCTCCCAGATGGCCTTCTTGGACTCTTCGTCGCCCTCAAGGGCCTTGAGCGCGGAACCCTTGATGACAGGGGTATCGTCGCCCGGGAACTCGTACTCGGAGAGCAGCTCGCGGACTTCCATCTCGACGAGCTCGAGGAGCTCGGGATCGTCGACCATGTCGACCTTGTTCAGGAAGACGACGATGTAGGGAACGCCGACCTGGCGAGCGAGCAGGATGTGCTCACGGGTCTGCGGCATGGGGCCGTCAGCGGCGGAGACCACGAGGATGGCGCCGTCCATCTGAGCGGCACCCGTGATCATGTTCTTGACGTAGTCGGCGTGACCCGGGCAGTCGACGTGCGCGTAGTGACGGTTGTCCGTCTCGTACTCGACGTGAGCGATGGCGATGGTGATACCGCGCTCGCGCTCCTCGGGAGCCTTGTCGATCTGATCGAACGGAGTGAAGTCCGCAAAGCCCTTCTCGGCCTGGCGCTTCGTGATGGCCGCGGTAAGAGTGGTCTTACCGTGGTCGACGTGACCGATGGTACCGATGTTGACATGCGGCTTGGTGCGCTCGAACTTCTGCTTCGCCATGAGTCTCCTCCTTCGGGGACCTCTTCGACGGAGCCGGCGCAGGAGCCTGCGTCCGACCTTCCTCCGTCATGAACAATCTGCACTGTTGTGATGGTGTTGTATACAAGAAACTGCAGCGCCGCTCGCGCGACGCGTGGTGCCATGGTAGCGGTGGCTGGACTCGAACCAGCGACGCCACGGGTATGAACCGTGTGCTCTAACCAACTGAGCTACACCGCCGAGTCAAACGCCCCGCGAGATTCGGAGCGGAAGATTGCAGTGGAGCCCACAACCGGACTTGAACCGGTGACCTCTTCCTTACCAAGGAAGTGCTCTACCGACTGAGCTATGTGGGCATCTATCAGAGAGCTGCGCTCTCGGCATAGATGATGGTGGGGGCGCCAGGATTCGAACCTGGGTAGGCGTAGCCAACGGGTTTACAGCCCGTCCCCTTTAGCCACTCGGGCACACCCCCACAAAAAAAATGACCACTGTGTACGCTTTTCAAGTTGCTTGCCTGCTGAAAGGCATACGGATAGTAATGCATCGCCCTGAAGGGTGTCAACGACGACAACGGTGCCGGGCGTACCCATTGTTCGTACCCGAATCACGCCACTGTCGGACCCGTCGGACGACCTACGGAACCGCCGCCCGGAAGATGGGGCCGGCGAGCCGGATACCGGGCACATCGCCCTCGATGTCGGCTCGGGGGATCAGCCGGTACCACGCGGAGTGGTCTCCCACGGTCACCGGCCGGGGCGTGTACTCCTCATAGTGCTCGTCGAACCAGCGCTGCGTCGCGCGCATCGGAAGGATGTGCAGTTCGTCCCGCTCTACCTCGAGTTCGCCGAAGAAGACCTCGTCGGGCTCACCCAGCAACGCCGCAATCTCGTCCTCGGGCTGGTTGAGTGCGATGAAGTAGTAGTACAGATCGTCCGCTTCCGAATTGAATATCCACCCGGGTTCGCGCGTCATGTTGTTCGATATGGACTCGAACGCATAGTGCCCGGCGTCAGGACGGTAGAACACGAGATCGCGATCATAGACCTTGGCGGGATCGGTCCCGAAGTACGAATCCGGCTTGACCTTGATCCGCACCCGCTTTCCCCCGACCGAACAGGCGATGTCGACGCCCGCCCCCGTGGACGCCCCCGCGACGACCCGCACATCCGAGTAGCCTGCCTTCTTCAGGTAGGCGGCGACGACCCTCTGGGCGAGCTGCTGCAACAGCAGCGCGCCTGTGACCCGCGACATAGACACTCCCCCCATGACGATCGTCGTCCCGCCCCTAGCGACCCAGGCGCTCGTCGGCGACTCGCAGCCTGCGGCTCAGTATCTCGAGCAGCTTGACCGCGATCGACGGGTGCTGTTCGAGCAGGGCCTTGAAGTCCCAGCTCGACAGCATCAGACACAATGTCGGCTCGAGCGCTCTGATAGTAGCCGAACGCGGTGCCTGGTCCAAGAGAGACATCTCGCCGAAGAAGTCCCCCGGACCGAATGCTCCGAGCGACTGGCCATCACGGATGATCTCGACGCGGCCTGACAAGATGAGGTAGAACGCCTGCCCGGGCGTACCCTGCGTGACGATGATCTGACCGGCCTGGAAGCCGCTCTCCTGCGCGACCGCCACGATGGCCTGTATCTCAGCCGGTGTGCAGTTCGCAAAGATCGGTACACGCGCGAGAAACTCTTCGTTGGCCATGCCGGGACCTCCCTGACTCATGTGAGCATTCGTCCTAGTCGCGCCGGTTTCACATCGCTGCGATCGACCGCGCATGCTGAGAGCATACCCGCACACGGTCAGAACCCACCAGCAGACGCGGCGCCCCGATTGCGGCACAATGGGTCCAGACGGGAATCCGGCCCTGGAGGGCTGATGGCGCTGCTGATGGAGCTCTACCTGGGTCATCTACTGGGTGACTTCGTGCTCCAACCCGGTTGGCTGGTCGCGTCCAAGAGGGACAGAGTGTGGGGGCTGCTGCTCCACGTCGCGATCATCGGGGCATGCACGGCGCTCATCCTCGGAGGTCTCACGTACGACCTCTGGAACATCGTCTTGCTCGCGATGGCCGCCCATCTCGCGATCGAGGTTGTCACCATTCGCATCAGGGCGACCAGCCGGATCAGCGGCCTGTCGGTGTTCCTGATCGACCAAGGCCTGCACATCGTGTCGCTCGTCGTACTTGTGTGGGTGGGCTCGCGCTTCGTCAACATCGAGGCGACCGAGGCTTTCGGTAGATCGGTCGGAGTGCCGGCACTGGCCTTGGCATGCTCGGCGGTAGCGGTGTCGTTCATGGGGGCGATCGTCTGCCACGAGACAGTGAACGCCTTTGGCCCGGAATCCAAGCGTCGCGTACTGCTTCCATTCGACGCGGGCCGGGTCTACGGCATGCTCGAACGCGTGCTTGCCCTGTTCGCCGCGGTGATGATCAGTCCCGCAGCGATCGTCTTGCCGTTCGTCCCCCGCGTGGTCTACTCAATGCGCAGGCCGGCCGATGACAGGGCATACGACATGATCGTTGCGACAGCCGGTCTCATCATGGCCGCTGTCGGCTGGGCGTTCGTGGCGTTGGTCACGCTGACCGCCGGAAGCACTTCCTGACAGAAACCGCGGAGGGAACATGGCTCAGGTGATGAAGAGACGTAACGCCGAAGCGCTGCGATGGCTGAGAGCGGCAGCGTTCGCGGGGACCACAGCCTGGGCGCTCGCCAACATGTCGTTCTCGCCGGGCGCAGCCGCATACGGCATCGCCCTGGCCGTAGGTGTGGTGGCGTTGTTCGCGCCGGGGATAGCCGTCCTCATCGCGGTCGTCGCGATGAGCCTGCCTCTGCTCGCCGCGAACCTCCTTGTCGGCGCCATATTCCTCGTCGTCGGGTTCGCGGCGATCCAGTACCTGGGCCAGGACGACGGTAGGGCGTTCCTGGCGATCATCACCGCGTTCATCGCAGCGACATACGGTCCCGTCTGGGGGGTCATCGCGATCGCCGGCTACGTGATGGGCGCATCGGAAGGCGCGGTGGCCGCGATACTCGCCTGCCTGGTGATCGAAGCCGCGGGTCTCGTCACCGGTGCGGGCTCGATAGGGTTGATCCACGCCGGAGGCACTCCCCCGCCCCTTGTCGACCTGAGCGCAGGCACTTCCAACCTGCTCGGTTTCGGGTGGCTCAAGGCATCACTCGATACCATGGATCCGAACGCCCTGCTCAAGGTGATCGGCGATGCGCCGTCGAAGTCCCTCCTCATTCTCCAGCCAGCGATCCTCGCCATCGGCGCATCCGTGGCCGGCCTCCTGAAGCGCCCCGCCGAGGATCCTCGGCGGATCCTGTTCGCCCCGGTCGCCACCGCCGTCTCGGTCGTGACCCTGGCAGTCGCAGGCTACGCGGCATCAGAGGCGCTCGCACCCCAGGCGCCGGCCATCGCGTCGGTGGCGCTCGCGGCAGTGGTATCACTCGTGGTAGCCGCGGCGTTCACCGGCGCATTCGAATGGGCATGCCCGCCCGTGCCTCGCAAGGCCTCAACCCCCACAAGGCAGGGAAGCATGTCCGCCGAGGACGCGGATGTCGATGAGCTCCTGCGGCTCATCGCGACTGCCGAGGACCAACTGACCAGCAAGCACACCACCGAACGCATAGTCATGATCACCGACATGAAATCCTTCTCCAAGATGACCGAGGAGGACGGCAGCGTCGTCTCCGCAAAGGCCATCCAACGGCACCGCGACCTGCTCCTGCCTGTGATCGAGCGACACGCCGGCAGTGGCAAATCGACCGGCGGCGACGGACTTGTCGCAGCGTTCGCCTCGGCAGGCGACGCGGTCGCAGCGGCAGCGGATATGCAAACGACCCTGCGTGAGTACAACGCGTCTCACGGCTCCGAGAGGGACATAATCGTGCGTATCGGGATGGCACAAGGCGAGGTCGTACTCGACAAGAGCGGCAGGCCGTTCATCGGCAACGCGCTGAACCTCGCAGCCAGAGTGATGAACCTCGGGGATGGCGGCCAAGTCCTCGCGGCCGCCGATGTCGCCGGCGCTTCCGGACCTCCTCCCGGCGTCCGGCTCGCGTCCCACGGACCGTTCGAGCTCAAGAACATCGCCGAACCGATCGAGGTCATCGAGGTGCTCTGGGCCGCGGATCAGACCCCGTTGTCCCCCCTCGGTTCAGGCGACTGAGCCTCCGCCCCGGCGGGGCCGCGAGGACCCGACGCAAGCGAAAGGCCCGGCCGAGAAGCCGGGCCTTGCTGTGTTCCATGGAGCCGGCGACAGGAGTCGAACCCGCAACCTACGGTTTACAAAACCGTTGCTCTGCCATTGAGCTACGCCGGCAAGCGGGCACTATTGTAATCGGGCCGCGCCGGCATTCCAACGGTTCTAGCAGACTCTGCACCTGTCGACCTGAGTCTCGACCTTGCGCTTGATGCGCTGCAACGCGTTGTCCACGGACTTGGCGTGCCGGCCGAGGTGCTCAGCGATCTCCTGATACGAGCGACCGTCCATATAGAGCCGCAGGACCTGCGCCTCGAAGGACGAGAGGGCCTCGCACAGCCCCTTGCGGATGCTGTCACCCTCCCATGCCGAGATGACGATATCGGCAGGGTCACAGATCTCCTTGGCAGCCAGGATGTCCTCGAGCAGACGCTCACCGTCGTCGTCCGTTCCGGTGGAGCGCGACAGGGACACATAGCCGTTCAAAGGAGAATGCTTGCGCCTGGTCGCGGTCTTGATGGCCGTGATCATCTGGCGCGTGACGCAGAGTTCCGCGAAACTGCGGAAGCTCGACTGTCTGGACGGGTCGTAGTCCCTGATGGCCTTGTACAACCCGATCATGCCCTCTTGGATGACGTCCTCTCGGTCCCCACCCACGAGGAAGTACGATCTTGCTTTGCACCGCACCAGGCTGCGGTACTTGCGAACCAGTTCACTCGATGCGTTCTGGTCCCCCATTTGTGCGGCCCGCACGAGTGCGAGTTCGCTGCCGCGCCAGTCACCAGGCATACGCTGCGCGGCCCGTCCAAGTGCATCCAATCACAATCCCTCCCTACAACCCCCCAGGTACAGGCGGTAAGGATGCGCCCCCGGCAGGGCGGACGGATAGCTGCCCACTGACCATAGGTGGCGAGCCCGATAAGTGTCAACGAATTGTCAGAAGCCTGAAGAAGCCTGACAGCAGCTAGGTCAACCTTGCCGACCTCGGGTCGGTCAGTCGCGACCGCGCGCCCATCGCGAGAGAGCCTCGCGCGTGGCGCGCGGGATCCTGGAATCGAGCGTGGTACGGGGCGTTCCCGCAGGCGAGAGGGACCGCGCCTCATCGGCTTGCGCATCAAGGCTGTCGACGAACTGCGCCGAGGACATGCGGAGAGCATCGAGACCGAGGCCCACCCACTGCGTCTCCGCGTCCGAAGTCACCAAGACGACATCCTGACGGGCGGCTCTCCTGCGGGCGACCTCATGCTCGATGACACCGTCCGCATCACGGCCATACGGTGAGAACAACACAGTCACACCCGCGAAATCGTGCGGCGTCCCGTCGGACGCGGGATTCGTAGCGCCATCGAAGACGATGACCGCTTCGTACTCGTCGCCCGCATACGACGCGACATCGTTGACCAAGCATGCGCGCGCCGCGTCGATATCGCGCTCGAGCAGTCTCTTGTACCGCGAAGAGGCATGCAGGACGTTATAGCCGTCGACGACCAGGGCGCGCTTCACTCCGTGGCCTTCCGCCGGACCCACTCGAAGGCGAGGACCGAGGTCGCTTGCGCCACGTTCAGGGAGTCGACCCGGCCAGCCACCGGGAGTCTGACCAGGAAGTCGCACGACTCGCGCACCAACCGCGAGAGGCCCTCACCCTCAGAGCCCATCACAAGGACGAGGCGGCCCTCCATGGGTGCGTCCCACGCAAGCTGATCGGCGCGAGCGTCGGCACCCGCAACCCAGAAGCCAGCGTCCTTGAGGCGCTGGATCCCCCTGACCAGATTGGTCTCCTGCACGAGGGGGATATGTGCGAGTGCTCCCGCAGAGGTCTTGTATGCGCCCGGCCCCACCGAAGCGCTTCTACGCGTCGGGATGACGACCGCATCGCCGCCGGCCACCTCGACCGACCGGACGACCGCACCGAGATTCCCCGGGTCAGTGATGTGATCGAGCACCACGACAAGGGACTCGGGCTTGCCCTCGACAGCCGAGATGATCTGACCGAGGTCGGCGAACGGGAACTCCTGAGCGAACGCGACAACGCCCTGGTGGGCTCCTCGCTCACTGCACTGGTCGAGCTTGCGCTTGGGTGCACGCTCGACAGTAACACCCTTCTCCCGGGCGATGCGCTCCACGGCCGCAACGGGCTCGCCTGACGCGCCGTCTGCGATCAGGATGCGACGCAAGGGCATACCCGAACGCAACGCCTCCAGAACGGCGTTCCGGCCCTCGATCGTCGAGGACATGGGCGTCACCGCGATTCGAGACTGATGTGTGTGCCGTCCGGCTTGTCTTCGACGAGGAAGCCGATCTCGTTGAGCCGGTCGCGGATGGCGTCGGCGACGCTCCAGTTGCGCTCGGAGCGAGCGACGTCCCGGGCCTTGCGCAACGCGTCCACGGCCTCCGCCCCCTCACGACCGTCATAGCCGGCGTAGTCCGCGGCCAGAGCGAGCACCTCGACCGGGTACTCCGCCACGGCCCTTCGCTCAAGGATGAGTTCGATACCGAGTACCCCGGCGAGCTCGCGGATCGATACAGCAGCTCGATCGAGCAGAGGCACATGGATGTCGTCGGGGCCGACGCCCGGGCCCTCCCAGATGAACCCGTTGAGTTCCCGCACGAGGCTGAAGACCGCGGCAAGAGCACCGGCGGTGTTGAAGTCGTCGTCCATGGCCTCAGTGAACTTGCGACGCGCATCATGGATCGACGTCTCCAGGCGCGTCGTGAGCTGGCGTGCCTCGGCATCGGTCAGGGCAAGTGTGTTCTTGTGGGTGCGCTTCGCCATCTCGAGATCGCGGAGCGGTGTGACCAGGCGGTCATATGCCGAACGTGCCTCATCGAGACGTTCAGTGGAGAACTCCAGCGGGCTCCTGTAGTGGGTCTGCAGCATCATGAGACGAACCACCGGCGCCTCATAGTCAGCAAGGACCTCGCGCAGAAGCATGAAGTTCCCGAGCGACTTGCTCATCTTCTCGGCGTTCACCTGAAGCAACCCGCCGTGGAGCCAGTAGCGCACGAACGGCTCACCCGTGGCGGCCTCGGACTGGGCGATCTCATTCTCGTGATGAGGGAAGATCAGGTCGGATGCCCCTCCGTGCATGTCGAACGTGATGCCCAATTCCTTCTCGCTCATCACGCTGCACTCGAGGTGCCACCCCGGACGACCCTCGCCCCACGGGCTGGTCCAGTGCGGCTCTCCGGGCTTGGCCGCCTTCCATAGAGCGAAGTCGAGCGGATCCGTCTTACGCTCGTCGACATCGACCCGGGCACCCGAATTCATCTCGTCGATGTCCCGGCCCGAGAGTTTGCCGTAGCCGTCGAACTTGCGCACGGAGAAGTAGACGTCCCCGTCGACCTCGTACGCGAAGCCCCTGTCGATGAGCCTCCGGACCATCGCGATCATCTCAGGAATCGTCTCTGTGGCCTTGGGCTGGACCGTAGGACGCTTGATGCCGAGGGCGTCCATCGCGGCGAGGAAGGCACCTGTGTACTCCTCGGCCACCTCGGCGGGTGTTCGGCCCTCTTCGTTCGCGCGGTTGATGATCTTGTCGTCGACATCGGTGATGTTCTGCACGAAGGTCACGTCGAAGCCGCGGAACTCGAGATAGCGACGGATGACATCGAACGACAGGAAGGTCCGCGCGTTGCCGATGTGGATGTGGTTGTACACGGTGGGGCCGCACACGTACATCGAAACGAGACCGGGGTCCCGCGGCTCGAAGTCCTGTTTGCTACGCGCCAGGGTGTTGTACACGCGGATCGTCATGCGGATCTCCGATCGATCTGTCAGATATCGCAGGCTCCCCCGTCGGGGTCGCCCTCCTCGCCTGTCTCGAGTTCGGTCTCGATCGTGCTGTCATCTCGATCGATCGCGAGCCGATGCTCCAGTCTGTCCATCCTGCGCTGCAAGCATCGGAACATCTCGACCACCGGGTCGGGCAGGTCCTCGTGGTGCAGGTCTATCGCATCCACCCGCTGACCCTCACGGACCACCACCCGGCCGGGGATGCCCACGACGGTGCAGTTGGGCGGAACGTCATTGACGACCACGGCACCGCCGCCGACACGGCTGCCGCGTCCTATGGTGATGTCTCCGAGCACCGCGGACCCGACGCCCACCACTACACAGTCCTCGAGCGTGGGGTGCCGCTTGCCGCGCTCCTTGCCGGTACCGCCGAGGGTCACACCCTGATAGAGGGTCACATCATCGCCGATGATGGTGGTCTCGCCGATCACCACGCCCATTCCGTGATCGATGAAGAAGCGTCGGCCGATCCGAGCACCGGGATGGATCTCGATGCCGGTGTAGAATCGCGTGACCTGCGAGAGCCATCGCGCGCTACCGCGGCGCCCGTGACGCCACAGCCAGTGGGTGAGCCGATGCCACCATATCGCGTGCACCCCGGGGTAGTTGATCAGGACGGACAGCGTCGAGGTGGCCGCGGGATCGCGGTCCTTGACTGCCTGTATGTCCTCGCGGATCAGATCGAACACACTGCACCCCTTCGCGCCTGTGATTCAGGCGATGACGATACGCTAACCATCTTCGCCGAGGAGAGCCGGTTCACTCAAGCGCTCCAACAGCACCACGGCCTGGGCTGAGACGCCCTCGCCCCTGCCCTCGAATCCCAGACCCTCGGTCGTCGTGGCCTTGAGGCCGAGGCACTCAATCGGAACGCCCAGCGTCTGAGCCAGGCGGGCACGCATCGCGTCCCTGTACGGCGATATGCGGGGCGCCTCCAACGCGAGAACGCAGTCAGCATCCACCAAGGCGAATCCTTCGGCCACCATGAGTCCATGAACGTGGGCGAGGAGGCTGATGCTCGAGACGCCCGAGTACTTGGCGTCAGTGTCAGGAAAATGCGCCCCGATGTCTCCGACGCGCATCGCGGACAGGATCGCGTCCATCAGCGCGTGTGTCAGGACGTCCGCATCCGAATGACCGGCCAGTCCACGCTCGTAGGGCACCTCGACGCCTCCGAGTATCAACGGACGGCCCTCTGCGAAGGCATGCACGTCGTATCCGATCCCGATCCTCATACCCATGCTCACTGTGCCCTCCGATACGCAAGGATCGCCTCTGCGATGAACAGATCCTCCGCGACAGTGACCTTGATGTTGTCCCGCGGACCCTCGAAGACCCGCAATGCACCGCCAGCCGCCTCGACCAGAGATGCGTCATCGGTCGCTGACGTGTCTGGTCCTGCCGCGGCGTGAGCGGAGCGCAGAACGTCCGTCCGGAAGACCTGTGGCGTCTGAACGGCCCAGTAGCGCGAGCGGTCCAGTGTCGCGATTATGGCGTCTTCGCGGACTTCCTTGAGCGTGTCGTAGGAAGGATGACCGACGATCACTCCATCGATCTCGGAGTCTTCGGCGAGTCGCCGGACCACCGCGTCGATCAGCGAGGCGGTGACGAGCGGCCTGGCGCCGTCGTGCACAAGCACGTACTCGACGTCGTCGCCCATGACCGCGAGTCCGGCGGCCACCGATGCGGAACGGGTGTCGCCGCCGGCGACGAACATGATCGGCATCGATCCCGCGTGCGAAGCGACTTCGCGCTCATATTCCGCGACCCGGTCGGGGTGACACACGACGACAAGCGAGTCCACCGTACTCGATCGCGAGAAGGCGCTGAGAGTATGGGCAAGCACAGGCAGCCCCGCGAGGCGCGCGATCTGCTTGCCGTCTCGGGCGCCGAACCTGTCACCGGTGCCTCCGGCGGCGATCAGTGCGACGCAGCGCCGTCCAGCCATCTCGGTCACCCGGCTTCCGGGCCCTCGGCGTCAGATTCGACGCCGGTGAACTTGGCGAAGATCATCCGGCCGGCCGATGTCTGCAACACCGAGGTCACCTCGGTCTCGACATCCCGGCCCACATACTCGGAGCCGTCGTGGACGACGATCATCGTGCCGTCCTCGAGATACCCGACACCCTGGTCGGCCTCCTTGCCCACTCGGACGACATGCACCGTCAACCGCTCACCCGGGAGATACGCCGGCTTCAGCGCAGCCGCGATCTCATTGAGGTTGACCACCGGGATCGAGCGGACCTCGCCGACCTTGGTCAGGTTGTAGTCGACCGTGACGATGGAACCGGCCGTGTCGGCGGCCAGCCGCAGCAGCTTGTCATCAACACCGGCGAGCTCGGGGTAGTCGACCTCGAAGAGGGCCACCTCGTTCTCCGACTGGATCCGCATGAGCAGGTCGAGTCCCCGACGCCCGCGTGCACGTTTGATGTCATCAGCGGAGTCAGCGAGTGTCTGCAGCTCGGCCAAGACGAACCGGGGAACCCGGACATCTCCGGCAAGCAACCCGTGGCGCATGAGCTCGGTGAAGCGGCCGTCGATGATCGCACTCGTATCGACGAGAACGACCGGCCTCACGACCGCAGGCAACGCCGCCTCACGACCGCCAAGACCGGAGAACGTGTGTGCCACATCGTCCCGCTTGAGCAAGGCGATACGGACACCCATCGACGAGGCAAGCACGAACAGCAGTGTCGTGGCCAGGACGGCGACCCATGTCGGTTCCACGAGACGCAGCGGCTGGGAGCCGAGCCACGCGACGACGAGTCCGACGACGAGTCCGACGGTGCCGAGCGCGATATCGGTCGGCGAGAGTTCGCGCAGGCGCTCCTCGGCGGCGGTATACAAAGAGGCGAACTCGCGTCCAAGGATCCCACCGAGGAGATAGCCGATCGACGTGCCGAGAATGAGGAAGATGAAGATGACGAGATAATCGGGATAGCCCGTCGTCTCCGGCCAGTCGATGAGTCCTTTGACCGCGTATCCGCCCATCGCGCCCGCGACCACGAATATGAAGCGGGTGATGTGGACGATCATGTCAGGGAAGCGTCGGTGTGTTGCGCCTCCGCCCACCTCCTCCAAGATGTCGTGGACGTGCTGTGTGCAGGCAGTCTACCACGCTGAGAAGCACGCGGCACGCTAACTCGCAGCGTGCTGTCGCAGCCTCTCAAGCCCTTCGGTGATGGCGCGCGCCCTGCGGGAGCCGACGCCGTCGACGCTGTCGAGCGCAGCCGTGTCCGCGCGAAGTACCTCGGCCAGCGCCCCGAAGCGTTCCACGAGGCGCGCGACCACAGAGACCGGCAGCAACGGGATACGCCGCAAGACCCGGAAGCCTCTGGCGGCGACCCGATCCTCCGCGGCATGCGTCTCGGCCGGGAGACCGAGCGTCTGGGCGACGACCGAGGATTCGAGCAACTGCTCGGGTGTGAGCTTGCCCAGCGCGACCCTGACGGCCGCGGCCTTGCGGGGACCGGGATCCGACGCGTAGTCCCTGATGACGAGCAGATACGCGTCCTCCACCGAGGCGGTCAATTCCTCGGACTGCAGCCGCACGAGCCGGCCCTCGGTCCCGAGCGCCAGAATGTAGCGTCCCACCTCACGAGACACGCGCAAGACCATCTCGAACCGACTGATGACCTCCGCCAGGTCACCGAGCGTGACAAGGTCGTCGAACTCCAGGACCGTGAGTCGCTCGAGAACCTCATCGAGCCTCGAGCGATACCTCTGGAGCGTCTGCAGCGCCTGATTCGCCTTGGCGAGGACCACTTCGATGTCATCGAGGATCACGCGACGTCCGGCCAGATACAGGCTGATGACATCGCGTCTCTGCGAGATCGAGACGACGAGCGCGCTCGTCTGTCTGCTGACACGCTCGGCCGTCCGGTGGCGCATGCCGGTCTCGGTCGTCGGAAGCTCGGGATCGGGCACGAGGTGCACGTTGGCCATCCTGATATGCCTGCACTCGGCGTCGAGCAAGATCGCACCGTCCATCTTCGCCAGTTCGAACAACCTCTGGGGCGTGAAAGGTGTGTCGATCTCGAAGCCGCCGTTGCTCAACTTCGTGACAGCCTGGGTGTCGCCGATCACGATGAGGGCGCCGGTCCGAGCGGAGAGGATGTACTCCAGCCCCTCGCGGAGTTCGGTGCCCGGCGCGACCTTGGCCAGTTCGGCAATCAGATTCTCCTGCGCCCGAGCATCCATCGCACTCCCCATGGTCGACCGTCTTTCCCCGATTCTGCCAGAAACGCACGGCTCGCGTCAGGTAAGAGGATATGCCCCGAATCAGCGCTGCTGCGTCACGAAGGCGGCCAGACCGCTCACGGTGTCATGCGCAAGCACCTGGACACCCTCGACCCCGCCGGCCGATACCGGAACCACGGCCGCTGCTCGAACAAGCCCCTGGCGACCGGCTTCGCGCAAGCGAGCCTCCGCATGCGCCACCGTCCGGATCTTGCCCGTCAGCCCGATCTCGCCGAATGCGGCCAGGTCACCGGGGAGGGCCACGTTGGTTCGAGCGGATATGAGGGCGAGCGCGAGAGGTACGTCGACGGCGGGCTCCGAGACCCGCACGCCGCCCGCGACCGAGACGTAAACATCATGACCCGCGAATGAGACCTCCGCACGGCGTTCGAGGACCGCCACGACCTGCAGGAGGCGTGCGGCATCGACGCCTGTCGCAAGCCGTCGGGGCACCTGAAGGTAGCTGGGGGTCACAAGCGCCTGCACCTCGAGTAGAAGCGGACGCGAGCCCTCCATCGCGGCCATGACACATGATCCCGAAGCGGCGCTACCGCGTTCGCCGAGGAGCAGTTCGGACGGGTTGGATACACCGCGCAGGCCGGCCTCCCCCATCTCGAAGATGCCGATCTCGGACGACGATCCGAAGCGGTTCTTGACACTGCGGACCACCCGGAACGCGTGGTCCCTGTCGCCCTCGAAGTACAGCACGGTGTCGACCATGTGCTCCAGCACGCGAGGTCCCGCTATCGCTCCGTCCTTGGTCACGTGGCCGACGATGATCGTCGTGATCCCCATGTCCTTGGCGATCCGCATCAGGCGGGCCGTAGCCGCGCGTACCTGTCCCACGCTCCCGGCCGCTCCCGCAAGGTCGGGGTCGAACACGGTCTGTATGGAGTCGACGACCAGCAGGTCAGGGTTCAGGCGAGTGGCGATCTCCTGAACGTGCGCGACATCCACCTCCGAGAGCAGCGAGATCGAGGACCCGGCGATGCCGAGCCGTCGTGCGCGCATCCCGATCTGCTCCGGCGATTCCTCGCCGCACACATACAACACGCTCCTGCCCGCGTCAGCGATGGAGCCGGCCGCCTGCAGCAGCAAGGTCGACTTGCCGATCCCAGGCTCACCACCGAGCAGGACGAGTGAACCCGGAACCAGTCCGCCGCCGAGTACTCTGTCGAGCTCGTCGACACCGGTCGCTGTCCGCTCGTGCACGATCGTCGTCGTGTCGGCGAGCGGCACAGGGTCGCGGCGGGGAACCGAATGTGCGGGAGCCGCGGCCTCGATCTCCTCGACATAGGTACCGTACTCGGAACACTCCGGACAACGGCCTATCCACTTGGGCGCGGATGCCCCGCACTGCTGACAGCGCCATACGGTCCGGACGCGCGCCATGCCGAACTACTCGCCCGCGGCGCCGCCGTGGGTGACGTCGCCACCCCTGCGCGATTTCGCCTTCTTTGGCATGGTCGCCTTCGGCGCCTCTTCCGCGTTCGCGGCACGGACGGGGGGTGCGAACGTTCCCTCGCCCTTGCGGAACGCGAGCTCATCGTCAGAGGCGTAGGCTTCGATCACGTCGCCGGTCTGCCACTGCCCGGCCAGGATCTGCTCCGAGAGCTGGTCCTCCACGAGCCGCTGGATCGCGCGACGCAACGGCCGCGCGCCCATCGACGGGTCGAAGCCCTGGTTCGCAAGCAGCGTCCGCGCATCGTCGGTAAGGGTGATGGTCATGCCATGCCCGAGGAGTTGCTCCCTGAGCCGATCGATCATGAGGTCGACGATCTGCTTGATCTCTTCGCTCGAGAGATCGTGGAAGACGATCACCTCGTCGACACGGTTCAGGAACTCAGGACGGAACATCTTCTTGAGTTCTCCGGTCACTCGGTTCTTGAGGTCGCCGTATGCAAGACCCTCCTGCTGGGCGACCGTGAAGCCGAGGGACTGGTTCTTGACGATGTCCCGGGCCCCGACGTTGCTGGTCATGATCACGATCGCGTTCTTGAAGTCGACTTTGCGCCCTTGCGCGTCGGTGAGCCGGCCCTCCTCCAGTATCTGAAGGAGGACGTTGAACACATCGGGATGCGCCTTCTCGATCTCGTCGAACAGGATCACCGAATAGGGACGGCGACGCACGAGTTCCGTCAGCTGACCGCCCTCATCGAATCCGACGTATCCCGGAGGCGAACCGATGAGCCGCGAGACGGTGTGCTTCTCCATGTACTCGGACATGTCGAGTTGGATGAGCGCGTCCTCACTGCCGAAGAGGAAGGAAGCCAGAGCCTTCGAAAGCTCGGTCTTCCCCACGCCGCTCGGCCCGAGGAAGATGAACGAACCGGCGGGGCGTCGGGGATCCTTGAGGCCGGCACGTGCGCGGCGGATGGCCTTGGAGACAGCCGTGACCGCCTCGTCCTGACCGACGATGCGTTCGTGGAGCGAGCCCTCCATCCGGAGCAGCTTCTCGGTCTCCTCCTCGGTCAGCGATGTCACGGGTACGCCCGTCCACATCGAGACGACCTCGGCGATCTCCCTTTCGGTCACTTCGACGAGTCGCCGGTTGTCCGGCTTGAGCCACTCCTCTTCCATGACGCGCTTCTCGCCGAGGATCTGCTTCTCCTTGTCGCGCAGGGACGCGGCCTTCTCGAACTCCTGCGCCTCGATCGCCGCTTCCTTCTCTGCCCTGACCCGGCGCAGTCTGTCTTCGATCTCCTTGACGTCGGGCGGAGCTGTCATCATCTTGATGCGCATCTTGGAGCCGGCCTCGTCGATGAGGTCGATCGCCTTGTCGGGGAGGAAGCGATCGGAGATGTAGCGGTCGGCGAGAGTGGCTGCGGCATCGATCGCGTCGTCTGTGATGGACACCCGGTGATGCGCCTCGTAGCGGTCGCGAAGACCCTTGAGGATCTCGACCGTCTCCTCGACGGACGGCTCGCCGACCATGATGGGCTGGAAACGGCGTTCCAGTGCAGGGTCCTTCTCCACGTACTTGCGGTACTCGTCGAGAGTCGTCGCGCCGATGGTCTGGAGCTCACCCCGTGCGAGCGCCGGCTTGATGATGCTCGCCGCATCGATCGCGCCCTCGGCGGCGCCTGCCCCCACCAACGTGTGCATCTCATCGACGAAGAGGATGACGTCGCCGCGCTCTCGAATCTCCTTCATGACCTTCTTGAGCCGGTCCTCGAACTCACCACGATACTTCGACCCCGCGACCAACGCCGCCAGATCGAGGGTGTAGAGCTGCTTGTCCCGGATGGTCTCGGGCACCTCGTCAGAGGCGATCCTCTGGGCCAGGCCCTCGGCCACCGCAGTCTTGCCGACACCCGGCTCGCCGATGAGTACAGGGTTGTTCTTGGTGCGGCGCGACAGGATCTGCATGACGCGTTCGATCTCGGTCGAACGACCGATGACGGGGTCGAGCTTGCCGTCCTGCGCCGATCGGGTCAGGTTGCTCCCAAACTCGTCGAGGAGCGCACCGCCCCCGCCGCGCCTCTCCTCGGTGCTCTCGGGCTGCTTGCCATAGTGCCCTGACAGGAGCTGGATGACCGCGGAACGGACCTTCTCCAGATCCGCGCCGAGGTTGAGGAGGACCTGAGCTGCGACGCCCTCGCCTTCGCGGATCAGCCCGAGAAGGATGTGCTCCGTGCCGATGTAGTTGTGTCCCAGCTGCAACGCCTCACGCAAAGACAGCTCGAGCACCTTCTTGGCCCGTGGAGTGAAGGGGATGTGGCCGGTCGGGACGAAGGTTCCCCGACCGATGAGGTCCTCCACCTGCTGATGCACGTCTTCGAGTGAGATGTTGAGTGACTCGAGGGCCTTGGCTGCGATCCCGTCCTGCTCACGGATCAGGCCAAGGAGCAGATGCTCCGTACCGATGTAGTTCTGGTTGAGCATGCGGGCCTCTTCCTGGGCGTACACGACAACCCGGCGGGCCTTCTCAGTGAATCGTTCGAACATGGAGCGCTCCTCACGTAAGCGGTGCGCGACCGCAGATGTTCCCTCGGATGGATACCAGTATACCCGCACGGGCCGACAGCGGGTCGTGAACGAGTGTGAGCAAGCGGAGTGCCATCGGATGTGAGTGCGAGCGACTCAAATCCCAGCGAAACGGCGCCCCATACTCGGGTACCGGTCAGGCCTCCGGGCGCATCTGGGGGAAGAGCAGGACGTCGCGGATCGACGCGCTGTCGGTGAGCAGCATGACGAGTCGGTCGATCCCGATCCCCAGGCCGCCGGCGGGCGGCATCCCGTACTCCTGCGCGCGGAGGTAGTCGCCGTCGACGTGCATGGCCTCCTCGTCACCGGCATCCTTGGCGGCAGCCTGCGCCTCGAACCTCGCCCGCTGGTCGATCGGATCGACGAGTTCGGAGAATGCGTTGGCGAACTCCCGCCCGGTGATGATGAGTTCGAAACGATCGGTCAGATCGGGGTCGGCGTCGTTGCGGCGAGCCAGTGGTGAGGTCTCAGCGGGGTACATCGTGACGAACGTCGGCTGGATCAACGTGTGCTCGACGAGCTTCTCGAACAACTCGTTCAGCATCTTGCCCGGACCCCAGCCGCTCTCGACCTCGATGCCGTGCCGGTCGCATAGGGCTGTGAGTTCCTCGGGGTCCGTGTGCACGTCGATATCCACGCCGGCGGCCTCACTCGTCAGCGCCGACATGGTCGCGACGCGCCACGGGGCCTTCAGCGAGACCTCGGTGCCCTGGTACTGCAGGTCGAGCGTGCCGAGGACCTCCTCGGCGACCCGGACGACGAGTGACTCGGTCAACTCGCGCATGGTCTCCATGTTGCCGAACGCATGGTAGGCCTCAAGCATGGTGAACTCGGGATTGTGCCGCGGCGACATCCCCTCGTTGCGGAACGAGCGATTGATCTCATAGACCCGCTCGAAGCCGCCGACGAGGAGGCGCTTGAGGTAGAGCTCCGGAGCGATGCGGAGATACAACGGCATATCCAGAGCGTTGTGATGTGTGATGAACGGTCGAGCAGTGGCGCCACCCGGGATGGGGTGGAGCATGGGCGTCTCGACCTCGAGATAGCCGCGCTCCTCCATGAAGCGCCGTATCGCAGCGATGACCCTGAAACGGGCCTCGAACACCGAGCGCACCTCGGGATTGGCGATGAGATCGACATACCGCTGCCGGTAGCGGGTCTCCGTGTCACTGAGGCCGTGATACTTCTCCGGAAGGGGGCGCAGTGATTTCGAGAGCAGCACGACGCGGTCCGGCTGGACGGACAGTTCGCCACGGCGGGTCCGCAAGACCGTCCCCGTGGCTCCCACCCAGTCACCGAGATCCAAGGCGCGGATCGCCTCGAAGGCTTCCTCGCCGACCACATTGATCCGGCAGAAGAGCTGCAGGTCACCGGTGGCGTCACGGAGGACCAGGAACGCGACCTTGCCCTGATCGCGCTTGGCGACGAGACGCCCAGCCACGCTCACGCGATCCTGCGTCTCCTGCCCCGGCTCAAGCGTCACATACGCCTCTTCGAGTCGGGCGGCGCGTGCGTCGACGTCCCACGAATCGAGATACGGCTGCTCGCCGGCAGCACGGATGGCATCCAAACGGGCGCGGCGGACCGCGAAGGGGTCGTCCTCCGGGATCTGAGCGCCGATGGGCTCCTCGGCCATTCCGCTACCGCTTGATGGAGAGGATGACGTACTCGAGGAGACTGCCGCGCGGCGTGGGGACCTTGACGGTGTCGCCCTTCTTGTGGCCGAGGATGGCCTGACCGACGGGCGACTCGTTGCTGATCTTGTCGTGTGTGGGGTCGGCTTCCGCGGAGCCCACGACCTGATAGAGATGCACCTCGCCGGTCTCGGCGTCCTGCAACTCCACCTTCGAGCCGAGGGTGACCTTGTCGCTCTTCTTGGGCGACTCGATGATGGTCGCGTGAGCCAGGATCACGTTGATCTCCGCGATGCGGCTTTCCACCCAGGCCTGCTCGTTCTTGGCGTCATCGTACTCGGAGTTCTCCGAGATGTCGCCGAACTCCTTGGCCTCCTTGATCCGCTCCCCGACCTCACGTCGACGCACGGTCTCAAGATGATGCAGCTCCTCTTCGAGCTTGGTCTGGCCTTCGGATGTGAGCGCGACTTCCTTCTGCATACACGGACTCCCGGTGTGACGGCCGCGGACGCATGAATCGGTCACGGCCTTGGGCTAGCGGACGGGCTGCCACAGGGGCAGCCCGGAAATGTCCACGAAAGTATAACCGAAATCCCCGGGCGCACAAGTCGCACCCGAAGGAGTCTACTCCTCGTCGGCTTCGTCCTTCTTGGCTTCCGCCTTGGCGTCGGCCTTCGGAGTCTCTTCGTCCTCACCGTCGACGCCATCACGGATGGCCTTGACGGTCTTGCCGATCGACTTGCCGAGCTGAGGAAGGCGCTTGGGCCCGAACAGCAGGAGCAGAGCCGCCACGATGAGGCCCAACTCCATGGGACCCAGACCGAATATGCGCATCAGATTCCTCTCCTTCCGAGAACTCACCAAAAGACTTCCATCGGCCGTATCGACCGACTGAACACGATTCATGGCCAGATAGACCGTGGGCTAGCGTACCACCATGCTCAGACGTGTGCCACGCCCTGCGTCCGAGACAGGTAGTACAGGGTGTGCAGCAACTCCCGCACCGGGTCGGTATTGTGCAACGTCACGCCGTCAGACACCCGAACCATGCTGGCCGAGTAGTTGAGGATCACGCGGATCCCTGCCCGGCACATCTCATCGGCGACGTCTTGCGCCGCCTCGGGCGGCACGGCGATGACTCCGATCCGGATCTGCTGCTCGCGGACGATGCGCTCGAGCTGGAACGTGTCCTTCACGAGGAGGTCGCCTATCCTCGTCCCGATCTTGTCGGGGTTGTTGTCGAAAATGGCCGCCACGACGAAGCCTCGCGCGCGAAGGCCGCTGTACGAAGCGACGGCGGAGCCGAGGTTACCGGCACCCACGATCACGATGCGATGGGTGTGATCGGAGCCCAGGATCGACTGGATCTTGTCTATGAGGACGACGATCTCGTAGCCGACCCCGCGCTTGCCGAACGACCCGAAGTGCGTGAGGTCCCGGCGGATCTGCGCGGGGTTGATGTCAGTGAGCTCTCCGAGACGCGCTGAGGACACGGTATAGCACCCGTCTTGGCGCAACTGGATCAGTACGCTCAGGTAAGCCGGAAGGCGCTCTATGACGCCCTCAGGGATACGGTCTGTGTCGATCGAAGTCACACGAGGTCCAGACTGCCGGGAAAGGACGCCTCAATCGTAACAATAGTTACAAGGTGTTACAAGCGAAATACGAGCGATCAGGCGTCCCAGCCGTTGCCAGAACGCGGGGTGTCTGTACCGCCGCAGCACGCTGGCCGGCCGATTCGGCGCCGACCTAGAACGCCGCCCCATCGAGAGCCGATGCGCAGGCGCACTCACGCACGCCGGGCAGCGCCGGGATGACCGCATACAAGAGGTCCTTGACCTTCTGGTTGTTCTCGTTGAACACCCTGACGACCTCGTCGTTCGTGACTGGAACGGCGCCTTCTGCACCCGCATCGTGATCGGTGATGAGTGAGATGTTGCAGTAGCAGATCTCCAACTCGCGCGCCAGATAGCACTCGGGATACTGGGTCATGTTGATCACTTCCCAGCCTTGGGCGGCAAACCACTGGGATTCTGCCCGGGTCGAGAAGCGCGGGCCCTGGATCACCACGACAGTCCCACGAGGATGGACCGTGATGCCCAACTCCTTCGACTTCTCGACGGCGATCTCACGCATGACGGGACAGTAGGGGTCCGCAGCCGATACGTGCGTGGTGATAGGGCCGTCGTAGAACGTGTCCTTGCGACCCCAGGTCCGATCCACGAACTGGTCGCAGATCACGAAGTGCCCGGGCTCAACGTGGGCCTGCAGGGAGCCGCACGCATTGGGACCGATTATCTGGCTGACACCCAGATCCTTCATGGCCCACAGGTTCGCCCGGTAGTTGATCATGTGCGGAGGCAGCGAGTGGTCCTTCCCGTGACGCGGGAGGAAAGCGACCGTCCTGCCTCCGATCTCACCCAGCATGACCGGCGAAGACGGTGCGCCGAACGGGGTGTTGACCTTGTGCTCACGAGGATTGTCCAGCAACTCGTAGAAGCCGCTGCCACCGAACACACCGATCTCCGCCCGCAATCCGCTCATCGCACTGTCTCCTCATGTCTCGTCGTCGCGTTGTACCGCACGATTGTAGAGTATCCGATTCGACGCTCCCCTAAGCCGGAAGACGGATATGGGCGTCGTCCTCGGTGATCCTGCTCGGTCGATCATCCTCTATCGCACTGGGCGCGTAGAGGGGTCGGCGGAAGAGGTTCTGCGCATCCGTCCAACGCTCATCCAGCACGGATGCACGAGACGTGAGGTCGATGAACCCGGCGGCCTTGGCATCAAGATTGTCGGCGTGATGAAGGAGGAGCGCCTCGATCGTGGAGGGACGCTTGGGCGATCCCCACTCGAACTCCCCGTGGTGCGCCAGCATCGCGTGCGACAACCGCGCCAGCAACGGGGGCCGAACGGTAGAGCGCATCCCCTCGACAGCGCGCCGGAGCCGACGATCGCCAAGCACGACATGTCCGACCAAGCGACCTTCGTCCGTGTACTCGATGCCTGTGCCCCATGACAACTCATCGACCTTTCCGATGTCATGCAGGAGTGCAGACGTCAACAACAGGTCACGGTCCACCTGGGGGTACCGTTCGGCCAGATCGAGGCATATCCCCGCAACAGACGCCGAATGCAGTATCAGGCCGCCGAGGTGCGCGTGGTGATTGGCCTGTGCGCCGGGACACTCCGCGAAGCGCTCGAAGAAGTGCCTGTCCCCGAACACGGCTTTGAGCACTGCCCTGAGCTCCCGGGAAGTTACGCGCGCAGCCAGCACCTTGAACTGCGCAGCCGCACTCTCCCGATCCACGCCCCCGTTATCGACCATGTCGGCCGGGTCATGCGTCCGCGCCGGGGACATCGCATCCACTGAGATCCGCCGAGCGCCTCTGTAGCTCGTGACGATACCGCTGACGCGCACAACCGAACCTGCCGGACACGAT
Organism: uncultured Eubacteriales bacterium; assembly: GCA_964565645.1. Taxonomy (GTDB): domain Bacteria; phylum Actinomycetota; class Coriobacteriia; order Anaerosomatales; family JAHIQC01; genus JAHIQC01. The sequence goes on from CAZMFQ010000005.1 coordinate 30,282, forward strand.
GCGGCGAAGGCGCCTGGACGGAACCACACTCCAGGAATGGAGCCTGACCTGTCCCCCAGTTCGAGCGACAAGTACGCTTCCCCGGACCGCGTCGCGCGCATCTCTTTGGAGCGCAAGACGAACGAGCTCTCGACGCGAACGCCTTCTGACAGACCATTCACAAACTGCGACTTCATCTCAGACGCCTCCACTACTCGGCTGAGCCCAGCCTACCCGGAGGCACTGACATCTACGTCGGGAACCGCAGTCTCACGCTGGCTGCTGGAGCGAGTCCGTATCTCTCGGCGGCACTGCCGTCACGGATTGCCAGCGTCAGCCAGCCGGACGAATCCCACAGGACGAGCGGCTCATCGCGCGGAACATCCGAGTAGGTGGACGCCAAAGGAAGCATGAGCGCCACATGGCCGAAAGAAACCTCCAGCTGACTCGAACCGCGCCTGCCGATCCGGGCAAGGTCGATCGGCGTGACCGTGAGTCTGACGGAACCGAACCTGTCGACATCGACCACCTCGCACACGAGGGAGTCACCATCCAACACGGCGCCGTCGAAAGGTGCACGAACCAGCGAAGCGGGCTCCACGGCCTCACCGATCTCAGCGGGAGAACCGCCGCTGGCGATGTGGACCGCTGCCGGCGCGAGCACATCCCTGGCGTGGAAGGTCGGAGACGGCTCGGGCAGCCCGAGAACTGCGGCATCGATGGCCCACACCCGCTCGACACCTCCCGCGCGCGCTGCCGCCGGCAAGAGCACCCCGTTGTCGGGGCCCACCAGGAACGCACCGCCCCTGGATGCTATGCATATGTCGTCTCTTGCACCTCCGACCCCCGGATCGACGACGACCAGATGAACGGCATCCGGGATCTGCGACACAGCGGCGGCGGCAACCGCCGCACCCTTGCGTATGTCGAACGGTGGCACCTGATGGGACATATCGACGATGTCGACACCCGGCGCCCTGCGAAGCATGATCGCATGACAGACGCCGACCCATGCGTCATCAAGCCCGAAGTCTGAGACGAAGCAGACCATCCGATGCATGAGGATCCTTTCTGCGCGGTGTCACCACTGAGAATGGTTCCCCAAAGCGTCTCCCATGCCCCGAGGGGCCGGCTTCCGCTACCATATGGACATACTCATCCTGCAGAAGGGCGCCACGATGTCGCGCATCGCCAGGCTCTGCATCCTGACCGTGCTCATGTTCTCGATCGCAGCCGCATCCGGATGTTCGGGCAGCGGGGATATCACGTACGTTCCGGACGGCGGCACGTACACCTCTGACGAACTCACCGCGATGGCAGCCGAGATCAAGGAGCCATCGGCAGCCGGTCGCCCCGTCTCCGAGGCGCCGGAACTACGACAGGCTGCCCTCACAAGACTGCGTCGCGACGAGGGGACCAGGCCGCTCGCCGATCTGCTCACCAAGGCATTCCCCGCCGACGGACGCTCCGTGCCCTACTATGCCGAGCTGGGCTCGGTGAACGGGCACGATGCGTGGATCGTCGTCGAAGTCTGGGGTGCGACCGACGGCATCCTCGACAAACGAAGGGTCTGGGCCTTCAGCACCGATACCGGCGATGTGATCGTCTCCACCGTGTTCTGACGGTCGGTGTACCGTCACACCCGAGCCGACAGCGACGCCTCCAGGCCGCTCTCCTTCAACTCCATTGCGAAATCGGCCCTCAGTTCGGCCAGGATCTCCTCCGTGCTGCGACCAGCGGACCGCAGGTCCTCGGCGATGGACATCACGAGGTACCTGGAGCGCACCGCCCGGCAGTGCGAATCTCTGGACCTGATGCTTCGACGCCGGATGACACCCCAGAAGTACGCTCGCATGCGATTGCGCTCTGAACGGCTGAGAACGGGGCCCATGTCCGTGAATCGCCGCAGCACCGCCCGGCGTGCCTCCTCGGCCAGTTCGACCGGCACATCCCGGGATCCGACCGCCTCGCGGATCAGACGGGATACGGCCGCGTCCAGTGTGTTGGGTCCTGCAAACGCGTGTGTGACCATGCCAACCTCCTACGAACATCTGTTCGCAGGAGTGTACGTCGCGGGTCTGACACGCTGTTCCTAGAGCGGGAACACCATCGCGATCGAGTCTCTGTTCACCGCGAGGTACGAAGGCTCGTACAACAGCTGATCGGTCGTGAGGCTGTACACCTTCGCGTCCGTGAGGGCGAAGAAGTCCTTTGCCTTCGAGTTCAGAGCGTCCGTCAGACGGCTGCCTGAGAGCACATACATCTCACCCTCGATGCGGTACATCTGCGTGGCGATGGCAACCCGGACGCGGTCCTTGTTCGTATACACCATGCGTACCCCCTCGAGCCACCGGATCCTAGACTGCACCATCGTAGCGCAATCGCGCTCATCGTAGGCCGGCGAGCCCCTCGACCCAATACTTCAGCCAGGCCGCCCCGGCGAGTTCGCCGATGCTGAGGGCCACAGCGAAACAGATCGGCGGCCACAGATCGGAGAACCTCTCAGCGCGCCGTTCGAATACGGGCAGCAGGCAGACGATGACCAGATTCACGCACGTGAATGTGACTACGATCGCAGCGGCGACAAGCCACGGGTAGACCTGTCCGAGCCGAGGAGCCAACTGCAGCACACCGGTCCAGGCGACCGGGAGCGCCAGCAGGAAGAAGACGAAGGCGGAGCGGGAGCCGAAGACCCGCCCGGTTCCCCAGCGACGCCAGAGCTGGGAGTTGAGCAATGGGAAGGTGAACGCTGCGAGTGCGAACCCTGTCGCGAGCCCCGTGGCAAGCCTGATCGCATTCGTCGTCTGCCTCAACCCGGCATATGACGTCACGCCGTCATAGACGAGCGCAAGCACGAACAGGGCAAGGATGACCGACCTCTGTAGCGATGGGGGCTCTGTGGGCCTCTCGCGACCTTCCAGAGCCACAAGCAGAAGCAGGGCGATGACGAACCCCACATATATCCCGGTATCGCGTGCGCAGACCGGCACCTGGAGACCGCCGCCGAAGAACGAGCGCTCAGGAAGCTGATGACACAGCCCATACCCGAGCCAGTGCAACAGCATGTCCACCACGCCTCCAGAGAACGAAAGCGGCAGACCGGCTCTCGCCGACCTGCCGCTTCACATACGAGATGGTCGGGATGGCGGGATTCGAACCCACGACCTCTGCGTCCCGAACGCAGCGCTCTACCAAGCTGAGCCACATCCCGACGAGGCGCTATGATACACGCTCCGAGTCCGCAGGGTAAAGGGCGAATTCAGAGCAGAGGGCCCGGCCACCTTCTCGGTGGTCCGGGCCCTCGCTATCTCTCGTACGGTACTACGCTAGTTGCCCAGGATCTTGGACGCCTGCCTGACGTGGCAGTACGAACAGAAGGTCTCCTGGTGGCAGTCGAAGCAGGCCTCCGCGCCGGACTTCTTGACGCTGTCCGGATGTGCGGTCACCCAGCGCTCGGCGGCCGTGTACTGGTGATGACAGTTGTCACAGAAGGACTGCGTGTGACAGTTGGTGCAGACCGCCTTGGCGATCTTCTTGTCCTTGAAGCCCTGTGCATGGGCTCCGCCGTTGTCCGCCGTGGGCTTCGCACCCTTCTCGGGACCGAAACCTGCCGGGTGCGGCATCTCGACCTTGTGGCAGCCCATGCAGAACTTGTTGTCCTTGGGCGTACCCGCACCATGACAGTACGTGCAGCTGTCGGAGGCCTTGTTGTACGCGGCGGGATGCAGGGCCGGGGTGCTCAGGGCGGCGCGCTTGGTCCAGCCCTTGGCCTTGTGAGAGACCGGCACGACCTTGCGGCTCGTGTGGCACGCCACGCAGAAGTCCTGCTTGTGGCACTTCTCGAAGCAGGCCTTGGCGCCGCTCTTGTTCACGATACCACCGTGAACGCCGAGCCACGGCTTGCCGTCGACGGCACCCTCGTGGTGGCAGTCGCTGCACAGCTCCTTGAAGGTGTGGCAGTTCGCGCAGACCTGAGGCTGTGTCTTGCCCGTCTTGGAGTGGAACTTCTTGAACTCCTGAGGATGCGGAACTTCGAGCTTGTGGCAGCCGAAACAGAACTTGTTCTTGTTCGGCGCGCCCTCGCCGTGGCAGATCGCACAAGCATCAGGCTGCGCCTTGAAGGAGTCAGCGTGGACTCCCAGGGCGTCCTTGGACTTGCGCAGCCAGTCGGCGGCCTTGTGGGAAGTCGGCAGCGGCTGCTTCTTGGTGTGGCAGTCGAGACAGAACTTCTTCTCGTGGCACTTCTCGAGACAACCGGTGATGCCGTTCTTGGTGACGGCCTTCGCGTGCTGGGTCTCCCATGCGACCTTCGGATCGTACGTCCACTTGGACGCGGTTCCGTGGTGGCAGTTGTTGCAGAACAGGAAGTTGGTCTTCTTGGTCTGGTGGCACATGTCGCACTTGTCGGCCTTGGTCTTGGAGAGCGCGGGGTGACCGGCGGGATCGTCGGCCTTCTTGGGCTCCTTGAACTCGGCGGGGTGCGGCATCTCCATGCCGTGGCAGTTCGCGCAGAAGCTGTCGAGGTGACAGGTCGAACAGTAGTTGACCTCGCCCACTGCGGGCATCTCCTCAGCCCAGGGATTCTCAACACCCTGCGCGGCAGCAGCCTCGACGCCGAGCGACGAAGTCTCGGTGCTCTCACCGGACTCCTCGGCAGGTGCGCCCTCTTCGGACGCCCCCTCCTCGCCCTCACCCATGGCCGCAGCGACCTCAGCCTGCGCCTCCTTCGCCAGTTCGGCGTGCTTGGCGGGGTAGAAGTCCTTCGCCAGATGGCTCGGGGGCTTGAGCTGGAAGTCCTTGGGATGACACTTGGCGCATGCGCCCGGGGCCTTGGCGTCCTTCTCAAGGCCATGGCAGCGGAAGCATGCGGTCATGCCCATGAAGTCCTCATGACCCTTGTTGAGCTCGCCCGACTCGGGATCCTTGTTGACGAAGGTTATCCCGTCCTCGTTATGCGCGACCCGGTTGTGACACAGCGTGCACGTGACCTCGTTCTCCTCGTGCACCTTGTGGTCGATGATGATTCCGGGGCTCGTGGTGATCTTGCGATTCTCAGAGTGGCACTGCGTGCAGTTCTTGGGATTGAACTCCAGCGCAACCTCCGACTCACCGTTCAGCGGTATCTCGTAGAGACCGCGTGCGGTCAGATACAGCTCGCCGAGGGCCGATGCCTTGTGGATTACGAAGGTGATCGGGTCCGAGTTCACCGGCATATGGCAAGCCATACACGAGATCTTGGAGTGCGACGAGTTGTTGTACGCGGTGATGGTGTCGTCCTGAACCGCGTGACACGCGTTCGCACAGAACCAGTAAGTCGAGGTCACCCCCAATGCGACTACAACGAACGCGGCCAACAGCAGGACGACCACGCCCGTCCAGATGATGTACCGCGGCCGACGGACCGGGTCCTTGAACCCGGCCAGCGAGATCTTGGCCATACACATCTCTCCTTGCTCGCATCAGGGGTCTATATCGCACACGTGAACAGCGGCACAAAGCCCGCTCGTCCCGCCTACGATATAAGAACCCGTTCATCCACTCAACAGCATACACACACAAACCACACGCATTCTTAACATTGGTTCGCCGTCTCGGGCTCCAATCCTTTGCGAAACGGGGCTATGAGACAGCCAGAATGATGGAGAGTTCGACCGGGGAGTTCATCGGCAGCGAGCTCACGCCGATCGCCTCTCTGGCGTGGCGCCCGCCCTCGCCAAACGCGGTGATGAGACACGCGCTCGCTGCGTTGAGCACGAACGGTTGAGCATGGAAGCCGCTGTCGCAGGCCACATACCCTACGAGCTTGACCACGCGCACGACGGCATCAAGGTCACAAACGGTCGAAGCCGCCGACAGCGCGTTGAGTGCGGCGCGCTCGGCGCAGCGGGCAGCAGTCTCCGGATCGACATCGATACCGACGAGACCCTCGGAAAGCAGCGCTCCCTCGATGAGCGGCAGCTGACCGGAGGTGTAGACGAACTCGCCCACGCGGACAGCGGGAACGTAGTCACCGAGCGCCGCCGGGGGTTCGGGAAGCAGAAGGCCTGCGTCCGCAAGGCGCTGCGCCACCCCTGACAGGCTCATCGGGCCAGAAGCGAGTCGGCCAACTGGTTGAGGTCCATGATCGCAGCGGATATCTGCCGAGTCGTCTCGGCGGACTGCTGGCTGACCTGCGCGACCTCCTTCATGGAGAGCACCACCTGGTCGGACGCAGTGCGCTGCTGCTGGGTCGCGATGGATATCTGCTTGGCGGCATCGGTGGTCTCTTCGACCTGATGCACGATCTTCTCGAGCGAATCGGCCGTACGGGACGCGAGGGACTTGCCCTCATCCACCTTCTTGGCCGCCCGCTCGGTGGACATGATGAGTTGTGAGGTCGACGCCTGGATCTCCCGCACGACCCGCCCGATCTCCTGGGTGGATTCGGTGACGGAATCCGCAAGCTTGCGGATCTCCTCGGCCACCACCGCGAAGCCCTTGCCCGCCTCGCCCGCGCGCGCCGCCTCGATCGCGGCATTGAGCGCGAGGATCTTGGTCTGCTCCGCGATGTCGTCGATGATGACGAGCACCCTGCCGATCTCCTGGCTGCGCTCGCCCAGGGCGAGGATACGGTCCGAGGACTGCTGAGTGCTGACGCGGATCTCCTCGATGCCGTCGGTGGTGTCCGCCACCGCCTGCATGCCCTCCTCGGCGCTCGCGAGCGTTCTCTCCGCAACAGCGACCACCGCCGAGGAGTTGTCCGCGATCTGCTTGGAGGTCTGGGCGAGCTCCTCTACCGTCGCGGAGGTCTGGGTCACGGCCGCGGCCTGCTCGGCCGCTCCTGAGGCCTGCTGCTCGGTGGCCGCGAGCACCTCGGACGTGAGCGCTCGCATGTCGTTGTTCACCGATCGGGCGTGGTCCAGGAGCATGTTGAGCCTGCCGAGCAGATCGATGACCTGAGCCTGCATGTCATCGCACGTCTCGTCCGCGGCGGCCTGCATACCGAAACGCTTCTCGGCCAACTCGATGACCTCACGGAACAGCCCTTCGCCGGTACGGACCGCGACCAGGACACACAAGAATCCCAGGACCACCCCCGCAACGACACACAGCAGCGAGAACACGATCCAGAGCAACTGGCTCTTGGGCTCGACGAAGAAGCTCGCGACGAGCGGGAAGACGACACCGACACCCACACCGGCCGCAAGCATGGCTATGACCAACTTCTTGTTGGTGCGGGTCAGTTTCATGACTGCCACTCGTCACCCTCCGTCCAAGGTCGGAACCGACCCCATACTAGCAAGGGCGCCTGACGTTAACTAGCCTTCAGGGTTGTATTGGTATACCCCATGGGGTATACTTCCCTCAGATAAGGCCCACCCCTGATGATCGAGGAAGTGAAGATGCAGATCACGATCGACAACAGTGCATGCGACCGTTCCCCGGGGTGTCCGTCGAGACGCGTCTGTCCGACAGGCGCGATCCAGCCCGCCGAAGGCGGACCGTACCCGGGCGCCAACGGATATACATTGATCGAGGAATTGTGCAAAGGTTGCGGCGTATGCGTACGGGTGTGCGCCGGCGGGGCCGTCCAGTTCTCGTAGGAGGAACCATGGGAGACACGAAGATCACGGTCGAGGTATATGACCTCCCCGCCCAGACCGCCTGCTTCAGCGGAGGATGAGGACCGTCCTGGTCTCCGGAGGAGATCACGGCCATCATCAAACAGGAGATGGCACAACGTTTCGGCGACGCGGCGGAGATCCTGTACCACAACGTGCAGGATGAGGAAGTCCAGCGTCGCAGCCCCAAGATCATCGAGGAGATCGAGAACCGCGGTCTTCTGTACCCCGTGACGGTGATCGGCGGTATGCCGGTCTACGACGGCGCGGTCTCCTACCCGGCGATCCTGCGAGCGGTCGGGAACAAGCTGGCCGAGTGAACCGGATAGCGATCGAAGAGCCTCGACGCCGAGGAGCACTCAGCTCCTCGGCGTCGTCACTTTCTCGAACAGCATGCCGAGCAACCCCTTGCCCATGAAGGTGTCCCAGGCCGAGACTCCCGTGTCAGGCCCGAGGGTCGCGTCGTAGGCGCTACGCAGAGCAGGGTCCCCCAGAACGGCGTACGCATCGTTGATCCTGCGCATCCGTTCCGTGGCGTGCGGGCGCTGTGCGGGATCGACCACGTCGGGGTGGTGTTTGAGCGACAGAGCACGGTAGGCCTTGTCTACGACCTCCTGCTCCGCGTGCCGTGAGACCTGCAGCGTGCGGTAGTGATCCAACACTCCCCCTAATGCTTGTCGCAGACGCGGGACGGGATCTGCCCTGGTTCCAGGTATATCTCGACGGGATGCGGACAGCGTTTGTTCGCCCGCAGCATCGAGTCGGGGCAGATGCTCACAGACACGGTAGCAGGTGCCACGCTGCCAGCGGTACCGGACGTCGGCACTGAGGGATCCAGCGGGGCGCGCTGGAACGCGACGGACGGCTGCATGAACGCCTTCCATATCTGAGCCGGGAAGCTCCCACCGGTGACCTTGATCCCGTGCACACTGGTCATGTCGACCTGGCCCTCACGGTAACCCACCCAGACCGAACACGAGATGTCCTCGGCGTATCCGATGAACCACGCGTCGCGATAGGACTGGGTGGTACCGGTCTTGCCCGCGGCCCAGACCCCGGGGATGCGGGCGGCCGTGGCGGTCCCGAACTCGACGACATCATGGAGCATGAGCGCCTCCTGCACCGCTACCTGCTCGGGTATCGCTTGCGCGCGCGCCTGCTCGGGCTCGTAGAGCACCTTACCTTCGGTATCGGTCACCTGGACGATCCCCGTCGGCTCGATGCGGATCCCACGGTTCGCGATGGTCCCGTACGCGGAGGCCATCTCAAGTGGTGAGACCCCTTTCGACAGCCCACCCAACGCGATGGCGGGATTCGGCTCGAGCGGGCTCGTGATGCCCATCTTCTGGGCCGTCGTGACGACGTCTTCGGGACCGACCTGCATGATCAGTCGGGCGTACACGCAGTTGACCGACCAGTCCGTGGCCGTGCGCAGCGTCATGCGTGCCGCCGTGTACTGGTTCTCGTAGTTGCGCACCGTCCACGTGCCGTCCTTGACCTTCACACTGTACGGCGAGGCATCGAACAGCTGGTCAGGCTTGACCCCCTCCTCGAGAGCCCGCGCGAGAACGAACGGCTTGAAAGCAGAGCCGGGTTGACGCCGCCCCTGTGTCGCGAGGTCGAACTGATTCTTGGCGTAGTCGCGCCCACCCACGAGCGCAAGAACACGACCCGTCCTGTGATCGATGGCCACCAGCGAATACTCCGGATCACCCGGTGCGCTGAGGATCGACCTGCCTGCCGCCTCCGCGTTTCGCTGAAGCGCGGGCTCGAGAGTCGTGTAGATCCGCAGTCCGCCCTTGAACACGGCATCGTCTCCGAGTTGTGAAGCCACCTCCCGCTTGACGTACTCGAGGAAGTACGGAGCGACCTCGGGCACCTCACTCGGTGGGGCGAGCGTCAGTGGTGCGGAGGACGCGGTCACGAGCTCGTTCTGGGTGATGTAGCCCTGCTCGTACATCTTGGTGAGCACCAGGTCCCGGCGCTCGCGCGCCGCTTCCGGGGCGTCGATAGGCGAGAACCGCCCCGGGGAACGGATCACCGCGGCGAGCGTGGCGCTCTGAGGCAGGTCCAGGGAATTCGCCGAGACCCCGAAGTAGCGCTGCGCCGCACTCTCGACCCCATACGCGCCATGTCCGAAGTACACGGTGTTCAGATAGGTCTCGAGGACCTTGTCCTTCTCGGTGCGCGCTTCGATCTCGTAGGCGAGGAGCGCCTCACGGACTTTGCGTGTGATGGTACGATCGCCATCGGTGTAGAGGAGTTTCACAAGCTGTTGGGTGATCGTACTACCGCCCTGAGCAACCCCACCCTCCTCGGCGTTCGCCTTGAGGGCCCTGATGATCGCCTGCGTATCAACGCCGTTGTGGGTGTAGAAGCGCTCGTCCTCGACCGCCACGACCGCGTGCCGCAAGGAGTTCGGGATGACGTCGAGGGGGACTGCGGTGCGGTCCTCGGCCCCATGCCACTGCGCGATCTCAGTACCGTCGGCCGCATAGACGATACTCGTCTGCGCCGTGTCGGTGGACAGCGACTGCTCGGTCAGGTCCTGCAGGCTCACCGACACGCTGTACAAATACAGGTTCAGACCGACGACCAGCAGCAGGAGGCACGCGACGCCTGTCGCCAGGACACGCAGTATGGTGGCAAGACGGGCAGATGCCGGCACGACGTCCTCCGCACGAAGCGGGTCGGGTACACTTCTGGAAACAGCAAATCCCCTGCCCAAGAGCGCGTTCCATCGGTGCACGCAGGGGCCTGAGAGACGGATCCGACCCGAGCCATGTTACCACGCGACGAGACCAGGACCGCCCCCCGCGCACGGGCGACTTCCGCGCCCGCGGCACTGTTCGCGAGGTGGCGGATGCTGCTGGCGGCCGTCCCCGGGCTCTTCTCGGGCACTGCGACCCGAGCGCGCGGCGGAGCGACAGCGCTAAAACGCACGTTCGGACGCGGGCTGCAGTCGCTCGGAAGCATCGCGACCGCCGGGGCGTCGCCGGGCCTCGCGGTCGCCTCCGGGCTCGCCGCCACCGCCGTAGGCGCGTCGGCAGCGATGCTGCTGCGTCCTCCCGCACGGCCCCTGCAGGGCCTCGCCGCGATCGCGGTCACCGTATCGTGGGTCGCAGCGCGGCTGGTGGTGATGCGGCTCGTCGATTCGGCGCGTCACCCCGTGGGCTCGGCGCGTATCACGGCCGCGTGGTTGCCCGGCGCCATGGTGGGCCTGTTCGCCTTGACCCCGGAGCTGCGCGCACTCACGTGGTTCGTCGGTGCGGCCCTCGGCCTGAGGTCGCTCACGCGCGCAGGTGTACCCGGCCGTCAGGCGCTCCGATCGATCGGCTGGGGCTATGGCGTGGAGCTCGCCGGCCTGGCCGGGGTCGCCCTCGCCCGCGATGCGGGAATCGCTCTGCGGCTCCTCGGCGGGTCCTGACTCAGACCAGCGCCAGCTCCTCGGCAGGCCTTCCGGCGCGCTCAGCGATGAAGACGCCGGCGAGTACGAGCGCCGCGCCACACCACTGCGCGACCGACAGTTTCTCGCCAAGGACGATGGCCGCGAGCGCGATGGTGAACACCGGCTCGAAGGTCGACAGTATCGCAGCCTGTCCCGCGCCGAGGCCCCGCAGGGCCCGCAGGTAGAGCAGGATCGCCGCGAAAGTCGGAAGCGCCACGATGCCAAGGAGCATGGGCCACACGATCCCGGACCAGCCCGTCGACGTGAGCGGGGTCCCGGTCGACAGCGCGGCCACGCCGGACAGCAAGGCCGTGAACATGAACAGATACGCCATCAGCGTGAGCCGCGGCCGCCCGGACAGCCAACGGTCGGAGAGCATGCTGAATCCCGAGTAGCAGGCGGCCGCCCCGAGTCCGAGGAGGATGCCGGCGAGCCCCACACCACCCGTGGCCGAGAACGGGTCGGAGACGAGCGCGCAGCCCGCGAACGTGAGGAGCACCGCCACTCCTCGGCCGGACGAGAGCGAGACTCCGAACAGGACGCGCTCGGCGAGCACCACCATCGCCGGATACGTGTACAGCAGGATTGCGACCACCGAGGCGTCTGTGAAGGTGAGCGCGAAGAAGAAGCAGATCGACGCGGCGCCGTAGCCTGCGAGCGAGATGACCGCGTAGCGACCCACGTCGCCGATCGGCACCCGCAGCGAGCCGGGACGTCGCAGGGCGAGATACCCGCCAAGGAGCACCGCCGCCAGACTGAACCGCCACGTGAGGAGCTGGAGCGGGAGCGCTCCGCCCTCATAGGCGAGCGTCGTGAATATGGCCAGTGTCCCGAAGCAGGCAGCCGAGATGAGGGCGGCCGCGACGGATGCTCGTCTCTCCAAGCTCCTCCTCCATCATGACGGGCGACCGCATGACGTTCCCACTGCGCTGACCGCGCGTCAAGGCCGCATGATAGACTCGTGCGCGCCACACGACTCCCACACCCGCAGCGACGACACGGAGCCCGAATGGACGCCTCAGACACACGGCCCGGCCCATCCCGTCACGGCTGGTGGTGGCTCGCGGTCATCGCATGGATGGGCGTGATCTTCCGCCTTTCCGCGCTTCCCGGCGTCAAGGTCCCGATTCCCGGGCCGCTCGGCGAGGTCGGACACCTCGCGGGGTATGCGGTCCTCGGTGGGCTGACCCTCCTCGCACTCGGGACCGAACGCGGAACGCGCCGCGCCATCGCTCTGGCGATCATCATCAGCTCGGCCTACGGCGTCTCGGACGAGTTCCACCAGTCCTTCGTGCCGGGTCGCACGCCCGACCTGTTCGACTGGGGAGTGGACACCCTGGGTGCTGCGGCCGGGGCGATCATGGCTGCTGTGGCAACGAGAAGGGCCGCCCTCAGGCGGCCCTTTGAAACACGCGATCGGTAAGCCGCGTCAGGCGACGATGCCGAAGAACTGCAGCATCTCGCGGATCCATGAAGCAAGCCCCTCAGGCGCCGAGTCCACGATCCGCTGAACCAGCGTGTCGCGAGTCCGCAACTGATCTCCCGCCTCGGCCTCCGGGGCCTCGACGGCGCTCGCGAGCGTGGTGACTACGACCTCGGTCTCCTCACATGATCCGTCGCGCAGACGATCCTGCAGACGGTCACGGTCACGCTCCTGGTCCGGGGTCTCACTCGTCTCACACGACCCATCCCTGGCCTGAGTCCGCGTCCTGTCCTGAGCGCGCGTCCGGGCCTGCGTCCGATCGCGATCCCCTGTAGCTTCGGGGTCCTCGGTGACGGCGGTCTCCACGGCGGGCTCCACGTCCTCGGTCTCGAAGGAGCCGTCCCGCAGACGATCGGCGTCGCCGCGCGTGGCGTCGCCCGGCGATTCGGGGGGCCCACCGGGTCCCTGAGTCTGGCCGACGACGGCCTGCCCTGCCCCGCCGGCAGAGCCGGCGGCGAACGCCTGCAACGGCGCAAGAAGCGCCAACGTCAGGACGATCGATACGACGATCTTCTTCGTGGTGCGCATGACGTCCATCCCCTTCGGATGATAACGCCCCTCCGAAGAAGAGAACGCCTACGGACGCCCGGGGGATACGGGGGGAGGCTGCTGGACCGGTTGGCCCGAGCCGTCCTGATTGGATCCCTCACCGGTCGAGCCAGAGCCCGCGCCCGCGCCCGGACCCGTTCCAGTGCCTGAGCCCGTACCGGAACCGGACCCGGACCCCGAACCTGCCCCGGCACCTGAGCCCGTGCCGGAGCCCGTGCCGGAGCCTGCGCCTGACCCTGTCCCCGAGCCCGCGCCGGAGCCGGTCGATGGCAGGCCGGTCTTGACACGCTCGCGTACCGGCGCCGGCTCGTCGGAGACCGCGTCCTCGATCCTGCGAACGCGCTGCTGCGCTGTCGGAGTATCGGGAGCGCTCTGCACCGCCCGGTCGACCGCGTCGCCGAATCCGTCGACCGCACGTTGGACGCGGCTCTCCTCGGCCTGCTGCTGCATGAGAAGCCGGACCTCTTCTGCGCGCGTGTCGCTGAGCCGGATGAGGGCGTCTCCTTGTCCCGCGTGGGGGGTGAAGGCGACCCGCATCTCCTGCGCAGCGCGCTTGAGCGGATACAGCGCATCGCCCGGCAGCGAATGCGCCGCCGCATAGGAGGCGCCGGTGAGCAACGTGCCGCAGCATGCGAACACGGCCGCCGCGCGGGCGAACGTCAGGCGGACGCTTCGAAGCGGCGCAGGGTCGAGTGAGCGCATCACATCGTCGCGCACGCGAGCGCGCACATCGGACGGCATGGGGGTCTCGAGCGGGGCGGCTGCAAGGAGGTCCTCGAGGGATCGCGATCCCGCGCCATCGCGCATCTGAGATTCACTCATCCTCGATCACCTCCTCGAGCATCTTGGCGAGGTTCCGCATCGCCCTGTGTTGCAGGGCCTTCGTCGCGCCCTCGGTCCTGCCGAGTGTGCGCGCGGTCTCCCGCACATCGAGATCGAAGAAGAAGCGGCACGCGATCACCGCCGCCTGGTCCTCGGTCAAGCGCTTCACGCATTCCCTGATGGCCTCCGCGTCCACCTTGGCCGCCACCTGATCGTCCAATCGGACGTCGGAGACGGGCATGTGCACTTCAAGGTCATCGACGGGCTCGGGCACCCTGACGCCGCGTCTCACGTGGTCGATCGTGGCGTTCCTCGCGATCCTGAACAGCCAGGCTCCGAACGGCAGCCCGCGCCGGTCATACGAACCGATCGCCTCGAACGCCTTGACGAACACCGTCGCGGTCACGTCTTCGGCATCACAGGGGTCCTTCAGCCGCGCCTTGACGAACGAGTAGACCCGGTCGGCATAGATGTCGTAGATCGCCCCGAAGGCGACCGTGTCGCCACGGACTGCCTTGCGCACGAGCTTGTCGACATACCTCTCGTCGATCGCGGTCATCCGCGCACGTCTCTCCATCTCAAAGGAACGCACCAGGCGAGGATTCGGTTACGGCACACCATGGTCGCGCGAGGGATCAGCGGCCTGAACCGCCCATACGCGGCATGCCGCGGGGCATCTCCTCGCCGAGGAAGTCGAAGCGCTCGCCGTAGTCCTTCATCATCTGCTCGAAGGCGCTCATCATGTAGCGGCGCTTGAACCCGTCAGGAAGCGCGGCGACTTCGCGCATCTTGTGGCCATAGAAGGTCATGTAGCACTGTGCGAGCGCACGGTAGACGTCGTCGAGCGACATCTCATAGGGCTCGATGATCGGCGTCATCAGGTTGTAGAGCGAGTAGTCCGTGACGCGGATGCGGTCCTTCATCTCGTCGTGCAGAGGCGTGAACGGCATCGGGGTGATCACGGGGAACACGGCGATGTCCGGATTGAGGCGTATGGCCTCTTCGGCTGTCTTCGCGATCGAGTCCCAGGTCTCGTTCGGGAAGCCGATCATGAACGAGGCCTCGGTCATGATGTCGTGCTCGCGCAGCAGATCGATCGCACGCTTGTTCATGTCGACGTCAGTGCCCTTGTTGAGGCTCTCGAGCATCTCGTCGGAACTGCTCTCCGCCCCGAGATACATGTGGATCACGCCGGCGCGACGGTATTTGGGCAGCAGATCCTCGTCGCGGATGATGTCCTCGACGCGTGTCTCCATGAGAAGCCTGACGTTCAGGTCCGCCTCGATGAGGAGGTCGAGCTGGAGTTCCCATCGATCCCGGTCGTTGGTGGGATACGGGTCGATGAGGGTGATGAACTCGACTTGATACGCCTCGACAAGGAGCCGTATCTCCGCGATGACCTTTCGGGGATCACGCGCACGCCAGTCACCACGCCAGAAGGCGCGGTGCGAACAGAACGAGCAGCCCATCATGCAACCTCGCGTCGTGAGGATCGAGGCCATCCGGCCCCACGGCTCGATGTTGTAGTGGTAGTCGTCCCAGTCCAGTAGCTCCCAAGCGGGCGTGAGCGTATCGAGATCGGCGATGTGCGGCCGCATGTCCGTCGTGACGACCTTGTCGCCCGCACGAAACGCGATTCCCCGGACCTCGGCTGCGCGCGCCACGGGGAGCGCCTCGAGCAATTCGACCAGCGTCTCCTCGGCCTCGCCCCGCAAGACGAAGTCGGGATGCTCCTCGGCCGAGAGGATCTCCTCGTACATGAAGGTCGGGTGCGGACCGCCGATAGCGGTGACGATCGCCGGGTTGACGGACTTGGCGACCCGGAGCGCCTCGAGGGCCGCAGGCACGGTGGCGGTGCTGATCGCACCGGAGACCGGCAGGTAGTCGAGCGTGACGACCACGTCGGGCTTCCAGTCAGCCACCTTGTCGCGTACGTCCTCGAAATCGAGGTTCTTGTTCATGGCATCGAAGATCGCCGCCTCGTGCCCCGCCGCCTTGGCCGAACCGGCCAGGTAGGCGAGCTGCAGAGGAGGCCATGTCCCGATGACCTGAACGCCCCAGCACCTGTACGGCGGAGCGACGAACAGCACCCTTGCCATCACGTTCCCATTCTCATAGCGAACACGTGCCTTGCGATTCTACCGCACAGCGGCAGCCAGCCACCGAGAAAGCGTGACGACCGAGGGCGCGGGTCTCGCCTTTGGCGTCGACCGCGCGGTGGAAGCGACGAACGGGGGTCGTCAGTAGACTCCGCTCTCGGCGGCCTGCTGCGGGTCGACCCCGAGTTGTCTGACCTTGATCTTGAAGTCGTGAGCGTTGTGAGCCATCGCCATCGCGTCATCGAGCGTGATCTGACGGCTGGTGTAGAGGGCCAGGAGCGACTGGTCGAACGTCTGCATCCCGTAGTACTCGCCCTCCTCCATCGCATCCCGGATCATGTAGGTCTTCTCCGAGTCGATGATGTACTCGCGTATGGTGCCGGTCATGACCAGGATCTCAACGGCCGGGACCAGTCCCCCGTTGATCGAAGGGATCAGGCGCAGCGAGACGATGCCCTTGAGCGTCGCCGCGAGCATGAGTCTGACCTGCTTCTGCTGGTAGGGCGGGAAGAAGTCGATGATGCGCCCGATCGTCTCGGTCGCATCGATCGTGTGCAGGGTCGAGAACACGAGGTTGCCGATCTCGGCCGCGGTGAGTGCCGCGGACACGGTCTCGTGGTCGCGCATCTCACCGATCAGGATGACGTCGGGATCCTGGCGCACGACGTGCCGCAGGGCATCAGCGTAGCTCTCGGTGTCGATCCCGATCTCGCGCTGGTTCACGATGCACTTCTTGTCGTGGTGCAGGACCTCGATAGGGTCCTCGATGGTCACGATGTGGCCGTCGCGTGTGCTGTTGATGTGGTCGATCATCGCCGCCAGTGTGGTGGTCTTGCCCGAACCGGCCGTGCCGGTCACAAGCACGAGCCCGCGCGGCTCATCGGCCAGGCGACGGATGACCGGCGGGAGGCCGAGCTGCTCGATGCCCGCGCGTTCGGTGGCGACCCGACGCAGGGTCATGCCGACACTGCCGCGCTGATGGAACACGTTGACGCGGAAACGCCCCACGCCTGAAAGCGAATAGGCGAAGTCGATCTCACGATGATTCTCGAACGATGAGCGCTGGCGCTCGTCCATCATCCCGACCGCGAGCTGATGTGTCTGGTCGGGAGTGAGGGGCTGGAACTCATCGCGCATGACGACGAGCCGTCCGTTGAGGCGCACGGCCGGGGGGCTTCCGACCTTGATATGCAGGTCGGACGATCCACGCTCGGTCATGATCTTGAGCAAACCGTCGATCTCAGCCATCTGACCTCACCCAGTGTCGCTCGTAGCCGGCATCCAGAAGCATACCGCACTCACCGGACACCGGGCGACACCGACTACGGCCTGCAGGCCCCGGAGAAGTCCCCGCGCGACAACGACGATATCTTGACGACATCACCGGTCCTGGGCGCGTGGATGTACATGCCGCCGCCCACATATATCCCGACATGGTGGATCGGACTGCCGAAGAACACCAGGTCGCCGGGCTTGAGATCGTCTCTGGACACGCGCTGTCCGCTGTTGATCTGTGCGCGCGACGAGTGCGGGAGCGAGACCCCGACCTGACGGTACACGAACATCGTGAAGCCGCTGCAGTCGAACGAATTGGGTCCGGAGGCGCCCCAATGATACGGCGCACCCAGGTACTTCTTCGCGATGTTGACGACCTCGGTGCGCGGAGCACGCGTGGGCGGCGGGAACTTCTTGCCGCCGGACTTGCTCGTGGATTTCGAACGCGATACGGATGCTGCGGCGGCGCGGGCCCTGGCCTCGGCCTCCGCCTCAAGCGCCGCGACCTCGCTCTCGAGCCCGGCGAGCATCGACTTGCGGTGTGCGAGTTGCTTCTCGATGCTCTTCTTGTTCGAAGCCATCTGGTCGAGGACCTTCTTGGCCTCGGCCTCCTGGTCGGACAGGCTCTTCTTGTAGCGCTCGGCCTTCTCCCGCGTCTCCTTGAGATCGGCCACATCGGCGGCCTCGCGCTCGTTCATGTCCCTGAGAAGGTCCCACGTCGTGGCGAACTGCTCGAAATCCTCGGCGCCGAGAAGCACCTCGAGGAACCCTGTGGGGCCGCTGCGGTACATCGATGTCGCGCGAACGGTCAGATGACCTTGGAGGGTGTCGATCCGCGCGTTCGCCTTGTCGAGGTCCGACTGTGTGCGTTCGATCTTGGCGAGTATGGATTCGTGCTTGCCGCGGGCCTCGTTGTAGGCCTCCGAAGCGATCTCGACCTTGCTGTCGAGGGCATCGATCTGAGTCTTCACGCGCCGCGCCTCATCACGCTTGTCGGTGATGGTGGGAACGCCATATGCGGGAACGGCGGCCGTCATCATGACGAACGCGAGGGAGGCTGCGATGAGCATCTTGATCCGGGCTGTCAGAGTGATTCCTCCTGGCAGTCGGTGGCATTACAACCGCTCGATTCTACCATGAATCGGCAGGTCCCGGGACCTCCGTACTTCGCGGAGCGGTCCTTGGGTGGGAAGCAGGAATCAGGCCAACGCGGCACACAGGGCGTCGAGCAGACGGACGGCGAGGCGCTGTGCGACCTCGGAATCGAGAGGATCGGACCCCTGCGGCACCTCGAACGCGACCGTCTCGTGTGCGCCGGCGACGAGGGCCGCAAGGGCGTGCGCCACGAAGGCGGGCCCGGCATCCTCTCCGATCACCACCACAGGCACGCCCTCGGGGGCGGAGCCGGGCTCGGCGATGAGGATCGAAGGGGCATCGACCGGCGCCTCGGGGTCGCGGGCCAGGCGGACGGCGCAACCGGGGGCGGAGGCTTGCGCCAGGTTCACCACGCGCTCGGCGAGCGCGGTACCCGACGCGCCTGCTCCCAAGACCCGCGCGCGAAGGCCGGCGAGACGACCGAACGAGACGGATGCACCCGCAGAACCGCCCTCCGGGATCCGCGCGTCCTTGCCTTCCCAGACATGCCGCAGGGAGAGCAGCGCACCGATGGTCGACACGCCGAGGATCCCGTCCGCGGGAATGCCGCTGTTGCGCTGGAACTCGCGCACCGCGCGCTCCGTGAACGCGCCGAAGATGCCGTCGATCTCCCCGCACGAGAAGCCGAGCGTGCTCAATGCCTGCTGGGCGAGCAGCACGTCCCGTCCGTGGAAGTGCGGGAGTCGCAGGTAGAGCGTACGGTCGCCCAGCGTGAACGTCTCGTCGACCAACGCCGACCAGGTCTCATCACCGACCGTGCCGTCTTCCGACAGCCCGAGTGCGGACTGGAATGACAGCACCGCATCACGGGTATGGCCGAGGAAGACCCCGTCCACCCCCGTCGGCCCGAGCTGATAGCCGAGCTGCAACAGGCGTCTCTGGATGTCCTCGACAGCCGGCCCTCGGGCCCCTGGAAGGATCGGACGCACGGCGCCCCTCTCGTCACACCGGCCTAGCGACCGTATCGCTGCCGGAACCTCTCGACGTTGTTGCGGACCGCACCGGCGTTGCGCCCCGAGCTGCGGAGGAACCGGTCGATCTCGATCTCCGTGGCCCGGTCGCCCCCGAAACGGTACGCGGGCGGGTCGCCGGAGAAGTCTAGCACGAACGCATCCTCCAGGACCCGCAGAATCGTCCCGGCGAGCTCGGGGGCGACGTTGGCGCCAGCGGCGACACGGGCGCGGCTGAAGTACTCTCCGGGGTGGTCACGGAACAACGCCACGATACGTCGCGTCGCGGCCTCGGTGTCCCGATCGCACGTCAGGCGGTCCAAGGCTCTCCGGAGGCTCATTCCCTACCTATCTGCGGGCTCAGCCCGCCACGCGCACCCTGTTCTTGCCCTCACGCTTGGCAGCATACATCGCCATGTCCGCGGCCTCTATCAGCCGAGGAGCGTTCGCCGCGTGCGCCGGGAACACAGCCACACCGACGGAGACCGACTTGTGTATCTGCGGGATCTCCTCGGCGCCCACGAAGGCGTGCTCGGCAACGCTGTCACGGATGCGCTCCGCGACCGCCACGGCTCCCTCGATCTCGGTCTCAGGCAGCACGACGACGAACTCCTCGCCGCCGTATCGCGCGGCGACGTCCATCTCGCGCAAGTTGCTGCGGATGATCGCGCTCACGGCCTGAAGCACCTTGTCTCCGCGTGGATGCCCATAGGTGTCGTTGAAATCCTTGAAGTCGTCGATGTCGAGCATGATGAGCGCGAGGGAGTGGTTGAAGCGAACGGCGCGGCCGAACTCCTCTTCGAGACGCTGTTGGAAGTACCCGTGGTTGTAGAGCTCCGTCAGCCGGTCCGTTACCGAGAGGCGCTCGAGCTCGCCGTGCAGCAGAGCGTTCTGCAGCGACAGCGACGACTGGTTGCCGATCACCTGCAGCCGCTCGAGTTCCGCGGGGGTCAGTTCGCGGTAGTCCGCCGACGCGATGGCCATCACACCGATGACATGGTCACCGGCACGCAACTGCACGGCCGCCTGGGAGCGCACATCCTCCGGATCCTTGCACCAACGACCCGACTCCGAACTGTAGGGCACATCCGGCTCGTGGATCATGCCCCCATTGAACGCCTCGCCCAGGATCGTGTCACGGACCGAGACGACGGGCTCGAAGGAATCCTCGGGGCGGCCCTGGTTCGCGCGAAGCCTGAGGGTCCAGTCCTCCCGCTCGAACAGGTAGACGCAACTGATCTCGGCGCCGAGGATGCCGTTCGCACCGTCCACGATCAGCGAGCAGACGTCGTCGACGGAGCTGTACGAAGTGAGCGCCTTGAAGAACTCGTGCGTGAAGAAGATCTCGGCGAGTCGGCTCTCAAGCTCCTCGTTGGCGCGCTCGAGCGCTTCCTTGCTCGTCTGCAGACGGCGTTCGTGGCTGCGGATCTTGTCGTACGCGACCTGGAGTTCGACAAATAGCTTCTCCTGCTCCTCGCCGCGCTTCTTGGCGACAAGGAGGTCCCACACAAGTTCGGAGCCGCTCGTTCCGACCATCTCGATGCCCTCGGGCCGCTGCGAGTTGAGCGCCGTGTGCACCGCAGGGTCGTCCGACATGTCGATGATGAGGTCGAGCCCGGGGACCTGATAGACCTCGGTGTAGTCGCGAGTGGCGTACACGCCGAGATCCTCGGCGAGTCGCGCTGCGGGCGCGGTGGCGTTGGAGCAGCAGACGGCGGCGACGTCGATGTTGTCGACCTCGCTCAGCAACCGCAATATGGAGGCCGCCCGCAGGCTGCCTCCGACGATCGCGATCGTCAGTTGTCGTTCGGCTCCCGCGCGCGATGGCGCAGCGGCCAGTTCCACGTCCTCCATCGGACCGACTCTCGTTCGCCCTTCCGTCACGCTCTCACAGTCTGCTCACACCGTAAAGGTAGCTGCGCACGACCATTTCGCCCGTGTCCAGCCTCAGCTCGACCGTGCGTGCGTGTCTTTCACCTGTATCTTCGGCAATCAGCGGTATGTTCAGGAGTCCTAGCTGCCTTCTGACCTCAGCGACGTTGCGCTCGCCGATGTGTGCCATGACGCCGTCGGCGCGGAACATCGTCGCCCCACCGGCCATCTTGGCCACGAGGCGACGACGCGGTGATCCCGCGTCGTGGAGCAGGCGAACGAGCTCGGAGACCGCGAAGGAAGCGAACCGGCGCTCGGAACCCGGCGAAGCCGAGTCCAGCATCGTGGGCAACATGATGTGCGCGAGCCCGCCCTGCTTGAGTGCCGAGTCCCACAGGCACAAGCCGACGCAGGAGCCGAGGGCCGGTGTCATCAGGTACCGGGGATGCTGGGCCACAGCGAGCTCGCCGACGCCGATCTCGAGCATGTCGGGATGGTCGAGTCCGGGAAACAGCGAGCTGTCGTAATCGGCGCTCATGGTCACGCGATGCCGAGCCTGCCGAGGATGGTGTCGAGGCTGTCAGGGTCCGGAAGGAAGAACAGCATCACATCCACGGTGGTGCGCTCGTCGAAGAAGCTCGTCCTGACGAGCAGGGCCATCCGCGCCCGCATCCCCGTCTCCAGTGTGGCCACCTCGAGGATCGCACCCGCCATATCGAGCACGAAACTCGGAGGCGCCGGAAGAAGATTCATGTCGGTCATCCGCGCTATCGCGGCAAGATACGCAGAGGACAGGATCGTGGAGACATGCGTGAGCAGGCGCTCCTCTTCTCCGCCGAACGAGAGCGTGGTCCCCGGCTCACGGCTGTGTAGCAGATCGACCAACGAGAGCGCCGACTCGCGCGGCGCCATGAGCAACATCCCGCCGTCGATATCCCCCAGCAGGCGGCAATACGAGGCGGCGACGAGCCGCTCGGCTCCACCGAGAAGCTGCGGTACGTCGGAGAACTCGACGAGTTCGAGGGTCGGGTTCGACAACGAGATGGGCGCGCCGGTCATCTGCGAGAGCGCGGTCGCGGCGTGTCCGGCGCCGATGTTCCCGACCTCGCGCAACGCATCCATCTGCAGTTCGCTCAGGTTCTCGAGTCTCATGACGGCTCCTCGCGTGTCGGGAAGATGGTCCGGGTGTCGACGATGAAGGCGATCGTTCCATCGCCGAGGACCGTCGCTCCGCCAAGGCCACGGGTCTGTCGGAACATCCTGGACATCGGCTTGACCACGACTTCGGTCCGACCGTGCAGGTCACCCACGACCAGACCGCGCTGCTGGCCGACGTTGTCGGCTATGAGCACGATGTGCTCGCCTTCGTCGGGCAACCTCGAAGGGTCGCCTCCCAGATCGAACAACGCGTCCAGTCGGAAGAGCGGCAGGACCTTTCCGTCGCGCATGATCATGACGGGTGCGTCGTCCACCGTCTCGATGCGCACCTCCGACGGGGACATCGCCTCGTCCACCGAGCTCAGCGGGATCGCGAAATACTTGCCTCTGGCCGAGACCAGCAGCGACTGGATGATCGCAAGGGTGAGCGGCAAGGTGAGCAACACCTCGGTGCCCATACCCGGGATCGAGTAGATGTTCACCGAACCGCCAAGATGCTCGATCTTTCCCTTGACGACGTCCATCCCCACGCCACGCCCTGAGACCTTCGTCGCCTTCTCGGCAGTCGAGAAGCCCGGGATACAGGTCAGGAGGAGGATCTCGTCCTCGCGATAGCTGTCCCTCGATGCATCGTCGACAAGCCCGCTGGCCACCGCCTTGGCCCAGACTTTCGCCGCGTCGATGCCCCGGCCGTCGTCGCCGAGCGTGATCCGAACGAGGTCGCGATCACGCGTCGCAGTCAGCCGAACCGTCCCTGCGGGAGGCTTGCCGACCGCCTGACGCTCGGCAGGTGTCTCGATCCCGTGGTCCACGCTGTTGCGCAGCAGATGCACGATCGGATCGCCGATCTCGTCAAGGACGGTACGGTCCAGTTCGATATCGAGGCCGTCCATGTCGAGGGTGACATCCTTCTCGAGATCGCGCGCAAGGTCCCGCACCATGCGCGGGAACCGGTTGAATATGTTGCCGACCGGGACCATGCGTGCGTGCATGACCTCGTGCTGCAGCTCGCTCGCCACACCTCTGAGACCCTCCACCGCCTCACCGAGTTCCCGCGAACCGTCGGCCTCGGCGATACGTTCAAGTCGTGAGCGCAGTATCACGAGTTCGCCCACGAGGTCGACGATCTTGTCGAGGTGCCCGATGGAGACGCGCACCGTCTGGGTCTCTGCGAGCTTCGGAATCTGCGTACGCGTGCGGACCTGGTCACCCGAGGCCTCCGGGGCCGACTCCTCGGCGGAGTGCTCCGCGGTGTATTCAAACGGCGCGACTGCGACCGAGGCGATCTCGCTCACAGCGGCGACCGCACGCCTGACCTCATCGGCGGGCGACTGGGTCCTCAAGACCGCGGAGAAGGCACGCTCGAAACGCTCGTCCTCGATGTCCCTCGCAGGAGGCGTGGTCTCGATGACCTCGCCCATGTGCGCCAGACGCTTCAGGACCATGTACGCGCGAACGGCCTTCAGGACGCAACTCTCGTCCAGGACCACCGAGACCAACAGGTGCCCGGGGAGCTCCCCGCCGACCTCCTGGGTGTGCGGCTGTGCCACGTGAAGATCCGAACCCACCGCATGATCGACATGTGCGGGAGGCTCCACTTCGCCGGACAGCAGATCCTCTATGCGGCTCGCGACGAGCGAGGCATCAACGAGATCGGTGCCGTTCATCTCGTCGTTTATCAGTTCCCGGACCACATCGACCGCCTCGAGCATCACGTCGATGAGGACCGAATCGACGTCCCTGTCGCGGCTCCTCACAAGATCCATGAGGCCTTCCATGCGATGGGTCAGATCCGCCGTGCGCTCGTAGCCCATCGCCGCAGACATGCCTTTGAGACTGTGCGCCCCGCGGAAGATCACCTCCACCGGCTCGAGATCGCCTGCGCCTGACTCGAGCGCCAGCAGCCCGTCGGTGATGCTCTGTATGAACTCCGTGCTCTCCGAGGCGAAGATGTCGCGATACGCGTCCATCTCGCTCATCGCGGCAACCCCCCTCGTACCGCCCGACGGACCTCAGTGGCCATCAGGCCAACGGGAACGATGTAGCGCGCGGCACCCGATTTCGCGGCCGCGCCCGGCATGCCCCAGACCACGCTCGTGGCCTCATCCTGGGCCATGGTCACCCCTCCGGCGTCCCTGATCCGCGCAAGCCCATAGGCCCCATCTGCCCCCATACCGGTCAATACCACGCCGACCGACCGCCCTGCGTAGACCTCAGCCACGCTCTCGAAAAGGGGGTCGGCTGAAGGGCAGACGCCATGCCTCGACGGACCTTCATCGAGGTGGATGCGAGGCTGTCCGCCGGTTGTCTCCACGAGCATGTGGTGGCCGTATGGCGCGAGGTACGCCTGGCCCGCGAGTATGGGCATACCGGACCTCGCCTCCATGACCTCGATCTCGCTCGAACCCGAGAGACGTCTCGCAAGCGACGCTGAGAAGCCGGCCGGCAGGTGTTGGACGATCAGATACGCTGCAGGCAGCGACCTGGACATGCCGGAAAGCAGCTTCTCGAGCGCGGGCGGCCCGCCCGTCGACGCGGCGATGGCGACAAGGATCTCCGGGGCGCTGCGAGCAACCCCGGCCTCAGCTGTGGCGACGCCGCCCGTCTCCGCCGAGGTGTCGGAGACCATGTCCGCGAGCATGGCGGATATCTGATCGGGGTCGACCCTGTAGGCCGTGCGGATCTTCTTGAGGAGGGTCTCCGACAGTTCGCTCAGCGAGGTGGCGAACCCACCCTTGGGCTTTGGAATGAAATCGACCGCGCCCAGCGACAACGCCTCGTACGTCACATCGGGATCGTCGATCGTGCTCAACATGAGCACGCGCGCGTCGGAGTTCCTGCGGAGGTGAGGCAGCGCCTCGATGCCGGTGAGCTCGGGCATCTCTATGTCAAGCGTGATCACGTCCGGCGACAGGAGCTTGGCCTGGCTGATCGCCTCGACACCGGTCTTCGCGGTGCCGACCACCTCGATCCGCGGGTCGACGGAAAGGGCGCGCGTGAGCATCTGACGGATGAGCGCCGAATCGTCAACGACAAGGACTCTGATGGTCGCGAGCATCGGCCCGGCCCGACTCAGGTCGCCTGGGTCTGCAGGCACTTCTTGACGGTCTCCAGGACTTTCGTCGGCTGAAACGGCTTGACGAGGAAGTCCATGGCGCCCGACTCGAGTGCCTCAACGATCATCTTCTGCTGACCCATCGCACTCACCATGAGAACGCGCGCTGCGGGATCGGCGGCCCTGATCGCCCGCAATGCCTCCAACCCGCTCATCTCCGGCATCGTGATGTCCATGGTCACGAGATCGGGTTGCAGCTCACTGTACTTCTCAACCGCATCACGCCCGTTGACCGCCTCGTGGATGACGTAGCCCTCCTTCGCGAGGATGTCGCGGATCATCATCCTCATGAATGCGGCGTCGTCTACGACCAGCACCGTCTTAGACATGCTCGTCAACCTCCACATCGGTGTCTTGGTCAGGTCGTACGTATGAGCCTCGCGGCACGGTGCGATCCAGATCGAGCAGGATGACCAGCCTTCCGGAACGATCCGCGACCCCCTCGATCATATCGGCGGTCTGGGCGCTCAACGCCGCCTCCGGAGCGGGGCCTATCGCATCGACCGGGATCGAGACCACCTCGTGCGCCTCGTCCACCGCCAACCCGACCGATCCCGACTCACCATCGACGACGATGATCCTGGAATGCACGGTCGGACTCAGCCTGCCCCGACCGAGCCGCTCACACAGATCGACGATGGGGATCACCCGGCCGCGCAGGTTGATCACGCCCAGCACCGACGCGGGCGACTTGGGCACCGGCGTGGCGACCTCATACCGGATGATGCCCGACACACGGGAGATACCTATCCCATACTGCTCCGTGCCGAGACGGAAGATCACGTACGGCTTCGTATCATGTTCAGTAAGGCCGGCCACCAGGCTACCCCTGCTCCACCCGGAACATGTGCACGGCATCCTCCAGGCGCTGCGCCATGTCCGAGAGTTCTTGCGCGGCCGAGGTCACTTCCTGCATGCAAGCGGTCTGCTCCTCGGCGGCGGCTGCGGTCTCTTCGGCGGACGCCGCGTTCTCTTCTACGACCGCAGCGATGTCATGCATCGCTCGATCGACCGCGGAAGTGCGCTGAGCCTGGTCCTTCATCGAGAGCGAGATCTGCTCGGCGAGCGTCGCGGTCCTGGAGACTGCGTCGGTGATCTGGCGGAGCGACTCGCCGGTCCTGCCGACGACCTCACTGCCGACCTCCACCTCCCGGGTACCGATCTCCATGTACTTGACCGCCTTGGCGGTCTCCTCCTGCACCTCACGGATCAGGTCACCGATCTGCTCGGCGGCCTTGCCGGAGCCCTCAGCCAGTTTGCGGACCTCATCGGCCACGACGGAGAAGCCGCGGCCCGACTCTCCGGCTCGCGCGGCCTCGATCGCCGCGTTGAGCGACAGGAGGTTCGTCTGGTCGGCGATCGAGGTGATCACATCGACGATGCTGCCGATCTCGTTACTGCGCCTGCCGAGGATCTCGACGGACTGTGCGAGCGTCTCGATCGCCTGCTGGACCTCGGCGATCTTGACGATCGCTTCCGATGTCGCCTTCTCGCCGCCGACAGCCACCTTGGCGGCTTCCTCGCTCGTGCGCGCGGCCTCCTCGGCCTGCTTGGAGACTTCGTCGGCGGTCGAGTTGATGGATTCCATCGCATTGGAGGTCTCTTCGACCTTGCGCGACTGGAGCTCCGCGCCGTGGGCGATCTGCTGCACGGACGACGATATCTCCATGGTCGAAGACGAGATCTCCTCGGAGGACGCAGAGAGTTCGGCGGCTGCGGCCGAGACCGACTCCGCCGACCTGCGCACCTGCAAAGCGATGCCCGAGAGCGAGCCGATGAGGAAGTTGCAGTCCTCGGCGAGCAGACCGATCTCGTCCTGGCGGACCACTGCGGCCCGGACCTGAAGGTCGCCCTGCCCGGCCTCGTTCATGACGCCGCCGAGATCGCGAAGGGGACGCAGGATCTGGTCTTTGAACTTCCAGCGCCACAGGAGCGTGCCGAACGGCGCCATCAGAAGCATGAACACCGCACCGAACGCGATCACAGGAAACATCTGGGCAAAGGACAGGTCGAGATCCCACCATGCGAAGATGGCCGATGCGATGAGGCCGATCAGGACCGGAGGGCCGATGGTCAGCCAGGTCCAGATCGTGAACGTCATGGACAAGCCGCCCTTGACGGTGCTGTGACGGAACTCCTGAGCCATCGTGCGTGCTCCTCCCCGCGTCGGGTCGGCCGTCCTGGCCAGGCTAGACGCTCTCGGGCTTCCGGTAGATGCGCTCTCTGCCGTTATACAGTTGGAACCTGCCTGAGACACTGGGCGCGAGCTTCTCGCTCCTGCCCAAGACGAGAAAGCCGCCCCGGGCCAGAGCGCCCCAGAAATGCTCGAGCACCTGCGCCTGCTGCTCCCGGCTGAAATAGATGAACACGTTGCGGCAGAAGATCACGTCCACAACGCTTATCGGCCGATCCGAGAACAGGTTCATCTGCCGGAACTTGACGTGGCGCGTGACCTCGGGCCGAACGCTGAACGTCTCTCCGTGCATCTGAAGATATCTTACCTGATGCTCGGGTGGTATGGTGCGCAGCTTGTCCGCGGCGTACACCGCCTTGCGGGCCTTGCCGAGCGCCTCGGGATCCAGATCGGTGCCGAGCACGGTGAGCAAGAACTGGTTCTCCCGAGCGCCCATCGCGTCCAGGAAGCTCATCGTGATCGAGTAAGGCTCCTCGCCTGTCGCGCAGCCGGCCGACCAGACGCGGATCATGCGGTGACGGGTCTTTAGTTTGTGCTCGATCATCGTGGGGACTATCTCGGTCCGGAAGATGTCGAACACCGTCTTGTCACGGTAGAACTCGGTGACGTTGATCGTGAGTGCGTCGAGGAGCGCGGCATACTCGGCGGGATCGCGATCCAAGG
Source organism: uncultured Eubacteriales bacterium (assembly GCA_964565645.1). Taxonomy (GTDB): domain Bacteria; phylum Actinomycetota; class Coriobacteriia; order Anaerosomatales; family JAHIQC01; genus JAHIQC01. The sequence continues at coordinate 58,645 of CAZMFQ010000005.1, forward strand.
TGTCCGAGTACTGCCGGTACGAGTGGAGACCGAGAGTCCTCAGACGCGCGGCGACGCGCCGCTCAAGGTACTGGCGGCGATAATTGCCGAGGTCGATACCACGCTCGGCATCGACTTTCGCGATGAGTTTGTCGAGGTTCCCCCGATAAACGGGACCGCCCCCGGCGTTGTCCACAGAGTCCCCCTCGTGAGAAGTGCCAAGAGTATTGTAGAATACTGCTCCGAGCACCCTTCCGAAAGGCAAGAATCCCATGAGTGCACGATCGCGGACATTCCGTGTCATCGCCGTCCTGCTGGCGTCGACCATGCTGCTCGCGTCCGCGGGCTTCGCGTGGGCGGTCGCCGACGACTACCGCACCCGGGATATCATCCCCGCAGGCGTGACGTTCAACGGCGTCGACCTCGGAGGCCTTCCCACGGAGCAGGCACGGACGGCGATCGAGGAGGCCGTGTCCAGCACATTCATGGGGCCTGTGGAAGTCACGACGCAGGCCGGCGCGTTCACCTTCGATCCCAAGGGCACGGTCACGGCGGACATCGACGCGATGCTCGACTCGGCGTTCGACCCGGCGATGTCCGCAACGGTCGCGGAGCGTTCGTATCGCAAGGTGAGCGGCGAATCCCCCGCGCACGAAGTGACTCCGGTGCTCGACGTCGACGGCGGATCGGTCGAGGCGTGGGTCGCCCAGATCGCCGCCAAGGTCGACACACCATCGGTCGACGCCACGATCACGATCGAGAGCGGCGCCATCCTCATGCGCAACTCCTCGGCGGGCCGCAAGACGGAGCAGGACAAGGCGGTTGCGGTCATCAGTGAGGCCCTGCTCGCAGGAACGAGGCAGGTCGCGCTTCCCGTGCAGGAGATCGCACCGAAGTACACCGATGACACGCTCGGAAAGGTCATCGTCGTGGACCTGTCCGAGCGGACGCTCGACCTCTATGACGGCATGAAGCTCGAGAAGGCGTACCGCTGCGCGGTCGGTTCCGGCGGCTTCCCCACACCGAGGGGCAGCTGGAAGATCGTGCAGAAGCGCTATCGGCCTTCGTGGTACAACCCCGCGCCGAACGGCTGGGGCAAGGGGATGCCTGCGAGCATACCGCCTGGCCCGAGCAACCCGCTCGGCACCCGCGCACTCAACCTCAACGCCTCGGGAATACGCATCCACGGCACCAACAAAGACGGCTCCATCGGCCGCGCGGCGAGCCACGGGTGCATGCGCATGCACCGCTGGGACATCGAGGACCTCTACGAGCGCGTCGAGGTCGGCACTCCGGTGCTCATCGTCCGCTAGGGCGCGGTGACCACAGCCATCGCGGCGTTGCGCACGCTCGTGGACAGCGCCGCCGTTCCGCCGAGGAACCTGACCTCACTGACCTGTGATCGGTTCGTCGACAGGAACTCGCCGGCCTCAGCGGAGAGCGATGTCCCGACCGTGAGCAGGACCACTGAACCCGCGCGCCCCTGCATCACGCCGCCTGCGAGCGCATCCGGATAGTTCGTCCCGACCGCAAGCGCTGGCACGGAGCTGTCCAGTCCCATGAGCAGCGAGTTCTCGGCAACGATGGCCGCAGTCGCATATCGGTTCGTCCCGGCCCACCTGTCGGAGACCGCGATCCCTCGCGCACCGAGCGCGCTCGCGGTCGCCACACTGACCGCGGAGGTGCCGCCCAGTATGTAGACGCGCTGCACGCCCGCAGCCACCATCGCGTCCAGGGTCGCGGCATCGATCCCGGCCGGCGCAGCCAGATACAGCGGGATCCCGTTCGCGGCAGCCAGCGGTCCCGCGGCAAGCGCATCGGGGAAGTTGGCACCGGTCGCTACGAACGCCGTCCCGTCCCATGCGGCCCGCCCTGGCGCGCTCGTCGCACGCGACGCGACGTTGACCGCGGTGGCGTACCGCGTCGCGCCATCGAGCCGGACGATGGCCGAGCTCGAGCCGGGCAGCACCGCATCGATCTCCGACTTGACCACGTCGGTGACCGCCGCGGTGCCTCCGATGATGAAGGCCCTGTCGGCGCCGAGTGAAGTGATCCTGTCGCGCACGATAGCGGGCAGGGCGTCCTTGCGCGTGAGCAGCAACGGCGCCTGATACGCGCCGGCGAGCCCGGACGCGGCCAGTGCGTCGGGCCAGTTCTGCCCGGAGGCGATGACAACGGTCCTGTGCCCGTCAGGGCCAACCGGCATCTTCCCGGTCCCGAAGGCCTTGTCGCACGCCTCGATCGCGGTGGTGTACCGATCGACACCCTCGATATCCACCCGGACCGCAGGCTGCGCGATCGCCCGCACCACGATCGTCGCGGAGCCCTGATCGCTCACGTTGCCGGCGTTGTCGAGCGCCGTGTAGGTCAGGCTGTACGTGCCCGGCGTGCTGCGGGTCACGACCGCCGAGGAGCCGGCGACCACCGTCGGGGCGCCGCCGTCGATCCGGTAGCTGATGCTGGCCACACCGGAGTTCGCGTCGGTGGCCGAGAGGTTCACGTTCGCCGTGCCCTCGTACCCGAGCGGATCGGCGTCATCGGACACGAGCGGCTTGGTGAGGTCCACGAGCACCTGGAGGTGCCGTGTGGGGCTCCACTGCCCGTAGGAGTCCTGTGCGGCCACATGTGCGTACCACACGCCCGTCTCGGTCGCGGTACCGGTGCCAGACGTGTTCGTGGTGCTCTGCGTCGAGACAACCGTCGAGGCGTTCTTGTCGAACACGAGTCCGTAGCCGGTGATGCCCGTCCCCGTCGCGCCCCAGTCGAGCGAGACGCTCGCGGAGCTTCCCCACTGCCCCGCCGGATGCGACGAGGATACGAGCGAGGTCATCACCGGTGCAGCGGGGGCACGCACGACGACGGTGGCCATGCCCGGGTCGCTCACGTTGCCCGCGGCGTCGAGCGCGGAGTACGTGAGGGTGTAGGTGCCGACGGTCGAGAAGGGCACCTGTGCCGAAGACGCCGGCACGATCGTGGTCGAACCGCCGTCGACCGCATAGGAGATGCTCGCCACCCCGGCGTGCGCATCGGTCGCGGCAAGCGTCACAGTGCCCGCCGAAGTGTAGCCCGCGGGATCGACGTCATCGGAGACGGAGGGTTTGGTGACGTCCACGAGCACCTGCGCGTGCCGCGTGGAACTCCATTGGGCGAGCGAATCCACTGCAGCGACATGCGCGTACCATGCCCCGCTCCCGGTCGCCGTGCCGGACCCGGTGGTCCCGGTGGTCGTCTGGATCGCGACCGTCGTCGATGGCAGCTGATCGAACGTGAGGCCGAAACCGGCGATCCCGGTGCCGGTCGCCGACCATGCCAGCGAAACGCTGGTCGATGCGGTCCACACGCCGACGGGATGCGACGCGGAACCCAGCGAGGTCATGACAGGCGCCGCTGGCGGGGGTAGCTCCCGCACCACGATCGTCGCGGAGCCCTGATCGCTCACGTTGCCGGCGTTGTCGAGCGCCGTGTAGGTCAGGCTGTACGTGCCCGGCGTGCTGCGGGTCACGACCGCCGAGGAGCCGGCGACCACCGTCGGGGCGCCGCCGTCGATCCGGTAGCTGATGCTGGCCACACCGGAGTTCGCGTCGGTGGCCGAGAGGTTCACGTTCGCCGTGCCCTCGTACCCGAGCGGATCGGCGTCATCGGACACGAGCGGCTTGGTGAGGTCCACGAGCACCTGGAGGTGCCGTGTGGGGCTCCACTGCCCGTAGGAGTCCTGTGCGGCCACATGTGCGTACCACACGCCCGTCTCGGTCGCGGTACCGGTGCCAGACGTGTTCGTGGTGCTCTGCGTCGAGACAACCGTCGAGGCGTTCTTGTCGAACACGAGTCCGTAGCCGGTGATGCCCGTCCCCGTCGCGCCCCAGTCGAGCGAGACGCTCGCGGAGCTTCCCCACTGCCCCGCCGGATGCGACGAGGATACGAGCGAGGTCATCACCGGTGCAGCGGGGGCACGCACGACGACGGTGGCCATGCCCGGGTCGCTCACGTTGCCCGCGGCGTCGAGCGCGGAGTACGTGAGGGTGTAGGTGCCGACGGTCGAGAAGGGCACCTGTGCCGAAGACGCCGGCACGATCGTGGTCGAACCGCCGTCGACCGCATAGGAGATGCTCGCCACCCCGGCGTGCGCATCGGTCGCGGCAAGCGTCACAGTGCCCGCCGAAGTGTAGCCCGCGGGATCGACGTCATCGGAGACGGAGGGTTTGGTGACGTCCACGAGCACCTGGCGGTGCTTCGGCGCGCTCCATCTGCCCAGTGAATCGTGTGCGGCGACGTGCGCATACCACACCCCGCTCGTCGCGGACCGTGTAGCCGAAGTCGCTGTCGTGTTCACCACCGCAGGCGTCGTCGATTCGGTCTGATCGAACACCAAGCCGTAACCATCCACGGCGCCGGTCGCGCTCCAGGCCAGGTCGACGCTCGGGTCGGACACCCACTCGCCCAGCGGGTGCGAAGTCGACTCGAGCCACGAGACCACCGGTGCTGCGACGGGAGAGGTCCAGGTGGTGCCGTCGACGGTCCGCACGACTGTGCCGTTCCAGCCGACCGCGACCGCCTTGTTGGGGCCGAGCACCGCGACATCCTCGAGGTAACCGGTCGTTCCTGAGGTCTGGTTCGTCCATGTCGCCCCGTTGTTGTCCGTGCGCAGTATCTTGCCGGAGTATCCGACCGCCCACCCAGTGCCGTCGGCCCCAAGGTCGACTCCGGCGATCTCAGTGGTCAGTCCCGTAGTCGACGCGATCCAGCTCGTACCTCCGTTGAGGGTATAGCGCGCCATGCCGCCCTCGCCGACGGCGATGCCCGCCAGGTCCGTGCCGAACGAGATGTCGAGCATCTTGCCTGTCCCCGTCACGGTCTGTCGGGTCCAAGCGGTCCCGTTCCACACCCATATGACCGAGATCGTGGGCGTCTTGAAGACATCCTGGCCGCACACCCAGACCTTGGTCGAGGAGCGCGCTTCCACTCCGTACAGATAGCCCAGACCGTCCTTGGGGAACGGCGGCTGCGTCTCGGGCGGATCGTATGAGCCAAGAAGGAAGTCGAGCGGCACATCCCAGAAGGACCCCGCGTTGACGGTACGGGCAGCCATCGGCGGTGTGCCCTGTGCGCCCCCGACTCCAAAGCCCGTCGTGTTGCTCACGAAGTCGAGGTCGTACGTGCGATCGACGACATACGAAGGCCCGAACAGGTCATCCGAGACGAGTGTCCATGTCTCGCCCGCGTCGGTCGTCTTCAGGACTTGGCCGGTGAGCGAAACGACCCAGCCGTGGCTCGCGTCCGAGAAGGATACGCCGCGGAAGTCATATGCGTCACCCGAGCGCACCACGCGCCAGCTCGCACCGGCGTCGGTCGTCTTGATGATGGTCCCGGACGCGCCCGCGGCATAGCCGGTCGTCGAGTCGACGAAGGTCACGCATCGCAGATTGCTTGTCACGGTCCCGCTCTCGACAGGGACTGCGGCGGCCGGCGAAACCGGTGACATCGGCGCCCCGAGCACCAGGAGACATGCGGCCAACAACACAGATACGGTACGCCGGAACACGGTGATCACTTCCCTATCGCCCCCGCTACTTCGAGGACCTTGGCCTTGATCGAACTGCCGCTGGCTCCGGTCGCCGCGCCCTCAACGACCACTAGGACCGCGCCGTCGACGAAAGCGGCGGCCGAGACCTTGCCATTGACGCCGTAGTAGACCGAGCGCCCAGCAGTCGTCGTCTGCGAGGAGCCCGTTGGATAGGACGGCTTGATGACCCGATCCAGCTCGCGCTTGGCTGCCGTCGCGTCCTTGAACTGCTCCGCGACGATCACCGCCTTGAGCAATGTGCCGGGAGTCGCGGGCAGGTAGTCGCGCGTGAGGGTGAACGGATCGGCGATGAGCCCTTGCCCGACGAGTCCCGCCACGGAATCGGGCGTGAAGGAAGCGAGCGTCAGGATCGGCCCCGCGGGATCCTCCTCGCCGGGCGTACCGGGATCCTGGCCCGGGTCCGCAGGTTGACCCGTGCTGGGTGAGTCCGCGCCCGGTGTCTTCCCGGCCTCGATATCGGCGAGTTGCGTCTTGGCCTTGCGATAGGCGGCGTCGAGTTTGAGGATCTCGGTGAGCGAGGACCTGGCTGCTTCCAGGTCGCCCCCGCGGATCGCCGCCTGGGCCTCGGCGTAGAGCTTCGCCAGCTTCGCATGCAGATCGCAGGTCTCCACCTTGGTCACGACGGAGTACTCGCCCACCTCCTCGGCGGGAACCTCGATCTCCTCCGTCGTGTCGGAGACGATCTCGCCCTCCGTGCACAGGACGATCTCACCGGTCCGCACGGTGACCATCTTCTTCTTGCAGCCCCCGGGCAGCAGGAGCGCCATCGCGAGGAACATGATCGACACGAGCCGTAGATACCTCATGAGCGTCCCTCCACAAGGGGTGATTGGCTATCGTTGTCCAGCGTACCGGTCATACGCACCAACATCAGGTTCGTCCCGGCCGCGACGAGGCATGACCCGAGCGCGATCATCTGCCAGACAGCCACAGCGGGCTTCATCACCATTGATGCGAACTCCGTGCCGTAGTCCTGCTGGACCTCAGCAGGGATCCAAGAGACCCACGTGTGCAGCGGCACGTCACGCAGCGTCCACCAGGCGAATACCGTGATCATCGAGGCCGCCAAGAGCAGGGCGGCGCCGGAGCCGGAGCCGGAGCGGCGGGCGGACACGAAGACCAGGAGCGCGAGCGCGAACGCAAGCCATGCGGCCACCGTCTCGTAACCGAGCATCGAGAACCCGACCTCGAACGCCTGGCCTGAACTCAGGCCCCCTCTTACGACGACGTCGATCGCCGGGGTGATCATCCCCAGTCCCGCCGCGATCAGGGCCAAGAGCGCGATGAGACCGAGCGGTCGCTCCTTTGCACGGGCGCCGAACATCGCGGACGGGGCGAACAGCATAGCCAGCGCCGATACTCCGACCGCCACACATGCGAGCACCTGTGCAAGGAGGATCGGACGGGGACCCAGGACCCCCACAGCCGACTCCACAAGCGTGAACAATGTGATCACGGCAGGAGCGACTGCGATCGCCGAACCTGATAGCGTGCCCCCGCGGCCCGGGCCGAGGGAGAGCACCATCAGGAACAGGACTGCAGACGCTCCTGCCGCGAGCAGCACACGCGGCTCCATCAATCGTGTCCACGCCAGTCCGTAGAACAGGGGAAGCGCAAGTCCGGACAGTATCGCAGCGGACGATGCGATCAGGGTGACCCGGGTTCCCCCGCGCTGGAAGCGGTGCGAGAGATACGCGACTGCAACGACCCACAGAACCACACCCGTCACGATCCCCGACTGCGCCTCGACATATCGCACCAGGAGCGAGAACGAACTGGGGCGCTCCCAGTTCGCGAGGACGCCGGCGCCTGCCGTAAGAAGAAGGAGCAGGCTCGCCACGCGGCGAAGGCGGTCATCCTGCGACACGACGCCGACTGCCGCCAGCAGGGACCCCGCGAACACCGTGGTCCAGAACGCCACCACCGATCCGGCGGGCGCATCACTGCTGCGATTGGCAAGGATGATAAGCGGCGAGACGAGGGTTGCGGCCACCGTCGCGAGTGCGACCGGAAGCGCCTCACTCAAGACCCAGGGGCCCGAGCCCGAAACGCCCTGCCTCCTGCTTGGTGCACCGTGAACGAGCAGTACGAGCAGCCCTGAGGCGATCGCCGATGTCCCCGCAACCACCGACGGACCGACTCGGCCCACGGTGGTCGTGGAGAACACGAAGGACAGGCTCGCCATGACCGCGACCACGGACCAGGCCAGTGGCATGAGAATCGGCTTAGACAGCGCCGTAGCGTGGGGAAGGCCGGACTCTGTCCGGCCTTCCCCTCCGGTACGGTATGGCCGCACCAGGCGCATTCGACTCCCTACTTGTTGTGGCAGCTCTCGCACACACCGCGGCTGTCCATGCGCAGAAGCGCATTGCCGTCGGTGGGCGGAACGCCGCCCGTGCCACTGTTGGGCTGAGGATCGGTCGCGTCGGCGATGTTGGCGTAGCCAGTCATCACCTTGCTCGAACCATGCGCAACATGGCAGGTCAGGCAGTCGAGCCAGTCACTGCTGGAGTTGGTTCCCACATCGGCGTTGCCGTCATGGGCCAGCGGCAGAGGCTGGGTCGTGATCACAAGCGAACGGGCGCCCAGGTAGTTGCTGAGCGGCACGTTCACGGGGTGGCGATGACGAACGACCGCGCCGAAGCCGTCGTTGCTGTCATAGCCGAGTGCGGCGTTGACCACACCCGCGGAGTTCTCCGCGCCCGTGGGGTTGATGTACTGGATGTGACATCCCGCACACCAGCCACTCATGCCCTTGTCAGCATCCGGCACGGTGTCGCCATTGCGATCCGGAGCCTTGGCGTACATGGGCTGCGTGTAGTTGGGCGTGTAGGTCGAGACCTGGGAGGCCCCGGCCTCATGCAGCAACCAACCCATCGCGGGGTAGCCGGGCTCGGCGGAGACGACCCAAGGGGTCGGCATCGGGTCCTCGGGCGTGTAGCCCGGGGCCGTACCGTCGTAGCCACCGACGACCGCAGCGGCAGGACGCTCGAGAGCAGGCAGAACGTCCTTGAGCAGGCGGTAGTTCGAGCTACCGTGCACGTCGTGACAGGTCGAACAGGACATCTCGACCTGCGGGCCGTCCTTGAGGTTGCCAAGGATGTCCGGCTCGGTCGAACCGCCGTAGACCATCCACGAAGAACCGGTGTACATGTGCTGGGTGGGGAACAACGTCGCCTCGAAACCACCACCGTTGAGCGGATCGTTCTGCGTACCGTTCGTCGTACCTTCGTAGATACCGGTCTCGACGTTGGTCTCGGCGCCAAGGCTCACGGAGTCGTGGCACGTGTAGCAGAACTGGTAGATCTCGCTCGCAGTGCTGATCAACAGCGCGCTGCCCTGCGTCAGGTCGGTCTTGGTCCACGTGATCGAACTCGCGGCCGTGTGCGCACGGTGACAACCCGCGCACGCATCGGTGTCCATCGAGTAGCCACCGTGGATCGAGAAGTTCGCCATCGCAACACCAGGGGTCAAGGCGATGATGATTGCCGCGGTCACGACCGCGAGCGCGATAAGGCGCTTACGCATACTGATCACCCCTCCCCATTGGCAAGGCGGATACGACGTGCGATCACCGCGATGATACCACCGGCGACCAGCGTCGGCACCACAGTCGCCTTGCTCACAGACTCGGTGAGCATGCTCGAAAGCATCGGCGTGATGTGATCCTCGACGAACGGGTCAGCCTTAGGAGCGGCAAGGACGTACTTCTTGCTCGCCCAGAACACGCTGCCATCGCCCTGATAGGAGATGTAGCCGCCCGAAGCGATAAGGCCGCCGGCACCGATGATGCTCTCGCGGGTCTCCCACTTCATGGCCTTGGACGGGCATGTGTACACGCATGTCGGCTCGTGCTTCTTCTCCGGGACCGCGATGACTTCCGCGTCCGAAGCGCGCGTCGGGTTGGGCTCGCCGTAGGCGGCATCCAGATCGGCATCCGATCCGGCGACACCGTTGCACAGCGTGCACTTCCACGACTTGGCACTCGCGAACAGATCGCTACCGACACCGACCTTGGGGTAACCGCCCCGCTGGCAGTCGGACGTGCACTGCCTGGTGCACTTGACTCCGAGGGCATTCGTGCCGTCGGGGGTGCACTTGGTCGGATCGATTGCGACAGCACCGTCCGCCTTCTTCTCGAGAGCGCCGAAAGGACAGCGCTTCACGCAAGGAGGATCGGGGCAGTGCCAGCAGCTGAACCTGATGAACGGACCCATATCCAGCCGCTTCTGGCTCTTGATGATGACGCGCTGATCCGGAGCGGTCTTGTGAACGCCCGGGTTCAGAGCCTTCATCTTCCACTTGCGCTTGCAGCTGATGACACAGCCGTTGCAGCGCATACACTTATCTACATCTTGGAAAACAGCCATAGTAGCCACTGATCGTCACCTCCTTAGATGATCTTCTCGATCTCGCACAGACAGGCCTTGTACTCAGGGATCGTCGTGTTCGCGTCCCCTGCATCGATGCAGAGGTCGTTGGCGCGACTACCGGTAGACAGACCGCGGTCACCCCAATGCCATGGAATGGCCACGACGCCCTGACCGACGCGCTGGTTCGACTGCAGGCCGACGCCGACCCGGGCACGGAAGCCCTTCGCGAAGCCGGTCGCACCGACGGTGCGAGCCTCCTGGTCGGCCACGCTGTCACTGCGAGCAGTGACCACGTTGACCCAGTCGCCGGTGTTGATGCCACGCGCGGCCGCGTCGATGGAGTTGATCTCCACCCACGGCTCGGGCTCGGCCTCGACGTTCCACGGGTTGTTGCGGGTGATGGGGCCGCCCTGGAAGTGCTCGACGCACCGGATGGAGGTGAGCACCAGCGGGAACAGCGCCGGATCGTGGGAGCGACCGATAGCGGCCACATTGCTGTCCGACTTGATCAGATCGAACGCCGCGCCACCGCGAGTGTTGCGTCCCCACGCGGCAAGCAGATCGCCACGAGGAGTCTCGTAGGGCTCGGTGTGTCCCGGGAAGCGACCGGACATCGCCACGCCGCCCTGGTAATGCGGGCTCGTGGTGTCGCCGGCGAGCACCCTGTCGGGCACGTCGGAGAGGTTGTGGACCTTGCGATACCAACGCGAGTAGTTGAGCACCGCGGTGCGCTTGCTGACGAACAGGCGCCCGACGGAGTCGGGACCCATGAAGTAGTCCGCCACGTCGCCGGGGATGTCGCTGTTGTTGTACAGCACGCGGCGGTTGACGAGCCATGCATAGCCCCACCCGGGGTACGCGAGCGTACCGTTGGGATCGTAGGTCTCGCGGCTCTTGGCACGGTTGTACACACGCCAGTCGCTCTGACCGGTGTGCTTACGCGCGTTCAGCGTGCTGCTGTAGCCGTCGACATAGATCCACATCGTTCCGCCAGCGGACTGACCCGAGCACATCTCACGATAGCCCAGTTCAGCGACCCACTCAGAGCCGTACACGGTCGTCATGGCCGTGGTGGCGGCGCTCGGATCGGCGTCGTGGCCTCTCCAGACCTCCGCCAGACCGCTTACGCCGGTCTCGAAGTCGACAGCCGTGCCGGGAGTCCAACCGTAGCGATCCCCGTAGAGGACCTTGTATACGGACTCGCCGAGTCGCAGGCTGATGCCGTCCCACACGGAGCGGATGTGCGAGAACACGCCAGCGTCGTCGCAGGCCTTCGCGAACCTGAGAAGCAGCTCGAGATCGGACTTGCTGTTGCCGCGCGGGGTGGTCGCACGCTCGCGCCACTGCAGAACACGACCGGAGTTGGTGACGCTTCCGGCTTCTTCCACGTGTGAACACGCGGGGATGAGGTAGGTCACGCCGTCGACCTTGCGGTCGCATCCGGCGGTCTCGTTCTCGAACATGTCCACGCAAGCGAGGATGTCGAGAGCCTTGAGGCCGTCGCGGACCTTGCTCTGGTTCGGCTCGGTCACAGCGGGGTTCTGACCCCAGCAGACCATACCGGTGATCGTGCCCGCCGCCGCCTTGCGGAACATGGTGATGTGATCGTCACCGTTGGTCTTAGGCCATAGGTTGTAGATCGCGTCCATGTCCGTCCGCGAAACCACGGTGCTGTCACCGAAGAACGCCTGGGTCATGTTCCAGAAGCCGCGCTGCTGAAGTCCCATGACGCCTGCTCCGAGGTTGTAGCAATCGTCGTAGGAGCCGTCATAGGTCGCACGACCGCCGGTGCCTGAGATCGCATTGCCCCACAGGCCGTCCATGTACTTGCCGAACGCGTTCGCGTCGTTTCCTACGGTCACGCCTCCGGAAGTCATGAGCGAGGGGTTGCCTGAATAGCCCGGGATCAGGTGATACAGGAGACCCATATCGGTCGAGCCCTGGACGTTGTGGATACCGCGGAGAGCGTTGATCCCGCCGCCCGCACGACCCATGTTACCCATCAGCGTCTGGATCACGGCGAAGGACTTGACGTTCTGTCCGCCGCACGTGTGCTGGGTGATGCCCATCGCGTAGAGCATCGTGGTCGCGCGATAGCCGCCGGAGTAGTTGACGGTCGGGTTGTTGCCGACGCTCGAACAGCGAGAGTGAGCGATGTACTGCTCGGCGACCCAGGTCAGCTCCGCCTCGGTGCAGCCACAGATGTCGGCAACCGTCGCGGTATCGTACGGGGCCACATGCTGCTTGAGCCGGTTGTACACGGTGTTCGCATCCGCGTCGACGGTGGCCGCGCGCTTCGGGAAATCCGTGAAGCTGTTGGCGCCAGAGACGTAGACCTCACGGTCGTAGTCAGTTCCGTCGGCCTTGACGATGAAGCGGGCGTCCGTGTACTTCGACACTCCGGCCACAGAGACGACATTGCCTCCGGCGTCGGGGAAGAAGGATCCGGCGCTCGTGTCGTTCAAGTGAGCGAAGAACGCGGTCTTCGTACCTGCAGGTACCGCGGATCCCGCATCTTCCATCTGGTCGATGATGTACTTGACCAGACCGTTGATGAACGCGATGTCGGTTCCCGGGCGGATCCGGATGTAGCGGTCCGCCTGGCGCGCGGTGCGGGTCTGGCGAGGATCGATGACGACCATCGTCGCGCCCTTGTCACGCGCCTTGTTGATGTGGGCCATCGACGCCGGATGGTTCTCCGACGGGTTGGCACCCATGACCACGATGAGCGTCGCATTGCCCATGTCGGTCCAGTTGTTCGTCATGGCACCACGTCCGAATGCGGCGGCCAGACCGGCCACCGTGGACGAGTGTCATATACGGGCCTGGTGCTCGGTGTTCGTCGTTCCGAACTCCGCCACCAACTTGCGGTAGAGATAGTTGGGCTCGTTGTTGATGTGCGACGAGCCGAGGAACGCAACGGACTTGCTGTTGTAGCCGTTGGCCGCAGACGGCGCGGACACGCCGACGCCACCCTGATCGTCACGCGCGGACTTCATCTTCTCAGCGATGTCCTGCATGGCGATATCCAGCGGAACAGCATTCCAGTCACCGTTGCCGAGGCGCCAATACGCGACACCGTCAGCGTAGGTGTAGTCGCCCGGGGTGTATACCGGACCGGTCCAGCCGGTCGGCACGGCCGAGAACGCCGTAGCGCCATCGACCGCTGCGAACACGGGGTTCACGGGATGGGTGCCCGAGAAGGCGCCCACGCGACGTGAGTTGGTCACGAGCTGATAGGCGCCCGCACCCTTCGCACACAAGCCGCCCGTACTGAAGGGCGACCTGTAGTCGCCGTAGACGTCCAGCACGTTGCCGGATGCGTCCACGTCGACAAGCTGCCCGCACGAAGCGGAGCAGTAGGGGCATGTGGTGTGGTACGTGGCGTCGACTGTCGCAGCCGCTGCCATGGAAGGCGCGACGGCGAAGTCGAGGCCCGCAGCACCAACAGCCGCGGCAGCAGCTCCAGCCTTCAGGAAGTCCCTGCGGCTGATGCCCTGCGTCACCCCTTCTTCCTTGTCGAATTCAGCCATACCTTTTCCCTCTCTTCGCTCCCATGGCCGATCGGTCATGGGATCGCTTCCACGCGGAGACGGTGGTCTCCGCGCGCTCTCACGCCGCGGCAATCACCTCCTCGTCACGCGGGCTGAGGGGGGTTTCGCGCACAAAAAAACCGGCCACAAGCTGCCCGATGGCAACGTGCTGTGGTCGGTCGAGATGCACGAGCGCCTCCTTACCCAGTAAGAGCGCTCAGAGGCGTTGCCGGACGCCAAAAGAACCCTGAACGCTCGTCTCCTTTCCACTGGGAGGCGCCGTCGTTTCCTTCGACACCCTATCGGCTACGCGCCCATGGCATCTGGCTTTAGGCTCGCGCAGCTCGGAGACCGTCCCGATATTCCGCCGTTCAGTCTCTTGTCCCAAGAGACCTTGTAACTATCGTTACAATACGACACCTCCACACTACGCCCGAACACTGCGCAGCGTCAATACCCGTACACAGACCATCACGTCACGCATCATTCGTCGCGGTGGTCGCTGCCGTTCCGCTTCACATACCTGCTCATGAACGTGGCCAGGTCGAGCACCTCGATATCGAGCGCGCCCGCATACGAGGCGATCCGGGCATCCTGCGTGCAGAGCCGTCCGGCGCGTTTCGCGACCACGAGGAGCGCCGCGTCCTCGTACGTGATACCCATGCGATCGACGAGGTCGCGTGCGTCCGGATCGGAGTGCTGCACCGCCTCGATCAACTCGCCGAGGTCCACGCCCTCGACGACCCGGCCCTCGAAGACCGACCAACGAGACTCCGGGGTCAGCCAGCGCCAGCGCTTGTTGTCCATCTTGCCTATGAGGCCGCGGCGCTCCATCTCATCCACGAAATCCTCGACGGCAACGAACTTCTTCTTGCGCCACCACCACAGCAGCAACGGCAGAAGCAGGAGCGGGGCAGCGCACAAGGACAGCCACTGATTCCGGGTCGACGGAACGCCGGGCACCACGATCTCCTCGGCGGCCCACTGCCAGACCTGGATCTGATGGTTCTCGCGATCCGAGATGTAGATCCGGCCTTCACGGTCCAGCGCCACGTCGTTCGCGTACCGGAACTGGCCCGGTCCGACACCCTGTGAGCCGAAGGAGACGAGGCGCTCGCCATCGAGCGTGTAGACGTCCGTCGTATGGGCGAGCGCGTCCACGACGTAGAGACGCTCCTGCGGGTCGATGGTCATCCCGCGCGGAATGCCTGAAGTCCGAATGAAGTAGTCGAATGTGCCGTCAGGCATGAAGACCTGGATGCGCCGGTTGTTGGAGTCGCCCACGAACAGGCGTCCGTCCTTGCTCACGACGATGCCGTTGGGGAAGTAGAACTCCCCTGGAAGATCGGACATCTGGTTGGCGCGGCCGGTCTTTCCGAACCTGCGCAACTCGGTGCCGTCGGGTCGGAAGACGATGACGCGGTGGTTGTTCGTCTGGCCAACATCGGTCGTGTACAGGTTGCCGTCCGCGTCCCACGTCATCGCGAGCGGGCTCCACGTGTCGGCGTCGGGCGCCGCCGGCAGGATCTTGCGCACGAACTCGCCCGTGGTCGTGAACACGAGGATCGCGCGGACGCGACGGTCGGAGACGTACAGATCGCCGTCAGGGCCGATGGCCAGATGCGCCGGGGCGACGAGCTGGTCGGTGATGGTGAATTTGTAGCGCCCCTCGGTCGAGTAGACGCGAACGACACCCGCCTCCGTGTCCGTCGCGAACACGAGGTCGTCCTTGGTGACCGCAACACCGACGGGGCGCGTGAGGGCGTTCTCCCCCGGAGGACCGGAGATGGAGAAGACGTACTCGGGTGGTGCGACCTCCTTCTCGGCGGTGCCGGCAAGCCGAGGAATCGGAAGTCGTCGGTTGTTCATGTAGTACCAACTCGCCCACAGCACGAGGGAGAGCAACAGCAGCAGGAGGATCAGCAGGGCTATCTTGCGCGCGTTCGAGCCACGCTTCCTGCGAGGAGCCGAACTGGGAAAAGCGTTGTCCACCGTCGGATCGGTCACTTCGGCATACCTTCCTGTCAGTTGCCCGTGCTCTTCGAGAGCCTGCCCACAGCCTTCTGCGCCTCAGGGTCCTGAGGGGCGAGGGTCAGGACGCGCTCCCACGCGACTCTGGCGGCCTCGGTGTTCCCGGCCTTGTCCTGCAGGCGCGCCACTATGCGCAGCGCGTCAATGCTCTGCGGATCGATGGCTGCCGCGATGCGCGCCTCAGAGAGTGCGACCGAGGTCTCGTTCGAGGCGAGCGAAGCGTTCGCTGCCTCGAGGTGCTCCTCGGCGGTACCGAGGTTCGCGAGTTCGTCGGCAGGCTCCGGGCGATCGGCGGGTGCGTTGTCGGCGGAGACACGCAGACGCTCAGCCGCGTCAGCCGTCTGACCGTTCTCAAGCAGCAGCAGTGCGTACTCGTAATTCGCCTCCGGCAAGAGAGGATCGAACTGTAGCGCATAGCGCAGGTTCTCCTCGTACTTGGTGGGGTTGTCCATCTCCCGATAGGCGATGGCGAGAAGGAAGTAGGTGTCCGAGGCGTCGCGGCGGATCCTCAGGGCCTGCCGGAGATAGGTGGTCGCTTCCTCGTACTCCTTGACCTCCATGAGCGTCGAACCGAGGTAGTAGTACGCCTTCTCCAGCCTCTGGTCGACCGATGCGTACTGGCCCTGCTCAAGGATCTCGATGATCTTGCGCCAGTAGCCCTCGGCGGTGCGCCACTCGCCCTGATTCATGGACAGCAACGCGATGCCCGAGAGCGCCTGCGGGTCGTCCGGCCTGATCTGGAGAGCCGCCTGGTACTGCTCGTTGGCTGTCTTGTAGTCCCCGGCCGCCGCCAACGCATCGGCCAACCGCAAACGAGCGGCGACGTTGTTGGGGTCCTTGCGCACGGCCTCGGCGAGGTTCGCCGCGGCTCGCATCGCAGGCGAGTTCGCCCGGTCCCGAGCGTTGGTCGCGATGACCGTGTATGCGAAGAAGCCGACCGCCAGAACAATGGCGACAGCCGTCGCCTTGATCGCGATGTCGAGCCATTTGGTGTCCGAGAAGCGCAGTCTCACGTCGTTGTGTCTCCTAGGTCGGACATCCGCAGACGGCGGATGGGTCAGATGTTGAGGTCCTCGTGACACCGGCGGCAGAGCTCGGAGCCGGGATAGGGCGCGATGATCTGGTTGTTGATGTCCAGGTTCCCGTGGCAGTCATAGCACAACCTGAGGTCGTGCGCTTGCGTCTTGCTTGCCGGTTGCATGACTCGTGCCACCGTGTAGCCGACATGGCATTCTTCACAGGTATAGGGCTTGCCCTTGCTCTCGGCGACCTTGAAATGTACCGCGTGTTCAGCGAGCCCGATGTTCTTGATCTTGGTCGGGGGCTGCGTCTTCATCTCTTCATGACATTCCACGCAGTTCTCGGCGATGAGCAGGTTGCTCGTGACGCTGGAGTGATGGCATTCCTGACAGGTCTCGCGGTTCTTGTGACAGACCGTGCAATCCTGTCTTGAGTAGCCGTTGTTCGCATGCGTCGTGATCCATTGCGATGGGTGCGGCATCGGCGTGAAGTGGCAGCGGGTGCACGACCCGGAGGTGTGACAGACCGAGCACGAGCCGGTCTGCGCAAGGTAGAGCCTGCCGTGGTCGGGCTGCCACTCGGGCTTGCGATGGTCCGCGGGGATGACCATGGGGCTCTGCTGCCCGTTGGCCAACTTGGCCCTGGCGTTGTGGCAGGGCACGCAACTGGCCGACGCATGACAGGTCATACAGGTCTGGGTGGCGGCCTTCGCCGGATCCTTGTGGCCGCCGATGATGAACGCCTGGGTGTGATCGGGCGGAACGAGATCGAAGGTCTTGGGATGGCATGCGAGGCATTCCTCGGTGGCGACCGTCCCCCACTCGGCATGCTTGAGGCTGTGGCAGCGGTAGCACGAGTCCATGGTCGGGATGATGGTTCGATCGGGCACGTGCGGGAACACATCGTGGCACGCCGCGCACTTGTAGTCCCGCTTGATATGCGGCTCGTGGGCGAAGATGATGCGGCCGTTCTGGGTGCGGTCGATATCCGGATGGCAGAAGACGCACTGTCCCATCGTCGGCGTCGAACGCGTGTCTACCATGACGGCCTCACGCGGCGGGTCGATCGGGAGGTTGCGCAGATAGACCGCCTGCATGGGGCCGATCCCAAGCCCCTGCTGCTCATGGCACAGGTCACAGTCCTTGACGGACTCGTGGCACATCATGCAACGGTTGACGCCGGCCTTCTTGGCGAACTGCGCATGCGGTGTCTTCGCCCAGTCCCTGACATGAGAAGCGGGCCGCATGACATGCGAGGCGGTGTGGCAGTCCGTGCATTCACCCGCGGCCATGATGCCCTGTGCTCCGTGGCTCAGCCCGTGACACACGAAGCATGTGTCCATCACGGGCCGATACGTGGCCCCGGCCTCGTGAGGCGCACGTACGTGGCACGAGACACACTCGACGAGGAGGTGGTTGCCGTGGCTGAACCGCAGGCCGGGTACGTCGGTCTCGGCGATGCGCGCATGGCAGGAATTGCAGTTCGCCGCAGTGACCGGCGCGGTGAGATCGACGACCGACGAGGACTGACCGCTACCGGGAACCGGCGCCCACAACAGCAGCGTCACCGCCAAGCAGGCGGCGAGGGCGATCGTGGAGAGGCTGCGGCTGCTCATCGTCCGGCCCTAAGCGCCGAACAATGACATCACCGCATCGCGCGCAGTCGAGATCCATCGGTAGAGGAAGAAGTCCTCGGCGATCTCATCGCGACGGTGGATGAGTTTGGCGTACTCGACGTAGTCCTCGTTCGCGTCTTTGTGGCACGCTCTGCAGGTCTCGACGATGTGACGCTCGTTGAGACTGGAGTCCTTGTCCTTGGACGGCAGGGTATCGTGCGCGTTATGGCAGTCCCAGCAAGCGGGCGCGTCCTTCGCGCCACGCTTGTACGCGGCGCCATGGTAGTAATCGTCGTAGTTGTCCCAGTAGTCCTCGTGGCACTTGCCGCAGACCTGCCAGCCCTGCTCGCGCAGTGCGGCCTTGCCCTCGGGCGAATCGGTGAGCTGCCTGATCGAGTGGCTACCGTGGCAATCACCGCACAGGGGTTTGGCGGGGGCCTTGGGGTCCGGCTTCTCTCCCGGCAGTACGCCGGCGCGGTGAGAACCCCTCGCCACGAGCGCGGACTGATCGAGGTGGCAGTTCTGGCATGAGGACTTGGCCTCGGTCTGCCAATCGTTGCCCTTGGTCGGATGCGGCGTCTTGAACGCGAAGTCAAGATGGCAGCCTGTGCACTGGACGGTCGTGTGCGCCGACGCGTCGGTCACCAGAGGGTCTATCCAGAAGCTGACGAGCTTTCCGTCCTTGAGTCTGACCAGGTCCGGGTCGCCGTGGCACACCTGGCAGCCGGCCTTGGCGTTGGTGGGGAGGGTGAAGTCGACGTCATACCCCTCGATGGTCACCGTGGTCGAGACACTGCGGGTCGCGGGCACCGACCGGGTCGCCGCGAACGCGGGAACGGCGCAGGCCAAGACCATCGCAGCGCCCACTGCGACGAGCAACATGCGTACTGTGGACCGGATCACTGGAATCCGCGTCACCCTACCCCGCCTTCGGTTTCGTCCCATCAGCGCATCAACACGATGGCCACGCGACTTGCGGACCGCCGCCGGTGCGGAGTTGCCGGATCGCCGCTTGGATGCACCGAGACCGACAGTCGCCGAGGAAATGGCGCACCGATTCGGTCTGTCCGCAGGATAGGCCGACGACACGCGGTCGGTCAACGCGAACGCCCCCTGAAGTGCGCGATGCGCCTCCCTGAGCACTCAATTCAGGTACGCGCGACGATCTCGGCGACCGCGGCCAAAGCCTCGGCCACATCCGCATCGGTGTTGCCATATCCGATACCCATGCGGACCGACCCGGTCGCAAGGGTGCCCGCGCTCTCGTGCGACCATGGCGAGCAGTGCAGCCCCGACCGCGTGGCGATCCCATAGCGCTTGTCGAGTTCGAACGAGACGGTGTCGGCCCCCGCGCTTGTGTGCACGAACGAAAGGACCGGCACTCGCTCCACAGCCGCAGGAGGCCCCAGTACGGTGATGCCCTCTATCGCGGCAAGCCCCTCATGGAGCGCGCGTACGAGCCGCTGCTCCTCGGCATGCTGGTCCGGACCGTGCGTCAGATGCCAGGCTACGGCCGCGCCCATTCCGACGATGCCGGGGGTGTTCAGGGTCCCGGCCTCGTAGCGGTCGGGGCGGTCGAGCGGCATCCGGGGAAGCTCGGAGTCGCCGGACCCGCTGCCGCCCTCGATGAGCGGCGCGGGGTCGATGTCGGGAGACAGGTACAGGAGCCCGATGCCCTGGGGGCCGAGCAGCCCTTTGTGCCCCGAGGTCGCGTACGCATCTACACCGAGCGCTACCACGTCCACGTCGAGGTGGCCCGCGCCTTGCGCGCCGTCGACGAGCATGAGCGCACCGTTCTCGTGCGCGATGTCTGACAGGTCGGCGATCGCCTGGATGGTGCCGGTCACGTTGTTCGCGTGCTGGCACACCACCGCGCGCGTCGGCGCTATGCGGACCGCGGCCTCCACGTCGTCGGGCTCCACAAAGCCGGTGTCGTCCGCGGCGATCACGACGACCTCTACGCCGGCCTGCGCGAGCGCGTTGAGCGGGCGCGCCACCGCGTTATGCTCCATCGAGCCGACGACCACGCGGTCGCCGGGGGCGAGCAGCCCGGCCAGCATCTGGTTGCAGCCGTACGTGCACGAAGGCGTGAAGGCCAGGTTCTCGGAATCGGGCACGCCGAGGAGCCGCGCGCAGGTGTTGCGGGCATCGAAGACCGCACGCGCGCACCGCATCGCGAGGTCGTAGACGCCGCGCCCGGGGTTGCCGCCGAGCTCGGTGAGCGAGTAGCGCACCGCCTCGACGACCTCGGGCGGCTTGGGCCATGACGTCGCCGCGTGGTCGAGGTATATGCGCGTCGTGGTCGGCCCCTGCGCGCGTGTCACCGTGCGTGGCCCCCCCCGGCGATCATCGCGACCGCGTGCTCCAGTTGATCCGCAACGAACCCGAAGGACTCGAGCGCCGCCTTACGGCTGCCAGGCACGTTGATCACAAGCGTGGTGCCTCGCAGTGCCGCGACGCCGCGCGAGAGCATCGCTCGACGCGTCACCGCCATGCTCTGGGCCCGGATCGCCTCGGCGATGCCGCGAGCCTCGCGATCACACGCGTGAAGCGTCGCCTCGGGGGTCACATCGCGCGTGGAGAAGCCGGTGCCACCCGTCGTGAACACGACGTCGGCATCGGCATCGTCGGCCATCCTCGCGATGGCCGAGGAGATGGCGTCGTGGTCGTCGGGCACGAGCGCCGTCGCGACGACCGTCCAGCCGAGCTCCTCGGCGGCCGACGCCAAAGCCGGGCCCGAGGTGTCCTCGGCGCCACCGGCCGAACAGGTGTCGGAGCAGGTGATGATCCCGATGCGCAGTCCCGCCACGCTCAGTCCCCCTTGTCGAATCCGGCCTTTGACGCGCGAAGTTCGAGCGCCGCACGTTTGGCCTCGTCCGCTGCGGCGAGTTCGGCGGCCTCACGCGCGCGCTCCTCGGCGAACTCGCGGACGGCCTCCTCCGGCGTCCGGTCGCACGTGCCGTCACCGAGCGAGACGACCTCGACGAGATCACCCACCTCGACTTCGCCCGGCGTGCGCACGACGGCGAAGATGCCCTCGCGCGGCATGACGCAGTCGCCCGCCTGGTAGTAGATCGCGCACTTGGTGTGGCAGACCTTACCGATCTGGCTCAGTTCCAGGACCGCCGAGGAGCCGACCTTGAGCACGCTGCCCACGGGCAGGAGCATCAGATCGATGCCCTCGGTGGTGATGTTCTCCGCGAAATCGCCGGCTCCTACGTCGAGGCCCTTGGCCACCATCGAGTCGATCGACTCCTTGGCGAGCAACGAGACCTGGCGGTGCCAGTCGCCGGCGTGCGCGTCATCCGCGAACCCGCGATCGAACACGAGCGTGCCCCGCGTGCCGGGCGTCTTGCGCACGGTCTTGCGCTCGGAGAGGTTGATCGAGACGACGCGACCCGGTCCGGTCACGGGCGTGGTGTCCTTGTCGGCGCTCATCTCATCTTCTCCTCGCGAATCCAGGTTCCGCTCTTGCCGCCCTCTTTGGACAGCAGCGCGACATCCGATAGCACCATACCGCGGTCGACCGCCTTGCACATGTCATAGATCGTGAGCCCGGCGATGGCCGCGGCGGTGAGGGCCTCCATCTCGACTCCCGTCTTGCCGTCGGTCGCGACGGTGGCCCGGATCGCGATCCCGGTACGCACCGACGCGGCGCCGCCGGCCGCAGGGGCCTGACCCGCGCGCGCGGGCGTCAACTCGATGCTCGCATGCGTGATCGCGAGCGGGTGGCACATGGGGACGAGGTCGCTCGTGCGCTTGGCCGCCATGATGCCCGCGATGCGCGCAGCGGCGAGCACATCGCCCTTGGGGGCGTCGCCACCGACGATGAGATCGAGCGTCTCGGGCAGCATCTCGATGAAGCCACTCGCGACGGCTACGCGATGGGTGACCTCCTTGTCGCCCACGTCGACCATGCGCGCGGCGCCGGTGGCATCGACGTGCGTGAGCCCGACGGCGGGATCGGCGCTGCGAGGGCGCTCCTCGGCAGGAAGGGGCATCGGTCAGCCTCCTATCTGGGACATGCGGCGCACCGTGCCGATGCGCTCGTTGTGGCTCTCGGGCTTGGAGTCGAGCGCCGTGCGGATGACCTCGCGCACGTCCTCGTCGGTGCCGGTCCGCAGAACGGTGCGAAGGTCGAGCTCCTCGTCGGAGAACAGGCAGGTGCGCAGCTTGCCGTCGGCGGTCAGGCGCAGGCGGTTGCACTCACCGCAAAAGTGGTGCGAGAGCGGACTGATGACGCCGACGGTGCCCTGTGCGTCCCGGAAACGATAGTACCGCGCGGGGCCCCAGCCGCCGGGAGCCTTGTCGCGCTCGATGGCGACGAGGGGTCCGAGGCCGGCGGCCTCGCCCCCGGCCGAGATGCTCGCGAGGACATCGTCGCTCGGAACGTGGTCGGCGCGCGTCCAGTGGAAGCCCGGACTCTCGCCCGTGCAGCCGGCACCCTCCTCGGCGTCGTCGCCCACGGGCATGTACTCGATGAAGCGCACGTGGAGCGGCCGGTCGAGCGTCATGCGCGCGAACCCGAGCAGGTCCTGCTCGAGCGAACGCACCACGACGACGTTGAGCTTGATGGGGTCGAATCCGACCTCGAAGGCCGCCTCGATGCCGGCGAGCGCGTCGGCGAGGTCGCCGCCGCGGGTGATGCGCGCGTAGACCTCGGGATCGAGCGAGTCGAGTGAGATGTTGACGCGCTCGAGTCCCGCGTCGCGCAGTTCCTCGGCGAACCGCGGAAGGAGCGTGGCATTGGTGGTCAGCGCGATGGCCTCGATGCCGGTCATCGCACGAAGCCGGCGGATGTGGTCGACCACACCGAAACGCACGAGGGGCTCACCACCCGTCAGGCGGATCTTGCCGATGCCCTCCTGCACGGCGATGGCGGCGAAGCGCTCGATCTCCTCGAGTGAGAGGATCTCGTCGTGGGCCTTGAACGCGACGCCTTCCTCGGGCATGCAGTACACACAGCGCAGGTTGCAGCGGTCCGTGAGCGAGATCCGCAGGTAGTCGATACGCCGTCCGAAGGAATCCGTCGCCATCTCACTCACCCGCCTTGCCGAGGAACGCCGCTTCGATCGCGTCGGCGAGCGCCGGGGCGTCGTCGAGGCCGAAGCGCGGCACGCCCGCGGGCGCGACATCGGGATTGTCCGTCGCGATGGCCCAGAGCTCCTCGGGCGTACAGATGATGTCCTCGGAGCGGGCGCGGCGCGAGACCTCGATACGCACGCTTCCCGCGCGCTTGAAGCCCTCGGTGAGCACGATGTCGACGTCGCCGGCCGCCTCGACCAGCTCGTCAAGCGAGAGTTCGTGGTCGAGCCGGCGCACCATGCCGAACTTGTCGGGCGCGCTGATCATCGTGACCGCGGCGCCTGCGCGGGCGTGGCGCCAGGAGTCCTTGCCGGGCACGTCGATGTCGAAATCGTGGACATGGTGCTTGACGGTGGCGACGCGGTACCCGCGGTCTGCAAGCTCGCGGATGAGCTTCTCGAGGAACGTGGTCTTGCCGGAATCGCCCTTGCCCACCACAGACACGACGGGTATGCCGGTACCCGAGCTCATGCTAGAAGCAGCCGAGGTCGCAGTTGTGGACCTTGATGCCGACCGAGTCCGCGGCCGCACCGGCGACCTTGTAGGGCACGCCGGAATCCTCGGCAAGCTTGCGAAGCACGGGGCACGTCACCCTGTTGTCGACGGCCTTGGCCTTCACGGCCTCGACGAGCTCAGGCGTGACCTGCTCGGCCCAGCGGGGATCGGTCTCCTTGTAGCCACTCATAGCGGTGTCCCTTCGTCGATGTCCAGTCGCATACATGCGACGGGCGTGCCAGCGGAGAAGAAGCCCTCGCCCTCGGGCAGCACCATGAAGCAGTTACCCTGATGCGCCGCGGTCAGCAACGCCGAGGACTGGCTCCCTGAGAGCGCCACACTGAGCGCCTCGTCCGTGCGTGTGAGGCGTGCGCGCAGGTAGTACCGGCGGTCCTGCTTCTTCTTGACGTCATGCACCAGTGTCGCCGTGACCATGGGCCGGTCGATGGCCGCAAGGCCCTGCATACGCCGCAGCGCGGGTCGCACGAAGATCTCGAAGCCCACATACGTGCTCGTGGGATTGCCGGGCAGGCCGAAGAACGGCACCCCGCCGATGGAGCCCATCGTCTGGGGATTGCCCGGACGCATCTTCACCTTGCAGAACGTGAGTTCGCCCAGTTCCTCGAGCACCGGCTTGACGTAGTCGAAGTCGCCGACCGAGACGCCGCCGCTCGTGACGATGAACTCGGTCTCGGCCGCTGCACGGGTGAACGCCTCACGCGTCGCCTCAAGGTCGTCGGGCACGATGGGGAACCGCACGGGGATCCCGCCGGCCGCAAGCACCTGCGCTGCAATCGAGTAGCTGTTGGAGTTGCGGATCTTGCCGGGCCCCGGGGTCTCAGCGACCTCGACGAGCTCGCTTCCGGTCGAGACGATCGCGACACGCGGCCGGCCGTACACAGCGACCTGCGCGTGCCCCGTCGACGCGAGCAGCCCCACCGCGGCGGCGCCGAGAAGCTCGCCGGCGCGCAGCACGGTCTGTCCGGCCCGCACCTCTTCGCCGCGTTTCCGGATGTGATCGCCGAGGACCGGTTCGATCTCGAAGGCCACGCGCGAACCCACACCGCCGTCGCCGTCGACGACATGCGTGCGCTCGACCATCACGACGCTGTCGGCACCCGGCGGTACCGGTGCGCCGGTCATGATGCGCGCCGTCTGGCCGGGGCGGATCTCGAGTTCGCTGTAGTCACCTGCGCCGATATGCGATACGACATCCAGCACGACGGGAGCCGACTCGGAGGCGCCGGCGAGGTCCCCGGCACGCACGGCGAAGCCGTCCATGGCCGAGTTGTCGAACGGCGCGACGTCTATGTCGGAGACAGCGTCCTCGGCGAGCACGCGGCCCAGGCTGTCAAGCAGCGCGACACGCTCGATCGGCATCGTCTTCACGCGCGCCAGGAGCAGCTCGCGGGCCCGTTCGACGGTCATGGTCTCAGTCATCTATTCGACCTCCTCGGAGACATCATCGGGCACGAGCACGCGCTCGGGTCGCGTGTAGACCACGAGCTTGCCCCCGCGCGCGTATCCCACGAGCGTGATGCCGAGTTCGCCGGCTATGTCGGCGGCAAGGTCGGTCACGGCGGTGCGCGACACCACGATGGGCACGCGCGCCTTCGCGGCCTTCACGGCCATCTCGTAGCTGATGCGTCCGGTGGTGAGAAGCACGGCATCCTCGGTCGGGACCCGATCGAGGAACGCCCTGCCGAGGAGCTTGTCGAGCGCGTTGTGGCGGCCGACGTCCTCCCTGACGCACACGACGCTTCCGTCGCGCCCGAGCGCACACGCGTGGGTGCCCCCGGAGTCGCGGTACTGCTCGGCGGCGCGCGCCATCTGACCCATCATCTCGTACAGACGCTCGGAATCGATGGTCATCTCCGAGGTCACCGGCGCGAGCCCTCGCGCGTGACCCACGCTGGAGAACGTGATGCCTTTACCGCACCCGCTCGTGACGTAGCGGGTCTTGTGCACGAGGTCGTCGGGCACGCGCTCCTCGGTGGTCACATAGACCATGCCGCGCTTGCGGTCGACCTCGATGCACGTCAGGTTGTCGCGGTCGAACATCAGGCCCTCGGAGACCATGAAGCCGATCGCCATCTCCTCGAGGTCCGCTGGCGTCGCCTGCACGGTGGCGACCTCGACATCGTTCATGTAGATCGTGATCGGGCGCTCGGACGGCATCCCGCGCACCCGGCGCGTGCCGACCTCGACGACCTGGAGGCGCACGGGTGCTTCGTCGCGATGCTGGACGACATCGGTCGAGCCGGACTCGGTCGCGGCACGGACCTCGGCGAGCTCCTCGGGGGTGTTGACGTTGACGAGGCTGCGCAGGTCGGGATCGGCGGCGCGAAGCGCCTCGAGCGGCACCTCCGCGATCTTGAGGGACGGAAACATCGCGACCAGTCGCCGACGGCCCGTGGCCAGCACCGCGCGCGCCGCAGGGAGACACGTCGACACGCGATACAGGGCAAGCAGCGGCTCCGAGCCCGCCGCTCCGACCGGGATGACCACGTCGGCGTCGTCGCGGAGGTCCCACAGCGCGGTGACCACGGCCGGCTCAAGCCACGGCATGTCAGCCGCGACCGCGAGCACCCATTCGTCGGAGGCCTGCGCCAGGGCGGTCACGAGACCGCCGAGGGGGCCCTGGTAGGCGACCTCGTCGGCGAGCACCCGCACGCCCTCCGGCAGCCCCGCGTCCTCGAGGGTCTCGGGCCTGTTGGTGACGACAACCGCATGGGCGCACACGCTCAGCACCGCTTCGGTCGCACGGACCACGAGCGGCTCACCGTCGACGTCGAGCAGGGTCTTATCGACGCCCATGCGCATGGAACGGCCGCCCGCGAGCACCGCGGCCGTTATGGGGAGCCTGTCTGCATTTCCGGATACGGGCACCTTCAACGCCTTTCTCCACCGAAGAACGTAATCATACCGCTCCGGGTATGTTCGTACCCTCCGAACGACCCGCGACGACCCGGACGGCACTCGCCTTGAACAGCGCGCCGACCCGGACACCCACACCGAGACCCAGTTCATCGAAGGAGGCACGCGACACGATCGCCGCGAACCGCGCACCCGGACACTCGAGTGTCAGGCGCATCGAGGCGCCTCGCGGCTCGATCCCGGCGACGCTCACGTCGAGCCGGTTGCGGGCCGAACTGATCAGGGGCTCGTCGCCGGGTGCAAGCAGGACCACGTCTTCAGGCGGTATCGAGAGTCTGACCGTCTCACCGCGGGCAAACACGCCCATCGCATAGATCGACGTCTCACCGACCGCGATACGCACGACCCCCTCGTCGATCGATTCGACCCGACCCTCGAGCGGCACCTCGACGCCAAGGAACCCCGCCGTCCATGCATCGGCCGGGAGACTCATCACGGCGGACGCCGGCCCTTCTGCGACGATAGCGCCCCCGTTCATGACCGCGACGCGCTCGGCGACCACCAGGGCCTCCTCGTGGTCGTGAGTGACCCAGACCACGGTGACGCCCTCCCGGCGCAGGATCTCCGCGAACTCGCTGGCCAGCTTGCGCTTGAGCAGGGGATCGAGGGATGCGAGCGGCTCGTCGAGCAGGAGCACCCGGGGAGTGAGCACGAGCGCGCGGGCCAGTGCGACCCGCTGGGCCTCCCCGCCTGAGAGCGCAGCCGCGGAGCGCGGACCCATGCCCTCGAGACCGACGCGCGCGAGTACGGAGTCCACCAGGCGAGCACGCTCCTCGGCAGGTACACGGCGCAGCCGGAGTCCGTACTCGACATTCGCGGCGACCGTACCCTTGATGAGGTACGGGCGCTGGAAGACCGCGGCCATCATGAGGCGTGCCTGCCTGTCGCGCGCGTCCACGGCCCGGCCGTCGATCAGGACCTGCCCCGCCTCGGGCTTCTCGAGCAGGCCGAGGAGTGCGAGCAGCGTCGACTTACCGGAGCCCGACGGGCCGAGAAGCGCGAGCGTGGTTCCCGCGGGGACCGAAAGCGTGCCGACATCGAGCGAGAACCCGGAGCGGAAGCTGGTCCGGAGCCCACGGGCTTCGAGACTCACGCCCGCACTCACCGTGCGCCGCCTTCGTAGCGCTCGGCCGATGTCTGAACGCTCGTGAGCAGGATGTTGACCGCGAAGACGATGCCCACGAGGATCGTCGCCAGCGCGAGCGCCGGCCCGTAGCGGCCCATACGGGTGAACTGGACGATGGCGGTGGTCATGACCCGCGTCTCACCGGCGAGGTTGCCGCCGACCATCTGCACGGCGCCGACCTCTGAGATGATGGCGCCGAACCCGGCGGCGACCGCCGCGATGATGCCCATGCGGGCCTCGCGCATCGTGAGCGTCATCTCGTGGAGCCGCGACGCCCCCAGGGAGCGCGCCTGCAGACGCAACTCCCGGGGGACTGCTGAGACCGCGGCGCCCGTGACGGCGGCGATGACGGGGAGCGCGATCACGACCTGCGCGATGACCATGGCGCTCTGTGAGTAGAGCAGACCGAGGTCACCGAGCGGGCCGCGGCGCGAGAGCGTCATCGCAACGACCAGGCCGACCGCGACCGGCGGAAGCCCCATGCCGGTGTTCGCGAACACCAAGGCGACCGAGCGGCTCACCGAGCGGCTCGTGCCCAGGAAGAACCCGAGCGGGATGCCGATCGTGAGCGCAAGGGCGGTGGCGGTACCGGAGACCTTGAGCGAGACGAGCACGATGCTCCAGACATCGAGCGTGCCCGAGACCAGCAGTTGCCAGCCTTCGCGCACCGCATCGATGTAGATATTCATGCTCGCCACCCTTCCTTGTCCGGGCGCGCCCGCCTACGGGCTACTGCGCGTTCGGGGTGAACAGGGCCTGACCGAACTTCTCGACCCCGTACTCGCCGATGACCTTCTGGCCCTCGACAGAGAGCACCCAGTCCGCGAAGGCCTGACCGCCCTCCTGGTTCGTGGCGTCGGTCACGACGATGACACCGTACTGGTTGAGCAGTTCCTTGTCGCCCTCGCGAAGGACCACGAGGTCGAGGCTGTCCTGCATCGACAGGTAGGTCGCACGGTCGGCCATCGTGTACGCGCCCTTGTTCGACGCGATGGTGAGCGTCTCGCCCATACCCTGACCGGTGGACTCGTACCAGGTCTGCGCCTCCGGAGTCGGGGTCGCGATCTTCGCGGCCTTCCAGAGGCTCAGCTCCTTCTTGTGTGTGCCGGAGTCGTCTCCGCGCGAGATGAACGACGCTTTGCCGGTGGCGATCGCGGCCATGACCGCAGGCAGATCGGCTGCGGCCTTGACGCCCGAGGGGTCGGCGGCCGGACCCACGATCACGAAATCGTTGTACATGACGTCCTTGCGCTCGACCCCGAAGCCGTCAGCGACGAACTTCTCCTCGGAGGCCTTGGCGTGAACCAGAAGCACGTCCGCATCCTTGGTCTCACCGAGCTTGAGCGCCTCACCGGTGCCCACGGCCACGACCTTGACCTTGTAGGTCGGGTTGGCCTCCTCGAAGGCCGGGATGAGCACGTCGAACAACCCGGAATCCTGCGTCGAGGTGGTGGAAGCCAAGATGACCTCGGTGGTTTCGACGGCGGGCTCCTCGGCAGGCTTCTCGGTCGTCTCGGCGCCTCCACAGGCCACCAGACCGAATGCCAGCACCAAGGCCAGAGCCAGTGCCGTCACCCGCTTGAGCGCGGGCGCAAAGCTACCCTTCTTCATGCGATCTCCTTTCCAAGCACGGGAGGCCGAGGAGTTTCTCCCTCGACCCTCTCGGCCCGGCGTCCATGGCCCGAGACGCTGCAGGACGTCGCGTGGCGGTAGGTCATCCGGGCTCGGAGACGATATGGACCGCGCGGTCGCGCGGCATGATGGTAGCGTACCCCAAGCGGCTGACACGAGCGAGCGCCCTGGCCCGTGGGGGCTGGGCGCCCGTGTGGCCGCTATGGGATATAGCCCAGGGCGGTCGTGTAGATCGGCTGCGGCAGCGCAGCGGCACCGCCGATGGCGGAGACGTAGCCGAGAAGGGGGTTCTCAGACACGATCGCCTGGATCTCGGGCACCGGGGCGCTATCGACCGGATTGGTCAGCATGAGCGGACGCCAGCGTCCCATGTAGCTGGCCGCAAAGACCCCTCCGGCGAGCGCATCAGGGTAGTTCGCGCCGCTGGCGATGTACATGCCGTCTATCCCCGCGGGCGCCAGGCCCGCCGCATCACGGCCCCAGTCTATGATCAACTTGGCGGTCGCGTAGCGACTCGTTCCGGCAAGCCGCGGGACCGCGGCACTCGACAGCGAAAGCTGGGTCATGACGGTCGTGCGGACCGCGTCTGAGACCGCGCCCGTACCGCCGCAGACCACCACCCGAGTGGGTTTGTAGGTCTTTAGCTCGGCAAGCGTCTCAGCCGGAAGCTCGGTGGGTTTCGTGAGAAGGATCGGCGCCTTCATCGCCGCCGCTAGGCTCGATGCCGCAAGAGCGTCCGGAAAGTTCGTGCCCGTGGCGAGAAAGACGGTCTTGGAGGCGGTCGGGTCGGCGTCCACCCGCTTGGCGACTTCCGCGGCCGTCGCGTAACGGCTCGTGCCGGACACCGGTATCACCGTCAGCCCGGCACCGGTGAGCTGCTGCCGGGGCAACGTGCCGACGACCGAGGTCCCGCCGATCACGTACGCCTTCGTGGCCCCCAGCCGAGCGATCTCGGTCATGACTTCTGCGGGGACACCGTCCGCTCGCACGAGCAGGAGCGGGCCGCCGACGCTTGCCGCGAGCGCGGAAGCTGACAGCGCATCGGCGTACCCATAGGCCGTCGCGATGACGACCGAATCAGCACTCGGGAAGGCGGCCGCGCTCAGCTTGACGGCCGTCTCGGTGCGCGAGGCCCCGTAGAAGCGGTCCTTGACGACAGTCGTCGAAGCCGAGGACGCCACACGGATACTGTCCACCCAGCCTGTTCCGGCACCGCACACCCCGTCGACCTGGAACGTGACGGACTTGTCGCCGAGCGAGGTGGGCGTCGGCACGCTGCCGAACAGCGTCGCCGAGGAGCCCGCAGCGACGCTGGACTCACTGAGCGCCGACTCGGTCGTGCCGATCTTGAGAAGTCCGCTGAGGTCCAGCGCGACGTCTCCCGTGTTCGTGACGGTGACCTGATACGCCGAACGCTTGCCGGCGCTCACGCCGCGCGTGGCCGGTGAGACGCTCACGGACATCGCCGGCGTATAGACCTGCAATCCCGCGGATGCGTTGGCGGTCACCTGAGTGCCGGAGGCGTCACCGGTCACACTCGCATTGAGTACGACATGGCCCGCGCCGGCCTGAGCCGTGTACGTCTCATGGACCGTGGTGCTCTGATGGGCGGCCAGCGGACCGAGCGGTCCCGCCACCACCGTCGCGCCCCTCGCGAGTTCGATGCCTGAGATCGCGACATCGCCCGTATTGGTGATGGTGTACGCGAGGTCGGTGGGTTGCCCCGCTGCGACCACGTCGGGAGCGGCGATCATGGCGAGCGCCACACTGCGCCCGAGCGGCGGCACGGCGCGCACCCACACGGTCGCCTGCTTGGCGTCGCTCGTGTTGCCCGCGTTGTCCTCGGCGGTGTAGTTGACGGTGTAGGTCCCCGGCGTCGAGATGCTGAAGCTCGCCGAGGAGCCGAGCGTGTGCACCGGGGCCCCGGCGCCGATCGTATAGTCGATCGCCTTCACGCCGGAATGCGCATCTGTCGCCGAGAGGGTGACGGTGGCCGTGCCCTCATACCCGCCCGCAGCGGCATCGTCGGTGGCGACCGGCTTGTCGAGGTCGACGAGTACCGCCAGATTGCGCGTCGCGCCCATCTGTGTGGCGTCCTTGGCCGCGACGTGCGCGTACCAGGTCCCACTCGTGGTCGCGGTGCCGGTACCCGAGGTGGCGATGGTGTTCTGCGTGCTCACGGTGGTCGAGGGGTTCTGGTCGAACAGAAGCCCGTAGCCCGTGATCCCCGTGCCTGTAGCGGTCCACGCAAGGGCGACGCTCGAGTTCTTGCCCCACACCCCGACCGGGTGACTGGAGGACGTGAGCGAGGTCACCACGGGAGCGGCAGGAGGCGGCACGGCGCGCACCCACACGGTCGCCTGCTTGGCGACGCTCGTGTTGCCCGCGTTGTCCTCGGCGGTGTAGTTGACGGTGTACGTCCCCGGCGTCGAGATGCTGAAGCTCGCCGAGGAGCCGAGCGTGTGTACCGGGGCGCCGGCGCCGATCGTGTAGTCGATCGCCTTCACACCGGAATGCGCATCGGTCGCCGAGAGGGTGACGGTGGCCGTGCCCTCATACCCGCCCGCAGCGACATCGTCGGTGGCGACCGGCTTGTCGAGGTCGACGAGCACCGCAAGATGACGGGTCGAACTCCACTGGTTCGCGCCGTCCTTGGCCGCGACGTGTGCGTACCAGGTCCCGCTCGTGGTCGCGGTACCGGTGCCCGAAGTGGCGGTGGTGTTCTGCGTGCTGACAGCCGTTGACGGACTCTGGTCGAAGGTGAGCCCGTAGCCGGTGATGTCCGTTCCTGTGGCGGCCCATGCGAGAGCGACGCTCGAAGCCTTCCCCCATACGCCGACAGGGTGGCTGGAGGAAGCAAGGGCGGTCATGACAGGCGCCGGAGGGAGTGCTGCCCGCACGCCGAGCACCTCAGTGGTGCTGCCATACCTCGCAGCGTCGGCGCCAGAGCCATACGGAACGACCATGTAGCGGTAGTAGGTTCCTGCCGCCGGGACCGTGGTGTCGGTGAAACTCGTCGCGGAGTCCGCGAGCCGACCGCTCAGGGTGAGTTCGGTCCAGGGATCCTCAGGCAATGCGGTCTGCGCCTTGCGCCATACGCGATACGAGATGGTTCGTGACTCGGCGGTCGCACTACCCATCGCGTTGCGGGGTCGGACCCAAGAGAGTTGGATTCCCGTGGGAACGCTAGTGGCCGCAAGACTCGCTACGGGGCCGAACATGTAGCCGCGGATCGCGAAGTCGTCGATGGTTGCACCCTGGCCCTCCGTGGGAGAACCCGCGCCCTCCAAGTGATTGTTGAACTCGACCCGCACCTCGCCCGCCACACGGGAGAGGCTCTTCTCATTGAGACTGTGGGTCTTGTACGTCCAGGCGGAGACCGTGTTGTAGTGGATGGAGGACGTCCACGTCGACAGATCGGGGGTGCTGCCCAGCGGACCCCACTGCATGTTGAAGGCCGAGCCGTCGGATGCACCGACAGACGGCATGAGGTAGTAGTAGTCGATGCTGCTCGAGTAGTAATCCGCAAGCTCCGGTATCGACACGATGACCTGTCCGGACGTGTCGTATCCGTAGGTCGGGTAGTTGAAACTCGCGTAGTTGGTGACCGTGTCCCACTGAGAACACCAGAGTCCGTAGCCCGTCGTCCCTCGACGCGAGCGATTCTCGAAACCCCATATGTAACGATTGCCTACGCCGTAGAACGGGTTGGGGTTGGAGCGGCGCGTCATCCACGACGGCAGTGCACCCGAGTTGAAGTCGGTGCTCTTGATCAACTCGGGGCCGGTCGGTGGCTGCGGATCCACAGCAAGAGCCGTCTGCGGGGAGATCACGATTCCCGACAGCAGGAGCGAGAGTACGAGAAGGCTTCTCACGAATCGCATGGCGACACCGTCCGTTGTACTAGCGGGCTGCGGGAAGCGCGGCGGCGGCTGCGAGCGCGTCGTCGAGCAGGGTCGCGGGGGCGGGTCCGTCGGTCGTCACGATGACCTCGAAGGCGAACCGTCCCCTGCTGAACGAGACCGTCGCGAACCTGACTCCGTCAGTCCCGAAGTACGCGGGGATCCCATTGACATCGACGTCCGCCCCGTTCTGGGGGTACGCCGTCTTGCTCACTGATGACACGAAGCCCTTCGCGCCCGACACATCCTTGCGGTCGCGAACGACGAAGACCACACGCTTGACACGACGCAAGGGTCCGCCGGTGGTCGGATCTGCGGGCACCTGCGCCTCGGCAGCGGTGACCTGGTCCATACCGAGCTCGTATCCGGCGACCGTGGCGGGCAGGAGTGTACCGAGGTCTGCGACGGGAGCGGTGTAGCCGGCGTCAGGGTCGGTGACGGGCGTGACCGGCCCATCCCCGCCACCGTCGCCAGTATTGCCGGTGGCCGGCTTCTTCTCGATCTTGTCCAGCTCCGCCGATGCCCGGGTGTTCGCGGGATCGAGTTCCAAAGCGCGGCCGAAGAGCCGGGCCGCCTCCGTGGTGTCGCCGCTCTCGAGCGCGGACATCCCGTCTGAGTACATGCGCTCGCTGCGCTGGGTCGAACTCAGTTGCAGTGCGACATCGTCCGACTTCTTTGCCTGGCCCAGCGCTGAGATCATGAGCAGGATGCCTGCGAGCGCGACCACGCTGATCACGAACCACAGGATCGTGGTACGCCTCTTGGCCTTCGTGGTCTTCTGCAGATCCGTCCGAGTCATTCCCTAGCCTTCGCGTTCCACCAGGTCCTCGATGGCAGCGGCTGCCGCCGTCGCGAACGCCGAAAGGTCGTTGGCGGCATCGTCTCCCAAGGTATCAAGCAAGCCCTGCGCCGAGATGCCGGGTTCGACGCCCGGGATCGTCGCGCATGCCATCCAAGACTCGACGATCTCCGGCGCCAGTTCGTTGCCCTTGATCTTCGAGAGGTTCGGGAAGTCCCACATCATCCTGTTCGATCCGCCGAACATCTCATCCATCTCGGGCGCCTCGCCCGTGTTGACCATGAAGACCATGATGGCGTCGGACCCGAGCAGGAGGCGCATCTCCGAAAGCGCGCCTACGTACTTTGCTCGCAGCTCCTCGGGCATGATGTTCCAGTTGTCGTATCCGTCGAAGACTATGACGACGCGACGGAACCTCAGGTTCGCGAGGCGCGCGAGCACCTTGAGCGTCTTGCGGGGAGCCTTGGTGATCTTGAGCTCTTCGGAAAGTGGGCCCGCACCACGGTCGGCGTACACCCGGATTCCACGCGCGATGACCGGCGAGAGCGTCTTGCGCGCGAGCGCCACGAGGTATTCGAAGATGGGGTCGGGCATGTCCGTGACAGCCTCTACGACCTCTTCATCCTCGTCAACGAACTCGATCGGCTCCGGGATCTTGGAGGTCGTCTCGTCGTCCTCGACCGAGGAATCGTTCTCCTCGGGCTCTTCCTCGAGGTTGGCCGGCCTGAGGTCGACCGGCGGATTCACTTCGATGGCGCGGAACATCACGTTCGGGCCGAGCACCTCAGCGAGCGCCTCGAGCGGGTCTGCGTCGAACTCCGCCGCGAAATCATCCCAGAGCGCCTCGGCAGCTTCCCACTCGGGGAGTTCCGTGTCCGGGGTCGCGATGTAGGGCGACAGCCATGCCGCGAGCGTACGGTCGAAGGAGCGCGTAGCCAGCCGCTCGGCGATCACGTTGAGTACGCTGCGGATGCGGCCCACCTTCGCCGCGAACAACTGCACGTACGCATGCAAGACGTTGAGATCCTCGTCCTGCAGGAGGGACTTCTCCGTCTCTATGAGCGCCGAGCGATGATACGAGCCGTGGACCTGGTCCGACTTCTCGAGCCAGAACGTAGCTCCCCTGTCCGCCGTCGCCGCAGCGTCGACCGCGGCGAGCAACATGTTGGCCTGGGACTGGATCTCCAGCGCCATCGGCAAGTCTTCGGTGTCTCGATGGCGCCTGTCAAGGTAGGGGTTGGCGATGATGCCGAGAGGACGATAGCGCCCCACGGTCGGCTGCTGCTCCACGTTATCCATACTTGCGCTCCGTAGGATCGGTTCCGGTCAGTTGTGACGCCGCCCTGTGGGCGGGGCTGATTCCTGTTCGAGAGTAGCGCACCGGGCGCAGGAGAGGTAACACAGGAGGGGCCCCGGACCCTACGGTCCGGGGCCCCTCTCTACGAAGCCTGCGACTTCACGTCGTCATGCCGCGATAGCGAGTGCTACTTGTTATGGCAACGCTCGCAAACGCCGCGGTTGTCGGCACGCAGAAGCGCGCTCGTGAAGTTCGGGTTGACGCCACTAGTGGTCGGCTGGGCCGTACGAACCGGATACCAGACCGTGCCGTTGGTGGAATCGAGGCTGGCCTCGGCCCAACCGGTCATGTCCACGGAGGAACCGTGAGCACGATGGCAGGTGAGGCAACCCATGTAGTCGGTGAACGTCCAGCCACCATCGCGGAACTCGCTGATCGTGCTGCCGGAAGCGGCGGCACGCTCAAGCGGGATGACCGAGTCGGTGACGACCACGCTGTTGAGAACCAGCGTGTCGGCACTCGTGCCGGTGCCGGCCACAAGCGAGACGTTCACGGGGTGACGGTGGAAGTTCTGCGCGGGCAGCTGGCCACCGCCGGAGGCAGCCGTGAAGGCCGCACCGTAGTCGTAGGTGCCCGGGCCACCGACCGCGACGTGGTCGTTGCGGACCGCGTAGCGCTCGTGACAACCGGCGCACCAACCGCTGATGCCCTGATCCTGGATCGCGGCGGCAGCGTACTGCGGCTGGGTGTAGTTCGGACGGTACGTCGCCATCTGGGCGGCGCCGGCCTCATGCTTGCGCCAGCCGACTGCCGGGTAGTTGACCTCGGCAGAGGTGACGAACGGGGTCGGGGTGTTGTCGTCGATGTAGCCACCGACGGTGTTCCCGTTGACCGAGTCCTTCAGCAGGCGGTAGTTCGAGCTGCCGTGAGGATCGTGGCAGTTCGTGCAGGTCAGGTTCGCCGATGCGGGAACCGTGTTGCCGTCGCCCCACATGGGATCGGTCGCCAGACCGAGATCCATGTCGTGAGCAGAGGTCGAGACCTTGTAGTTCTGCGCGCCGACGGTACCGACCGGCATGATGGTGAAGCCACCACCGTTGAGGGTCGCGTCGAACGTGGAGAGCGTCTGATACTCGACCGCCACGCCGCCATTGTTGGCGCCGGGGAGCTGACCGGCGGCACCCGAGGGGCCGCTGTCAAAGACGCCCGCGACGACGTTGGTGGAGGCGCCAGGAGCGGCGTCACCGTGGCAAGCGTTGCAGAACTCGCTCATGTCGGTAGCGGTACCGATGAGCAACGCGCTGCGCTCCGCCGTGACAAGCGGATTCTCGGACACCCAGGTGACCTCAGAGAACGAGGTGTGAGCGCGGTGACAACCGGCACATGCGTCCGTGTCGTCGGTGTACCCACCGTGAGGACCGAAGTTGGCGTAGGCGACACCACTGAACGCGAACGTCAGGGCGAGGGCCAGAACCAGAACGAGACTTACTCTCTTCAACATCTTCACCTCCTGTGGGTATCTAGTGGACCGCGCACGCGATGCACGGATCGAATGTATGGGCGACACGCAGTGCTTCGAGACCCTGCTGAGTGGCCTCGCCCGGATCGTCGAACGGGATGTTCTCCATCGCCTTCTCCATCGGACCGGGATTGCTTCCGCCGTCCTTGGGGCTGGCGTTCCACGTCGTCGGAACGACGCACTGGTACGCGACGATCTTGCCCTGAACGTTGGTGGAGCAGAAGTGCGCGAGGGCGCCGCGAGGCGCTTCTGTCGCACCGTAGCCGGACATGGCCTCGGTGGGAGCCGGGATCGACTTCCACGTCGAGCCCTCGACGTCGAGGAGCGCCGTGCCCGTGAGGGCAAGGAGGTCGTCGATCATGCCGTCGGAACCGAAGGAACCATCCTGGCCGCCGTTGGCGCCAGGGGTGTAGGTCCCGATCATGCGCTGGACGAGGTACAGAGCCTCGAGTGCACGTCCACGCAGGCGGTCCATGACGGACAGGCCACCGGCGATGTTGCGGATCCAGGTGTTCACGATACCTACGATGAACGAGTTGCCACTCACATAGAGAGCCTCTGCGGCCGCTGTACTGGGAACCTCGACGTCGTAGTCGACCGTGATGACGTTCCACGGCTTCGCCACGCCGTACACGGTACCGGTGCCGTCATCGACGTTCGCAAGGCCCTCGCGGACGAGCGCGATCGCCAGGTCAGCAGCGACCATGGCAGGGTCGAGACCCGTGCTCTTGGCGTAGGCATCGTAGCCGGACACGCCACCAGGCATGTTCGCGGTCGCGAAGCTGCTCAGAAGCAAAGTGCCATCGACCTTGTACAGACCGGCGACGACCATGCGAGCGAACGGTCCAACCTCGCAAGCCTTGCCCGCCCAGCGCGGACTCTTGATGTAGCTGTAGCCCACCGAACGAGCGGGCTTGGTGCGAGTCACTTCGCCCGGCTTGGCTGCGGTGTTCGTGTCGTACACGTACGCGGCCGTGTCGTACGAGGAGACTGCGTAGTGCGAGTTGGCGATGGACTCCGTCAGGTTGGTCGCCATGCTGCGATCGCCCTGCGGGAGCTGCGCGTCGCCGTCAGCGGTCCACTCAGCTGCCGTGGTGTTGTCACCAAGGAAGCTGTTGTAGATCGCGGTCTTGTTCGGCGCCGTGAAGTTCCACGTACCGTCCGCCGTCTTGACTCCACCGGGAAGCAGGAGCGAGTCGTCCGTCTGCGGGAACGCGCCCCACGCGACGAAGTTGCCGACGCCTGCGCCCCAACCGGTGTTCTGAGCAACCGGCGTGGCGTAGTCCGGATCCTGGTTGGCAAGACCCCACAACGCGCCAGCCTTCACTGTCTCAAGGGTGAGCGCGTTCGTCAGGTTGTCGTAGTTCGCATACAGGGCGCCGAGTGCCAGAACCAGCGGCACATGCTCCTTGAAGATGAACTTGCCGACCTCGGTCATGATCGTGCGATAGCTCTCGATACGATCGGTGAGATCCTCGGTGCCATCGAACGACACGCCGCCGCCGACGAAGCACGAGGTCATCGGCATACGTCCAGCGAACAGTGCGCCGGCCTCGAAGGTGAGACGACGGATGCGAAGTGCCTTGACGTACTGCGTGACGGCAGCGTCCCACAGACCATCGGAGTAGCCGTCGGTCTGGTGCGGAAGCACGCCCGCGCTGAGGCTGGCACCTGCGTATCCGCCAACAACACCGACACTGGGGTTGAGGAGGAGCGCGTGGTAGAAGCTGTCAGCGAAGAACGGCGTCCACGGCGGGGTGTTCGGACCCTGGACATAGTCCAGAGCCACGAGGTGATAGAAGTGCGTGAGGTGCGACATCAGGAACTCGGCCGAGAGGACAAGGTTCCGGATGAGGACCGCCTTGGCCGGAATACCGTAGGTCGTATCATCGACGAACGTGATGTGGCTGCGGCTGTAGCCGAGCACGGCATCGGTGGCGTACGTGGAGGTCTGGCCGTGAGGTACCGGGCAGACGCCGCAGATACGCTGCGTGAACGTGATGGCGTCGTTGGCGTTGCGGCCAAGCAAGAAGTTCTCGAAGCCGCGCCACAGGTTTCCGT
Source organism: uncultured Eubacteriales bacterium (assembly GCA_964565645.1). Taxonomy (GTDB): domain Bacteria; phylum Actinomycetota; class Coriobacteriia; order Anaerosomatales; family JAHIQC01; genus JAHIQC01. Next base: position 97,630 of record CAZMFQ010000005.1, read on the forward strand.
GGACATCGGCCTGGGTGACTCGGCCTGACGTGGTCGTCAGCTTGACGCCGAGGTGACCCTCAATTCGCGAGATCGGATCGACCTCGAAGGTTCCTGTACGAAGAGCCATGTGCTATCCCTCCTTTCCCGGTTACCAGTTGACGAACGGAACGAAGCTGTCCGGATAACCCTTTTCGGTGCAGCCCATGCAGGGGTGCCCGGCACGAGTGCAGTGACCGCCCTGATGGCCGGTACCCATGGGGTTGGCCTCGGAGAGCCCGAACTCGAGCGCGGCGTTGTTGTGCGGCTGCTGTGCGTTCCAGCCGTGCGCGCCACAGAGGGACTTGACCGCGGGGCCCTTGCATCCGATCTTCTGCAGACAACCCGCATCGCCCGGCTTCTCGGCGAACTTGCCGATCGAGTAGTCGTTGTAGCGGGGGCAGAAGGGGCCGTGGATCGCGTAGGGATACGTGATCTTGAGTCGACGGGTCGCATCGACGGCCGAGGCCTTGATGCCGCCGCCGGCGGCGAGGATACCCAGAGCGCCGGCCGTGTTCGTCCCGGTCTCGGTGAGCTCAGGGATGATGGCGGTCTTGGCGTCGACGAGCCACGCGACGACCGTCAGAACGAACCACCAGGGGTTCGTCGGGCAACCGGGAACGTTGATGACCTTGGCCGCTGCGGCACGAGTCGCCACATCGTCGTAGAGGAAATCGTACGTACCCTTGGCGTCGGTCTGTGACATCTCCTTGAAGCCGGTGTCGGCCTCGGCGAGCGGAGAGACGCATCCCGGGTAGCCGCCGAACGTGGCGCACTGGCCGATGGCGATGACCGCCGGGCAGGTCGCCTTCGTGGCCAGGGCCTTGACGACCTCGTCGAAGCTGAGCTCGAAGCCGTTGGTCCCGTCCCAGTCATCGGACATGCCGATGGAGCACCAGGGCTTGCCGTTGCCGGCGGTGTCGCTCCACGCGCCACCCTGATCCTTGTCCTGGATCGCGCCCTCGACGACCAGAACGAACGGGGTCGTGTTGGCGGGCTGCATGAACGTATGCAGCCACTGCGCGGCGAGGTCGCCACCCATGTTCATGACGGTCTCGTGATAGTCGAGCTCGATGATGTCGATGAGCACGTCCTGGATCGTGACCAGGTTGTCCGAACCGTCGAGGTTCAGCCCGGCCGCATGCAGAGTCAGGTCCGCGCCCGTGAGCGTCGCATTGCCAGTCGCGAGCCGCAGAGCGGCCAGCGTGCTGGTGGTCGTACCTTCGATCGCAGTGCCGGTCGCGTCCTCGAAGAGACCGAGGAGCGAGGTCGAGCACCCGGTGCACTCTGCGCCATGGACCCAAACCACTTTGGGCTTGCCGCCCGGCCAGTTGGCATAAGCGAACGCCTCGGAGAGCCGAGATACGTCAGCCTGGCCAAGACCGGCGGCGGCGGCGAGTGCACCCAATCGGGTGACAAACTGTCGCCTAGTTATAGCCATACCGTCTTTCCTCCTTCACCAGGTAAATCGAATGGCCTTTCCGGACCGGTGGGCAGAAAAACGCCACCTCCTTCCATTCCTTGGTCCGGGAACGGGGTGGAGGTGGCGAGACGGTCGTTGGCTGTTCTCTCGCAGGTCGCCTTTGCTTCGCATTCATCAGGCAACTGGTCGATCGCAGTCGGGTCGTCGTGCCGGCTCCAACCCGTGGTTGTCGTCGTGTGGTCCCCTGTCTACGTTGCGGGCATTGCACGGGTATGTAACAACTGTTACAACACCACATCGGAACTCTAGGCGTTCCGAATCGCCCTCGTCAAGGCTTCGTCGGGTTCAATCTGCTTTATGTTGCTACTCTCGCCCGCTCGTCCGCTCCGAACCGCCGTTCGTCTTGTCGTACCGCTCCAGGTACTCCTCCTGATCGACGACATCGACCTCAAGGAGCTTGGCAAGACGGCGCAATTCGGCGTCTTCGGTGCAGAACACGTGCGCTCTCTTGGCGATCGCCATGATCACGGCACTGTCGTGATCGATCTCCAGGCGATCCATCAGCGCCTTGGCATCTGACTCGGAGTGCTCGACAGGATTGAGCAGCTCGCCGAGGTCGATGTCGCCGGCGCGCATGTCTTTGAACACCTCGTAGACCGGAATCTCGACGATCCAGCGACGACGTCGCGCCGGCATCCTGTCAACGAGCTCCGCGGCGATCATCGCCGAGATGAAGTCCTCGGTGGCGAAGAAGCGCTTGCGACGGGTCAGCAGAAGCAGCGGCAGCAAGAGCAGCGGCGCGAAGCACCAGCGCCAGTACGGCGCGATCTGCGAGAGCGGTACCGGTGAGACCTCTTCGGGCCAGCCCCAGACCTGAACGCGGGCATTGGCGCTGTCGGTGATGAAGATCAGGTTCTTGGGTCCGACGGCGAGATCGTTTGGGTAGCTGAACTGACCCTCGAGAACGCCGCGCTCACCGAAGTTGACGACCTTGTCGCCGTTGACACTCCAGATGGTGCCGTCATGAGCCAGCGTGTCCGCAACGACGAACTTGTCGGTGGCCGAAGACTCTTTGGAGCGGGCGAGGAAGTCGATGCCGCGAGGAAGGCCCTCGGTGACGATGATCTTCTCGTAGATCCCGGTCCGCGAGAACACCTGGATGCGGCGGTTGTTGCTGTCCGCCACATAGACCTTGTTCTTGAAGACCTTGACGCTGTTGGGGAACTGGAACAGTTCCTGGTCCTTCTTGGCGTCGTTGACGAGCCCTGCGGTCCCGACCGACTTCTTGAACTTGCCGTCGGGATCGAAGATCAGGAGCCTGTGGCCGTTGAGGATCTCGGTGACGTACATGGTGCCGTCATCGGCGAACGTCAGCGCCACCGGCGCCCACTGGACGCCGTTCGTGTCGAACTTGGGCAGTTGGTCCTCGGGCAGCTTCGGATCGAAGTCGCCCAGATACTTGCCCTGCCTCGTGTACATGTGGATCGTGCGCATGCGCCGGTCCGAGACGTACATGTTGTCGTTCTTGGGATTGTGAGCGACGTACAAGGGTACGACCGACTCGGTCCCGCCGATGGAACGCTTGAAGTCCCCGTCGAGGTTGGTCACGAAGACCTTCTGCTTGATCGAGTCGACCGTGTATACCTCGTTGTCCACGATGGCCACACCGATCGGCCGGGTCATGCGATCGTTCTCGGGACCACTGAACGAATACAGGAAGTCAGGCGCCGGGAGTATGTCGGTCGGTGCCCCGACGAAATCCAGGTCGAGACGCTTCGTGGTCCTGAAGTATGTGAAGTACGCCCCCACCGCCAAGAGCAGCAGCAGCAGGACGAGGATGATCGCGATCTTGCGCTTCTGTTTCCGGGTCACTCGACCTCTCCCAACCTAAGAACCGGCAAGCGGCTTGAGCCGCGCGATCTCTGACTTGGCCTTCGCGTTGTTCTCGTCGAGCGTCAACGCCTTCTCGTAGACGCTGATCGCCCCCTTGTAGTCCTTACGGCCGGCAAGAACCTCGGCGTGCACCAGCAACGCGTCCACGCTCTCCGGGTCGATCGCGGTGGCCATGAGTGCTTCATGGAGCGCCTTCTCCTGATCGCCCGCGGCAAGCGCCTTCTTGGCGGCGGTGATGCGCTCCTCGACCGTCCCGTACGAGGCAAGCGCCTCCGCGGGCGGATCAGCATCGGGGGCGAGCTTGGCGGCGAGCTGATAGTGGATGGCGGCGTTGATGTCGTCGTCCTGCTTCATGTAGATCTGGCCCATGAGGAAGTGGGCCTGCGCGAAGTTCGGGTCGAACGCAAGCGCCGTGAGCAGCTGCTCCTCGGCGGCATCATACTCCTCGATGCCGAAGTAGGAACGCGCGAGATAGTAGTAGGTGTCGGACGCATCCTTCTTGATGCGTATCGAACCCTTGAAGTAGCCGATGGCGTCCTCGAAGCGCTCGTCCGCGAGCGCGAGCAGGCCGAGGTTGTACAGCGCCGTCTCGCGGCGGTTGTTCACATCCGAGTACTCCGAGCCGTCCGTGAGCTCCAGGACCTTCTCAAGGTAGCCTTGCGCCGAGTCGTACTCCTGCTGCGCTATCGCGAGGAGTCCCAGGTCCAGATACGCTCCGGTGTGGTCGGGTTCGATCTTGAGCGCATTCTTGAGCTGCTCGACCGCCTGCTCGTTCTTTCCGGCGGCCGCGTAGGCCTCGCCGAGGCGGACGCGCAGCGCCGCGTCGTTCGGAGCCTGACGCACCTGTTCCTTGATCGTCTGGATGACGCGCAAGGCGGGAGTCGCGTTCTCCTGCTCACGGCGCACGAGATACACGCTGTACGCGAAGTACGCGCCGAGAAGGAGAAGGGAGGAGAGCAATACTCCGAGCGTGACGTTCAGGATGTTGTCGAGACGGTCGCGGCGCACCCCAAAGGTGGCCGCACCATCCGCTGGGGCCTCACCCATGCGTGGTATTCCTCACGTAGTAGCGATCGAAACGTCGGGGGCCTGCCGGGGCTCGCTCCGACGTGGGCGAACGGTAGGCCAAAACTACATATCAGGCGCACATTGTGTCAATAGTTACATTCCATACTCCACACACGCTCCACATATCGACGGCATATCTACACACCGATGTCGTCATGGCACTTGCGGCACAGCGCTGCGCCCTTGTACGGCGCGATCAGTTCGCCATGGATGTCGAGTGCGCCGTGGCACTCATAGCACAACCTCAGGTCATGGCCCTGGAGCTTCTCGCTCGCCTGCGCCGCGGCCGATGAGCCGAAGCTCACGTGACAGTCGTAGCACTTGTACGGACGCCCCTTGGACTCGGCCACGTTGAAGTGGACTGCGTGCTCGGCGAATCCCTTGTTCCGGATCTTGGTTGCGGGCTTCTGCTTCATCTCGTCATGACATGGGGCGCAGTTCACCTCAAGGAGCTCCGCGCGCTTGACCTTGTCGTGATGGCAGTTCTGGCAGGAGTTTCTGTTGGTATGGCAGACGTTGCAGTCCTTGCGGTCGACGTCGTTCTCGGGCTTGTGGTTCTCAAGCCAGTCAGGTGGGTGCGGCATGACCGTCTTGTGGCACTGCTTGCAGGACGCCGAGTCGTGACAGGAGCCGCAGGCGCCCTTCTGCTCCAAGTAGAGGCCGCCGTGATCCGAGAGCCACTTGGCGTTCTTGTGGTCCTTGGGAATGACCTTGGTTGACGTCTGGGTTGCACTGATCTTCTTGCGACCCCAGTGACACTCGACGCAGAACTCCGCCTGGTGACACATAGCGCAGTACTCGGGCGAGGTGTTGGCGCGCTCCTTGTGCTTGCCCGCCTCGAACTCCTTGGTGTGATCACCCGGTTTGAGTTCGAAGTCCTTGGGGTGGCACGCATAGCAGTCCTCGGTGGCGATCTCCCCCGCCCGCGCGTGCGTGAGCCCGTGGCAGCGGTAGCACGAGAGCATGTCCGGCCGCCTGACCTGCTCGAGCCCGTGGCCGAACTGATCGTGGCAGACCGTGCACTGGTAGTTCCTCTTGAGGTGCTCCGCGTGTGCGAAGATCACGCGCCCGGGAAGAAAGTCGTCGATATCCGGGTGACAGTAGATGCACTGGCCCATAGACGTGGGCTGCTTGGGATACACCGTGACGGTCGGCTTCTTGGGCTGGGTCTCGAGGATGCCCAGATAGATCGAGGGCATCGGGCCGACGTCGACGCGTTGCGCCTTGTGGCACGTATCGCAGTCGGCGACCGACTCGTGGCACAGCATGCACTGGTTGGCGTCCTTCTTGGCGCGGTCCGCGTGCGGCTTCTTGGCCCAGTCCTTGGTGTGCGTGGCCGGTCGCAGGTTGAACGAGGGGGTGTGGCAAGCGGAGCACTCACTGGTCGCGAGTTCCCCGGCGGGCCCGTGTGCGACGCCGTGGCAGTTGAAACACGATTCCATAGGGGGCACGTAGGTGGCGCCCGCCTCATGCGCCGCTCTGAGGTGGCAGCCGGTGCAACTGACCATCAGGTGGTTGCCGTGACTGAACAGCAGTCCGGGCATCTTGGCTGTCCCGAGTCTGAGGTGGCACGGCGCGCAGTTGCTCGCCTCGACCTCGCCGTTGAGATCGATCGAGTCCGGAACCTGACCGGAAACCCGGCCAGGCGCGACAAGCACGAAGGCGGCGGCGGCCATAACGGCCACCGCCACCCCCATGAAGACGATGCGCTTGAAGCTGGATCTTACGAGAACCACGACCCTATGCTCTGAAGGAACTGCCTGATCGGGTTGGATTCGGCGGTGTCCTTCTTCTGATGGATGAGATCACCCGCCTGCTGAGCGAAGGATTCCTTGGAACCCTCACCGTGACACCCTTCAGCACCACACGTGCCAGCCAGGTTCTCCTTTGAGACGCTCGAAGCGGGATCCGATGAGGGCAGGATCTTGTGCGCCTCGTGGCATTCCCAACATGCCGGCGAGTCGGACGCGCCCTTCTTGTAGGCCGCGCCGTGATAGTAGTCGTCATACGACGCATACTCGTTGGCATGGCAACGAGCGCAGACGCGGTACGCCGAGCCGTGCATGACCTGCTGAGCATACGCGGTGTTCGTCCGCTGGATGTAGTGGCCGCCGTGACAGTCACCGCATGTGGGAGGCTGCTGCGCGTTCTTGCCGTCGGCCGGCTTCATGTCGCCCTTCATCCACTTGTTGAGAGACGTGGCGTGGATGGAGGCATCGTACTCAGCCACGGCCTTCTTGGATGCCTCGGCGAACTTCTCGTCGTCAAACGCGGCCTTCTCATGGCAGCCGCGGCAGGCGAGTCCGGCATTGACGTTCCACAGCGGGGTCGGGTCGACGCCCTCCTCGTACCGGTAATCGTTGTGGCACTGCTGGCACGTCAGATCCCCATGCGCCGAGTCCTCAACGCCTTGAACCTGGTAGGACTTGGGCTGTCCGCCGGTGGTCTTGGTCAGGTTCTCGTCTCCGTGACAAGCCAGGCAGCCGCCGTTGGAATCGTAGGTGTAGGGAACCTCGGGCTCCCAGCGGATGCCTTCGGTATCGTGACAATCGACGCACCACGCCTTGTCATGACACATCATGCACTTGGTCTGGAGCTCGGTCTCGCCCGGGATGACGTGGGGCTTCTTCGCCCAATCGTATGTATGCCACGCGGGGCGCAGACGTTCGCGCCGCTGAGTGTGGCAGTCCTCGCATTTGCCGGTGGCGAGCTCTCCCATGGGGCCGTGCTGCAGCCCGTGGCAGTTGAAGCAACCCTGCATGGTGGGGCGCTCGGTACCTTCGCGCCTATGCGGGAAGCGGGTGTGACAACCGCTGCACGCGATCAGCTGATGGTATCCGTGCTTGAAGATGATGGAGGACGCGAAGTTCTTCGTGTCGGAGATGTTCCCGTGACACGGATCGCAGTTCTCCCCATACACCTTGCCCCCCAGATCGATGATCAGCGACGTGTCATCGATCTGGACCTGGGCGAACGCCGTACCCGCGAAGCTCGCGATGAGCGCGAAGGCGGCGGCCGCGAGCGCTACGGAGAAGAATCTCCTTCGCACTGCGAATCCTGTGGTCATAAGCTCCGTACCCCTTCCCCTTCCCGGACACCCCGGGGATGTGCCCTACGTGAACCAGGAGCCGATCTGTCCGAACAACTCCCGGATCGATGCCTTGGTGCTTTGGATGAACGAGTAGATCACGTTGTCGTCGTACGCTTGTTGCCGTTTGTGGATCAGTCCCGAGTAGCTGATATACGTCTCATTCGTCTTGCTATGACACTGAGAGCACGTTTCCTGCAAGTTGGCCTCACTGACCTTGGAGCGACGGTCGCTCGACGGCAGGATGTCGTGCCATCCGTGACACTGCCAACACGCGGGAGCGTCGGTCGCTCCCTCGCGGTACGCGGCGCCATGATAATAGTCCGCATACGACGCGGAGAACTCCTCGTGGCACCTTCCGCAGACCTGCTGGCCTTCCTTGTGAAGCTTGGCCCGGCCCTCCGGGTTGTCCGTGAGCGCCATGATGTCGTGCCCGCCGTGACAGTCGCCGCACAGCGGCTTGTTCTGGTCCTGCGCGGCGGCGACCTTGTCGCCCGGCTGCACCGCGATCGAGTGCACTCCCGCACTGTACGCCGTCCACTGCTCCTGATGGCAGTTCTTGCATGACAGCTTGGCGGTACGCTTCCAATCAGCCTGCTCGATGTTGTGCGGCGCCTTGTACGCGAAGTCCAGATGGCAACCCGTGCACATGATCGAAGCGTGCGGACCGGCGTCGAGCGGAGCGGGGTCCACCCAGTACGAGACCCAGGTCGTACCGCGCACCCTGCCGAGGTTCTTGTCGGCGTGACACACCATGCAACCCGACTTGCCCGCCGTCGGCAGCGTGAAGTTCAGGTCATAGTCCTGCGCGAACGCGAACGCAGGCACAGCCCAGACCGCTGCGACGACGAACAATGCCGCGATGATGCGTCGGTACGAGTGCATGGACCAAAGACTCCTCGGCGGTGCTAGTCGTGCTCTGCCGTATACGGCGCAGGTGAGACGTGCGGCTCGGTGCCGTGCCCGTGCCCGTGATCATCACCGTGTCCGTGCTCATCGGGGCTCATGTTCTCGCGGTCGAGGAACGAGAGCCCGAAGAAGTTCAGGAACGCCGGGAAGTCCTCGGACAGCGAGAGGTAGACATGGATGGTCGTCAGGATGATGAACAGCCAGTTGATGATGTAGTGCGCGATGCGCATGTACCAACCGGCGAGGTCAGTCGATCCGACGAGGGCTCCGAGCCACCATCCCACGAGGATGTCCCGAGGGCTGTACCCGAAGATGAACTTCTGGGTGATGAGCGCGAATCCTGTGAAGGCCTGCAAGATCAGCAGCGGGGCGAAGACGGTGTAGGTGCCCTTCTGCATGACGTTGTACTTTGCCAGGTGCGGCTTGGAGGACTTCACGAAGATGTAGTACAGGATGACCTTGGGCGCCGTGATGATGTCCTGCTTGGTGATCGCGAACTCACGGTAGTCGCGCTGCGTCGAGGCGAACGCGTACCAAAGCCTCCACACGAGGTTGATGGTCACCACGATCATCGCGACATAGTGCACCCAGCGCATCTGCGTGCGGGCGCCGTCCCACAGCGGGATGAAGCCCGGGAAGCGGATGTAGAGTCCCGAGATCGCGAGAAGGATCATCGAAGCTACGTGCTGGAAGTGCAGGAACTTCGGGAGGAACGGAACGGGAGGACCCTCGTGACGGGGCCATTCCCACCCAACGAAGCGGCGCTTTGCGCGGCCCGTGATGATGTTGCCGACAAAGTGCAGCGGCAACGCGATCAGGATGAACACGTACAGAGCCGTGAACACCACATCGAGCCATACGTTCAGATCTGTGAGGTCTATCGCCGACACCCCCTACTCCCTTTTGAGTCCTGCGACGCCGCCGGGGTCGACGTGCCGCTCATCCGGAAGACGGTCCGCCTCGCGGACCGTCGCGGCACATGATTCAAGCCGAGGCAGATTGCCGGTGCCTCGGACATGCGCCGTTCGTAACAGTAGTTACATAGGGAAGGATAGGGTGGGCAGGTAGGTAAGTCAACGTGAATCAAGCGTCGCGACGAGGGCGAAAACCGGCGACGAGGGGCACTCAGAGGCCGACGACGCGGTCCTCCATCTCGGCCCGTATCTTGGGCTCGATCCCCGCCCCCGCAAGCGCGGAAAGGGCCGCATACTCCTCGGCGGGGGGTACGCGCATGGCGATTCCGCACAGGCCCCCGAACTGCTTGGGTGAGGGTATCGGCACCACGGTGACTCCCGCACCGATGAGTGCGCTCTCGGCGGCAAGCGCCTCGTGGGTGGTGCGGAAACCGAACACCACGAACGGCATCATCCGGCTTGGCACCCTCAGCCCTCGTCTTCGCCGCGCATGATCAGGACTGCACGCGTCAGAAGTTCGCCGACACGTCCGAACGCGGTCATGGCGCCGCCCGCGCCCCCGGGAAGGTTCACGATGAGACTGCGGCCCCTGATGCCCGCGACACCGCGCGACAGAGCGCACATGTCATCGTCGGTACGGCATGCCTCGCGGACGAGATCGGCCAGCCCCGGGACCTCGCGCTCGACGATCCGCGTCGTGGCCTCGGGAGTGACCTCACGCGGGCCGATCCCGGTACCGCCGCTGGTCAGGACGATATCGGCGCCCTCCATATCGGTCATCTCAAGCAGCGACGTACTGATGCACTCGATGTCGTCCGGGCACACGTGGTAGGCGACGACGAGCCACCCGCGCTCCTCGCACGCATCGATGAGCGACCGGCCGGCCTCATCGGCCTCGGCGTGTGCGACGGCGTCCGTCGTGGTCAGTATGGCGATGCGCACGTCCGACACTTCAGCCTCCCAATGCGTCCTCTATGTAGGCGGAAAACGCCTCCGTGGCACGCGTCTGGGTGCCACGACCGGTGACCATGAACAGCGGGCGGCGGACGGGGAAGTGGCCCTCGGCGACTGTTGCGACGGTACCGAGCTCGATCGCCTTGCGAGCGACCCATGAGCTGACGACGGCGATACCGAGACCGCCTTCGACCGCAGTGACGATCGCCTCGCCGGTGCCGAGTTCCACGACGACCTTCAGATCGCCCGGATCGATGCCCGCCGTGCGAAAGACCTGCTCGGTCACGAGCCGGGTCCCGGAACCCTCCTCACGCATGATGAAGGACTCCTCGGCGATGCGGGCCATCGGCACCTTGCCCGACGCAAGCGGGTGCCCCGGCGGGCAGATGAGCACGAGGTCGTCGGTGCCGAGCTCGCGGTAGTGGACCTTGTTGCCCGGGATGCTCGCCCCGGTCATGCCGAGGTGCGCGGCGCCGGACTCGACGGCCTCGATCACCTCGGCCGTGTCCATGACCCGAAGCGACACGCCGACCTCGGGATTCTCCGACAGGAACCTGCCGAGGAGCCCCGGCAGCACGTACTGGCCGGGCGTGGTGCTCGCCGCCAGCTCGAGTCGGCCCGTGACGTTGTCGCCGAGCTCGGCGATGGCGTCGCGCGCCGCCTCCAGGTCGTCGAGCATCCGCTTGGCGAGAGGCAGGAGCGTGCGCCCTGCCTCGGTCAGGTCGACGCGGCGGTACTTGCGGTCGAGCAGCGTGACCCCCAGGTCGGCCTCGAGGGCCTGGAGCTGCATGGTGGCGGCGGGCTGAGAGACGCCCAGGACGCGGGCGGCTGCCGAGAAGGAGCCATGCTCCACGATCATCACGAACGTGCGCAGTTGCGAGATGTTCACGCGCTCCCCTGCTCCACCCGGTGCCGACGCACACCATCGTACCGAACTCGGGGGATTCAGGCGACGCTACGCTCGTGCTTTGACCTCCCGGGCGAACTGCGCGCCCCACTCGCGGGCGGCCTGCAGTTCCTCGGCGGAGGGCTTGTACTTCTGGGTGTAGGACTCGAACGGCAGCTCGAACCCGATCTCGGTCAGGCGCGCGTCCATCTGCTTGGTCGCGCCTGAGCTCCAACCGTAGCTGCCGAAGGTGCCCGCGATCTTGCCGGGCGGCTTGACCCCCGCGAGGTACTGCAGATAGCCGGCGACGCGGTGCAGCATCCCGTGGTGCAGCGTCGGACTGCCGAGGAGCAGGGCGCGCGCGTCGAGCAGCTCGAGCGTCACCTGCGCGATGGGGCTCACGGCTATGTCGTAGAGCACGACCTCGGTGCCCTCGGCGGCGACGCCGTCGGCGATCGCGCGGGCGAGGATGTCGGTCGAGCCCCACATCGTGGCGTACGCGACCACGATCTTGTCGATCGTCTGCGCGCTCGTCATCCGCTCGTAGGCTTCGATCGCCTGCCCGATGGCCTGACCGCGCCAGATCACCCCGTGACTCGGGGCGACTACGTCGAGTTCCCATCCGGCCTCGACGACCTTCTCGACGGACTTGGCGACCTGCTTGCCGATCGGCATGAGGATGTTCGCGTAGTACTCCGCGAGCTCATGCAGGGAGAGCTCCATGCCCACCTCGTCGGCGAAGCGCTCCGCGCACGCCATGTGCTGCCCGAACGCGTCGTTGGGCAGGAGGGTCTTGGACTCGGCGACGTAGGTGAACATCGAGTCGGGCCAGTGGACCATGGGCATCGGCATGAACCGCAGCGTCTTGCCGCCCAGGTCGATCACGTCGTCGGCGCCGACCGCATCCACGACGAGCCCGTCGTGATACTCGGCGATACCGCGCACGCCTCCGGCCGAGGCGACCACCCGGGCGTCGGGCATCGCGGCCATGACCGCGCGCAGCCCCGAGTTGTGGTCCGGCTCGATGTGGTTGACGACGATGAGGTCGATCTCGGCCGGATCGATGACCGAGGAGACGCGCGAGAGCATCTCCTCGACGAAGGGGGTCTTGACGGTGTCGACAAGCGCGGTCATGTTCTCGCCCCGCACGATGTAGGCGTTGTAGGTGGTGCCGCGCGGCGTCTCGTACCCGTGGAAGTCCCGAAGGTTCCAGTCGATGACGCCGACCCAGTCGATACCGTCGGAGACGGGGATCGATCGCATGGACATGAGTGCTCCCTGATTTCGAGCCGATGGTTACCGAGAGAAGATACCCCAGCGGGCGCGGGGGCAGTCGCCGGAGCGGCGCGAGGCCGTCGTCGTGCCAGTGCCGGAGCGAGCGCCTCGACTAGCTCGAGCGCTTGATGAAGAAGTCGCCCATCGACACCAGCAGCTTGCGAGCGCCGCTCTTGGGCAGCGCTTCCTCGAGCGCCGTCTTCGCGTCGAGCACGAGGGCGGTCGCGTACTCGTTGGCGTACGCGACGGAACCGGCGCGCTCCATGATCGCGACGGCCTCGTCGAGCGTGGCGGCATCGGTGGCGCGACCCGAAAGGATCTGAAGCAGACGGTCCGCTTCCGAGGAGTTCTGCAGTGCGTGGATGGCGACGAGCGTGCGTTTGCCCTCTGTGATGTCGGAACGGAAGTCCTTCTTGGTCGACTCGCGGGTGCCGACGAGGTTCAGGATGTCGTCTTGGACCTGGAACGCGAGCCCGACCGCCATGCCGAACTCACGCAGTATCCGGATCTGTTCCTCGGTGCCGCCGCCGATGATCGCACCTACGGCCAGGGGAACGCCGCCGGAGTAGAAGGCCGTCTTGTGCGTGGCCATCACGAGGTAGTCCTGGGTGGACAGGTCGAAGCGGCCGTCACGGGCCCAGCCGATATCGAGCGCCTGGCCCTCGATCGTGCGGGTCGTCATCGCCACGAGCTCGGAGAGCACGCGGAGCTTGACGCCGTCCGGCAGGCCGGGATCGTCGACGACGGTGCCGCACACGAGCGAGAGTGCCAGGTCACCGGCGTTGATCGCAAGGCCCTCGCCCTCGGTGATGTGCATGCAGGGCTCGTCACGACGCGTGAGCGAGGAGTCCTCGATGTCGTCATGGATGAGCGCCGCCGTGTGGAAGTGCTCGATGGCCGCGGCCGAAGGACGCGCCAGTTCGGGGTCGCCGCCTACGGCCTCGCACGCGAGCAGGCAGATGAGCGGGCGGTGGCGCTTGCCGGCGTTGGCTGTGAACTCCGCGACCGGACCGTACAGGTAGCGGCGCATGTCGGGATGGGTGCCGTCGGAAAAGAAGGTCGCGAGGTACGCGTCGAACTTCTTGGCGTTACGGTTGAGATAGAGCTCGAAACCCGTCATGTGTCTCCCCGCGAAGCGGCCCGGGACTCAGGCCGCGGCTTGGCGTCCCACGTATAGTATTCGCCGAGCACCCCCGGGGCAACCTGCAAGGTCCTCCCGGAAGTGCCCGGCGATCCACACGGCTTCACGTTACGGCGGAGCGCTATTCCTCGGCGATGAGAACCTCGGGTGCGGGCTTGCCGACGATGCGCTCCTTGAGGGCCTCGAGCAGGTCGTAGACGACCGGGACCACGATAAGCGTGAGCAGGGTCGAGGTCGTCAGGCCGCCCACGACCACGATCGCGAGCGACTGCGACATCAGCGCGCCCGCCTTGAAGCCGCTCGCCATCGGTACAAGCGCGATGATGGTGGTGAGCGCGGTCATGAGGATCGGCCGCATGCGGTTCGCGCCTGAGGCGAGCAGCGCCTCGCGCCGGTCGTAGCCCTCGGCGAGCAGCTGGTGCACGCGTTCGACGAACATGATCGCGTTGGTGGTCACGAGCCCGATGAGCATGAGCAGGCCGATCATCGCGGGCATGTCGAGCGGGATACCGGCGATGAACAGGCCGACGAACCCGCCGATGACCGCCAGCGGCAGCGAGAACATGATCGCGAGCGGCGCGATCGCCTCGCCGAAGGTGAGCACCATGACCAGGTAGACCGCCGCTACGGCGACGAGCATCGCGATGCCGAGCTGCGTGAAGCTGTCGCTCATCATCTGCGCGACGCCGCCGATCTCGACCTTGACGCCGTCAGGGAGATCGAGTGCGTCGACCTTGTCCTGTGCGGCCTGGATGACCGAACTCGTGTCGCGCTCGGTGATCGAGCCGCTCACGCCCGCGTACTGCTTGCCGTCCTGGGTGAGGATCGAGACGGCTGTGGCGGTCTCTTCGACGTGCGCTATGTCGCCGATGGTGATCTCGTCGCCGAGCGGTGTGGCGAGCGGGCGGGCCGCGATATCGGCGGCAGAGGCCACGTCGGTCAACGCGGTGACGTAGACGATATCGGCGTCACGGTCGTTGATGGTCGTGACTCCGGCATTCTGCTCCGCGACGTAGCCACGGATGGTTCCCGCGACCATCGCAGCATTGAGCCCATAGCTCGCGGCTGCGCGCTGGTCGACCTCGGCAGTGATCTGAGGCCGCTTCTCGGAAAGGTTGCTCGAGACGTTCTCGAGTCCCTTGACGTCCTTGAGTGCGACCTGGATCTCGTCGACCGCCTTCTCGATGCCCGCCATGGGGCCGGTCACGACCAGCTCGAGGGTACTCTCGGAGCCGCCCGACATGCTCACCTGAGCTGTGGTGACCTTGCCGCCTTGCGCGGAGATCTGCTTGCCCGCCTTCTGGAGGGCTGCGAGCGCACGGTCCACGTCACCTTCCTCGGTCAGCCTCAGAAAGACATGGCCCTTGTTGCCGCCCGCGATCCCGCCGGCCGCCATGTTGAAGCCGCTCTCTGTCTCGACCGTAGCGGTGTAGAACTCCACGTCGTCCAGACCGTCCGCCTCCGCCTCAAGGACCGTGAGGGCCTTGTCGACGTCGGCCGCGGTGAACCCGGCCGGATACTCTACGTCGGCCTGGATGTACTTCTCGGTCGCCGGAGGCATGAAGCCGGTCCCGACGATGGGGATGAGGGCGAGCGAGCCGGCGAACATGATGGTCGCGGTGCTCACCACGATGCCCGGGTGGTCGAGGGCCCATGCGAGGGTACGGCGATACGCGACGCCCGTGCGGGTGGCCTGCTCATCGCGCTCATGGACCTTTGCGGAGAGCAACGACCACTTGGCCAGAAGCGGCACCACCGTGAGCGAGACGAGCAGCGAGGCCATGAGCGCCACGGCGACCGTCAGGGCGAACGGGGTGAAGATCTTGCCGACCACACCGCTCACGAGCATCATCGGCGCGAACACGGCGACGGTCGTCAGCGTCGACGACGTGATCGCCGAGGCGACCTCGGCGGTGGCACGCTGTATCAGCTCGACCGTGCGCTCCCCGCCCGCCTGCATGTGGTTGAAGATGTTCTCGATCACGACGATCGAATCGTCGACGACGCGCCCGATGGCGACCGTCAGGCCGCCGAGGGTCATGACGTTCATGGTCACGCCGGCGAACTTCATGAACAGCAGCGACAGGATGATCGACATCGGGATCGAGATCGCCGCGATCAGCGTGGAGCGCCAGTTGCGCAGGAACAGAAGGATGACGAGGAACGCGAACACCGCGCCCATGAGCCCCTCCTGGACCATGTCGTCGATCGACTTCTCGATCATGATCGCGCCGTCGTATGTGTAGGTCGCGTCCGTGCCCTCGGGCAGGTCGGGCAGCACGTCGGCGACCGCGTCCTGCGCGGCCCTGGAGACATCCACGGTGTTGGCGTCCTGGGTCTTGACGATATCGATGAGGACCGCGGTCTGACCGTTGGCGCGCGAACTCAACGCATCCGCATCTGCACCGTAGGTCACGGTCGCCAGTTCGCCGAGAGTGACGATCTCGAGTTCGGGATCGGACATCTCGACGCTGGAGGACGCCATGGATCCGCCGCCGGAGGGAGCCGACATGGCGGGAGTGCCGCTTGCGGCGCCCGGGGCCGGTGCCGCAGGAGTCGCCGCGGCCGCCGCGGCGGCATCCTTCTGGGCCTGTTCGAGCTGAGCCTTGATGCCCGCGGCAGCCTGATCGAGCGCCGGGATGACCATCTCGAGCTTGGCGACGGTCGCCTGCGCGGTGGCGTACTCAGGCGTGGCGGTCGTGCCCGCGCTCTCGAGGTCGCGGATCACGGACTGCGCCGATGAGAGCTGTACCTTGGCCTCGAGCGACTGGCCCTGCACGTCCTGAAGCGCGTTGGCGAGACCGATCTGCATGCCGAGGCTCTGGCCCATCTGACCCATGCCGCCGGCGAGCTGGCCCATGCCCGCGCCCATCTGGCCGACCGCGCCTCCGAGCTGACCCATGCCTGCGCCGAGCTGACCGACGGCGCCCCCCAAAGCGCCCATGCCCTCCCCGATGGCGGAGAACGCGTCGGCCATCATCTCGTTCTGGTTCGGGTAGATGACGACGTGGAAGTCGCGGATGGCCTCGACGCTGTCAAGGGTCCCGCTCACGCGGATCGGTTCATCGACCTTGTCGATCTCGACCGTGCCGACGGGAAACGAGAGGTTCGCCGCCTGGATCTGCTGGATGACGTCCTGTGCGGTCAGGCCGTGGTCGTCGAGCTTGTCGGCGTCGAACACGATCCTGACGCTCTCATCGAACTTGTTCGACACGCCGACCTCGCCGACACCCTCGACGGATTCGAGCACCGGGACGAGGTCGTCGCGGACGGCCGCCTGGAGCTCCTGGGCGGGCACATCGCCCGAGACCGCGAAGCGGAGGATCGGCTGCGAACCCATGCTCACACGATTGGTGGTCGGAGTGAGCGCCGTCTCAGGCAACTCCACCGCGTCGATGGCCTTCTGGACCTCGGCCTCAGCCTTGTCCATGTCGGCCGAGTAGCTGAACTCCGCGACCACGATGGAGACCGAGTCGTTCGAGACCGCGCTCGTGCTCTGGATCCCGTCGATCTGCGCGATCGCCTGCTCGAGGGGCTCGGTTATCTTGGCGTCGACATCCGTCGGCGCCGCGCCGGGATACGGCGTCACGATCGCGACGATCGGGATCGTGACGTCCGGCATCGTCTCGCGCTTGAGCTGCCCGGCGGAGTACAACCCGCCGACCAGGATGAGGATCGCGGCGAGCATGACCACCGCGGCGTTTCTGAGGCTGAATCTCGTCAGTAGAGCCATCGTGTTCCTCTCAGGCTGCGCCCGCACGGACGGGCATCACTCGGTGCTGTCATCGGCAGATCGTGCCGCCTCCGCGGCGGGCAGGTCGGATTCCTCGTTCACCACCTGCGCCATGTGTTCCATGACGCGGACGAGCGTCTCGACGTCGCTGACCGGCAGTCCGTCCGTGAGCATGCCCATCACGACGAGCCGGTATCTGTCGGCGGCGGCGAAGCGCGCCTCGCCTTCAGGAGTGATGCTCACGAGCACCACGCGATGGTCCTCCGTGTCGCTGCGCCGGACGACGAGCCCGTCGTCCTCGAGCATCTGGATGAGACCGGATGCGGCTGGGTTCTTCACCCCGAGCGTCGAGGCGATGTCCGAGACCCGCATCTCGCCCTCTTGCAGAAGGGTGCGCAACACCATGTACTGGGGGGCCGGCAGCCCGGTGTCACGCGAGTACTGCGCCTGGCGGCTGGCCATGAGCCGGCCGAAGCGGTGCATGACCCCGTCGAGCCGCTCGAGCAACTCCGCCCGGTCGGCCTCGGTACGCCGGCTTGCGCAGCACGCACGGCGGGAAGGTTTGTCTCCTGAATTATTCACGCCGCGAACTATATGCGGGGCGGACACGCGGGTCAAGCGCATTCGATCCGCAGCGTCAGTACGCGAGCGCCCAGGCCCACAATGTGCCGCCGCCGTAGATCACCGCGAACGCGACATGCTTGACGATGAGGGCGCGACGCTTCGCGGCCAGCTCCTCGGCGGGAGTCGTCATCCGCCAGTAGAACAGGCGCAGCGCCCCGGTGGCGCTCAGGATCACAAGCGCCGCGAGCAGCAGCCAGAACACCAGGTGCATCGCGTTGAGCAGCGCGTGCGCGGCGTCGAGGGGCAGCCGCGCCATCTGGGTGTCGAGCGACCAGAGCACGAGCAGGCACGCCGCCCAGGTGCCGGTCGCCATATCGTGCATGAAGTTGTTCGTTATGCGGACGTACGCGTTGTCGAGCATGCTTCGCGGCCTTCCTGCCGGACCTGCCGAGGAGTCACCCCCGGTAGCCCTTCTCGAGATACACGCCGTCGGAGCTGAACCGACGCCGGAACGAGAGTAGCACGGCACACACGCTTCCGAGAGCGGTCGCGGCCGAGACCATGAGCATCACGACGATCTGGTAGTACGCGGCGTGGAGCGGATCCGCGCCCGCAAGCACCTGCCCGGTCATCATGCCGGGGATGAACACGAGGCCGGCCGCGGCCATCGAGTTGATCGTCGGGATGAGCCCGGCCCGGATCGCGACCCGGACGATGTCGCCGGCCGCCTCCCAGGGTGTGGCTCCGAGCGCAGTCAGCGCGAGCAGCTCCTCGGCATGCGCATCCATGTCGGAGAACGTGCGCTCGAGTGCGAGCGCGACGCCGTTCATGGAGTTGCCGAGCACCATGCCCGCGATGGGGATGACGTACTGCGCGCGGTACCAGGGCTCGACCTGCACGATGAGCCCGGTCACGGCGAACGTGACCGTGAAGCCGGTGAGCAACATCGTGAGCATGGAGCTGCCGAGGATGCCCTTGGGCGCGTCGGGCGCGCGCCTGACGATCGTCTGCGCCGCGGCGGCCATCATGAGCGCGAGGATCGCGAGCACGATCCAGGGCGAGTCCACACCGAACAGCCAGCGCAGAACGAGCCCGAGGACGATGAGCTGCAGGTAGGTGCGCACGGTGGCGATGGCCAGGTCCTTCTCGATGCCGAGCGCGAGGCGCATCGAGATGACGCCGACGGCGATGACGAAGCCCGTAGCGAGCAGAAGTTGCAGCCAGCCGATGGCGATGACGCCTCCCGCGGTAGTCTCGGGCACCCTCACACCACCTCGCTCAGGTGGCCGTCGGCGAGCCGGTATCGGCGGGCGGCCAGATCGTCGGCGCGCAGGTGGCGTACGCGCACGACCGCACCCCCGTCCGCGACGAAGAGCTCGGTCATCGCGCGCACGGCCTCGGCGCTCGCGTCATCGAGGTTCGCGTCGGGCTCGTCGAGCAGCAGCACGTCGGGTGTCGCAAGGATCACGCGCAACAGCGATATGCGCGCGGCCTGCCCGACGGACAGCCGAGCGATGTCACGGTCGAGCGCGATGTCGCCCAGCCCGACACCGTCGAGCGCCTCACGCAACTGGGAGTCGCCCGGCGGTCGCTCATCCGCGCGAACCTTAAGGGTCCACGGGAGGTTGAGATTCGAGGACACCGTCCCGGCCCGCATAGCGGCCCGCTGAGGCAGCAGCGCCACATGCCGCCGCCACTCTCCGGGAACCACCTCCTCGGCGGGCGCCCCGGCAAAGAGCAGGGTGCCCTCCACCCCCGGGAGCAGCCGCGCGAGTGCGCGCAACAACGTGGTCTTGCCCGAGCCGCTCGGCCCCACGATATCGACCAGTTCGCCCGCGTCGATCGCAAGGTCGATCCCGTCCAGGACGGGCCGGCCCGGCGATTCACCGCGTGGGCAGGGAGGCGTGAAGGTGAGTCCCTCGGCGCGAAGCAGCACGGCGTCTACCAGCGGTTCAGGTGAACGAAGGATGGCTCGTAGCGTTCAGCGGGAGGCTTCTCCTCGGCGGGATGACCGACGGCGAGCACCGCGAGCGGCTCGACCCCTTCAGGCATGCCGAGGAGCTCCTTGAGCGGGGTGACGCGCTCCATCTTGGGCCAGTAGCCGAGCCAGACCGCACCGAGTCCGAGCGCGTTGGCGGCGAGAAGGGCGTTCTGCACCGCGGCCGAGCAGTCCTGCTGCCACATGCCCGGGTGCTTGAGTTCGCGCGTGTCCGCGCAGACTACGAGCGCGAAGGGGGCTTCACGAAGCATCTTGCCGTACGGCGTGGTCTCCGCGGCCGCATCGAGTACCGCGCGGTCGGTGAGCGCGACGAACCTCCAGGGCTGTTGGTTGCCGGCGCTCGGCGCCGCCATGGCCGCGCGCAGAATGACATCGATGTCATCGGGCGCGAGTCCGCGAGGCTCGTACGTGCGTATCGACCGGCGGGACATGATGCAGGATAGTGCGTCCATGTACCTCATCGCTCCTTGTCATCGTCGGGCGCCGCGTCCGAGGCCTCGCTCGCCCCGTCGCGCGCTTTCACCCGCCGACCTTCCCGGAAGATCACCGGGCTCGTGCCGAACAACAGGTCGTTCTCGAAACTGATCCGCTCGAGCTTGATGAGTTCCTCGGCGATCGACATGACGTTCGCTCGGAACTCCGGCGAATCGAGCCTCAGATCGTGCGTGTCGATCCCGTCGAGGGTACCGCGCTTCGCATGATACTTGTAGGTCTTGAGCATCGCTCCTGAGATCCTCGGCCGGCTCGAAGGCCGTCGAAGCGCATCGAGCATCTCTGCCTGAAGCGCGTCGAGGGACGAGCGGGGCGGGTTCTTGGGAAGCGCGGCCAGCGCCCGACCGGTCCGGTCCGCGAACGGCCGATCGGTCTCCTGGATCACGAACTTCACGACGTGCCAGGCGTCGTAGAGGTCGCGGGCCCCCGCGATATCGCGTTCCAAGAGCCAGAGCCAGGCATGCAGGCGACGACGCCAGTCCCACCACAGCAGCGGATTGGCGAGCGCGTTGTCGGGGATCAGGAACCAGCCCGTCTCGAGCAACATGGCACCGAACACGCCGCTCCCCTCGCGGGACTCTGTGCGACGCTTGCCGACACGCGCCTTGGCGACGCCGCAGGTGGGGCTCGCCTCCTTCACGATCATCGCGCGCACACCCGCGCGCTCGAGCGTCTCGATGCACGCATGCGCCCCCGCGACCACCTGAGCGGTCACGTCGCGACCGCGACGCGTCTTGAGCTTCGCCTCGCCGAGGAGGACCTCCTGGCCCGTGCCGGTCAGATGGATGGGATCCCTCGGGACGCCGAGACCGGCCATGCACTCGGGGCAGACCGGCGTGAACGCGAAATCGGCCCTCTCCCGGCCCATCGTCGCGATCGCGTCGAAGGACCTGCCGTTATAGCGCACCGGGCACCGATAGACACAGGCGCTGATACCGATCGGGACCCTGCGTGTGACCAACTCCGCCATGCGTACTCCTCGCCCCCACCGACCGACCGGTCGGCGCCGTTCATAGGATGATCGGACGAACTCCGCTGCATGAACTCGGCGCTTCGGGGAACATGCCCTCTGGAGGTTCATATGCCCACAACCGCTGTCGTGTGGTTCCGAAGGGACCTGCGGCTTGCCGACAATCCGACTCTGCTCTCCGCGATCGACGACGCAGACGAGATCATCCCCGTGTTCGTGGCCGCCGAGGATCACGCCGCGTCCGGTGCCTGGCGTGCCGAATCGCTTGCGAGCCTCGACGCGAGCCTGCGGCCGTACCGGTCGAGACTCGTCGTCCGAAGGGACGGACCAGCCAGCGCCCTGTCGGCGATCGTGGCCGAATCAGGCGCCTCCGCGGTGTACGTCGCCGCCGCGACCACGCCCCAAGAGGCTGCCGAGGAGGACCTCGTGACCCCGGCCATCGAGGCCGCCGGGGCCCGGCTGGTGCGGGTGGAAGGCTCGGGGTTCGCCCTCCCGCTCGAGGCCGTCCGCACGTCTGAAGGACAGCCGTACCGCGTGTTCACCCCCTACCACCGCGCGTGGCGCATCCTTCTGGCTCGCAGCCGTCCGTCCGCCGCGCCGAAGCGGATCGTCTCACCCCGACGGATGCCGGGCAGCGACCCGATCCCCAGGCCAAAGGCGCACATGCCCGAGGCGTTGTCCAACTGGGCGCCGGGCGAGGCCGGTGCGATGCGACGCCTTGAGGAGTTCCTCCCCCGGGCATGGTCGTACGAGGAGCTGCATGACATCCCAGGCATCGACGGCACGAGCATGCTCTCGCCGCATCTTGCGTTCGGCGAGATCACTCCTCGGCAGATCATGTATCGGCTGGAGGACGAGCGGGAACCGTTCATCAGGCAACTGGCGTGGCGTGAGTTCGCGCATTCGATGCTCATGGAGCATCCCTCGATGGCGACGGAACCCCTCAGGCCCCGATTCTCCAGGATGCCGTGGATCTCCGACGCCGAGGCGCTCGAAGCCTGGAAGTCGGGGCAGACCGGTGTTCCCCTGGTCGACGCCGGCATGCGGCAGTTGCTGGAGACGGGCTGGATGCACAACCGGGTGCGCATGGTGGCGGCGTCATGGCTGACCAAGAACCTGTTGATCGACTGGCGTGAGGGCGAACGGCACTTCGCCGAGTTGCTGTTCGACGCCGGACCCGCGCTGAACCCGTTCAACTGGCAGTGGGTCGCGGGCAGCGGAGCCGATGCCGCGCCGTACTTCCGGATCATGAACCCGGCCACCCAGGCCCGGAGGTTCGACCCCGAGGGTCGCTACATCCGGGAATGGGTGCCCGAACTCTCTCTCGTGCCGAACGGATGGATCCACCGGCTGTGGGAGGCACCATCGGGCGAACTCGAGGGCGCGGGCGTGCTACTGGGGAGAGAGTATCCGGAGCCGGCGATCGGGATCGCCGAGTCACGCGAGCGCGCCCTCGCGGCCTACCGGTCGATCACGCCGACCTGAGTCCGTCGACCCCCGACTCCGTCTTGAACTTGAGTTCGAGGAGCCAGAGCGCGAGTCGATCGGGCCGCGGCCCGAGCAGGCTGAACCGGTCGAGCGCACAAGGGGACGCCGCCTTGGGGGGAAGGCCTACGGGATCGGACCAGTAGACGCATGACTGCCGGGTACACTCAGCGGACAACCCGTTGGTCTTCATGAGCCCGCATCGCATCGACGTCCACCTCCGGCTTCGAGTCGTCCCCCCTAACGCAATCTTCGGCCTGCAGCCGGGAGTCGCGAAACCCGGTGCGACGAACGGTAGCCGGAAACGTGAAGACGACCCCGGCAGGGGTCGTCTCGTGCGTCACCGGACCGTGACGCGAGCGCACATATGGCGGAGGCGCGTGCGAATCGAACACACCCGGGAGGCTCTTCACCCCCCACTACGGTTTTGAAGACCGCGGAGCCCACCAGGACCCATCCGCCTCCGTCGGCCATTCTCGCGGGCGCCCATGACGGTGTCAAACGACTCAGCGCCGCGCACAGCGCTCGTTCACCATGCGCGAACTAAGCACTGTCTCATCGTGGTCTTAGGCGAGCGTCATGAAGCACACCGATTATCAGTAGCGAACGCATTCCCCGCGCGTCGCATGCGGCATCCCGGCGAAAGAGAGTCCCATGGCACGCAGAGTCCGCTCCTGGATAGTGACCCATCCCGCGCTTGCGGTACTGACGCTGGTCGGCATGGTGGCCATAGCGGTCCTCGGGTTCCTCGGCGCCGCGCAGGCGACCGATCAGCCCGTCTTCTGCAACAGCTGCCATGAGATGAGCCCGTACTACAGTGCGTGGCGACAGGGACCGCATTCTGACGTGCCGTGCGTCGACTGCCACGTCGACTCCGAGATGACCAAGCAGCTGACGCACAAGTTCGTCGCCCTCGGTGAGGTCTGGACGCACATCACCGGCGACCCGACGTTCCCGATGGCCAAGACCACGCCGATTCCCGACAAGCGGTGCCTGCGGTGTCATGAAGACATCAATGAGCCCGGCTATCCCGGGTTCTCCCACAGTGACCATGCCGCCAAGGGCCCCTGCACGGACTGTCACGACAACGCGGGACACACGGTGACCGCCGCCGACCTCGAGGCCGCCGGCATCCTGAACACCGAAGGCCTGAAGGTCGTCGAGCAGGAGCGCATCGCCACCATCGGCGAAGGCAAGGCCAACCTCGAGGGCCACGTCGAGACCGCGTGCCAGAACTGCCACGACATGAAGGCGACCGGCTGCGCGTCGTGCCACGATCCCGAGCACGAGGACAGGCCTCAGAGTTGCACGACATGCCACACTACGGGCGCCAAGTGGGTCTTCAACCACCCGGCCATGGACACCTGCGCGGACTGCCACGAGCTTCCCGGCAAGCACGTCAAGGTCGCGCAGAACGTGCAGTGCGCCTCATGCCATGCCAAGCGCGGCGAGAACTGGGCGTTCTCGCACCCCGCGCGGACGGACTGCGAGACCTGCCACGCCCGCCCCGCCGAGCATCGGGCCGGGGCGTGCGCCAAGTGCCACACGCAGACCGGCGTGAGTTGGGCGTACACGCATCCCGGCAAGGGCTCCACTTGCGTCGAGTGTCATGCGCGTCCGGCGAAGCACAACTCCGGCCGTTGCCAGGATTGCCATACCCGCCCGGGCGTCAGTTGGGCCGCACAGCACCCCGGTGCCGGATCCTCGTGTGCGACGTGCCACAAGGCGCCCGCCAAGCACCGCTCAGGCGCCTGCCAGAACTGCCACCGCAACGCCGGCCGCAACTGGGCATGGTCGCATCCTTCGGTCCAGTCGAACTGCGCGAGCTGCCACGCCGCTCCGGCACGCCACCGCACCGGAGCCTGCCAGACATGCCACAAGAAGGCGGGCGTCAGCTGGGCGTTCGCGCACCCCGCCTTCAGTTCGACGTGCACCACCTGCCACACGCGCCCGGCGGGCCATAGTGCCCAGACCTGCGCGAACTGCCACTCGGTGGGCGCGACATGGGCCTTCAAGCATCCGGGCGGAGGCAGCAACTGCACCAGTTGTCACGCCCGTCCGGCCGGACACAGCGCCCAGGCCTGTGCCACCTGCCACACGCGCGCCGGCGTAAGCTGGGCGTTCACCCATCCCAGCGCGTCGTCGAACTGCACCGGCTGTCACGCTCGCCCCGCCGGACACAGCGCCCAGGCCTGTACCACCTGCCACGGCGTCGGCACCAGCTGGTCGTTCCGACATCCCGGCTCGGGCGCCACCTGCACGACCTGTCACGCACGACCCGCGGGCCACAACACCAGCGCCTGCACCACCTGTCACACGGTAGGTGTGACGTGGGCGTTCTCACACCCCGCCTCGACCGCTTGCGCCTCGTGCCACCGCGCCCCGGCGAACCACTACGGCACTTCGTGCTCGTCGTGCCACACGCCCTCCCGGGCATGGAGCAGCGCGACGTTCACGCATCCCAGAGTGCCGGGAGGCGAGCACTCCTACCGCAGCTTCGCATGCTCATCCTGTCACCCCAGCGGCTATTCATCGTACAGTTGCACTGGATGCCATGGTCCCGACGGACCCGACGACTGAGAGTGCGGAGTCCAAAGAGAATGCCTCTATCCAAGAGCACGCGTCTGGCAGCGATCGCATCAGCGGTCGCTGTCGCGCTGGGCGGGACCGCGATAGCGCTCGCGGCACACGCCGCGGCGCCGGTCGCCGCCGACCTCCCCGGCATCCAGACGTCACGACCCTACACCGCGTCCCCAACGGTCGAAGGTGCGACCACCCCAAGTGTCGACGCCACCTCCCAAGCCCCTGCGACCACGGCGCCCTCGCCCGAAGCTCCTCCCACCAGCAGCGGCACCGCAAAGACTCCCGGGACCGGGCACGCACTCACGTCTCCCCCACTGACGGATCCTCAGATGCCCGGACAGACGGACGGGTCGACCGGGGACTCCGGTGGGGACGATGACGAGGATGACGACGAGGCGCACGAGATCGTCACTCCCGGCGTCCGGGAGGACGACGACTCCGAGGACCATCACGACACCGAGGACATCCACGAGCCCGGATCGCCGGATGACGACGATACGGGTGACGCCGACGAGAGCAGCGACGTCGGATTTCGGGAATCATCGCACTAGTAGGGTGCGGAGAAGCAGGGTCCAGTCGTCGCGTTCGGAGGTTCCATGCGGATACTACTCGTCGAGGACGAGGAACGGGTCGCGTCCTTCATCGTCAAAGGGCTGAGCGCCGAAGGCAACTCGGTCGAGTGGGTCGCGTCGGCCGCCGATGCCGAGTCTTTGGCGACGACGCAGGAGTTCGACATGGTCCTTCTGGATCTCATGCTCCCTGACGGAGACGGGCGCGATGTGCTCAAGAAGGTCCGTGCGGCCGATGTCGGCGTGCCGATCATCGTCGTGTCGGCCCTCGGCGAGATCGACGACAAGGTGGGCCTGCTGGATGCCGGTGCCGACGACTACCTCGTCAAGCCCTTCGCGTTCGCGGAGCTCGCAGCCCGGGTCCGCGCGAACGCTCGGCACGGTCAGCAGTCGGCTCGCGTCCTGGCCGCGGGAGATCTCTCACTCGACACGAAGTCCCGCATCGCCCGTCGCGGCGACGCCGCCGTGGATCTGCCATCACGGGAGTTCGCGTTGCTGGAGTACCTGATGCGGCATGCGGACCAGGTCCTTTCCCGGCAGCAGTTGCTTGACGCCGTTTGGGGTTTCGACTTCGATACCGGCTCCAACGTGGTGGATGTCTACATCGGCTACCTGCGACGCAAGCTCGATAGGCCCGGCGAGCCCTCGTTCATCGAGACCGTCCGCGGAGCCGGGTACCGTGTCCGCTCGTAGAGGTCTGTCGGCCGCCGGCCGCGTGGCTGCGGCGGTGCTTGCCGTGCTCGCCTTCGGTGTCGTGCTGGTGGCGGCGATATCCTGGGCCATGGTGCGCAACGCGACCACAGCCGACCTTGACGCCACGCTCCTTCGCGAGGCGCAGGCGTATGGCGCCGCGATCGCGCCGGCCACAGAGACCGACCAGCGTGGACTGATCGAGGCCTCCCGCTCATACCTCGCAGCCCGTACCGCCGCAACGGGGGGGCTGCAGCCGATCCTGCTCGTGCGCACGAAGGACGGCAAGATCCTCTCGAACTCCGACGTGCTGCTTGAGCACGCTCCCGGGAACGCGGTGATGCTGGACCCGGCCACCACCACCAAGGCATTCATCGACCTGACCTACGAGGGGACCACGTACCGCGCCGCCACGGTCCCTGTGACGGATGCTGCGGGGACCGTGCTGGCCGTGTTCCAGGCGGCGGCACCAACCACCGGACTGAGCTCCATCAACCAGGAACTCGCCACGGCGCTTGCGATCGCCTGTGTGGCGGCGATCGTGCTGGGTACGGGGCTGTCCTTCTGGGCCGCCCGTCGCGCGCTACGACCTCTCCACGACATGGCGGCCTCAGCGTCGAGGGTCACCCATGAGTCGCTGAGCGAACGGATCGGGTATGACGGCCCGCCAGATGAACTCGGCCAACTGGCCGACGCCCTGGACTCCATGCTCGACCGTCTCGAGGTCTCGTTCTCTGACCAGCGGCGCTTCGTTGCGGACGCTTCGCACGAACTGCGCACACCCGTTGCGGTAATCCGCGGCAATCTCGACATCCTGCGGCAGCCCTGGGCCGACGAGGACGAACGCGAGGAGTCTCTCCGCGTCATCGACGACGAGGTGGGGCGGATGCAGCGCCTTCTGGACGACATGCTCTCACTCGCGCGCTCGGACAGCTCCGCCATGCGTCGCCCCTTCCAGCCGCTCGAGGTCTCCAGTCTGCTCGCAGAAGTCGCAACGAAGGCGCGGGCGCTCGGCGACCGCACCATCACGCTGACATGCGCGGCGGACCTGTGGGTCTCGGGAGATCCCGACATGCTCGAGCAGGCGCTCCTCAACATCGTGCGCA
The DNA here is from genome assembly GCA_964565645.1 of uncultured Eubacteriales bacterium. Classification (GTDB taxonomy): domain Bacteria; phylum Actinomycetota; class Coriobacteriia; order Anaerosomatales; family JAHIQC01; genus JAHIQC01. The sequence goes on from CAZMFQ010000005.1 coordinate 125,390, forward strand.
ACGCGGTGGAGCATACGCGCCCTCGGGGCCGCATCGGCATCGCATGCTCCGGTGTCGCGGGGCGGGTGGTCGTCGCCGTATCCGATGACGGGCCCGGCCTACGCTCTGAGGACATCGTCAGGGTCTTCGACCGGTTCTACCGCGCCACGGGCGGACCGAGACCTGCCGCAAGCGGTGGTTCGGGACTCGGCCTGTCCATCGCACAGCGTCTCGTTGAACAGCACGGTGGGACGATCGCAGCGCACAACGCCGAAGACGGCGGGGCGGTGTTCGAGGTGTCGCTGCCGCTCATCGACGCCCCTGAGTAGGGCGATTACCGTTTGTCATTCCCAAATGACCGTTTATCCGCAATTTCTTAATGCTCATGCCTTTTGTCTCCGATTCCTGCCTTAGGTAGGCGAATTGCGACCGTTGGTCGCAGGGGATTGGAGCTGAGGATCATGAGCGCCACTGGGGACAGGATTCACGGAACGGCACACATGAGGATCGCCACTGCGTTCCTCATCGTAGCGATAGCCCTCTGCTATGCGGTCGTCGCTCCTCTGCCGCAAGCGCACGCGGTCGTGTCCGACAACGTCATCGGTTCCGTCTCGGACGCCGGGGAGGGAATCATGGTCCCCGGTGCTCGGATCGAACTCATCAAGGTCGAGCCTCACGGCCTGACCACCCTCGCAGCCACGGCGTTCACGGATACTGCGGGGCAGTGGAGAGCGAACGTGCCCGTGGGCCGGTACATGATCAGGTTCTCCAAGGACGACGACTCATACGCTCCTCTCTACTACCCGGACAGCCCGACCGTCGAGGACGCTCAGGTCCTGGACCTTGGCAGCTTCACCTACTACGCCGCTATCAGCCTCAACGCACCGGCGAGCATCTCCGGCGACATGGTCGACCTCTTCGACGACACGACGATCGGCGACGGCGAGGTCGTGGTGCAGCGCAAGAACAAGAACGGCGTGTGGCGTGAGATCGCACGCGGCAAGACGGACGACAGCGGGCACTTCCAGGTCGGCGCGCTCAACCCCGGCTCATATGTCATCTCGACCGTCGTCGGCACGTGCGCCAGCTGCAGATACCTTGGGCCGGCGACCAGCCTCGACGAAGCTCGCGTGCTCGATGTGCAGGTCGGAGAGGTCGAGAGCGTCAAGTTCGCTGTGTGCACGGACGTGACCGCACCCCAGACCGCGAGCAGCGTTCCCGGAAAGAGCACACCCCTCAAGACCCGCGTGAAGCTGCGGGCCACCGACGACAAGTCCGGCGTCAAGACGACGTACTACCGGCTCAACGGCGGTCGGCTCATGAGCGGCAACTCGTTCACTCTGACGAGGCTCGGGTTCAACACCATCGAGTTCTACTCGATCGACGGCGCAGGCAACATCGAGCCCGTACGGAGGCAAGTCGTACTCGTGGCCCGCGGACTCGGCAGGTGACACAGGCCTCTCAGGTCGAGACAAAGGTCCCGACCGATGATGAAAGGGCCCGCGTGCAGCGGGCCCTTTCGCGTGCGCGTCAAGAGCTCGGGCCCGTGCCGGGCGTTCAGTTCCGCTTGAGCACCCGGACATCCCCCTCGCGCTTCGTGATGCCCTGAGCGTCGAAGTACTCGAGCAGCGGGATGGCGTACTTGCGGCTGACGCCGAGCGCGTCCCGGAGCTCCGCGGCTGTCGCGGAGCCACACCCGGTGAGGAACTCCACCAGCGTCCCACGAGCCGCATCGATCACGCTCGCGTCAAAGTGGAGCTCACTGCCAAGCCTCACGACCGAGCGGTCGAGGGCCATTCGGGTGAGTGCCTTGCGCACCACGCCCTGCTCGAAGCCGAGCGCCGCCGAGAGTTCGGGGACGCCGGCAGGCGCCAGTCCCTGCTCGACCAGGAGCGGGCCGAGCGCTTCAAGTGCCGCGTTCTCCTCGGCTATCGCGGAGACGGCGGCGCCCGCATGACGGATCCGGCCGGACTCGCGGACGGCCCAGCGCTCCGCCGCCGGGTGCGCGAGCATCGCATCGAACACGCGCGGATCCATGCGCTTGTCCACCCGGTCGCGCAGGGCGGCGGTGGAGATGCCGGTCGCGCGCGGATCCGCCTCATGGAACGCGAGCAGCGCCGCCTCGATCGCGCCAAGGTCATGCTCGAAGGCCTCATGGGTCATGAAGAAGGTCTCGCCGCCGACCTTGAGCCGTTCGAGGTCGGCCTTGTTCAGCGCGTCGGCGACCGCCGAACGGTCCACGCCGAGCACACCCGCTATCCCCGCCGAACTCATCGCCTGCCCACGTGCGCCCAGCAGGCCAAGGGCGGCGGCAGGGATGTCGTGCGCGAGCAGTGCATCGAGGAGCTCGAGCTCGTGTGCACGCAGTGTCGTGCGTCGCAGGGGCGCGACATCCAGGACGGTGCCACCGCCAATCGTGTAGACAGGCGAGTACGAGCGGACGATGAAGCGGTCCTGATATCGGGGAGCGAGCGGCTCCTCGAGCCTGAGCTGCGCATACGCCGAGGAACCGGGGTGCAGCTCCTCGGCGTCCATCAGAAGGACGCGGCCGAGGACCTCGCGTGTCCCGTGGTGCACATGGACGCGGGCCCCGGATACGAAGGGCTTGTCATCCCCGGGGAAGCCGAGGTAGGTGAAGCGCACGTCCATGCGGTCGGTCGGCGAGAGCGAGCCGGGCGCCGCCACGATGTCGCCGCGGGAGATGTCGTCGAGGTCGAGCCCCGCGATGTTGATCGCCACGCGCTGGCCCGCGGTCGCCCTCTCGACGGCGTCGGAGTGGACCTGCACGCCCCTGATGCGCCCCTTGCGGCCGCCCGGGAAGATCTCGATCTCGTCGTCGCGGGATGCGGTTCCGGACCACATCGTGCCGGTGACCACGGTCCCTGCCCCGGCGATGGTGAACACGCGGTCGACAGGCAGCCGCATCGGCAGCGCCGCCTGGCGCGACGGCGCGATATCGGCGAGCTCGTCGAGTGCCTTGCGCAGGTCATCGAGGCCCTCGCCGGTGCGACTGGAGACCGGCACGATCCGGGCGCCCTCGATCGAGGTCCCCGCAAGCAGGTTCTCGACGTCCTCGGCCACCATCGCCAGCCAGTCGGGATCGGCGAGGTCGGACTTCGTGAGCGCGACCACACCCCGGTCTATGCCGAGAAGATCGATGATCGCGAGGTGCTCGCGCGTCTGGGGCATCACCCCGTCGTCAGCGGCGACTACGAGCAGCACCACGTCGATGCCGGTCGCCCCGGCGACCATCTGGCGCACGAACTTCTCGTGGCCCGGCACGTCGACGACACCCATCGCCCGTCCGCTCGGCAGCTCCAGCCGGGCGAACCCGAGCTCGATGGTGATGCCGCGCTCCTTCTCCTCGGCCAGGCGGTCGGGGTCCGTGCCCGTGATCGCCTTGACCAGCGATGACTTTCCATGGTCGATGTGACCGGCTGTCCCCAGGACGAGCGACGGCATGACGTCAGCCCTCGAGGCCCGCGGCAGTCGAAGCGCGCTTCAGGGCCACGACGATGGCAGCGGCCTCGTCGTCGGCGAGCGTCCGAGGATCGAACACGAGACGGTCCTCGTTGATGCGGGCGATCACGGCGGGGTCGCCGAGGCGCAACGCGCGCTCGAGCGCTGTGACGCCGCCGGATGCGGGCGTCAGCGCGAGCACGACCGTCGGGATCTCCGCGAGCGGCAACGAGCCTCCGCCCGCACGCGCGACACCGTCCTCGACCGCGACATCGAGCGCATCGCCGCATGCGGCGCGGACCTCCTCGGCCAGGCGAAGGGCCCGCTCACGCGCCTCGTCGACCGGCATCGTGAGCATCCGAAGGGTGGGTATCTCCCGCACCGCGCGCTCGGGGTCGAGGTAGGCCCGAAGCGTCACTTCGAGCGCGGCGAGCGTCATCTTGTCGAGGCGCAACGCGCGCGCCATGGGATGCTGCTTGAGCCGAGCGATGACCTCGGAGCGTCCGACAAGGATACCCGCCTGAGGCCCGCCGAGGAGCTTGTCCCCCGAGCAACTCACGAGCGCGGCGCCGGCCGCGACCGATTCGCCGACCGTGGGCTCGTACGGAAGGCCATACGGGCGCAGGTCGATGAGCACGCCCGACCCCTGATCCTCGAACACGGGAACCCCGTGCGAGGCGCCGAGCGTCACGAGATCCGCAAGCGGCACCTCCTCGGTGAAGCCCAGGACGCGGAAGTTGCTCGAGTGGACCTTGAGCAGCAGGCGCGTCTCGGGGCCGATGGCCTTCTCGTAGTCGCGCAGGTGCGTCTTGTTCGTGGTGCCGACCTCGACCATACGCGCGCCGGACTCCGCCATGATGTCGGGGATCCGGAACGAGCCGCCGATCTCGACGAGCTGGCCGCGGCTGACGATGGCCTCTCCCCCGCGCGCGAGGGCGGCGATCCCAAGCATGACCGCGGCGGCGTTGTTGTTGACCGCCATTGCGGCCTCGGCGCCCGTGAGCCTGCAGAGCAACTCCTCGACATGCGCATGGCGCGAGCCGCGCGCCCCGCTCGGCACGTCGTATTCCAGTGTGGAGTAGCCGGCCGCGACCTCCTGGACCGCGGCGGCCGCCGCGTCGGAGAGGATGGAACGGCCGAGATTGGTGTGCACGATGATTCCCGTGGCGTTGATCACGCGCACGAGCGAACGGCGCGACGCGAGCAGCACGCGCGCACGCACGGCGGACGCGAGCTCCTCGGCGTCCGGATCCTGCGCCGTCCCGGCCAGGATGCCGGCGCGCATCGCCTCGATCTCCTCGCGCACAGCGTCGAGAACCACCGAGCGGGGATGTGTGCCGAGGAGTTCGACGACGACCGGATGCCTGAGGGCGTCATCCACCTTGGGGATCGCGCGAAGCCTGTCGGAAGTCTCCATGCGCGTATTGTACCCGAGCCGCCCGCCCCGTCCGGGACTCAGGCGATCGTCACGACCGCGTCGTCACCGAGCATCGCCGCGACGCCGTCCGGCATGGTGCCCACGTCGCCGACCTCGAGCGAGTCGCGCAGCTTGAGGTAGTCGAGGCAGGTCCCGCAGACCTTGAGCGGCACCCCCGCCTCGACGAGCAACCTGAGGTCGTCGAGCACTTCGGAGCCGGCGCATGCGAGACGCACGCCGTCGTGCATCAGCATCAGAGCCGCGGGCGGGTTCGTATCGCGCGCCACGGAGTACACGAAGTTGCGCATGAGGACGCGGCCGAGTTCATCATCGTGCCGCCCGATGGAGTCGGTGAGGATGAGCACGCGCTTGGCCATGAGGACCTCCATGTGATCGGCTGAATCGTTCCATCTGAACCGATTATGGCCGAAGACCCCCCGCCGCGTGCAAGCCCTAGCCGGTCACGACGACCTTGCCCGGCGTCCCGTCGACGCAGCGACCGATCACGGAGCCGCTCTCACCACGCCTGTCGAGGGCCTCGAGCAACTCGTCGCAGCGCTCCGGGGCCACGGCCATGAGCAGGCCGCCGCTCGTCTGCGGATCGGCGAGCAGCCCGCGCCACGCGTCGTCCGCCGGGCCCCACTCGACGTGGGGTTCGAGGTCCGCGATGACGTCCTCGGTACGCCCGGGACGAACGTGGTCCCGCGAGTACTCGAGCGCTGCGGGCCAGATCGGCACGGCGGCCAGGTCGAGCTCGGCGGCGGTGCCGCTGCCGAGCATCATCTCGCGGAGGTGGCCGACCAGGCCGAACCCGGTCACGTCGGTGCCGGCGTTGACGCCCACCGCCACCATCGCTTCGGACGCCGCCTTGTTCAGGCGTGCCATCGCCTCGATGACCTCCCTGATGGAATCCTCGGTCACAAGGCCCCGCTTGAGCGTGGTGTTCATGACCCCGACCCCTATACGCTTGGTCAGGACGAACAGATCGCCCGGGCGCGCGCCCACGTTGCGAACCACGCTCGCAGGATCGGCCGTGCCCATCACCGAGAGTCCGTACTTGGGTTCTTTGTCGTCGATCGTGTGGCCGCCGACTATGACGCAGCCGGCCTCGGCACACGTGTCCGCGCCACCACGAAGCACGGCCGCGACCACCTCGGGATCCATCGAACACGGGAACGCGAGCAGGTTCATGGCCGTAAGCGGCCGCCCGCCCATCGCGTAGACGTCGGAGAGCGAGTTCGCCGCGGTGATCCTGCCGAAATCGTAGGGGTCATCGACCATAGGCGTGAAGAAGTCGACGGTGAGCAGGATGGCCCTGCCGTCGATGACGTAGACCGCGGCGTCGTCCGAGGTGTCGAAGCCGACCATCAGCTCCTCGGCAGTACCGGGGTCGAACCGGTCGAGAACCGCTTTGAGGTCCGCCGGACCCCACTTGGCGGCTCAACCGGCCTTCGTGGACAGCTCAGTGAGCCTGACCGGCTCCATCGACCCTCCTCGTGCGTCCGTGGCTACAGGGATGCGAGATCGCCGAACGAATCGTCGGCCGGGAACGGCGGCACGGGCTTGGTGAACAGGAAGCCCTGGCCGTACCGGACGCCGAGCTCCCGAAGCTTCGCGAGCTCTCCCCGGGTCTCGATGCCCTCGGCGATGAGCGACACGCCGATGCTGTTCGCGAAGCTCACGAGACTCGCCACGAGTTGCGCACGCACCTCGTCGGTATCGATGTCCCTCACGAGGGACAGGTCGATCTTGAGCCACTCGGGGTGTACCTCAGCCAGGCACTGCAGAGAGCCGTATCCGGCGCCCGCGTCGTCGACGGCCACCCTGAACCCGAGCGCCCGCAGGTACTCGAGGGTGGAGCGGAACGACGCGAAATCGGTGATCGCCGCGCGCTCGGTGATCTCGAGCACGATGCGGTCGGGAGTCACCCCCGACTGTGCGAGGAGCGTCGCGGTCATGATCTCGCGCAGTTCCGGGTCCGCGACCGCGTCGGGCTCGATGTTGATGAACATCAGACGCCCGGGGGGCAGCGTCGCGGCCGCCTCGAGGGCCTTCTTGCGGCACAACCGCTCCAGACGCAACACCAGATCCGCGTCGTAGGCGACCCTGAACAACTTGTCGGGCCGTTCGAACTCGCTGTCGGCGGGTCCCCGCGTCAGGGCCTCGTAGCCGACGACATACATCTCGTGGATCTCGAAGACCGGGTGCACGAGTGTGCTGACCTGCTCGTTCCTGATGATCTCGGCCAGGTGCTCGCGGCGCCGCTCGTGGTCGACCGATTCGCGCGTGTTCGAGTCCTGCAGGGCGCGATCGAGCCCGTCGTGCACGAGACGCTCCAGCCGCACGCCCGAGTCGTGATGCACGGTCGAGGCGCCGACGTAGCATCCGAACTTCTTGAAGACCGCGGGCTCCATCTCCTGCTCGAGGTACTCGCGCACCGAGCGCTCGACCTTCTGCACGATCATCTGCCGGGCCTCAGGCTCGATGCGTACGCTGTTGCGAGGCGGCGAGAGCACCACGACGAAGGAGTTCCCGGAGATCATGAGTTCCGCGATTATGTCCGAGTCGCGCAGCACGCTGCCGGTGATGGCCTCTAAAGCGTGCGCAACCTGACGCATGACGTCGTCGAAGACCTTCCAGCCGTAGATCTCCTCGATCTTGCTGTAGCGGACGATGTTCACGCACAGAAGCGATACCTCGCCCCGGTCCTCGAGCAGCATCTGGATGCGCGGGAACAGGAGCGGAGTCGTCGGGAGCCCGGTCACCGGGTCGAAGAGGAGCTTGCGGACCTCGGGATGCGCCTCGATCACGTCGTGGAACTCGAGCCACGACTCGAGCAGGAACGCCCGAGACTCCGGGATCACATCTTCTGAATCCGACATGCGCCGACCCTCCGCCCTGAACCGGTTCGAGACAAGTCTACCCCAAGCCGCCCGGCCCTATCGGTACACGAGGCGGAGAGCGACGGCGCCGTTGGCGGGCACCGGGACGCCGAAGGTCGCATCGCCGACCGCGACCGGCTGCCCGCCCCGTACATCCGCGATGGAGGCGACGGGCCGTTCGAGCGAGAGCCCGGCCGTCACCTTGTCCGCCGTGTGATTGAGCAGGACGAGGATATCGTCCTCATCGCCCAGGAACAGAGCGGTCTCGACCTGCGGGGCATCGCACTCGATCGGGGCTCCGCATCCGGCGGCGCGGGCGACGGCCCCGTAGACCGTCTGGAGCATGGCGGCCACCGGAAGCGGCGAGGCGTACGGATCGCCCTGCGCGAGGGCGCGTTCGACGGGCGCGGCCATGTAGATCGCGCGCCCCTGCCCGAGCTGGTTGAGCGTGAGCAGCGGGCTGCCCTTGGAGTCCGTCGCCACGACGGTCGCGCCTCCATGGCCGAGGAGCGCGAAGTTCGGCACCTCCAAAGACGCGTCGAACGAGCGGAGCGCGCCCAGCACGTCGGCCTGAGCGACCCGGCACGACAGGCGCTCGCGTCCGCCCCCGTCGCCGAGGAACTCCACCCCGAAGATCTCGCGGATGGCGGGGTGTGCGTCTCCCCCGCCGTAGGACAGCACGAGCGAACCGCCGCCCTGCACGAACTCGGCGAGGCGCTCCCATGACGCTGCCTCGAGTTCGAACGTCGACGGGACGATGAGCACGGAGTACGCCGCGAACTCGTCGGTCTCGCGCGCGATGGCCACGGGCACATGCGCCTGCTTCGCGGCGATATAGGCCTGCAGACAGGCCCGGGGGTCGTACAACCCCGCGAGGTTCGGGAGCGGGGCGTAGCGTTCGTTGGGTATGAGCACCGCTGTGCGCTCCTGCGCCAGCTGGTAGCGGCGCAGGTCGATGCGCGCGGCGACACGGATGAACGACGCGACCTCCTCGAATGCGGGCTTCGGCTCACCCTCGGTATCGGCCAGGCCCACGAGCACCTCGAAGGGATCCCTGAAGTACGGCTCGCGGCGCTCGGTATCGAGGTCGCGGTAGCGGCGAAGCAACACACCGGCGGCGCGGTTCATGAACGCGGAGTACAGTGCCGTGCGCACGAACGCGCTCTCCTCGGCAGCCGAATTGTCGAGCGCGAACACCCCGGCGTCATCCATGACGACCGGCAGCTCACGCGCCGCCGAACGCAGCAGGAACGAGTCGAGGTAGGTGCTCGGCCCGAGCGTCAGCGGGCCCTCGGCCGCATACGCCCGGTAGGCGGAGGTCGCGTGACTCACGAGGAACTCGTTGTCGTCGAGCGCCGCGCGGGGATCGACGCCCGTGTGCCGGAACAGTGTCTCGGGATCCACGGAGATGATGACCGGACGGTCCGGGTCGACCTCGCGCACGGCTTCCCTGAGTTGCCCCGCCCATGCCTCGAACGCCCCGGCGGACTCGAAGCCCGAGGCGAACGCCTCGTTTGCCAGGTCCCAAGCGAACACCGCCGTCTCGGACCGGAAGCGGTTCACGACCTTCTGGACGAGAGCGACCTCGCGCTGGATCAGGTACGAGTCGGTGCGGGGGTCGCGCCGCTTGCCCCAGGGCACGTCTAGCATCTCGGCGAGGCGGTCGTCGGCGAAGAAGCACACGATGACCTGCAACTTGTGCTCCCGCGCCGCGGCAAGGACGTCCGCGAACCGCTCGAGCGCGTCCTCGTCGTACTGCCCGACCTGCGGCTCCAGCACCTTCCAAGACAGGAACACGCGGATGATCGAGAGACGGGCCTCGGCGAATGCCGCGAAGTCGGCGGTCACGTCGCCCGTGTACCAGTCGTCCCAGCTCTGCGTCTCGGTGTCGAGCGGGTAGTAGTTCACGCCCACCGGGAACAGCGCGTTGCGCCGCGGCGTCTTGCCCGGAGGCGTGGCGGCCGGCGCGGAGGCCACGTCCACCGCGGCGACGACGGGCTTGGCGGACTTCTTCTTGGATGTCTCAGGCGCCGCCTTGGGCGCGGCCTGGCGTGTGGCCTTTCGGTCCTGGCTTCCCCGACGGGTCGGCATCCTACGACCTCCCCTCGGCGTACGTGTCGTAGAGCTGCCAGAACAGGCCCTGGCGGCGCGTGTCGTGGTACGCCGCCCGGCGCACCTCCCACATCGCCTCGGCGTGCCGCCCCTCGGTCAGGAGCACCGCGGCCAGCCCGAAACGCGCGCGCACGCACGCCGGGTCGAGAGCGAGGGCCTTGCGATAGGACTGTGCCGCCTGCCCGTACTTCTGCAGGCCGAGGAGCGCCTCCGCATAGAGCACATGCGGCATCGGCTGGTTCGGGACCGCCTTGGCGAGCGCGGCGAACACGCGGGCCGCGTTCTTGGAAAGGCCGGCGCGCTTGGAGAACGCCACACCGAGCGCGTAGACCGCGGTAGGGGTCTTGGTTGAGATCGTGAGCGCGCGCAACGCGCAGGACATGGCCTCGTTCACGGCCTCCTGTTTGAGATAGAGATACGCGGTCAACCCGAGCGCCTCGGGATCGTCGGCGTTCTCGTCGAGCACCGCCCGGATCAACTCGGCGGCGCTGAAGAAGTCCTCCTCGAACGCGAGTGCGCCGGCCGCCTCGAGACGCGCGGTGCGGTCCTCGGGCACCTCCGCCGGGTCCGGCGCGGGATTGCCGTCGTCGTAGATCCCGGCGAGCGCGAAGAACAGGTCGTCCTGACTGGGATCGAGCTCGCCCGCCTTGCGGAAGCCCGGCAACGCGGTCGCCATCCCCTCCTTCTTGAGGGCGGCGACGGCCAGGTTGTACATCGCGCGGGCCTCGGCCGGATCGAGCTCCAGCGCCTTGCGCCAGGCGTCGATGGCCTCGTCGTCGAAGGCAGCGGCGGCGAACGCTTCGCCGAGCTGGACGTGGGCGGTCACCAGATCGGGCACCACCTCGGCCAACTCGTGCCAGACCAGGATCGACTGGTCCCACATGCCGCCGCGCCGGTCATACGCCAGGCCCAGGGCGAGATAGGCCGGAGCGCAGTCGGGGTCGATCTCGATGGCACGGCTCGCCGCCGAGATCGCCTCATCATAGAAGTCGCCGGTGAGCATGAGTTCCGCGAGCAGGCAGTGGGTCAGCGCCTCGTTCTCGTCGATGCGCAGCGCCTGGTAGCAGGCCTCGACGGCCGGCTGCACATGCCCCTGGCGCGCGAGACCCTCGGCGAGCGCGAGCTGCTTGGAGCGATCGGCCATCAGACACCGGCCTTGAGACGATCGCGCGCGATCCGGTCGATGAGCTTGAGCGCGCTCTCCGCACCTCGCACGATGCCGTTGCCGCCGACGTCCTTGGCGAGCTTGGCATCGGCCTCGAACGGGCCTCCGGCCACCAGGATGACCACGTCATCGTGTCCGGCTGTCGAGAGCATCTCGCGCACGCGGGCGGCCTCCCGGGCCGTCGACACCATGCTCGCGCAGACGATCGCGATGCGGGCGCCGGTCTCCTCGATGCGCTCGAGGTACTCCGCGGGCCGCACATCGACGCCCAGGTCGATGACCCGGTGTCCCGCTTCCTTGAGCGCGGCACCCACGATGTTCTTGTCGATCGCGTGGTAGTCGCGGTGCATCGCACCGATGATGACGGTCACGCCCGTGTCCTGCGCCTGTGCGGGCGGAGTCACGAAACTCGTGATCTGCTCGGCGACCACCGCCGCCTGGGTGAACGTGTACTCGTCGATCGCGCCCGACGCCCACGCACCGCCGAGCAACGACATCGCGGGCGCGAAGAGCGTGTCGAACAGCGAGGCCTGCTCCACGCCGGAGCGCTTGACCTTCTCGATGACCGCGATGGCCGCGGCTGGGTCCTGACTCACGAACGCCTGGTAGAGCCTGGCGGCGTCATCGGCCATGTCGCGGCCTCCTTCCCGATCTCGCAGTCGGCGTCAAACCGCCACCCGCCCTTGGGTCGACGATGACGATGCCGTAAGTATCGCAGAGGAGCACGGTCCCTCAAACCCGACGAGGGTCCCGCGTTCCCCGGTTTCGCTGGTAGCGGTGGTGGGATTCGAACCCACACGGCCTTGCGGCCAGAGGCTTTTAAGGCCCCCTCCTGTACCAGTTCGGATACACCGCCGCTGATCCCGGCCTTCGGCCTGTCCGCCGAGGAGCCATATGGCGAACCCCGACGGGCTCACGACGGCTCTCCTGAACAGGCGTCCAGCAGGATTCCGTAGAGTATGTCGTGCTCGGAGACGATGGTCGAGTCCGTGCCCGCGAGTGCCATCACCGTCTCGAGCACAAGGATGCCCGCGACGATCACTCCCGCGCGCTCGGGATGCAGGCCCACGACACGCGCGCGGGCATCAAGCGGCATCGCCGCGAGCGTCTCGAGCACGTCTGCTACGTCCGCGCCCGTCACGATGCTCCCGTGTACGGCGTCGGGATCATAGGGCTCCATCTCCCGCAGCACGGACACCACCGTGGTCGCAGTACCGGCGACCGACACCAGGACAGCGGGGCGTTCCGCCAGCGCGTCGAAGTAGGGTCTGAACATCTCCACCGCATGCGAACGCGCGGCGCCGAGCTCTGTGATCGAGGGCGGATCCGAACGCAGGTACACTTCGGTCAGTCTGCGCGACCCGATGTCGAAGGAGCGCGCCATCGATATCTCGACCCGCCTGTCGGTCGCCGGACCGGTGGCCGATCCGTACACGAGTTCGGTCGAGCCGCCGCCTATGTCGTCGAGCAGCACCCGTTCGACATCCATCTGCGAAGTGGCCCCGAGGAACGACAGATAGGCCTCGCGCGATCCTTCGATGACCTGCGGCTCGATGCCGTACGGCGCGAGTGCGTCGATGAACGCCCCGGAGTTTGAAGCGTCCCGGGACGCCGAGGTCGCAACAGCCTCGATCCGATCGACTCCGAGTCCCGCGATGGTGGAAGCGTATCCGGCGATCGCGCTACGTACGCGTTCGATAGCCCGCGCGGACAACTCTCCGGTCGCCGCCAAGCCCTCACCGAGGTGAGTGATGTCCGTACTGCGCGCGAGCTCGCGGATCCCGTCGGGCGAGACGTCGGCGACGAGCAGCCGCGTGGTGACCGTCCCCATATCGATGGCAGCCACACGCTGCACGCCGGCCGTCATGCGTCCTCCGTCCTGCCTGCCGCGATGCGCGCAAGACAGATCTCGTCCGGACACCACAGCGGGTCGGCGTCCGCGAGGACCTGCGCGCCGATCGGGTCGTCGATACCCGCGAGCGCCGCCGCGACGTGCGCGTGGATGCACTTGGTCGCGAAGGAGTCGCGCTGCCCGGCGATGCCCACACCGGCGCAGGGGTCCTCACCGCCCGCTCTCTCGGCCCGCCGGGCGCGGTACTGCTCCTCGGCAAGGAGCATCTTGGCCGCTAGACCGGGGTCCTCGGCGATGCGCGCCCTCCACTCGGACGCGAGCCCCGCACTCTCGAGACCGTCGACGTAGGCCGAAAGCCACGGGCAGGTGAGCCAGTACAGGGTGGGGAAACGCTCCCCGTCGCTCAGGAGCGGAGAGGTCATGATGGTGGTCGGCCGGCCGTGCACGCAGCGAGCGACGACCTCCCAGTCGCCCCGCGGGCGCCGACCGAGCTGCGCGTCGAGCACCACGTCGTCAGGCGTGTGGATGAGCATCGGAACCGTTCGCCCCTATTCGAAGCCGAAGAGCATGTCGAGCACGCGCTGCCATCCGCCGTCGTCCCCGGCCCCGACCGACGCGGAGTTCGGCGCGGTGTCCACATCGATGGTGGTGGTGGGCTCGGTCTGTCCGTCCTCGAGGACGACGTAGAGGTTCTCCCCCTCCTTGACCAGGCCCAGACTCTCGCGGGCGACCTCCTCGACGCCCTCGGGCGTCTTGAGACGGTCGACCTCGGCGCGCAGTTTCGAGTTGCGTTCCTTGAGGCTCGAGAGTTCCTGTTCGAGGCGCTGCTTCTCCCGCTCCTCGTGGTACTGCATGCGCGCGACGGGATAGAAGGACCACGCTGCGATGATGACCAGTACGGCGATGGAGAGCGGCGCTATCCAGGCGAGTCGCCGAGGGCTGCGGGCCTGGGGGCGAGAGGTCGTGCGAGGGCGCTTGGCGCTGCCTGAAGATGCGGAACGCGAAGCGGCAGCGCGCGGAGCCGTGCACCCGCGTCTGCTCGCTGTGGCCCCTTGCCGCGACGTCGGTCTCGATGCCATGAGTACGGGTGTCCTGTGTGAAGGCCAGCGATGCCGAGAGCGGTGATCCGCCCTCACGGCGCATGATATCACAGGTAGGCCGGGCGTATCACCTAAACCTGAGGCTGAGGTCTACCTCAGCAGCCGGGGAGCTCACGTACGACAAGGAAGTCGGTCGCGCCAGGCGTGCGCGAAGCACGACCCGCAGTTATCGCCACCCGGTCGCCGGGGTCTGCGAGACCCGCGTCGCGAACAGCGACGAGCACCGCATCAAGCATCTCGTCCGTGTCGTCTGAGAGCGGCACGAGCAGGGCCTTGACCCCCCACACGGTGGCGAGCCGGCGTGCGGTGCGCTCAAGTGGCGTCACCCCTATCACCGGTAGCCTCGGCCGGTGGGCCGCCACGGCCCGGGCGGTCGCACCGGACTGGGTCGCGACGACGATCGCCGCGAGATCGAGGTCCTCGGCGAGCCGGACCACGGCCGCGCTGACCGCGCGTCCCACGTCGGCGCCATGCACTCCGGCAGAGCCGGTCGGGCTTATGCGTGATTCCTCGGCGGCACGAGCGATGCGGTCCATGACCCGGACCGCCTCGACGGGATATCGCCCGACCGCTGTCTCAGCCGAAAGCATGACGGCGTCGGCACCTTCGAAGATCGCAGTGGCCACGTCCGAGGCCTCGGCGCGTGTGGGGCGAGGTGATGTGCGCATGGACTCGAGCATCTGTGTGGCCACGATGACCGGCTTGCCCGCCGAACGAGCCGCCTCGACGATCCGGGCCTGCAAGACAGGCACATGCTCTGGGGCCGTCTCCACTCCAAGATCGCCGCGTGCGACCATCACCGCGTCGGCTGCGTCGATGATGGCGGCTATGTTCTGGGTGGCCTCGTGCTTCTCGATCTTGGCGACGATGGGGAGATCGGGGCCGGTGCATGCCCTCAGCTCCTCGACGTCCGCCGCAGTCCGCACAAAGGACTGCGCGACCAGATCGATGCCGACGCGCACCCCCCATGCCGCGAGTTCACGATCCGTCTCGGTGATCGACTCGATGGCCAACGTCACACCCGGGACGTTGACGCCCTTGTTGCTGCTCAGGGGGCCACCCAGTATCACGCGGGTGGTCACAGTCCCCTCATCGACGGAGACAGTCTCGAGTTCCAGAGCTCCGTCATCCAACAGGATCCGATCGCCCGGGCTCAGATCCGACGCAAGTCCGGGGTATTCTACACATGCATGCGTCGAATCGCCCGTGCAGGGCGCGGACTCGAGCCGGAAGTCGGAGCCTGATACCAATGTGGTGCCCGGCTCCATCACCCCGACACGCATCTTGGGCCCCGGGAGATCGAGCAGTACCGCCACGTGTCGTCCGGAGGCTCGCGAAGCCTCCCGGATCCGGTCGAACCGCACCTGGAGCTCATCGAGCGACGAATGTGAGGCGTTGAGGCGGGCGACGTCCATCCCCGCTCCGATCAGCGCTTCGAGTATCTCTGGTGACTGGCTCGCGGGTCCGATCGTGGCGACTATCCTGGTGCGACGCATACAGCACGCTCCCTCGGAGGCGACACCCCGCGAGCGTGAACCCGTGGGGCAGCCGGTCTTGTGCATCCACTATACTTTGCCCAATGTCACGAATCCCTCGCATACTCGCGATGCTCGGTGCTGCCGCAGGAGTCTGCATGATCGCGTTCGCGATGTATGCGGTCCCCCGATGGACGCGCGCCGACAGAGACCGGCTCGCACTCGCAAGATCCGTCCCGTGGCAGCAGAGCCACCTCCTCGACATCGAGGATGCGACCCCGACCCACTACTACGTGGACATGCGGCTCATCTCACAGAAGGTGCGCGATCTGGAGTACTCGGATCCGCCGCTCGACGAGGCCGGGGTGCCGATCGTCGACTACGTGAGGGTCAAAGCCGGCGGTATGACCGAGCGCCGAGGCTACAACCCCGTGACCATCGCTCAGTACGGTCTCGGGCGCTACGAGGACTATCTCCACGGCGACGAAGCCGGCTTGGCCGACTTCATGATCCAGGCGGAGTGGCTCAGGCGCGACCTCGAGACGGACGGCTCGCTGCGTTTCGATTTCGCGGTTCCCAGCCGCGGGCTGACCCCCGGCTGGACATCGGCCATGGCGCAGGGTGAGGCGATATCCGTGTTCAGTCGCGCCTGGACGCAGACCCGGGACCGGAAGTGGCTGGAGGCGGCTGACCTCGCCTTCGAGCCGCTGTCGATCGACATCGGATCAGGCGGCGTCTCCAGCCTCGTTGACGGCGAGGTGTGGCCGGAGGAGTATCCCGCGCAGCCCCCCAGTCATGTGCTCAACGGAGCATTGTTCGCGGCATTCGGCATGTACGACCTGAGCAGGATCCCCGCCTCCAGATCCGCGGAGGCCGAACAGATGCTGCAGGGCTTTCGGTCCACACTCGCGACCTCGCTGCCCGAGTACGAACGCGACGGATGGGTGCGCTATCAACTGTCCGACGACACCTATGCGACGAAGACCTACTATGGCCTGCACATCGCACAACTCGAGGCCATGGCCCGCATCACCGGCGACGACGTGTTCGGCGACACCGCACGTCGGTGGTCATATCCGCTCGAACATCCGACGGCCTGGCTCGCGAAGCGCGCACTCGTCCGATTCGGTCAGCGCATCGAGGCACGTACGGGCTCCTAGGACAGGGGCCGTACCGGTCAGACCGCGTCGTCCTGACCGCCCTTGGGCAGACGCACGATCTGGATCTCGTCGCCGTTTCGACGCACGGTGGCCTCTTCGCGGGCGAGACGGTGCACCGCAGTGCGAAGGTTGCCGTACAGGCGCTCCACGCCCCGCGGGTCCGTGGCGACGCGCACCGCGCGGTCACCGCCGGCCAGGAAGTAGCGCACGAGACGCGTCGCCGCACCGCGCGGCGGCGGGAACGGTACCGAGAGTTCCCGAGCGTCTACCGCCCAGTCCTCGATGGGTTGAAGGACCGTGGGTTGCCATCGGCGGACGTCCGCAACGATGAGGGCCGCACGCCGGCGGGCGTCGGGATCCTCGTCGCGGCTCGTGACGAGGTGCACGTCCACGTCGAAACCCTGGATGGACGCACCCCGGGCAAGATAGGCCCAGTCCATGGTCCCGTCGTCGTCGAGCATCATGATGACCTTCGTGGTGACGCGGAGTCCCAGCTCGACCAGCAGCTTGGAGAGCCCGACGCCGCGCCGCGGGGTGAACGTGACCACTCCGACGTCGTAGCGCTCATCGTGGAGCAGGTCCTCGACCATCCCCTGCCGGATGGTCAGGTGCGGCGATTCGGACACATCGCTCGCAAGCAGCCGCCTGAGCATGCCCCCCGAGGGCTCCAGCGCGGTGACATGGCCGGCTTTCTCAAGCAGTGGACGCGTGAGAAGACCGGTGGCTGCACCCACCTCGATGACCCGAGCCCCCTCAGGAACTTCGGCGAGCATCGCATCGACCAGGCGCGGGAAGACCCGGTCCTTACCGAACTCGATGTCGTAGCGGTCCGCGAGCTTCTCGCGGCGCGCCAGAGCGCTGTCGATCGCGACGCCGTAGCGTCCCGTACCGAAATCATTGCCCTCGGTGTCGACTCGATCGTTCACGCGCGCCTTTCGTCCCGAAGGTCGCGCCGGATCAGGCGCGAAGCTATCGGATGTTGTAGAAGGCCTCCATGCCCGGGTACTCCGCGGAATCGCAGAGCTCCTCCTCGATGCGGATGAGCTGATTGTACTTCGCGACACGATCGGAGCGGGCCGGGGCGCCGGTCTTGATCTGTCCGGCGTTCGTGGCGACCGCAAGGTCGGCGATGGTGGTGTCCTCGGTCTCTCCGGAGCGGTGGGAGATGACGCAGGTGTACCCGGCGCGCTTGGCCATCTCGATGGCCTCGAGCGTCTCGGTGAGCGAGCCGATCTGGTTCACCTTGATCAGGATCGAGTTCGCGACACCGAGCTCGATGCCCTTGCGCAGACGCTCGGTGTTGGTCACGAACAGGTCGTCGCCGACCAGTTGCACCTTGTCCCCGAGGCGGTCCGTGAGCAGCTTCCAGCCGTCCCAGTCCTCTTCGGCCATACCGTCCTCGATGCTGATGATCGGGTAACGCTCGACCAGGTCGGCCCAGAACTCGACCATCTCCGCGGAGGTGAGCTCGCGGCCTTCGCCGGCGAGCACGTACTTGCCGTCCTTGTAGATCTCGGTTGTGGCGGGGTCGAGAGCGAACCTGATCTGCTCGCCGGGCGTGTAGCCCGCCTGCTCGCATGCCTCGACGATGATCGCGAGGGCCGCCTCGTTGGAGTCGAGGTTCGGAGCGAAACCGCCCTCGTCGCCCACGCCGGTGCCGAGACCCCGATCGTGCAGCACCTTCTTGAGCGTGTGATATATCTCGGCGCACCAACGCAGGCCTTCCGCGAACGTGGAGGCCCCGACGGGCATGACCATGAACTCCTGCAGGTCGACGTTGTTGTCAGCGTGCGCGCCTCCGTTGAGGATGTTCATCATCGGCACGGGCAGGGTGTGCGCGTTCGCACCGCCGATGTAGGAGTACAGCGTCAGGTCCGTCGACTCAGCGGCCGCGCGCGCGACGGCGAGAGAGACGCCGAGGATCGCGTTGGCGCCCATGGTCGCCTTGTTCTCGGTGCCGTCGAGCGCGATGAGCGCGGTGTCGATCGCGCGCTGATCGGTGGCGTCCATGCCGATGATCTCCGAGGCGATCTCCTCGTTGACGTTGTCGACCGCGCCGCGCACGCCTTTGCCGAGGTAGCGAGCGGATTCGGAGTCACGCAACTCGACGGCCTCGAACGCTCCCGTCGACGCGCCCGAGGGAACAGCGGCACGCCCGAAGCTGCCGTCGTCGAGTACCACGTCGACCTCGACCGTGGGGTTGCCGCGCGAATCGAGTATCTCACGCGCATAGATGTCGATGATCGTGCTCATGCGAACGCTCCTTCTCCTTCTGCGGGCGCACGGGCCGGGCGGCCCTATGCTTCGTCTTCCCGCGACTCCTCCTGTTTGGCTTCGTTCCACAAACGCTCGAGGCCCTCGATCCCGACATCGGCGATGTCCAGGCCCTGCCGCGCGACACCGGCCTCCATACTGCTCCACCGGCGCTCGAACTTGGCGCAGGTGCCCCTGAGGGCCTCCTCGGCGTCGATACCTTGTTTGCGGGCGAGGTTGACCACTGTGAACAGCAGGTCGCCGATCTCGTCAGCGGCCTCGACCGAACCGGGCTCGGTCTGCTTGAGCTCGTCTATCTCTTCGTGCACCTTATCCCAGATATCGTCCAGCGTCTCCCACTCGAACCCGACCGAGACCGCTCGCTTCGAGATCTTCTGGGCGAGCATGAGCGCCGGCAGCGAGCGGGGGATACTGTCGAGCAGGCCGGCCTCGGACTTCTCCTCGCGCTTGATGGCGTCCCAGTTCACGATGACCTGCTCGGGGGTGTCCGCGGACGCATCGCCGAAGATGTGCGGATGTCTGCGGCGGATCTTCTCCGAGATGAGCGCCACCACGTCGTCGATGGTGAAGCGGCCCTCGTCCGCGGCGATCTGTGCATGAAGGACGACCTGGAGCAGAACGTCGCCGAGCTCGTCGGCCAGTTCACGGTCGTCGGCGGCATCGATGGCGGCGACCGCCTCGTAGGCCTCCTCGATCATATGGCGCCGCAGCGAGAGGTGGTCCTGCGCCTTGTCCCACGGGCATCCGTCGGGGCCCCTGAGCACCGCGATCAGGCGAACGAACCCATCGAACCCCTGAGGCGAGGAGATGCGGGACGGGGGCACGTAGACGGTCGTGTCCTGACACACCGGCGCGTCACCGAGCGTGCCCACCGAGTGGAGCGAGAGCTCGAAGCCGCCCTCGGCGCCGCACCCTGCAACCACCACCTCGTGATCTGGCGGATAGACCTCCGCGAGGCGCTCGGCGACCCGCCGGGCGACGATGCGGTTGCGCACGTCCGTGATGATCAGGTGCGAGCCGCGCTGCTCGATACCGGGCGCCAGGGTACGGGCATCGATGATGTCCAGGTCGGCAGTCAGGTCGATGTCGAACGCCATCAGGATGGCCTGGAGCGACGCGGGCATGGGGAAGACGTCGATGCTGGCGTGGGTGCGCGACAGAAGGCCCGAGAGCATGCCCTGCCGCAGCAACGGGTAGGCCGAGGTGACATAGGTGACGTCATCGCTCTCCGAGAGTCCGGCAAGCCCTTCGATGACCCGCTCGACGGGCGCATCGGCGGGCAGACCCATGTCAGCGAGCGACGTGACCTCCACCCCCGCAGACTCGAGCAACCCGCGCAGTTCGCCCTCAGAAGAAGAGACGACCACGCGGCCTGGACCGCGCAGTCGTCTCGTTATCTCGTCACTCAAGGGGGTGTCCGGATCCAGCCCGACACCCACGATCGCTATGGACCCCACCGGCCCCCCTCGCCCCGTGACGTCTCTACTTGCCGGTCGTCTCCGTGCTGCCGGAAGCGGGCTTCTGCAGATCGGGGACGAGGATCTCGATCTCGGCCTTGGCGCGAAGGTCGTCAAGGAAGGTCTGATACGCGTCGGCGTTGCGCTGCTGGACGATGATCTGCTGGATCTGTTCTTTGACCTCGTCAAGCGTCTTCTGACGATCGGTGCGCTTCTCGATCATCTTGATGATGTGCCAGCCGAACTGGGTCTCGACCAGGTCCGAGATCTGGCCGGGGGCGAGTTTCTCAGCGGCCGCCGTGAACTCGGGCACGTACGGCGTCGTCGGCCAGCCGAGGTCGCCGCCGTTGGCGGCGGAGGCCGGGTCCTTCGAGTACTGCTTGGCGAGCGCCGCGAAGTCGCCGCCGCCCTTGACCTCGCCGAGCACCTTCTCCGCTGTGGCCTTGTCCGCCTTGTCGAACAGGATGTGCGAGACATGGACAGCCGCCTGCTCGGCGAACTGCGCCTTGTTCTTGTCGTAGTAGTCGGAGATCTCCTTGTCGGAGACCTTCTCGTCCTTGTTGAGGGTCGCGATGAGCTGCTCGGTCACGAGCTGGTCGCGGATCTGGTCCTCGAGCGTGGAGACGTCCATGCCCGCCTGCGAAAGCGCCTGGTCGAACTGCTCCTGGGAGCTGAAGCCCGCCTTGAGCTCGTCGATCTTCTTCTTGACGTCCGCGTCGGTGACCTCGACACCCGCGTCCTTGGCGGCCTGTCGGATCAGGACGTTGTTTATCATGTTGTCGAGAAGGCGCTGCTGGAAGTCGATCAGGCGTCCCTCGCCGTCGGCGCCCTCGAACATCTGCGGGTACTGCTCCTTGAGCTTGTCCACCTGGGCGTCGAGCTCGGACTTCTTGATGACCTCACCGTTGACTCTCGCAGCAACGTCCTTGTTGGAGCAACCCGTGACGCCGAGGAACATCCCGGCAACGAGTGCGAGCGAGACTGCTACACGAAGCGCTTTCATGAACCCTCCTGGGATGGCACGCTGATTAGGCATCCGTGAGTATAGCATCGAGCATGCCGAGGGCGGCATCTGTCACAGACTCTCCATACTCGACGGGCATGGCCATCGAACGGTCACGGGAGAGCCAGACCGCGCCACGGCTCGCAAGAGTCGCGCGATGCGGTCCGTCCTCGAGCACCGGCGCAAGGCGCAGACGGCGCCGGGCCAGTGTGACCGAGGTGACGCCCGCCTCCGCGGCCATGACGCGGATGCGGGCGATCGCCACGAGGTGGCGGGCGGGCTCGGGCAGCGCGCCGTGACGCGCGACCAGATCCTCGGCCACCGAAGCGACCGACTCGATGCTCGCGGCGCCGGCGATGCGGCGGTAGTACAGCACGCGCTCGTCGACGTCGGCAAGGTACTCCTCGGGCAGGAACGCTGCGACCGGCAGGTCGACGCGGATATCCGGGAACGCGATCTCAGGTTCGCCGCGCGCCTCGGCCACCGCCTCGCGCAACATCTCGGCGAACAGGTCGAAGCCGACCGCACTCATATTGCCGTGCTGCTCTGCGCCGAGCAGCGAGCCTGCACCGCGGATCTCAAGGTCGCGCAGGGCGACCTTGATGCCGCTCCCGAGTTCATCGTGCTCACGGATAGCGGTGAGCCGCTCGACGGCCTGCTCGGTGAGCGCCTGGCCCCGCGGGAACAGGAAGTACGCGTATGCCTTGACGTGCGAGCGGCCGACCCGGCCCTTGAGCTGGTAGAGCTGCGCCAGTCCGAGGCGCTGGGAGTCCTCGATGATGAGCGTGTTGCTGTGCGGGTTGTCGATGCCGCTCTCGATGATGGTGGTCGCCACCAGAACGTCGGCCTCGTTCGCGGCGAACTTCTCCATGACGCCCTCGAGCTGCTTCTCGCTCATCTGGCCATGTCCGACGACGATGCGCGCCTCGGGCGCCGCCTCACGGACGCGCTCGACCGCTTCGTCGATCGACTTGACGCGGTTGGAGACGAAGTAGACCTGCCCACCGCGCGCGAGTTCTCGCCGGATCGCACCTGACACGACATCAGCGTCGTACTCACCGACGTGGACGTTGACGGGAAAGCGGTTGGGCGGCGGGGTGTCGATCACGCTCATGTCGCGCACGCCGGAAAGCGACATCTGCAGCGTGCGCGGGATGGGAGTCGCGGACAGCGTGAGAACGTCGACCTGCTCGCGGAGGTTCTTGAGGTGCTCCTTGTGCTCGACGCCGAAGCGCTGCTCCTCATCCACGATCACCAGCCCGAGGTTGCGAGGCGTCACGTCGCGCGAAAGCAGACGGTGCGTGCCTATGAGCACCGAGACCTCCCCGGCGGTGAAGCCCTCGAGTGCCGTGGCCTGCTGGGTCTTGGTGCGGAAGCGCGACATCACCTCGACGCGCACGCCGAACGGAGTGAAGCGCTCCGAGAAGTTCGTGAAGTGCTGCTGGGCGAGGATCGTGGTCGGACACAGGATCATGACCTGCTTGCCGTCCTGGGTCGCCTTGAACGCCGCCCGGATCGCGACCTCCGTCTTGCCATAGCCGACATCACCGCAGATCAGCCGGTCCATCGGCTTCTCGGACTCCATGTCGGCCTTGACGTCGGCGATCGCCGCGAGCTGGTCCGGCGTCTCCTCGAACGGGAACATCGCCTCCATCTCCAGCTGCCAGGTCGTATCCGGGCCGAAAGCGTGCCCGCTCACCGTCGAGCGTCGCGCGTAGAGGTCGACGAGGTCGAACGCGAGTTTGCGCGCGGCCTTGCGGGCCTTGGTCGTGGCCTTGGACCAGTCGGCGGTATTGAGGCGCGTGACGCGCGGCGCGGAGCCCTCGGCGCCGACGTACTTGCTGACCCGGTCGATCTGCTCGACCGGGACGTAGAGGCGGTCTCCCTTGGCGTACTCGAGCACGAGGTAGTCGCGCTCGGCGCCGAGCACCTCCTTGTGCTGCATCTCGCGGAACAGGGCGATACCGTGCGTCGCATGGACCACGTAGTCGCCGGGCGCGAACGCGAAGGTCATGCGCGTCGGGTCCACCTCGCGGGCGGAGCGACGGGCGCGACCGGAACGCGGGTAGACGTCGTCGATGCTCACGACCGCGAGGCGCGCATCGGGGATGACGAAGCCGGCAGGGACGTCCGCCGCCGAGACGCTGACCGTCCCCTGTACGAGCTGCGGCACCATGATCACGCCGTCGGCGTTGGCCAGAAGCGCGCCGATCTCGCGTACGGAAAGGCCGGCCTCCGTCAGTGTGTCAGTCATGCGATGACGGGCGCGACGCTCGGGCACCGCCACCACGACGCTGTAGCCGACGTCCACGAGCGCGCGGACGCCACCGATGAACTTCTCCTCGCCACCGGAGACCTCCGGACGGCGCGCGACCATCTCCGCGTCGACCGCTCCCCCCGCCCGCAGCAGCGACAAGAGGATGAGCCGCTGGCGGCCGCCGAGGTCGAGGCGCGCGGGTCCGACGACGAGCCCGTCGAGCGAGACACCCGCCGACGAAGCCGCCGCAGAGAGTTCGTCATGCCTGCGAGCGGCATCGTCGAACAGCGAGCGCGGCTCGGTGAGCACGAGCAGGGTCTCGGGAGCCAGGTAGTCGGTGAGGACGCCCTGCTGCTCGTAGAAGACGGGCAGGTAGCGCTCGATACCGTTGAAGTAGATGCCGTTCTCGATGCACTCGAGGTGATAGGCAACGAACGGATCCCTGAGCGCCTTCTCGCGCAGAGCGCGCTGCGCCCGCGTGACGACACGCGAGGAGATCGCCACCTCACGGCAGGTGTAGACCTCCGTGGGACCCGCATCCCCGATGCTCTGGCCGGTCGACGGCACGTAGCGACGCAGCGTCTCGATCTCATCGCCGAAGAGCTCCGCCCTGACCGGGTGCAGCCCGTCGGACGGGAACACGTCGAGCACGCCACCGCGGGCCGCGAACGTCCCGGGCTCCTCTGCGGTCTCCGCACGGGTATAGCCCATGCGCGCGAGCCTCGCCAGCGTCTCCTCGAGGTCGATCTCTGCTCCCGCTTCGAGCACGAGCGGGGTGAACACCGCCGAGCCCTGGGGCGGGAGCGCGCGCAGGAGAGACCGCGCGCTCGCGACCACGATCACATCGCGGCCGGTCGAGAGCGCGTGCAGCGCGCGGGCGCGGGCGCCGACCGGTCCGAGGTCGTGCGGGACCTCGGACCAGGGCAGGTCGCCGCGTTCCGGGAAGCGCAGGACACTCTCGGGCGGCAGGTACGCGGCGACCTGCCGCGCGTAGCGCTCGGCGGCCTCCTCGCCCGCGAGCACGACGAGTGTCGGGCGCGGCTCCTCGGCGAACAGCGCGGCGGTGAGCAGTGGACGCACGAGACCCGGCACGGCGATCGTGGCGTCGCGGGAGTCCGCCAGGATGCGGCGGGCCTCCTGGAACGCAGGCGCGATGTCGAGACGGGGTATGAGCGAATCGAGCAGGGACACGCAGGTCTCCCTCGGTGATGGCGCGAGCGCCGGCGGGACGCGAACAGCACAAGTGCCCGCGACGGGCGGACCGGCGCGGGGCTCACGTAGGGTATCCCCGTGAAGAACAGGGGTCAACCGTGACAGCGCTTCGCGCTGAGGGCGTAGACTGTCCTGCGTACCCGCGAGGCACGACGGAGGAACATGGACACCGAACCACAGAGAGGCCCGGGCGGGACTGCCGAGGAGGACCGCGCACGCAGCGCCAATGCCGACGGGCTCGACTCGCTCGAGGTCCGGGAGGCCGATGTCGGGGTGCCGACGCCGGCCGTCGCCCGACGGGGCGGCACGTTCGAGTCGTTCCGGTACCGCGACTACACCTGGTTCTGGTCCGGGGCGCTCGTGAGCAACACCGGCTCCTGGATGCAGAACTACGCGCTTGCGATCGTGGTGTACTCGTTCCGGCGCTCCGAGCTCGACCTCGGCCTCGTGAACTTCGTCTCGGGCGTGCCGGTGCTCGTTCTCGCTCTCTTTGGCGGAATGATCGCGGACCGCCTAGACAAGCGTCGGCTGCTCATGGTCTCGCAGGCCATCCTCCTCGTGCAGGCCACAGCGCTCGGCGTGCTGTTCGCCACCGGTCACCTTTCCGCAAACAACGCGGTCGCCTCACTCGCCTGGGTTGCGGCGCTCGGGTTGCTGGGCGGGATCATGTCGGCGCTCACGTTCCCCGCTTGGCAGGCGATGCTCCCCGACCTCGTCCCTCGTGAGTCGCTGCTCAACGGCATCGCCCTGAACTCGGCGCAGTTCCAGACCTCGCGCCTGCTCGGCCCGCTCGCCGCGAGCGGACTTGTGATCCTCGGGGCGAGCATGGGCGACATCTTCTACGTGAACGCGGCGAGCTTCCTGTTCGTGATCGCCGCGCTCGCCGCGATCAGGCTGCGCCCCGCCGAGGGCACCCACGCGGCGAGATCCGACCGGGAACGCCCGACGGCCAGACCCACGCGGGCGGCCGTGGTCGAGAACCTCATGGCCGGCGTGGGCTACGCGCGGCAGAACCGCGTCGTGGGCCTGCTCATCCTGAGCACGGCCGTGATGACGATCTTCGGCATGCCGTACATGATGCTGCTGCCCGCCATCGCCGATAAGTCGCTCCACGTCGACAAGCTCGGCGTCTCCTACCTCATGGCCGCGAACGGGCTGGGCGCCGTGGTGGGCGCGCTCGTGGTCGCGGGCATGGCGCACGGAGCGAACCGCAACCGGATGATCCCGCTGTCCCTGCTCGCGATGGGCGCGATGCTGGTCGCGTTCGGGATCTCGCGTTCGTTTCCCGCGAGTCTCGTGATCTCCGCGCTCGCCGGCGCCGCGGTACTGACCACGAACTCGCTCGTGAACACCTCGATCCAGTCGGCGGTCCCCAACCATCTGCGCGGGCGGGTCATGGCCCTGTTCATCATGTCGTTCATGGGGCTGATGCCCGTCTCGTCGATCGCCTTCGGTGCTCTGGGGGAATACATCGGACCGAGCAACGCCGTGCTCGTCGGTTCGGTCGTGCTCATCGCCTGGGCACTCATGCTGCTGCTCCGGCCCGCCCTGCTCGCCGAGGAAAGGTCGACCCATGGCAAGGAGTCCTGAGCCCGCCGCTGTCCTGACGGAGGCCGAACGGGAGCGCCTCGCACCGCTGTACGCCGAGCGGCTCGAGGCCGCGTACGGTGACCCCGTCCCGGCGCTGCACTACACGAACGCCTACGAGCTGCTGGTCGCGGTCATCCTCTCGGCGCAGACGACCGACGAGGGTGTGAACCGCGCCACGCCGGCCCTGTTCGCACGCTACCCCGATCCCGCGGCGCTCGCCGACGCGGACCAGACCGATGTCGAGGAGCTGGTGCACTCGCTCGGCTTCTACCACCAGAAGGCCAAGAACATCATCGCGGCGGCCCGCATGATCACAAGCGAGTTCGACGGGAAGGTCCCCGACACGATGGAGGGCCTGACATCGCTGCCCGGCGTCGCGCGCAAGACCGCCAACATCGTGCTCGGAAACGCCTTTCACAAGGTCGAGGGGATCGCCGTGGACACCCACGTGTTCCGCCTCGCGCGTCGGTTCGGGCTTTCGACCGAGACCGATCCCAACAAGGTGGAGCGCGACCTCATGGCCCTGTTCCCGCAGGACCACTGGCACCGGGTCAACTACGACCTCATCAGCCACGGCAGGCAGGTCTGCGACGCGAAACGGCCCGTGTGCGGATCGTGCTTCCTCTCCAATATCTGCCCGAGCGCCTTCAAGCCCACGGGATGGCGGGAACACGCCTGACGCACCGGCCGTCACGCACGAACGCCCGCCGGATCGACGGGCGTTCCGCAAGCACTCATGACGGCGGTATCAGGCGTCCGTCTTGCGCTCCTCGGCGATCACCGCGTCCGCGAGGCGCGAGACGCTCTCGGTGTACTCGACGGTCCCGATCTTGCAGCCTTCGCCGATGCTCACCCGCGCGCCGCGCACCATCTTGGCGGTGGTGTACTCGAGCGTGATGTCGTCGCCCTCGATCGTGTCGACCGTCAGCCGCTTCTCGGTGAACAGTCCCAGAAGCGCTGCGGGCACGAAGCCCCGGGGGCCGAGCACCGTGATGTTCTCGCCGCCGATCTCGCGCGCCGAAGACTCACCGTGCAGCCGGAACGACACCCGCTCCGCGTTGAGCAGTCCGCCGACCTTGAACGCGCCCTCACCCTCGAAAGCCTCCGCCTCCACGTTCTCGCCGACGCTGAGCTCCCCGCGCACGTCCGCCGTGCGCGCCGCGAGACTGCCCTTGATCTGCATGCGGCCCTTGACGCGCAGCACGCCGATGCCCGCGCTCTGCATGGCCGTGGCCTCGCCGTTCACGGTGACGTCCCCGATCTGGACCTGGCCGTCGAAGCGCCCCGTGCCGTTGATCACCGCCGTGTCCGCCTTGACCGCACCTTTGCAGGTGCCGGCCCCGTTGATCCTGATCTCGGTGCAGACGATATCCCCGTGCACCGTACCGGCCCCGTTGACGGTCACCGTGCCGTACGAACCGGCGCCGACCGTCCCCTCGCCCGCGATCCTCACATCGTTCACCTGGTCGTTCATCGTTCTCTCCTCGTTCAGCCGAGACGGGACGCGATCCCGTCGATATGATCCTGCAGACGCTCCCGTGCGACGAGCCGTGCACCGCTCTCGACCACGACGACCGCCGAGGAGCTGACGAGCATCGCGGTGGCGACACCCGACTTGCGCACGAACAGCAGGTCGCATTCGGCCCCGTCGAACGCGCGGTAGCCCTCCTCGAGCACGCGCACGACGAGACGACCCTCCTCGACGCTCACCTCGCCGCTCGCGAGAAGCGCGTCATGGACGCGCGCCGCGAGCAGGTGACCCACGAGCAGCGGCTCCTCGGCGGAACGGAACTCCGCAAGCGCATCGAGTGCGGTCTGTGAGGCGAGTCCGCGCTCGAGGGCCTGCTCACGTGTGAGCGAGACCTCGCCGAGGTCCGGCGCCACGGTGTCGGCGATCTCGTCGAGCGAGACATCGGTGTCCTTGAGCGCGAGGATGCGCTCGACACGGGCGAGCATGCGCTCGCGGGGGAAGAAGGTCTCGGTGCCGCTGAACGTCGAGCGGCGCACGAACCAGTCCTCCGGGATGAGGCCCTTGCGCTTCCAGCGGTACAACTGACCGTACGAGATGCCGGTCTCCACAAGCAGGTCCTTCTTGGAGATCAGTTCCTGCTCGACCATCACGTCACCTCCGTTCGTCGTAGTCGCGTGTGATTCATGGAGTAGCGTAACAATGTGTTGTTACGCTGTCAAGACCCCGGGTTCCGGCGGAGCGTACAGGACGGGAAGGATGCAGCAAGTGAAGGAGATGCGCTGATCAGCGTGTCGGAAGGGCGGTGCCGTAGCGCGCGATGTACGCGTAGACCCAGACCGCCATGCCGGCGGCCAGCAGGGCGCACCCTATCGCCCAGCGGCGCTGGTTGCGCAGGTACGTCGCAAGATCGATGCGCCCGGCCGCCCGCCGCCATGCGACGCGGTCCGCATTGCGGGCGAACGCGAGCTGCAGCCCGAGGGTCGCGAGCACCATCAGCACCCCGAGCACCACCGACCACACGCCGAACGCCCGTTCAGCACGCAGCACGTTGTCGACGAACGCCCAGGCCGGCAGGAAGAACACCCCGGCCCACTGTCCGTGAGCGACCCCCCAGATCGGCGGCATGAGGAACGCGCCCCAGTTGAAGCGCGGCAGACCCTCGGGTCCGTCGGATGCGGCCGCATGCGCACCGGGTGTCCCGGGTGCGCTCACGCGAGCACTCCGGCGATCACCGCGGCGAACACGATCGAGGGCAGCATGTTGCCGACCGGCAGACGTTTGATGCCCGCGAGGTCCAGGCCGATGCACAGGATGAGCGCGCCGCCGGCCATCTGGATGCCGGCGATGACAGCAGGGGTCATGTACGGCTCGAGGAAGCTTGCACCGAGCGCGATCCCGCCTTGAACCACAAGCACGGGGATGACCGAGAGCGCCACCCCGACGCCGAGAGTGGTCGCCAAAGCGATGGACGCGATGCCGTCGAGGAGCGACTTGAGGTAGAGCAGTTGCGGGTCCCCCATACCGTCCTGCAGCGATCCGAGGACCGTCATCGCCCCGACGCAGAACAGAAGCGACGCGGTGACGAAGCCTTCGACCAGGTTGTGGCCCTTCTCGCCGGGCTGGTCCGTCTTGCCGGGCGCAAGCGCCGGACGCTTGGCGACGATCGCCTGCAGGACATGCCCGAAGCGTTCGAGATGGTGCTCGATCCGCAGCGCCTCGCCGGTCAGTGAGCCGAGCACGAGCGAGCCCACCAGCACGAGACCCGCGTAATCGCCCACCTTCGTGGCGCCCAGGTCAGACAGACCGCCGATGCTCATGGACGCACCGATGATCATGGTCGACAGCCCGATAGCGGAGAAGGCTATGAGCCGGAAGCGTTCTGCGATGAGCCTGCCGAAGAGCAGCCCGACGGCGGTGCCCACGAGCACCGCGACCACGTTGACGATGACGCCCGTCCCTGGCATCTCACTCCTCGTCTTCGGTCAGCCAAAGGGCCTTGAGCTCCTCGGTGACCTTGTTCGCCCCTTTGGGCATCCCGGCAGTGCTCGCAGGATACCGCTTGGAACCGGTGCGCGCACGGCCTGACGCGGCGACGGCGAAGAGCGACTCCCGCCCCCTGCTCTCGAACCCGTGCGAGGCGTGGGTGTGCACGCGTGAGACGAGCTCGCGATCCGAGCTGACCAGGAGCACCTTCTCTCGCGCGGACGACGCCAGGCCCACGAGCACGTCGTCGGCAGGACCCTGGCGGGCGAACCGCACCTCGACAGGAACACTGCCGCCGGTCGCACGAATGCCGCCCTCACCGTCGGCGGCGTCGAACACGACCACGATGCGGCCGGACCCCAACAGCTCCCGTCCGTGGATGCGCAGGCGCGCCACGAGCGCGTCTCGCTGGGTCTCAAGGGAGGAGTCGCGGGTCGCAGGATCCGCCTTGGTGACGTTGTAGCCGTCTACAAGAAGAAGCATCGTCACGCCGAGGAGCGCTGCCGGCAGTCGTCCTCATCGGCGAGGCGTTCCTTGACCGACAGGAGCCAGACGACCAGTTCGCTGTCCGCCCCCTCGAGCATCCGGAACTCCCTGATCGCACAGCCCGCCTCCTCGGCGGACAGGCCGAGGTGGCCGACGGCGCGCCAGTAGATGCAGTCCTCGCCGTCGCAGGCGGCCTGGATGCCGTTGGCTTCTCTGAGATCACAACACTCGGACATGGCGCTCCTCGGTTCCGACCACGCGATTATACAACGCGGTCGGCACCCGGAAGGGGCGCTCAGGGCGATCGTGCGCCGGAGCGTGTGCGGTCAGGGACGCGGGGCGGCCGAGAGCGCGTCGTTGATGGCGCCCACGAGCGAGGCCGCGGAGAGCGGCTTGGTGACATACCCGACGGCACCGGCGGCGGTCGCGGCATCCCGGTCCTTCTGGCCGCCGAGCGCACTCACGAAGATCACCGGCAGATGCGCGGTCTCCGGGCTGTCACGGAGCGCTGCGCAGAACTGCATGCCGTCCACCCCGGGCATCATGATGTCGAGCAGCACGACGTCGGGCAGTTGCTCCGCAAGGGCCTTCATGCCCTCGAACACCGAGTGGGCCTTGCTCACGGCGAACCCCTCGATCTCGAGCATGACCGAGATCATCTCTGTGACCTCACTGTCGTCGTCGATCGTCAGGACCAGTCTTGTATCGGACATCTGGACTCCTCCTACAGACTCCCGGCGAGAACGCGCCTGACCCTCATCATCAGAACATCCTTGCGGACGGGCTTCCTCACGTAGTCCGACGCACCCGCCATGAGCGCATCGGCCTCCACCTGCCCGTCGTTGACCCCTGTCAGCATGAGGAACGGCGCACTGACCCCCGACTGGCGCGTCGCCCTCAGGAACCCCATCCCGTCGAGTTCCGGCATGTTCATGTCGGAGACGATGAGATCGAACGCCGAGGAGGCGAGCTGCTCGAGCGCCACGCGGCCGTTCTCGGCGAACTCGACCTGGAAACCGTCTTCACGCAAAGCCATACCCACCAGTTCGCGAACCGAGACATCATCGTCGGCCACGAGGGCCCGACGAGGCGGCGCGGCGCCGATCATCTCCACACCCGGAGCATCGGCTTGGGGCGGTTCCGAGGTGCCGATCACGGGCCCTGCGACCGACGGCGCCGACGAGGGCGCGGCCGGCGCAGGCTGGGGCGCGGCCGGCGCAAACTGGGGTGCCTGAGCCGACGGGGCCGCCTGCTCCTCGACGATGATCTTGTGGTACGCGTCGTTCGGATCGACGACGTGGTCCCGGATCTTGTCAAGCACGCTGGCCACCGACAGGTAGTCCCCGCGGTCCACGAGCCGCTGCCGTATCTCGGTGATGGGCGCGCCGTCACGCACCCAGCTCGCGATCTCCGCGTCGAACTGGATGATCTCCTGGATGCCGATGCGCCCCTGGTACCCCTTGCGGCAGGACGGGCACCCATCGGCCGACGCGTGCGCCACGGTCTCGGGCACGTCGTTCGTGAAGGGCTCGAGCCAGGCCCGCTCCTCGGCGGTTATCGGCGTTATCGTGCGGCACTCCGGGCAGACGCGCTTGACGAGGCGCTGCGAGACGATGCCCAGGATCGCGTCAGCCATGATCGACCGGTCCACGCCGAGGCGTTCGAGGCGGAACACGGCGCTCGTCGCGTTGGACGTGTGCAGCGTCGATACCGTCAGGTGACCCGTGCTCGCGAAGTCGAGGGCGGTCCGCGCGGAGAACTGGTCGCGTATCTCGCCGAGGAACAGGACATCGGGATCCTGTCTCACCGAGGACTTGAGCAGGTTCTCGAAGCTCACTCCCGCCTTGTCGTTGACCTGCTGGTGGTTGGCCCGCGGGATGATGTACTCCACGGGATCCTCGACGGTCATGAGCGAACGGTGCTCAGTGTCGATACCCGAGAGCACGCTGTAGATCGTGGTGGTCTTGCCCGACCCTGTCGGGCCGACCACGAGGACCATGCCCTGCGGGCGCGTCGCGAAGCCGCGGAGCAACGTGGCCTGCTCGTCGGTGAAGCCGAGGCTCTCCAGCGGGACCGGATCGGCGGTGACCTCGAGGATGCGCACGACCATGCTTTCGCCGTACGGGCCGGAGGAGGTCGCGAGCCTGAGCTTGATCCGCTTGCCTCCGATGTGCGCCTCGAGTGAGCCGTCCTGCGGCTTGCGGCGCTCCGCGATGTCCAGCGAGCCGAGGGCCTTGAGGCGGGAGACGAGCATCATCCCGGTGCTCGGGCGCAGAGAAAGCACGTCGGCCATGTCGCCGTCGACGCGGAACCTGACCTCGAGCCGGTCCTCCTTGGGCTCGAAGTGGATGTCGCTCGCCCGCTCCTTGAGCGCCGAGGTGATGATGTTGTTCGCGATGAACACGACGGGCGCCGCCTCGAGGTCACCGGCGGCGACCTGGCCGGGCTCGGTCGCGACATCGACGGACACGAGCGTGTCCGCGAGACTGCTTCTCTGCGCCTCTGGGTCGGCCGAGAGGTCGTAGAAGGAGCGGATCACCTTCGGCGGCGCGATCTCGAGCGCGAGTGACATGCCCATCTCGTCGACGCGCCGCTGTAGCAGGTCGAGAAGCTCCCAGCGGAACGGGTTCGACACTACGAACGTGACGACATCCGCGGCCTCGCGCAGGGCCACGACCGCGTTGGCGCGGCAGAACGGCGCCGGCAACGCGTCCATCAGCACCGCCTGGGAATCGATGATCTGACGGAGCGGCAGCCCGAGGAAGGCCGACATCTCCGTGACGACCTCGAAGTCGGTGAGGCCGGCCGCGCGAGCGGCCTCATACAGGGAGCGCGGGCGTGTGGTGAGCAGGGCCGCGGCCTCTGCCGAGGCCTCGTCGAACCGCGCAGCGAGGCGGCCCCGGAACGTCTCGAAATGGTCGGGTACGATGCGTTCCGTCCACGCGCCGGACTCGTCGGCTATCTCGCCCCAGCGGCACGTGCGCTCCAGGGCCTCCTTCACGGCGTCCTGAAGCGTGACGGGGTCGAACGGTTTGCTCAGATGGCCGACCGCGCCGGACGCCAGGGCGCGACGCCGGTCCTGGTCCGATACGAGCGCCGTGAGGAACACGACCGGGATGTAGGCGGTCTCCTCGGCGGCCTGGAGCCTGCCGCAGACCTCGTAGCCGTCCATGCCCGGCATCATGACATCGAGCAGGATGAGTTCGGGATGCTCACGGGCTACCAACGCAAGACCCTCAGGACCGCTCGAGGCCGAATGCACGACATGGCCCGCGCGCTCCAGCGTGACCCTGATGAGGTCCTGCATGTCCGGATCGTCATCGATGGTGACGATCGTGCCCGTGCGCTGCTCCCCCACGATGACCTCCGTCACTCCTCTTCTTCGACGAAGACGATCTCCACCTCGGCGAGGTAGCGGTCGAGGTCGTCGGTGGCGGTGCACAGACGGCTTTCATCCGAGGACTCGGCCGCTGTCTCGATGGTGGCTCCGAGTTCGGTGATCGCGTCGAACCCGTACCCTCCACCCGAGCCCTTCATGCTGTGGCCGATGACCCGGGCCTCATCGTAGGCGCCCCGTTCGACGGCGCGCCTCAGCGCCTCGACATCGGCGACCCTGCGTTCAAGGTACTTCGGGATGAGAGGCTCGAGGCTCTCGTCCACATAGGCGACCGGTCCGCTAGCACACATGTGACTCACTCCTCGCATACTCGGCGAGCGCCCTGAGCAGCTCCTTCTTCTTGATGGGCTTGGTCAGATGCGCGTCGCATCCCGCTTCCAGACTGCGTGCGTGCTCCTCCTTGAGTGCGAACGCGCTGAGAGCCAGGATCCTGAGCGGCTCCCGTCCCGTTGCGCGCTCCCATTCACGGATCTCACGTGTGGCCG
Source organism: uncultured Eubacteriales bacterium (assembly GCA_964565645.1). GTDB lineage: Bacteria > Actinomycetota > Coriobacteriia > Anaerosomatales > JAHIQC01 > JAHIQC01. The sequence continues at coordinate 159,606 of CAZMFQ010000005.1, forward strand.
TCAGACCGTCCTTCACGGGCATCTGCATGTCCATGAAGACGAGGTCGAAGCGGCCTTCGTCGGCGATCACCACGTCGACGGCCTCCTGGCCGTTGTGGACTTCGACGAGCTCGTGGTCGGTCTTGGCCAGATAGGATTCGATGAGGAACCTGTTGTCCTCGGAGTCCTCGACCAGGAGGATGCGCAGTCGCTCGGTGTCAGGCGCACTCGCCGCAGCGTCCTCGTCTGTGACAGGCGCGTGCCATTCAGCGCTGAGCGCACTCTGCAGCGCGTCTTCCAGCTCATGCCGGCGGACCGGCTTGAACAGGTAGTCGAGCAGGTTGAGACGGACTGCGCGAGCCTGGTCGCGCCCGTGTGCGTCCGACGAGAGCATGATCGCCGGCACGCGGCTGATCGCCTTCTCGGCCCGGACATGTTCAAGAAGCTCGAAGCCGTCCATATGAGGCATCTGGTGGTCGAGTACGAGCACATCGTAGGGGTCACCCGCACGGGCGGCGAAGCGTATGGCCTCGAGCCCCGCAAGCCCGTCCGGGGCGTCCGATGTGCGCATGCCCCACGTTGTGAGCACTTCGCGGAGGATGAAGCGATTGGTCTCGTTGTCGTCGACGATGAGCACACGACGCCCTGCGAGCGGCAACGGCGCGTCATGGCGAACACCCTTCACACCCTCGCGCGCGACCAGGAACGGGATCTCCATCAGGAACGTGGTCCCGCGACCCAGCGTCGACTCGACCCGCATGGTTCCGCCCATGAGCTCGACCAGACGCTTCGAGATCGTCAGCCCGAGACCGGTTCCGCCGTAGCGGCGCGTCGTCGAAGCGTCCGCCTGCGAGAAGCTCTCGAACACCTTCCCGAGCTTGTCTTGGGGTATGCCGACGCCCGTGTCGGAGACAGAGATGAGCAAGTTGCCCTCCGCCTGATCGTTCAGTTGCTCGATCGACAGCAGAACCTGCCCGACCTCGGTGAACTTGACCGCGTTACCGAGCAGGTTGATGAACACCTGCCTGAGCCTGTCGGGGTCGCCGAGGAGCTCGGTCGGTGTGCCCGGCTTGATCCGGTACAACAGCTCGAGCCCCTTCTCCGCCGCCTGCACGCCGATCACGGACGCGGCAGTCTCGGCCACGTCACACAGATCGAACGGGATGTGCTCCATCTCGAGGCGGTCCGCCTCGATCTTTGACAGATCGAGGATCGAGTTGATGAGCCCGAGCAGCGATTCGCCCGCGCGGCGGAACACGTCGACATAGCGCGCCTGCTGCTTCGTCAATTCGGTGTCCTGCAACAGTTCGGACATGCCGATGATCGCGTTCATCGGTGTTCGGATCTCATGGCTCATGGTCGCAAGGAACTCGCTCTTGGCCCTGTTCGCCGACTCCGCCTGGATCTTCGCGGTCTTGAGGGCCTCCTGGGCCTCCCGCGCCTCCGTGACGTCCTCTTGCACGCCGACGAAGTGCGTGATCTCGCCGGCGGGCGTGCGCATGGCCGAGATCGTGGCGCGGGCCCAGTAGGGCATGCCATCCTTGCGCCTGTTCACGAACTCCCCGGTCCATACCTCGCCCGCGATCAGCTGCGACCAGAGTCCCTTGTAGGTCTCATCGGGGGTGAGGCCCGACTTGAGGATGCGCGGGTTCTGGCCCCGGACCTCGCCGAGCTCATAGCCGGTGATGCGGGTGAACGTGGGGTTCACGTACTCGACGTCGCCATTGCGGTCGGTGATCACCACTGCGACAGGACTCTGGCCGACCGCCTGCGACAGGATCAGGAGCTCACCCTCGGCCTCCGTGCGGCGCTGTGCGGCACCGATTATGTCGGCCATCATCCGCAGGAGCGCGATGCTCTCCGCCGGCCAATCCTTCTGCCCGCGAACGGAGTCGAAGCCGAGCATGCCGACGACGGCGCCGAAGATGACGATCGGCACCACGAGCATCGAGCGGATTCCCGCTGATTGGAGTGCGAGCCGTTCCTCGGCGCGAAGGTTCGGGTCCTTGCCCACGTCGGGCAGATAGACCTCGCGTCGGGCGTTGACCTGCGAGATGAGCCACGGGTATCCGCTGACCGGGGCGTGGTCGAACGCCTGCTTGCGCGTGGGTATCCCCTCGGCGGTCCACTCATGCGTGTTGCTCATGTGCGCGACGTCGTCGAAGGCGAACACGTATACGCGATCGACGTCCGAGTACGCGCCGATGCGAGCCAACGCACTCTCGATCTCGGTGTCTATGCTGTCCGGCGTGGCATCCACGAAGCGACGCGAGATATCGGTCACCAGCGCGTTGAACGTCGCCTGCGCCGTGACCGCCTCCTCGGCCCTCGCCCTCATGGAAACGTCCCGCACGAACACGACCAGCGCGGGTACCCCGTCGTACTCCGTCTCGAGCGACGTGAGCTCGACGTCGCGCTCCTTGCCGTCCAAGGCCCGCAGAACGCTTCGGTCCTCGAGCCGCTTGCCCGAGGCGGCGTCACAGCCGTTGCCGACGCAGTCGTGCTTGCAGTGAACGAACTGCCAGACGGACTCACCCAAGAGCCGGTGGTCTGCCACCCCGAGCCACTCGCGCGCCATCGGGTTGAGCGACAGCAAGACGCCGTCAGCGGCGGACACGACGATGATCGCGTCCGGCGCATGCTCGAACAGTCCTCTGAACCTGGTCTCTGAGTCCGACATGGCGGCCGCGGCCGCACGCGTCATCTGAAGCACGATGTAGAACCCGATCACCAACGCCGAGACCGCCAGAGACAGGATGATCCCGGCCAGCCGGTACTGCGAAGCGACGGCCGCCACCTGGTCGGCAGCCAGGTCCATCCCGACGTGCCCGACGACGTCACCAGTCGCGGGATCGAGTATCGGATACAGGGAGCTGTACCACGTGCCGTCACTGTCGCTCACGGGCCCCTCGAGCAGCGCGGTCCCCGCCTCGAGGGAATCGAGCAGCGCGGGGCTCGCGTCGTAGAACACGGTGCCCGGGCCATCCCTCGTCTCGCCATCACCCTGCGCCTCGGCCAGGATGATCGCCCGGCCCGATTCCGCACGCATCAGGTACAGGTACGTCACATCCGAGTTCGCGCGCAGGGTGCGGTCGAGGACGCCAAGCACGGTGCGGTAGGCCGCGACTCCGGCGTCCGCCGATGTGCCGGTCAGTTCCTCGACGAGCGAGGGCTCGATCATCGACGCCGCCGTATGGGTACGCTTGTCCAACTGATCGAGGAGGCGTTCCTCGCCGACTCTGCCAAGGAACGTCGTGAGGGCGAAGCCGGCGACCAGCCCCGCCGCGAGGAGGCCGAGCAGAACCCCGCGAGTTCTACGCTTCAGCCTGACGCGCGCATCGGCCCAGGCATCGATGGTGCCCGACAGACAGCGACCGAGACCGACCGACGCGAGCGCGGCGCCGAGCGCACCGATCAGAATGGCCCATGCAGCGAGCGGGACCATGCCGGTGCGTGCGAACGTCACCTGCAGGACCGCCTGCGCGACCGCCCAGACCATCAGCCCCGCGGCGCTGAGCCGACGACCGCTCTCGGACTGCGCGAGACCGGGTTCACGGGACAACGCACGAGCGACGGCGAAGAACACGACGACGAGCGTCGCGGCAAGAGCCCAGATGCCGGCCGATGAATCGAGAGCGATGAGCCCGACGACGATGAAGCCGCCCACAGCCAGCCCCAGCATCAGCGGCGGTCTCATCTCGGTGGCGACACCACTCGAGGCGGTGCGAGCGTGCTCGATCCGGAATCCGATGGCGAAGAAGGTGGCGGTCACGATGAGCAGAGACTGGAGACGGACCGGGGTCGAACCCATACCCAGATCGATCGCGGCGGCCTGAACCATCGTCGCCACTCCGGCGGCGACCATGGCGCCGAGGAGCCATATCCACTTCCTGGGCTGATCGCTCACCTGATGCAACGACAGCGCGTTGGTCCCGACCATCAACAAGGCGATGGCTGAGACGAACGCGAAGTAGTCCGCATACGCATATGGGAACGAAGAGAACATGCACACCTGCCCGGTCTGTTGCGCCCGCCCCTCGGGCGCCTCTCTAGTGAGTGCATCGTACAGTGGGTGTGAACGGTTGATAATTTCTGATGAACGGTAGGTACCCATGCTTCCACGAATTTCAATCGCCCGCCTGTCGCGCCTCCTCTGGGCGTGCACCCTGATCTCGCTGCTCATCACCGGGTGCGCGAAGACCGGGCGCCCCGTGGTCGTAGCGCCCGAGACCAGCGGGTCCGCCGAGCCCACCACCTCGGCCGCACCCGGTCTGGCCGAGGTGAAGATACGACTCTCCGAGGTGGCCTCGGGGTTCGAGCAACCACTGTTCGTGACCGGGGCGTCCGATGGTTCGTCCACGCTGTACGTCGTCGAGAAGACGGGCAGAATCCGCAAGGTACTGGACGGAAGGACCGACCCTGAGCCGTTCCTCGACCTCTCCAAGCAGGTGAGCACCGACTCCGAGCGGGGACTCCTCGGCTTGGCGTTCTCGCCGGGCTTCGCGCAGAACGGACGCTTCTACGTCGACTACACCGACGCGGGGGGCAACACGGTGATCAGCCGCTTCACCTCACGAAACGGCGTGGCGGACCCGATCAGCGAGGAGGTGCTCCTCGTCATCGAACAGCCCTACTCGAACCACAACGGCGGCTGCGTGCTCATCGGGCCGGACCGGATGCTGTGGATCGGCATGGGAGACGGCGGCAGCGGCGGGGACCCGCACCGCAACGCGCAGAACCCCGACTCGCTCCTGGGTAAGATGCTTCGGATCGATGTCGGCGAGGCGGGCAAGCCCGCGGCGGGCGAGCCCTACGGCATACCGGCGGACAACCCGTTCGCCAACCCGACGAGCGAAGCGAACGCCGGGCAGCCCGAGATCTGGGCGGTCGGGCTCAGGAACCCCTGGCGCTTCAGTTTCGACAGCGCCACCGGCGACCTTTGGATCGGCGACGTCGGACAGAATCTCTGGGAGGAGATCGATCTCGTCGCGGCAGCGCCCGACAAGACCCTCAAGGGCGGCCTCAATTTCGGCTGGAACACGTTCGAAGCCACGCACCCCTACCCGCCCGACGCTGCGATGGGACCGGACACCGGCGCGTTCACCATGCCGGTGATCGAGTACGCGCACGACGCGGGGGAGTCGGTGACCGGCGGCGTGGTGGTCCGTGACCCCGCATATCCGCGTCTCGACGGGATCTACCTGTACGCGGACTACGTCTCAGGGAAGGTCTGGGGTGCGGTTCGCGAACCGGCGGACGGGACTGTCCAGACCGTGGAACTCCTGGACACAGGCGCCCAAATCGTGTCGTTCGGGATCGGCGACGCCGGCGAAGTGTATGCCGTGGACTTCAGAGGGACCGTCTACCGCGTCACGGAGTGACCGTTGCCACGCAGCATTCGGACGCACGTCGCGCGGGCTCACCCCTCGAGCGCCTGAAGCAGCGCGTCGACCTCCTCGGGCGCGGTGTCCCATGAGGTCACCCAGCGCACCTCGACATCCGACGAACCGGGACGCTCATCCCAGACGTAGAAATGATGGAGCTCCACCAGGGACTCGGCCCGTTCGCGGGGCAGCAGCACAAAGACCTCGTTGGCGGCCACCGGCTGAGTCGGTTCGATACCGAGCGCGCGGGCACCCGACGCGAGACGCGCCGCCATCTCGTTGGCGTGGGCCGCGCACCGGTGCCACAGGTCGCCGTCATACATCGCGATGAACTGCGCGGCGACGAAGCGCATCTTGCTGGCCAGTTGAGCGCTCTGCTTGCGCACGTACGGCAGACACGTGCTGCGGGCGTCGCCGAACAACACGACCGCCTCACCCGCGAGCATGCCGTTCTTGGTCCCGCCGAACGAGAGCAGGTCGACGCCGGCATCCCCCGTTAACGCGTGCAGCGGAACGTCCAGCGCCACCGCGGCGTTGGCGATGCGCGCACCGTCCATGTGCAGCAGCATGCCGTGCTCGTGCGCGAGGTCCGCAAGCGCGCGGACCTCCTCGGCGGCATAGACCGTACCGTACTCGCTCACCTGAGAGATCGAGATCACCCTGGGCTGGGCGTGGTGCTCGAAGCCGAAACCGGTGAGGTGCGGGCGTACGAGCTCGGGCGTCAGCCGTCCGTCCGGCGTCTGCACGGGCACGAGTTTGACCCCCGCGATGTGTTCGGGCGCGCCGCACTCGTCAACGTTGATGTGCGCGGTCGCGGCGCATATGACGCTCTCCCATGGCCTGCACGCCGCGGCCAGGCACACGACGTTGGCGCCCGTGCCGTTGAACACGAGCGCGACCTCAGCATCCGTCCCCACCCGCTCGGAGATGAGCTCGACCGCGCGACGGGTCCACGGGTCGTCGCCGTATGCGTGGGCATGGCCTTCGTTCGCCGCCTCGATGGCCGCGAGCACCTGCGGGTGCACGCCCGCATGATTGTCGGAGCCGAAACCCTTGAAGCTCATCATGCCATCCCTTCGGAGCGGACCCGCGCATCGCCGAAGAGCCGCTCGCATTCCGCCACGTACTCGCGCAGCACGTCCGGCAGCCGATCGACCGGGCCGGGCGCGGGCATCGGCGCGGAGTTGTAGGTGTCCAGGAACATCACGCGCGCCTCGGCGAGTCGGCCGTCAGCAGCGTCTGCCATCATCGCGGCCAGCGCCTTGCCCGTGTAGGTCGTCTCTAGCTTGTACCCGTGCGCGGCCGCCGCGGTGACGGCCGCGGTGGTCTCCGGTGTCACGACCCCGTAGCCGGGCTCGAACCAGTCGTCGCGAAGCTCGAGAGCGAGGTCCTCGAACTCGAGTGCGGGGAAGCCCTCGTCGAAAGAACGCAGCAGCGACACGGTCTCGGCGGCGATACGTCGGGCATAGGGCTCGTTGGCCACCTCGCTCGGCGTCACGCGCACCGAGACGACCCTCGTGCTCCAACGCATCGCGGCGAACCCGACAGCCAGACCGATGACGGTCCCGAGCGTTCCTCCGGCAGCGTACACGTACTCCGGCCGAGGAGTGACGTCCCGGGCGACCTGGTCGGCGATCTCGAACGCCGCATCGACGTAGCCCACCGCGCCCAGACCGCTCGTGCCGCCCATCGGGATCACGAACGGCTCGATGCCGTCGCGCTCGGCGAGCACGCGCCTGACGCGCACCGCCTCGCGCGCTCCGTCCCAGCCCTCGATCGGATGGATGTGCGTGCCCACGCCCGCATGCGCGAGCAGGGTCGCGCGCGCGAAGGGCCCGGCGGCCTGCGGCGAGAGCACGACATGGGGCTCAAGCCCCGCAGCGCTCGCATGCACCGCCGTCGCGAGAGCGTGGTTCGAACCGTAGGCGCCGAACGTGATGACGCTCCGCCGCGCTTCGGCGACGGCCGCCCCCAGCAGGAACTCGAGCTTGCGGACCTTGTTGCCGCCGTAGACGGGATTGGTCAGATCGTCACGCTTGATCGAGAGCGCACCGATGCCGTGACTCGCCGCCAGCGCAGCCAGATCGTCGACCGGCGTCGGCAGCCCGGCGAGCGAAAGCCGGGGCATCGACGCGGTCCCCGGATACCGTGCGGCGAGCGGAAAGGTCATGCGTGCCTCCTCGGCGGTGCGGTGCGACGATACGACCACGCTACCCGAACGTGGCCAAGACCTCCACAACGCGAAGGCCTAGTGCATCCCGCCCGCTGCCGGGGCGTCCTGGTTGCGGCCGGGCTTGAGCAGCAGTGCGAGGAACGCGCCGATCGCCAACACGACCGACGCGATGCGGAACGTCGAGCGCATCGCATCGACGAACGCGCGTGAGACCGCATCCGCGATCGAGTCACCGATGTCCGCGAACGCAGCGCTGATCTTCTCGCCGACGAGCCGTCCGAACTTGGCGAACTGCTTGCCGAGCGAGGCGCCCTGCTGCGGATCCGCGAGCAGTTCCGGTGGCACGAGGGACTGGAGCGCCGTCATCATGGCGCCGCCCTCAAGCGGCGTCCCCTTGGCGACCTCACTCATCACCCCGCTCGTGACCGGGGCGACGAGGGCGTCCGGGAGCGACTCCTCGGCGGCGGACTTCACCGCACCCTCGATGACGGGCAGCACGGTATCGGTCGGCAGCATCGAGCGCATGTCGGTCGAGGAGCCACCGCGGCTCATGATCGACGTGCCCGAGGACTCGATGGTGGTCGCGAGCGTGTCGCGAGCGGGCTGTGGCAGTGCTTCGATGCCCTGAACGCCGACCACGAGGTTGGTCACGATGGCGGTCTGGAACACCGCGCCGAGGACCGCGACGCCGAACAGTCCGCCGAGCTGGCGCATGGTCGAGAGGATGCCTGAAGCGGCGCCCTCCTCGCCGCGCGGCGCCACCGCCATGACGGCGCTCGTCATCGGCGCCATCACGAGACCCATGCCGAGACCGGCGACCACCAGCGGACCGACCAGGAACTGCCAGCCGGCGCCGTAGGGCAGAAACGACAACCAGAACACAGCGGAGGCTGCCGTGAGCATCCCGGCGAACACGAGCCAGCGCGAACCGATCCGGTCCGACAGTCGACCCGAGAGCGGCGCCGATATCAGGATCGCGCCGGAGAGCGGGGTGAGCGCGAAGCCCGTCTTGATGGCGTCGTAGCCCAGGTTGACCTGCATGTAGATCGGCAGCATGAAGAACATGCCCATCATGCCGAACATGAGGATGGCGCCGGACATGTTACCGGCCGTGAACGCCGGGTCACGGAAGAGCTTGAGGTCCATGATCGGCTCTTTCGCGCGCTTCTCCCACAGCAGGAACGCCACGAGCGATGCGGCCGCGACACCCAGGAAGCCGAGGACCTCGGCCGAGCCCCAACCCTTGCCCGGGCCCTCGATGAGCGCCCATGACAGGCTCGCCAGCGTGACGATCGAGAGGCCGGCGCCCAGGAAGTCGATGGTGTGCGGACGCTCGTCGCGCGATTCGGGGACCGCCCAGAGCGCGAACGGGATGGCGATGAGCACGATCGGCACGTTGATGAAGAAGATGTAGTGCCAGCTTGTGAGTTCGGTGATCCAGCCGCCGAGCGACGGACCTACCGCGGTCGCGACGCCGCTCGTGGCACCCCAGATACCCATGGCCATGCCCCGCTGGTGCGGCGGGAAGTTCACGGCGGTGAGCGAGAGGGTGGCGGGCATCATGAACGCGCCGCCGAGCGCCTGGACCACACGGGCCGCGATGAGCCAGCCGATCGTCGGGGACAGACCGCACAGCAGCGAACCGAGGCCGAACAGCGACAGGCCCACGACGAAGAAGCGCTTGCGCCCGAACATGTCGCCGAAGCGACCGAACGTCACGAGCAGGGACGCGAACACGAGGGTGTAGGCGTTGAGCACCCACTCGACGTCGCCGAAGCTCGCGCCGAGCCCCTTGGCGATGTTGGGGATGGCCACGTTGACGATCGAGCCGTCGAGCAGCGCCATGAACAGCGCGAGGCATACCGCGGCGAGTACCCACCACTTGTGCGGGTAGAGGTCCTCCTCGGCCGTAGCGGGGGTCTTGGGGTCGGTCACGAGTTCCTCCTCGTTTCGCGAGCGCCCTTGGGCGCATCGTCGGTGTCCAGTCCGTCGAGCCACGCGAGTTCCGTGGCGAGTTGCCGTTGTCGCAGGTCGAGCAGCGAGAGGTGCTGCGGCATGCCGAGGAGCCGCTCCATGTGGTCCGCGATCATCGATTCCTCGGCAAGCACCTGTTCGCGGCGCTCGTCGATGAGCCGCTCGCGGACCGGGCGCTCCAGATAGCCGAAGAACACGAGGCGCGCGTAGAAGTGGATGGCTCCGGCCGCGGCGGGCAGCGGCGAAGAGGCGATGTCGCGGAACGCCTGGCGGCCGGGCTCGGTGGCCTCGTACACCACGCGGTCGGGATGGCCCTCCCCGGCCTGCACGCGACTTTCGACCCATCCGCGCTCCTCGAGGGTGCGCAGAAGCGGGTAGAGCGTGCCGTCGGAGAGCTTGTAGAAGTGCCCGACGCAGGACTGCATGCGCTTCTTGAGCTCATAGGTGTGCAGCGGCCCCTCCTCGAGGGACCCCAGAGCGAGGAGCGTCACGATATCGCGGACGAGGCCGGCCATAGGGGATATCTCCATTCGATATAACTCGATTCGAGATATTGTGCGCACGTCGGCACCGTCTGTCAAGCAGGCGGGCGGTGCGCCTGCCGCCTCACTCGTAGGCGATGGCGTCCCTGACGCTCACCTGAGAGGCGCGTCGCGACGGGAGCAGGCTCGCGCCCACGGCGATGGCCACGACACTCGCGAGCCAGATCCCCACGCCGTACCACGAGTAGGTGAACGCGAGCGGCAGGTTCATCGCCCCGGCAAGAAGCGCCGTGAGTCCCACCGAAAGCGGGTACGACGCGATCGCGCCAAGTCCCCATGCGAGCAGCCCGACGACCAGCCCCTCCGTGATGAATATCTGGTAGATGGAACGGTGCGAGGCGCCCAGTGCGCGCATCACCCCGATCTCGCGCGTCGATTCGAGCACGTTGATCGACATGGTGCCCGTGAGCCCGATGACGCCGACCGCGGCCAGCAGCGAGGCCATGATCACCAGGAAGACCACGAGGATGTCGAACTGGCTCGCGACGCGGGCGCGCATACCGCTTTGCGTGTCGGTGGCCGAGACCGCGATACCCGCGTCATCGAGCGTGCGCTCGACGGCGACCGCCGCGCGCTCCTGGATGTGCGGGGCCCGCGACGTGGTCTTGATGAGCAGGCGCGTGACCGCCCCATCGGCTCCCACGAACGTGTCGAGCCCCGGCTTGTCCGCAAAGATCACGGGACCCATCAGCTGACCCGTCACCACTCCCACGACCCTGAAGCGGCCCTCTACGCCGCCGATCTCCAGATCGACCAGGCGCCCGACGCGCATGTCCGGCTCCTCCTTGTAGACATCGCTGTTGACCACGACCGCGTCGGTCTCCCCGGGTCGGATCCAGCGGCCTTGGGTGACCTCGGGCGTGACGAAGTCGGTCTCGGCCGGCAGGCCGATGACAAAGAGCGACTCGTTCTCCGACCCGTCCGAGCGCCTGAGCGTCGCCCCGCGCTCCACCCAGGTCTCCACGGCGCGCACCTCGGGCACACGGACGGCCTCACGCTCGACCGTCTCCGCCGGCTGCGGCACCGGCAAAGAGACCTCGACGTCGTAACGCCACCACGCGTCCACCGCATCCACCGTGGCGAGCATGGTCGTCCGCTCCGAGAGCACCGCCATGACCACGGCGGACGCGAGCGTGAGCGTCGTGAGCGTGAGGGCGAGCCTGCCCTTGCGCAGGAACGTGTTGCGCAGCGAGAGCGCGACCGGACGCGGCAGGCCGCGCAGCAGTCCCAGCGCCCTGTCGAGGATGCCATGACCGAACGACGTTGCGCTGATGCCGGTCGCATTGAGCGCGCGGACCACCGAGATCCGCGAACCCATCCTCACGGGCACCCACGCGGCGGCGACCGGCACGAGCATGCCCACCGCGACCTCGAGCGCGATGACCCAGCCGGGCGGCGTGTAGGACCCGATTCGGAAGTTCAGCACACCGGCCGCGTACTCGATGAACAGCTTGCCGGCCGCAAGTCCCGCCGGAACGCCGATCAGCACGGCGAACACCCCGTACACGCTCACCATCGCCAGGTACATGCGCATCACCTGCGAGGAGCGCCCGCCGATCGCCTTCATGATCCCGACCTGGCCCACCTGCTGTGACATGAGCGCCGAGACCGTGTTGACCACGAGGAAGCCCGAGAGCGCCAGAGAGAGGACGCCCATCGCAAGGAGCAGCAGCGAGACCGCCTTGAAGATGTCGCCGAGGAAATGGCTGCCCGGCTTGGGCACCTGCACCCCCACGACCCGCAGACCCGTCTCGTCGAACACGGCCGACTGGACCCTTGCCGCGAGTTCGGAGGCCTGCTGTCGTGTCGTGACCTCGGGTCCGAACGCCACGTCAAGGCGGTTGAAGCCCTCCCGCTCCCCGAGCCTGACCGCCGTCGCGACGTTCACGAAGCCGGTGATCTGACCCGTGAAGCGCGCCGGGAACGCGTTGATGTCGTGGGCGTACCCCGCGACCACGAGCGTGTGGCGTTCGCCGTCGGCACCCTCGACCGTCAGGCGCTCACCGATCCCCGGCGCATCGACCTGTTTGGACGAACGCTCGAGCACGAGCTCGCCGTCGCCGGGAGGCCAGGCCCCCTCTTCGGGGGTGAGCTTGCGCACCTGCACGTCGGCCGGGTCGCGCAACGCGGTGAGCGCCACCGTGTCCCAGCCCGCCGAGGAGTCGTCACGCGCCACCTCGCGGGTCGTATAGCGCATCGTGAACGTGCTGCGCGCCTCGGCGGCCCGCACCCCGGGCTGTCGCCGGGCGGCCGCGAGGACGTGCTCGTCGAACGGGGTCGCGGTGCGGAACGTCGCCCCCGGAGCGACCGAGTCGGCGTACTGCCGGTCGAACTCACGCAGCAGGACTCCTCGGCCACCCATGACCACGCCGACAGCGAAGATGCCCACGGCGATCGAGAGCACGACGAGCAGCGTGCGGAACCGGTGGCCCGTCAGGTCGCGAAAGACCTTCTTCCAGCGTGGGGCGATCATGTCACGCCCCCGGCGTGCGTGCGTTCAGAGTCTCCTGGGCGATCTCACCGTCGACCACGTGGAGCGCGCGGCGGACGCGTGCGGCGAGATCGTTGTCGTGGGTGACCATCACGATGGTCTTGTTGCGGTCCACGAGCGCCTCGAACAGCGTGAACACGGCGTCGGCGGTCTTGGAGTCGAGGTTGCCGGTCGGTTCGTCGGCCGCGATGATCGGCGGGTCGTTGGCGAGCGCCCGGGCGATCGCGACGCGCTGCTGCTGCCCGCCGGATAGCGCCGAGGGGAGCTTGTATGCCTGGTCGGCCATCTCGACCTGCTCGAGCAGGTCGAGAGCGTATGCGGGGCGATCGAGCGGGTCGTGGACGTTGCAGAAGTCCATCGGCAGCATGACGTTCTCGATGACCGTGAGCGTCGGGAGCAGCTGGAAGAACTGAAACACGACGCCGATGGTGCGGCCTCGCCAGATCGCGAGCTGGTTCTCGTTGAGGGCGTGCACGGGGGTCCCGGCGATGAGCACCTCGCCGGCGGTCGGCCGGTCGATCCCCGTGATCATGTTGATGAGCGTGGTCTTGCCCGAACCGGACTTGCCGATCAGCCCGACGAACTCGCCGCTCGCTATCTCGAGGTCGACGTCGCGCAGCGCGGTGAACGGCACCTCACCGGTGTCGTAGACCTTGACCACCTGCCGAAGAGAGATCAGGCCATCGTGGGGCTGTTCGTATCGCGGGTCTGTGGCCACATGCCGCCTTCCGTCATACGTCCCGTTCGACGGAGTATCGGGCGCCCCTGCATCCGGCCAGGGGCAAGATGGAGCGTCAGATCAACCGGCGCTCCCGGATTCGCCCGAAGTACCACCAGAAGTAGATGCCCGCGCTGGCCGTGAGCAGCCCGAGCGCACCCTTCCATGGACGCAAAGGCCGCTCGATCGCTCCTCCCGGCGCCCGCACCGACACCGTCTCAGCGTGGACGTCGAACTCGCCCGCATGCTCGTCGCACGCGATATGGATGATGCCCGTCACGCGGACCGTATCACCGGTCGTGGAGTACTCGCCCCAGTTGTCGATCACGGCGGCGTCGGAGTCCGCCATGTACACGCCCAGAGCGGTGCCTCCTGAAAGCAGGTTCACCCACCGGTGGTCCGCGTCGGCGCGCAGGTCCTCGCCGACCGCCTCGCCCTCGAACGTGACGCGCGTGCCGTCCTTGTCGCGGTCGATGGCCACGAGGTCCGCAGCTGTGGCGATCCCGGCCGCGTACACGCTCATTGGCGCACACACCAACACGACAAGGGCCATCATGAGAGAGAGCGCCGACCTGATCATGCTGACCTCTTTGCGCGAGTCTTGGGTTTGAAGGCGAGGATGACCTGCGCGAACAGCACGAGCACGGCCATGAACTCGAGACGGCCGATCCACATCTGGAAGATGTAGAACACCTTCAGGCCCACCGGCATGGTCGCCGACGTGATGCCCGTGGACAGGCCCACGTTGGCGGCCGCCGAGATCGACTCGAACATCGACTCTCCGGCATGGTAGCCGTATGCGGCGCCGACGAGCCCGCCCATGATGTAGGTGAACGTGTACATGATGAACACGAGGGCCGCGGACGCGGTGACATCCGAGGAGAGGACCTTCTCTCCCAGGTGATGGTAGCGGGTCAGGACGCGCGCGGTCCGCGGAGCGATCGACTCCTTGATGCCGTGGTAGACGGAGCGCGCGATGACGCCGAGCCTCAGCGCCTTGATGCCGCCGGCCGTCGAGGAGACCGCGCCGCCGGCGGCCATCGCGAGCATCACGGCCGCAAGCGCCGCGCCGCCCATGTCGGCGGTCCACTGGTTCGCGTAGATGGTCTGGTGACCGGTCCCGCTGTGGGCGGAGATGACGTGGAACATGCCCTTGCGCAGGATCTCGGGCGCCCCTTGGTACAGGGTGATCGTGGCCATCCCCAGCGCGGCGAGCAGGGCCAGAGCGCCGATGTTGAACGCCATCACCTTGGTCTCGATGTTGCGCCAGATCTCGGCGCGGTCCCCGCGCCAGACCTGCGCGTGCAGATTGAAGTTGAACGTGCCCGCGAGCATGAGGAAGAGGAGCACGACCTCGAAGACCGGGCTGTGATAGTACATGGCGTTCATCGACTGCGGGCCGAAGCCACCGGTGTCGTACGCCGCCACCGACATCCAGAACGCGTGGAGCGTGCTGCGGATCGGCGACATGCCCAGCCACAGGCCCACCGCGGTGAGCGCTACCGTACCGAGGCCCACATACACGGCGGTGACGTTCCAGATGAACCGCGCCGTGTGCACGACGTTGGGGAGGATGCGCTCGTCACGACCTTCGGCGGTGTAGAGCGAGAATGCGCCGCTCCGCATCCCGACGGCCATGGACAGCGCCGCGACGATGATCCCCTGACCGCCCACGAGATGGGTCAGGTGCCGCCACATGTTGTGGGAGTAGGCCATGTGGTCGAGGTCTATGGCGACCGTCAGCCCGGAGGTCGTGAACCCCGAGACAGAATCGAACACCGCATCCAGGTAACTCGCGTAGTTGCCCGAGAACGCCAGCGGGACGGCGGCCACGAGCGAGACGGCGAGCCAGCCGACGGCCGTGAGCACGAGGGCCTGTGCGTGGTTGATGCTCGGCTCGCGTACCACACTGAAGCGCAGGAGGGACCCGAGGAGCAGGGCGACGCCGATGCCGAGCACGTAGTCCATCGCAGCGGACCACTCGCCGAGCACGAGCGCTGTCACGAGCGGCACGATCATGACGATGCCGATGCCGAACATGAACTGTCCGACGTAGTGCGAGACCACCCGCAGGTCCGAGATGCGCATCCTCACCCACATGGCGTCACAACACCCACGCGATCAGAGCGCACAGCGCACCCAGCACGACAAGATAGATCGCGAAGGTGGCAAGCTCAGACAGCAGGCCCAAGACCCAGTGCTCGAACGGACTCTGGAAGCGATGTACGCGCATAGGGCCTCTCTGACGGGCCGACCGGGGACAGCCCGCGCGGGCCGGGTTCGCACCGTCCGCCTAGGATACCCGCCCGACGCAAGGTGACTCAAGCCACGCCCGGGAAGGTCGGGCCGTCAGCGCCCGCGCTTGTCCTTGGGGACGTGCTTGAAGAACTCCCGCGTCGCCTTGCGGACAGGCTTCCATCGCCGCTCCTGCTCCCGCCTGGCATGCTCGTCCTGACGCGCCGCGAGGTTGTCGAGCTCCAGACGCAGGCGCCGCCAGCTGTCGAGCCTGCGCTCGGCCAGCTCACCCGACTCGCACGCCGCGATCACAGCGCAGCCGGGCTCGCTCTCGTGGCTGCAGTCGCGGAACCGGCACTCCTCGGCAAGGCGCTCGATATCGGGGAACGCGGCGCTCATGCCTTCCTCGGAGTCCCACAGGGCCAATCCGCGCATGCCCGGGGTGTCGATGATGATCCCGCCCCCGGGAACGCTCACCATCTCGCGCGCGACCGTGGTGTGACGGCCCTTGTCGTCGGATGCGCGGGTCTCCTGCGTCGGCAGGACCTCCTGGCCGACGAGCCGGTTGATGAGCGTCGACTTCCCGACCCCCGAGCCGCCGAGGAGCGCTGCTGTGACGCCGTCGGGGACCCGGGCGCGCACCTCCTCGATGCCGATGCCGGTCACCGCGCTCTCGACGATCACGTCGACGCCCATGGATATCTCGCGTGCGACCTCGGCGCAGGCCTGAGGGTCGTCGACCAAGTCGGCCTTGGTGAGCACCACAACGGGCACGGCGCCGCTCTCCCATGCCATCACGAGCTCGCGCTCGAGCCTGCGCTCGTTGACGCCGTCGCCCGAGAGCGACTGGACCACGAAGACGACGTCCACATTCGCGATGACGACCTGCTGGCCCGTCACGACGCCCGGGTCCTTGCGTGAGAACGTGCCGGTCCGGGGCATGATCGCCTCGATGATGGGCAGCTCGTGCGCCTCGGGCGATGCCAGCGCGACCCAGTCGCCCACCGCCACGCGGTTGCCCGCGTCGGCGGCCTGCTTCAGGAGGTGGGTGGCCGGCTCGGCCCTGACGACACCGGCGTCCGTGGCCACGAGGGGCATGCCTCGGTCGACGCGAACGACCCGGGCGGGCATGAGGCCCTGCTCGATCAGGGGCGCGAACAGAGCCTGCAGGCGCGGCGTGTAGCCGAGACGCTCCAAGCCCTCACTCGGTCCGGCGATGTCATCGATGAGGTCGGTCACGCGTTCAAGCGTAGCACGCACGGCGTGAGTCTCCGATACACTTGGATGACCGACCACTCGACGAGCAGGAGCCCTGATGCCCAAGAGGTCCCTCGGTCCGACCGACCGCATGTATCCGATGCCCTGCCCGCTCGTCGTGGGCGGCACGATGGAGTGCGCTGACGCGCTCGCCGTGGCGTGGATCGGTACCGCGGGCGGTACGCCGCCGTCGATCGGCATGGCGCTGCGCAAGACACGCCGCACGCTCGAGCTCATCCGCGAGAACGGCGATTTCACCGTGAACCTCGGTCCGACTTCGCGCGCCGCGGAGGTCGACCTGTGCGGCATCGTGAGCGGCCATACCGTGGACAAATGGGAGCTCACCGGGCTGACGCTCGAGCCCGCCACCGTGGTGTGCGCACCTCTGATCGCCGAGTTCCCCTACAACCTCGAGTGCCGCGTCACGCACGAGGTCGAGATGGGCGAGTACGTGTTCGTGATCGGCGAGGTCATCGAGTCGCATGCCGAGGAGTCGATCCTGGAGCCCGACGGCTCCAAGGTCGATGTGGGCCTGCTCGACCCGCTGCTCTACATCCCGGGGAGCCGCGAGTACCGCGGGGTCGGCCCCAAACTCGCCGACGCGTACTCGATCGGCAAGCGGTTCCTGCCGCCCAAGGACTGACGCGGAGGCGACGGTGAGACACGTGACCGGCAGCCCGGACATCACGATCCGTCCCGCAGCGCCCGGCGAGGCCGCGACCATCGCGGATCTCACCCGGCGCGCGTTCCGCTCGCAATGCGAGCTCTACGGCATCCCCGACCTGCCGCCGATGTCCGACACCGCGGAAAGCGTTACCGCGGCGATGGGCGCGGGAGTGGTGCTCGTCGCGCTCGACGGCGAACGCGTCGTAGGCTCGGTACGCGGCGAGCTGTCGGACGGCGTGTGCCTCGTCGGCAGACTTGTCGTAGAACCCGACGCGCAAGGCGCCGGCATCGGACGCGCACTCGCCGAGTCGATCGAGACACGCTTCCCCGAGGCCGCGCGCTTCGAGATCTTCACCGGGCACAGAAGCGCAGGGCCGCTGCACCTCTACGAGTCGCTGGGCTACGTCCCCGAGCGCACCGAACCCGTCGCGCCCGGACTCGACCTCGTGTTCCTCGGCAAGCCGGGTCCTTCTCGCACGTCCCGGACCTAGGAACGGGTACCATACGCACATGCCTTCCTACCTGATCTGGCCCACCATAGCGATGAACCTCGCGTTCACCTTCTACACGCTGGGCGTGTGGGCCGAGCGCTTCGCGCGCGACCTGCGTCCCTGGCACGTGGTCGCGTTCTGGCTCGGCCTGAGCTTCGACGCGTACGGCACCTATCTCATGGAGCAGATGACCACCGGCGGCTTCAACTCCGGCTGGTTCCACACGCTCACGGGGCTCGCCGCGTTCGTGCTCATGGCCGCGCACGCGGCCTGGGCGACATGGGTGGTCCGCCGAGGAACCGCCGAGCAGCGCACGAGCTTCCATCGCTACAGCGTGGCGGTGTGGACGCTGTGGCTCGTGCCCTATCTCGGCGGGATGATCGCCGGCATGATGGCCGGCAGAAGCTGACGTGAAGAACCGCCGGCTGCTCATCGTGTTCGCGGTCGTGCTTGTGGACATGCTCTCGTTCTCGATCGTGCTGCCGTTGCTGCCCTACCTCGCCAAGGACCTCGGCGCGAGCGCGGCGCAGATCGGGTTGCTCACCGCGATGTATCCGCTCGCGCAGGTGTTCGCGGCGCCGTTCCTCGGCAGGCTCTCCGACCGCCACGGTCGCAAACCCGTGCTCGTCCTGAGCATCCTTGGCACCGCCGTCGGCTTTGTGGTGCTCGCCACGGCCCGCCTGTTGCCGATCCTGTTCGTAAGCCGGTTCATCGACGGCATCACCGGCGGCAACATCTCGGTCGCGCAGGCCTACATCGCTGACGTGACCGACGAGGCGGACCGCGGCGCCGCGCTCGGGATGATCGGGGCCGCGTTCGGGCTCGGCTTCATCCTCGGGCCGGTCACCGGCGGGCTGCTCGCGGGTTTCAGCTACGCGCTCCCGGCGTGGGTAGGCGCGGGGCTCGCACTCGCCAACGCCGTCGTCGTGACGCTCCTGCTGCCCGAGTCGCTGACCGCCGAGGACAAGACCCGGCTCGCGGCACGTCCCCGCCGGCGCGCGTTCGACCCACGGGGCCTGGCCGACGCCTTCGCGCACAAGCGCGTCGGGCCGCTCCTTGGCATACGGACCGCCACCGGGCTCGCGTTCGCGATCTTCGAGACGAGCTTCTCGCTGTGGGCGCTCGCCGCGCTCGGGCTCACGGCGCGCCAGAACGGCGCCGTGCTCGGGTATGTGGGCGTGCTGAGCGTCATCGTCCAGCTCGTCGTCATCAAGCGCCTCACGAGCCGCTTCTCCGACGACGGGATACTGCTCGTCTCGCTCGGCATCGCCGGCGCGGCACTCGCCCTGTGGGGCTTCGTCCCGAGCGTTTGGATGCTCCTGCTGCTCATGCCCGCGCTCTCGGTCGGGCTCGCGGTCACCAACACGGTGCTCACCAGCGCGCTCACCAAGTCGGTGCACCGCGACGAGGTGGGCGGGATACTCGGCCTGCAGACCTCGATCACGAGTTTCACGCGCATCCCCGCGCCCGTCATCGCCGGCGCCATGATCCAGTACGGACCGGTCTGGTCGCCCGGGATGCTCGCGGGCGTGGCCTGCGGCGCCATGGTCCCGTACGCCTACCTGACGCTGTGCTGGCGGCCGGGCGCCCCCGCGTGCAGTGATGACGAGATGGCCGAGGAAACGGAAGCGGCCGCACCCGAGTGACCCGGGAACGGCCGCGCGTCGAACGGGTGGCGGGACCTAGAACCCCTGGCCGCGATGCATGATGTTGGTCATCGTGCGCAGTTTGCCGACATGCTGCTGGCGGATCTTGTCGAGTTCGCCCCGGCGCGCCGGATCGAGCAGGATCTCCACGTACTCGACGAGCTCGGAAGGCTTGAAGGGCTTGGTGAGATACTCCGCGCCGCCTTCTTCGAGCGTGCTGAGCTGCTTGTCCATGTCACCGATGGCCGACAGGAATATGAACGGGATCTTGCGGGTCTTGGGGTCGGCGGCCAGCCGGCGCTGGACCTCGCGGCCGTCCATCCTCGGCATCATGATGTCGCAGACGATGAGGTCGGGCGGGTCGAGCGCGATCTTGTCGAGCGCCTCCTCGCCGTTGTAGGCCGCGGTGACCTCATATCCCCGCGCGGTGAGCGCTGCGGTCACGAGTTTGACGATCGACGGCTCATCGTCGACCGCGAGGATCCTCTTCGCCATCACTGCATCCCTTCGATCACGACTGCGCGAGCAACTCGGCGACGGTGTCACCGAGCTCGCTGGGCTTGAACGGCTTGCACACATACTTCACCGCGCCGCGGCTCAGTCCTTCTGCTTGCTCGTACTCCTGGCTCTTGGCCGAGAGCATGGCGACGGGGATGTCCGCCGTCGCGGGGTCGGCCTTGAGGCGCTCGAGGGCCTCCAGGCCCGTCATCATCGGCATCATCACGTCCATGAGGATCAGATCGGGCTGCTCTTTGAGAGCCAGCGCGATGCCGCGGGGCCCGTCCTCGGCCTCGAAGACCTCGTGGTCCCTGCGCTGGAGCGAGAACGCCACCAGCTTGCGGATGTGCGGCTCGTCGTCCACGACGAGGATCCGTGCCACGCCTACCCCTTCCCGTCCAGAACGGACTCGACGCGCGCCGCCAGGTCCTCGGCGGAGAACGGCTTGCTCACGGCCTCGGCGGCCAGCGAGAGGATGTCGATGCGGTCGTGGTCCATGCGGTGCGCCGTCATCACGACGATCGGGATGTCTTTGGTCGCGTCATGGCTCTTGACCTCCTGGATGACCTGGTAGCCGTCCATCACCGGCATCTTGAGGTCGAGCAGCACGAGGTCGGGCTTGTTCTGCTCGATCGCCTTCATGGCCTCGCGCCCGTCGTAGGCCTGCGCGACCGCGAAGCCCTTGGCGCGCAGCGTGCGCGAAAGGGCGTCGACGATGTGCCGGTCGTCGTCGACGACGAGCACGACCGGTGAGGCCTTGGCGCCGATGAGATCGTCGACGATCTTGGTCAGGCGGGACTGGTCGATGGGCTTCTCGAGGTAGTCCGCGGCGCCGTGACGCAGGCTCTTGCCCTCGTCGGTGACGATGGAGAGCACCACGATCGGCGCATCAGCGGTGTTCGGATCGTCCTTGAGCTGCTGCAGCAGCTCGAAACCGTCGGCGTCGTCGAGCATCACGTCGAGCGTGATGAGCACCGGCCGGACCTTGGCCGCCGCCTCGCGCGCCTCGGCGGCCGAGAGCGCCTTGACGACGTCGTACCCGCGCTTGCGCAGGTAGGTCTCGACGAGGTCGGCGATGTCGGGGTCGTGGTCGATGACGAGCACCGTGCCGGTCCCCGGCTTGAGGGGACCTTCCACCGAAGGCGTGCGGACCAGGTCCGCGGGCGCCACGCAGAGGCTGAACGCGAAGGTGCTTCCGTCGCCTTCGCGGCTCTTGACCCAGATCTCGCCGCCGTGGAGTTCGACGACGCTCTTGCATATGGAGAGCCCGAGACCGGTTCCGCCGATCTCACGGGTGAGCGAGGAGTCCACCCTGAAGAACTTGGTGAACAGCTGGCGCTGGTCCTCGTCAGAGATGCCGATACCGGTGTCGG
This sequence comes from uncultured Eubacteriales bacterium, assembly GCA_964565645.1. Classification (GTDB taxonomy): domain Bacteria; phylum Actinomycetota; class Coriobacteriia; order Anaerosomatales; family JAHIQC01; genus JAHIQC01. The sequence continues at coordinate 181,033 of CAZMFQ010000005.1, forward strand.
TGACCTCGATGTTGACCTTGTCGCCGCGGCGCTTGACCGCGACGTTCACGCTGCCGCCGCCCGGCGAGTACTTGATCGCGTTGCTCACGAGGTTCATGAGCACCTGCCCCACGCGGTCCCGGTCCGCCGCCACGCGCGGCAGGTTGCGGGCCACATGCGACTCCAGGGTCACGGATGACTGATCGGCGTAGGTGCGGAACGTGTCCATGACGCCCTGGACGATGTCACCGATCTCGAGCGGCTCGATCTTGAGGTGCACGCGCCCGGACTCGATGCGCGAGATGTCGAGCAGGTCGTTGATGAGCGAGACGAGCCGGTCGGAGTTCTCCTGCACGATCTGCAGGAACTCGCGCTGTATCTCGTTGATCTCGCCGGCCTCGCCGTCGACGATCAGGTCCACGTATCCCTTGATCGACGTGAGCGGCGTGCGGAGCTCGTGGCTGACCATCGAGACGAACTCGTTCTTCATGACGGCTATCTCGCGCTCGGCCGTCACATCATGCAGCGTGGAGACGCAGCCCAGGTACCGGCCCATCCGGTCGACCACGGGGTTCGTGCGGACCTCGACGATCTTGTGCTCGGGCTCCGAGAGCGTCGCCTCGGTCACGCCGTTGGTGCCCGGCTCGCCGATGAGCGGAGCGTTCTCAAGGAACACCTCGCACTTGAGGCACTGCTTCTGCTTGTCACGGTAGCTGCGCGGGTCGCCCTCGGCGCCCGGCGTGCCGCACCTGAGCCAGCAGCGCAGGTCCTCGGCGCCGTACTGGGGACACTCGATCCTGCCGCATCCCCGCATCTCCCAGCACGGGACGGCCTCGCCCTGTTCGGGTACCTCGAGCCCCAGGAGCGCGGCGAGAGAGACCTGCTCGCCCATCGCGGCCTTGAGCCGGGGCCCGATGAGCTCCAGGGCCGCCGGGTTGACGTAGGCGACACGGCTGTCGGGTGTGAACACGATCAGCCCGTCACCGGCACCCGCGAGTATGGCCTCGGCGCGCTCCTGCTGTTCGAACAGCTCGGTGTCGTCGCGCACGACGATCGCGATGCCGCCGCCGGACGGATCCTGAAACGGCGCGAGCTTGCAGCTCAGCACCCTGCCCGAAGACTCCACCTGCACGCTTCTGATCTTGGCCTTCTTGGCCGAAAGCGCCTTGCGCAGCGCTGCGGAGAGCTTCTCGGCCCCGATCGCCTCGAGCGGATGCCCGACCACGTCCTCACGACGGATGCCGAACAGCTCCTCGGCGGTCTCGTTGAAGACGCGGACCTCGCCCGAGGTCCCGACGATCACGAAACCCTCCGAGGCGTTGGCCATGAGCGTCCTGATGTGGACGCTCCTGCGCTCCTTGTGCGTTCCCCTGTCCACGCGAACCACCCCCGGTCCGTCCGAGACCCCGCGTTCCCTCATTCGACAAACACACGCGATACCCTGCGGTGAGGTTCAGGTGGTTTAAGCAGGAAGTGACCGGGGGCGGACGAAGTATGCCGAGGAGAGGCTCGTGGCTGACGTTCGGGGGGACGGATGGCGCCCAAGCGCGTGCTCGTGGTCGACGACAACCGGCTGATCCGCGCCCTGGTGGCGGCCGCTCTCAAACCGCTCGACTGCGAGATCGTCGAGGCCTCAGACGGCGCCGAGGGCATCGCCAAAGCCATGGAGTGCGACCCCGACCTGATCCTGCTCGACGTGGTCATGCCGCTCGCGAGCGGATTCCAGGTGCTCTCGACACTGCGCGACGACCCTGCCGGGCCCGAGTGCCCGATCGTGATGCTCACGACGTCCTCGACCGACCGCGACATCGACAACGCGCTCGATCACGGCGCGGACGCCTACGTGGTCAAGCCCTTCGAGCACACCGAACTGCGCGCGACCGTCGCGCGGCTTCTGGGAGCTTAGGCGGCCGACTTCTTCTTGGTGTCCGGACGGCGGACGTGGACGACCTGGGCATCGGGGTCCGGAGCCTTGGTCGCGAACGTGAGGCCCGCGGCGATGACGCAGAGCCCCGCGGCGATGGCGTAGCTGCCGCTCGAGTCCACGATCGTGCCCGCCGTCATCGAGCCGAACACGCCGCCGACGCCCCACGCCGTGAACACGAGTCCGTAGTTGACCCCGAGGTGCGTGGTGCCGAAGTAGCCGGCCGTCGTGGACGGGAACAGCGAGAGGTTGGCGCCGTAGCAGAACCCTACCGCGGCTGCCACGGGAACCAGGAGCGCCGGCGTGCCCGCGAAGGCGAGCACGCCCATCATCGCCGCCTGGAACAGGAACACCATGAGCATGGTGCGCACGCCGCCGATGCGATCCGACGCGATCCCGGCGACCACGCGACCCAGAGCGTTCCCGATGGCGAGAACCGCCACGAGCACGAAACCGAGGTCCACGCCGGTCATCTGGAGGGCGGCGATCTTGGCCATGTGCCCGATGATCATGAGCCCGGCGAACGCCGCGAAGGCATACATGAACCACAGCAGGTAGAACTGCCTGGTGCGCATCATCTCGCGCCAGTCGTAGTCACGACGACCTGCGGTCGCGGCCGCATGCGCCGCCGCGCTCGGCATCCCGGCGGGCACGTAGTCCGCGGGCGGGTTGACGAGCAGCTGCGCGAGACCGCACACCACAACGAGGAACGCGACGCCCAGGATGCGGAAGGTGCCGGCGATGCCCTGCGCATGGAGGAGCCAGGTCGTGACCGGAGCGATGTATACGCTCGCGAGCCCGAAGCCCGCGACGACGACGCCTGTGATGAGCCCCTTGCGCTGCGGCGGGAACCACTTGACCGCCGCGGGTGTGGCCGACGCGTAGCCGAGCCCGATCCCGAGGCCGGCGAGAAGCCCGAAGCCCGCAGCGATCGGCCAGGTGCGCTCGGGGGTGGCGAAGGAGGCGACCATGAGCCCGGCGCCGGTGAACACCCCGCCGAGCGTGGCGACGATCTTGGGACCGAATCGGTCCTGCGCACGTCCGGCAAAGACCATCGCGATGGCGAACACGCCGACAGCAGTGGCGTAGGGAAGGCTCGCCTGCCCCGCGCTCCAGCCCCAGTCGGCGGTGAGTGACTTGGCGACGACGCTCCAGGCGTACAGCACGCCGAGCGCGAGGTTGATGCCGAGGCCCGCGAGTGCGACCACCCAGCCCCGGGCGTTCCCGGACAGTGTCATGACGTCGTCCCTCCGTCTGGCACGAAGATATGTGCGCGGTATAGGTCCCCGCGCGCAGGCGTCCCGTTCCGACGGCCGCGAAGCCGGCCTGCGCGTCGTTTGGCAGTATGGCCGAGGAGTGCGACCCGCCGACACCTCCCGCTCGGCCAACGGCATCCATGAGGCCGCGAACGGCGCACGAACAGCGGTGCGCCCGCTCTGCACGTCCCGCTCCGTGCCCGACCTCACGGATGCGGTACCATCGGGAGCGACACGCACCGACACCGACGCACACCCCCGGCAGGGAGGCTTCACGATGGAGTTCCTGAACGACCTTCACAAAGCGGCATACGAGAAGCTCGCCGCCTTCTGCACTCCGGAAAAGGGATTCGGGCCCGCGACGCAGGACGCACCGGGCTTCATCATCCGGGACGGCGGATCACTCATCGTGATCCTCGCCCTTCCGTGGGGGGAACAGCAGACGGTCTATCAGCTCCGGGCGCTGATGGTCCGCGACGTGCCGGTGAGCCTCAAGGCGGCCAAGTGGCTGCTCGAACTCAACGACATGGTCGTGCTCGGCGCGTTCGGCTGGACCAACGAGTCCGGGCTGTTCTTCGGCTATACGCTCACGGCCGACGACCTGAGCGAGGCGGACCTCGCCACGGCCATCACCGCCGTCGGGATGACGGCCCGTCACCATGCGCCCGAGATAGTGGAGAAGTTCGGCGGGAGGCCGTTCTTCGCCGAGTAGCTTGCCGGGCGCACGCGCCGCGCAGGCGCGGTCGAGCGCTGTCGCATACGCGAGGGAGGGCCGGCATCACGCCGACCCTCCCTCTTCTTGTTCGGACATGCGGGGCGAAGCCTAGTAGTGGCCACCCTGACCGAGTTGTGACGCGTCGATCCTCCCCGCATACGTGCGGTAGATCAGGAAGAAGTAGAACAGCACGAGCGGTACTCCGATCCCGGCGATGATGAGCATCACCGTGAGCGTGAGCGGAGAAGACGCGCTGTTGGCGATGGTGAGCGATTCGCCCACCCCGGTCGACGGCACGAGCGCCGGGAAGATCGCGGAGGCCCAGACCCCCACAAGCCCGACCGCGCCGAGCGAGCTCGCATAGAACGCGGCACGGTCGCCGCCGCGCGACGCGAAGACCCTGGCCAGCACCGCCGAAGCGATCAGCACGACAACGAACAGCCAGCCGAACACGCTGCCGGTCACCCGCGCGAACGCGTCTGGAACGAATGCAGCGGTCGCGGCGGTGGCAAGTGCCACGAGCACTCCGAACACCACGATGAGCTTGCCGCGCAGCGCCGAAACGCGTTCGTGCAGGTCGCCCGTGGTCTTCAGGCCCAGCCACGACGCGCCCTGCAACGCGATCCACCCCAACCCGAGCAGGCCGATCACGATCGCGTAGGGGTTGAGCGCTGCAAGGAGGTTGCCCAGGAACATCGGCGCGTCGCCACCCGCTATGAACTCACCCTCGGCCGTGAGCGGGACACCCCGCACGATGTTGCCGACCGCGACTCCGAACAACAGCGCGGGGATCGCGCTTCCGAGAAAGAACGACCAGTCCCACAGCTTCGCCCAATCAGGGTCGATGTTGTGGAACTCCAGAGCCGCGGCACGGAATATCAGCGCGAACAACAGCAGCATGAGCGCCGTGTAGAAGCCCGAGAACACCGTGGCGTAGACCGCCGGGAACGCCGCGAACAGCGCGCCGCCGCCCGTGAGCAGCCAGACCTCGTTGCCGTCCCACACCGGGCCTACGGACAGGCGCATGATCGCCTTGTCCTCATCGGACCTGCCGAGGAACGGATAGAGCATGCCGACGCCGAGATCGAATCCGTCGAATACCGCGTACCCGGTCAGCAACACGCCCACGAGTACGAACCAGAGCTCTCCCAGACCCATCTACTCCACCCCCTCGACCGCATCGGGACCCTTCTTGATGAACTTCACGACCACCCGCGCCCATGCCACGTACAGCAGCGTGTAGAACGCCGTGAACAGTACGAGCGAGAGGAGCACCTCACCCGCCGGCACCGCCTTGCTGATGGCGTCGAGCGTGCGCAGCTCGCCCCAGACGATCCAAGGCTGGCGACCGACCTCAGCCGCCGCCCACCCGAGCTGGATGGCGAGCATCGGCAGGATCGGGGACCACATGATGAGCGTCAGCAGACCCCGCTTGTTCTCGAGCGCGCCCTTGCGATCGAGCCACCACGCAGCAAGCGACACCAGGAGCATGGCTCCCCAGAGCAGGATCATCGTGTGGTACGTCTGGTACGTGAGCTGCAGCGGCGGCCGGTCCTCGGGCGCGAAGCTGTTGAGGCCCGGATAGGACTTCGTACGCGAGAAGTCGCCTGCGAGCACGTTCACGCCGCCGGGGATCTCGATGCCGACCGTCTTGCCGTTCGCCTCGTCGACATAGCCGATGATACCGAGCGGGACCGGACCGTCCTCCCAGTGGCCCTCGAACGCCGCGAGCTTGCTGGGCTGGTTGTCCACCACCGAGACCGCCTGCCAGTGGCCGGCCGGGAGCATGAGCACCGTGAAGATCGCGGCGATCGCGGCGCCCGTTGCCATGGTCTTGCGCGCGAAGTCCTTGTGCACGCCCTTGCGCAGGTAGTACGCCGCGATGGCCATCGCCGTGAAGCCCCCCATCATGAGCAGCGCGTCGATCGTATGCGCATAGCGCGGCAGCGTGGTGGGGTTGAACCCGGCTGCGAAGAAGTCCGTGAGCTGCGCCTTGGGGCCGGCGGCCGTCTGCACGATCTTGTAGCCGGCAGGGGACTGCATCCACGAGTTCGCGATGATGATCCACAGCGCCGAGAGCAGCGAACCGCACCATACGAGCCAGGCGGACACATAGAAGAACTTCTTGGAGACCCGATGCCTGCCAAAGAGCAGGACGGCGAGGAACGTGGACTCGAGGAAGAACGCGAACAGACCTTCAGCCGCAAGCGGCGCGCCGAAGATGTC